>JACPGJ010000001.1 GCA_016182555.1 Candidatus Kerfeldbacteria bacterium
TCGAACCTCTTTCTTGGCGAAAAAACAGTGCGCACCGCCGAAGGCGGTGCTCCGAATTCGTTAGGAAAATTGGGGGGAAATCAGTGGGACGCGCTTCGCGCGTCCCACGCTCTGGGGTCTTCTGTATCTTTTTCTACAAAACTGGAGCGGGTGAGCGGAATTGAACCGCCATCTCGTGCTTGGCAAGCACGTATAATAGCCACTATACGACACCCGCACTAGACAAAGTCTGACTTTGCCAGTTGCAGCCACTCATCAATCATTTCTTTATATTCACGACTACGAATAATGATTGTGCATACCCCATAGGGTAGGCGCTTTGATGCATGGCGACCTTTAATATAGTGTGTTTTATAAAATTTGTCTAGACTTACCCCTATATGTCTCGACCAGAAGGTTTTTATTGCTTTATCTTCCAGGTCAGGATAGAGAATAAGATAGGCTTTCGTTTTTTTATATATGGTGGGCAGATATTTTTTTAAAAAACGGTGAAAAATAAGAAGCATATCAGGATCACTATTAGCCAGGCGAATGCAACCATTCTGTAGTTTGCGATCACCCTCTCCCCAATACAACATTAAACCTGCAATAAATAGTCTATCTTGTTGATATTGAGGATACATTTTTTTAGCTTCATTACGCCGTTTTGCATATGCGGCATTTCGTTTTTCACGTATATCATCAGTGAGTGCTTTCATCCGTTTTCGAGAGCGTTCTCTATGGATGATGGATAGGTGTTGTTTCGTCATTTGGGACCATTGAACACACGCGAACCAATTTGACAGCGTACTTTTTGGAATATGTAATGCTGCTGATATTTCGTTATAACTTTTACCTTGCTTACGAAGATCGATAGCGCGTGCTTTATCTTTACGCATAAAAATGAACCAGTATATAAATATAAAAAATTATATATACTGGTCCAAAATATGTCCAGGCTAATTTTATATGAAACAATGAGGTGTGGATGGGAGTCGAACCCACATATAGTCGCTCTGCAGGCGACTGCATAACCATTTTGCTACCACACCAAAACGGCATCTAGAGCTGATTGAGTGTAGCAAATTTCTTTGTAGTATTCAACTCTCTACGGCCGGACGCCACCCCATTGCCGCGGGTTATTCCGTGCGTAACAACGGGTGATATGTTGGCATATTTTCCACAATTTCTACATTGGTGATTGGTGCGCCAAAATGAGCCTGGCGTTCCGGCATCCAAACATCAATAATAAAGCAGCCATGCCGGGCATTTAACCGGTCTTCCACGGTCAAAATACGGTCGCCAAACAAGTCGGGCATACGTAATTTGGTGCCAAAGGGTAAACAATTCGCCGCCACAGTGCCTTCATGAACGTGTGTTCCAGAAGCGGTGGTAAACGGGTCGCCATCGGTTTGTTCTGGAAGAGAGAGGTAATACGTTACCTGTGAATGATAGCGGCGCAATACCCGTGGTTCGGCTTGTTCAATGGCCGGTAATTCTACTGCATTTGTTGGGCTCACGATTAACTGTTCTTCTTGCGGTTGTTCACCAGCGGTAAATGCAGAAAATTCTGAATCAGAAAACGATGGTAAAGGGAGCAAAATATTATATGCCACGGCACCCGCAAGCAGCATGTATACTGGCTTGCTCGCCCGTTCCCGCACAGCCGAAAATACTGGCCATGCATTTGGGAATAATTTCTTTTTTTGGACGATAATCGCCATGCGTACGATATTCACGGTATTCAAGATAGATGTCATCATAAATTTTTGAATCAAAAAACTTCACCGCAGTATCTATTGGTGAAGTTTCGCGACTGACACCTTACGCAAAAGCACCCATTTAGTCAACCCGTACTGTGGGCGGACTGTGGAGGGTGCTCTGCAGTAGCAGGGACTATTTTTTGGTTTACCGAATCAATTTTTACACTAATATTAGCTAAAATTAAACATTATTAACTAAATCTAACCAGGTCGTTTTAACGTCAAGTTTCTTTTCCACAATTGGCTGTAGTGCTTGTAGGCCGAAGGTTTCGGTGTGGTAGTGGCCACCGGCAATACAGCTGATGCCAAATTCTCGAAATTGCTCACGGTGCCACTCATGAATTTCACCGGTGATGTAGAGTTGAACACCATTTTTGGCTAATTGTTCCATATCTTCGGCGCTTGGCCCCCCTTTTCCACTAACGCAAACGAATCGTTCTATCGGTTTATCTGCAAAGTCATAAATAATTTTGTCTGGGCTAAAGCGAGGTGCGAGCCGGTCAACCAGCGCTGCCAACGATTGTGGTTGAGGTAATTCCGCTATGTAACCCCATGGTGCGCGGCTTCCAGCAATATACGGTTCAACAATTTTTCCGCCAACTGCTGCAATAATTTGAGCATTATTTCCAATTTCTGGGTGGGCATCTAGCAAATAATGCGCACTCCACAAGGCGATATTGTTTTGTATGAGATACGCTAACCGATTGTATGTAAGCCGATCCAGATTCCGGGGCGGAATAAATAACCCGTGGTGCACTACCAGTGCATCGCACCCCGATTCATGAGCAAGCCGAAAGAGTTCCATGCTTGCGGACACGCCAAATCCCACATGAGTCACTTCCCCAAGACCACGCGTTTGTAAGCCGTTATACAACGAGTCTTGGTTCACAAAACGCTCTAATTCCGGTGTGCGCAAAACAGTGGCAATACATTCATCAAATTCACGCAGAGTAACGGCTTTTGGCATTAGTTTTGGCTATCAGTGGCGAATTCTGTGTAATCGCTAAATGCTGAACAGCCGGTAGAATTACACGCTTTTACACGGAATGTGTATGTACGATCTGCTTTCAAAAAGCCTTTACCAACTACTTTACTATTTTTATTCACCTGTTTGAATAGCTTCACTTTTTTCCAGGTTTCTCCTTTTGCCCGGGAGAGTTCAACTTTGTAAAAATCAGCGCCACTCACCGCATCCCATAACAATTTTGCAGAGCGTTTTTTTACATTTGTCGTGTCTAAACCAGTGGGAACATCTGGCGTGCCTGTTTCGCTGAATTGAATGTCTACGGCGTCAGATTCATCACCAATATCACTATGCGTTTCAATGCGGAAGAGTACAGGTTCATCATAGGTAATTCCCGTTGTTTCAAAGAAATTACTAATATCTACGCGTACTTCAAACGTTACTGACGGTGTTGACGGCGTATCTTCCCCTGAGCTGTCATTGCTGGTTTCGCCGTTATTGCCCAGGTCGCCTAAATCCGTTTCTTCGGAGTCTTGGTAGCCTTCTTCATCATTATTTTCTGCATACATTTTTAGCGTTACTGTGCTGCTACCTTCGTCACCGGTAAATAGACTCGATAAATCTTCTGGTACGCGCATCACCGCAACTAAATAGTAATCGTATGAAACGCTTTCTTCTGTGTTGGGGTCAACATCATAAGCAAATACCATTTCATGCGAAAACGCTTGCGGCAGTGTTGTAATACCATCTTGTAAATACATGGTAAAAATATCTTCATATTCACCAGTGCTGGTATTCAACACGGCCATCATCGGAACTAGGGATTCAAAACCCAAGTACATATACGTTTCGTTGCTGCCAAAATAAGCGGTTTGTAAATTGAGTTGTGAATTTTCGTCGTAAAAAAAGCTGTCTGTGCAATCTTCTTCTGCCACATCAGCATCCCAAGAAGATGCATCATTATTCCAGCACCATGTTTGTGTTGTGACGTCGTCTACGCCCGTTTCATCAATTACTTGTGAATCTGCTGGCCAATCACTCAAGTCGCCGTCCAGCGCAATATCACCGTCTTCGACATAATATTCTGCGGTGCGTGCTTGTGTGGCATGCCATGACAACGCACTGCCAGCAATGAGGGCAACGAGAACCATGCTCGATCGCCAAAACACTTTTGTATTTTTCATACTACTCATATTACTTATAATAGTATGAGTATACCGCCACAGCACAGTTGACGCAAACAGTATTGTGGTATAGAAAGGAATCACCGATTCTCCTCTAGACTCCTGTTTCATGTATAATACCAACCTATGCACCCAGAGCGTATTCGAACATTTTTGCAAGAACAAGGCGAACCAGCTTACCGCGCCCAACAAGCGATCGATGCTATTTGTAGTGGTCGTGTTTTGAGTTTTGATGATTTAACAACCTGGTCTAAAGGTTTGCGTGAAAAAGCGGCCGCGGAACTACCACTCATGAGCCTGAAAGAAAAGAAAATTTTAGCTTCTTCTAGTAAAGTCGCGTTTAAAGCCCTCGTGGAGCTAGCCGATGGAAATAGTGTGGAAACGGTGCTCATGAGCCCTAAGCCTGGGTTATGGACTACTTGTATTTCCAGCCAAGTGGGTTGTGCGATGGCTTGTACTTTTTGTGCCACGGGGAAGTTGGGGCTGATGCGTAATCTCACGGCTGAAGAAATCACGGACCAGGTGCTGTTTTGGATGCAATATATGCACGTGCACAACATGGAAGGGCGCTTGAACAATATTGTCTACATGGGCATGGGCGAACCGATGGCGAACCTGACCAATGTGGAAGAGAGTTTACAGTTGCTGACCGACCCCAAAGTGTTTAATTTTGGTGACCGGCATATTTCGGTGTCTACATCTGGGTTGGTGCCGGGTATTCTGCGTTTAGGCAAGAATTGGCCGCAGGTGAACTTGGCCTTGTCGCTGCATGTGGCGAATGATATTGAACGAACAGCGATGATGCCGGTAAATAAATCGTTTAATATTGCGAAGTTACAAGCCGCGTTGAAGGAATATTTTACGCTGACCAACCGAAAAGTTTTTTTGGAATATATTTTATTGCGCGGAGAAAATGACACACCGCGACATGCGCAACAACTGATTGATTTTATTGAAGGCATTGGAAAGCCGCACTTGCTGCATGTGAATTTGATTGTCTACAACAAAACTGGTGCGAAATATGAAGAAACTCCGCGTGAACAGTCTCGTGGTTTTGCGGACAGGCTTCGCAAAGCCGGTATTCACGCCACCATTCGCAAAAATCTCGGCCGTGATATTTCTGGTGCGTGTGGGCAACTTGCTGGAGAAAAATAACTATGACTATTCAGATTTTGCACCATAACCATAACCTTGTTTCACCATATTTCACCGAGTATACACAAAGTGATAACCCGGAAATTATTGTGAGTGGCGCGAAACAAAAATTACCAGCAGAAGTTTTACAACGATACACCAAATTACAATATATTATTCAATGTTCAAATGGTATTGATAATATTGATACGGCATATTGCACAAAAAAGGGTATTCAAATTTTTAATGCACCAACAGCAAATATCAACGCTACAGCAGAACATGCTGTTGCATTGATGCTCGCTCTCCTGCGCCATATTCCAGCAGCGAATGCTGATGTACGAGCTGGAAATTGGCATCGTGAACAATTTGTCGGAAAAGAGTTGAGTGATTTAAAAGTCGGCATTGTTGGTTTTGGAAAAGTGGGGCAACTGGTGTACAAAAAGTTACAAGGTTTTGAACCGGAATTTTTCATTTATGATCAAGCCGTTGAACAAACATGGATTTGTGATTATGAACAATGTAGCGCTGTTTCATTTGAGGAATTACTTTCGCAATCTGATATTATCACCATTCATCTGCCGTTAATGGATGAAACGCGGCATCTGTTTTCTGAAAAAGAATTTGCAAAGATGAAAGACGGAGCATTGTTGATCAATACCGCTCGTGGAGGAATTATTGATGAAGAGGCGTTGTTGCGGGTGCTGAAAACAGGCAAAATTTCTGCCGCGTTGGATGTGTTTCCGGATGAACCAAATGTAAACCCAAAATTCATACAATTGAATAACGTGATTCTCTCGCCGCACATTGCCTCTATGACAGAGGGAGCACAACGCAGAATGATAGAAGAGGCAAAAGAACATTTTGAACGAGCAATAGCACAACAGAGATAAATTGAGCTCCTTTTACACTGCAGCTCGAACTCTGTTTATAGAAAAAATGTAACTACTCAGGTAGGGTAGTTACGAAATATTTAATTTCCCATGAGCACCAATCTCTATTTGAAAACGAGGCGTAAAGGTTGTTTTGGTAAATTGCAAATTAATAATTTTTGCAACATTAAATGCTTTCATTTTTCCAGTTCTTACCTCCCGTGCATATAAAAGCAAATTCCCAGTACTGGCACGGCGCAAAGAGTAGGGCTCAACTAATCGCTGTTGACCAGAATATAAGAATTCTACGAGTAAGCGATTGATTCCTGCGAAACGAATTTTTTCTAACGGGATACCTTCTCCCCAATAATGTATACCGGTTGGATTTTCAATAATTTCTCCTGAACCAGCGGGTACCGAATTCAATATTGGTACAGCTTCTAGTATACCTGGCGTTATCCAATCAATTGCTCTTGGTAGACGATCAATAAAATCAGTCAATTGTGGCAACATAGGAAGTTGATGAGCAAGCATCTGTTCCCAATCAGCTACAAGTTCCTCATCTGTTTGAATTTGCTTATATAAGCTTTCTGCAGTAGGAACAGATAAATTCTTAGCAGCACATTTCTTCTGAAATATCTCATATAGCTCTGTTAGATCTACTGATTCACGTTGATTATTAAGCAAATAAATAATATCATACAAATCTCTTGGCCTTGTTCGTTCGTAAAGAGCACGCGTTTTTTCAGCAAGTAACTCACACAAAGAATAACTTAAAACGCCATTATTTTTTGGAAGTTCGTCTGGATAAGAATGAATAATTCCTCTATGCACAGGAGGTCTGATTATCGGTTCATTATTTGTAATATCAAAGATTATAGTTGGCCAAGAACGAATTTGACCAAGAGGCCCTTGATAAGAAATTTTACCCTGAAATGTTGGACGATTTAATTTATCATGTCGTATCAATACTTTGGTTAAATCTGCAGCAAACATAATACCACTCATCTCATTAACTGATTGAGTGAGCTCGTTCAATATTTGTAAAATTTCAGCTTGAGTATAGGGAGAAGCAGGTAACAATGAAAAATCCAAATCTTCAGAAAATCGATACGTTTCGAAGTAACATTTTTTGATACTCGTCCCCCCTTTAAAAACCCAATATTTTTTCGTAACAGGATGAAACGTTGTTGCTGCAAGTAACCATCCTAAAACATAATCTTTCTCCACTACACCAGGCTGTAATTGCCATTCTGTTGCACGATCTAAAATATCCTGTTTGCTAATCATACGTGCTCTTGATTGATAATAGTAACATTAATCCACAAATGCCATCGTTTTATTAGTGTCTCTTTGCTATTCACGTTTGGGTCAAGTTTGATATTCCCGGCTGTCATGTTTTTTTTAGCTTCATCAATAATCTCTTGAGCATCCTCTTCCCAAAGTAATTCACTTAAATATCCTAAACGCTTCCAGGACGCACCATTAGCATGTTTTTTTGCTTTTGCAAGCAATGCTGGAAAATTGTGCTCTTTGTTCTCTTTATAGGAAAGCATTATATCTGAAAGGTGTCGTATGCCACCGCATAATTCAGGATTGCGTAAACAATCTAGGATTGTTTGTTCTCGATCAGATACGTTTATTTGTTCACTACCGCGCCAAATAGAAACAGCATTATTGATTCGTGCATTCTCTACTTGGAATAAGCGAAATTCATGATTCAGTAAAGTAATTGATTTTGCTCTAATATTTGCAGCTGTAATCACTAAGGTTGATCGAAATAATTGATCCGTTAATCCCCAATATTCTGCTGCACTCCAACCACCAATGTAACAAGGGGAGAATGCTTCACGTGCTAGTAACCATGGATCTTCGCTCATCATACTTTTTCCCGGCGTAGCTTCGAGAGGCAAAATAAAATATAATCCTCGTTTTACTCGCAAAAGCCACCCAGTTTTTACTAAGGCAGCAAGTTTAATAGCCGTAGATTTTGGGTCAGTTTGTAATGCTTGAGAAGCAATAGAGATATCTAAAAAACCACCCTTTGAAATTCTAGCTAGTTTTGATACTAGGGCACGAGTTGATTGAAAATCATTTAAGGGCCCCTTTATACTTTTGTCTGTCATAGTTATATATTTTAATTAACTACTACAACTAAAGTATACTATAAACATTATAAATAATCAATGCTCCACTAAAACAGAGGATATTTTGAATTTTACATTATTATCATCCTAAAAGGTTGACAATATAATATTACTATGCTAGTATACCCTGTTCTCATTCAGAATACTCTGTAAAGAGAACATTAGCCTATTGCGGCGGATGAAAAATGTGCGAGGAGATTTGTATGAACTTTGATATCATGACCACCGACAAGTCCCTAAAAATTTCTGCCATTCTGAATCCGGTACGGCAAACCAGCTACACAGCTGTCCAACTGGGTACGCGTGCAGTGCTATTCCATGGCGATACGGATCTGGCCTGTATATGCTGCATGGATAGCAGCAGTCAAGAACGGATAAACATCGCTCGCCAACTCATTGCGCTCGGCATCACCGAGTGCATGGCGCAAGGTCCCGATCACTGGCCCAGTGACGCGTTCGATGAAGCCGAAAGAGCCGAGGACAATAGGGTCCTCGGGCAGGTTCGGATAGTCAGCCCGAAAGAGGTGGATCGTACTGATTGGAACGATTTCACGCTCCTCTCTCGGGGAAGTATCATACCGATGCTCTGGCTCCTTGGGCTTGTGGAGTGAACACTCTACAAACCCACCCTCTGGCTGCATTTGTTCGATTGCACATATCGAGCAAATGTAGCCAGGGGACCTTTTTTTATTCTTTTCCCATTTGCCACAAATTGTTGAACAGATTCAAATATCCTTGTACCAATGCTGCATTGCGGATCTTTATTGCTGTTACCGGTTGCTGTACTGTTGAATAGATAATATTCAGGACGGTGTCGACTTCCGGATAAATATGTAATCCTGCTGGATTTTCTAAATTCGCTGGTAGATATCGTACTTGATACATATTTTCTTTTTTCAGCACATCTTCCATGGCTGCGCGCTGTGGTTCGTAACCGATCATCTGAATTTGTAGTTGTTGTGCAGACGCAACAGCATGATACGGTTTCCAAATCGGCAACATCGTTTGCTCCATAAATTCCGCACCGCCAGTACCCAACACATACTTCTTGCTTCCGGCTGGCATTGATTTAATCACACTCATCAATAACGAAAGATACTCTGTGTTTCCTTGGTGAATGGTGATTTCTTGCGCGCCATATTGAATTAGCTGTTCTAGTTGAGTCGCCAATTGACGTGCGTGCGCAGTTTTTTGTTCAAATTCTGCTGTGAGCACGGTTGGAGACGCAAGAGCGAATTCCTTCCGTCCATTCACTAACTTTTCAGATACCAATTTACGCGCAACTAGATGCGTTAGTGACGTATATACAACATTTCGATGCAGCCCTATTTTTGTAATAATTGGTCCTACCCGACATGGTGCCAATTCCAATAAGGCAACATAGACGGTTGCGTCATGTGCCGAAAAATCAAGCGCATTCAATTGTTGTGTGATCTGATCGTGTTGCATAGTATGAACTCAATCAGTATAGCATTTTTGTTGGGGTATGAGGAAAATGAGCGGGTAGTAGCCCTTCGGGCCACGAGTTTCCTTCCTTGTTGGCAAATAATACCGTTTTGCAAAGCTTTGAATTTAATCTTGGAGCTCCTTTTATGCTGCAGTTCGAACTCTGTTTATAGAAAAAATAAGAGAAGGAAGATCGGCGGCAACAGTCAGGGGAATGTTGCCGCCGACAAAAGGTGAGAAAAAGGGTGAGGACCAAAGGAAAACATTCTTTCGCTACCAGCTTAATATGGCGATGCTTCCATGAGCCAGAAGTAGCACCGATGGTGTAATTAAGGAACGCCTGGGAGCTTTTCGGGTGATAATCGTTACGATGGTTACTCCGAACGCAGCAGTCCAAAGTATCCAGGGGATGGGCGCCTCTCGGTGTGGGACATTCCATACACCTTCAATTGTTGGTATGAATGAAATGATGAATACACCCAGTATGATCATATTTGCTGCAGTTGCAGTTCTTAAGCGCCACCAGATAACTGAAGCAAGTAGACCAGTAACGAAGATGCACCACTCATAGATAGTCGGCCACGCATATCTACCCAAGTATAAGGCATACACAACGGTGCAGAGACAGGCAACAGATCCGGTGAAGAACTGCAGGGATGAGACGATATCCCGACTCATGCTGCGAAAGGAGAGTGCGTTTACTATCGCTATGAATGCCCAGATGCTCCAACTCACTGGATTTGGTGATGATGATCCTAACTGAGTTTGGATATTATACAGAACATAGGCACTACCATGTAGGAGTGCAGCAACTACTCCAAGAGCGATCGTGCTCTTCATGTCCCACCCTTTCTAATGTTCTTGACTGAATTGTCAAAGAATAATAAATTTTAATTTTTTGTTATAATTATTGCAAAATAACATTTTTTATGTTATCATTTATAATATGATCTCCGGACTCTATTCTCTATTTCAACAATTAGGAATGAAAAAGAATGAGGTGGATGTGTATCTCACATGCCTCTCTTCCCCTCGTGGTTTGTTGGTATTTGAAATTGTGAAACAAACACAATTCAAGCGAAGCACGGTGAATCTCATTCTTGAACGTTTAGAAGAACGTGGATTTATCTCTGCTCATAAAGAGGGGCAACGTCGGGTGTTCGTTGCTGAACCACCAGAGCATATTCTCTATTCAGTTCAACACTTAGCCGATGAGTTTAAAAGTATTGTTCCACTGCTTCGAAGTCAGCAAAAAGAAAACGCACCTTCTGTGGTACGTTTTTTCCAAGGAAGTGATGATATGCGGCGAATTCTTAACGATATTATTTTATCTACTCAGTTTTTACCTGAAGGTTCAAAGCGCGAAGTATTATCTATTGCACCAGCAAAAGAGGTGTTTCAAGTATGGCCTGATCTTCGTAAAATCTATATTGAAAAGCGTGTGCAGGAACGCATTCCCTCACGTTGGATTGGAATTTATAATCCATTACTTGATGATCTCATTGAGTCTTCTCCAAAACAATATCGACAAATGAAATTTGTTGATCAGAAATCATATCCTATGTATTTACAAATGGAGATAACAATTTATGCAGATAAAGTTGCGTTGATGGCACTTGATAAAGATATTCCCACTGCAGTCATTATTGAAAATACAAATATGGCAGAATCATTCCGTTCATTATTTAATTTTTTCTGGCAGCTATTGCCAATTTTTAAATATAATAAATCGGCTCATAAAAAACTCCTTAAATAAATACCTATTAGAGTTATAAAGAGTTTACTTGACATTTTAGTAAATTAGGGTAAACTACAGTAAACTTCTTATAATCTTTGTATTTATTATGGATGAGTATAAAAATCCCTTTGCACCTGGTGCAGGCACCCCTCCACCTGCATTAGTAGGTCGTACAGAAATATTAAACAATGTACAATTAGCCCTTCATAGAGTAAAAGCAGGTAAACCTGCAAAGAGTTTACTTCTTGTAGGGTTACGTGGCGTAGGAAAAACTGTATTATTGAATAAAATAGAAGAAATAGCTATTGAGGATGGGTATAAAACAACACTATTAGAAGCTCCTGAGAATAAATCATTGCCAAGTTTGCTTGTGCCTGTTTTACGACAACATCTATTATCTTTAGATCGAGGAGAAAAAGTAAATGAACAGGTAAAGAAGGCATTGCGCGTGCTGAAATCTTTTGTTAATGCTATTAAATTGAAACATAAAGATGTAGAAATACAACTTGATATTGATCCTGAATTAGGTACAGCTGATAGCGGTGATATTGAAACAGATTTACCTCAATTACTTCTTGCCGTTGCTCAGGCTGCATATTCTCGGAAAATTTCAATAGCATTAATTATTGATGAAATGCAATATATTAATGAAGTAGAGTTAAGTGCACTTATAATGGCAGTTCATAAAATTAATCAAAAACAACTCCCCTTCATATTAATTGGTGCAGGATTACCGCAGTTGGTTGGTTTAACAGGAAAATCAAAATCATATGCAGAGAGATTATTTGACTTTCCAAATGTTGGTCCGCTAACGAAGGAAGATGCAAAAATTGCTCTACAGAATCCAGCGAAGCAAGAGGGGGTAGAGTTTGAAGACAAGGCACTAAACGATATTATAGATATCACACAGGGGTATCCTTATTTTCTACAAGAATGGGGTTATCATACTTGGAATCTTGCCACTAGCTCACCAATATCTAAAAAAATTGTTCATGATGTTGAACCAATAGTAACAAAGAAACTAGATGAAAATTTTTTTCGAGTACGATTTGATAGATTGACTCCTCGAGAAAAAGAGTATTTGCGAGCGACTGCAGAACTTGGGGCAGGTCAGCATAGATCAGGTGATATTGCAGAACTCATGGGTATTCGAGTCCAGTCCGCAGCTCCATTGCGTAGTGGTTTGATTCACAAAGGTATGATTTATAGCCCATCACATGGAGATACAGCATTTACTGTTCCTTTATTTGAAGAATATATGAAGCGAGTTATGCCTAAATGGAAATCAAAAATCAAAAATGGGAGTTAGTTCAGATTGTTACAAGACAAATGTTAGAGCAAAAAAGTAACTATATGATTTCTGTTTTTGATGCAGTTAAAGATTTTTTTATAAGTGATTGGAAAACCCCAATTCTGCAAAAATTAGAAAAGGAACGAGCCACGCTTGATCAATTTTATGACCAGGAGAAGCAGCAAATCAGAGAAGGTATATACAATATTGATTCTAAGCTCTCTCAGCTGTTGGATATGCAATTGGATGGAATTTTAGAGCTGGACGAATACAAACAAAAGAAGAGTCAAATGCCTCGGCTTGTATATAGAAGAGAGTATAGAGATAGGAGTACAATAATACCGGAGAGCCAGCGAAGTCGGCTTTGGGAGCCTTTCAAAGAAAGGTTGTCCACCGTTCGAGCATCTGGTTTCCTCCGGTATATTGGGCGCTCTATTCCAGGTTGGAGAGCCGCCATAGGTTGCTTCATATAACTCACAAGCCTAGCGTCATTGTATCGTTGTGGGAACCATTGTGCAATCTCCATTTCTTTCTTCTCTTTTCTCTTCTTTCTTTGACAATTGAATATATACGCATATGACTATACTCGCCTTCGACGTTTCCAAGCACGAGCTTGTTGGTGTACGCGCAGACAAGAATGGTGCTGTAAAAGAAAATTTTGTGCTACCAAACACGCCTAAAGAAATTAACACATTTTTGCGTTCTGCAAAAAAATTGCATCCGAAGATCATCATGGGATCGGAAGCGACTGCGGAATACCACCGTGAGATTGCAAAACAGGCATGTGATTTGAAGATTCCGTTTCGCCTCATCAACCCCATTCTCACAAAACAGTTTACACGCTCAACGATTCGAAAACGTAAAACAGACAAAACAGACGCTGCCATTATTGCAAAATTGATCGCCAATGGAGAAGGAACACTGCTGACGAAACGATCCCTGGATAGCCTCAAACCATTACATCGAACAGCAAACTCCATCAATGTTTTGAAAAAAACACTTGCAGCAATGCTCGCACATCTGCAGCAAATATCTCCTGAAGAAACAACGATCCATGAAGAAATACGCACCGCTATTGACCTATTGGAACATATCGTTATACAGATCCGTTCGCACGTGCAAAAACATACTGACCCAACATTGAAAAAACTGCTCATGACCATCCCAGGGATCGGCGAAACAATCGCGGCTACACTCATCGCAGAAATTGAAACAATTGAAAGATTCTCCAATGCAAACAAATTAGTCGCCTTCGCCGGTCTCGATCCACGAGTGCGACAGAGTGGAGTGAGTCTGAACAGAAACACCAAGCTGACCAAACGAGGATCCCCACACCTCCGACAATCTGCTTTTATCGCTGCCTACATCGCGGCACGACACGATCCTGAACTAAAGAAATATTTCGAAAAGAAAATGAAAGAAGGAAAACGATACAAAGAAGCAACTGTCGCAACAGCAAGAAAAATACTCTACCGAGTATTTGCCGTATGGAAAAGAGGCACGCCCTACGAAAAACGTAATGATATTTCCTCTGAGAAAAATGTATCTAAAAAGTTATCCACTTGACACGAGATTCCAGGTCTCGAACCTCTTTCTTGGCGAAAAAACAGTGCGCACCGCCGAAGGCGGTGCTCCGAATTCGTTAGGAAAATTGGGGGGAAATCAGTGGGACGCGCTTCGCGCGTCCCACGCTCTGGGGTCTTCTGTATCTTTTTCTACAAAA
>JACPGJ010000008.1 GCA_016182555.1 Candidatus Kerfeldbacteria bacterium
ATCCTTGAAAAAAATATTGCCCAAATTAGATTCTGGCATGCTGGTGATTTCCTTGGCACTCAACATCTCCCGCTTCAACAACTCAAAACTATAGTCCACTTTTGAACTTTACACAGTCCGGTTTTCAACTTTCCCTAACATACCTCGTCCGAAAATTCTAGGGAGAAGCGGCTTCATTTTTTCTCAAAAATGCGCTATAATTTATGGAAAATAAATTATTTCTATGTTGATTGATTAATCAGTATGAGAGAAAAACCCCGAAAAATTTTGCGTTTTCCTATTGAACGTGCAAGAGGCGTTAAAAAAATATCAGCCGTTAATCCTCAAGCAACAGTAGAAACCGGAGTTGACTATAGTCTATCAGAACGTCAAATCATTCAAGCGCTTGAGCGTTCATTAGGGCCCGAAAAAGTGAAGACCGATCAAGAATTTGCAGAATTTTATGCACAGTTGAAGGCGCGTGAGAAAATGATTCAAAATACAGATGCCATGATTTTTGTTACGGATTGTCTGGCCGTATTAGATAACGCCACTCAACAAGAACTTACAGGCAAAGTTCTTGATTTAGATCAGGTTGTGGGAAATATAGAAAAAAAATATCCAGACGATAAAACGCGATCTGCTGTATTGTATGCTTTTAAAAGTTTGCTCCACAGCATAACCTTTATGATGACCCATGAACAGAAAGAGGATGTGAAAGAGCTTCTCGAAAATATTTCACAAATGGATCAAGGAACTTACGAAGTGAGTTAATTTTTACTCAGACTTTATTTTTTTAGCAGTGCAAAGAAACCGACCTCTTCTTTTTTTGTGAGGTGTCGCCAGGTGCCAACAGGAAGATCATCCAAATGAATATTCATAATACGAATACGTTTTAATGAAACGACGTTTAAGCCGAGTGCTTCACACATGCGGCGAATTTGTCGGTTGCGACCTTCGATGAGAATAATGCTAAAGGTATTTTTCCCTATTTTTTTTACTCGCGCCGGTAATGTTTTTCTTCCCAGTACCTCGACCCCCGTGGCCAGAGAGCGTAAAAATTCTGTCGTGATTGGCTCATCCACTTTTACCACATATTCTTTTTCGTGTTGGCCTTCGGAACGAAGAATGGTATTCACAATTTCCCCATCATTCGTAAGGAGAATAAGACCTGATGACGCAACGTCGAGGCGCCCAATATGAAATACTCGTTCTGGGTAGTGTACTGCGGTAATAATATTATCTCGTGCTGATGGGTCTGAGGTACAGATAATACCCACCGGTTTATGGTAGGCCAGGTAAACAGATTTTTTCTTTGTGTGAGCAATAATTTTTCCACGGACGACAATGCGTTCACTGCCATCTACTTTTTGCCCCAATGATGCCGGAGTAGTATTCACCAATACCTTGCCGGCTTGAATGAGCCGGTCCGCTTCACGCCGTGAACAAACGCCAGCTTCCACGAGATATTTATTTATACGTATTGATTCCATAAATATAGCTTTATATTATCTGATATACTGATGAAAAACAAATTGACAAAATCATAAAATAGAGTACGATGTATTTTCATTTATGAGAAAAGATACAAAACAGATCAGCATTTTTCATGCGCTTGCACCGTATAAAAAACCGATGGCGTTATTGGTTATCATTGCACTGGGAATTAACGGCATGAATTTGATTTTGCCGAAAATGATTTCCCATGCGATTGATCATTTTTCCCGTGGAAATTTTAACGCCCAGAAAACAAGTCTATGGTTCATTGTTGTTATAAGCATTATTTTTATTCTTACCTATCTACAAAGTATTTTACAAACAGTCGCATCTGAACGCGTAGGGAGAGATTTTCGTCAACAGCTTTCAGCAAAAATTTCTAAACAACGTTATGCAAAAATTCAAGAATTAACACCGGCAAAGTTACTCACGAATCTTACATCGGATATCGATTCTATTAAAACATTTGTTGCGCAGGCCATCAGTTCCATTGTGGCTTCGGTCGTTACCATTATTGGTGCAAGCATTTTATTATTGACCATCAATTGGAAGCTGGCATTGGCCGTACTCGCTATTGTTCCACTGATTGGCGGTGTTTTTTTCTTTATTCTCTCTCGGGTACGAAAACTGTTTTTACAAACCAGGGAAGTGATTGATTGGTTAAATAAAGTGATTAACGAAAGCATTTTGGGTGCGGCACTTATTCGCGTGCTTCATTCGCAACAACCCGAGTATGAAAAATTTATTGCCGCCAATACCAAAGCGAAAAGTATCGGTTTGGATATTTTACGTTTGTTTGCCGCAATGATCCCCATTATCACGTTTGTCATGAATATGGCGACGGTAATTATTCTTGCGCTCGGTGGCCATTTTGTGATCAGTGGAACGATGTCGTTAGGAGATTTTGCCGCGTTTAATAGTTATCTCAGCACATTGATTTTCCCTATTTTCGTGATTGGATTTATGAGTAATGTGATTGCGCAAGCCACCGCTTCTTATGGGCGTATTGTGGCCGTGCTCACCGCGCAGGAACAACCAGATACAGGAACACTCACCACTGAGTTGCAGGGTGATATTGCATTTCAACATGTTTCTGTTGCTTACGGCGAAAAATATGCGCTCAAAGATGTGAGTTTTCACGTGAAAGCAGGAACAAAAACGGCTATTATTGGTCCAACGGCTGGTGGAAAAACACAGCTGCTGTACTTACTCACCGGTTTAATTGATCCACAACAGGGGACTGTTGAATATGATGGTCAGCTTATTACAGCGTATGAAGCGGCTGCGCTTCGCAAACAAGTTGGTGTCGTATTTCAAGATAGCATTATTTTCCGTTTGTCTATTCGCGAAAATATTGCCTTTAGCGAAAGCGTGACAGAAACCGATTTACAAAAAGCGATTGAGACTGCGGAACTGAAAGATTTTATTGCCGCACTCCCGCAAGGCTTAGAAACCGAAGTATCTGAACGCGGCACATCTCTTTCCGGTGGTCAAAAACAGCGTATCATGCTTGCGCGTGCTCTGGCGTTGAACCCGAAAATATTATTGCTCGATGATTTTACTGCACGCGTTGACCGGCAAACCGAGAAAAAAATTCTGAAAAATATTGAACGGAACTACCCGCACTTAACACTGGTTTCGGTGACGCAAAAAGTGGCATCTATTGAACACTACGACCAAATTGTGGTGCTCATGGAAGGTGAAGTATTAGGCACGGGTACGCATACAGAATTGATGCAAAAATCTCCGGAATATGTTCAGATTTATGATTCGCAGCAAAGCACACACACCTATGAATAATTACGCACTCAATACCAATAACGACAGGACGCAAAAGGGGAGTTTTGCTACTGCCATTAAACAACTGCAACCATTGCTGACCAGCGAAAAAACGCAATTGATTTTTGTTGCTATTGCTATTGTTGTCAATTCAACGATTACGTTAGTGGGTCCAAGCATTGTTGGGCATGTGATTGATACGTACATCGCTAGCAAGAATTATCATGGCGTGGCGATGTATACATTGTTGTTAAGTGGATTATTCCTGTTTGGCTTGTTCGCGAGTTACGCACAAACCCGGTTGATGGGTGGTGTCAGTCAACGCGTGTTGTTCCGTCTCCGGAATTCGATTTTTGAAAAACTCCAAGATTTGCCAGTAGCGTTTTTCCAGCAAAATAAAGCTGGTGATCTCATTTCGCGTATCAATAATGATACGGATAAGTTGGCGCAATTTTTTTCTCAATCGATCATGCAATTTATTGGCAATATTTTTATCATCATTGGTTCGGCTATTGCCATTTTGTTGATTAACCCACGCCTTGGGTTGGCGGCATTAGTTCCGGCAATATTGTTATTTATTCTCACTAAATTGTTGGGACCTTGGATTAAACGCAGAAATGCCGTGAACATGAAAAGTATTGGGGGTATGAGTGCAGAAATTCAAGAGAGTTTAGATCATTTTAAAGTGGTGGTCGCTTTTAACCGAAGAGATTATTTCCGTAAGGCCTTTCAAAAAGCTAACGAAGAAAATTACGAAACCGCTATTCGTGCGGGCATTGCCAACAATACGTTTACTCCGGTTTATGGGTTTGCATCGAGCGCTGCTATCTTGATTGTAATTCTCTATGGCTTTCATCTCATCACCGCTGGCTTGTTTACCTTTGGCTTGCTGATTAGTTTTCTTGCCTACATTAACCGGTTATATGATCCCTTGCGTCAAATGGCCACGTTGTGGACGACGTTTCAAGTGGCGCTTGCTGCCTGGGATAGAATTCATGCGATTTTGGATTTGCATACGGACTTAGCAATAATGACTGAACCACCGCAGCTGCAACCCACACATCCAGATGCCGTTGTGGAATTTCATGGAATCGATTTTTCTTATAGCCCCGATGCTCCTGTACTGACCAACGCCAGTTTCACTTTAGAAAAAGGAAAAATATACGCGTTGGTTGGCCCAACTGGTGGAGGGAAAACCACCACGGCATCTTTGATGGCACGTTTATTTGATCCAAGCGAAGGGGCCATTTTCTTTAACGGAAAAGATTTACGAACGTACACGCCACTAGAGCGAGCAGAAAAAATTGGATTCATTTTGCAAGAACCATTTTTGTTCACGGGTACAGTGGGTGATAATATTCGTTATGGTAACACCGCATACGCAAATGCGACGAATGAAGAGCTTACAACAGCGTTGAATGAGCGGAATTTACAAGAAGTGCTCGCAAAGTTTAATGAGGGGCTTGATACGAAAATCGAAAATGGGGGAGACTCGATGAGTTTGGGGCAAAAGCAATTGATCGCCTTTGTTCGTGCGCTGCTGCGTGAGCCAGAATTACTGATTCTTGATGAAGCCACGGCCAATATTGATACCGTGACGGAACAACTATTGGAAACTATTCTGCGTAAATTACCGAAAGAAACCACCCGCGTCGTCATTGCACATCGCTTGAATACGATTGCAGATGCTGATACGATATTTTTTGTGAATGGCGGCAACATTACCGAAGCTGGTTCTATGCAACAAGCGGTAGATATGTTAATGCATGGAAAGCGTGCGAGTTAAGTATCCTTAGAGCACTCAATAATTTTTTGTCCTATGAATCACGGCGACGTTATTATCCGTTTCAACAATGTTTCGTATAAATACAACAATAAAAAGTTGATCCTCTCTGAGGCAAATTTTTCGGTACGCGAAAATGCCAAAATGACGATTATGGGTCAGAATGGAGCCGGTAAGAGTACCATTTTTAAATTAATGACCGGTGAGCTGCATCCGGATGAAGGTGAGATTCATATTCAAAACGGAGCACGTATCGCCATAGCGAAACAAGTGATGCCAAGAGAATGTTTCACCATGACGGTAAAGGAATTTTTTGAAACCGCTTTTGAGAAAACAACATACGATATTGACCGCCGTATTGCCGAAGTGTTAGATATTGTTCATTTTTCTGTGCCGCTCGACCGTACCATTGAATGGTTGTCAGGGGGTCAACAAGCGCGGTTGTTATTAGCGCATGCACTTATTCAAAAACCAGATATTTTGTTACTCGATGAACCCACAAATAATTTGGATACGCAGGGGATAGATCACCTGACCGAGTTTCTCATTCTCTATGAAAAAACAGTCATCGTTATTTCGCATGATGCGACCTTTCTGAATGCGTTTACCCATGGCGTATTACATTTGGATGCATTCAATCACACCGTGCGGCAATTTGTTGGTGATTATATGGACGTGGTGGAAGAAATTAGCCGTCAAATTGAACGCGAACAACGGCAAAATGCGCAACTGAAAAAAACCATGATCGACCGGAAAGAAAAAGTGAATTTTTTTGCGAATAAAGGAGGGAAGATGCGCAAGCTGGCCAGTAAATTACGCGAAGAGATTGCGGAAAGTGAAGCGCAAATAGTCACCGTTGCTCAAGAAGATAAAACCATTCGACCGTTTTCTATTCCGGTACAGAATGTTGCGAACCCAGTGGTCCATATTCGCGAAGTCACCATTATGGGAGCAGAGATGCCGGTGACACGTGAAGTCGATGTCACCTTGCGCAAAAAAGAATGTTTACGAATTACTGGGCCGAATGGGATTGGAAAAACCACGCTTTTGGAAACCTTGGCTTCACAAAAACACACCGGAATGACAATTGCCCAAGACGTACGAGTAGGGTATTACCGCCAAGATTTTTCAGGGTTAGATTTTGAACAAACACCATTTCAAGCACTTCAAGCGGTCCAAGTAGAAGGTAGCGCACAAGAGGTTTATGCTGCGGCTGCACATTTCTTATTGAATTCGGAATTATTGCAGAACCCCATTGGTTCGTTATCTGAAGGGCAGAAGGGATTGCTGTGTTATGCACGCTTTATGCTGCAGCAACCGGGGCTGCTCATTCTCGATGAACCAACAAACCATATCAATTTCCGCCATTTACCAGTCATTGCTGAAGCGTTAAATAATTTTGATGGAGCAATTATTGTTGTGAGCCATGACCAAGAATTTGTTGATCAATTAGAAGTTGATCATACGCTTGATTTGCAACGCTTATCTTAAAAGTCGATTGCATTGACGAATGGCGAAAAATGCGCTATACTATTTCGTTCTTTGCCTTTTGAAATATAAGGGTAAAGAGTGGTTTTTGCACTGAAACAGCGGTCGCCATGGGGGTGTGGCCGCGAGGAGGTAGAATGAAACAGGGATGGAAACCCAAGTGGCGCCTGGTGAAGGCGTTGCTTGGTATCGCCACTGCGGCTCTCGCTGTGGCGGTTTGGCTCGCGGTCACGCCGAGCGACCTCGACGCGGACGGGTGGACAGTAAAGGTAGGGGATTGTAATGATCTCCAGCCCGAAATCCATCCCGCCGCGGCCGAGGTCTGCGACGGTATCGACAACAACTGTGATGGCGCGGTAGACGAAGGTGTGAAAGACACCTACTACCGCGATGTCGACAGCGATGAAGTGGGTGGCTCCATCGCAAAGAAGTTTTGCAGTTGGCCGGAAGTAGGCTTCGCCGCCTACACCGGTGACTGCAACGACACCAATGGCGCCATTCACCCGGGCGCCGACGAGGCCTGCGACGGTATCGACAACAACTGCGATGGCCGGGTGGACGAGTTCCCGGCCTGTCCCACTCCGGCGCCTGTCGCGCCACCCCAGGCGGACAGCCAACGCCTGGAACCGACCCCTTCGTCGGCGGACTCCGCAGAGGAGCCGCCCGTGAAGGCCAAGCACCCCTCCGTGCGGAAGACCATGCGGAGAGGGCATGAAGCAGTGAAACAGAGTTGGAAGCGGCTTCTCCGCCGCAACTAACTCTCCTTCACCCGAGGAAGGCCGCGGAAGTGCTTCAAACACTTCCCCCTTCCTCTTTTTTTTACATACTTTTTTGAATACGATATACTATAACTATATTTTATTATTGAAGATACGTTTATGCGTTTCAAAGGAGGATTGTTTTTACTTACAGCGACGTTGTTTTTTTCTGCTGCGTTTGTTCACGTGGCTCAAGCAGCAAGTGATGTCTTTAACAATGAACAAAATGGCTCGCTGCGACAAAGTCTACAATTAGATGGTGGCTATGTAGAATCACTCGCGCAAGGTTCAGATGGTATGCTGTATACTGCTATTAACGCTCCAAATGGTTTGTATGCGTCGCAAGACGAAGGAGAAACATGGTTGCCCGTACAAGAAGGTGGAGATATTGGTGCGGGTCACAATGTGGTCGCAGCAGATGACGCCATCGCTACTGCATTCGCGGTTGCCGGTATTTCACTATACAAAACAACCGATGGTGGCGAAACATGGGAAGAAGTCTATAATGGTGACTATGATCAAAGCACGCTTCTGTATACAAACGGTCTTCTCCTCGTGCCCGTGCGTGACGGTTCGATTACCGTAAGTGATGATATGGGCGTCACGCTCACGAATTATACGCTTTCGGGAATTTCAAATGATCGTATTGCTGCATTGGCGGTATCAGAAAGCACCGGAGCACTGTACGCCATTTCCGGACAAAATAACCTGAATAGGGTGTATACATCTATTGATAACGGTCAAACGTGGATGAATACAGGGATTAGCGGTGATTGGGATGAGATTGCTGTCGACCCAACGGATGATCAATTTATTGTGCTGGCAGGGGATGATGGTGCACAATATACAACCACTGGACTCGTGGGCCCATGGACTGATATGAATGATTTGGATCAAATGCCAACACCGGCTGCTCGTGGATACGCAACTATTTTATCTTCTGGCCGCATTTATGTTGGCCCGCAATATACTGATGATAACGGAACAACCTGGAGAACAATGGGTTCAGACATCACCTCTCTCGATAGTTTTCTTCGCGGAAATATGGTGCTGTTTGATAAGGATTACGCAACAAACGATCGCATTTGGGCGCAGTGTGGCCGCGGTCCGTGTGTGAGTAATGACAATGGTGTGACGTGGGAAGATAAAGTGATGAACATGACAGGTGTGACCATTTATGATATGTCCATTGATGAAACAAAAGAAGTGGTCTGGTTGGCGGCGCAAGGGGGTGTCGCCAAGTCAGAAAATTTTTCCTCTTCTATTGCAGCTGGAGGAAGCCCCACGTGGACATTTCCCATCTATCCAGACGCAGGCCCAGGCGAGGTTTCCAATATTAGTAGCACATCAGCGATATGGATGGATCCAACGAATGCAGATGTGGTGATCGCGGCAGTAGGTACGGCGGTTTATCGCACCGATGATGGAGGAACTACCTGGACGGCGGTAGATGTGGATATCAAAGATGAATACCGAGGAATAGTGACAGAGATTATTCAAGATGCACCAAATAACATATTGTATTTAAGTTATCGTTATCAAGAAGGAACTGACGGCCAAACGGTTGGTGGCGGTGTGTATATGAGTGAAGACAATGGCGAAACCTGGACCGATCTTGGCGCGCCAGATGTTCCTGTCATTTCTCTTGGGGTGGATGCCGATGGTAAATTGTTGGCCGGTTTGGGTTCAGAATTAGAGAGTGATGCGGCAATGCGCGGGCTCTATTTGTATGATGGTTCTACCTGGACATTCTTGAGCAGTGACAGCAGCCATCTGACATACGGCCAAATGGTGAATGATATTGTGTATATTCCGGCAGCTGATCGATTTGTGATTGTTGCTGGTGAAACGAATAGCGGTGGTGTCTTCACTTCAAACGACAGTAATGATTGGGCGGATTGGGAAGAAATTGGTAATGGTTTACCAACCGATTTTTGGGGTCAAGCCGTTACACAGGATCCCACCGGTGCACAAGCGGTTTATGTTTCAACTGCCCGTCCTGCAGGCACGGGGTATATTTATAAATGCAGCGCCGCTAGCAGTAGTGAGGATGCTGGTTGTGACCTGTATTACACCGGTCTTATAGATGAACAATTTGAAACATTGTTGTTTGATGGGTTATTAAGTGGTTCAACATTAGGTATTTTTGCCTATCAATCAAAAGCAAACGTGACGCTCGCGAAGAAGAAGTTACGTAAACATCAGTTCCGTTTAACCGCACGGGTAAAAGATTCTGTCACTGAAAAATCGTTGAATGGACGGAGCGTGCAATTTTTCGCTAAAGCCAAAAATGGGCAATACAAAATATTTGCGAAGAAAAAAATCAAAAAAGGAAAGGCTATTTTAACTGTCACACAAAATAGTAAACAGCAGCAATTTCAATTGCGATTCCGTCCAAAAACAGACGCTGATCAAGAAACGTATGGTACCACCAGCCTCAATTCAGATGCGGTAACGATTCCAAAGTTATAATTGTCCACACCCTTGCGTGAGAACAGCGATTTGTGCTATATTCTGTGAGATGAAAAAATATGTGGTAACAATTGATTGGCTGAAAAATATATCCGCACAAGAAGTGTCCCCATTGGGGGCATTTTTTGTAAGATGAACCCTATGGAACAACGCATTTCTGCAAAAATTATTCTCGCTGATGGTACCACGTTCACCGGTTGGAGTTTTGGCGCTCCTCAGAGTACGGATGGCGAAGTGGTATTCGCTACCGGCATGACTGGATACCCGGAAGCCTTTACCGATCCTTCTTTTCGTGGGCAAATTTTAGTTATGACCTATCCACTTGTTGGTAATTATGGCGTCTCTGATGGGCCATTTGAATCGGATCGCGTTCAAATTCAAGGATTAATTGTGCAAGAATATTCTGCGGAGTACTCTCACCAGGAAGCGGTTTATTCACTTTCGCAGTGGTTGACTCGTGAAGGAGTGCCGGCTGTGTATGGAGTGGATACGCGCGCGCTCACCAAAAAATTGCGAGAACATGGCGTCATGCTTGGGCAAATTGTGATTGGTAGTGACACGCCAAAAGAAGCGCATGCATTGGAAGACCCCAATATACGGAATTTGGTTGATGAAGTGAGTATTGTCGAGCCTGTGTTGATTGGCAGCGGCCGCAAAAAAATTATTGCGGTAGATTGTGGTATGAAAGAGAATATTATTCGTTGTCTGCAGAAACGTGGGGTCACTATTAAACGCGTGCCGTGGAATTATAATTACTTACATGAAGAATGGGATGGATTATTTTTATCAAATGGCCCTGGTGATCCGATGATGCTGCAAGAAACCATTGGTTATTTGCGGGAAGCGATGAAAGGCAAAAAACCCATTTTTGGTATTTGTTTAGGTTCACAGTTGATGGGTTTAGCTGCTGGTGCACAGACCTATAAATTGAAATATGGACACCGTTCGCAAAATCAACCGTGCCGTGAAGTGGGTACACAACGTTGTTACTTAACAACGCAAAACCATGGATTTGCAGTTGATGAAAAAACCATTCCGAAAGATTGGAAATTATGGTTTGTGAACGCAAACGATGGCACAACCGAAGGTATTCGCCATACAAAAAAACCATTTTTTTCTGTACAGTTTCATCCGGAATCTACCCCAGGACCTGAAGATACCGAATTTTTATTTGATTATTTTATTGATAAAGTGAACAGAATATGATTTGCCTCTCGAGCCGACGCGCTAGTGCTAGCGTCCACCCCTTCGGGGATGGCCGACAAATCGCATACGCGCGTGGCTCTGCGGCAAATCACAGATTATATGTATGAATAAAATGAAGAAACCCAAAAAAGTATTGATCCTGGGTTCTGGAGGCTTACGCATAGGTCAAGCCGGTGAATTTGATTATTCTGGTTCCCAGGCGATTAAAGCCTTAAAAGAAGAGGGAATATATACAGTTTTGGTGAACCCAAATATTGCCACGGTGCAAACAAACAGCGATATGGCGGACCGCGTATACTTTTTGCCGCTCACGAAAGAATTCGTTGAACAGGTGATTGTGAAAGAAAAGCCGGATGCGTTATTTCTGTCGTTTGGTGGCCAGACCGCTTTGAATGTTGGTTTGGAATTAGAAGATGCTGGGGTTTTGAAAAAACACGGTGTTCGTGTGTTAGGAACGTCAACGGACACGATTCGTACAACCGAAGACCGACAGTTATTCGCTGAAGCATTGAAGAGCATTGATGTTGATGTGGCGGAAAGTTATGCGGTAAAAACGCTCGATGCTGGTTTACGGGCGGCGAAAAAAATCGGATTTCCGCTGATGATTCGCTCAGCCTACTCGCTTGGTGGCAAAGGATCGGGGAAAATTTCTTCGGAAGAAGAATTGGCGCAACGCTTAAATGAAGCGTTTACGTCTGTGCCGCAGGTATTGTTAGAAGAATACCTGGGCGGTTGGAAAGAGATTGAATATGAAGTGGTGCGTGATCAATTTGATAATTGTGTCACGGTTTGTAACATGGAAAACTTTGACCCCATGGGTATTCATACGGGAGAGAGTATTGTCGTGGCACCATCTCAAACATTAAATAACCATGAATATCATTTGTTGCGCTCCATTGCTCAGAAAACGGTTCGCCATCTTGGGGTAATTGGCGAATGTAATATTCAGTATGCGCTCAATCCAAAAACAAGTGAATACCGCGTGATTGAAATAAATGCACGCCTATCGCGTTCGTCAGCATTGGCTTCCAAAGCAACTGGATACCCGTTGGCGTGGGTTGCCGCAAAATTGGCACTTGGTTATGCGTTGTTTGAAGTACAGAATATGGTGACGCAAACCACCCAAGCGTGTTTTGAGCCCGCGCTCGATTATGTTGCGGTCAAAATGCCGCGTTGGGATTTAACCAAATTTAAAGCGGCAAACCGTCGAATTGGTTCAGAAATGAAAAGTGTTGGTGAAGTGATGGCGATTGGCCGAACATTCCGCGAAGCGATACAGAAAGCGGTGCGTATGTTGCATATTGGTGCCGAAGGAGTGGTGTGTAACGATTTCGACATTGCCGATCCATTAGATGAAATTGTTCATCCTACAGATCGACGCTTGTTTGCTATTCCGGTAGTGATGCATGCGGGTGTCACGGTAAAAGAATTGCACAACATGACAGGCATTGATCCGTGGTTTTTACATCAGTTGAAAGAAATTGTCGATGTGCAGAATATGATGAAATATGCAAAGCGACTCGACACGGAATTGATGCGTACGGCGAAAGCATACGGTTTTTCTGATCGACAAATTGCGAAACTGCGTAAAACAGATGAGGCAAAAATACGTGCCGCGCGTAAAAAATTCGGCATCCTTCCGGTCGTCAAACAAATTGATACATTGGCTGGCGAGTTTCCTGCACGAACAAATTATTTGTACATGACCTATAACGGTTCAGAACATGATGTTGAACGCGATGACCATTCATTACTGGTATTGGGAAGTGGACCATACCGCATTGGTTCTTCGGTGGAATTCGATTGGTGTTGTGTGCAAGCGGTGCAGTCTGCTCACGCAAAAGGGTACCGCACGATTATGCTCAACTGTAACCCGGAAACCGTTTCCACTGATTTTGATATTTGTGATCGATTATATTTTGAAGAGTTGACACTCGAGCGCGTACTGGATATTGAGGAATTTGAACATCCAGAAGGTGTGGTGGTTTCGATGGGTGGCCAGATTCCGAATAATTTGGCGCTTCCGTTGCATGAGTTAGGGGTGCCAATTGTGGGAACATCTCCGAAAGATATTGACCGAGCCGAAGACCGCCGTAAATTTTCCAAATTGCTTGATCGCATTGGCGTTGAACAGCCGAAGTGGCGTGAACTCACGACCGTTACGGCAGCACGCAAATTTGCTTCAACCGTTGGGTATCCGGTATTGATTCGTCCTTCGTATGTGCTCTCTGGTGCAGCAATGAATATTGCGTATTCACCGGAAGCGTTAGATCAATATTTGCAACAAGCCGCAGATGTATCTCAAAAACACCCAGTAGTTATTTCTAAATTTATTGAGAACGCTCGTGAAATTGAAGTAGACGGCGTGGCGCAGAATGGGGAATTGGTGATTTACGCGTTTACCGAACACGTGGAAAATGCGGGGGTTCATTCGGGTGACGCAACTTCGGTCATGCCTCCGCAAAAATCCTATCTTGAAACGATACGACGCATTAAAAAAATTACCCGCGCCGTTGTTGCAGAGTTGCATATTACGGGTCCATTTAATATTCAATTTTTGGCGAAGAAAAATCAGTTGCGCGTTATTGAGTTGAATCTTCGTGCGTCGCGTAGTTTTCCATTTGTTTCCAAAGCTGCCAAATATAATTTTATTGATCTGGCTACTCGCACCATGCTGGGTGACGATATTCGTGGTGAATATAATACGGTAGATTTAGATTATGTGGTTGTCAAAGCGCCGCAATTTTCTTATTCACGTATTAAGGGGGCCGATCCAGTATTGTATGTCGAAATGAGCTCGACTGGAGAAGTGGCCTGTTTCGGAGAACAGTATCATGAAGCATTTTTGAAATCATTGCTTGCGGCAGAATTGGTGTTGCCGAAGAAGAATATTTTTCTCTCCATTGGGCGTGATGAAAATAAAGCGAAATTGGCGCGGTCGGTAGAAAAATTGCATAAAATGGGATACCGTTTATACGGTACAGAAAATACCGTAAAATTTTTGCGTAAAGAATATGGTGTACCGATTACACAATTGCATAAAATTTCTGAAAAAAAATCGCCGACTATTCTTGATTATATTGAGAAGCGCAAAATTGATTTTATGATTATTATTCCACGCACATTGAATCGGCAAACAGTAAGCGACGGATACCATATTCGCCGCGCAGCCATTGACCACAATATTCCTTTAATTTCTAATGTTCAGCTTGCGCAAACATTTGTGGATGCGTTATATACCCTACAGGTGTATAAACAACCCTTGCAGATTAAAGCATGGGATGAATATAAAAAAAATGGAGAATAATGACTATGGACTGCTTATGTCCACAGTAACATTATTTTCCAGATGCTCTCGAGGTGTGTGCTTCTGCTAGCGTCTGCCCCGAGCGGGGACAGCCGACAAATCGCAGTTCACACACACCTCTGCGCATCATATAATCAGTAATACGTATCTATCTATGATCAATAATAAAGACATTATCAACATCGAAGAGATAACAAAAGAAGATATTTTTAAAATTTTGCAGTTGGCCGCGGAATTTGAACAACAAGGCATTCCAGGTAACCTACTCAATGGTAAAATCATAGGCTCACTATTTTTTGAACCTTCCACCAGAACTCGTTTATCGTTTGAAGCGGCGGCATTACGATTAGGTGCAAAAATCATTGGATTTTCTGGAACAGAGAATACATCATTGAAAAAGGGAGAAAGTTTAGAAGATACCATTCGCATGGTGGATGGATACGCCGATGCGGTGGTGATACGGCATCCTGAAGCTGGCTCAGCGCAGCGTGCAGCGGATGCTGCAGCGCATCCTGTTATCAATGCTGGAGACGGAGCAAACCAACACCCGACCCAAACGTTACTTGATTTGTACGCTATTCAAAAAAGCCAGGGGAAAATTGATGGGTTAACCATTGCCATGGTTGGTGATTTAAAATATGGTCGCGTTCCACATTCCTTAGCAAAGGTATTAACCGTATTTGACGGTGTTCGGCAGGTGTGGATCGCACCAGAAAATTTGGCAATGCCCAAAGAAATTGCTGAATATGTTACAGCGCATGGCGGGCAAGTTGAACAAACTACTGATATGGCTGGCAGTATTGCTCACGTTGACATTCTCTATATGACCCGCGTTCAAGAAGAGCGTTTTGTACAGCAAGCAGAATATGAAGCTGTTAAAGATGTTTATATTTTGCAACCGGAAATGTTGCACGGTGCTCGACCGAGCATGAACATATTGCATGCTCTTCCACGTCGTTATGAAATTCCCCAGAGCATCGATGATTCGCCGCATGCCTATTATTTTCAACAAGCACGCGGAGGAATGTACGTTCGGGCAGCTTTGCTTGCCATGGTGCTCGGAGAAAAATAAACGGTATGTCGAATCTACTCATAAAAAATGTACAGGTTTCTGGCGTTGAAGGTACGCAGGATATTTTTATTGAAGAGGGGAAAATCGCAAATATTGATAAAAAAATTGACGTAACCGCTGATCAGCAAATAGATGCTACTGGTTTAACACTTATTCCTGGTATGATCGATATGCATGTTCATTTTCGCGTTCCTGGTGGAGAGAGAGCCGAAGATTTTTTTACCGGTTCTGCAGCCGCGATTGCGGGTGGAGTGACAACGGTTTGCGATATGCCCAACACCAACCCACCCATTATCACCCGCGACTTGTTGAATAAAAAAATTGTTCAAGCAAAGCAAGAAGGGAAAATTGATATTTTGTGTTATATTGGTGCGACGAATAATAACATAAAAGAAATTATTGCGTCACAAGATATCGCCTGTGGGGTGAAGGTGTACTATGGCACCTCTACCGGTAACTTAACAATGAATAACCCGCAGGTATTAGAAAAACTCATAGCCGCGAATCTGCGTATTCCAATAGTATTGCACGCTGAAGATGACCGGGTGATTGCTGAAAATGAGAAACGATTTCAGGGGTACAACGGCAAAGATATTCACAGTCAAATTCGTTCACGTGAAGCTGCAGTCACGGCATTGGAAACAATACTGAACATTCATGCGCGTCATCCAGAATCGAAAGTACATATCACGCATCTTTCAACAAAAGAAGAATTGGAGTTGATTCGCCACGCAAAACAGCGCGGTATGAATATCACCTGCGATGTGACGCCGCATCACCTCGCGTTTACCACAAAAGATTATGAACGGTTCGGATTATTGCTTCGAGTGAACCCACCCATTCGAGAACAAGAAGATGTCGATGCACTCTGGCAGGGGATTTTCGACGGAACAGTCGATATGATCGGCAGTGACCATGCACCACACTTGCTTGCCCAAAAAGAATTATCGGAATATGCGGCAGTGCCTTCAGGAATTCCTGGCGTAGAAACATCATTGCTCTTTTTGCTTGATCGGCTTTCTACGCAATTGAATTTGCAGCGTCTCATCGAAATCACTTCCACCAATGCGGCGAAGCGGTTTAGCCTTTCAGGTAAAGGGTTCATACAGGTTAGCGCTATCGCAGATCTTGTATTAGTGGATAGGCAGCAACAAACCACGATTGAACGACAAGCATTGAAAACAAAGTGCGGTTGGTCGCCGTGGGAAGGGACAACATTCCGTGGAAGTATTATATATGTTATAAAGAATGGAGAAGTGATTAACCAATAACATGATGATCAATACAATTGATGCGCTCAATTGGCGCTATGCAACAAAACAATTCGACCCAACTCGTACGCTCACCCCAGAGCAAGAACATGTGGTGTTGGAAACATTTCGATTCTCACCTTCCTCGTACGGTTTAGAGCCATCGAAATGCGTTGTCATTAAAAATCCGGAAATCCGTAAGCGACTGCGTGAAGAGGCGGGTGGTCAGCCACAGTTTACAGATTCTTCCTTGTTGATGGTGTTGTGTTCGCTCCGCACGATGGATGAAAAATATGTGCAAACATATATCGAACGCATTGCACAAGTTCGTCAAATTCCACTAGAATCACTTGATGGATTCAAAAAAATGATGCTTGGCTTTATTGGAAGACTCTCACCAGAACAACTGAAGCAGTGGATGCAGCATCAGACGTATCTTGCGCTTGGTATGGTGCTGGCAACATGCGCAATGAACGAAATTGATGCGTGCCCTATGGAAGGATTTGATTCAAAAAAGTTCAATGAAGTTTTGGAATTGCACAAATACGGTGTTGAATCAACGGTATTGTGTGCCATTGGGTTTCGTATGCCAGATGACCCAGCAAGCAAATCGAAAAAAGTGCGTCCATCAGAAGAAGAGTTAGTCATACACGTAGACTAGTGTTTGTCCGCTGCTGTGCCGACAGCTTCAGTAACAGAAGAAAATCCATCACGCTTCAGTAACTGCACTAACCGTTGGTTGATTGTTTTTGCAATTCCGGGTCCTTCGTAGATCATGCCCGTATAGATTTGTACCAACGCCGCGCCAGCGCGAATTTTTTCGTAAGCGTCCGTTGCCGTAAAAATACCGCCAACGCCGATAATCGGTTTTTTGGTCATACGGTATAGGTGTGCAATACTTTTGGTAGAGCGTTCACGAATCGGTTTGCCACTCAAGCCCCCTTTGCCAATTTTTTCTAAACGAATAGTGCTGGTTTTGAGCTGATCTCGTTTGGCAGAGGTATTGCTCATCACATATCCATCTATGGCATGTTTTTCGCACACCTCTACAATACGTTCTAATTCTGTCAATGCAATATCTGGAGAACATTTTACAAATAGTGGTTTCTTTTTTACAAAACCGGTTTCTGCTTCTTTTAGTGCGTTCAGTAATTCGTTCAAGGTCTGGGGGTCTTCAAATGTTTTCCCTTCTGCCGTGTTTGGGCAGCTCACGTTGATCGTCATATAGCTTCCAAATGCATACAATTTTTTAAATGAATAGACAAAATCTTCAATTGCGCGATTGCCTAAAATTTCTGGGTCATGCGTTTTCGTGATATTCATGCCGTAGGGGATAGGAAAGGTTTTTCCGTGCAGTTTTTTTGCAATGGCATCAGCGCCTTCATTGTTCAAACCCATTCGGTTAATGAGTGCGGCGTCTTCCGGTAATCGAAAGAGTCGCGGCCGAGGGTTACCATCACGTGGCTGTGCAGTAATGGAGCCCACTTCCACATGTCCAAAGCCCAGCATAGCAAGCAGATCAATGAAACGGGCATGCTTATCAAAACCCGCTGCAATGCCAATGGGGTTTGTGAATGATATTCCCGCGACTTCCGTGTGCAGCATTGAATCATGATATGCAAACATGTTGTTTACCAATCCACGCAGTGGCGAAGCGGCAACAGTAGCGGCAACACGAGTTACTCGCTCATGCGCTGTTTCCGGATCTTGTGTGAATAATAATGGTCGAATGAATTTGTACATATATCATTATTTTTTTGCTACATCATTCCACAAAAATTCAAACAGAATTTTATAGTTTCGTACCACTTCGGGGTCAACAATAATCATTCCGGCGGCGGTTTCTTTTTTAAATGTGGTCATGAGTACTTTTTTGTTCGTGATTTTTAAATCCATATTAAAAGGAAAACGCGTGTTGTCAATATAGCGTACTTCACGCATATCGGCTATATCATCCGTGCCGAATTCCGAAAGTGGGGCAGGGGAGATGATACGGTGAAAAATTCGATTCTTTACACGTGTTGCAACAAATTGTGGATTATATTCCGGAATAAATTTGCGCAGTTGTGTGCGGTTTTGAATACTATTGATATTTAATTTGTCTTTGAGTAGTTCTTCATATGCTGTAATCATTCCATTTTTTCCTTCAAATCGAAACACTCCTGGTTTATTCTCGGCAAGTGTATAGGCAGAGATCATCTCTGGCAACAACCCGCGTAGTTGTTCTTGTTGTCGTGTTACACGCTCTTCCTCTTGTTGGAGATAGTGGGTTAAGCTTTCCGGGTGTTCTGCATGGAATAGCGTTTGTTTAGCGGAACCGGTTTTGATGATAAGTGCTTTTTCTTCCAATCAGACGATGCAACGTATGAAACAATACATTGATTCGACTCATACATTTCTCTGTGGGATGGTGTTATCAAACGCAAACGGAGAACTCTTATTATTCGCTCTGGAACATAACATTCCCTGCTTTATTGGGAACAGCAATACTGCATTTTTCCAAAACGACATTCTCAAAGAATGGAAACCAACTCAAAAAATTCATCTATAGATAAAAATAAAATGGATATTATTATAATTATTGCTTAGATAGTAAGAAATGCGTTAAACTGTATTTATGAATACCGAACAATTTCGTTGGCAAAGCATACTCTTTATTACTATGATCATTTGGAGTTCCTATTTTATTGTTTCAAAAGTCTTGCTGAAACAGTATACACCGATCAGCTTAGTTATTTTCAGAATACTATTTGCAACATTAGTTCTTGGAATTATTTACTATGGAAGCAAAGATCGAAAGCAAAAAAAATTTACACTAACGAAACGAGATATTGTATTGCTTACTGTTTCGAGTCTTACGGGTGTTCTTGCTTCATCATTGTTTCTTATGCTCAGCGTCAAATATATTGGTGCTGGTCTTGCTTCTATTTTAATCAATACCAATCCGTTATTTATTACCTTCGTTGCTATAGTATTAAAAATAGAAAAAGGTTCTTATTATAAATTTTTAGGAATAATCATTGGTATTGCAGGTGTGGCGCTGGTCATACTCAAAGAGCGTGGGATTACTCATTTATTAGACAATGTGCATTTACAAGGAATCATTTATGCTCTCTTATCGGGTGTTGGCGCAACAATATTGACAATCATAGGGAAGAAAGAGCTGATTCATAAAATGGGAGGATTGGCATACACATTATTTACCCTTATTCCGAGTGCATTTATTTTGGTTTTATTTTATCTTATCATTGATCCATCGGTGTTCATGGTTTATTCTTTTTCAGGCTTGGTTGGGTTTCTGTATATTGGCATTGTCGCAACAGCGTTCGTATGGTGGCTGTTTGCCTCCAGTCTCCATCATCTTGATGCAGGAGTAGCATCATCATTTAAATTATTGATACCTCCTTTTTCTGTTATATTGGCCTATATTTTTTTTCATGAACATTTGTCACAACAAGCGATCATTGGTATGGTATGTATTATTGTTGGCATTTATATAGTATCTAACGATCAAAAAATCGTTAATTTTTTTAAAAAATAGCCTTATACAATTATGCACAACATCCTTATTGGTGTGATGGGGCCTGGCGAAAATGCAGATCGGCAAGATATGGATCTTGCATTTTTATTAGGTAAGCGAATTGCTCAAGAAGGATGGACACTGCTGAGCGGTGGTCGTAATGCGGGAGTTATGGATGCGGTGAATCGTGGGGCAAAGGAAGCGGGTGGGCTCACGGTGGGAATCATTCCAGACAAAGACACAAATAGGGCATCGCAGTTTTTAGATATTGCTATTCTCACGGACATGGGCAGTGCGCGCAATAATATCAATGTGCTGAGTAGTAAAATAGTTGTGGCGTGTGGAAAAGGGGAAGCGGGAACAGTTTCTGAAATTGCATTGGCTATTAAAGCTAAAAAACAGGTTATTCTCCTTGGTGCTCACTTGGAAGTAGAAAAAGCCATGCAGCTCATTGGTAAGCATTTGGTCACGGTTGCGCAGACCGTTGAAGATGTGATACAACAGATAAAACAATTAGTCTAAAATTATGGCCACAATTATCGACATGCTAAAAGAAACTGGAGCAATTCTCACAAACGATCACTTTGTGTTAACCTCCGGGAAACATGCCAGTATCTATATCAATAAAGATGCGATGTATCCGCACACGGAAAAAGCATCCGCAGTCGGAAAAATGTTCGCTGAACAGGTTCGTGATATCACTATAGATGTCGTGGTTGGGCCAGCGCTGGGTGGAATTATTTTGTCGCAGTGGATGGCTTACCACCTCACACAACTCAAAGGACAGGAAGTGCTTGGCGTATATACAGAAAAAACTCCAGAAAAAAACCAAGTGTTTACTCGTGGGTACGACAAACTTATTGCCGGGAAAAAAGTCATCGTTGTTGAAGATTTGACTTCCACCGGTGGTTCAGCAAAAAAAGTGGTGGAATCGGTGAGAACAGCAGGGGGCGAGGTTGTTGGAGTGGCGGTGATGGTTAACCGAAATCCCGAAGAGGTGAATGCCGATTATTTTGGTGCACCATTTTTTGCTCTTGGAGAATTAAAAGTCGAAGCCTACGAAGAAGCGGATTGTCCAATGTGTGCGGCTGATACGCCAGTGAATACCGCGGTTGGTCACGGAAAAAAATATATGGAAGCGAAAAAATAATATGAAGAGATATTCCGACCGCGCAAAACTCGTCGCGAGCACCGTTGCACAAAAATTGTTGCTCACGATGGAAGAAAAAGAAACGAACCTGACACTGAGTGCAGACGTGACAAAAGCTTCAGAAATGATCGACCTCATCGACAAACTCGGGGACGAGATCTGCATGGCGAAAATTCATATTGACGTGTTAGAAGATTTTACGCCAGCGGTTATTGATTCACTTCAAGAATTGAAAGAAAAGCACGGCATTTTATTATTTGAAGACCGAAAGTTTGCGGATATCGGCAATACGGCACAAATGCAATATGCGAAAGGCATCTACCGTATTGTGGAATGGGCAGATTTGATTACCCTGCATGCCGTTATGGGGCCGGGTATGGTGGAGGGGTTGCGTGAAATTGGTTTACCAAAAACACGTGGCGCAGTGATGCTGGCCACACTCACGCCAGAAGATAATTTAGCCACACCAGAATACACAAAAAAAGCCCTTGAATTTGCACAACGATACGGCGATTTTGTTATTGGTGCGCTGGGGCGAAAACGCTTCACGGATGATGAGCGTTTTCTGACCTTCACCACTGGTGTGCAGTTGCGTGCAGGAGGTGATCGCCTTGGTCAAACATACGATACACCATCAACGGTCATTGCAGCTGGTTCAGATACGATTATGGTTGGCCGAGGAATTTATGAAGCCACGGATCCGCTTGCGGAAGCGAAAAAATATCGTGTTGCTGGGTGGCAAGCGTACGAAGAAAGATCAAGGTAACGATTCGCTACCGATATTTATTTCCGCTCAGTGTTACGCCGCTGCTTGCAGGGGAGTCTGTACAGTGTCTATTAGTCGAGTTTTTAAACGTTCATGTTCCGCAGCGTTGCGTGAGTGTGTTTCTGTACAAATGATTTTGATATCTGCAGGTGTTAAACCATCAGTCACGAGCTGTTGACAGAGCATTGAGTTTGCATCAGCTAGTTCGTCTTCAATGCGGCGGTGTAATGCGGTATATTGCGCATATTTTTCCGCATCCTCAATAGGGAAATCGAAATGAAGGAATAATGGTTGTTTAATACCAGCGCGTTTTTTTTCCGCAATCACACTGATACTAGCGATATGGATGAGCTTCAATGCAACATCATAGGCGAGTGTTTGGCTTGGTGGCATAGTTTGTTCTAAACGGGAAACGTGCGGTGTCGCAAAGGCTTCTGGAATTTCTGAAAAAAAGACCACGGGTTCACTATGCGCTTCCCGGTCATGCCGGTTATAGGGTTTGCTTTCTGTGCGAACAGGCTGTGTGGAATCGACCAATCCAGCCGGTCGAAATTGTTTTTTCTTCACCATTTCTTGCGCGATTTCTGGGTTCATTTTACTTAATAGCGTTGGGTGTGTGGCATCAATGACCCGCTCCTTTGTTCCGGTTAAGTGGTGTGTGCGAGTAATGCGTATACGTTCAGTATAGTCAGGAAATTTTGCTTGAATGTACGCTTCAAGAACGAGGGCGGTGATCGCGGTTGATTCTAATGCTTTGCCGGTATTGCATCCCCAAGCGCCGCACCCCAGGTGTTCATGATGAGCACTCAGTTCATCGGTATCTGAATGAGATTGTAATTCAATCACTATCGGCATACCGCCCATTAATTCGTCACCATACTGGATTCGTTCACGTATGCGTTCTCCAAACAGGTTTTCGAGTTGTGCAAATAAATGTTCACGTTCCTCTTGGTGTTCTAATGTGTTTTCCAGGTGCTGCATAGGGGATTCCGCATTCGTTATCGCAATCAGTTCTTCATTCAGCATTATTCCAGCCATTGGCATGCGTTCAATAGCAAAACCGGCACGGCGATCGTGCTCGAATGTTCCGGGGTCGTCTGTGCGACCATCCGCGCAATGCACAATGATTTCCAAGGCGCGGTGTTCTTTTCGTGAATGAATTTCTAATGCTCTTTGTGTGTATCCTGCGTATGCCCGCCGTTGCAATGCATTGCCCTCTCGTATCAATTCTCTATAGAGTTCTTCGCTCACATGTTCTTCTTTTTGTAAACGGCGCAATAGTTCACGGTTAAACATCATTTCTCTGTTGCGGTGTCCTGGTTGAAGGTGTGTTTCGTTGTGGTGAGGCATAAGTAGTGTATTTTTGCTTACAGATTAGCATTTTTTTACAATTTGTCAACGCACAATACCGCGCACAATAGAAACACAAGCAGCACAAACCGCGGATCAGAAAAATAATAACGAGAGAAAAAAAGAGAGGCTGTACGGAGCCTCTCTTTTTCGTTTCGGTGATTTACGCTCGTTCTAATTCGTAGTCATCATTCACATAGAAGATAACTTTGGGTTGTAGGATACCAACGCGCAATACAATCCAGTGGCTGCGAACTTTAGTCTTGTCGACGTTGACATTCGTTTCAGAAACGGTATCCGTGGATGCGAGGGTTAAGGTTGCATCTCCGACATTCACCCGAATAATAGAGACGCGAGTTTCATCGTCATTTTTTGCAGTCACAATCACTTCAATCGTTTTATCACCTTCATCACGACGTAAATTCCATTGTTTCATACCACTGTCGGTATATTCAGTATCACTAATCATAGTGTCGCCTGACACGATACCATTAAACGGGTTCAGTAATGCTATTTCGTTTCCATCTCCGCTTAATACCACTAAGTAACTCGTGCGTTTATATCGACGAACGGTCGTATCATAACTTGTGTCATCAGTGAATACGGTGTATTGATACACTGAATTATCATTGAATCGAACAAGTACCGTATTGTTTTCGTACCCACTAAATGATTTTACAGATGAGAAGAAATTATCTTTATCTGTTGGATCGAGTGCACTATATGCTGGATTCGCACCATTTTCATCGAGTGTATTCATTTCATCAATCATGCCATCTCCATCGTCATCTATATCGTTCTCATCAATTTCTATTGCTGCGTTTGCGCGTGCAGATGCAACCCCAAAATGGAAATGTGAAATGTTCATCGCCCATGGAAGAGCGAAGAGTGCAATGGCGATAAGGCCGATGCCTAAACGTGTGTGTTTCATAGATTTTTATTTGTTAATGATAAGAATGTTCTTAATGATTATTACCTGTAGCGTATGCTGCATGCTCTTTCACTATAAGTTGTCGAATGGTGGATACACTTTTGAAGATGTGATATAGTAACATCAATAAACGTTATTATTTTTTATGAATGCTGTGAGTGTTCCATTGATTGTTTTTATAGCGAGTATACTCATCGGGTTATGTTTAGAAACAGTTCTTTTTGCACGATTGCGGCGTTTAGGCAAAGAAATTTCTTCAAAATTTAGCCGAGAAATTATTCATTCGATTCGTGGATTTGTGATGTTGTGGTTTGTGCTGAGTGGTTTTTATATCGCTATACTGTATCTATCGTTGTCATATAAAACAGTTGTGTTGTTGCAACATGCACTCTTCATTATTACGGTAGCTTCTATTTCTGTAGCCTTATCGCGAATCATTATTGCATCGTTGCTTGTGTATACCCGTAAAATACGTGGAGCAATTCAAACGACTTCGATTTTGAAGAATATCATTCGCTTGATTATTGCCATTATTGGGCTCTCTCTGGTGTTAAATCATTTTGGTATTACGGTTGCACCGTTACTCACGGCGTTTGGTATTAGCGGGTTAGCGGTGGCTCTTGCACTACAACCAACCTTATCGAATTTATTTTCCGGTTTACAAATTGTTTTTTCCAAAAATATTCAACCTGGCGATTATATTCGTCTCGAAAGCGGGGAAGAAGGCCGCGTGGTGGATATTACTTGGCGTCATGCGCAAGTACGCGATATGTATGGCCATAGTGTGGTGGTACCAAATGCCAAATTGGCGCTCGCAACAATTACGAATTACAATTTGTCCAAACGAGAAGGGGAGGTGCGTTTAAAAATGAATTTGCCGCTCAGTAATGATTTAGATCTTGTTGAAAAAACGGCAACAGCAGCGTTGCAAAAATTGATTGCACAATACACAAAAGAAAAGATCGATCTTGCTGATGCCTTGAGTATTCGCTATACCGCATTGACTGGGTCAACTGTTGAACTCAATATCACTTTGGCTCTACCGATTACGGAACGCGACCAGCAGTATTTGTTGCAACATGATTGCATTAAAGTGTTGCATGCGGCACTGCGTAAAGCGCAAATTTGCTTGACATAAGCGATAATTTATTTTATACATTTGATCATATGTCTACTGTTCCAGCCATCATATTATTTGGGGTAACCATCCTGTTGATCATGAGATTATTATATAAAAAATCTCAAAACAAGGCACTCACTCTGTATCGTGAGCTTGCTGTGCTGACTTTTCTTGCGTTTTTATTTATCATCGTGGGCGGTTTCATTATTAACTAATGATCGAAACACCTCACAGAAAAATTCCCCAAACCATGGGGACACAACATCCGGATAACGCCAATGCGCCATATTGGGAAACGGATGGTGATGGCTATGTCAGCATTCATGAAGAAGTTCGTGAATGCGCTTCTTCGTTTCAAGACCTTGGCTGTGAAGAATATATGTGGGATTGGGAAGGGAAGTATGTCGATGAAGGGGTGATTGAAAAATTGCTCACCGAATACCATGCATTTTTTTCAAAACATCACATCGGGCGAGATCGTTTTTTAACCTTCCGTATTCCAAATATTTGGGAAGAGAAAGGCCGTTCGTTAGCACGGGCATTTATGAACATACTCACGGCTGAAGAGTTTGCTCGCGACTTGGGGTTACATACGCCGCCACTGTTTGAAATGATTTTGCCAATGGCTGATGATGCTAAGAAAATGATCTATTTGCAGAAAACATTTACGGAATTGGCAAAGATGAAACACAAACTATTTAAGGAATCGCATCGCGATTTTCATTATGTGCAGATGATTCCATTGATTGAAGGGGTACATTCCATGGAAACCGTGAATACATTGCTTGACCGTTATGTTGCAGAACATAAAAAACAGTACAAACGCAAGCCGGAATATATGCGTGTTTTTTTGGCGCGTAGTGATCCGGCGTTGATCTCTGGTGTCGTACCAGCCGTTTTAGCAAACCGGATGGCGTTATCCGAATTATATCAATGGTCTGCCCGCCAAGGCATTCCAGTATACCCGTGGCTTGGCGCAGGTTCCCTCCCGTTCCGTGGTCACTTGCGCCCAGATCGTGTGAAAGAATTTTTACAAACATATCCTGGCGTTCGCAGTGTCACTATTCAATCGGCGTTTCGGTACGATTTTCCGCTGGCCACCGTAAAACGCGGTATTCACGAATTGAATACAAAATTATCAACGACAGACCCGGTCATTATTTCGCCAAAAGAGTTTGCGATATTGAAACGAGTGAATATTGCTTTTGAACGTACATATCAAGAAACGATTGGCACTATTGCTGATACCATTATTGATGTTGCCGCCGCTGTTCCTTCACGACGTGAGAGGCGGTTGCATATTGGTTTACTTGGCTATGGGCGAACGGTGGGTAAAAACAAAAAGAAATTTCCACGCGCAATTACCTTTACGGCAGCGTTATATTCACTCGGTATTCCACCAGAAATGATTGGCACTGGTCGGGCGTTGCAATCGTTGTCCGCCCAAGAGTTGGCAACGTTAGAAAAACACTATCCCACATTTGCATACGATTTGAGTGCAGCCGCGCAATATGTGAATAAAGAGAACCTGGCATTTTTAATACAGAAAGAAAGTGTGTGGCGTGCGATTGCTGAAGATATCGCCATGATTGAAACATATATCGGAAAGCCTGTTGGCCCAACAACGCCAGAAAGTTATATTCATCGCAATTGGACCTCGACACTATTTTTTCAAAAACGAAAACCAGCGCAGATGACGACTGCCATTATTGAATCTGCGAAGATTCGTTGTAGCTTAGGTTGATCACGATTACACTCATGAAGATTCATATTGTTGGCTCTCGTGCCGCAGAATTACAAACATATATCCGCACTCAAGAATTCGATTTTGTTTTTGATACAGATGAACCAGAAGTAGTCATCGCGTATGGAGGTGATGGAACATTGCTTAGTGCTGAGAGATTATTTCCCGGTATACCAAAAGTGATGATTCGTGCGAGCCGAGTATGTACGGAGTGTGTAGAAAAAGCCAAAAAAATAATGCTTTCTTTATTGGCTCGTCGAGCATATCAACTTGTTGAACAAATGAAATTATCTGCACAGATTCACCATGAAAAAATAGTGGCATTGAATGATATCGTCGTCGGCCATGTTCGCGTGAATGGCACGCTGCGTTTTCGGTTTGCCGTTGATAATGCACCGTATGAAGAAGAAGTGTTTGGAGATGGAGTTGTTGTGAGTACGCCACTTGGTTCTACCGGCTATTACCAAACGATTACGCGAAATTATTTTTCCGCAGGTATGGGCATTGCATTTAATAATCCGATTACCGCTATGAACCATTTGGTGGTGTCGCCGCAAAGCACCATTGTGGTCGAAATCACCCGCGGGCAAGGATTAGTTGCAGCCGATAATGATGAACGTGAACTGGCGGTGGCCGCTGGAGACCGCATAACGATTTCTGCCGCAGAAGAGCGCGCGCGTTTTGTTGAATTTGCTCCTGCCTATGCGCAATATAATATGTTGGTAGGCAGAGAACGTATTCCATTAGGTTTCTGTCAAATTTGTGGAATCGTACGCGTATGAAAAAAGTATTGGTTATTCATTATGGAGAATTAGCGTTGAAAGGGGGAAACCGCAAATTGTTTGAGAAGAAGTTGGAAGAGAATGTTCGCACGGCTTTGACCGCAGCCGAAATTCCGCACCATATTCAACGACAATACGGCAGAATGGTGGTGGAAGAGGGAGTAGCGGATGCGTTTACGAACGAAGAACAGATCATTTCGGTTATTCAACATGTTTTTGGAATTTCCACTCTCGCATTTGCGTACGTTATTCATGGTCAATATGAAGATATAGAAAAAACCGTATTGCAGTTATTGGCAGGTCATGACTTCACGACGTTTTCGGTTCGCGCGCGCCGCATAAATAAACAATTTCCCATGTCCAGTGAAGAAGTCAACCGCACACTCGGTGCGCGAATTGTGGAAGAGTATAACAAGCAGGTGCAACTCACGAATCCAGATATTGAAGTGCGTATTTCGATAACCACAGATGGACAGTTTATCTCGTTTGCAAAACAGCGTGGTGCAGGCGGACTACCAAATGGAACAAGCGGTAAGTTCATTTCTATGCTTTCATCTGGTATTGATTCACCAGTGGCTAGCTTCCGTATGATGAAGCGCGGCGCACGTGTGTTTTTTCTGCATTTTCATAGTTATCCCATGACCTCGCGTGCGTCCATTGAAAACACCGAAGAGATCGTTCAACAGTTACAACAGTACCAACCAGATTCAATATTGCTGCTGGCACCATTGGCTGAAATGCAAAAAGCGATCGTTCGACAAGCCCCACCATCATTTCGTATTTTGCTCTACCGAAAAGCGATGTTTGATATTGCGCAGCGTTTGGCACACTTGCACCGTGCGAAAGGGGTAATTACGGGTGAAAGTCTTGGGCAAGTAGCTTCGCAAACGATTGAGAATATGACTGCTGTGACGCAGGATATTCGTCTGCCCGTCTTACGCCCGCTGATCGGTTGTGATAAACAAGAAATTATGGATGAAGCACAGCGAATCGGCACGTACGATATTTCTATTCGTCCGTATGAAGATTGTTGTTCTCTGTTGGTTCCGCCATCGGTAGAGACACGTGCACGGGCAGAAGATCTACGCCGATTCCAAGACCAATTACCATGGGAAGAGATGATTGCAGACGTTATTGTCAACACCGAGCGGAGAGTGGTATAGTATACGTATGAATCCACTGATGAAAAAACAATATCGTTGTCAGGTGTGTGATAATGTTTCCTGGCGTCAAGAAGAGTGCCATGAAAAGCGCATGAAAGAACTCTGTTTTTGTGGCTCAGGAAAATTTCTGGAAGACTGTCACGGAAGTAGCCAACCAACAAACCATAAACCAACCGCCAAATGAAATTAACATTTTGTGGCGCAAGCCGTGAAGTCACTGGCTCGTGTTATGTATTAGAAACAGCAACCAAAAAAATGGTTATTGATTGCGGTCTGTTTCAAGGGCAGCGTATTGCGGAACAACAAAATTTTGAAGATTTTCCTTTTGATCCCGCGAGCATTGATGTGTTGTTCATTACCCATGCGCATTTGGATCACTGTGGTCGAATTCCGAAGCTTGTGCGTGATGGATTTCGTGGCCGTATTATTGCCACAAAACCAACCGCGCGTTTAGCACAACTCATTTTAGAAGATTCAGTTGATATTTTAGAACATGAAGCACGGCGACACCAGCACGAACCAATATTTTCTTTGGAAGACTTTGAACAAACCGTGACCCAGTTTGAAGAAACGTCTTACCGCACGCCGATCACACTCGATAGTGATACAACGGTGGAATTTTTCGATGCTGGGCATATTTTGGGTTCATCGAGTATTCGTATCACTGCGGAAGGAAAATCTATTGTGTTTTCCGGCGACTTAGGCAATTGTCCTGCCCCTATTTTGAATTCAACAGATATGATTGGCGAAGCAGATTATATAGTGATGGAGTCAACGTATGGTGGCCGCACACATGAAGATAAAAAAACGCGTACACTGTTATTGCAATCCGCTATTTATGAAATTGCCACAATGAAAGGAGTGTTGATGATTCCCGCCTTTGCCATGGAGCGTACCCAAGAGTTACTCTTTGAATTAAATAATTTGACGAACAACAAAGATATTCCACCTGTTCCCATTTTTTTGGATAGTCCGCTGGCGATTAAAGCCACGGAAGTGTTTCGAGATTCCATAGAATATTTTAACTTGGAAACGCAAGAAATTATTCGAAAGGGAGATGATATTTTTCAATTTCCGAATTTGCATAATACACTCACGCCGCAAGAATCCAAAAAAATTCATGATATTCCGGCACCAAAAATTATTATTGCTGGGTCTGGAATGGCGCAAGGTGGCAGAATTGTGCACCACATTGAAGATTACATCAGCTTTTTTGCAAACCAATATTTGATCGTTGGGTTTCAAGTAAACGGGTCGCTTGGCCGGCGGTTATTAGAAGGGAAGAAGGAAATTTCTGTGAATGGAAAACCATTCCCAGTGAAAGCGAAAGTTCGCGCGATAGGAGCCTATTCGGCGCATGCAGACCAAAATGCGTTGCTGAAGTGGGTGGGTGGGTTTAACCAAAAACAGTTGCGAAAAATTTTTATTACGCATGGCGAAGAGGAACAAGCGGAGATATTGGCGGGGAATATCCGTCAAGTTGTTCAGGCTGACGTGAGTATCCCAGAATTGTTCTCAAGCGTTGATTTATAAGGGGTTTTGTTCCTTTGTCACATCGTCTTTACACCGTGTTGAACAGATGCCGCAGCAACAGCTATTCAACCTGAAAGAGAGGGGAAGAGCTTGTTTTCATACAAATAATGCGCTATACTTCCCACTAAGAGAAGATCATTAACAACAACCTGTATGAGTAACACAACACCTCGCCGTGCATCTAAATTTATTGTTGGTGCTGGCATTGCTGCCGCGGTTGCGGCTGGCGTCTTGACGTTCATCACGAACACAAAACGTGGAAAAGCCATTGCCAAAAAAGGTCGCGAACATGCGGCTGACTTGGCAAACGAAGTGGCGAAGCGCGCAGAAAAAATTCGTTCACTTACGCAACAACGCTACGAAGGCATGATTGATGATATCGTTGCGGAGTATCAAAAACGGAAAAAATTGACCACAGAAACTGCCCAAGATTTAGCGAAGCAACTCAAGAAAGAATGGAACCACATAAAAAAAGAGCTCAAAAAATAATACGGGGCATTGTTCGCCACGGAGATGGTCGTGGCAAACCGTTAGGTTTTCCCACAGCAAACATGCGGTTACACCAACCTATTCCAGAAGGTATTTATTGTGCGTATGCCACAATCGACAAACGAAGATATTCAGCGATCACATTTATTGGTGCCGCCAAAACATTTCATAAAACGAAACGCCAAGCCGAAACGTATATTTTAGATTTTGATAAAAATATTTATGGAAAGTGGCTACGCGTTATGTTGCTCAAAAAACTTCGCGGAAATAAAAAATTTCATTCTGTACAAGCGTTGATTCGTGCTATGCGGCTTGATGAAAAACAGGCGCGTATATTTTTTTCTCAACGACACATAACCCACCAAAAATAAACGTATGGTCGAGCGCACACAAAAAAAGGAACTGGTTCCACGCATTATACAGGAAGTGATTATCCCTGTACCATTGCGTGCACGTATTGAAAGAGAAGTAGGAGAGTTGAGTGAAGCATTCACTCGTGAGAATAACCATAATGTTTTACCTGGGTTGTTTTTGCGTATGATGGTGGGGAAATATATGAATAATGAATTGTTCCCTGGCGCATTGAGCGAATCGGATGCGGAGGAAGCCATAGAAGCGATTCACCACTTAGAAGAACATACAACAATAGATGGATTGACGGAGCTGGCAGGTAATAGGCGGCGTTTTACGGAAGAGATGAAACGCGTGTTTGCTCGTCTGCGTCAACAAAGACCAGAATGCTCAACAGAAAGACGCCGAGGAAAATTGGAAAATGAATCATTTACCCTGGCCATTGTGGATATCGATTTTTTTAAAGATGTGAATACCTATGGCGGGCATTTGGCAGGAGATATTGCTTTGCAAGAATTAGTCCATATCATGAAAGACGTGTTGCGACCAACAGATAGTATTGATCGTTATGGCGGAGAAGAGTTTACTATTCGGATGCCAGCAACGGATGCGACAGGTGCGCAGCAAGCACTGCAGCGGTTACGTAAGCGCGTTCAAAAAGAATTATTTTCACGTGTGCACACTCAACTTCAGCAGGTCGATGTAGGCGCAGCTGCACAATTTTTTGCATATTATCAATCTAAACAGCCACCGTTGCGTATTACCATTAGTGCGGGTATCGCGGAGTATCGTGATACACCAACTCTCGATTTAGCATCCCATCAGACACCAGAAGATTTGACTAGTGATGCAGATCACGCATTATATGCCGCTAAACGCGGAACCCGAAATCGTGGACAGGGTAGAGACCGTATAGAAATTTTTCGATCAGATGTATGCAATATTCAACCGCGAATGGAACCAGCCGAACAGGGCACATTAGCAGATTTGCACACACACTATGAATTTTTAAAAAGTGAAATTGAACCGAAAGAAATTGTGCAAGCATATCAAGTCGCAAGTGAAGATCCAACAATCGCGAATACCACTGTTGGAAAACTACAACGTTTTTTTTCCACATCAACTTTTGTCGAAGCCATTTTGACCCATGCACCAAGCGATATGCAGCATATTCATGGAGCGTTAGAACGGTTGCAACATTTTGCACGTATTGATGATTTAACCCAATTACCCAATCGTGTAGCGTATGAAGAAAAAATACAAGAACGTTTTGAATTAGCGAAAAGAACAGGCAAAGCCTTTTCTGTATTATCATTTGATATTGATAATTTTAAAAAAAGTATTAATGATGCCTGTGGCCATCCGTTTGGCGATAAGGTACTCCGTCAATTAGGAGAGATTATTCGTACGCTTGTTCGCGGAGGAGAGTTTGCTGCTCGTGTTGGGGGAGATGAATTTAGTGTATTGATTGACACGGTAGATCGAACTGAGGTAACTCATGCAGGGGAACGTTTTCGTGCAGCTGTAGAAAAAGAATTTGCAAACACGCAGGTTCCAGTGACCATTAGCGTCGGTGCCGCCATTCCTGAAATGACGCCAACAACTCTTCATGGTCGTTCAGTGTGGGAATTCACGAATCCAACCGAGCTGCAGAGACAAGCGGATGCTGCTCATTTTTTCGCAAAAGAAGGAGGCAAAAATATCGTTTGCATTTATGACGCTCCACGTATGAGTGTGCTCCTTACGCCGCCGGAGGAGTAGGCGGTGCAATGGGAAGATGAATGATCACCTTGGTGCCTTTGTTGATAGCGCTTTCTATAATAATATCCCCACCTTGCTGAGTGATAATTTCATGCGCAAGAAATAATCCGAGGCCCGATCCATCGGCTTGAATAGTTTGAATATTGGATCCACGGTAAAATTTGGTGAACAAACGATCTTGTTCTTCTGCAGGGATGCCATAACCGGTGTCACGTATCTGCGTGAGTACTTCATCGTTCGTTTTTTCAAATGCGATATCGACTGTCCCACCTTTTGGTGTATATTTGATAGCATTGTCAATAATATTATGAAATGCAAGTTTCATTTTTTCTGGGTCCATGGAAACAGCTGGTAAGGGGGTCGTTGGTTTCTCTACAGTGAAGATGATGCCTGTTTCTTTTGCTGCTGTATCAAATTCTTCAAAAAGTTCTTGTATAAACGGCACTAATTCTACTGAACGAGTTTCGTATGTGAGTTTTTTTGCTTCTACCTGTAACACGTCAAGCAAGCTATTGATCAGCAGTGTCATGCGATTGATATTATCTAATCCTTTTTTCAGTTGGTTTTTTGCTTCTGGAGAAATATCACCTAAATCGCCGTCTACGGTCATGCTGATTAACCACTTAATGCCAGAGATTGGTGTGCGTAATTGGTGTGCAGCGATCGATAAAAATTCTGTTTTTTGTTGATCCAGTTTTCGTGTTTTTTCTAATTCAATCTTCAACGATTCCTGTGTTGCTTGAATTCGTTGAATCATAATATTAAATGTATCTGCAAATACGCCAAGCTCATCATGGCTATCAACCGTTGCTGGGCGAAAACGTCCTTGTCCAATATCGTGCGCGACCGCTGTTAATTGTTCAAGCGGCTGTGTGACCGCGCGGCGCATAAAAATCGAAATAAAGATAAAAACAATAAACGCTAAAAAGCCAATAATCGATACAATGGTGATTGTTTTCTGTACCGCATAAGCCGTGCTCTGTTCTTGGTTGCTCGTAAATTGTTGAATACGGTCTTCTACCTCTTGCGAAACAAAATTGGAAAATGCATCACGGTTTTTTGACACGATCGCTTGAGCAGATGCCAATACCGTGTTGCTCGCTCCATTTTCATAAGCTTCAATCAGATCGTTCAATGAGCTATACACGGCATTGATATGTGTTTCAAAAGATTGTGTGAATTCTAATTCGGATTGTGATTGTGATAGCGAAAATAATTCCACTTGCGCAATTAACGCTTGCCGAATCGCATTCTCATATTCTTTTTTGCTCGCCACGTCACCAGTTCGCACATATTCGTTGGCGGCAAGAATAGAGAGATTGAGGTTGTCTTTGATGTTCGAAGTTTGAATGAGTCGATTTGTTTGTACAGAAAGTTTTTCAGTTTGTTGTTGAATGTCGCGAATGGAAAAAATATTCAACACTCCAAGATTGAGCAGCAAAATAAACACTATACCAAAAATGAACACAATTTTATGTTTAATTTTGACGTTGCGGAGTTGTTCAATGATGGCAATAGACATAGGTACTTATTAGTATAGCAGTTTTTTATTCATTGTGTACTATGTCGATATTATTATTATTTACAGTACTCAGGCATTTTGATATACTCAACATAATTCATCAATATCCTTATGCCAGATTCAAACAATACCTTTCCACCACTTCCGCAAATGCCAGTACAACCCGGGACCATGCCGGCAGCTGACGCTTTTGATCCACCACCAGCAGCACAATCACCAACGCAAGTATCGGTTCAAAAAACGCCTCAACCTCCCATACCGGTACAGTACCAACCACAACCAGTACAACCACTTCAGACGCCGCCAACACCTGAAATATACGCTGTTGCACCGCAGCCGATGCCCCAAGCACCTCTTCCTCAACCAATACCAGAGCAAACTGTTCCTCCGGTGATTCCAGATCAACCCTTCCCTCAATCTGTTTATCAGCCACAACCAGCAGCGCCTGCGCCGTTTCCTGAAACACCGATGCAAGCTCCTGCACCGGTATTTACACCACCTCCTGTTCAACCTGCTCCACAGCCACTACCACAAACACCAGTGTTCGAACCGCAGCCAGTAATGCCCCAACTAGCCACAGCGCCCGCACCAGCACCTATCGCTACACCAGGACCTGCGCCAACACCAACAGGAAATTTTTTTGACCAACCGTTACCAAATCAGCAACCAGCACTTGCACCTATTGATCCTGGTATGACCTCGCCAACCTTCCAACAAGCGGCCCTCACTCAAGAAGAACAAGATCAATTATTTAGCCGAGAGCGCTTATCCACCGGACAAAAAATGGTTATTATTTTTATTGCTATTGTTGCGTTGGGAATTATTGGGGGCGCTGGTTTTTGGTTGTATACCCAAATCAATGCTTCTCCTGGCACCATAAATACCAACCAACAAGTGGATACAGATAAAGATGGATTGACCGATGCTCAAGAAGCGACGTATCGTACGAACCCAAATAAAGCCGATACGGATGGTGATGGCTACTTAGACGGAGAAGAAGTGAATACCAAGCATAATCCGTTAGGAAAATAATTATTGCAGCTGTGAAAAAAATTGTTGTTGGCATGAGCGGAGGAGTGGATTCATCTGTTGCCGCGTATTTGTTGAAGCAGCAGGGTTTTGATGTACTTGGTGTATTCATGAAAAATTGGGAAGATGCGACACCTGAACCTGGCTACCGACAACAAGAAACGATGGCTGGTTGCACCTGGGAAGAAGATTTTGCAGATGTACGTGCCGTTTGCCAACAATTAGATATTCCATACACGACGTTTAATTTTGTGGAAGAATACCGCGACCGTGTTTTTGATTATTTTATTGCGGAACTCAAAGCTGGGCGAACACCGAACCCTGATATTTTGTGCAATCAAGAAATCAAATTTCAATTGTTTTTGGAAAAAGCATTGCGCTTGGAAGGGGTAGATGGCGTTGCCACGGGGCATTATGCGAAAATTGATAACCAAGGGCGTCTGTGCCGGCCGCGTGACCGGAACAAAGACCAAACCTATTTTTTGTATCGCCTGGATCGTGCCGTGTTACCACGTGTTGTTTTTCCATTGGCTGACCTCACAAAAGAAGAGGTGCGCGCCATTGCAAAACAGCAAAAATTTCCCAATGCAGATAAAAAGGATTCCACCGGCATTTGTTTTATTGGCAATATTGATTACAAGCAATTCATTGACCAGTATATTGAGAAAAGACCAGGGGTCATTCAAACACTGGATGGTGTTGTGGTGGGGAAGCATGATGGGCTTCATTTTTACACCATTGGGCAACGCCGCGGTATCAATATTGGTGGAACAGGTCCGTATTATGTAGTCAAAAAAGACCAAGAAAAAAATATATTGTTTGTCACCAATAATAAAGATGATTCGCAATTATTTCAAGCTTCCTGCCGCGTGAGTGATCTGCATTGGTTAACCGAATTTCCATTGCCGAAAGAAGCTGATGTGCAGATTCGCTATAGACAACAAGCACAACCGGCTGCGGTAGCGGCAGAATTCGGAGCGAGCATCGGCTTGCCACAAGGCAAACGTACCCCTGAGGGCACAAGCAGCTCGCGAGAATTACTGCCGCGAACGCAGCAAACGGTGAACGTTCTTTTTCAAGAACCACAACGTGCGGTTACTGCCGGCCAATCCGCCGTGTTCTATGCTGGCGATATTGTGCTTGGTGGTGGTATCATTCAGTAGCTATTATGCGAATATCCATTGACCGAATATCTTTGTGTACCACGATCAGTTTAAGCGCATTGTTTTTTGTATTTTCTCTCTATTTTGCATTCGGCCCACATGATTATTTTAAAGTGGCTGCTGGTCTATTTTATACGTTTGCTGTTTTTGCTCCACGCTATTTGTATATGCACACTACCATGCATCAGTGGAGTTCATGGCGTACTATCGCTTTTATTGAAATTGTGGGCGGACTATTTGTTTCTTTGAACGCTCTTGGCGCATTAAAGTTTTATTTAAGCGCAAGATATTTCGATATGGTACTGCATCTCATTATTCCGCTATGCACGACGCTTCTCATCGCTATGCTGCTTGGGCAGTATTTGCAATTCATCGGTAAATATAGTTTACTATCTGTACAGTTTTTTTCAGCATCGTGTACCATTTTACTCATATTGTTGTGGGAATATTTTGAATGGCAATCCGATATGCTCTTTGGTACACACATGCATGGGCAAGCCGGTGAACCCTATGATACGCTTTACGATATCATGGCTGGTGTTTCAGCTCAGCCTATCGCTCTCTTTATTATTTATCGTTATCTTCACGCATTACATGTATGGCTACAACCTCCCAAGCGTTAAGCGCTCACGAAATTCGCAGACGCTTTCTCAATTTTTTTCAAGAACGCGGCCACGTCATTATTCCGTCCGCTTCGCTGTTGCCAGAAAATGACCCCACATTGCTATTTACCAATAGTGGCATGTATCCGCTTGTGCCATACCTGATGGGAGAGGCGCATCCTTCAGGCACGCGCCTGGCTGATTCACAAAAATGTGTGCGCACCATTGATATTGATGAAGTGGGGGATAACCGACACCTTACGTTTTTTGAAATGCTCGGGTTTTGGAGTTTAGGCGATTATTTCAAGCGCGATACGATTTTGTGGACGTATGAACTGATGACAAACACTGAATATGGTTTTGGGTTAGACCCGCAGCGTATGTATGTGACCTGTTTTGAAGGAGAAGGCAATATTCCCAAAGACGAAGAAGCTGCGGCAATTTGGAAAGAAGCTGGCATGCCCGAAAACCGCATTTATTTTTTAGGACGAAAAGATAATTTTTGGGATCTGCCAACAAAAACTGGACCGTGTGGCCCAGACACCGAAATTTTTTATGATTGGCGTGGAACGTTGGGTGAGCTGACCCATGAAGAATTCGTTGCGGCCAATGACGCCGGTGATGTGGTAGAAATTGGCAATGATGTCTTCATGCAATTCAATAAAGATGGAAAAGGGGGCTACGATAACTTACCGAAACAAAATGTAGATGTGGGTTGGGGGTTGGAACGTGTTACGCAAATGGTACAAGGAGTGACGAACGTTTTTGATACCGATTTATTTACTCCTATTTTAAACAAGATTGAAGAGGTTTCTAGCAAAAAATATGCTGAAGCTGAGCGCGCGTTCCGTATTATTGCGGACCACATGCGTACCGCCACATTTATTATTGGGGATGACCGTGGGGTGGAACCAAGTAACGTGGATCAAGGATATATTGTGCGGCGTTTAATTCGCCGAGCAGTACGTGAAGGCAAGCGCATTGGCATTGACCGAGCGTTTATTGGTGATATTGCTGAAGTGGTTGTGCGCGATTATGGAGAAGCGTATCCGGAACTGCAGCGTAATCGCGAACGGGTGATGAAAGCGCTGGCAGCAGAGGAAAGTAAATTTCAATCTACGCTGCATCACGGCTTAAAAGAATTTGAAAAGATTTTGGAAAAAGATGCGCAGAGTATTTCCGGGCACGATGCCTTTTTGCTCTTTCAAAGTTACGGCTTTCCCCTGGAGATGACCGTGGAACTGGCAAAAGAGCGCGGCGCGAATGTGGATGAAATGAGTTTTGACGCCGAGTTTGAAAAACACCAACAAACATCACGCGCTGGCGCTGCAAAAAAATTCAAAGGGGGCCTAGCTGATCATTCGCTCGAATCTCGCCGGTTGCATACGGCAACACACTTGCTGCATAAAGTGCTTAAAACTATGTTTGGTGAGCAATTAGAACAAAAGGGGTCGAATATTACCCCGCAGCGATTGCGTTTCGATTTCAATTTTGACCGCGCACTCACAGAGGAAGAACGCAAACATATTGAAGATACCATTAACGACGTGATCAAACGCGACCTTCCGGTATTTTGGAAAGAGATGACCACGCAGGAAGCCAAAGCCGCGCAAGCAATTGGGTATTTTGAAGATGAATACGCGAAACTTGGTAACAAGGTCAAAGTCTATTTTGTTGGTGAAGGCGCCGATAATTTCTCTGCAGAAATTTGTGGCGGGCCACATGTAGAACACACTGGTGAACTCGGCAGCTTCAAAATTACCTCCGAAAAATCTTCTTCAGCGGGCATTCGTCGCATTAAAGCCGAAGTGTCCGCAAATAATTCCTAGCATTTTTATGGCAGCCGAACGGCCAGAACAGAAGAAACGCTCCGTGCCCAGCGTTAAAAAATCGTATGGTGCTTCCATTCTTGCTCATGGGGCACTTCTGGGCGCGGCACTGGCCTTGCATGAACCACAGCCACCGCTTCCTTCTTCAGAAAGACCAAATGCGACCCAGAATATTCCTTCTCCAGGTCTAGAAGCAGGTGATGTTCTTCGTGACCAAGAGCGTATTGAGCGTCACAATAGAGAAGTGTTGGGAAAGCTGCGCCAAGAATATTGGGACGCCGTTGATGAAACGATTGAAACATATATCCGGCCATCGTTGGAAAAAGAAAGATCAAGTGAGGAAATTCGTATGGCACCACCAGAATGGTATATTCATCTTGATGTACTGCGTTTTGCTATTGAGTATCTTGAAAAACAACATACCCAATCCGTGGATATCCATGTACTAAAACAAAGAATGCATGCAGATGAAGAACGCATGTTGAATATGTACCAGAAAAAATTGCAACACCTCTTCGAACGAACAGATGTAGAATGGACAGGTGATTTGATGCATGATTTACCGCAGATGCAAACGCTATTATTTCTTGGTCCGGATCGTTTTTATACAAATAGTTTTCAAGATCAAACATATTTTTTACAAGGCAATGCTTCTTTTTCGGCGCAATTAGAATCAGGCATGGTTAATTGTCAGGTGTCGCGTATGACCGCGATATTGTTAGATGCGATTTATACACACTACCGTATCGATCGTGCCGTGCTTTCCCAACTGCGTATCGTACATTGGGATGACCATATCGCCACAGCGATAGAATTTCCTGAGCGCGCAGATTCCGCATCAGTCGTTATGACTTTTAATGATATTGATCCCCAGGAGCCATTTACTTCAGGTACCCAACCATTTGCTGCTTTGGCTCCAGGAATTGTTGAACCATTGGCTGGACATGTGGTGACATATTTGAGTGATGATTGGGATGGGTTATTGGCGGAACAGCAAGTACAAATTTCTGGTTCGGAAGATGGACAGGAATATCCACTGTTTAGCAACGCTGAATTGTCTAGAGGACCGATGCCGTTGCATACATTTGTCAATACTTTTTTACACGGTCACGCAGAAGCACAGGAAATTTCTTCTGCACAAATAGACGAAATGAAAAAGACTCTTTTGCGGGAGGGTTTAGAAAAGTTTTTTGAAACCACTCTCGATATTAATTCTCATTCTGAAGAATTATTTACAGTGCCGAAACTCTATCAATCTGCATCTTTTGTTAAATTTCTAAAACAGCCAGAGGTGATTAAACGAATGTATGATGAAGCTCGTTTGTCAGAAGTATTATTTCAATTGAAACTCGTTAAAGAAAATGAGTATAACGACATTGTGTCTATTATTGCAAAAGAATTGCAAAAACATCCAAAAAATATTCAACTGGTACTCTATCGTTTTCAGCCAAATGTTGCAGAAGATTTATTTGCTGAGTTGAGTACAGGGCCAAATTTTGCTAATGAATGGCAGAAAATCTATGATCGTTTATTCGCTCAGATGCCAACAGATACAATAGAACAAGCAAGATTGCAACAAAATAGTGTAACTGCTGTTTTAATAAAAACATTCATGCTCAAACGGTTTACAGAATATTCGGGTGATTTGGCAAAAACAACAAACCAGTCATTTTATGCTGATATAGAAAAACAGGCAGAACAACAGTATGCTCAAATGGAATCCTGGTGGACGTTGGCTGATTATACCGTTGCTGAATTACAAGCTCTTCCGAAACAACGCATTCATGAGATTATACGCTTATTAAGCACATCAGGCAGCATACCGTCTGGAGGAGAAATCAAAGAGAAATTAGGAGTGGTAGTGGAACGCATACAAGATAACTCAGATGAGATGATAGATTTTTTTATCGCATTGATTGGTCGACATGGTATAAATATTTTACCGGAAATCAGCACATTTATTCAATCACAATTACACCAACACCCAGAATTCACAAATAGATATAAAACGGCTATTTTTGATTTATTTCCGTTTTCAGCAGATCGTGCGACTAGGAATAGAAGTATACGGAATTTCGCTCAGGCGTATCTTCAATTACCGGTTTATACTCAACCTCCAGAGGGAGAGGCACCATTAGAACTAAAATTTGATTCGGTAGATTCTTTTTTGCAAACCGCGAATATGGTTGCAGATTATCCAGAAGAATGGGTATTTTCGCATACGATTGAACACCTTCCAGAATATATTCCGTTTATGAACGATTTTTTGGGGCACATTAGATATGATAATGTAAAAAACCCTACCATTGACCAGCAAATTATTGATCTATACACCCGAACATTGAATCAACAAGAACGGTTGAAATTGTTGGATTTTCAAACAACAATCGATCGACACCAACCAATTATTCCGTTTTCAGCCTTATTCCGAGAAGATATTCCTTATGTAATTTCTGCTGATTGGAATGAACTGGCACATGCTGGTGGGCAATCGAGTGGTACTACAGCAATGAAATTAAAATTGTTATATGATGGTGAATCTTTCAGCCATAATGATATGAAGCGACTATTTCCTCAAGATGAACCCAATAAAACCAATATTCTTTCTTTTTTTGCGTATCATCCTGAACAGCTGCCAGATATTTATTTAGGAATACAAGAGTAAGTACGGTGAAAAATATAATTTAGTTTTCCACACCCGGGGTTAGTCCTTGACACGAAAAAAGGCGACTGGTATAATCCGTTAGCAATTGAAAAATGGCGCAGACACACGAACTTGGCAAAGAATCTGTTGATTTTCAAACAGTTCGTCTATCCTCTAAGCAAATTTTTTGCATAGAGACTATTATTTTTTTGCGCCAATTTCTCTATTTTTTACCCCATGTCTACCTCGTCCACAAAAGGCGAAATCAAATCAAATAAAAAGGGCTTTATTGAAGTCAAGGGTTCTGTAGAAGAACAACTGCCTTCAGCCACCTTTCGTGTCAAACTGGAAAGTGGCCATGAAATTTTAGCTCATCTTTCTGGGCGCATGCGCATGTATAAAATTCGTGTGCTTCCTGGTGATGAAGTGATGGTAGAAATGACCCCTTACGATCTGACCAAAGGTCGTATTATAACCCGTTTATAACGTGTATGAAAGTACGAGCATCCGTTCGCAAAATGTGCAATTCTTGCCGCACCACACGTCGCAAAGGCCGTGTGTGGGTGACATGTGTCAACCCAAAGCATAAACAACGACAAGGTTAATTTTTATTTTATATGGCACGTATCGCTGGAGTCACATTACCAAAAGAAAAACGCATTGAGATTGCGCTCACCTATATTTATGGTATCGGTCCTACATTAAGTAAACGTATTTTGTCTCAAACTGGAATCAACTCAAATACACGAGTGAAAGATTTAATTGAAGACGAAGTTCGCAAATTGCGCGATGCTATTGAAAAAGGGGGAATCAAGATTGAAGGAGAATTGAAACGTGATGTGATGTCTAATGTAAAACGGTTGAAAGAGATCAATGCCTATCGTGGTGTGCGCCATGCGCGACATTTGCCTGTCCGTGGTCAACGAACCCGAACGAACAATCGAACGGTTCGTGGAAACGTAAGAAAGACCGCTGGTTCTGGCCGTAAACAAACTGATCAAAAGACATAATTTATGACAGAGAAAGAATTACAAACAACACCAACAGCTGCTGTTGAGGCTCCACAAACCGATGCCGCTGTTTCTGTTGAAGCAAAAGATGATGGCGCCAAGAAAGCCCGAAAAAAGAAAAAATCTAAAAAGAAAAATTTTTCTCGTGGTAAGGTGTATATTCAATCTACCTATAATAATACGATTGTTTCGTTTACGGATCAACAAGGAAATGTTGTTTCACAATCTTCTGCTGGCCGCTGTGGATTCAAAGGACCAAAAAAATCTACTCCTTATGCCGCTGGTGTGATTGTAAAAGATGCGGCAGAACGTGTGCGTGAAACCGGCTTAAAAGATGTTGAAGTATTTATTAGCGGTATTGGCAGCGGTCGTGAAGGGGCGATTCGTGCCCTGAACGCTCAAGGATTTAACATGCTGACAATTCGTGACATTACCCCTATTCCGCATAACGGATGTCGACCTAAAAAACCACGTAGAGTATAAATATATGGCAAGAATGTTAGGACCAAAACATAAGCGGTGCCGTCGTTTGGGCGAACGGGTTTGTGGAAACGTGAAGTGCCCACTCACCAAGCGTAACTATGCTCCAGGAATGCACGGACCAAAAGGAAAACCACGGTTGACTGGCTATGGTATGCAGTTGCGTGAAAAACAGAAAGCGAAAGCGATTTATGGTGTTCTCGAACGTCAATTTCGTACCTATTATGAACGCGCAAAAGCAAAACGCGGCAAAACAGGTGAATTGATGCTCATCGGTTTAGAACGACGTTTAGATAATATTGCTTATCGCGCTGGGTTTGCCGGAACACGTCGCCAAGCTCGTCAGTTGGTTTCACATGCACAGTTTCAGGTGAATGGCAAAAGTGTCAATATCCCATCCTATCAAGTAAAAGCAGGTGATATAGTAACCGTAAAAACGGGAAAGGCGAAAAACGCTTATTGGACAGAAATAGCCAAAAATACGACTACCAATGGAGAAGTGCCGGCTTGGATGGTTGTAGATAAAAACAATTTGAAAGTTACTATTACTCAGCTGCCATCGACAGAGATGATTCAATCCGATTTGCAAATGCATTTAATCATTGAGTTGTACTCTCTCTAAATTTTTACTACTTTTACCATATCTTTATGGAAAACATCTCTCTTCCTTCAACTATTCAATCGACGCCTATTGCCGGTGAACTGAATAAAGTGCAAATCAGCGTGAGCCCATGCTATCCTGGTTATGGCACCACGCTTGGCAATGCGATGCGCCGTGTCTTACTTTCGTCTCTTCCTGGTGTTGCGGTGACCGCTATTAAAATTAAAGGCGTTGATCATGAATTTTCCACTATCGACCATGTTAAGGAAGATGTGGTGGAAATTATTTTGAATATGAAAGCGCTTCGTTTCCGTTTACACAGTGAAGAGCCAGTGGAATTAGTGTTGGAAGTGAAAGGGGAGAAGGTAGTGACAGCTGGTGATTTTGAATCTAATGCGCAAGTTGAAATCGTGAACCCAGATGCAATGATTGCTACGCTCACAGATAAAGCTGCTGAATTCCACATGAAAGCGATTATTCAACCAGGACGTGGATATGTGCCAGTGGAATCTCGGGAACATGAAAATATCGAAGTGGGATATATTGCCATCGACTCTATTTATAGCCCAGTGCGTAATGTAAATTTTCGTACGGAGCATGTTCGCGTAGGGCAGATGACCAATTACGATAAATTGCTGCTTGATGTTTCTACAGATGGCACAATGAGCCCAGAAGAAGCATTTCGTTCTGCAGCCAACATTCTTGTTGAACAATTTCAGGCGCTTTCTGCTTCTACATTTGAACTGCCTTCGGAAGAAACAGCTATTGCAGAAAGCGAAACAGCAGATGAAGAAACAGATGGAGAGGGTACGGCAGAACCGACTGAAACGACCGAAGAATAAATTGAATTCATTGATTTTGTATGCGTCATAAAAAGAAAACCGTTGTTCTTGACCGAAATAGCGCCGCGAGAAAAGCATTAATGCGCACGTTGGCGATTAGTTTGATTATGCGTGGTCGCGTGCAAACGACTCCAGCAAAAGCGCGCGCAGTTAAATCGATGGTAGAGAAACTGATCACGAAAGGGAAAGAAAAAAATCCTTCAATCATTCGTCAGTTAGAAAGTGTATTAGGAAATAAGCAGGCAGCAATGCGCATTGTGAATATTCTTGGCCCACAATATCAGAAACGTCCGGGCGGATATATTACTTCTGCAAAAGTTGCTGCACGCAAAGGTGATGGTGCTGCTCAAATGATGTTGGAATTGATTTCAGACGCAGCGGCCAAGCCAAAGTTATAAATTTTATATCTATGTCAAAGAATTTTCAACGCGATGTACAAACAATTGATGCTACTGGACAATCACTCGGTCGGCTAGCTGCAAATATAGCCAGTATGCTGATGGGCAAACATCTCCCCACGTTTGAGCGTCATATCGACCATGGTGCGCGGGTTATTGTAAAAAATGCGGCGCAGATCAAGCTCACTGGGAAAAAGGTAGAACAGAAAGTGTATTATCGCAATACGGGTTATCCTGGTGGTATTCGAACAACGCTGGCAAAAGATTTAATCAAAAATGATCCAGCAAAAATGTTACGCATGGCCGTACGAAAAATGTTACCGAATAATACCTTGCGAACAAATATGCTGAAACGATTAATCATAGAATAACATGACGCCAGATTCAACTTCAACAAAAAAGAAACGCCAGAGTTACCTCTATACTGTTGGGCGAAGAAAAACGGCAACAGCACGAGTTCGTTTTATGAAATCTACGCAGCATCCTGCTGGTACAGTGCTGGTGAATGAGAAAGTGCATACAGATTGGTGCGCCTCTGATTTATCGCCAATTGTTGTTTCGCCTATTGATTTAATTGCTGCTCCATTAGATGGATATTTTTCTATTAAAGTAACTGGAGGCGGTCGCCGTTCACAAGCTGAAGCTTGTCGCCATGGTATTACACGCATGCTGATTAAAATGAATGAAGAATGGAAGACGGCATTGAAATCAAAAGGTTATGTGACTCGTGACCCACGCGCAAAAGAACGTAAGAAGCCGGGCCTCAAACGTGCAAGACGTTCTCCACAATGGTCGAAACGTTAATAGTCAGCCTGCCGTTACAGGCGTAAATCCATCGTATATGGGGGCATCAGGGCGCATCGCAAAAAATACGACCTATCTCACCATTGCGTCCATTTTGCAAAAGGTCATCTCTTTTGTTTATTATGGCTATTTAGCGTCTGGAATTGGTACCGCGAACTTAGGGAAATATGATACGGCGTTGCGCTTCTCTTCGATTTTTATTATTTTCATGGATTTTGGTCTTGGCGCACTATTTACTCGCGAAGTGGCAAAAGACGAAGATCGGTTACAACAACACTTTAATCGATTTTTTAGTATCAAAATTGTACTGATTGCTGTGACGTTGGCCGTATATATTGTGGCCACGCAGCTCTCGCATATCGTGTTTCATAATGTCGACAGTACAGATGTGTATTTATATTATCTTGCTGGTTGTATTATCGTGTTGGATACCTTAACCTTTACTCTGTTTACCATTTTTCGTTCATTGAAACAGATGCAATGGGAAGCGTTCGGCATTCTCATCTATCAAAGTGTGATCTATGTTGCTGGGATTCTATTTTTACATTTTCACCTACCGATTGTGTATGTGTTATTACCATTATTGTTTGGCTCATTCATACAGTTAGTATACATGTGGGTGTTGGTAAAATGGAAAACGGGACTGACATTTCACTTTCAATGGCAATGGAAAGATGTTAAAACAGTTATTTTCCTCGCCGCGCCATTTGCGATCGCTGGTATTTTTTTCCGGTTAAGTGGCACGGCAGATGGATTGATGCTGAAAATTATGATTAGCGATTCGCATGCGGGTTGGTTCGCCCTGCCCTATAAGTTGGCGTTTGCATTAACCGTACTGCCGGGTGCATTTGCGAGTAGCTACTTTCCTGTCGTGAGTCATTATTATAAGCATGCGAAGGATCAGCTACACCTTGCTGTAGAATCGGGTATCTTTTATATGTTTTTATTGAGCATGCCCATTGTCGGTGGTGTTCTGGTATTGGCAGATGAAATTATTTTGCGTGGATGGGGAACAGTTTTTGCTGGTTCGATTACAACCTTGCGTATATTTATGATCGCCCTACCGTTTATTTTTTTGAACTATCCGATTGGAAATTTTTTAAATGCGGTGAATCGTCAAAAGTTAAATACCGTCAACATGTGTATTTCACTGGTAGTGAATATTATCTTGAACTTTATCCTTATTCCGTATTATACATTTAATGGTGCGGCAATTGCCGCAGTCATTTCGAATGTGTTGTTAGTTTTGCTCGGCTTGCCATGGGTGTACCGTATTTCTGGTTTCTCTATCCTTCGTGTATTTAAAAAATTTGCCGCAACCTTTTTTGCAGCTGGCGTCATGACGGTCGTGCTCTATTTCGTGCAATATACGTATAACATTTTGCTTCTTATTATTATTGGTGGGGTATTGTATGCAACCGTATTGTTACTGACGAATGGATTGACAAAAGAAGAATTATATCAATTGAAAAAAGCGATTCTCAAACGCGGTTAGTATAAGCGTATGAAAAAAACACTTCTCATGACACTGGATTATCCGCCGATGGTTGGTGGAGTAGCGAATTATTATAGACATTTGGTTGAACAGTTGCCACAAGAATCCATCGTCGTGCTCGATAATGCTCACGGCGAATTACTCTCGTCATCGCGCTGGGTATGGCCGAAATGGTTGAAGGCAGTATCATCGACTTATCGATTGATAAAAAAAGAAAAAATAGAGCATCTATTGGTTGGGCAGATTTTACCATTAGGAACGGTTGCGCTTATGTTGCATTTGTGGCTGCGTATTCCCTATACGGTGATGACGCACGCCATGGATGTCACGTTGCCATTTGGGCCAGAAGGTTCGCGTCGTAAACAATGGTTAATCAAGAACATTTTGCACAAAGCCGCTGCTGTTACAACGGTGAGTTCATTTACAAAAAATAAACTGCGTGAATTGGGTGTACAGTCACATAAAATTTTTTTAGTCTACCCTTGCCCGCATATTACCCCTGAATTATTATCTGCTAAACACCCTCCGCAAGACTACTCGCGCGAACTGCGTTTTGCTACGCAAAGCCGATGTTCGCTTGAGTATCTTGCTGCGGGTATTGCGCAAGGTAAAAAAATTATTTTAAGTGTGGGAAGGCTGGTTGAACGAAAAGGATTTGACATGGTGATACGTGCATTGCCTGAATTGCGAAAAATATTTCCGAATATTTTATACATTATTGTAGGCGATGGAACTGATCGTCAACGTTTAGAACAAATTGCCCGTGAGCAGCGCGTTGATGACATTGTTCACTTTACCGAAGTAATTTCTGACGAAGCAATCGCGCAATGGTTTGCCGCGTGTACATTTTTTGTCATGCCTTCTCGGAAGCTTAGCAATAATGATGTTGAAGGTTTTGGCATTGTCTATTTGGAAGCGAACAGTTTTGGGAAACCAGTCATTGCCGGCAATAGTGGCGGCGTGCATGATGCCGTGATTGATGGTCAAACTGGTTTGCTTGTTGAGCCAGAAAATGTAACCATGCTTACCCAAGCGATGAATCGGTTTTTGGATGACTCAGCGTTTGCACAGCGTTTAGGCCAGCAAGGTCAAGCTCGCGTTCATGAACAGTTTCGTTGGTCACTACAGGCACAAACAGTACAACGAATGCTTGAATAGCCGCTTAACTTTGGCATTGACCGCGACGTTCAAAAACGATAGAATTTTGTTTATATGGCATCCAACGATTGTTCTGGTCTTATACTATTGAACATGTCTCCGCGTTCAGACTGGGAGAGGGGAGTCGTGAATCGGAACTATCATATTGCGCAGGGCTTACTCAATAGCGGGAAATTTAGTCACATTATTTCGGTGGATTTTTTACCATTTTCCTTTAAAAAAAAATTACGTGTACTGCTGAAAGAAAAACCATGGAAACGGAATGCGCACACCGTTTATTGGCGTCCATATATTCGTATTGATCGAGATGCGAAACAGAAGCAGTTATATCATGTCACGGCGACTAGTTTGAAACACTTGCCAGCTATCCTTCGCCGGTTATCATTCCCACAACAACTGACTATTTGGTCATATAATCCGTTTACTGCGCCGCTTTTTCAAAAATTTCCTGAGGCAAAAATTATTTTTGACGCCGTTGATAATTGGGCCGATCATCCCGTATATGCATCTCAGGCCGAACAACTGCGAGAACAGTATACAATCATTCAAAAACGTGCTGATGTTATTTTTACCGTTTCTGAAGGATTAGTGGATTTTTTTGGAAAACAAAAAAATGTTTTTTATATTCCGAATGGCGTAGATGTAGCACATTTTGGCCATGCGCAGTGCCATATGCCTATTCCGATCAGTATTGATCAAACCGCAGGGGAGCGTCTCATCGGGTATCATGGGGTCATTCAGTCACGCGTGAACTTTGCCATTATTGAATACTTGGCACAACAACATCCAGAATGGCACCAAGTGCTTATCGGTCCAGTGTGGAAAGACGTTGTCAAAGAGCTGCAACGGATAGTGAACACGTACCCCCATGTCCATGCCCTCGGCAGTGTTTCATATAATCAATTGCCAAGTGCGATTGCGTGTTTTGATGTGGCCATGATTCCACATAAAATTGACGCCTTCACTCATTCTATGAATCCGTTGAAAATGTATGAATACCTTGCGTGCGGTAAACCGATTGTTGCTACACCTATAGCGGGCAGCGATCAATTTCAGGATTTGATTACGACGGCCATCTCTCCAGAAGATTTTTCACAAGCGATTACACGCGCGCTTCAAGAACATACCCCAGAACTTCGTCAACGGCGTATCTCTATGGCACAAGGTCATTCGTGGCAACACCGTATACAGAAGATGTTCGAAATTATGGACCGCAGTTAGCGGTGCCACGCGAATCTCATCACTTGATTCCTTCTCTATTAAACGCTAGAGTATACCCTATATGGATATCTCCGTTATGATAGTAACATTCAATTCAGCCAATCATATTCGTGATTGTTTGCGTACTATTAAAGCACAAACACAGGGCATTACGTATGAAGTCATGGTGACCGATAATGCGTCAACAGACGGTACTCCAGAGATCATAAAAAAGGAATTTCCGTGGGTACGGCTCATTGAAAATACGGTCAACCGTGGATTTGGTGTAGCAAATAATCAGGCCGCAGAAATGGCGACTGGCGAGGTATTGTTTATTCTCAACGATGACACCGTCCTAAAAGAAAATTCGTTGAAACTGTTCCATGATACACTCATGAGCGATAAATCTATTGGCGTACTTGGTTGCCATTTGATTTTTCCTGATGGTCGTCATCAAGATTCAGTACGGCGGTATCCACGCATTTCCGACCAAGCAATCATTCTGAGCAAGCTGCATAATTTTTTCCCGAATTTGGGATCAATCCGTCGGTATTTAGCACAGGATATTGATTACGCGAAAGAGCAGGAAGTGGACCAGGTTATGGGTGCCTGTATGGTGATGCGGCGCGAAGTGTTTGAACGCGCGCACGGTTTTGATGAACGTTTTTTTGTGTGGTTTGAAGAGGTGGATTTGCAAAAGCGTATTCACGAAGAGCAGGGTTTGCGTATTGTGTATTCGCCGCTTACAGAGATTATTCATCTAAAGGGAGCGACGTTTGGAAAAGTCATGACCCTCACGAATCAACGTCGACTCAACCGTAGTATGCGCCAATATTTTTATAAACACCACGGGATCATGGCGGCGGCTGTGTTAACAATGCTACAACCGTTCAGCCTATTGCTGGCGTGGCTCGTTCACGTGTATACTCAATCTGGAAGAGATATAAAAAAATTGAAACATGGACAAAATTAGTGCATCTATCCAAGATATTCGTCAGAGCCTTCGATTTGGGTGGGTCGCTCTTGCCATTGTTGTTATCGAAGTACTCTCATTTGCCGGTTTTGCATTTCCAGCGTTCCAGCACATCGTATTTTTTTGTTTCCTCTTTGCTGCATTGTTGATCACCCTCAAGAACCTCCACTACGGCATAATTATTCTTCTGATGGAATTATGTGTGGGCTCAAAAGGATATTTATTTGCCGTGCCTGTCGGGGGAATGACTATCTCTATTCGTTTAGGGTTATTTATTATTATTTTTTTCTGTTACCTCATTTGGATCATCCGCGAACGTTCTATGACTTTTTTTCATTGGCCATTGCGTTATCCATACATGCTGTTGTTCGCGATGATTCTGATCTCTCCATTGGTTGGTCGATTTCATGGAAACACACTGAGCAATATATTTTTTGATGCCAATGGATATCTGTATTTTCTATTGATTGGCCCGATGACACAAGCGATCAAAAATCGAAAACAGTTGAATCAATTACTTGCAGCGGTGACTGTCGCAGCTTTGCTCATCGCATTAGAAACACTTGTTCTACTTTTTCTTTTCTCGCATATTAAAAATTTTCCACAAAGTTGGTATGTCATTTATCGGTGGATACGCGAAACTGGCGTAGGAGAGGTGACTATTTTCGGTAGCGGTTTTCCACGTATTTTTTTTCAAAGCCATCTTTATCAAACGATGCTCTTTTTCTTTTTTGGTTTTTTGCTTGCACATATACCAACCATTCGCTCTCGCGCCGCTCAGTTTCCATTCATCATCACCACCTCGTCACTCATGATTATTTTTTTAAGTTACTCACGCAGTTTTTGGTTAGCGACGTTTGTTGGGTTGGGGATGGCATTTTTCTGGTTATTCTGGAAAGAAAAAGTTAGTTGGCGGCGTCTCGGTATCACTCTTGGTATCTTGTTGATGATGTTTGTTATGGATTTTGGTATAGCCTATGGCATTATTAATATTCCACTGAGCGGTTCTTCAGGGGTGAACGCTTCTTCGCTATTGACTCAGCGTACGAAAGATATTAGTACCGAACCCGCCGCAGCGAGCAGGTGGCAGCTATTAAAACCACTCGCGCAAAAAGCCATGGAGCACCCTCTGCTGGGTTCTGGTTTGGGTTCTACGCTCACCTATCATACAGCTGACCCTCGGGTGTTAGAGCAACACCCAAATGGTGAATATACCACATACGCTTTTGAATGGGGGTATGGAGATCTTGCATTTAAATTTGGATTCATTGGTTTGTTGGTATTCGGGTATTTCTTTTTCAGTATTATTCATTCTGGTTGGCAAGCCGCCCAGCCGCATAACCAATATGCCCCAATGATTAGGGGATTCATTTTGTCGCTGGTGGTGTTGCTGGGTATCCATTTCTTTACTCCCTATGTGAATCATCCACTTGGTATTGGTTGGATACTGATTATTTCCATTGCCTTTCCATTGCTTGGCACAAATACTCACTCATCAATAGAAAAAAAACAATCATGATTCAACCGGCTTATTCTATCGTGATTGCAACGTATCATGGTGCTGAATTTATGCCTGGTCTTTTTCATTCTATTCATGCACAGACCGTCCAGCCAGCAGAGGTTGTGGTGATCGACAATTCCACAACAGATGCGGGTGCATGTGCGGCAGCGATTCGTCAGTATTATCCAGAAGCAAAACTATTTGTACAACATGAAAATAGAGATTTTTGCGCTGGCTACAATTTGGGCATGCAAAAAGCACAAAGTGAATATATCTTCATCTTGAATCAAGACATGGTTCTGGAGCCGCGTGCTGCAGAGGAATTATTGAGCACCCTCATGACGAATGAACGTATTGGGGCTGTGGCACCAATCGTGCGCAGGCTCACTCCAGATAAAGAGAAAACATCTATTATTGATACGGTGGGAATTCAAGGAACACGTGCTCGCCGGTTTACCAATAGAGGTGAAGGAGAAGAAGATCGTGGTCAATATGTCAGCGCCACGGAACCATTTGGTATATCTGGTGCAGCAATGTTGTTTCGTAAAGCTGCTCTTACTGATGTCGCTCAACATGGTGGCGGAAAACCAGAAGAATATTTTGATGAAGACTTTGTGGCATATAAAGATGATGTGGATATGAGTTATCGTTTGCGTCATCGTGGATGGAGGATCTGTATTGTTCCAAGCGCAATGATCTACCACCAACGCACTGCACAGGAAACGAAAATCAACCAAACACGGGGAATATTCACCAATCGCAATCATAAATCCTTTCGTATTCGTAGCTATTCACTCCGAAATCATTGGTCGGTATTGATCAAAAATGAGCCCCTGAGTAATATAGGTGTTCACGCCCCCTGGATTTTTTGGTACGAATTGCGTAAAATACTCTTTGTGCTCTTCTTTGAATGGGATACACTCAAAACGATCCCTTCTTTTATTAAATATTTTCCGCGCATGCTTGCTAAACGTCGTGCGATCCTTTCTTCTTCAACAATCAGCGCGAAACAATTACGATCTTGGTTTGCTTAATGATATGAAATTATCATTTGTTATTTTGGGATACAAAGACTTGCATTATGTTCGTTTGTGTATCAAAAATATTTTGAAATTGAATCTATCCGTGAAATACGAAATTATTTATGTCGATAATGCTGGGCATGTTGGTATTCCGGAAATGGTGCGTTTGCTTTACCCTAAAGTTCGCATTGTTCAAAATGAAAAAAATCTTGGCCATCCAGCCGGCAATAACGCTGGTTTACGTGTGGCGCAGGGCGAATATATTCTCATGATTAACCCCGATATTGTGCTTCGTTCTGCCGAAGATATTCAACGCGTTTTGACCTATATGGATGAACACAAAGATATCGCCATTCTTGGTCCACGTTTGAATAACACAGATGGCACCGTACAAAATTCCTGTTACCGAAAATATTCTAAACTCACACCGATTTTCCGCCGAACATTTTTAGGAAAATTACCATGGGGTAAAAAAGATATTGCTCGGCATTTGATGCTTGATTTCGATCATGATAAAACTCAAAACGTGGAATGGATACTGGGTGCCTGTCTCTTTTTACGAAAATCAATCATTGACCAAATTGGTTTGATGAATCCAAAATTCTTTATGTATTTTGGTGATTATGAATGGTGTGATCGCGCATGGGCAAGTGGATACCGTGTTGTGTACTTCCATGATGTGCATGGTATATTCCATTATCATAAACGTGAATCGGCATCAAGCCGTTTTTCTATTCCACAATTATTTTCGTATGCAACCCGTGTGCATTTAAAAGATTGGCTAACCTATTTACATATTTAATCTATGCATAACTTCGCACACCCATCCCATAGCACAAAAACAGCCAAAAAAGGCGGGAGTATACGAGAACGTTGGCGACGTCTTTCGCGTTTCAAAAAAACGATTATCACAACGATACTCGTACTCACCATCATTATTATTTTGCTGGGGGTGTGGGCACTGGTGAATATACGAGTAATGAAACGTGCGTATGCTGAAGGGTTAGCGGCAAAGCACAGTTTTGAATATGCACAGGTAGAGGTGGGAAATCAAAATTTTCCGCAAGCAATAAAAAATTTACAAGAAGCGAGCACACATTTTGATAATGCATATAGCCAATTGCGTCGGTTTGCGATTTATAAATATATTCCGGGTGTGCGCCCACAAATTCAAGCCGTGGAAAATATTTTGCTTGCCGGAAAAAGTTTGTCACAAGGTTTAGAGTCACTGGCCAATGTTGGCGCAGCAATAACCAGTGTCACGAATGTAAAAGATGCATCGTTTGCCGAAATTTCTGCAGAACAAAAGCGTGAATTGTTGAAAACATTAAACGAATCTACAGCCGATTTACAAGGGGTAAAAGCCGAAATTGAGTTAGCCACAGTATTGATTGAAGAAATTCCCGACCATGGATTATTGAAACCAATTCGCTCTGCAGTAGAACCAGTGAAGCAGCAATTACCATTGCTCGAAACGTTGATTCATCAAGCTATTCCAACGGCAGAATCTTTACCATCCATTCTTGGGTACCCGAATGAAAAAACATATCTATTCCTTTTACAGAACAATCGTGAAATGCGACCAACGGGTGGGTTTATTGGTACGTATGGTATTCTCAAAATGGATGCCGGAGAGATTGCCGCATTTTCAACGGATAACGTATATAATTTAGATAATGCGTCTGAAGGCCGTGTCACAGAACCGTCACCGGGACCGATTGCGCAACATACGAGTACTCAAAATTGGCTCTTCCGCAATATTAACTGGTCACCAGATTTTCCAACGACGGCACGAAAGGCTGAAGATAAATATTATGAAGAAGGCGGAGCAGAGCAGAATATTGACGGAGTTATTGCCGTAACACCAACGTTTATCGAATCATTATTGGAATTAACCGGACCAATCACTGTTGATGGCATCGAATTCACCAGCGATAATTTTTTTGAAACATTAGAATATCAAGTGGAGCTGAATTATGACAACAATGGGTTAACCGAAGCACAACGCAAAGAGGTGATTGGCCACCTTTCAGAAGCATTATTGGATAAATTATTAGGTTTGCCACGTTCACAATTTGCTACTATTTGGGAAACGTTTGTGAAAGATGTGAATTCTAAACAAATTCTTATCTATCTCGATGATTCCACAACGCAAAATTTAGTTACAGAACAAAATTGGGCAGGAGAGATGAAATCTGCTGGAGAAGGGTCAGATTTTGTTATGGTTGTTGATGCAAATTTAGCGGCACTGAAAACAGATGAAAAAATGGAACGTTCATTATCTTATGCAGTCACAAAAGAGGGAGATGACTATGTCGGAACACTTGATATGCATTATCAAAATAATACCGAGCATATTAACGAATTTTATACACGTTACCGCACCTATACTCGTATCTACCTTCCTGCTGGAACAGAACTGCTTGAACAATCTGGATTCATGACCAACGATAAACTCCATAACGGCAAGCCAACGGATCCAGATGTGTATGAGGAATCCTATACTCAAATAAATGGAGAGCAATCTAGCTACACGGTGGTTGGTGGATTTATCTCTATTGAACCACAGGAAACTGGTACATTGCATCTGAAATATCGCCTTCCGTCGATCGTTGCAGAGAAAATTAAGCAGGGCGAATATACACTCTATGTCCAAAAAGAAGCAGGAACGATTGCCCATGGACTTACGGTTTCCGTGGATGTCGGGAAAAAAATAACGAATGTTACACCATTTGACTTTACAAAAGAAATAGGGGATACTAGACTGTCACTGAGTACAGATCTCTCTATAGACAGGAAATTCAGTGTAGAGCTCAAATAATTCCAATAACACTAGCAACCCTATATGTTTTTTCGGAAAATAGGCATCGATTTAGGCACAGCAAATACGCTCGTTTACGTTCCAAAACGAGGGATTGTTATTAATGAGCCATCGGTTGTTGCTATTTCAGTAAAAGACCGAAAAGTATTGGCTGTAGGCAATGAAGCTAAAGAAATGCTCGGGCGAACACCAGACACTATTGTGGCTCAAAAACCTTTGAAAGATGGAGTTATCGCTGATTATAAAACGACTGAAAGCATGTTGCGCTACTTTATCAATAAAGCGCTGGGCGGCGTACGTATTTTTGCCCCAGAAGTGATGATTGCGGTACCCGCAGGCATTACCTCAACCGAACGCCGCGCAGTAATTGATGCAACAATTCAAGCTGGTGCAAAGGCCGCCTACATTATTAAGCAACCAATTGCTTCAGCGATTGGCGCCGGTATTCCTATCGGTTCAGCTTCTGGGCACATGGTCATTGAAATTGGTGGGGGAACGTCAGAAATTGCGGTTATTTCTCTGGGCGGCATTGTCGCCAATACCTCTGTTCGTATTGGCGGAACGAAATTTGATGCGGCTATCCGTGAACTCATGCGTAAAAAACATAATCTAGCCATTGGAGAACGAACAGCAGAAGAATTAAAAATTCGCATCGGTTCTGCACTACCGCTCAAAGATCCGATGAGCATGGATGTTCGCGGTCGAGATGTGATTACTGGCTTGCCACGTACAACAACGGTGACTTCTGATGATATTACAGAAGCGATTCAAACCGAATTACATGAATTAATTGAGGCGGTGAAATCGGTGCTCCAAGAAACACCTCCAGAACTGGCGGCAGATGTGATTGATAAAGGGATGGTGCTATCCGGTGGCAGCGGCATGTTGCGTAATTTAGACGAACTCCTGAGCCGTGCAACAGACGTGCCAGCCTATGTTGCCGATGATTCGTTATTGAACGTTGTCAAAGGAACAGGCATTGCGTTAGAAAATTTGGAATCCTACAAACGTTCAATAATGGAGAATAAATGATGGTGAATCACAAAACAGCAAATTGTTTTTTCATACAACATATATGATTATTGGGATTGATGCTTCACGCGCCAATAGCCTTACTCGCACCGGTACAGAATGGTATTCCTACCACGTCATTCAAGAATTAAAAAAATTGATTCCCGCAGAACACGAAGTGGTGCTCTATTCAAAAGAGCCGCTTCGTGCAGATTTAGCTGATTTACCAGCGCATTGGCGATCACGCGTCTTACATTGGCCGCCAAAATTATTGTGGACGCAATTTCGACTCTCGCTTGAAATGTTGCTTCATCGCCCAGATGTGTTGTATATCCCGGCGCATACTATTCCCTTGATTCATCCCAAAAAAATTGCACTCGTCGTGCATGATGTCGGTTTTGAGCGTCAGACGGAGCTGTATTCAACCAAAGAAAAAGCATATCATCGTTTTGCCATGAAGCTTGCGGTGAAATATGCGACAAGCATTATCACGGTTTCAGCATTTTCAAAATCCGAAATTGTGGATGTATATCATATAGACCCAAAACGAATTACGGTTATTTTCAATGGTCTGAATAATTATGAATATGATTCGGCATCTATACCTTTTTCATCCCTTGAACAACGCTTACACATCCGCAAACCATACTTATTATTTATTGGTCGTGTTGAGCAGAAAAAAAACATTCCTTTTCTTATTGATATATTCGCTATTCTTAAAACGCAGTATCATTTCTCTGGGCAATTAATATTAGCCGGCTCACCAGGATTTGGTCATGATGACGTGATGAATCGCATTGCCGCACATCAGCTGAAGCAGGATGTTATTCAAACTGGTTGGATAGAAGAACATGAATTACGAACATTGATGCAGAATGCGACGCTTTTTGTATTTCCTTCTGCGTACGAAGGTTTTGGCATTCCCATTTTGGAAGCCATGCAAGCGGGTATTCCGGTGGTGTGCTCAGCGATACCAGCATTGCAAGAAGTTGGTGGAGAGGCCGCATGCTATATGGATATCCACTCATCCCACTCGGCAGCAGAAAAAATCAATGCACTCTTAGCAGCTCCAGACCAAATGATGACATTACGTCAAAAAGGCACAGAGCGAGTGAAGCAGTTTTCATGGTCTGCAACCGCGGCGCAAACATGGAAAACTATTTCCACGCTATTATGAATAGAGAACGATTACCATCCATGATTGCTGCATGGCCGAAGCAATGGAACGCTATACAAGAATTGGTCCGTTCTGGTACAATGCATCATGGATACGTTATCACAGGAAGTACAGATGCGCCCCTGCATCTTTTTCTCGAAGCGTGGTCCGCTTTCGTTCTTTGTACAAAAAGGATCACTTCAACAGAGGGCGACCAGCAATGTGGCCAGTGCCTTAGTTGCGTGCAATTCAATAAGCATCTTCATCCAGACCTGCTCATCGTGCAGCCGGAACCAGGTACAGTATTCGGTGTGGATTCTGCACAGCGTGTTCGTGAGCACCTGCTTTTTTCGCCTATGCTGAGCACGAAGCGTATTGCCATTATTTACGATGCGCATGTATTGAGCACTACGGCAGTAAATGCACTGCTAAAAATAATAGAAGAACCGCCGGCATCGGCTATGATTCTGCTATCAACCACTCATCTGGAACAATTACCAGCTACTCTTCGGTCAAGGGTACATACGATGTATCTGCCACCGTCAAACGCAGTAGATGAAGAGGAAAAAACACTGGAATGCAAAGATTTTTTTCTTGCCAATATCGTACAACGGCAACAAATGGTTCAACAGCTTTTTTCTCAAGAATCTGATAGCAGTCTCGATTCTACTCAGCTTGCTCAAGTCATTCGACAGATGGAAACATTCATGCGCAACCTTCTCCTTGTTCAGTATGGTGTAGAAAGCGCGACAAATCAAAAATGGAATGCACAAGAATTACATCAGCTGGCACAACAATACCACGGAGAAGAAATTCAGCATTGGTTAGAACGGTTACATCAATGCCAAGAGATGCTCAGCCAAAAAGTAAATAAAAAAATGATTCTTGATTATTTGATCACTTCTCTCTAATCCTATGAAACAGAAAAAACATCGTATCGCTTCATGGAGTGTTCTGCTCGTGAGTTTGCTATTTTTAGGCGCGTCGTGTGGTGGCACATCAGATGGCGGTTTTTTTGTCTCAACAGATTCAGGTACGAGCTGGGCGCGTAAAATTTTTATCGCACAGCAAAATAAAAAAACACTCACTATTGCCAATGTCAGTGTTGGGAAAATTACTGTTGATCCGACAAACCCATCCGTAATATATATCGCTTCCAAAAATGCAGGCATATATAAAACGGAAACGGGTGGAGATCAATGGCGAGCATTACCACTCAAAGTCACCCAAGTACGTGACATAGCCGTGGATCCCAAAGCCCCAGCTACTGTCTATGCACTCGTCGACGCCAATATTCTACAAACCACTGATGGAGGAGATCATTGGCAAACAGTATATACTGATGCACAGCAAGCAATTATCACCCATATCGCTATTGATTGGTTTAGCTCGAATCGAGTATTTGCGACCACCTCTATTGGTACGGTGTTATTTAGCGAAGATGCTGGGCAGCATTGGCGAGTGGTTTACGAAGTAGACGAGCCATTAGTCGGTATTCTTATTAGTACTGTTGATAGCCGAATTGTGTATGTGTTGGAATTAGATAAAGCGGTACACAAAACCATTGATGGCGGACAGACATGGGAAAATGTTTTTGATGGAGAAGGGTATAAAGCATTTGAAGAGAATAATGATAGAAATAATGTCGATGATATTCGAACATTTGCGATGGATCCCAATGCACCACTCACACTGTACGTTTCTACCAATGCTGGTATTATTAAAACCACCGATGGGGGAGATAGTTGGAGTTTTATAGATACTCTTTTGGCGCAAGATGCGGTACAAAATTTGCTGATTAAAAATATTACTGTGCAGCCGGGGAATTCTCAAAGCATTTTTTTCACGGTTGGTCGCTTGATTCATAAAACCACTGACGGTGGTCATACGTGGCAAACCATTGAAGATTTTATTTCCTCACGCCCGATTACCTCAATCGCTATCCCAACACAAAATACAATCTATGCAGGAGTTGAACAAGCAGAAAAGAAAAAATGGAGTTTATTTCAAATTGGACCTAAATAATTATCTTTATGGAAACAGATTTTTTTGAACAAACAATCACTCACTTACATACGGAGCTCAATATGCTGCGTACAAACCGTGCAACCCCGGCGATGGTAGAAGATATTACCGTTCTCGCATATAACACCAAAATGTCCTTACAGGAACTCGCAAGCATTACTACCCCTGAAGCGCAAACATTAGCTATTCAACCATGGGATAAATCGTTAACGAAAGCTATTGAAAGTGCATTACGAGAAAGTGATATGCAGTTGAATCCTGTGGTAGATGGAGAGATGATTCGTATTTTTTTCGCTCCACTCACGCAAGAACGGCGCAAAGAATTAGTGAAAGTTGTTCATGAAAAAGGGGAAGAGGCGCGTATTGCCATTCGCCGTACTCGAGAAGAATTAATTAAGAACTTAAAAGCGCAAGAAAAGACAGGAACGCTTTCTGAAGATGAATATTTCCGACAAGAAAAAGAAGTTCAAAAAATGGTGGATACCTTCAATGAAAAAGTGCAACGCCTGACCGCGGCAAAAGAGAAAGAAATCATGACCATTTAATCCAATGAGTACAATCATTATTTTCATTATTGTTCTCGGGTTCTTGGTCTGCATTCACGAATTTGGCCATTTCATTGCGGCCAAACGAGCGGGGATTCAAGTAGACGAATTTGGTTTCGGTTTTCCGCCGCGAATTATCGGGAAAAAATTTCGCGGAACGCTGTATTCTTTGAATTGGATTCCTTTGGGTGGCTTTGTGAAAATTAAAGGTGTTGCGGGTGATGACCCAAATGCGCATAAACAATTGCCGCACGGGCCAGATAGTTTTATTGGTCAAACATTTACGCGAAAATTCTTCATTCTCTTTGCTGGAATTGGTATGAACTTGCTGTTTGCTGTAGTTTTATTTTCCATTATTTTTAGCATCGGAATGCCCAGTGATCCCCACACCGCCCCATCCGGTGGGAAAATATTGCAGCAGCAAGTAGTTATTTCTTCTATCCTATCAGATGGTCCTGCGGCACAAGCGCAACTGCAGACCGGTGATATTGTATTGGATGTGAATGGAGAACCTATTGACGAATCAGACACCCTGCGTTCATTTTCTACTACACATCTGAACGAAGCGATAAATCTCCACATCCAACGTGAAAAGAAAGATATAACGGTCTCAATCACTCCAACAGCATTATCGTATCAAGACCAAGAATTTGTTGGTATCGGTGTTGGCTTGCAAGATTTCGCTGTCATCCGTTATCCGTGGTATCGTTCTGTTGGATTAGGTGTCACTACAACAACTTCAACCACTGCACAAATTTTCCTTTCTCTTTATGAATTAGTCAAAAATATTTTTACGACGGGAACAGTCAGTGAAGATATCTCCGGTCCGATTGGTATTGCCGTATTGACCCGCCAAGTCGCAGAACTAGGCTTCATCTATCTTCTGCAGTTTATGGCATTGCTATCAATTAATTTGGGGATATTTAATTTACTGCCTATCCCAGCGTTAGATGGTGGCCGGATTGCTTTTGTTATCCTGGAAAAAATTCGTCGTAAGCCTGTAGATCAACGCATTGAAGGGATCGTGCATACTATTGGTTTCCTTCTGTTGTTGGTATTAATTTTATTGGTCACGCTCAAAGATATTTCACAATATCACATTTTTGGTTTCTTCAAAAGTCGCTTTTTTTAGGTGCTTTTTTTAGGTGAATACAATAATTGTTCATTGTTTGACAGGTGATTGCTATATCGATATACTATATCAGCTATATTTTTTATGTTGAAACGTTTTTTTGGATCACTTTCAAAGGATTTAGGAATCGATATCGGCACATCGAATACTCTTGTATATGCAAAAGATAAAGGGATCGTCATTCAAGAACCATCGGTAGTAGCCATTAACACTCGTAATGATCAAATCATCGCTGTTGGCCATGCCGCAAAAGAGATGATTGGGAAAACCCCAGCGCATATTGTTGCATCTCGTCCGTTATTGGATGGTGTCGTTTCTGATTTTGAAGTAGCAGAGAAAATGTTGAAATATTTTATTGATAAAGTGCATCGTGAAACTTTTTCTGTTATGCCTCGGCCTCGGGTCGTTATTACCATGCCATTAGATATTACGGAAGTGGAGCGCAAAGCCGTTGAAGATGCGGTAAAAAATGCTGGTGCACGTGAAGTATTTTTGATTGAACAACCGATGGCTGCAGCGATCGGTTCACGCGTACCGATTCAAGATGCTACGGGGCATATGATTGTGGATATTGGTGCAGGGACAACCGGCATTGCAGTTATCTCTCTTGGTGGTATTGTGGCATGGAAATCATTACGCTTAGGTGGCGATGAATTGAATAAAAATATTATTAATTACATTCGTGATCATTGTAATGTATTGCTTGGCGATAAAACGGCTGAACAAGCAAAAATCAGTATCGGTTCTGCGTATAGCGATGATGAAGTGCTGGAAGCCAAGGTGCGTGGACGAGATTTACTATCTGGATTGCCTCGTGAAATTGTAATCAATAGTAATCATATTCGAGAAGCAATGGGCAGGTCATTGAACACCATTGTGGATAACATTAAAACAGTTATTGAATCCACACCTCCGGAGTTAGTGGCCGATATCTATGAACGCGGTATTTTACTTTCTGGTGGAACAGCATTGCTGCGTGGGCTCGATAAAAAAATTGCTCATGAAGTACGTATTCCTGTACAAGTGGTCGAAGATCCTTTAACGGCGGTTGTCCGTGGCACTGGTATTGTGCTCGAAGATATTGATGCTTCGAAAGATCTATTTGTGACCACGCAACCTGATCTTATTTAACTAGAACAAATCCATGACCTCTGTCTGGAAGAATAGACGAGCGACTGCTCCATGGGTAATCCCGGCGCTGATTAGTGTTGTGCTCATATTGCATTATTCGCATATCACACGGCCGCTGGATAATATTATTACCTGGATCATACAGCCATTAGAAACGCGCACCTATCTTCTTTCCCAACGTTTTTTTGGCAACCAAGATCGTACGGAACAAAACCTCTCTTACAATCAATTGCTCGCTCAACATACGGAAGATCAAGATACTATTCAAAACTTAATTATTGAAAATGCGCATTTACAGACATTAGTAGATGAAGTTCATTTATTAGAAGAGCAAAATACATTTTTACAAGAACGATCGTTTCAAGTAGTCACTGCACGAGTGACCAGTCGCTCAACCGATCAATTATCCCAAACAATGGTTATTAATCGTGGTTCCAAACAGGGGATACAAACCGGATTACCGGTAATTGTGCAGAACGGTTTATTAGTGGGCATGATTCGTGAAGTGCAAGATTATTCAGCAGAAGTGTTATTATTGACCAGTTTTGATGCTCGTGTTAGCGGATTAGTCCAAAATGACAGTCAGAGTCCTGGTATTGTGACAGGAGCGCATAATCTCACTTTGGAAATGGATTTTATTCCACAATTTGATTCAGTAACCAGTGGGCAGTCCGTATTTACCAGTGGTACAGATCCCTTTATCCCTGGTGGTTTAGTCATTGGTCAAATTGCTGAAGTGAAGAGCGATGCTGGTTCTCTGTTTCAACATGCCTCTCTAGAATCCTTGTTTCAACCCGCTGAAATATCTATTGTTTCTATTATTTTACCGTAAGCGCATTATGATGAAGCGTATGCTGACCATGAGTATTTGGATACTGACACTCCTCATCACGGCAGTGCTTTCTATTGCATTCTTTGGTTCATCAAATTTTTTCGCGCGCGCGATCAATATTCCATTAGTCCTTGGTTTTTCTTTCATTATTTTCCGATATCCCTATCGTGGATATGTTGTGCTTGCTGTTTTATTCTATATTGTAGATCTGCATTCCGCGTTGCCATTTGGCATGATGTTGAGCGCCGGGTTATTGGCTGGATGGGGGATTGTATTCGTGCAACAAAACATTTTAAAAAATTTCGCATTGTACTCTGTAGTGCTGTATACGCTTATCGGAACAGCACTGTATTATCTTCTGCTCATGGTTATGATTCTGTGCGCACAACAACTACACATATTGCAATCTGGCACAGTGGATTGGCATACATTTATCGTCACTGCCGCTACACAAATGGTGGTGCACAGCGTACTATTGGTGACCGTGTTCCTTTTTGTAAAATTTTTCCATCATCGGTTACTGCATCATTCTTCTTAAAGAAAATGATATGAGCATGAAATCAAACGATCCATTCTTTATTGATACAGGCGATCAGCAACAAATGACGTTCAATCGGCCAGCAACACAATTTCGTATTCGTTTTCTCTTATGGATCATTGCCTTGTGCATCAGCATTATTATTGCCCGTGTATTTTTCCTACAAATTGTCTTTGGAAGCGATTATCGCCGTACCGCTGAAGGAAATCGGATTCAAACACACGTCGTAAAAGCACTCCGCGGAGTTATCTATGATGCGAAAGGAGAATTATTGGTAAAGAATATTCCAAATTTTAGTTTAACCATCAATGCACAGCAGGCGCTCAATATTAAAAAAGAAGCACGTGAACAACTAGCGAACACCCTCGCTCATATTGCGCAATTATCACCAGCCGATATTGTAAATGCATTTGATCAAGCCAAGCGAAGTGGACAAAACGTAGTGCTCAAAGACCACATTCCGTACACAGATGCGCTCCAAGATATGATTGCTATTCAACAACTGCCCGCTATTTCCGTTGAACCCTTTTACAGTCGGCAATATTTAGGCGGAGAACCATACGCGCATTTGTTGGGATATACAGCAAAAATTTCTGAAACTGAATATGCCAATTTGAAAGATAACGGATATTTATTAACGGACGAAATTGGAAAAAGTGGAGTAGAAAAATCGTATGAACAAGCATTGCGCGGGAAAGATGGTGAGCAAGATATTGAAGTGGATTTTCGTGGAGCACAGCAATCCGTCGTCGCTGATGTGGCGCCACAATCTGGTGATGCGGTTTACTTAAGCATTGAGCCAACACTACAGCGGTTGCTCTATGAGAAAATTAAAACCGCTGTTGATGAACAGCATTTGCCTGGTGGTTCTGCGGTTGCCATTGATCCTCGAGATGGTCGAGTCCTCGCACTAGTCTCTTATCCTTCTTACGATAACAATACTTTTGCTCAAGGTATTTCGCAAGACGCATACGACGCATTACAGAATGATGAACGCCACCCATTGTTTCACCGAAGCATTGCCGGCCAATATCCTTCGGGTTCTACATTTAAACCGATAGTCGCCGCGGCAGGCCTAGAAGAAGGAGTGGTAACGCCACAAACTACAATAGTCAGTACTGGAGGTTTACAAATAGATATTTATCGCTTTCCTGATTGGAAACCGGGTGGACACGGAGTAACCGATTTGAATAAAGCCATGGCTGAATCCGTCAATACCTATTTTTACCTGCTCGGTGGCGGCGATAATAAAACCAGCACAGGTCTGGGTGTGGAACGTATTACCGCCTATGCACGGCGTTTTGGTTTAGGTGAGCAGGTCGGCATTGATGTTCCAGGTGAAGCCAGCGGATTCTTGCCAACGAAACAATGGAAAGAAGAATTTAAAAACGAGCAATGGTACATTGGGGATACCTATCATTATGCTATTGGCCAAGGAGATTTATTAGTCACTCCACTACAAGTCGCTACGTATACGGCAATCATCGCGAATGGAGGCACGTTTTACCAACCACACGTGGTAGAAAAATTAGTTTCTGAAGCTGATGGAAGTACGCGAATCATTGATCCCATTATCAGCGACCCACAAGTCGTGAGTAAACCAACTATTGAAGCTGTACGACTTGCCATGCGTGAAGATGTTCTTTCTCCAACAGGGAGTGGTCGGACACTGCAATCCTTACCCGTATCAAGTGCAGGAAAAACAGGTACTGCACAAACCTACGGCGATGAACCGACCCATTCTTGGTTTACCGTTTTTGCTCCTTATGAAACCCCAGAGATAGCGTTAACGGTTTTAGTTGAAAAAGCAGGCCATGGATATGGTGCAGCCGTACCAATTGCTCGTGAAGTGTTGCAAGAATACTTCGTAAATCGTATACCGCAGTGAGAAGGGCCCCTGGTGTTTGACTTATTTTATCACTAAGATTAGCAGTGTTTCTATGGGTTGACAGATACAGCGAAGTATCCTATCATATCTTCTAAATCTCTAAAAAGTTAATGGGTATTCCCAGAAGGCAATGACGAAGAAAACGTTTATTACAAAAGCGGGGCTGCAAAAAATTCAAGACGAATTACAAGAACTCAAAACAACGAAGCGCAAAGAAATTGCTAACCGTATTCAGGAGGCAAAGGAATTAGGAGATCTTTCCGAAAACGCTGAATATATTGAGGCAAAAGAAGAGCAGGGTTTTGTAGAAAGCCGTATTATTGAGTTAGAACAAATGCTCAAAAACACCGAACTGATCGCCCCAAGCAAAAAAATTCAAGGCGTGCAGATTGGTTCTACGATTACGATTACCGGCCCAGGTGACATAAAAATGACCTACACGATTGTGGGTTCTTCTGAAGCCGATCCAAAAGGAAACTTCATTTCCAATGAATCACCACTCGGAGCGGCATTTTTAGGGCGGGATGCCGGTGATGATGTGACCGTACGCACACCAAATGGGGAAGTGAGTTATACGATCGTTTCAGTTGAATAATTTATCATTTTCCGCTAGAGTAACAGGGTGAATACTACACCCTGTTATTTATTTTACTTATGTCACAAAATCACGCTTCACCAATTGACGAATATCAACAACGTATAGCGAAGATGCAAGAACTGCGCGACCTTCAGATTGATCCTTACCCGGCTCAATCTGATCGAACGAGTACGGTTGCGCAATTTTTGGAAACATTTGAACTCTTAGCAGCAGAACAGCGTACACAAACATTGACTGGCCGAATTCGATTAAAACGGGAACATGGTAAATTAACCTTTGCTCACCTCCAAGACGCAAGTGGAAAAATTCAATTGGTGTTTTCTCAAGCTGAGCTTGGTGAAGATGCCTATGCACAGATGAATCGATTTTTTGATGTGGCTGATATTATTCAAATTACCGGAACACCTTTCCTGACCAAAAAAGGGGAACAATCAATCTTGGTCACGCAACCACCGCTGATGTTGGCAAAAGCCTTGCGCCCGTTACCAGAGAAGTGGAAAGGGATTCAAGATGAAGAAACACGTTTCCGCAAACGATACCTGGATATGGTCATGAACCCAGAATTGCGCGAAATGTTCGTGAAGAAAAGCCTTTTTTGGAATGCCATGCGTACATTTCTTATTGATGAAGGGTTTTTAGAAATTGAAACACCGATATTAGAATCGACACCTGGTGGCGCTGATGCTGAGCCATTTATTACACATCATAACGCACTGGGTATTGATTTATTTTTGCGCATTTCCGTTGGCGAGTTGTGGCAAAAACGGTTAATGGTGGCGGGGTTTGAAAAAACATTCGAAATTGGTCGTGTATTTCGCAATGAGGGTATGAGTCCTGAACATTTACAAGATTATACAGCCATGGAGTTTTATTGGGCATATGCGGATTATAACGATAGCATGAAGCTCGTGGAGCGTATGTACAAACATTGTATTATGGCGACATTTGGCACATTGCAATTTTCTATTCGTGGATTTCATATCAATTTTGATACAGAATGGGGCCACATCGATTATGCACAAACAATTCAGGAGCAATTAGATATTGATATTCTTGCTGCCAGTGATGATGAAATTGCTGCGAAAGCAAGAACCATTGGTATGACGGTGGAAGAACATGCTAACCGTGCCCGGTTAGTAGATTCATTATGGAAATATTGTCGTAAATCGATTGCTGGGCCGGTTTTTTTGGTGAATCATCCAGTAGATGTGTCACCACTCGCCAAACGAAAAGGCAGCGATGCACGTTTGGTGGAGCGATATCAAATTATTATTGCTGGGAGCGAACAAGGAAATGGCTATTCCGAATTAAATGACCCCATGGACCAACGAGCACGTTTTGAAGAGCAAGCAAAACTGCGTGAAGCGGGCGATACTGAAGCACAAATGCATGATGAAGATTTCGTTGAAGCACTGGAGCATGGGATGCCGCCAACTACCGGCTTTGGTGTGAGTGAACGATTATTTTCCTTCTTAATGGATAAACCCATTCGTGAATGTGTAATGTTTCCGCTCTTGCGGCCAAAACAACCCGCAATGGTTGATTCGCCTGATACCATAACGTCCGCTACGGAATCATCAGATTATTCATTGCAATCATTTGAAGCCGGTATATCAAGAGAACATGCACGAATGTGGCTTTTTCAAGAAGTGAAAGATGAAAATTTACGACGTCACATGTTGGCTACGGAAGCGCTGATGAAAGCTCTTGCGCGTCATTTTGGAGCAGCTTCTCCAGAGAGTTGGGGAATAGCCGGGCTCTTGCATGATATTGATTGGGAAAAAACATCTATGGATCAACATGGTCTTGTGGGCGCGGAAATGGCAAAAGAAAAAAATATTCATCCACTTATTGTTGACGCCATTCGTGAACATAATTATCACCACAAGCTTGAACCAAAAACGCTGTTGTCAAAAGCGATGATGTGTTTAGAGCAGTTGACTGGTCTGATTTCTGCAGCCACATTTGTTCAGCCAGATAAAAATGTTCATTCAGTCAAGTTAAGTAGCGTGAAGAAAAAATTTAAAGATAAAGGCTTTGCCAAAGGGGTCGACCGAACAATGATTGCAAAATGTGAAGAACTCCTTGGCCTTTCACTTGATCAATCCATTGAAATCTGTTTAAAAGCCATGCAAGATTCGCCACAAGAATGAATAATACGTAAAAAAAATAACCTCTATGCTAGACATTCAATACATTCGACAATACCCTGAACTTGTTCAACAAAACGCCGATAAACGTGGTGTGAAAGTGAATATGCAATTGCTTCTTCACCGTGATGAAGCATTGCGCAATCGAACCCAAGAGCTGGATACGTTACGCGCTGATCGCAATAGCATTGCTGCGCAAATGCAACAAACGGGAGGCAAAAATGTTGAGCTGATTGAACAAGGGAAATTAGTAAAAGTAAAAATTGCTGAAATTGAACAAGAAGTAGAACGGCTACGTGAAGAATTCCAAGCGCTCATGATGCAGGTGCCCAATATGACGCATCCAGATTCACCGATTGGAAAAAATGATCTTGAAAATGTCGAAATTCGGCGGTTTCAAGAGCCCACTGAGTTTTCTTTTCCTCCAAAAGATCACGTGGAGCTCGGGAAGTCATTGGATCTTATCGATTTTGAACGTGGTGCCGATGTGGCAGGAAAGGGGTTTTACTATTTGAAAAATGAAGCGGTATTACTCGAATTGGCACTGGTGAATTACGCTATGGATACCTGTATGGCTGAAGGATTTATGCCGATGATGACGCCAGACCTCGCGTATTCGCACGTACTCGCGGGAACAGGCTTTGCTCCGCGGGGCCCGGAAACACAAATTTATAATCTTGAAAATACCAATTTATCTCTTATTGCGACCGCAGAAATTGGAGTTGCTGGCTATTATCAGAATCATCTTTTTGCAGCAGGTGAACTAGACCAACCGCTCAAAATTGTCGCTTTATCTCATTGTTTTCGCACAGAAGCAGGTTCGTATGGTCGAGAATCACGTGGTTTGTATCGCGTGCACCAATTTACGAAAGTGGAAATGTTTATCTATAGCAAGCCAGAAGATTCAGAAGCTATGCATCAGCATCTTTTGGAAGTAGAGGAAAAAATTATGCAACACTTAGAAATACCATATCGTGTCGTCGATATTTGTACCGGAGATTTAGGTGGAGCAGCTTATCGCAAATATGATGTAGAAGCCTGGATGCCATTTAAGCAAGATTGGGGAGAGGTCACTTCGACATCAAATTGTACGGATTATCAAGCTCGTCGATTGAATATTAAATATGTAAATGCGGAAGGAAAGAAAGAATATGTGCATACACTCAATGGCACCGCTATTGCGTTGTCTCGAACACCCATTGCTGTTTTAGAAAATTTTCAACAAGCGGATGGTTCGATTAAAATACCTCAAGTATTGCACCCATATATGTTTGGGAAAACCATGATCAATCGCCGTTAACGACGTGCTTCCCAAGGAGTTTCATTTGAGCGTTTGAACACGCATTGAGAAAGCCAGTTAGTAAACCACGACCAGAGTAAACAGCCCCACCCATCGCGATGGATGCGCCTTCCGGACATCCGCATCGGATATTTCATCCAGACGCGAGTTTTTCCTAAACGAGTAAGACGGTGAAAAATATCCCAATCTTCTGAGGTGTAGAGTGCTGGGTTATAGCCATTGATCTCTTCAAAAGAAGCGCGACGAATAATTTGACAATCTCCACCAGCACCACCAAGCCCGATCATGTTGACGAAGTACATATTCGCATTCACCACGCCAAACCAAAAACGGTCAATAACCCGCTCTTCTTCTGGATAGAGCCGTGAAGGGAGAGCCACAGCAATTAATTTTTTTTGCTGAGCAAATTGTTGCTTTACCAAAGAGAGTACCGCATTCAGGTGCGGAATCAATACGTCAGCATCAGTAAAGAAAAGAACATCCCCAGTAGCGACGCGAGCGCCACGGTTGCGACACTCGCCAATACTGGAACGCTCTGATTCTGTAATAGAGAGCACTGTATCTGCCAACGGCGCAGCTATTTTCGTGGTCATATCACTACTACCATTATCAGAAATAATAATTTCACAATCTGTGCCACGAAACGGTTGCCACTGTTCGAGAGTTTTCCTTATACGTTTTTCTTCATTATATGTGGGAATGATGACAGATATTTTCATACGCATGATATGGAGATTACCAAAAACCTCTTTTAATACGGCGCGCAGTTTCAATAATGCGAGTAAGATAATATTTCGACCGAATAGGATAATCCTGACAAGGAAGTAAATCAATACGCTCTCCACCAAAACCGGTTTTGAATGTCGTCACGCCGGCAAACGGATGTGGCCGTCGGGTGATACGCGAACGCATTTTATTCTCTGGTACAATACCCCAAAAATTATAGGCAAGACACCCACGTCGCTTTGCTTCACGTATTGCTTCCCATTGTAATAGATACGACGCTGGAATTTTTTGAAATTCACTTAATGAGGCCCCATGATGATACGAAGCCATATCGCCGTAAAACATGATCATGGCTGCGGCAATCACTTTCCCTTCATATTCTGCTAAAAACATGGCGACTTGATCAGCTTTGACAAATGCACGAAATTGAGCACGAAAAAAATCGTCTTTATAGGGAACAAAACCGTGCCGTTCAACAGTGCTTTTGTGAATGCGAATGAAATGTTCAACATCGTCTGGATTTTTACTCATCCGAATCGTAACGCCATCACGAGTAGCACGACGAATAAGATTACGCATCGTTTTTCGCATCCCAACAAGTAGCGTATCTTCTGCTGGTGTAATATCCAACCACCATACATGTTCAGCAAGCATGTGCAATGGAGCACGCCGCCAACCTGCACGATAATACAACGCACGATTATCTTTTGCGTCAACAATAAAGGGAGACGAGCGGATGAAGTCGATATTCAGCTCTTTTGCTTTTTTCACGACATACTGTGTAAGCTCGGGTACATACTGCCATTTATGCATCTGAAATACTGGACCATAGGGAAGATAAAAAAAATGTCCACGCTTTGCGCGCACAATGACCACAAAAGCCACGCCAATGAGTATGTTATCTTCTTTCACTCCAATGAGGAGTGATGATTCGCCAACCGTTTCGTGGACCTCGCGCATATACCACGATTGTAAAAATGGCGGCCGAGGAAAACCCAATAAAAAATTTTCCCATTCTTCCTGGTTGATCTTTTCAGTGATGACAAGATTAGCGTTCATGGAGGATCTGAATGATATGTTGGCTTATATTCTCCGCTTGCTGTTTGCTCGTTTGAATGGAGGTGGGTAAATTCACTACACGCCGAGCTGTTTCTTCTGCGTTGGGGCAACTTCCGTTTGTATACTGTGCTGCGGTCAGCGAGGCATCTTTTGGATCAATAACGTGCCGATACCAGTCTCCGAGGAGTATGCCTTCTTTTCGCATTTTTTTCAAGAGTATTTCCGCTTGTGCAGGTGAAACTTGTATTGGAAAGCGTAAAAATATGGGTTCGTCGCTTTCTCGTATAGTGGGAAGTTGAATTTCTTTCTGTTTTGCAAATGCGGCCTGGTACATGTCGGCGAGTTTTTTCCGGTGCGTATTTTTTATCTCTAAATCACTATATTGTTGCAAAGCCCATTCCGCAATAACATTGGGTAAACGAAAACCATGCAATTGTTGTCCCTGTTTTTCTTCTGTTTCTAATACTAATGGCCACAAATGCAATGAGCGTGTTCCTTCGATCAATAATTTTCCGAGTGAAAAAAAATAGTAAAACTGTTTTGCCACGGCAAAAATTAATGGGTGGAGTAATCGCTTTTTTACCCATAATCGAGAGGGGAGAGATAACCCATCAACATAAGCGCGAACGCCTTGAGCTATATCTGTATTATGAGTGATCGCCAACCCACCAGAAACAGAAGAGATGACCTTATCGCGGCCAAAAGAAAACATTGCGGCATCACCAAATGTGCCAACGAGTTTTCCATTCACGGCAGCGCCCAAGGCATGGGCACAATCTTCAATCAAGAGAACACCATGTAAACGGCAGAGTGCCTGTATGCGCTCAATATCTGCTGGAATACCAAAGGTGTGTTGCACAATCACTGCACGAATATGTTGTTCATGACGGAGGATGGTTTCTAGGGAATCGACATCAATATTATACGAATCATCAATATCTACATATCGTGGTTTGCCGCCAGCCGCAATAATGGTATTCGGTACAGAGATACAGGTAAAGGATTGTAATATCACCTTATCGTCGGGACGCAATTTGAGAGCGTCCATAAGCGCATATAATGCGGTACGACCAGCATCAAAAGCAATGGCGTGCGGCATGCCATAATCTTCTTTAAAACGTTTTTCCAACGCAAATACGGCTGTTCCGCGCATCCATCGAAGCCAATGCCACGGATAAAAAATGCGACTCAACACAAATTGAATATCACGCTTAGTCACATTCGGAGAGATGTTTGATGAAATAGGTGTGCGCATATTTTTTTCAGGCGAGTTATCTCGTAGCCATATACTCTCGTAGCAACCCATGAATTCTTCCTTCAATGAGTACCGCATCCCTATCTGTTATTGTAGAGAGGTGGTGTTTTATCATGCGAGATGGGCGATCGTCAATAATGATCTGTTCTCGAGCCATCCCTCCTGCAAGCGCTCCACGCAATAAGGTTTGGGCAAAATCTTTTTTGGTAATATAGAGTGTATCCGCGACAGCACCAATCGCACGACCAATTTCTTCATGTTTTGCATCAGACTGCTGTCCCAATTCTTGCATGCCAGGAGTCAGCACTATTTTTTTCTTACCCGTATAGACTTGTAAATAGCGAAGGGCCGCTATAAATCCATCTGGGTTAGCATTATATCCATCGTCAATGACCGTCGCGTGATTTTTACCAAGCGATACATCCATTGTTCCTGGTATCGTTTGTAATGTATTCATGCCATGAACAATCTGTTGCATGGTGAGACCAAGATGATCAGCAACGGTAACAGCAGCGAGGATAGCAGGAATGACCTGCGCACCAAACAATCGAACGGTGACCGGCGTAGAAACGTTTCCAATATGCAGAACAAATTGTATATGCCGTGGAAATACATGAATATCAGTGGCATAAACGTGCGCAATATCTTGTACCGAAAAAAATTTTTTCTTCGCATGAGTGCGATCAGCAACCGCCAAGCAATGGGGATTGTCACGGTTAATCACTGCAAGGCCCGAGCTTGGTAGTGCTTCCAATAATTCAGCTTTCGTATTTTTTGTTGTTTCAATATCACGAAAAAATGCAAGATGCTGTTCGTTAATAGCGGTGAGTATACCAATAATCGGCGAAACTAATTCGCAAGTTGAACGAATGTCGCCAGGAATATACGCTCCCATTTCGGCAATAAACACCTCGTGTTGTGGTTTCAGTTGGTGAAGTATGGTTTGTGCCACACCGATATCAACATTCACATTTTTTGAGGTGGCGAGAACAGAGAATTTTTCTGAGAGAATCGTTTTTAAAAATTCTTTTGTTGAAGATTTTCCATAACTACCAGTAATGCCAATGACAATAGGATTGACGTGTCGTATTTTTTCTTTAGCGCGTCGAATCACTCGCTGTTTTTCCCGGTGCGTCATCGGTTCAAAACTGATAATAAACGCACTCACGAGAATTGGAACGAGCATCACCGCAACCACCAATACGAAAAACATCGTATTATTGGTATAAAAAATAAACCCAGGGATACTATTCAAAACACATAGTATACTCATCATCAGTAGTATTTTTGCGGTAAATTTTGGTCGCCAACGTTTTCGCAACCAATCAACAATTTCTCCAATAGCGAGAAGAGAGAAATACAAAACGGCATGTGAAGGAAAAATGAATGCGATAATGAGTATAAGAAACTCTACAAAAAATATCCAAGAGAAAATCGTTCGCTTGCCTGAACGTGTGTGCAAAAAATCACGCATGCGATCACGTCGATACTCTTTTAATTGCCAAATGTAAAACCAAAAAAGCATTTTGGTACCAATAATCGCACACCACAAAATAAAAATCATCAGTATAAATAATTGATGAGAATACGTATTGAATATATCCATATTTATTCAGCTAAAAATGCAACAATATCTTCTGCGATCTGCTGTGCATGAGTCGTATGAATGCCATGCCGTCCATCTCCAAAAATACGAACATCAGCATGGGGAATTTTATTCTTCATAAATTCACTCTGTTCTACCGGTACATAAGAATCATGCTGGCCCCAAAAAATTTTTACCGGTTGAGTAATGGTTTCAAACACCGGAGATAAATCTTCAGCAATGACGTTCTGAAATGTTTGCTTCATCACACCTGATGTATGTAAATAATCATGACCACCAATTAACATGTACCCCCATTTTTTGACTGTAGGGAATAACCGGTTAAGTAGGGGCAGTTCAAAAATGACTTTCATTGCAGTCGCTAAGCGAGTAATGACCCCAATACGTTTTTCATGATTACGAATGCCAGCCGGAGCAATATAGACTACGCGACGAACACGATTCGGATGTTCATACAATAATTTTGTCGTGACACGCCCGCCAAAAGAGTGGCTCACAAGAATAACCTGTTTAATGTGAAGAACGTCTAAATATTTTACGACGCATTCAGCATACGCATGAACATTCCAGGGTTGGGTAGGAGCAGGGGAGCGACCAAAGCCTGGAAAATCTATCGCAATAAGACGCCGTGCAATCTGCCCATTAATGAGTTCCTGCCAGAGCGCCTGGAATGACATCGCCGATCCACCCCACCCATGAAGAAATAAGATAGGAATAGCCTCGTTGTTTGCTTCAAATTCAATGTAAGAGACGATTTGATGGTTCAATGTTAGCTGTTTTCTTGTGCCAATCATATGTGTATTATAGCGAATATTCACCTATAGCACCAATTCTTCGAGAGCTTCGTTTGGCTTCGCAAAGCCGTGCTCTCTCCAGAATTGCTGCTCCGGCAAATATACAGTAAAATACTATATGATATGTTCAAATTCATCCTTCAACAAAGAAACAGGAAACGGATACGGGCGATGCAAAACCAACGGCCTACCAATTTTCGAAGTACAAAAATTCCTTCGCCACAAAAAACAGCATCCAGTGAAATATGGCGCGTCATCTGTTCATGGATAAAAAAAGATGGTTGGGCAATCATTGGTATTATCGGGATGATGGGAGTAACGAGCTGGTACTTTGGGTTCCACCAACAACATTTTCATATTCATGATGTGCATATTGAAGGAAATAAATTTATTCATACAGAAGATATTCAACATGTTGTTGATCAATTTACTTCCAGCAAAACTATCATTTTTTTGAAACGAAACACGTTTTGGACATTCAAAGCTGAGGCTCTTGAAAAACAATTGTATCAATCTTTGAGTAGCACCTATGCATTAGAACAGGTAGAAGTGCAAAAAAAATTTCCAAATAGTGTAGCGATAACGGTTACCGAACGGATACCCAGTGTCACCTGGGTCACCACGTCTTCTGGAACAGAGCATTGGTATACGGTAGACCGAGAGGGCATTGTTACGCAAGTGTTGGGTTCGCCAGACCAGGCGGATACATCATTTCCGATTATCCGTGATACTAATCGTGATCAATTTGAAGCTGGTTGGCATATCATTTCTTCTCAATATATTGATTTTGTTTTACATCTGCATGAACAAATGGAAAACACAACTGGGACACATGTGGATTCTTATGTATTGCCGCTGATGCAATGCCAAGAACAACAATATGTGACCGAGGAAATTTTTAAACAAGAATTACAGAATTCTGCTTCTGATGAATTTCGTGACAAGAAACGTGAAATTCAAGAAAAATTTCAACGCGGAGAATTAACAGTTGATGAAAGTTTAGAAGAATTAGAAAAAATTAAAGAAGAAGAGTTTCAACAAAATCATGAAGGAGAAGATACTAAAGGGGTGCAAGGGCATGTTGAATGGCAAACGGTGTATGTTCCTGTAACGTGTGATTTTGTGAACGTCGCTACTGAAGTACATGTCATGACTAGCGGAGACCATGCTGGTTACCAAGTATATATGGATACCAGCCTCGATCTTTCTACCCAATTGCAAAATCTAGAATCCGTTTTACAAGAAAAAATTAGCGATCCAACAGCTATTCAATACATTGATGTGCGTTTTGCTGATCGTGTCTATTATCAATAAGTGTCGTAAAATATATGAATCGGAAAAATCGTCTACCGAAAAAAGGGGACGGATATCATGTAGCTATTGCCATTATCCGTTATCAAAATAATATCTTATTAACACGGCGGAACGATCCAGAAAGCCCATGGCATGACTTTTGGGAGTTTCCTGGTGGAGGCGTTGAAGCTGACGAAACAATTGACATGGCTCTCCAAAGAGAAATTTTTGAAGAAGTTGGTATGCAAATAGGCATTGGTGATTATGTGTACATGAAGACATATATGTATACAGGCAACAAAACTACAAAATCGATTTATTTGCATGTCTATAGTATACAGTGCAAGGATGAGCCAAAAATTGTATTAGACCCACTAGAGTCTAGTGCCTATGAGTGGGTAGAAGTGAGTGAAGTGGCTCATTACCCGGGCTTATTGCCACAAAATATTGAAATGATTGATGATTATATAAGTGCAGATATATAAAAACGTTTTATATGCGTCGTAAAAGGTATATTGTGCGACACATTAAATATTTCAAAACAACACTTCCCCCTGCAATACATCAACGCTAAGTTGCAGGGATAGGAATTAGGAGAACTATAATTTCTATTGGATATTATTTTAATTGGTTTTCAATAGCCATTAGATACCCTTTCCCTAAAGTTGGATTCCCATAGATTGCTTTAATTAACTTTCGCAATGCAGGAACTCGATTCATTCTGTCTACTTTCATATCATAATCTTCAAAATAGGCATCTATTAACAGCTGCTCATCAATACCTGCATCAATCATTTTCTGAATTGCTGCGCGTTCATCTTGATAAAATTCAGAATCTGCTTGTTGCAGTAAACGCAACCTAATTCGTTCCGTCATCCCTTCATTTAACCAGCGAAATCGAGTAAATTCTTCTATAATGAAAGGTTTTTCAATACCTTTTTGGTATCCATATCGAAATCGTAAACCAGAGCGTTGAAAATCAATCTTTTTCTTCAAAATATCACCAAATTCATCAGTATGAGTAATATCCTCTCGCTCAATAAGGTTACGGGCCGCAATCGCATGTGTTAATTCATGAAAAACAGTTTCACGTTTAGATTCATCATCTTGCCATGTATCGACGGTAGACACCCATCTATTCCAGTCACCAAATGAATGTAGGTATGATGCACTGTCACGCAACATAATTTTTGTTTCTTGAACACGTTCTCGTACCGTTTCTTCTGATAAAGGTAACCAGCCATCACGAATTCCTTGAATACAGGTTGCAATAAACTCCTGTTTCCATACCTCACATTGTTTCTCAAATTTCTTTCTCTCCTCTTCCATGTATTTGCTATGAAACCGTAACACATCTAAAAATAATTCCTTGGGCATTGTATCAACTGCTATATGAGCTTGGCCATTCTGTACGGAAAAATAATTTAAAATTTCCTTTTTATAATTGGGGCTGCGAATATATTTATAAAGCATTTCAGTAAACAATAACTTCCCCACAGAATCCTGTCCAGAAAGTATTTGAGAAAATGTTTTTTGGTTTAATTCTAAATGTTCATCACGTCTTTGAAGAATGACTTCCTCTGTCCACGGTTGCTGCCGGCCATCATGTAATTTTTCAAGATACCCTTGCCATTCATCATATTGTCGAACGGCATATTCACCGAAGACTTGCTGGGATTTTTCCGCATCTGAATGCGAATCTGTCTTTGCTTTTTCTACGCGAGGATCATGTTGATCAACTTTGGATATTTGTACGCTTCGAGGGTATTCTCGCATATAACCATTTTATTATTATCGTATAAAAAATTATTCTACCATGCACACAATACTCTTCAGATAAAAGGATTCAGGAAAATATGGCGAAATGGGGTGGTCTGGCGCTTGTTGAACCATATCAATGATCCTCACCCGCCGATTGTTTTGTATCGAAGCCCGCTTAAGTATATTCAGTAAATCTTCTTCACTCAAATACTGCGAACAGCTAGAGGTAACAAATAATCCACCTGGTTCCACCAAGCGCATCGCTGCACGGTTTAAAAAATGATAAGCCTTCAATCCATGTTCTTGATCTTTTTGCGATTTTATTAACGCGGGCGGGTCCATGAGTACCATACCGTAAGTTTGTCCACGCCTGGAGCCATCGCTCAGCCATTGAAAAATATCCGCTTTTTCTTGGGTCAAGTGCTCTGGTGAATACCCAGCAAGCAAACGATGGCGTTCACCACCAGCCAGAGCTTCTTCAGACGCATCTACGTTACATACAGTGACTGCGCCACCAGCCAGCGCCGCCATACCCGCAGCACCAGTATACGAAAAAAGATTCAAAACGGTTTTCCCTTTTGCCCACTGGCGAACACGCTGGCGTAAATCCTTCTGATCTAAGAAAAAACCCGTTTTTTGGCCTTGCAGTGGATCAACAATATATTCAAGGCCATATTCTGTTATCAATAATGAGTCTGGAAGGGCGCCAAACACAATACCGGTTACCTCTGACAGTTGCTCTTTCAGCCGTTCCCCAGTATCACTCTTCTCCACAATACAGTCCGGAGAAAAAACCGATTGTAATGCAGCAATAATCATTTCACGGAGACGATCCATGCCTGCTGTATTGATTTGCATAACAAAAACTTGGTTATATCGATCGATAATCAACCCTGGAATGCCATCTGATTCGCCAAATATCAACCGATAACTGTTTGTTGGAGTTTTTGGTCCATATCCAAGCATTTCCCGCTCTGCTTGCCGAGCGCGAAACTGTTTTACAAACCAATCTTGAGTAATTGCCGCTTGAGCAAATTCAAGTATGCGCACGGCTATCTGCGAATGGCGGGAATACATACCGGTGGCGATTATTTCTCCTGTACTCGTTACTAAATACACCAGATCGCCATGCTGAACCGTGTCTGGGATTTGTTGTAGCGCACCAGAAAACACCCACGGATGGTGATAGTGCAACGCTGCCTCTTTCCCAGGCCGTAGAGATATAACAGGATATATCATAAATACAATTTGCTTGCCAATTTATCTGCTCTCTACTATACTTCACTTCATCAACTAATTCAATTTTATGGCCTCTGGGCTCATACAAATAGCAATCGTCGTTTTCCTTGTTATTTTCATTAACGGGGTGATAAAAAGTCACTAAAAAAAGTGCTAGCTAAACAATACCGTTATAGCACTTTTTTTATTTATTATGGGAGATAGAGCAATGGGTCAACCGCAGTAATACCAGCGACGCGAATTTCAAAATGTAAATGCGAACCAGTAGAATCTCCAGAACCAGGAGTTCCGGGGAATCCCCCACTCCAACCAATCAGTTGGCCTCGACGAACATATTGGTCTGGCGAAACATTGATACCGCTCACATGCAGGTAACGACTGTTCAGTTCTTGGTCCTCTGGTCCACCGTGGTCGATGACAATAAGCGCAAGTCCCGCACTGTTAGGATCAAACCGTGCAATGGTCACATACCCCGATTCAGCAGCATACACCGGGCTCCCCTGTTGCATAGCAATATCGATACCTGAGTGTGGACCCCATTTATCCGAATATGGAGTTATACAACCAAAAAAACAGGTAATATAATGCGATTCACTGGGCCATTGAAAAGAAAAATTTCCAGCGTAGTGATCAAGCAACGTTTCTTCTGATTCGGTAAGATCTTCTTGCGCTTCATCACTATTCAATTTTTGTTCAATACCTTCACGTATTTTACGAATTTTATCCTGCGCAGATTGTTCTAATTGATTAACTTCCGCTTCAACCCGTGCGTGTTCGGCTCTTGCATCTTCCAACAATTGTGAAAATTTTTCCTCGGATTCTTGTGTCGTGTCAAGCAACGTATCTTTGTACGTTTTCTGTGCGGACAATTCTTCTTGTTGTATACCTAAATTGGTTTTTTGCAATGCCGCTTGAGCTTTTTTTTCCTTCAATTCTGTTCTATGCGCTTCTAATTCTTTTTTCACTGTTCGCAATGATTGTACTGTATCATGAATATCATTTTGGATACGATTTGTGTATTCAAGTTGATTATAAAATCCGGAAAACGTATGCTCGGAAAACATAATCTCGATCGGGGTTTGTTGTTCCTGCGTATTCATTTCACGAATGAGCTGCGTTAACGTGGATTTATTTTTTGTCAGATCTTCTTCCGCGATATGTATTTGTTGACTTGCCAATTCAATCTGTGTTTGCGTTAATTCAATTTCTTTTTGTGTTTTTTCAATTTGTATATTTGTTTCTTCCGTTTGGTCATCAATGACCGTAATTTCATTCAGCAATGTGCGTTCTTCTTGCTGCTTCTGGTCAACCTGCTCTTGATATACATGTAAACGTTCAGCAATATCTTGCACCTCTGCCGATTTATCTGTAATTTCTTTGTTGAGTTCATTAATATGGTCGTCTTTATCAATTTCTGCTTGGACTTGGTCATCAATTTCATCTGCGTATGCAGGAATAACAAACAATAAAGCGCATGTAGCAACACCAATGAGCAAGATTGATAAAAAAATAGTGCGACGTGAATAGATCATTGGTGTGGTGTTAATATTGTTTGTGCATACTGAAGACGTTTGAGTGTTTCTTCTTTGCCAAGTATTTCAGCCAATTCAAACGGCGATGGAGATTTATCTACACCAGAAAGAGCATATCGCATGGGCCAAAGCACATCGCCATTCCCCCACCCGGTTGTGGGAATCCATTGCATAAAGATGTCATTCAACGGTTTTGCCAGAAATTGTTCTTCCGAAATGTGCGCAATTTTTTCTTGCAGCGCTATATAGACTTTGCACGTTTCTTCCACTGTCGATTTTTTCCATACCAATTTTTTCGGATCATACTCTTGCGCTCCTTCCACCACAACAATGCTTTCGGCAACTTCACGCAAGGTATGGGTTCTCTCTTTCAAACTCCCCCAAATAGATTCCTGACGAGGGGTCGAAAGACTAGAAAACCATTGAACAAATTTTTTGTACAACGGCGATATTTCTTCAGCATTTTCGGATAAATTCCGTATGTTTTCCAATAACTGTAGCACACTCAATTTTTTCATGTAGTGTTGATTGATCCAATCCAATTTTTCTGTTTCAAATACCGGGTTTGCTTTGTGTATTTGCGTGAGTTCAAAACGCTCCGTTAATTCTTCCAACGTAAAAAATTCTTCAGTCGTTTTTGGGTTCCAACCAAGCAATGCCGCAAAATTCACCACCGCTTCTGGCAAATACCCCTGATCTCGAAAATGCAACAACGATGTATCTCCATGACGCTTACTCATCTTTCCCCCTTGTTTTGAAAGGAAAATAGACAAGTGCGTAAATTCGGGCGCTGCCCAGCCAAATAATTGGTACAGTAAAATATGTTTTGGGGTGGAAGGCAACCACTCTTCACCACGAATCACATGAGTAATTTGCATCAAGTGATCGTCAATCACATTTGCTAAATGATATGTTGGATAGCCATCAGATTTCATCAATACTTGGTCATCAATATCGTGCCAATCAAAAACAATATCACCGCGTACAATATCGTGAATCGTTATCTTTCCGGATTCTGGAACTGTTAAACGCACGACAAAATTTACGCCTTTTGCCAATGCTGCTTGAACGGCTTCGTCTGTCATTCGGCGGCAATAACGGTCATAACGTGGTGGTTGCTTTTGTGCTTGCTGTTCTTTACGCATGGCATCTAAACGTTCGGAGGTGCAAAAACAATAATAAGCAGCTTTTTTTGCAATCAATTCTTTGGCATAACGCTGGTAAATATCTAAGCGCTGGCTTTGAATATAGGGACCATGTTCCCCGCCAACTTCCGGGCCTTCATCCCATGTCAACCCCAGCCAACGTAAACCCTCGGTAATCTGAGCAACCCCATTTTCTACTTCACGGGTTTTATCTGTATCTTCAATGCGTAATAAAAACTGACCATTATTCTTTTTGGCCCATAAATAGGCAAATAGTGCTGTACGCGCCCCACCAATGTGCAATTTCCCTGTTGGTGACGGCGCAAAACGTGTACGAACGACATTCCGGGTATTCATGAAAAATATTATACCATAAACTCGTCAGAACTAAAAATGTATGTATTGACCAGCAAACAGATATTCAGTACGATCATCGTATGAAAAAATATAGATATCGATTTGAATCAAGAGAAAAACCGAAATTTACTTTATTGAATTTTTTTGGTGGTGCTGAACGTCCATTATATAATACTCCCGAATTAAGGGATAAAAAAAGATTGACCAATAGAGATATTGAAACGTATATTCAACAAGACATCAAAGAATTAGCACAACTGGAATCAATGGGTATCAAGCTGGATGAACTATATACATTTATGCATCACCTCTTAAATGAAGGATATACGCACCCTGATATGACTCTGGTTGATAATCAATTTCAAGTATATTTTAATCGCAAAAATATTATTGAAGGGCGTAAAGGATGGTTTAATTGGGAAGAGTTTGGAAAATGTCCTGTATCAACATGTGGTCAATGGTATGACCCAAATAGAGATGTATTGTTTCATCCTGCGGAAAATGCGAATAACCCAGAGGTTATCAATCAATCATTACACCATCCACCATTCCGAATCAATGACATAGTCATTCATCTTGCGGCAGCACACGGAATATGGGAAAAAGGAGAACATGCATGGGATCAATGTTATCCAACATCACCACTGCAATTTGCGAAAGAGGTGTACTTGCCTTGGAAAGAAAAACAGACAATACAGCAATAATGCCCTGGATACTTTTGTTATAGAAAGAAAACCGAAAATAGGTGTATAAACTTTTTCATTATCACTGTGCAAGGAAATAGAATCAATGCTCGAAAAATTCGGGTAATACGTCGCGGCTCATGAACCAGACGCCACAGCCATTCAAAACGAACGCGTTGAACCCAGTGTGGCGCACGTTGCGCTACACCGGTCCAAAAATCGAATGCGCCGCCAATACCAACACCAATCCGTACAGAAGGAATGTCTTTTAAATGTTCGGCCAGCCAATATTCTTGTTCAGGAAAACCAAAACCGACAAAAATAATATGTGGAGCGAATGTGTTCATTTGCTCTACTACCGTGCTGTTGCGCCAATCGGATTTATGTACAGCAATCCCCTGCACCACCGCACACGGTGCTCGCTGTTGAACGGCGCGAACAATCTGGTCGAGTGACGAACGACCATCGGCGCGCACCAGGCAATAAACGCGTAATTGTTTTTCGTCTGCCATCTTCAACAATGCCTCCGCAAAAGAAACACCTGTCACGGTATGCTTAATACCGGAAACCAGACGCAACCCAAAGCCATCTGGCAGAGCAAGATGGGAACTATTCAATACCCGTCGATATTCTTCACTCTTTGCTGCATATAACAAAATTTCCGGATTTGGAGTAATAATGAAGTGAGGCACAGAAGATGACAAAAAATGCTTAGCTTTTTTTATCGCTTCGGTAAATGGAATATTATCGATTTTTACTCCTAAAATGTTCATATAAAATCATCAAACACTGTTGTGATGGCCTGAATCGGCAATTCCACAGCGACCATCTTTTCGCTTAGCGAAATGAGGGAGCGAGTAATTGACGTGAAAGGCCATCCTGATAAAGAGCCAAAAGTTGATTTATAATCCATATTTTACTATACTATCATAAGAATGAACAATACTTCCGATCGCCCTCGAACCATTCAGGTCAGCATTCCTTTTTTTGTTTTTTTATTACTCTTCATCCTGCATACTCCCCCAGCCCACGCATTCACGTTTACGAAAAATTTACTCATTACTGATAAAGAAGCTGCAGACGATCAATACCTCTCTACTGATGGCATACAAGCATTTCTGGAAGAAAAAGGTTCTATTCTAGCTAGCTATGTTACCCAAGATTCCGATGGTGCCGTAAAAACCGCTGCCGAAATTATTTCAACAGTAACGCAAAAATATTCACTCAATCCCCTGCTCTTTTTAGTCATGGGGAATAAGGAATCAAGCGCGATTACTAGCCATACCATGACCAGCGCTATTGAAAATTATTGGCTCGGTTTTGGTCGATGTGACAGCTGTTCTGAATCTGTTGCTGAACCTTATAAAGGATTTACAAAACAAATTTACGCTGCTGCAGAACGCATACGAAACGGATATTTACAAGATATTGTGACCCGTGGATATACCATTTCTGGGTGGGGGCCAGGAATTTCCAAAATAACCATTGATGGTGTGGAAGTGACACCAGTAAACGATATTACGGCCGCACTATATACCTATAATCCATGCGTAGGACCATACGGCGGCGCAGGTGGATACACACAATTCGGATGCAACTCACTCTTTCAAAAGCTGTGGCAAGAATGGTACACATCAAAATATACCTATCGGTATCCGAGCGGTTCATTGCTGCAAATTGGAGAGGTGGTGTATTTAATTCAAGGCGGAAAAAAACACCCCTTTACCTCCAAGGGGGCGCTATTAACGAATTATCGACTGGATGAAATTATTGCCGTCCCTGCCGTTGTTGGCGAACAATATGAACTGAGTACACCAATTCAATTTTCAGAATATTCCCTCCTACAAGATCCTGCTGGCACGATATATATGTATGTGGATGGTAAAAAACGAGGTTTTACGAGTCGCCAAGCGTTACTCACCAATGGTTTTTATCCTGAGGAAGCTGTCGCCGTAACCTGGAAAGATATTCACGCGATTCCTGATGGAGAACCAATTACAACGTATACTGCTCATCCATTGGGTATGGTTGTACAAAATGCGACCACTGGTGCGGTGTCGTATATTGACTCAAAAAACCACATTCACCCCATTTGGTCAAAAGAAATTTTGCAAAACCGATTCCCCGGGCAAACGATTGTTCAACAAACTCCAGAGGACTTGGCACAATACGAAGCAGGAGCACCAGTGCAGTTAAAAGATGGAACCTTGGTACGCAGTGTTTCAGGAAATGCGGTATATGTCATTTCCAACCACCATCGTCGACCATTTGCTTCACGAGAAGTTTTTGATAGCTATGGATATGAATGGCATCGCGTTATTCAAGTACCACAAAACGTGCTACAATTACATGCAAAAGGGAAATATATCAAATTAGAAACGGTGAAACCAAAGAAGAAAAAACATTCATCATCCAAAAAATAACGCTTATGCCACTTGTTTTTACCGCCGCCATTCCGAACGCTCCAGCACTTGCTTCAGAACTTGCTCCTGATTTTTCAGGTACACATTCAAAAACGTATACCGCGTTACAAGAACTCATTGGCGAGCTCTATTTCATGAAACCAGATACGCTCATTTTTTTAACTGCCGCAGGTTCACAAATACCGGAATTGATGAACACGAATATTTCCAGCACCCTACGCAATAAAACACTGAATCACTGTTTTAACAGTGATGTCGAATTTGCTGCGCATTTAAAAGAAACAATAGATTTAGGAGAGAGAAAAGAGCCCATGACGATTATTGCCGAAACAGACGTGGCGCCAGAAGTCAGTGTACCGCTGGCATACGTGCTTGCGCACTTAGAAAAAACAAAAGTGGTCATGGTATCCACAGCGCAGTTATCATTGAAAGAACATTATGCATTTGGCGAATTTTTGCGACATGCAGCACTCGATACCAATAAACGAGTGGCCGTACTCGCTTCTGGTTCACTTGGAGTCACTGAACATACAGCAGATACGCACGCACAAACATTTGATACACTCTGTTGTGATTTTATTCGCCACAAAGAACAGGAAAAAATTCTTCAAATCAATCCAGAAATTATTCAAACGGCAAAGGCCGATATTGTCCAACCATTATCTGTATTACTTGGCGTCATTCATAAATTGAATGTTCGCCCAGAGGTATTGTCCTACGAATTGTTGCATGGTGCTGGGCAACTCGTTGCCAATTTTGTGCTGTTATAAAACAATGATCGCACAGATTATTCCGTATACTCGAACAATCCGTGGCAAGGAATTTTTTGATTATGCTATTCCTGAAGGCATGGTTGTTACACCGGGTATGGTGGTCATCATCCCCTTTCGTTCACTGAAAATATTTGGCCTCGTATGGAATGTAGGAAAAACAAGTGTTCACATCAAATTAAGACCGATCATATCTGTTGTGACCAATGATTTATGGGGCAATAGTGAACGTCAACATTTTCTTCAATGGTTTGCAGCATATTATGCAATATCTCTTCCGCATGCATGGAAAACAATGCAATACCCATTGTTGAAAAAACCAAAACCAATCGCCCACTCCATATTTGCGTTACACAAAGAACACTCCACAACAACCGTGCGTATTCCCTATTCCCAAGTACAACACATACAAGAAGCGATAAAAACCATTGCTTCTTCGCGAATCAATCTTGTTCACTATAGCCACCGCGATGATTGTTTAGCGTTCTATCTCTCCTATGTGCAGCGCAGCCAAGGAACAACGTTAATTATTATACCGGAATACCATACGATGAAGGCGCTTGCCTCTGCATTGCAACATATTCCAATCTGCATCGTGCCAGATAATGCATCACCATCGTTTTGGCATGCCTTGGTGGAAACCCTACATCATAATTCAAACGCGCCACGCATTGTGCTCGCAACAAAAAAAGCAATGTTTTTGCCCATGCAATATTTCCAAACAGTTATTTTGGACCAAGAACATTCCGCATTCCATAAACAGGTCGACCTCAACCCACGTTATCATGTACGCGATCTATTCTATAAGCTTGCTGGCCAGAAACAGAAACAAATGGCTACACCTTGGCCAATATTCATACTCACCAGCCACGCACCAAGCATGGAAGCCGAATACCACAAACAGCAACACCATGATGTATCAATTGATATTCGCCGCCCAGCATCATCTGCACGCGTTATGGTCGTCAATATGGAAGATGAAAAACGAAATAAAAACTATTCTTGGTTTTCAGAAGCATTACTCCACCGGATATCAACCTCGCAGCATGCATTGCTCTTTTTAAATCGTACTGGTCGGTTTAGTGTTGCCATCTGCAATGACTGTTCCACCATTCTACCGCTAGAAACTACTGTCTGTTCGCATTGTCACGGAGCCCATATTCGTTTTGCGAGTAAAGGAACTGAGCGTTTAGAAGAAGAACTCCATGAACTCTTTCCACAAAAAAAGATTTTTCGTATTGACCGACATCAAGATGAAAAACAATTAGCCACTGATGAGTGGAAAGATGCAGAAATTATTGTGGGCACAGAAAAAATTTTTCGTTTTGTTCCACTCCATTTTTTTGACTTGATTGGTATATTATCCATCGACCATTTGCTTGTTTATCCTCATTTTCAAGCCCATGAACGAGTATTCCAATTACTCACCATGCTCTTTTTTTCTGGTAGACCAGTCATCATACAAACGCATGCTCCTGAACATCCACTCATTTCCGCCGCTGTAACAAACAGCTATGACACGTATGCAAAAAATGAATTGGAAATACGTACTGTACTGAAGTTACCACCAATATATCCAGCGATACAACTCATTGACACAAAAACGAAAAAACGAGTACGCCTACAAGGAACACTCGATGTTTCAACACTCTCTCCGACAACGGTAGTTGATCGATTATAGAAAATATGGTAGATACAGTATATGTCTTTACGCATTTATACTATTCAAGAACCAGAAGTACGGCAGGAATCAACCCCTATTTCTGTGGAAGAATTACGGCAACCTGCTATGCAACAATTTGCCAACGACCTTATTGAAGCAATGATTCGTTTTCAAGGTATTGGTATTGCATCGTGCCAGGTGGGTAGAACTATTCGCATGGTCGTGATTACCAAAGAATATACGGAAGAGAAAGAACACCTCGTGCTCGTTAACCCGCGTTTAGTTTCTGTCGCTGAAAAAACGTCGGTGTTAGAAGAAGGATGTTTATCCGTTCCCGGAGTATTTGGACCAGTGGAGCGACCATCAAAAGTCCGCGTGAAAGCATTATCACGTAACGGTGAACCGCTGGATATTAAAGCCAAAGGTATGCTTGCACGTATTTTACAGCATGAAATTGACCATATTAATGGAATCCTTTTTGTCGATAAAGCATCTACAATTCGGGAAACGCAAGAAGAAATTTTGACTAACGTATAAGCATGGCCAACGCAGACGCACATCATCTCCGCATCGTATTTTTCGGTACACCAGATTTTGCTGTGCCATGTTTACGTATTCTTTCAGAACACACCACAGTGGTTGGATGCGTTACACAACCTGATAAACCACAAGGGCGAAAACAAGTACTTACTCCCCCACCAACAAAAGCATTTGCAGAGCAACAAGGCATTCTCGTATGGCAGCCCAACACATTACGCTCAAATAAACCTATTGGCCAAGAATTTCAAAAAAAATTTGCAGAACTTGCCCCTGATGTAGCGGTTGTCGTTGCCTATGGAAAAATAATTCCAAAAGAGTTACTAAGCATTCCACGTTATGGATTTATCAATGTCCATGGATCATTATTACCAAAATTCCGTGGCGCTTCTCCAGTGCAACAAGCGATTGCTGATGGTATGACCGAAACTGGGGTAACCATTATGCTCATGGATGAAGGGATGGATACTGGCCCAATGCTTTCCACACACACCGTACCCATAGAGCAAACAGACACCGCAGGAACACTCTATGATAAGGTATATATCGTTGGTGCCAAACTACTTTATGAAACCATTGTCGGATATATCAACGGGAGTATTCATCCAATTGAACAACCACACGCACAAGCTACCTATACCAAAATCATCACAAAAGAAGATGGCTTAATTGATTGGTCGACAGGCGCTGCAGCGATTGAACGGAAAATACGCGCACTCACGCCCTGGCCAGGAACATATACTATCTGTAATGGCAAACGAGTAAAAATCCTTCGTGCACATCTCAGTGAAACAAAACACCTCGTGATTGACGAGGTTCAGCCGGAAGGGAAAAAACCGATGTCGTTTACGGCGTTCAGCGCAGGCTACCCAGATTGCGCACGCACTTTTTTGGTCGTATAAAACCCAAGCCGCTTCCCCAACATCAACCGAGTTTGTGCATCTAATGCAGGAATAGAACCGAACACAATAAGGGTGATCGGGAGAAGAATCCATTGCCCCAAAATCACCAGTACCCACATCCATTTTTTTCCTGGTGCATCTTTGGGCAACAGGAAAATATTCAATATTGCAGAGGTAAAAATGCCAATCATGGCTGAACGCATAATCCACTGCAAGACATGAGGCGCATTTTGAGCAATCACCGTTGTTTTCTCCACATCACCAGCAAACCATAGTGGTAGATATCCTAAAAATAATATTAACAGCGGAGTGGTTGACCAAGAAAACATTCCTTCCGTTAAGTTAAATACCAAATGCCATTTTTTCCGTGGTAATTCCGATTTCCAGAAATGCCAAATCATAAATGGAAAATGCTCAATACCCCATGCCCATCGGCGTTGTTGCTTATATAAATTTTTCACTGTCTGCTTCACCGAACCGGCATGGGCAGTATCCATGGACACTGGAATATATAATGGCGTGACTTCATAGTCACCATCATAATAAATAAAACACTGTAAAAAAATACGCGAATCTTCAGTGACAATATCATTTTGCCAAAAACCGACATCGACTAATGCACGAAAACTCATACTGTGTGAAGAAAATGTCCATAACGGTTTTGGGCGGGCTAACTCGGCCATTAACCAAAATGTGGTTGAATTTGCGACCACACGGGCAAATGAAGGCGATTCCCAAACATTGTTATTATACAATGCTAATGGTTGATAACTAGACCGCGTTGGATTCGGGTGATTCAAATAGACATACGTTAGATGAGAAAAATATTCCGGGTGCACCACCGTATCAATATCAAACGAAGACACAATCATGTCATCATAGTTCCAACCATGAGAATCAATAAATGCCTTCACGTGTGTGCCGGCCCAATGCAAATTCGCCCCCTTGGCGGCAATTTCTCCAGGAACATCTTTGGGGTGAATAGTCACAAGCAAACGGAAAAAAAGGTTTCCATATTCTGCTTCTATCTTGGCGACATTCTGGCGAAACGTTTCTAACTCACGCTCTTCGCCAGCAAGTACAACAATCATTTTTTCTTTTGGGTAGGATGAGTTCCGTAAAGCATCCATCGTTTGGCGCAGTACATGAATATCTTCATCAACCGTTGGTAAGAAAATAATATGATAAATTTTTTCCCACCCATCAATAGCTCGTACTTTATCCATCCATGGCACCAATTTCTGTTTTTGATATTCTCGCCAAGATAATGAAAGATAAATAATAAAATACAATACACGCAACAGCCAATAAAAATCAAAAGCTATAGCGAAATAGATCATCCAGAGTGGACGAATATAACACAGCAGCACAACAGCAATGAGCGTAGTCCAGGCGAGTAAGCCCGGAAATATTTCCAACATGCGGTATTGACGATACGTGCGAAAAGTAAACATATCCAAATAGGTTAAACAAACAGATTGACTAGTTCATAGCATACACCGCCCAAAAACACCAGCTCGATGCCTCGAATCAGCGCTGGGATAGTGCGAATCGTATATTCTGGTTCTCGATCACCAGTTCGCTTCGCCCGGAGAAACATTTCAAAAATGAGCACCCCTTGAGCACCACCGCTGACGGCACCAATAATACTAATCATTTGAATAAAATTCGTCACGTGCAAAAGATAGAGCACAAGTGGGATAAGTAAGGCAACAAATAATGCAAAAAATTTTGGGTAGTGAAAATCGTATCGATACATTTCTTGCAGCACAAACCCAGAAGTAATAAACGCATTGCCAATAGCCATGATACCGAAAAGCGAACCAACAACAGCAACAATGGGTCCCAGAGCACTACCAAGCCCCGCAATGGCGCTGGTCGTTGTTTGTTCACCGCTAATACCAACAACCATAACGGTAAACACCGTGTAGAGTATGGTCACTCCACCAATACCGAATGCCAGTGCTTGCGGCATTTTGTGAGCTGCGTGGCGCTCCACTAATATATTGCGAATTTCTGGAATACAGGCTAATGAACCAAATGCAAACAGAATCACTCCATACGGGAAAAAGAAATGCTGCGGATGAATTGTTGCTAAGTTTACAGCCTCTACGTGCGAAACGCCAATAAAAAATACGACCAGCATGAGTACCATAATACCAATCGTTACAAACTCTTCAAAGCGAATAAGTGCATTCAGCCCAGCCATAATAATAAAAAATGCCAAGCACCAAAAACCCACCGCATAGAGCTCTTTCGGCCAACCAGACATTCCGAAAACTAATCCCTCAATGATATTGGCAATTTCAATGAGATACGCTATCAGTGCACCATAGATTCCAAAAATAAAGGAAATATTGGCAAGCACGCGACCCGGCGCACCCAGGTAGCGCTGAGCATAACCAGTAAATTGATGCTTTCCACTGGTACGCAATACGACTTCTCCGTAAGCGAGGAGCGTAAACAACATCATCCCCCCAATAGCCATCATATACAGAAACCCGATACTGAAACCAGATTTCATGACGGCATAGGGAATAGCAAAGATACCAACGCCAATAGATGAACCAATAACCGTTGCTGTTGCCGCAAGAAGCGGGTGACGAAATAACCGCATATCGCTTTGATATTGAAGTGTTATTGATATTCCACCGTAACTTGTGGCGGAGCAATTTCTACCCATGAATTCCCCACGACTAGTGAAAGAGGGTTTCCATCAGCATCAAAAAATTCTGTACGACTAAGGCGATCTGGTTTTTTCCACTTACCGCTCAACACGGCACCGTCATGAAAAATAAGCACATCCCCTTCTCCTTCAACTGGCCAGTTCACACGGCCTTTATCCGGCAAACTTTCTCCATATCCAACACGTTCGACAATAATATTTTTTGTCTTTACTATTTCCCCGGTATTCGCATCCGTGTGCGGCTGACCACCATTGCTGCGTTCATAGACATTTTCTGTTGAATTGTAATGGTACTCTACATCGTATGAACCACCAAAACCAATAAAGACACGTTCAACACCTTGATCGGTTGTTGGGTCTGGTCGTGTTGCCGCATCTACTGGATCAACAAATTTCCAGGAAGTATATTCCTGCGGAGGCAAGGTATTCCAACTATGCGTTTCAATCGCTTTTTGAAGATTATCGCTCGAGGTGAATAAATTGTGTGGAGCATATCTGCTATTATCTCGCCAAAAGAAGCTATACTCACGTAGAGCATCTACATCACGCAATTTAAAACTGGGAATATTACGTAGTGCTGTATCACTTCCACCAGCGTGGAAATAGGCACAATTATACTCTGAAGCAAATTGCAAATAATTATCGCGTGCGGAGCGAACAGGGCCAATCGTCGGCACTGTTGCACCAGCGTATACGGCCATAAACCGGGTAATCCCGCCTTCAACAATCACTTCATAGACCACGGATGCTTGAGACAAGCCAGATTGCGGACGTACACCACCAAACGCCGCATTTTCAACCATCACACATGCAGTAAGCGGGTTGGCAGCAGCGGCATCCACCACAACTCCATCAATACGCCGTGGAGCGGTCGTGGGGATTGATTGCTCAGCTTCCGGTTTTTTCTTTTTTGTTTTTTCTTCCGGTACCGTTAATTCACGCGCTTCAGTACTTCGTGGAACGCGTACCACAAATGGAATAATCATGACTGCCAAGCTCATCAACACCAAAACACTAATCAACCATTCTTTTGGTGTTGGTTTTTTTAAACCATGTAAAAAATTGAGAATATGTTTATGTGATGAATGTTGTTCTGTTTTTTTCTTGCGACTCATGGGCTAATTATACTCGATTGAACGATCATCGGGAAGGACCTCTACCCAGATATTGCCTGGAATAAAACTGATCTCTTCTCCGGTATTGGTATAAAAACGCGTGCGATCTTCTGCGCTTGAACGTTTCCAGGTACCTTCTTGAGCTGTTCCATCATGAAACACCACGGCCCGACCTTCTCCAATGGTGGTCATAGCAAGCCGACCAGTTGTTTCGTCTGTTAATCGCGTGGTCACAAACTGCACAGCAATATTTTTCACCTGAATCTGTTGCTTGGTTAATGCATCAGTATGTTCTACTCCACCGTTCCAACGCAAATACCTGTTCTCATCTCTATGATAAACATAGCGGACTTCGTAACTCATGCTCGAAAATGGCAAGGTAATCTGCCTTTCTTCTTGTGGGCGTTGATCTAACGGCACGGGGCTAGAAAATTTCCATGGCGCGAATGTGCCTTGCATATCCGTAAACTGTAAATCACGTAACGCATAAGCGAGTAGTGTGGTATTCGTAAATAAATTATGTGGTGCGGCAATCGATTCTTCCCGACGATAATACGGGCCATGATACATTTGATCCAAATCATACACTAATAACTGGTCGTTATGCAGATTGTTTATCGCTTCCGGGCTGCCACCAACATGGCCATACACCCCGCGATATTCATCTGCCCATGAAACAAAATACGGGCGTGCAGAACGTATGGGACCAATATCATTGATCGCTTCATCATTGGCATACACAGCCATAAAACGCGTAATGCCCCCTTCAGCGAGCGCTTCATAAACCACATTGGCAGCTTGCAAACCAGATTGCGGACGTACGGCAATAAAATTTTCAATCATCATCAAAACCGGTAACTGATTCTCTTTCCCCTGCTCTACAGCAGCTCCATCAATAAAGCGACGCCCGACATGTTGTGAACCATTTGCGTCTGACAAATTTAATGAGATTGTTTCTGAGACATTGGTAACTGCTTGATTGCGACGCCCATGAATATGCACAATCAGAAAAACAACAGTACCAATGAGCAATAATAACACAAAAGCAACAACAGCAAACCATCGCCTCGCTTTTTTATTTTCACGAAGGGACCAAAAAAATTCTCTTAATCGCTCCAATCGCGGATGAACCTCCATACAAATTATTTCTTGGCCTCGGGAGTGCTCTCGCCTTCGGCTGCTTCTTTATCTTTCTCTGGTGCTTTTGCCACTTCAACAGCAGACACATCTTCTACCACTTGTTCATTTAATGAAGCAAGCTCTGCTTCAGAACGTGGTTCTTCAACCGTAGCAATCATATCCTCTGAGTCATTTAACACGGTCACGCCAGCTGGTAATGTAAGATCAGAAACACGAATCATATCTTCAAAGGTTTTTAAACGACTGATATCAATACGAATATCGTGCGGTAAATCTGCTGGTAAACATTCAATTTCTAATTCGCTAATATTTTTAATCAAAATACCATTAAGATTTTTCACCGCAGCCGATTCCCCTTCAAACACGAGCTCGACTTCTGCTTTAATTGTTTCATCCATGCGAACTTGGTGAAAATCGATGTGGGAAATTCGTTGGCTGAGTGGATCATGCTGTAACCCATGAATAATGGCTTTTGTTGGTGCTTGATCATCGATAATCACATCAATCAAAGAACTTTCTCCAGCAGCTTCATACACCTTAATGAACGGATTCATCTGCACCATAATGGAACGGGTGGGAAGACCATGACCGTAAATCACTGCAGGAATATACTGTTGTTCACGTAATTTCACTGTTGATGCTCGGCCAAGAGCAGTTCTTGTTTTTGCTTGAAGAGTAAATGTGTCTGCCATAAAATAGAAATACTTATCTTAATTTATACAATAATTGATACACCGTTGACGGCTCTTGCATGATTTCATGAAGCGCCAATACATCACCTTCTTGAATATGCTCACGAGCCCAAAATTGTTTCACATCTTCTCGAGTTAAATCGGTCATGAAGGCAATAGATGTTGCCATAGCGTCCTGGTAAATATTCACACTAAATACAGGCAACTGACACTGTGAACATTCTAAATAATAGAGCGACATATCATCACCCCTGCCTTGAAACGGTTGAGACTGTGGAGGAAGCAATGCGGCTGAGCAACTAGGACATGATCCCAGTGTGGATTCTGCCGCATGGTCAATTTTCTTTTTCATGGAAGGTTTCATCTGTGGAAATGTTCAAATAATATACAATATCAGAAGAAACCTGTCAATCGTTGGTCTGGTGCACGCTAATCGCATGGCAAATGCCCAAGAGAATAAGGGTCATAATCATAGAAGACCCCCCAGCGCTGACTAAAGGTAATGGTACCCCGGTGACCGGCAGTAGACCAACATTCATTCCGACCACCATGACTGTTTGCACGGCTAAGTAACTTATCGTTCCAAGGATAATCAAAAATGTATACGGTGCTTTTGTATACCATAACGTTCGCCATAAACGGAAAATAATAATGAACCAGGCAGTAAAAAGCAACAATACGCCAATAAACCCAAACTCTTCAGCAATAACGGCAAAAATAAAATCGGAACTGACTTCGGGTAAAAAATGCAGCTGACTTTGGGTGCCTAAACCCAAACCACGTCCCCACAAGGAGCCAGATCCAACAGCGACAATAGATTGTTGCAAGTTATAACCTGTATCGAGTGGATCGGAGGATGGATGCAAAAAGGTGGTCAGCCGATCCTTTTGATATTGCGGGAATAATAAAAACCAAGCCAAAACTGAGGCCGCCAGAACCGATGCCACGACCAGGGCAATATATCGCTTCGGTGTTTTTAATATCACCACGTAACTAAACCAAATCATGAAAATAATAAAGGAGGAACCGGTATCTGGCTGTAATAAAATCAGCCCAATAAGAAACGCGGCAACCCCACCAGTAAAAAAGAAATAGCGCGGCTGTTGAATGCGGTGCGGATCTGGATCTAAATAGATTGCCATAAACAGAATGAAAAAAAACTTCACGAATTCTACTGGCTGAAAAGAGACGGGACCAATCACGAACCAACCGGTGGCACCGTTAATGGTCGAGCCAAATAGAAGAACAGCAATAAGAATAATCACCGAAACAGCAATAAAAATAAACGGATGAATTTTGATGACACGATAATCGAAGACATTCACCAACAAAAACAACACTAATCCAAGCATCACAAATATGAGTTGCTTATAAAATGCAGATAAATCTGGTGTACTTTGGTTTAACCCAATACTGTACTGAATAGTAAGTCCAACGGTGATTAAAAAAAAGATTCCGCCGATAACCCACCAATCAATACGGCGAATGATTTTTTTTCGCACCTGAGTCAATACGTCCATACGACGAGGCTACCAATGACGAATGATACGATCCTCGGTCAGCAAATCAACATTCACGACAATTTTTGGTTGAAGCGTTGTCGGTAATCGGTGTTCCCAATACATCGTACGATCAATTGTTTGTAACGAATCAATTTGTGTGAGCGAAGCACGACCGATCGCTTGAATACGCCCCTCCTCATCTGTGAGAATAGCAACGACCTCTGGCTCACGAAACCCATAGACACTTTCATTTTGAATCGTAAATTGAAGCGATGTTTGAAACAGCGCATCTTTTTCTGTGGACTGCACTGTACGCAATGCGGTATTTGTCACATTCCATGCGGCTTGAGGTACGGCATCATCTCCAACTGTTTTTTTCCATTCTACATGCGTAATCTCAATACGGGCAGTTGGCGTACCACCAGTGAACGGAATACGCATTTTCGTAACCATTTTTTCTTGTTCCGGAGCAAAGGTGGTGTGGTCCACTCCAGTGGAAGAACCATTCAAAAAAATTTCATACTCGACGTCTTGAGCAGACCAAATCGTATTTGGATTACGAATATCCGATACAATATCGACTGAGGTATCATTATAAACCACCGCTTCAGTCCGAATCGGTATCAAGCTTTTTGGATTCTGACGAGCACCAAGATTATAGATCGGTGTGGATATGGTTTCCCAAATCTGATTTGTTTGCTGTATATGCGCTGCCCAATTCACTGCATTAAACAAAAAAATACCAATACTTATCGCGGCAATCAATCCCCAGAATAGACGGTAGCTTGTATGAATCAGTTGACGATGGGTCGCAATCCAATACCCCATGCGCAACTTCTTCTCAGAAATAGGTTGTGGTTGTTCTGGCATACACGCCAAGTGTAACATTCTTGTGTCCAAATTTCAATTGTGCTAGAATTGAAGAAGAGAAACGAGGAGTAAAAACAAAATTAATTTTTATTGGTATGTTTGAAACAAGTATTGACCTTATGTACGGTGCGCTCACGATCGCTATTATCATCTTCACTATCTTTTTAGTGTGGATGATGTATTATGCCATTCAAATTTTGAAACAAGGGAATGAAGTGGTGCGAGATATTCGTCAAAAAATTGCAGATTTTGAAGAAGCCTTAACACATATTCGCGAAAAAGTTGTCTCTTCAGCAACATCAATATCATTTATCGCTTCTGAAATTGGTAGCGTGGTTGATTTAGTGAAAAACCGAAAAGAAAAGAAAGCTTCCAGAAAAAAATAAAAATCAATTACTGATTCTTATCTTTATTGATCGCATCAATAATTCTGGAATCTGGTTGAAGGGTTTCCCAAAATAAAATGTGGTCGCGGTTTAACGTGAGCTTATTTACTGGTTGATGCACTTCATTCCCTAAACGAACGACAGATAATTGTGTTTGGTCACTCATATCTGTTGTGTCGGTATCCGCTGCATCTTCGGTTGTATTCTCGGGGAGTTGTTCTTTAATATAATACACATCCGTCAATTCCAAGTATGAACGGCTCACGATATCTAAGTGCCCAAAATAGACCTGACCATTAGATAAAAATACGGCTTGGTAAGAAGATTCTGGAATCAAATCTTTTGCTTGCTTATAATACAGCCCCATTTTCATACTGAATAAGATAGCGGCCAACCCAATAACCGCATAGGGCCAAAATAATGGATCAATCGTTCGCCACCACGATTGTTTTCTTTTCCGAGCACCATTTGTTTTTGTCATACAAATATGATAATTTATCTTCTACTTGCTCGCATTATATCATAGACACTACCGTATGTCATTTGTTCATCTCCATACTCACAGCCACTATTCGCTCTTAGATGGTCTACCAAAAATTTCTGAACTCATTTCGGCGGTGAAACAACGTGGAATGAATGCGGTAGCACTCACTGACCATGGGAATTTGTATGGCGCAATTGAATTTTATCAAGAAGCAACAGCCGCGGGAATACAACCTATCGTCGGCATTGAAGCGTATCTCGCGCCCACCTCTATTGATACACAAGAACCAAAAGAGCGCCCATTCCATATTATTCTGCTCGCAAAAAATAGAATCGGCTATGAACATTTGGTGAAACTAACAACCATTGCCAACCTGCAGGGATTTTATTACAAACCGCGCATTGATTTTGCATTATTGGAACAATATAAAGAAGGGTTAATTGTGCTCAGTGGTTGCTTATCTGGTGAAATTTCGCGAACCATTCTGGCACATGGTGTTGAGCGCGCCAAACAAGTGGCACAAAAATATGTATCCGTTTTTGGCCTTGAACATTTTTATTTAGAGGTACAACATAACCCGAATATTCCGGAACAAGCCACAGTGAATGCCGCATTATTACAATTGCACCAGGAATTAGGCATTGAACTGGTCGCCACCGCTGATGCCCACTACATTGACCCGGAAGATAGTGAAGCGCAAGATGTCTTGCTCTGTATTCAAACAAAAACACTCCTAACAGATACCAACCGGTTAACCATGCGCAACGAAGATTATTCGTTGACAACCACAGAAGTCATGCAGCAACGATTTGCCAATTACCCGCGCGCTGTAGAAAATACAGTGAAGATCGCGGCAATGACGAACCTAGAATTGGAACTCGAAAAAATACAACTCCCCTATTTTACTGTCCCAGATGGTCGTACCCCCGAAGCGTATTTGCGAACACTGTGTGAAGATGGTCTCACTCGCCGCTACCCGGAAATGAGTGAAGAAATTCGTACGCGCTTAGACTATGAACTCGATATTATTAGTAAAACCGGTTTTGCATCCTATTTTCTCATTGTGCAAGATTTTATTAACTGGGCAAAACAGCAAGGAATTGCGGTTGGGCCTGGTCGTGGTTCGGCAGCTGGTTCTATTGTCGCCTATCTCACGAATATCACTGATGTAGATCCTGTACACTATGAACTACTCTTTGAGCGTTTCCTCAATCCAGAACGTGTATCGATGCCTGATATTGATACCGATTTTGCGGATACGCGGCGAGATGATGTTTTGCGATATGTGGAACAAAAATATGGAAAAGACCACGTGGCACAAATTATTACCTTTGGAACTATGGCCGCGCGTGCCTCCATTCGTGATGTCGGCCGCGTGCTTGGATTATCCTATGGCTATTGTGACCGCATTTCAAAATTAATTCCTCTGTTCTCTTCTCTCACGGACGCGATAGAACAGGTGCCGGAATTAAAAGAGTTGGTCAATCAAGACCCAGATGCAGAACGGCTGGTGAGCATCGCCAAAAAATTAGAAGGAGTCGTACGACACACTTCTACGCATGCCTGTGCTGTGGTGGTCACTAAAGATCCATTGGATTTAAGTGTGCCCCTGCAACTCGATCAAAGTGTTGGAAATGTGATTACACAATATTCTATGCACCCCGTGGAAGCATTGGGCTTGCTCAAAATCGACTTCCTCGGATTAAAAAACTTAACCATTATTGAACAGACGCTCGAAATTATTGAAGCGACCACGGATAAAAAAATTAAAATTGATGAAATTCCGCTCAACGATAAGCAAACATTTAAATTGTTGCAAAAAGCAAATACGATTGGCGTATTCCAATTAGAAAGTTCGGGCATGCGGCGGTATTTGAAACAACTCAAACCAACCGAATTTGAAGATATTATTGCCATGGTGTCGCTCTATCGCCCGGGTCCTATGGAATTTATTCCAGATTATATTGATGGAAAGCACGGTAAGCGAGAGATTACCTATATCAATAATCGCTTAAAACCCATTTTAGAAAAAACGTATGGTATAGCCGTCTATCAAGAACAGGTGATGCAAATTGCCCAACGTTTAGCTGGGTTTACCTATGGAGAAGCTGATGTGTTGCGCAAAGCTGTGGGGAAAAAAAATAAACAACTCCTTGACGAACAAGAGCAGAAAATGATTGCCGGGATGGTACGTAATGGCATTAGTCAATCTGTTGCAAAACAAATTTGGGAATTTATTTTACCATTTGCACGGTATGGGTTTAACCGGTCACATGCGGCATGTTATGCCATGATCGCCTACCGGACCGCATATCTGAAAGCGAATTTCCCTGCACAATTTATGGCGGCGCTCCTTACGGCTGACTATGGCAACATTGAACGCGTTGCATTAGAGGTGCACCATGCGCAAGAAATGGGCCTCGAAGTGTTGCCCCCAGATGTGAATGAAAGTTTTGGCACATTTTCGGTAGTAAAAGAAACGCTAGGCACTGAAAAACCGCGGCTTCGTTTTAGCTTGAAAGCCATTAAAAATGTTGGTGAACACATTGTTGATGTCATTATTGCGCAGCGAAAAAATCACGGGCCATATCATAGCCTAGAAAATTTTTTAGAACGCGTACAAGATAAAGACTTAAATAAAAAATCGTTGGAAAGTTTAATCAAAACTGGCGCGCTAGATTGCTTCGGTGATCGCAATCAGCTGTTGATGAACATGGAAACGCTATTGCAATTTGCCAAACGTTCGCAAGAAGAAGCCGAGACTGGCCAAAAAAATATTTTTGGCATGATGGAAAAAAAACCAGACATCAAACTGACACTCTCTCCCGTTCCCACACTCCCACCAAATGTTGTGCTCGGGTGGGAAAAAGAATTGCTGGGTTTGTATATCTCTGGCCACCCACTCGCGCCGTATACAGAGCTGCTTCAATATATCTCTCATCCATTCAACGAATTGAAAGAATATCCAAAAAATACCTTAGTCACACTGGTCGGCATGGTCACGTCGGTGAAACGCATTCAAACAAAAAATGGAGAGCCCATGCTCTTTGCGGGTTTTGCGGATCACACTACAGAAATAGAAGCCATTATCTTTCCAAAAATTTTTCAGCAATTCAGCACGCTGTGGGAAGAAGATGCTATTTTAGCGATTATCGGAAAATGTAGCGATAAAGATGGTTCGATGAAAATTTTAGTGGAATCTGCTCAGCGTTTTGTGCCAACAGAACTGGTGTTTGCATTACCCAACCGTGTCAAAAAAGCAAAATTTACTCAACTACAACAATTACTCGCTGCATACGCAAATGGCGGAAAATATCATGTATTTTTGCAATCAGAGGGGAAAAAAATTGATACCCGAACACTGGTCAATATTTCTATCATTCCAGAAGTTCAAAAACTCTTTGGACAGGATGTGCTCCGCGTGGTAAAATAAGCCAAAATATTGACTGACAACTTTGTATGGCAAAAACAAAATCAACGCTTTCACAAGCACGCATTGAACGGTATTACAATAAAATTGTTGTGGCGTTTATCGCCATCGCTGTTCTGCTACTTCTCTGCATTGTCTATTTTTCATTTTCAAAAACAGTGATTACCGTTCACCCCGCGACCGTGAACCAAAACGTATCACTGAATGCAAAAACAGAAGATTTAGATGGTGTCGTTTTGCTTACGGAACTGGAAGATACAGCGACATTCTCTGGTAGCAGCAATAATGCATCTCACCTTGCAAAAGCTAGCGGCACAGTTACCATTTACAACAAGTACACCAAAGACCAACCGCTCGTCGCGAGTACACGATTATTATCTGATAGCGGTGTACTCTTCCGCACCACAGAAACTGTAAACGTCAAAGCGGGAAATTCCGTACAAGTGGGCGTTGCCGCCGACCAAGAAGGAGCTGCTGGAAATATTGGTCCATCTCATTTTGAAATTGTAGCGTTATGGGACGGTTTGAAAGATGATATTTATGCGGAAAGTACGACAGCGATGACTGGTGGAGTGGTTACTGAATCGATATTAAGCCAAAGTGACATCGATCGTGCTGAAGCGACATTACGTGAAACACTAGAAAAAGAAGCACTTGACCGGTTCACTGCCGAGTTGAGTACACGAGCAGGGTTACCGGAGCAACCATACCTCGTTCAAGATATCGCCGTTGTTTCAAAAACATCTTCGACAGATGGTGCCGTTGGTGATACGGGTGACGAATTTCATGTCACAGAAAAAATCACCGCAGCAGCAGTTGTTGTCAATGGAAATACACTGCAAACATTTATTCAAGATCATGCACAACAATCGATGAAGACTGGTTTTGCACTTGCAGATAGCGCAGAATCAGTGCTCAATAATGAAAAAACAGCCATCACCATTAGCACTATAAACAATGAATCAACAGCTGCCGAATTGGAAATGACCATTGAGTTGAATTCACAGTTAACTGATCAAAACAGCATTCTGGATAAGAGCGAACTGACGAATAAAACAGCAGATGAAGTACGCGCATATTTAACAAATTTCGAAGAAGTAGATAGTGTCAATTTAACCTTTTCTCCGTTTTGGCTAAATCGCACACCTTCATTGAAAGATCATATTATTATCAATATTCAATAATAGCTATTTTTATGTTGAACAAATTTTTTATTCAAAAGTTCCTTCCCCTCTTCTTGGGGGTACTTGGTGTCACGAGTATCGTCCATGGCGCACATGCTGCGACAATAAACATTGATAGTTCGTTAGCGCTATCGTCTACTGATTACCGCATGATCCACCATGAAATTGATGGCCAAGATTATCTGTTCGTTGCCGGTGGTGAAGATGGTGTGTTAATCTATGCTATTGCAGATTCTGGTGTCTCATCGAGCCCAACGTCAACAATCAATACTGCTGGTACAGCGGTAGATATTGCCGCCAATGGTGACTATTTGTATATTGCAGATTCATCTGCAGGAAGCGGTTTCAATACACGTGGTCACATGTTTATCTACAATATTGCTAATCCAGCTAGCCCACAACTCACCTATGACTACTCAGTCAGTTTTACCAGTATACAAAGTGTAGAAGTCAATAATGCGGGTACTACGGCGTACGTTGGTGACCGATTATATGGTGTACATGTGTTAGATGTCGGTGATCATTCAAATCCCACAGAACTGAGCGTTTATGAAGATGGTTTATCAGCCATCGATATGACGATTGATGGGAATACCTTATATATTTTACAATCGTTTTCTGAAGGCGCAACTGGCTATGTGTATGTACTGGATGTTAGCAGTCCTTCTAGCCCAGCAGCACTTGGTGGGGGCTCTATTTCCTATACAGCCAATGAGTTAGTTGTTCAAAATAATGTGCTCTATGTTGCCGCTGGAGCAGAAGGATTCCAAGCCTATGACTATACGAATCCGTCGAATCCAACACTAACCGCCTCCTATGACACGACCGGAAGTACAAATGCACTCACCTTTCTTTCAGATAACGTTGCGATTATTGCAGATGGTTCGGGTGGAGTGGATGTATTGAGTGTTGCACAAGGCAGTGCGACGTTGCTCACCGAAAGCACACAAACTGAATTAAATACCGCAGTCGATGCCGTAACGGTTGGCGATCGTATCTTTATTTTAGCAAACGGCATCTATGAAATTTCACTTTCCTACTCATTTGATGTCAGCGGTTCTGCCAACGGTGATTCCGAAACCATCACGGTAACAGAAAGTGGAAATGATTGGTGTACCATTACTGTGAATGATGGCACACTTGGTGCCCAAGCGTTCTTAGCAGATATGAATGGGGATGGCGTTATGCATGAAATAGTCACGGCCCCTGTTGGTAAAACAAAACAACCACGGATGCGGTTGTATGATGTGGAATCGTGCGCACAACTTTCCAGCGTGAAATTGAGTGACTCTGATAAAAAACAACAGTATACCCTTGGTGTACAAAATTATTATACAACCAATGAAGCGAGTGAAATTATTGCGGCGCGCGTGTTTGAAAAAGATGATACGTACCAATTAAGCTTGGCGGCGTATTTCGTGAAAACCGATAACACATTTTCAAAAAAAGCATCAATCACAGAAAACCCCACACAAAAAAAATTCTATACAGAAGGATTCAAAATAAAGTTTAACACAGAAAAATCGTATCCGATCATCATTCAAGCGAAAAATAGCTCGGATATAAAAGTAAAATATCAACTGAAGAAAAAAAATGACGGATCGTTTACACTGAAGAAAAAAACCGCATAAACCTTCATCTATTATGAATCAACAAGAATTAGATCATCTGCGTCACTCGTGTGCCCACTTACTTGCCGCTGCCGTCATGCAGCTCTACCCAGATGCAAAGCGCACCATTGGTCCGGCGATTGAAAATGGGTTTTATTATGACTTTGAATTTTCTTCCCCTATTTCTGAAAAAGATTTCCCAAAAATTGAAAAACGGATGCGAGAAATAGTGAAACACTGGAAAGGATTTGAGAAATATGAACTCACAGCTGAAGAAGCAAAATCGGAATACCCGGGCAACCCATATAAACACGAATTGATTGATGAATTTACTGCCAGTGGTGAACGGGTAAGTTTTTACCAATCTGGTGAGTTTCGTGATTTATGTAAAGGTGGGCATGTGGAAAAACCGAATGACGCACTGAAACATTTTAAACTGCTTTCTGTTGCCGGCGCATACTGGCGTGGAGATTCCAACAACACCATGCTCACCCGCATTTATGGCACCTGCTTTCTCACAAAAGAAGAATTAGATCAATACCTTTTCCAAATAGAAGAAGCAGAAAAACGTGATCACCGAAAACTGGGGAAGGAATTAGATCTTTTTACTTTTTCTCCATTAGTTGGTTCAGGGTTGCCATTATTTACACCAAATGGAACAATGCTTCGCGAGTTGCTAAACGATTTTTCACAAGGTCTGCGCATACAACAGGGTTTTCAAAAAGTATGGGTTCCTCATATTACCAAAAATGATTTGTACAAAATGTCTGGTCATTGGGATAAATTTGGTGATGAATTATTTTTAGTAAAAAGCCAAGAAACAAGCGACGAAATGGTGATGAAACCGATGAACTGTCCACACCATCAGCAAATCTATGTTGCGAAACCACGGAGTTATCGGGACTTACCGCTGAAATATCTTGAAACTACCACCATTTACCGAGATGAAAAAGCCGGTGAGCTATTAGGTTTATCGCGTGTTCGGTCAGTCACCCAAGATGACAGCCATACGTTTTGTACTCCAGAACAAATTGAAAGCATTTACCAAAGCCTCATTGATATCGTGAAAAAATTCTACGGAACTCTTGGTATGACATTTCGTGCACGCCTCTCTTTCCGCGACCCTTCGGCTCCTGAAAAATACCTTGGGGAGCCAGAGCTCTGGGAAAAAGCACAATCTATTTTGTTGAATGTCGCGCAAATAAACAATTTAGATTATTTTGTTGCAGAAGGTGAAGCCGCATTCTACGGACCAAAAATTGATTTTATGGTGAAGGATGCTATTGGCCGTGAATGGCAACTGGCCACCCCACAGCTCGATTTTGTGCAACCAAAACGATTCGGATTAACTTATGTTGACGCAGCCGGAACAGAGCAAACACCGGTGATGATTCATTTTGCATTGATGGGTTCGCTTGAACGCTTTCTTTCTGTCTATATTGAACATACCGCCGGCGCGTTTCCCCTGTGGGTTTCTCCTCTACAGATGGCTATTATTTCTGTTGGCGAATCACACCGGGCACATAGTGAAGCGTTGGCTGCTGAATTTCGTACAGCCGGTATTCGCGTGGATGTAGATAACGCCGATGAAACAGTTGGAAATAAAATCCGAAAAGCGGTGAGAATGAAAGTGCCATATATGCTGGTGATTGGAGATAAAGAAATAAACTCGCAACAGCTCATGGTACGCAAACGTGGTGAAAAAGAAGCCGCACCCATTGAAAAAGAAACATTTTTGAAGCATCTTGCACAACTCATCGCCGAACGTTCGCTTGAATTATAACGGCTACTTCCCATGTATACACGCATTTTATCACTTGCCCCCAGTAACACCGAAATTTTGTTTGCCTTAGGAGCGAAAGATCGATTGATTGGCATTACAAATTTATGTGACTATCCACAAGATACTTCGCTATATCCACGTATTGGCAACTGGATTCACGAAAATGATCCAGCTGGGTTATCAGTGTTGGAACCAGATTTGATTCTCACTTCTATGTCTATTCCGACGGTGGTGCAAGAATGGGCAAACACTCATAATATTGAACTCGTGAATTATGTTCCGCAAACGTTGGAAAATGTGTATGAAAGTATTTTTGAAATTGGGCAGTTGATAGATACCGTTGAAGAATCGCACCACGTTGTCCATGAGATGCGCCAAGAAATTGTATTGATTGAAGAATATGCTGCAAAACTCGGGCGACGACCGCGGGTATATACCGAAGAACACAACAACCCGCCCACGGTTTCTGCCAATTGGATACCAAATCTCGTACAAATTGCTGGTGGAATTCCAATGGCGAAACCAGGGATATCCAGTTATGTCGTAACACCAGAACAGGTGGCGGAATTTGATCCGGATATTATTATTCTTCATTGGTCTGGATTTGGGGAACAATCACAAATTGATGAAATAACACATCGAAAAGGTTGGGAACATGTTCGTGCTGTCCGTGAAAAAAAAATATTTACCATACATGGTTCATTATTAAACCGTCCAGGTCCTCGCTTAGCGCATGGCGTAAAACGCGCACACGAATTAATTGCTGCGCACTCAGAAAAATAAAAAAGTAGTCGCCCGGCAGCGGACGGCTACTTTAGGCGTCCTCTCTCGCCTATATTCGATCAATAATGCACAGAGGCATCCTGATCGTTGCTATCGTAATTGTCAGAGTCAGAGTCAAAATCGTCGCAGTCGCCTTCTCCGGTTCGTGATACTGAATGACGATTATCGCCATTCACCGCTCAAGTTCGTTGAAAAAAACTGCACATTCACGAAACTCGTAAATGCCCATCTCCTCACGAACACCGCGAGAAGTGATAAGCACGCCAGAGGCCTTCCCCGTCCATGCACGGTCGCTGCGGACATTGAGGCAATCAAAGTGTTGTCCATTTTCAAAATCACCTACCAATCCGAAGCCACCAGATGCGTTTGGATACAGCTCCCCATTGCTGAATAGCTGATCTTCAACCCGGCGTTCACACACAATATGCGCACAGCCGGTGAGGGAAAAAAGAACAAGTGCAGAAAAAAGAACATTATCAAGGTGCATAAATGACTTCCTCCTCGATGTTGTTTTGCCATTGAATTTACATACATTGTTATTCAATGTATATAGCATCGTATCACGATATATTTATTCGTCAATACATGATTGTGGACAAGTAAAATCAGCATATATGTTATATTCAACAAAAGGCCATATTCATTGACCCAGCAAACCTATTTTGATACAGTGCGGGTACTATGAAATATTTTTTGCATCCGCTTGGGTGTGCGACAAATAAAGCCGATGCCGAACGCATTGCGACTATGCTCGAAACCGTGGGTTACTCTGCCGCGGAAAGCGAGAAAGACGCAAATATTATTGGTATTGTCGCCTGCTCTATTCGCCAATCAGCAATCGACCGCATTTACGGCAAAGTACACAATTGGAATAAACGCAAAGACGCCGAACAATTAATCACCTTTGTTTCCGGCTGTATTCTCCCAGCCGACGAGAAAAAATTTTTAAAATTATTTGATTTGGTGGTGAAGCTTGACCAAGTTCCTCAAATTCCACAAATGTTAAAAGAATATGGTGCAGTTGCTCCGCAAAATTTTTGGGAAATAAACCCACGCCGCAACTCCACTTTTAAAGCGCTCATTCCTATTCAAAATGGATGCGATAAATTTTGTACCTACTGCGCTGTCCCCTACACTCGTGGCCGCGAGGTTTCTCGTTCTTCTGCCGATATTCTTGCAGAAGTAGAACGTGTTCTCAGCGAAGGCTATAAACAAATCACCCTGCTTGGGCAAAATGTCAATTCGTACGGGTTAGATAAGCCGGGCGAAGAATTACATTTCGCACAATTATTAGACGCCATTGGAACACTAGCCGATAATGCGCCACAAAAAGTATGGGTGCACTATACCAGCCCTCATCCGCGAGATATGACTGCCGAAGTACTGGATGTGCAAGCGAAGCATCCATCACTGGCAAACTATTTGAATTTACCGCTGCAATCCGGAAATAATGATGTGCTCAAACGCATGAACCGCCGTTATACTGTTGAACACTATATGGAAGTATTAGATATGGCCCGCAGTAAAATTCCAACGATGACCGTTTCTACAGATATTATTGTTGGGTTCTGTGGCGAAACACCGGAGCAATTTGAAAAAACCATTGAAGCAATGGAGCGTGGGCGGTATGACTTGGCGTTTATCGCGCAATACTCCCCTCGTCCAGGTGCGGTGGCTGAAAAACGATTTGAAGATACTGTATCCAAAGAAGAAAAGGTACGCCGAGACAAAACACTCACTGAAGTGTTAAAACGAACAGCACTCGAAAATAATCAGCGTTTGGTTGGAAAAATTATTCCGGTATTGGTGGAGAATGCCAGCCGAAAGAGTGGCATGATGCTTGGTCGCAGCGAGGGGTTGAAGTCTGTCGAATTTGCTGGTGATGAATCGTTGATTGGACAATTTATTGATATGAAAATTACACAAGCTGATTCATGGAGATTATATGGAGAAAAATATATTTAGAACATTACCAACATCTGGCGTGACTGAAGTGATGCAAAAAGCGGTCGCCGCTGGTTTTGCGTTTGATAATCCGGAATGGGCAAATCTTGGGCAAGGCGCACCAGAAGTTTCGCAGATCGATGGCGGTTTAGACCGCGTGGCCAATATTCCCAATGATCCCCTGCTGCAAATGTATGGCCCAGTATCTGGCCAAAAAGCCGTGCGTCAAAAAATTGCAGATTTGTATAATGCGCTCTATCGCCAGGGTTCTGCTTCAAAATATTCTTGGGAAAATGTGAGTATTTGTGGTGGCGGACGATTAGCGTTGGCTCGTATTGTGGCGACACTTGGGAATATTCGCCTTGGTAAATTCAATCCAGATTATACTGCCTATAGCGGACTTTTCGACACCTTTCCGCAGATTGAAACGGTAACGATGTCACGGGAAGGCTCAGTACCATCACCAAGACACATCAAAGAGCATCATCTCGACGCCGCACTGATTAGCAATCCCTGTAACCCAACTGGCGAAGTATTTTTTGGCGATGAACTAAAGCACTTCGTTGCATCTGCACGCGAAGAACAATACTTACTCATCATGGATGAATGCTATTCGAATTATATTTACACAAATACCAAGCAAAAAACCACGTTTGTCTCTGCTGCCGAATATATACAAGATGTCGATATTGACCCGGTACTCATTATTGATGGTGTCACCAAAACATTGCGTTATCCTGGCTGGCGAGTGTGTTGGGTACTCGGGCCAAAAGAAATGATTGCCCGTGTTGATGCGGCTGGTTCGTTTCTGGATGGCGGCGCAAATCATCCGGTGCAATCAGCAATTCTTCCACTACTCGAGCCAGAAAAATATCGCCAAGAAGCGCAAGCAATACAAAAACGTTTTCGAGAAAAAAGAGCGTATATGGTAAATCGTTTGAAAAACATTGGTTTAGCACCCACATCTGTACCAAATGGCGCTTTCTACGTCTGGGTAGATATCGCTTCACTTCCAGCGCCACTCAATACTGGCATGGCATTCATGGAAGCCGCACTCCGTAAAAAAGTGATTGTAATTCCTGGAGAATATTTCGATATCCGTTCTCACGCTGAGAAAAACAAAACCGAAAAATTATTTTCCTCATTTATTCGTATTAGTTATGGCGGGGATATGGTTACTTTGGAAAAAGGAATGGACGCTATTGAATCTTTGCTTTCAGCAACTGCGTAGCCACTTCCGGGTTCACTTTTCCTTTTGTCGCTTTCATCACCTGTCCTACTAAAAACATTAACGCTTTTTCTTTACCGTTTTTAAAATCGCTCACAACACTGGGGTTTTCTTCAATAATTCGAGTAACGACACCATCAATTTCTCCTGAATCTGATGTTTGTTCCAGATTATGCGTTTGCATAATTACACTCGGGTCGCCACCTTCTGCAAACATCACACGCAAAATTTTCTGACCAGCAGTAGAATTGATTCGTTTTTCAAATACTAATGTTAACAATTCCGCAAAATTTTCTGGCGTAAATTTGATCGTCGAAAAATCCTGTCCGGTTTCCTTCAACAATTTAAAAACCTCAGACGTTATCCAGCCATTCGTTAAACGACCAATTTTTTGTCTGTGTGTTTTCCAAATTTCTTTCTCTGCACCTTCTTCTCCATGTGTTGTATTTAACCAACCACGCAATTCAGAAATTGTTTCCTCAAAAAAATTCGCAATGAACGGTTCCGCACACAAAATGCGTGCATCATGATAACTCAATTCATATTCTTGCTTCATTCGCTCGCGTCGTTGCGCCGGCAGTTCCGGTAATTCTTTCATCAGTGCGTCAATTTCTTTAGAATCACGCACGAGTGGTGGTAAATCTGGTTCAGGGAAATAACGATAATCGGCCGCATCTTCTTTCGTGCGCTGCTCTACCGTTACACCACGCTTTTCATCCCAACCACGAGTAGTCGTCACTTGCGGGGCTTCATGTTTTTCCCACAACTCGGTCTGGCGCGCAATTTCATATTCAATAGCCTTTTCAATATACCGTGCAGAATTCACATTTTTAATTTCTGTTTTCGGGTATAAAGCTTCATCACCAATCGGTCGCAAAGAAATATTTGCATCACACCGCATGTGTCCTTTTTCCATGTCAGCATCTGACACTCCAATATACCGCGCAATCTGTTGCAATTCTTGTATAAACACCCGCGCTTCTGCTGCTGTGCGAATATCAGGACAAGTCACTAATTCAGCAAGTGGCGCACCAGCACGATTAAAATCCACTAACGAATTCCCTTGAGCATCATGTTTTAATTTTGCTGCATCTTCTTCTAAATGGATGCGTTCAATGCGCACATGTTTCGGCGTGATATCATCTGGAAAAATTTCCAAAAACCCACCCTTCACAATAGGCTGGTCATATTGTGAAATTTGGTATCCTTTGGGAAGATCTGGATAAAAATAATTCTTCCGATCAAATTTTGTATTCAGCTGAATTTCTCCATGCACCGCAATACCTAGCAATGTCCCCAAACGAACCGCTTCTTTGTTCAACTGTGGCAACGTTCCAGGGTGTCCTAAACAAATCGGGCAAGTATACAGATTCGGCGTTTCACTTTCACCATTCGTTGAACCACAAAACATTTTGCTTTTGGTATTCAATCGCAAATGAATTTCTAGGCCAATAATGACTTCATATTTCGCTGTAGACATAAAAATAGATTACTATAAAGCCTGAACTTTGGCTAGAGGCCGGTGCTGCCGAAGCCGCCTTGTCCTCGTGAGGAAGTATCATCTACATGTTCTACCTCTTCAATCAACGGCTGCTCGATTTTTTGAATAATCATCTGCGCAATTTTTTGGCCAGCGGAAATGGTCGTTGATTCTGTACTTAAATTGATAAGCACAACCTGCACTTCACCTCGATAACCAGAATCGACCACACCAGCCATCGTTTTCAATCCTTCTTTGAGTGCTCGCCCACTTTTATCCCAAATCAATCCCGCGTATCCTTCTGGAATATGCATTGCCAAACCGGTTTTTATTGCACACCGTTCGCCGGGAGCGATTTGGAGTGTCTCTACAGAATACAAATCCATCCCCGCGTCTGTATCGTGGGCAAATTGTGGCAGCACCGCTTCGGGCACTAATTTTTTGATCAACAGTTTCATAAAATAGTATCAATATATTTGCTTATATCCTCTTGTACTTCTTCCATGCTGCGGTTTGCATCGAACTGCTTCCATGTGGGTTGTTCAGCGGCAAGTTTCTGGAAATACGCACGCACTTTACGGTGAAATTCCAAAGATTCACTATCAAGACGGTTCATTTCATGTCCTTTCTGGGTATTCTTCCGACCAATGCCTACTTCCGGGTCTACATCTAAATAGATCACATGATCTGGCGTAAGTTGATGCCGCGCGTAGGCTTCCATTTGAAGAATAAATTCGGCTTGCGGCAGTTCACGTGCACCAATTTGATATGCCAAGGTTGAACCGCTAAACCGATCACACAGAACCACCATACCACTTTCAAGTTGCGGTTGAATGAATGACTCCACATGATGCGCGCGATCTGCAAGAAATAATAAGAGCTCAGCTGTTGCACCTAATTTCTCCGGTTGCTTATCAACAATTAATGAACGAATTTTCTTTCCTATTTCTGTACCACCAGGTTCGTGAGTGACTAAACACGAAATATTTTTCTGTTTTAAATATTCAGCAGTGAGGCGAATATGCGTAGATTTCCCACTTCCCTCTCCTCCTTCAAACACAATAAATTTTGCTGTATTCATATATGTATATTATGCGAACCTCTCGAGGTGTGTGCTTCTGCTAGCGTCCACCCCTTCGGGGATGGCCGACAAATCGCAGTTCACACACACCTCTGCGGTTCGCCAGTATTCATTTACATAGTTGATCATAGGGTAATGGCCTGTCTTGAGTATATTCAATTCCAAGCGTCAACGCAATTTCTGCTTTTTGTAATTCAGCACCAAGGTCCATGGCATGAATATAAACAGAAACTGCTTCATTCCGCGCAAGCTCATTAAAAATGCCCATCGCTGTTGTGCCTGTAATCACATCAATTTTTCGGCCAGAGGGACTCATGTGCGTCACCTGAATTTCTTTGCCAGCAATAACCTTAATCACATAATTTCCCCGAGGGTCTTGTTCGCAAGGTAACTTTGGGTACCACATCTCCACAATATCTTTGGCTTTATTGATATTTTCTTCATAAATATGGGCTGAATTAGAAACAACAGTGAGCGAACCCATCGGAAAACCGATCGCATCAGCTATTTCTTTTTGCATCGCACGCAAGGCAAAGGCATTTTCTGGCCATGCGCGGAACATGTCGTTTGAACGGAAATAGACTGTTAGATACACTTTGTCGTATTTAATCAAGGCTTGCACAATATCTAAACAGGGTGGGTGTGGCGATTCATTGTCTTGTTCGACATTCCACGTCACCGCAACCGCTTGTCGATCCCAGGCCGTTTTTTTCAATTTTTCAATGATCGTGTGCACTTGGTTCACGCCATTGTGGTTTCGTAATCGCATGCCATAGGTGTATGAAATCGAAGGAATAGGATCAGGAGTCATCACTTGCGGAAGATATCCTTGTAAGTGTTCCCGGGTAAAATCAAAATAATCGGCCCAGATGATATTGTCTGGATCTTCATCGGTTACCACCGTGACAATATTGAGTAATTCTTTTTGTGTGGTGTTGGTGTGATTTGATTTTTTGGTTTCACCAAAACGAAGTATGCCATGAAGCACTTTCGGCCAAACATCAGCCACTGTTTTTCCGCGGTAAGTATAACTTGAACCTTCCGATGGATACCAATCTGTAGAAATTTCTGGTTCAGGGAATACTTGTGATTCAGCCCATGGAATTGGATCTTGTTTATATTTATCAATAATAGGTTGTAATTCTTTTGGTTTCCATGTGCCACGTACATCAACGATTTGAACGTTTTTACGGAATAATTCTACGGCATCGCGCGGAATTTCTTTTTCTACCTTTGATTCTTCTTTTCCAATCACTTCCCCTTTTTCGTTGATGCCATTGTTGATGAGATTGACGAGTGAATCTGCAGAACCGATTTTGTCTTGACCACAAACAATAATAGTACGAATGGTTGGGTTGGCAAGTACATTACGCAGGAGTGGGTTAATGCCATCATTAGAATACAGCTGGCCAACGACTTTAAATGTTTCTGGGTTTAAGCGGTTAGCCACCGCTTCTTTTGGAGTCCATAAGGTGGCCACACCAACGCTGGATTTTTCACTTCCCAAAATGAGATTTTCCGCAAAATACAGCGGCCATTCCTTATGTTCCATACTCCATGAGTATACCAAATCCTAGGTATAAACTGAAGGGCATATTTTATTGGAAATGAAAAAAACGCGACAGCCTCTTTGGAACAGCTCTAGCTGTTTTCGAATCTGAAACATTGTCTGAATCAGAACCTGGTGGCTATCATTTCTACTTAACAAAATCCGCATAAAACCTCCGCTTCCGTTTATTTTTCGGTCTAGAACAAACATTTTTAGCTTTGAACGTGACAAAAACTAACAAAAATACTGATGAATTGTCAAATATTGCTGTGTATAAGTAAATATTTTGGCTAAAAAAAGGACGCGGTTGGCATTGAGATAACTCCCCGATTTGTCCCAACGCCTTCCGCGTCTGTTTCTCACCGTTTCTGCTGCTGAACCGGCTTTCTTTCCGGTTCCTCTTGCTCTTTATGTTCACGAGCAGGCGGCAAAAACGGATCAAGCCAACCGGAAAGGGCTTCGGTTATACTTATCGGGAGAAAAATCTCTCCCGTGTTCTTTTCTTCTTTTTTCTTCATATTTTTCTCCGCCCCCCGGAGTTGTTATTATAGAAGAACGCCTATCGAACTACGAAAAAACTACACCTTTAACAATGCTGTTGTCAACCTCATCTTGTGTATAAAATCAAAAACAAGGAGTACAGCTTTATTTCAAGTAAAATTTTATACGTTTATTATTTGCCTTATTTGACTATACAAATATTCCAAGGACTGGCTATTTTCAATCACCGCAACAGCTTTTTCCTTCAATGAACTAATATTTTGTTCAGTAACTGCACTTTCTTCCACTTGAAACTCTTGAAATGTCATGTTATTCTCCCCTGCTTTTTCACCACGACCCAGAGCCCGTTCATACCGCAACCGCAAAGGAGCATCAACATAAATTAACGTAAACTCAGGAAGTTGAGAAAAAATTTCCACTTCTTTTGGCATACGAATACCATCAATGACCGCCAAAGCCGGCTGTGCCCCTTCAATATCTTTTTTCAATACTTGCGCAAAAACATCTTCGCCAAATGCACCGCGCATAGCGGTTGCAGCAGCAATAATATTGGCACGCGTTTTTGGTAAATATAATCGATTGGTGATATCCACAATCACGCCAGACATAGAATACACCACAGCTCCTCGACGTTCTTGCAAGTACTGGGCGATTGTTCCCTTTCCAGATAATTTTGGACCAATTAAACCAATAATCATATATTATTTTTCCACGGAAAAATTTACCGGCTTACCATATTTATCTTCTACATCGCCGGCAAACATAGTACTCAAAAAATTTCCCCACTCGGTAGATGGCGTATACATGTGCACTTCTAAGCCCGCTTGGCGTAAATAATCCACAGACTGCGCTCCACGATACAATTTCCAAATGACCACCTTCGCAACGCCTGCAGCCACAATATATTTACAACAATGGATACAAGGCGCATACAGCATGTACAACGTGGTTCCGCGAGTAGATACGCCACCGATTGCGGCGACTTGTAATAGTGCGTTATGTTCACCATGCACTGTACGCACGCAATGACCATCTTCCATTAAATGCCCAACATCATCACAGTGTTCCAAACCAGGCGGCGAACCATTATACCCCGTGGAAACAATCCGTTTATCTTTCACCAGTACCGTTCCCGTATGTAAACGGTCACAGGTAGCGCGGGTCGAAACAATTCGGGCAATCGACATAAAATAATCATCCCAGGACGGGCGAACATGTTTCACGACTTCTGTCATATCGTTTGTCATATTTTGATAGTATAAAACAAAAAACGGGGATTGTGAACCCCGCTTCTGTTTTCCACGTATTTTGGGTTATTCGATGTTGAAACGAATGCCCGGCCCCATGCTGGAAGCTAATACACCGGTTTTCATATAAACACCTTTTGCTTCTGCTGGCTTGGCTTTACGAACCGATTCCACACATGCCATAATATTTTCTTTCAACTGTTCTGCACCAAATGATACTCGACCGATCAACATATGCACATTACCACCGTCGTCACTACGATATGCAACTTTCCCACCCTTTAATTCCTTCACCATTTTCTTAATATCTGGTCCGACGGTTTCTGTTTTTGGATTTGGCATTAAGCCCTGTTGACCTAAAATTTTTGCAATTTGACCAAGTTTTTTCATCATATCAGGAGTCGCCACAGCCACATCAAAATTACATTTGCCGGTTTGTTTAATTTCGGCAATCACTTCTTCAGTTCCAATCACATCTGCACCGGCTTCACGTGCTTCAGCTTCTTTATCTGCACCAACAAATGCCGCCACCCGTTTTGTTTTACCACTGCCGTTTGGCAACACGACTGTTCCACGAACAATCTGTTCAGATTTTTTCGGGTCAATACCTAATTTAACATGTAATTCTACACCCGCATCAAATTTGACCGGATCTTGTTTTACAAATGTCAGCGCTTCATCCAGCGTATACACCTGCAATGGTTCAATTTTTTTCACTTGTGATTTGTATCGTTTTGATCGTTTCATAATGTGTGTTGTGGTGCAAGCGAGCATTCATGCTCTCCCACGAGTTATAAATTATTATGGTTTTGCAATCCTCTCGAGGTGTGTGCTTCTGCTAGCGTCCACCCCTACGGGGATGGCCGACAAATCGCAGTTCACACACACCTCTGCGGATTGCTAGCCTTTCACTTCTAAGCCCATTTGACGAGCGGTTCCTTCAATCATCCGCATTGCTCCTTCAATATCATTCGCGTTCAAATCCGGCATTTTGATTTCTGCAATTTCACGAATTTGCGCGCGAGTGACTGAACCCACTTTCTGCAATAACGGATTTCCAGAGCCTTTTTGAATCTTTGCTGCTTTTTTCAATAACTCTGCTGCTGGAGGAGTTTTGATAACAAAATCAAATGTACGGTCATCATACACGTTAATCACCACGGGCAAAATATCGCCGCGCTTATCTTTGGTTCGTTCGTTATACTGCGTGCAGAAATCTTGAATATTCAAGCCATGCTGACCCAGTGCTGGACCAACTGGAGGTGCGGGATTTGCCGCGCCAGCTGGAATTTGTAGTTTAATTTGCGTCTTGAGTGTTGCCATATAGTTAAAATGTCTCTAGTTAATATCGGAAAAGATATAATGAGAAGCGCATTAAATCTTTTTTACCTGTAAAGAATCAAGCTCCACCGGCGTTTCGCGGCCGAACATCGACACCATCACCTTCACCTTACCACGATCGGTATCCACTTCCGAAACTTTTCCTTCCAATTCTTTGAATGGGCCGTCCACAATGCGTACTGTTTCACCAATTTGTACATCAATCGTGAATGTTGGTTCTTCAATGCCCATGCGGCGTTCTAACCCTTTCATTTCTTTTTCATCAATCGGTGTTGGCGTGGTGCCGGTACCAATAAACCCGGTCACATTTGGTGTATTACGCACCACGTACCACGAATCATCAGTCACCAGCATATTCACTAATACATACCCAGGGAAAATTTTCTCTTCCACTACACGGCGTTTGCCATTTTTGATTTTTATTTTCTTTTCTTTCGGCACGAGCACATCAAAAATCTTATCTTCCATGTTCAACGATTCAATACGTTGGCGCAAATTATGCGCCACATTCTCCTCATAACCCGAGTAGGTATGAATCACATACCATCGGCGACCCTGTTGTCCAGTCTGTTTTGGCATACGTTATAAAATTATCTCTAATGCTTTATTCAAAATGAAATCGAGAACCCCGAGAAAAACAGCAAATACCGCACTGAACCCAATCACGGTCCACGCTTTGCGCCATGTTTCCTCGCGCGATGGCCAGGTGACTTTACGCATTTCAGCGTAAGCCCCTTTAAAATAGGTGCTCACCGGATTTCCACGGCGTTTTCTCTCTTCTTGTTTTGTCGTACTCATAACGATTTTTCTACTTAAAAAAGCCTCTGCACGGCTTGTTATTTATTACTATAATGCATCGCCATATTCTTGTCAAATAGTGTAGTGTTCAACACTACCACGGGGTATCTTTTAACTTCATCCAGAAAGCAATGCGGTTAACGGATATATGAAATATCGGCCCGACAGCAATAATCATCAGCCACATCACCGCCGTAAAACGAACATACACACTGGCCACAATACTGGCTCCAAGCAAAAAATCAATTTGGTCAAATGGAAACCAGGTCGCACCAGAAGCAATGTGCACGCGACGTTTAAAAAATGATTTAATTAAATCCCCAAGTATTGCCCCAGCAGCAAAGGCGAACCCAAACCACAAAGGAAAAAGGTTCATGGCAAACGGAGAGAAGTTCGAAAATACGTCAACGTGCAGTGAAAGATAGCGTTCAAACTCAAACATCAACCCACCAGCGATGGTGGCCACAATTAACCCACGCCATGTTTTATGGTCACCAAATAGTGGTTGTCCGCGAAAGTGACGCCCACCGTCTACCGGCCTTGCCAGTGAATGAAAGTGATTTCTCAAAAGCACAGGTGCCATATTCGCTACCCCGGCTGGCAAGAAAAAATAGACCAGTTTACCAAGAAGAATAATCGTGCTCACATGTTATAAATCTAAATTTGCGGATTTTGCATGCGTTTGAATGAAGCGCTTTCGAGAAGGCACATCAGAACCCATTAAAATATCAAATATTTCATCAGCTTTTGCCGCATCTTCCAAGGTGACTTGCAAGAGTGTTCGATGTTCTGGATTCATGGTGGTATCCCACAGCTGTTCCGCATTCATTTCTCCTAAACCTTTATAACGTTGGATGGTAATACCGGCGACTTTTTCACCCATATCCGCAGAACCCGCGTCTTTTGGCTGTTCCTCATCTATTGTCCCCGCATCTTCTGTTGCCACTGCCGCAGTCGCCGCTTTCGCCGCAAGCTTTTTATCCGCATCTGCACTCATTTCAGCAATCATCGCCTCTTTCTGTGCATCAGAGAAAACATATTCCACACGCTTCCCTTTTTGCAAGCGATACAGCGGTGGTTGCGCAATATACACATGGCCTTGCGTCATCAGTTGTGGAAAGTGGCGGTAGAATAAGGTAAGAATAAGGGTACGGATATGAGCACCATCAACGTCAGCATCGGTCATGATGATAATACGATGATAGCGCAATTTGCTGATATCAAATTGTTCGCCAATATTTGTTCCAAGCGCAATAACCAACGATTTAATTTCGTTATTCGCAAGCATTTTATCCAGCCGTGCCCGTTCCACATTCAAAATTTTTCCACGCAATGGGAGAATAGCTTGAAATTCACGATTACGCCCCTGTTTTGCCGTACCGCCTGCCGAATCTCCCTCAACGATATAAATTTCAGATTGCGATGCATCACGTGAAGAACAATCCGCCAATTTACCTGGCAGCGTCATACCTTCTAGTGCGCCTTTACGCAATACGGTGTCGCGGGCAGCACGGGCCGCTTCGCGTGCTTGTTTAGCAAGTAAACATTTACCCAAAATTTCTTTGGCGTCGCGTGGGTGTTCTTCAAGAAAAATACCAAAATATTCGGCAAAAACACTTTCCACTACTGGCCGCACTTCTGCATTGCCTAATTTTTCTTTTGTCTGACCTTCAAATTGCGGCTCACCAATTTTTATTGAAATAATCGCCGTCAGTCCTTCACGCACATCTTCACCGGTGACATTTTCATCTTTTTCTTTTAAGATACCATTTTTACGAGCATACGAGTTCAATGTACGCGTAAGCGCCGTGCGGAAACCCACCATGTGCGAGCCACCTTCGACCGTATGGATGTTATTGGCAAATGACAATACCGATTCGGTAAAATCTTTCGTATATTGTAATGCTATTTCTGTTTTAATATTTTCGGCTTCTTTTTCAATATAAAATACCTCTTCTTGCGCAGCCTCTTTCGTATGGTTGATATGGCGTACGTATGATGCAATGCCGCCATCAAAATAAAAGGTATACGTTTGCGTTTGTTCAGTGCGTTCATCACGCAAATTGAAACGGACCCCTTTCGTTAAATAGGCCTGCTGACGAATATGGTCAATGATATATTTCCAATCAAATTCGTGTACCGTGAACATTTTTTCATCATGCCGGAAAGAAATTTTTGTCCCAGTACCTTTTGCCGATTTTACTGCAGCCACATTTTTTTTCGGTTTACCATACGCGTATTCTTGGCGCCACAATTTTCCATCACGCTTAACTTCTGCCACTAACTCACTGGAGAGCGCATTCACCACCGACACACCCACACCATGCAACCCACCAGATACTTTATATCCCCCATCACCGAATTTTCCACCAGCATGCAGAATAGTGAGCACGGTTTCTAGCGTGGATTTTTTGGTTTTGGCATGTTTCTCCACCGGAATACCACGGCCATTATCTTCTACGGAAATCCAACTATCTGGCAACAAGGTCATATCAATCTGGTTACAATAACCAGCCATTGCTTCGTCGATACTGTTATCAACGACTTCCCAAATTAAATGATGCAACCCTTTATGCGCCGTATTCCCAATATACATGCCCGGGCGTTTGCGAACCGGTTCTAATCCTTCCAGAACGGTAATCTGCTGCGCGCCATAAGCAGATGATTGTTCTTTTTTTGCCATAATTAGCTAAAATCAGAGTATTATAAACATGCGTATTATAACAGGTTATACGAGTAGGCGCAAGAAAATTATTTATCCCGTAATTGAACGCCGAATTGTTTATTGAATACTGCCATTAACTGTTCACGCCACTGCTCCATTTCTTTCATTTCCAGAGTACGCTGCCGCGATTGCATGACCATGCGCAATGAAATGCTTTTTTTACCAGCAGGAATTTTTCCACCGGTAAAAATATCAAACACCATGAGTGATTGCAATAGCTCTCCTGCCTCTTGGCGAACAATCGATTCCACACTACTCCAAGCAAGGCCAGCATCGACAATAATAGAAAGATCTAAGGTGATGGCAGGATAAAGAGAGATTGGTTTCATTTTAGGTGCAACACCTCCGTGGGCATGTAACACAGGGATAGAAAGAGTAGCGAACGCAACCGGCATATCGATTCCCATACGTTTCAATACATCAGGGTGAATTTCAGCAATAGTTCCCGCAATCGCTTCACCGGCGTTGACACGGAGCGCGCGCCCTTCAGCATAACTATTCCAAAATGGACAATCGGCTGTTTGATTGGTGAGCGTGGTGGTATAGGGAACATGTAATTCACGAAGCAACTGTTCCGCTATGCCACGAACCGTACGATACGCATCTGTTTTTTGCATCACGACTATGCCAAGTTGACGCACTTCACGATCGGCAAAATAGACGTGGCCGATTTCAAAAAGTGCTAATTGTTTTTGATGTTGTTGGTTACGAACAATATTTTCAAGCATTCGTGGAAGCAAGTTCACACGCAAATATCGAAATTCATCAGAGAGCGGGTTGAGTATTTCGATATGTTCTTGTTTTGGATCAAACCCAACCGCACGCATGAGCTCCTCTCCATAAAAAGAATAATTATACACTTCGGTGAGACCCATAACGGGTAACTTTTTTCGTATTTCCCATACCAATGGCAATTCCGGTTCGTGTTCTGGAACACGTAAAATACCGGTGAGGTTCTGTGGGGTAATACGGTCCAAACCGTATAGCCGAACAATCTCTTCAATAATATCTTCTGGAATATTCAAGTCACGGCGAAACCAAGGCGCGCTCACCTCAAGCGTGGTGACTCCGGCAGCAGTCGTGACATCGAGCTGACATTCTAACCGCTGCAACAATTCTTGAATGTCCTTCATTGGAATAGCCACTCCAGCGAGTCGTTCAACATCCTCTGCCGTAAGCGTAATTGTTTTTAACTGTTCTTGTTGTGGATAAAGATCGGTATACGCGACTACTTCGCCTGCGGCATGTTGCTGCAATAATTCAACGGTCCGCGCTGCCGCAACAGTACACAATTCCGCTGACGGATTCTTTTCAAAACGCAGTGCGCTTTCCGTTCGAGTTCCCAACTTGACCGCAGCTTGCCGAACACGTACTGGTTCAAAATTCGCTATTTCTAGAATAATCCTTTTTGTTTGCGCGGTTACTCCTGAATCCAAACCACCAATCACGCCAGCAACCGCAATTGGTTGCTGAGTATCCGCAATCACAACAACAGATTCATCTAATAATTTTTCTTCTTTATCTAATGTGTGCATTTTTTCACCTACACGGGCGTTGCGGACAACAATCTTCCCACCGGTGACCCGGTCTGCATCAAAGGCATGCAATGGCTGGCCTAATTCCAGCATAACATAATTGGTAATATCCACCACATTGTTAATCGATTTTATTCCACACGCCTGTAAACGTTGCTGTATATGCACAGGAGTGTTACCGACCGCAACATTCAGTTCAATGCCAATATAGCGCCGACAACCAGTAGCTTTATCAATTTGAATATCTAATTTTCCTAAGCCCGTTGGTATGGCTTGAGATGTCGCATAAACAAATGGCACGCCAAAGACTGCCGCCATTTCGCGTGCCATACCGACGTGTGAAAACAGATCGGGCCGGTGCGTCATGGATTTATTATCAATATCAATGAGTGCATCGTTATTGCCCAGTGCTTGAGCGAGCGGTGTACCAACAGCAATATTCAAATGCGTGAGGTTCAATATTTCACGTTCTTCTTTTTTCGGAAATTCCGCAGACAAATCTAATTCATCTGATGAGCAAATCATGCCACGTGATTCTACGCCACGAATTGTTGCGGCTTCAAGAGTGATAGGCTCCCCTTCTCCATGCCAACGCACACGTGCGCCAACGGTGGCCACCGCGACATCCATTCCTTCGCTAAGGTTCACGCCGCCACAAACAATTCGTTCCACACTACTTCCTATATTGACCCGGCATACACTTAAACGATCGGCATTTGGGTGTTTTTCCACATGCTCGATCCGACCAACCACCACCCCACTATACGCTGCGCCAGATTCAATACCTTCAACCTCTACTGAATGCGTAGTCAATTCTGCCATAATTTTTTCTGTGCTCGGAAGCTGTGGCGCAAATTCTTGCAACCATGAGTAAGAAAATTTCATAATCGTGTATTAAAACTGTTCAAGAAAGCGAGTGTCATTCTCCATAAACAATCGAATATCCGGTATACCATATTTCAACATCGCCAAGCGCATAGGGCCCATACCAAAGGCAAAACCGGTGTATTTGCCTGCCTGGTAGCCGGCCGCTTTGAACACATTCGGGTGAATCATTCCCGAACCGCCCATTTCTAACCACCCGGTTTGTTTACACACACGGCACCCTTTCTGTTCGCAAAACAAGCATGACATATCCACTTCATAACTCGGTTCAGTAAATGGAAAATACCCAGGCCGCAAACGAATCTTCACCGGTTTTTTATACAACTGTTGAAATAATTCGCGCAATGTCCAAAATAAATGGCCAATGGTAATATCGGTATCGACAATAAACCCTTCCATTTGGTAGAGCGTAAATTCATGCGAGGCATCGGTGGCTTCATTGCGAAATGCGCGGCCGGGAATAATACAACGCAGAGGCGGTTGAAATTCTTCCATAACTCGCACTTGCATGTTGGAAGTGTGTGTGCGCATCACCCATCCGCGATCTGTGGGAAACGAATGCTTTTCTGCGCGGGTAATTGGTGTTTTGATAAAAAATGTATCTTGAATATCTCGTGCCGGGTGATCTTGTGGAAAATTCAACGCTTCAAAATTATAAAAATCATTTTCCAATTCCGGGCCTTCATAAACCATAAAACCCATGGAAGTAAAAATACTCATCAGTTCATCAAACACCTGAGTGAGCGGGTGAACGTGTCCCATGCGTGGAGGTAGGCCTGGTAGCGTTAAATCTTGCGCTGGCACATCAGAAGCACCAGAGCTCTGTGCAGCGCGAAGAAACGTTTCCAATTTCTCTTCTATTTCTAACCGTACCGCATTTGCTGCAGCACCAACCGTTTTTCTCTCTTCCGGCGGCAATGTTTTCACCGTACGCAATACTTCATTTAAGCGACCCGCTTTTCTACCCAAAAATTCTACACGGAGTGCTTCAATTTGTTCGGCGGTTTGTGCTTGTGCGGCCGCAGTGGTAAACGCCTGCTGTATCTCTTTTAATTGATCAATCATTGTTGGTGTTGTAATTTCTTTTTCTGGTAAATACGTGCTTCAAGCGAACGAGCCAAGAAAAATCCTTCCAGAACCGCAAGGCCGAGGACAAGCAAGATCGGCATCCACCATACTAGCAGCTCTTCTTGAATAAGCAATAACGTGAGGCACACGAGCAGGGCAAACCAAAATGATTGACGAAGCGAAATGCCAATGTAACGAAATGGAACGGTATTTCGTAAAAACACAAACCGTAAGAAAAAACCAAGTAAATTCAGCGTACCCAACAAACCGAAAAATAAAGAGATAAAAAATAACATCATGCCCACAGTGCCAGCACTTTCTGGATCAATACGATAAAGCACTAACATAAATGCGGTCCAACACAGCAGGGTCGTCAGCAGCATGGTCGCGATATACCGTTTGAGGGTCATAATAAATAAAGTATAACAAGTTTATAAAAAATTGACAAAAGACATTTTTTCTGTTATTATGAATTTCATATATATCATTAACATAAGAACTTTATGTCTTACGGTGAACGACCGAGGCTAAGCGGAGGTGCACAAAAAAGAATTATATCCGATTGGAGAGGTGTAGAAAGACAGGTTCCCTATAGTGTTGATGATATCGATCCACCTCATCCTGACCGACAGAGAGAACGAAATGCATTAGAAACCAGATTCACGAATGGTCAGAGTGGTTTAAAAAATCAACTAGTCGAATTGCAAGGGATGAATAACGATACGGCAGAAGAATTGATCACTTTAATAAGTATTCATGTCTTCCGTGAATCTTCTCCTAAAGCCAAGGTGGCCACTCAAGCTGAATGGCGGTATAAAGAACAAGAAGCAAATATTCACAGAGAAGCGGACGAACGCGGTCAACAAGTTGTAACATTTATCAATGAACGCGCAGCAAATCTTGCTGCCACAAAAAAAGTAGTGCGGGAATTTTATACAGAAACTCTCGACTTTAAACCACCTGTTGGTTTATAAATCTCAAACTATTTTTCTGGGCTGTAAATATGGCGGAAGTCTGTATCTACAGAACGATATTTTTTCTGAAAAAAATCATGCACACTCTTTCTTTGTTGGGGTGTCATTTCAATATCATCAGGTAAATTCTGATCCAAACGTTGAAATGCATTTGCGACTTCCATCAAATAAGATCGCCGATAAACATCAGTAATGCTGCTATCAGTTAATTCTTCAACTGATACACCAGTTTGCTTTGCAACAAATTTATTTAACGCAGCGATGATTTCCGGAGTATGCTCTTCACAGTATTTCAATACTGTATTAACTATATTCACTGCTGTTCTCATTTTCAAATCTGCATGTTCTGAAACTGGGGATCGCCACCCGCCACTTGCCTGAATATGAATATGCATTGCCGGTTCAAGCTCTGTAGCATCAAGCATAGCTACTGCTTTTGCAATCTGGCAACCCAGAGCGTATGCTTCTGTGATCTGCATTAATACTATCGGACTCAATTCCACTTTAAGATTAGGAGTATCCTGGGGTTTTAGCCAATATTGCATATCCCATGGTGCATTTTGTTTTGTTTCATTCATTTGTGCGTTATTTCGCAACATAGTGTTCAATTGTGTAACCAATGCTCGTCTATCCTGAAGCCTTTCACGATTTTTTACCGGTTCTGCTTCTACATCGATGTTTAATTCCAGTGGGGTGATTTTTTTCTCTATCCGGTTTCCATCTGAACCTGGCTCACGCATAAAATTTCTGATGAATGATTATGAGAATATGTATATAATAAAACCAGTATTTTTGCAAAAAGCTATGTGAAATTGCTATGAACGAAATTCACAAATATCGCGGTAGTCACAAAACTTACAGTGCATGCCTGGAGTGGCTGCAAATTTTCCGGAAAGAATTTTTTCAATCAAACCCAGTGCCCACTCGGAAACCGCTTCGAGTTTTTTTGCTTCAATGGAGGTACTCATCGTGGTATTCTCTTCAATAAAATAATAGGTCAATTTGATGGGATCGAGTTCCATAATTTCACGCAGCGCCAACGCATACACATACAACTGCTCCGTATCTTTTTTTCCGCTTTTCGGCGGTGTACCGGTTTTATAATCAATAATTTCGATCCCCTCTTCTGTTTCATCTACTCGGTCTATCGCCCCTTTCATCGTATACTCACCCAGCTTAAAATGGAATCCTTTTTCCAACATCATCACACGCGGCCATGCATGTTCATGAAGCGCATAGAATTTTTTTAACGCCGTTTTCCCTTTTTCATAATATTCTTCGCGACGTTTTTTATTCTCATACCATTCATTAATCCATTTCTGTTCATAAATTTCGAGTAAGGTATCCAGGTTGAGCTGACTTTTCAAATCTTTATGTGTTACCGTCGGAGTTGCCCCACCAAATAAATCACCCTGCTGCAATTCTTCGGCTTCTTTGAGGCGGCGAAAAAATTCGTACAGTGTCGCATGAATTGTTTTTCCAAATGAAAAGCTGGGCTTGCCTGGTGTTGGCACTTTCAAAATAAATGAAAAGCGATATTGCCACGGGCAGGTTTCGTACGCTTTCAACTGCGTGAAACTAAATGTCTTCGGTTTATGCGTTAGAGCTTCATCTTCTACGGCCGCATCCCCACCGGAAACGGTCACACCTGTTCCACCAAAAACCACTGCACCAGTCGGTTCGGGTTTGGTGTCCACAAACCCACACTCGATCAAAAACCGTGATGGTTTCTTTTTGCGCGCACCACCATAATCTTCACCACTCGTCAAAAATAACCCGGTTTTCGCGCGCGTCACGGCCACGTAAAATAATCGGCGTTCTTCTTCAATATGCCAATCCCCTTCTGGCACCATATCTTTCACAATGGCATCTGGAACCGGTATTGCTTCTTTGCGTGCAATAGATGGAAATCGTTTATCCACCAAATTCACCACAAACACATATTCAAATTCTAACCCTTTAGCGGCATGGATGGTCATTAACTTCACCGACTCTGGCCCGGCTTCCATATCTGCTTGCAACTTTCCTTCATCACCCGCTTCAATCATCAGTGTTAGTTCGTTGATAAAATTCCTCACCGTTTTTTCACTTTGTGCGCGTTCAAACGCGGTAATATATTTGTAAAATTGATTCAAGTATAAAATGAAATCAGCGCTCATGCGTTCGTCAAGCGTGGTCAACCATTTTAAATAACCAGATTGTTCAAGAAATGACAACGTGATCTCTCCAACCGTGCGGCTGCGCGCATCCAGTGCCAACCGATCGAGCAATGTCAATATCGTTTCAATTTGTGTGTATGTTTGAGCGTTCAAATCGAGCACGGCGCGAATGGTTCGACAACTTTCATATAATGATTGCGTATGTTTGCGACCATATTCCAATATGCGTACAATATCGCTGTGCGGAATATTCCAGACGGTGTATGTGAGCACCCGATACATCGCCCGAGATTCATGATAATTATCAAGTAATTTAAGAAAAGCGATCACATCGAGAATCACCGGTTTTGCAAATAGCCCTTTTGACGCAAGAAATTGATATGGAATACCAGCACGCTCAAGGTATGGGATAAAGGTATTTGCTTGGTCATTTGCGCGAACCAAAATAGCAAAATCGCTCCAGGCTAATTCGGGTTGCGCTTCTTTTAATGCAATCATTTTATCCGCCACCATCTTTGCTTCGCCATCAAGCGTTTGAGAATGCAGGTGTTCAATCGTTCCACTCGCAGGTATATTGCTTTGCAGGTGTTTGTTGATATTGAGCGTTTTTTCAAGGCGATTCGGATTGTTGTGTTGAATGAATTCGTATGCCAAATCTAAAATATTTTGGCGAGAGCGATAATTTTGAATAAGCGATACTTCGTATGAATCTGGAAAATCTTTTTTGAAAATAAGAATGTTACTCATCGAAGCGCCACGGAAACTATAAATGGATTGATCGTCGTCAGCCACAACCGTAAGGTTATTGTGCGGCGCCGCGAGTAATTTAATCAAATCATATTGCGCAAAATTAGTGTCTTGAAATTCGTCAACCAGAATATATTTGAATTGTTTGCGATAATGCGCCAATAATGTTGGCCGCTCTTTTAATAAGTGAATTGTTTCAATAATGAGGTCACCAAAGTCGAGTGCTCCTTGAGCACGTAACACATCTTGATACTGTTTGTAGGCTCGGGCGACTTCCATGACTCTTCGTGCTTCGTGCAGAGAAGCCTCCGCTGAAGAGCCCTCCGCGTCAATTCCTCGAGAGCTTCGTTTGGCTTCGCCAATATCTAAATCTAAATGCAATTTTTCTGCATAGGCTAAATATTCTTGTGGGGTGATATCTTCATCTTTCAAGCGCGAAAAATGGGAAATCAACGCTTGCACAAATTTTGTGGGGTTGCCTTTTGGGCGGTAATAATCTAACTCAAAATCATCAATATATTCACGAAGCAATAACGCTTGTTCAGTTTCACCGAGCAGCTTGAAGTCGTTCGGTAAGCCGACATCGATGGCGTGATCTTTCAATAATCGTTCACCGAATGCATGAAATGTGGAAATCCATAAGTCGACGTAGCCCATACAAAGCAGCGCATCGACTCGCTCTTCCATTTCCCCTGCTGCTTTTTCGGTAAACGTAAGCGCCAAAATTTCTTCGGGTTTTGCTAAACCTTTTTCAATTAAATAGGCAATGCGTCGCGTAATGACCGTCGTTTTTCCCGTACCGGCTCCAGCAATAATCAAGAGCGGCCCGCTTTCATGCGTGACCGCCTCCTGCTGTTCTTTGTTCAACCCACTCAGAATATCCATCTATTTTCATCACACCTTTCTAGAATACCCTAATGTTTTCATCACGGCGTTCAATTTTGTTTGAAATTCTTGTTGGTCAATCATGGCTTGTTGAGAATTTTGATTCAGATCGTAAAATTCCCCCAATGCGCCCACATTGTCTGGCGTAACTGCTTTTAGTGAATCATGAATATTCAAACGAAATTGTACCGTGCCGTCTGATAAACGTGTGTATTGCATACCATTCATTTCAGTAAATTGTCCAACTTGCAGTACTTTTGCCAAGGCGTCAATACGTGTAGGTGCGGCAATGGTGTGGTCACTTAAATTGTCCATCACTTGAGTTTTGGTATGCATGTCTACGAACGCGGCTTCTGCGCGATTAGTAATGCTTTCGGTTTGTACACTTGCTAAATGCACCGGCTGACCAGCCTCTCCAACATGCCCACCCGCAGGAGTTGCAGTATCGGCAGCAGCTGGCGCTGAGGAATGAACAGCTTCTGATGGCTGAACATTTCCTGAAGTAACGTATGAACCTGCAGGTTCGAGGCCTGCTTGAGAAGCACTATTCCCTAGGATGGTTCGTTCAGACATCCTGAAGGTTCTTCGCGCTCCGCTTTCAGTTTGTTCAGCCGCATCTGCTGCAGCAACACCCGGTTTTGCGGGATCATGAATTGCAAAATATTTTTTCACCTGGTCTGCATTCTGTAAATCAATTTCTTTTCCGGTTTTCACATCAAAAACGCGCAATTTTCCACCATCATTCATTGCTGCCACTTCATCAGGATGTTTCACCCATACCTGCGGATGCTTACTATCAATCCAACCAGCCGCCGGCTCTTTCCCACCAAAATTAAATTTCGTCTCTTTTAACGTCTTCAATATTGCCCCGTGCTGTTTTGTATCAGACCAACCCAAAGCATCCGACAATCCTTTTCCATCACCAACGATTTCCGCTCCTTTCGGTAGATGAACCTCGCGCGCAGCAGCATCAACAACATGCACTGGAGCAGGAGCTTCTTGTGGCACGGAAGCGCTTATTGCCGAACGATCTACATATAGTTGTTGAACACGTGGTGGTTCTACATAACCGGGCTGATTGTAGGGTTGTGAATATACACGCGGTTCATAGTGAGGAGGTCGAATAGGTGGACGGTGCGGGTGTGTTTCTTCTACATGCACATTAACCTCAACACGTGGTCTTTCTATATGCACGCGAGGAAGCCTGGGTCGGGGCGGAAGGTGTGAAGAATGATGCGGTGCTGAAACATGGTGCACTGCTGGCCGATGAATAGCCGCTGCTTCAGCGGGGTTGCTCGCAAATGGATTCAGTTTTCCAGCATTATCTACAGCGAAGCGTGCCATCCCAGGAGCATATTCTTTCATTCCATGCCATACTTTGGCTACGCCTCCGAAACCCACAAACGCTGCCAGACCGGCACTAATGGCAGTATCTATTTTCGCTTTCTTCGCCGCTTCTGTAAACAATGTATCATAACGTGAACGCGCCTCACTATCTTTATCTGCCATGGCATCAGTCAATATAATCACTCGTGCTTCGTTTTTTTCATCGAATGAAGCTATTGGTGAATCATAAATTTCTTTCGCGTGCTGCAATCGATCGGCATGCCGTTGTAATTCGCGCATGACATCTGAATACAGCTTCAACTTATCGCCTTCCATTTTTCTGCCGGAAAGCAAGGTGCTAATTTGCAACTGATCGCGCGCATCTAATAATTTTTGCCGCTCCTCTTCTTGTGTGAAGGTAACAGTTGGTGTTATCAATTCCTGTTTGCCTCGTGCAATAGAATCATTATTTAATTCTTGAACAAGGTTTGCGTGCAATATATCTTGTACTTGTGTTCGCACCGCTTTTTCTGTTTTTAAATCACGCCGACCACGTAATAAGTCATTTGTTCCAAAAAATGTGGCCGCGCCACTTAAACCACGCTTACCTATCATCACCGCGGCCGCTCCTCCCGCGAAACCAGTGGCACCAAGCACAAGACCACCGCCAAGCAAGGCTAAATTCACGACCATGCGCAAATTCACCACACGAGTCGCCATCTTCACCACACGGCTATCCGATTTCCACCCATACTGTTTTTCCAAATACGAACCTAAATTGATATCGCCTAATTTTTCATGGAGTTTATACATTTTACCAAGCGCCGCAGATGCTGGGTTTTCGCCCCGCATCATCATCGCCGCGCGTTCATCAAGCAACCGAATATCTTCTGCAATTGTAGCTTCCACATCGCCAGCCATCATTTCTGCTTTCGCCTGTTCATACTGTTCCTTCAATGCCGCGTGTTCTTTTTTTGCTTCCGCTTTCTTCTTTGAATCACCCATCAAATCACCAAAAAAACTTTTCATAATGGAAGTTTCCGGTTTCTGAAATTGCGCTTCTTTTTCGACCACCTGCTTTCGCAACATTTCTAAACGCGATTGCAAAGACTGTTCTGCGGCAGAGGCTTGAGCATTAATTTCTCCTAATGCCTGTTTTTCTGGTGGGGTGGCGTGTGGGTCATCAATTAAACGTTCACCCTCAAACATAAGACGGCCTGCGTTTTCACTGGCTTTTTTTCGAGCAGTTGTATATACGCCCTCAACTGCTTCGCGCGTCAACTCCGCGGCAACCTCTGGTTTCCCCTCTCGCTGTTGTTCATTTTTTGCTTCTTGTTGTGCTCGTGCCATAAACGTGATAAATCAATTTACACTTGGTTAAGCATCTGTTTCAATTGGTCTATTTTTTCCTGGTCAACACGCCCACGAATATGCCGCGCAATATCTTGTTGCTGTTTTTTCAACACCGAAAGATTCGTATGGAATTCGTTAAACGCCGCAATCATTTGATCCACCGTTTGTTTCAACACTTGTTGGTTTGGTTGCGGTGTTTGTGCTGGCTGTTGCCCTCCCGTTGGCATAGAAACAGTCTGTTTATGTTATTCTTGTACAGGAACGGACGCTTTCAGCTCTTCTTTCACCGCTGCCACTTCTTGCTGAACTAATGCTTCTAAATTTGGCACATACTGCAACAAGTGGTTCATCTGTTCTTCTGGAGATTGTTCTGCCACCGTTGGCAATTGGTCCTGCGCTTCCTGCGGCATGTTTTCCATAATACGAATCATCACCCGGCGATGAATCAACTCATTCATTTGTTGCAACATGGCAACTTTCCGTTCATCGCTAACGTTTGCCAGGCCTAATTCCACGAATATATTGTCCTCGATATATGCTGGTGAATTCATAGATGCATCTTACAAATTAATTACGTAAACTGTAGCATTTTTTATTGAATTTTGCAAATTTTTTATCGATTCCCCTTTGCTCCCAATCAAAAAACTATCGACTGCGTTACAATCTGTAAAAAATTTTAATACTCCGCTAATATCGTTATCACTTTTTCTGATAGCGCTCTGAACTCTTCTTTTGATTTTTCAATATTTTCTTTTGTTCCATAGTGAATATCTTCTATCAACGCAGGGTCAAGGTCAAAAATAGCGACTCCAATTTCCTGGCACTTTGCAGGAATTCTTCCATAATCTTGAATAATAGAAAGCGGAGCGTTCCAACTTTTTTCTACCAGTCCATTACGACCATGCTTTTCAGAAAGAAATTGTTTTACTTTTCGTGGAATAGCTTCCATCCAATGCCGGTGATCTTTGATCGGTTGTTTGCCATACACGTTATACGAATTCACCACATACCCAATAAATAACCCATCACCAGACAACACAAATTTACTTTCTGTATCACCAGAAAGCGCTTTACCAGTAACTTTCCAATTTTGTTTCCATTTTTCAAATATCGCACCAAGATTCTCAATACCCTGAACACTGAATGCATCAGGCATCATGGGAACCAGAAAATAATCTGCACCCAAAAAAATAATTTGGTTTAGTAGTGAAAGACTCGGTGAGGTATCAATAACAAAAATATCCACCTCTTCATTCAATCCTTTTTCTCGAAGAAAACGATCAATAGCGCTTGTTTGAAAATATCCCAACCGTTGCCCAGAAGCAGCAAGCCCGTAGGCGGAAACAAGTAAATTTTCATACAAAGAAAGATTCACGCTGCCCTTCATGAGAAACAAATTCGCATGAATCTGCGAAACAGGAATAAATGGGACGGTCGCGTCAATGTCTGCCCCGCCTTCAATCACGCCACGGAGAACATCAAAGATGTCTTTATCTGTGGCAGAGCTCATGCGTTCTACATAGTGCGAATCACCCAGGGCCAAGCGAGAAAGATTACACTGGGGGTCAAGGTCAACCAACACGGTTTTATACCCCTGTTGCGCAAACGAAACAGCACAATTAAAAGCTAGGGTTGTTTTTCCAACGCCCCCTTTATTATTAGCAAATAACAGCTTTTTTGAACGCGGAAACTTCATACCTGGAGTATATCAAAGCGTTTTATAAAAAGGAAGTTACTCTTTTGCCATGACCACGAACAGCGCTGTGATGCTAGTAGAAACCAATGCTATTTTTTGGCCTTTCATTAGCCAAATTTTTCAACTCAATGTTGTCCACACCGTTCATTTTTGAGTGGACTTGACAGGGAAATTGGCCAGGAATACACTTTCTTCGCCTATTTTGGGAGATTTTTTTCAATCCACACCCGTTTTTTTTGGGGGGATCTGTGTCACACTGTATCAACCACTTGATTTTTGCCCCTGCACGAGGCAGGGCAGAGGCAGCGATCAACCACTCGATTCTGAAGCATAGAATGCGAGTGGACGTGATGAGAACAAACTGGGACCTGATGGAAGATGAATCGTTTGCTGATGCCATGTTCGCGGGTGCAAAAACCCTCGTGCAGCTCCATGCGAATCAATCGGTGGAGATCATGGTGCAGCAGAGATTCATGGAGAGGGCATTGAAGTTTTTTCGGCGGTTGGAAGAGTTTGGAAGGAGCCTGGATACTATCCTGCATCCCTCCTTTCGAACGATCACAATCGCTGACCGGCCTCCCAGCCGGGTGATCGTGGCCTGCAGCGATGGCCGACAAGTTTTCAACGAGAGCAGGTTCTGCCTCGTTGAAGACCATGCTGGATCCGTTGACATGATAGTGTTGCCAGGAGGGCCTCTCTTCCTACATCACTATCCGCATGTGGGAGCTATGCTCCGTAAGCACTACGAAGAATTTAATGTTCCATGGAGCGGTGTATACCACTACGAATGTGGAATGCGCCTGCTGTTGAACAAAGAGGGCTTCGCAGATGCGGAAGCGGAGAGGGCGCACTGCTGCGCCCACGAACAGTTCGAGGGGTACGAAAGATTCCTGTGGCAACCCGGGTTGAATAAACCCGGCGTTCCATACGAGCCCCTGATTGTGTCTCCCTGACAGCAAAACGCCGCGGCAGGTTGCGCGGCAAAAAAAGGAAGAAAAATGAAACAAGAGGAAACGGCCGTCGAAGCCCTGGACAGGGTCTTCGGACGGCGATACTGGGTGGCAGTATTCGTACTGCCATTCATACCACTCATCGGCTCCGTCATCGAAAATCTATTTCGATGACGCGAAGCAACGGGCGCATGCACTGCGGACTCTACATCCGCAGCAGACGACTCCGGTAGGCCTAAAAAACCCGCCACGAGTACCGCACGCGCCTCGCTTTCCAGTAAGCGCCTCTCCCCAACCCCATGCATTCAAAAACGCATGACCGGGGAACAAGAGACACTCAGTGGGAAACGCTATGAGCGTTAAACAATAATAATCAATTTTGCCTATAACTTACTTTCTTGATATAGTAAAAAAATGAAAGATATACAGAAACATATCAATTACTGGTTAGATTCCGCGGAGCGCAATTCGAAAACAGCAAAAACGCTTTTAAATACAAAACATTACGATGCCTGTTTATTTTTCTGCCACCTCACATTAGAAAAATTATTAAAGGGAGCAGTGGTAGCAAAAACAAAAAAAGCATCGCCATATATTCATAATTTAATGACACTTGCTGAACGAGCAAAAATTGAATTATCAGACGAACAACTGATGGATTTAAAAATCATTTCTACGTTCAATATAGCCGGAAGATACGACGATGCAAAATTATCATTTTATAAAATGTGTACTCCTGTTTACACCAAAAAATATTTTGAAAAAACAAAATCTTTATATCTATGCATAAAAAAAGAACATATAAAAAAATTCCGCAAACAATAAAAAAAGAAATAAATCAGTATATTGCTGAATTACGAAAGGATCTTATTGATATTGAAGATATATATCTTTTTGGTTCGTATGCAAAAGGAACACAAAATCGGTCAAGCGATATTGATATTTGCATCGTTTCACCTTCATTTTCTCACCCAATGAAAGCCATGCAGTACTTATGGGGAAAAACACCACACCACAGCAAAGTGGCTATTGAACCTGTTGGATTTCATCCAAAAGACTTTAAAGACTCCTATTCATCGCTCATACAAGAAATCAAAAAAAACGGTATACGAATTGAGTGAAGACCGTTATTTTCTATTTCTTTTTTTGACAACAAAAATTGAGCGGATGTATAATACTATCCCACCCTGCTGTTGATAACAGCGGTTTATTTTTAAACATATCGTATGCGGCGTCGAAACCGTGCGAAACAACAACCAGAGGTCACAAACCATGACCTCCTTCAAGCAATCAATGAGATTGCAGAAACAACCCGATTCATCTTGGAACATGGAGCGACAAAAGATGATGTGTGGGGAGTTTTGAATCGCGTCATTACATTAGAAGAAAAGACAGAAACAATGGCGACAAAAGATGATATAAGAAAAGTACAAAACACTTTAGATGCATTTGTTCTACAAAACAAAAACGCTCATGAAGAACATACTGCACTTGTCGCCAGTTTTTAGTGATGCTGTTCGGTGAGAGCGAGTTTGACGAAGATGAGCACCAATAGCGAAAAGACAACTGGCTGAATGATGGAAACCGCAAAACCCAAAATATGGAATGGAACGGGCGCAAAAACTGGAGCGAGCAACGTGATAACCACTGCTAACACCTCTTCGGCGAACATGTTGCCGAAGAGACGAGCCGAGAGGGATAACACACGAGCCAATTCCCCAATGAGTTCTAAAATACCAACAAAAAAGTTAATGGGCGAAGAGAAATTAAAAAATTGATGCAAATATCCGCCCAAACCCTTAAATGTAAAAGAAGAAATTTGTACGACCAAAAAGCTCAACCCGGTGACGGCCAATATCAAATTATAGTCTGATGTTGGCAAACGGAAAATAGGAATAGCGTGGCCATGGACACTGAGCGTAATGACCGGCAACACCGGAATAAAGGCAAACATATTACAGGTGAGAAAGAACAAAAACACCGTCATCACATAAGGAAAATACCGCTTCGTGATTTTTTCATTTTGCGTGACACTCTGCACAAAACTATATGCGCCACCAATAACCGCTTCCATCATAACTTGACCACCTTTAGGCACTTCACGTAAAGAGCGGCGGGTAACTAACGCAATAATAATCAACATTGTGCTGCCCGCCAGAGACAACCATAATGTGTTTGTAATCGGCAACGCGCCAATGTGCCCTAATATTTCTGGTGCTATAGATATTTCCGCCATATTATTTTTTGTCTATTTTTTTTACAATCTTTTCCGCGTTTGCCAGAAATAAACCCATTGTGGTGAAAAAGGCAACGCCCAGTAAAATGAATACCAGTGCTTTATTTTCGAATACACGAGTTAACCATAACCCCAAGACCCCAAAAATAAACAATGGAGCAAAGATATAACCCATAATAGCGCGCACCAAATCCCATTGTGAAAATTTCTGTGGTAGAGTCATAATTATTTTTTGCGCCATTTTTTACTTAGAGCAATACGAGCTTCGTGCCAAGCAAGTTGTTGCTGCAATGCGGCATACCCAGCCATATCCACCGTTTCTTTGGCTTCCAATTGTTTGGCGAGGGCAGCGGCTTCTGCTTCTGCGGCTTCCAGATCAATCTTCTCTGCATGTTCTGCCGAATCTGCTAACACCAGCACCGTATTATCAAACACTTCCAATACGCCACCGGCAACAGCAACGGGAAATGTTTTACCCGCTTCGTCGGTCACCACTAATTCTCCTGGCGCAACAATACTCACTAAATAGGTATGGTGCGGCAACACGGTAATTTGGCCAACATCTGTCGGTACTACCACCTGTTTCACGGCATGGTCAAACAAGGTCTCCACTGGAGTGACTAGTCGTAATTGCATGGGTTGTTGTGTTGCTGTTGTTGTTGCCATGGAATGTAATTTTTTAAGTATGGTTCGACAAGCTCACCATGACAAATTAGCTGACGACTTCTTCAATACCACCCTTCATATAAAACGCTTGTTCTGGTTTATCATCATGCTTGCCTTCAATAATTTCAACAAACCCGCGGATAGTATCTGCCAATTTCACATATTTCCCAGGAGCGCCGGTAAATGTTTCTGCTACAGAGAATGGTTGTGATAAGAAACGTTGAATCTTACGGGCTCGCTGCACCAACAGCTTATCCTGTTCCGTCAATTCTTCCATACCAAGAATGGCAATAATATCTTGCAAGTCTTTATAGCGCTGTAAAATACGCTGCACTTCACGCGCGACACGATAATGCTCGGCGCCCACGATTTGCGGATCTAAAATAGTGGAGGTAGAATCAAGCGGATCTACGGCTGGGTAAATACCCAACTCTGCCAGCGAGCGGTTCAACACTACCGTTGAATCCAAATGAGCAAACGTGGTGGCTGGAGCTGGATCAGTGAGGTCGTCTGCCGGCACATATACTGCCTGCACAGAAGTAATCGAACCCGATTTTGTAGAAGTAATACGTTCTTGTAAGCCACCCATTTCTTGAGCCAAGGTTGGTTGGTACCCCACAGCAGAAGGAATACGGCCAAGCAAGGCAGACATTTCAGAACCTGCTTGAATGAAACGGAAAATATTATCCACAAAGAATAACACATCTTGATGGTCTTGATCGCGGAAATATTCGGCCATAGTCAAGCCTGTGAGCGCAACGCGGGCACGAGACCCCGGTGGTTCATTCATTTGGCCAAACACCATAGCCACTTTATCAATCACACCAGCATCTTTCATTTCATGATACAAGTCGTTTCCTTCACGAGTACGCTCTCCAACTCCGGCAAACACGGAATATCCACCATGAGCTGTCGCAATATTGTTAATCAACTCTTGAATGATAACGGTTTTCCCCACCCCAGCGCCACCGAAGAGACCAACCTTTCCTCCTTTAATAAATGGACACATGAGGTCGATCACCTTAATACCGGTTTCCAAAATTTCTGCTTTTGTTGATTGTTCCGCAAATGTTGGCGCGTCACGATGAATGCTTAAGGTTTTTGCATTGGTTGTTTTCTCACCACCATCAATCACTTCACCAACCACGTTAAAAATACGACCTAAGGTTTCTTTTCCAACCGGAACAGAGATGGGCTGACCAGTGCCGACCACTTCCATACCGCGTTGCAACCCATCGGTCGAACCCATTGAAATAGTCCGTGCATGGTCTGACCCTAAATGCGCTTGCACTTCCAACACTAACCGTTCACCATTATTATCCACGACAAGCGCGTCAAAAATAGCCGGTAACTGATTCCCCTCTCCTTCAAACGCCACATCCACGACGGGACCGATGATTTGTGTAATTTTTCCTTTGTGTTCCATAATATATATACAGCTTGTTATTAATAATTATCCAGCGATGGCGGCAGAACCCGCAGATATTTCTGAAATTTCTCGGGTAATGTCATCTTGCCGCGCACGGTTGAATGCCAAGAGGAGTTCACTTGCCATTTCTCCAGCACTGTCTGTGGCATTTTTCATCGCTAACATGCGACTGCTGTGTTCTGAAGCATTACTTTCCAACAATGCTTGATACAATTGCAGCTCGGCCATACGAGGAATGAGATGCTGTAACACCGCTACCGGAGATGGTTCATAGACATACTGCACCGTGTTTGGTGAAGCCGAAACATTCTCCTTGGTTTGCTTCATTTCTTCCACTGCTGCAGAAATTTTATGCGATTCTGTAAACGGAAATAACTGGTGAATCGATGGCTCTTGATTTACCGTAGAATGAAATTCGGTATAGGCAATAACCACTTTATCGGTTTCGCCGGCAACAAAATTTTCATATAGTTGACGAGCGATTTCGATAATCGATTCACTGGTGCGAGCTGAATCTTGTTTTTCATAGGCAAGCGTTGCATTGATGCCATGCACACTCATAATACCCACTCCTTTTTTGCCAATACCAACCAGACGAATATCTTCATCTGCATGATTGTGAATATAGTGCATCGCTAAACGAGTCAATTGACTATTGAACCCACCACACAAACCGCGATTAGAAGTAAATAATACAAGCGTGGTGCGAATTTTTTTCCCGGCTTCAACAAATTGCTCGGCCGGTGTAAAAAAACGTGTCACTTCTTTGCTTGGCACTGCGCTGACATCTTGTTTCAATAAACGCTCCATAATAGACCACGCATGAGTGGCATAGGGGCGAGTATCAACGGCAGCGGCAATGCTACGGCGCATTTTGGCAGCAGAAACCAACTCCATCGTGTGCGTCACCTTTTGGGTGTTCTTGATGGATTTGAGACGATGTTTAATTTCTTTGGTTTGTACCGCCATGGTGTTTACACAAACAACGCCTTATCTTGCATGTCACGGAATTCTTTCAATGCGTCTTTTACACTCGTTTCCCACGCTTCATCAAAATCTTTCTTTTCATTAATGGTATTCAACAATTCTGTTTTTTGTTGCCGAACATAATCTACAAAACCAGTAACAAATTTTTGAATACTATCCACTTTAACATCATCGAGGTGCCCATTCACTGCCGCATAAATTTGCAACACTTGTTCCGCCACTCCCAATGGCGCATATTGGTCTTGTTTCAATAATTCTTCCAACCTCTTTCCTCGTTCTAATTGATTCTTGGTTGCTTCATCTAAGTCTGAACCAAATTGCGCAAACGCTTCCATTTCGCGGTATTGGGCCATGCCTAAGCGCAGGTTACCAGCCACCCGTTTCATGGCTTTAATTTGTGCTGAACCACCGACGCGCGATACGGAAATACCCACGTTAATTGCTGGACGGAAACCTTTGTTAAATAAACTTTTTTCTAAGAAAATTTGACCGTCAGTAATAGAAATCACATTGGTTGGAATATAGGCAGACACATCACCTGCTTGTGTTTCAATAACAGGAAGCGCGGTGAGCGAACCGCCACCATGTTCTTCATTTAATTTTGCGGCGCGTTCGAGCAAGCGTGAGTGGAGGTAAAACACATCACCGGGATACGCTTCGCGACCTGGTGGACGACGCAACAACAATGAAATTTGGCGATAGGATACGGCATGCTTGGACAGATCGTCATAAATCACCAGCGCATCTTTTCCTTGATCCATAAAATATTCCCCTAAGGCACAACCGGCATACGGCGCCAAGTAACTAAACGCTGCTGGTTCAGAAGCACTGGCAGAGACCACAATGGTATATTCCATCGCACCCGCTTCTTCCAATTTGGCCACCAATTGAGCGACTTTATTTTCTTTTTGACCGATAGCCACATAAATACACACCATATTCTGCCCTTTCTGGTTGATGATGGTATCAAGCGCAATAGCGGTTTTACCGGTTTGTCGATCACCGATAATAAGCTCACGCTGACCACGACCAACCGGTGTCATGGCATCAATAGACTTGATACCTGTTTGCATGGGTTGGTGCACAGATTTACGAGTGATCACGCCAGGCGCAATACGTTCAATGGGATAATTTTTGGAAGATTCAATAGCACCTTTGCCATCTTTTGGTTGGCCAAGTGGGTTCACCACACGACCAACAAACGCATCACCAACCGGAATTTCTAAAATTTTTCCTAACCCTTTCACTTTCATCTCTTCCCGGACACCTTTATAATCACCCAATACCATAATACCCACCATGCCTTCTTCCAAGTTCAACACCACACCACGAACCCCATTATCAAACTCCACCATTTCTTGCGATTTGACATTCGCCAAACCGACTGCTTTGACAATACCATCTCCCACTTCAATGACTGTGCCAATTTGTTCAGCGGAAACGGTACTTTTAAATGCAGCGATTTCTTGTTTAATGTGATCAACAATGGAATTTTTTTCTTCAGCCATATCTATACTATTAGGTTAATGTTTGTTGAATTGCATGAAGCTGGCCATGCACCGAAAGATCCCAGCGCGTATTTGGTGTTTCGACGCGGATACCGCCAATCAGCTGTTCGTCTATACGCTGGTTGAGATCAATGGCCGTATGCGGTAACAGCTTCGCCAGTGCCTGTTCAATGACCGATGCGTCAATCGTATGTGCTGATGTGACGGTCACTGGAACAGTACCGGCCGCTTGATGCTGAAGCTCATCAACATAGCGCAAAATTTCTGGAAGCAACTTCGTTTCTCCTCGTTTATAGATACGCAGAAGAAACCCTTGTGAAAGAGTACCCCACTGATCATGCGGTGCATCTTGCAAAAGTTCGAACAGCGCACAAGCATACTGTTTTGCCGTAATACGCATAATTAGTGCAAATCGTTCAAATTCTCATTCAGCATGGTTGTTTCTTTTTCCGGGGTTATCCGTTCGCGCAACACCTTCTCCGCAACCATAATCACTGCAGAAGCAATTTCTTTCTTTGCCGACTGCATCATTTGTTTACGCTCTTGGTCAATATCGAGCTTTGCTTTTTCGAATAAATCAGCTGTTTCTTTTTTTGTTCGTTCGATCATGCTGTTGGCCTGTGCTTCAGCCGCAGATTTCGCTTTTTCGATGATTTCACTGGCTTCTTTACGCGCATCGATAAGCGTGTGCTCATGTTTTTGCTGCGCCACCTTTAATACGTGCTGCGCTTCTTGCGCATTGCGTACGCCTTCTTCAATTTTTTTGGTTCGATCGTTGATAAAATTCAACAATGGCGTGTACAAAATCTTCTTCAAAATAAAGAAGAGAATAACAAAATTGATCAGATTGGCGAGCAGCAATTTATAATCTAAGCCAAAGGCCTTAATAAGTTCCATCTGTTTCTTCGAGAATTAAACGAAAAATTAAAGGAACAAGACCATCAAAGCAACAACGAACGCATAAATCGCGATTGATTCCACAATAGACATGGCCACAATCATGCGGACAAATAAATCTTGACCAGCTGATGGGTTTCTTCCCATGGCATCCATCGCACGAGAAGCGATTAATCCTTGACCAATACCAGGCCCGATACCACCGACAGCAATCGCAATAGCCGCAGCGAGGTATTTCATTGTTTCTGCATCCATAATGAATCGTTACGAATTAGTAAATTAACACCTCTATTGTAGAGAATATGGGAAAAGATGTCAATAGATTTTTGAGCCAATATCGGGGAAAAGTGATTGGTGGATTATTCAATATTCACCCCTCGACGCAAAACAATTTCTTGCTGCTGGCGAACCTTCACAATCGAATCACTGGGAAGAATGCCACGGAAGGACGCAAGAGGATAAATGCTACAGCGTTTTCCAATAATCGTACCGGGGTTGAGCACAGCATTTGATCCGATTTCAGAATTATCACCAATAATAGAACCAAATTTATGCAGTTTGGTATGGTAGGTTTGTTCAAGTGTGGTCACCGTCACTTCTGAACCACCACTTTTGAGATTTGCTAGTACCGCGCCGGCGCCTAGGTGGACATTGTGTCCCAAAATAGAATCACCGATATAATTAAAATGCGGAACCGTGGTGTCATTGAACATTAGGCAATTTTTGAGCTCAGTACTGTTGCCGATAGTACAATGATCTCCAATAATCACATGGCCGCGAATATAGGTGCCGGTACGAAGGTGACAATACTTCCCAATGATCGCGGGTCCGTGAATGACCACTCCCGGTTCAATGATGGTACCACGGCCGATAGAAATTTGTTGGCCGATATATGCCGCATGAGTGATATCTGTTTCAATATGCACTTTGGATTCATGGGCCATATATTCTAGGTATTGCGCAATAAGCGGCAGCACCTCCCACGGATATTGCACACCTTCAAAAATATCGGCGTGTTGGGTGTGGCTCAGGTCAAATAATTCTTCAATAGTCGGGATCATACTAGTCTAATAACGCTTTTTCTTCAATGTGGTCAATACGTTCAATTTTCCCTTCTAGTTTAGCATATTCAGAATTGACGCGCTCAACCGCAGATTTCGCATGAGTGATATGGGTCGTGAGCGTATTGAGTGACTCGCCAAAACGCTGTGCGTCTTTCTGAATACCACCAATGGTCGCAATAATTTCCTTCGTTGCTTCAGCCACACGTTTTCCTTGCATGCCCATCATAATCACGCGGAGAAAATAATAAAAGGAATTTGGAGACACGAACAATACCTTTCGCTCGATTCCATGCATATTGAGATCAATATCGTGACGAATAATTTCATAATATACTGATTCCGATGGAATATACATAATCGCAAAATCGACTGTACCTTCATCTGGCAAAATATATTTTTTTGCAATATCGTTTACGTGCTTCTTCACATCTTTCACAAATTCGCGTAAATAGAGTGCTTTTCCATCTTCGGTTTCTTCGATACACATTTTTTGATAATTCTCCATTGGAAATTTGGAATCGATTGGAATAAATCCATCATCAGTTTTGAGAACCGCATCAACAATTTGACCATTGGTAAAACGATACTGCATATCATATAGCCCATGCGGAAAATATTGGTTTAACATTTGTTGCAGTACTTGTTCGCCAATATTGCCGCGAAGTTTTGGACTTTTGAGAAAATCTTGCAACGCCTGCATATTACGCCCAATTTCCTGCATGGTGCCCAATTCTTTATTCACATTGCCAATGATTCGGGCGGCATTATCTAACCGTTCATTCAAACTTTGAGAAACCCGGTCCAGCCGCTCTTGCATGCCAGTCATATTTTGATTTAACATGTGCAGCGATTGATCTTGCTCTCCTGTTTTTGATTGTTTTTGCTGACGAAGCATTAAGTAAACCAACAACCCATTGCTGGCACAAAGAAGAATAATAAAAATAAATAATATCATCGTGTTCATAGTCGAAAAAGTTTAATGGCATTTTGACGAGTCGTTTCCGCGACTTCTTCTATCGTTAGCTCTTTTAACTCTGCAATTTTTTCAGCGACATACCGAACATACATCGGCTCATTTCGTTTTCCTCGCACTGGTTGCGGCGCGAGATAGGGGCAGTCAGTTTCCAGCAATATCCGATCCAGCGGCACTTGGCGAGCAATCTCTTGTAACTCCTGCGCATTGGGAAAGGTGACAATACCCGTAAATCCAATCGATAACCCCAGGTCAAGAATTTTTTCTGCTTGCTTCATGGTGCCAGTAAAGCAATGCACCACTCCGCGCACCTGCTCCGTCACACCCGTTTCATTGTGGCCAAAATCCCGCACCAGTTCCACAAAATCATCATACGCATCACGGCAGTGAAAAATATTTGGGCGTTGAATTTCGCGCGCAAACCCTAAGATTTCATACAGCGTTTCTTTTTGCAGTTCCACAAATTCAGCAGCCGTCATATTCGTGGCACGAAAATCTTCCAAATGAAAATAATCCAATCCTGATTCACCCACCGCAATGACCTTCGAACTTTTTGCTAACTGAAAATAGGCTCGCTTATCAAATTTTTCTGATGCTGTGGTGAACGCATACCGCTGTCCGTTAAAATTCGCTTCTTCCGTAATATCTTTTGCCAGGTGAATAGGATGCACGCCGATCGCTGCCCACATGCCGTTCCCCACTTCTTCAGCGAGCTTCACACTCCGCGCACTGGTTTTATAATTCGTTCCCACATTAATCATCTGCACGCCGGCATTTAGTGCACGCTGAATAACTTCAGGCGAGTCATTCTTAAATGCTTCAAAATTGACATGAGCATGTGTATCAATGAATTTCATAGCATTAACGCATAAGAATATCAGCTGAAGGAATGCGCGGTATTTTTTTTCGCTGCGTGGCAAAAAAATCTTCTAATTTTTCAGACAACAATGGTTGATAAAAAATAGATAATTTCAATAGGCGTTGGGATACCGTGGATTTAGCAATCGCCGTGCCTATACCGGAAGTTCCAGGCATATCTTGATTTTCGACTACTGACTGAGCAATAAAGAGCACACTGCTGGCAATAAAACAACTCAACATGACTCCCAGAACGCCACCCAACAAACGGTTAAATGTTTTAAGAAATGGAATAATGGCAATAATATTAAACAGCTTATTGATAAACCACGCTATCAAACCACAACACTTGCTGACGAGAGAAAGAATAAGAAAAAAAACAGCGGCAGTTTTGAGTGGACTGGTATGAACGCCAACCAATAATGGAGTATATTGACTGGCGAATATGATACCGATACCAAAACCAATCACCGTTCCGGCTTTATAAATGAAACCCATGCGAAAACCGGAGAAGAAGGACAGGGTCAGCCAGAGGATAAGCGCGATATCCAGCGTGGTCATACCTTTGAATCTTCTTCCAATGCCAATCGTGGGAACAGCGGTTCTGCTTTGTCGATGTGTTCAGCTTCAATGGCATTTGTTATTACGGCAGCAGTTTCGGGCATAAATGGAACCAACCACTCCGCAATGAGTTCTAAACAAAATAATAAATGTTGCAAAACGATTTGTAGTTGTTGGTGATCGCTTTTCGCTAACACCCACGGTTTCTGTTGTTCAATATATTCATTCGCAGAATCGACCACGCTCCACACCGCATCCAACGCCGCATGGAATGCCAATTGCGCAAATGCTTCATGGTAGGCCGTTTTTTGTGATTCGCCAAATTTTTCAATTGCAGGAATCGCTTCCAGTTTTCCATCAAAATATTTCTCTACCATATTGGTGACGCGAGATAACAAATTTCCCAAGCCATTCGCCAGTTCTGAACTATAGCGCTGCTGCAAACGATGATGCGAAAAATCACCATCACTATCAAATGCAATTTCACGCATCAGAAAATAACGTACAGGTTCTACCCCATACTGATTTGTCAATTCAATAGGATCAATAATATTGCCGAGCGACTTGCTCATTTTCTGACCATTGACCGTTATAAAACCATGCACACCAACGGCACAGGGCAATGAAACACCTGCTGCCATGAGCATTGCTGGCCACAACACGGAATGAAACCGATTAATATCTTTTCCGACAATTTGTATATCTGCCGGCCACCACTTGGCAAAGGTTTCCTTATTGCGACCATAGTCAATGACACTTAAATAATTCATGAGCGCTTCAAACCATACATACATCACTTGCGTATCATCACCAGGCACCGGAATGCCCCAAGATAATTGTTCTTTTTCACGAGAAATGGATACATCTTCTAACCCATTTTTTACCAATTCTTTCATTTCACGAAATTTGGCTTTCGGCACCACAAAATCTGGATGCGCTTCATACCATTCCAAAAGACGGTTTTGGTAACGAGAAAAGCAGAAAAAATAATTTTCTTCCTGTGTGTGTTGTACTGGCTTCAAATGGATGGGACAATTTCCATCCACTAATTCTTTCTCTGTTTTGAATGCTTCACACCCAATACAATACCACCCTTCGTATGTTCCTTTTTCTACATCACCAGATTCAACAATTTTTCGCCACAACGCCTGCGCTGTTTCTTGGTGGCGCGGTTGGGTTGTACGAATAAAATCATCAATGGAAATATTCCACGCAGTAATCAATTCTTGAAATGAAGCTGACATGTTGTCCACATACGCCTGAGCAGTCATACCCTTTTCCACAGCGGTGCGTTCAACTTTTTGCCCATGTTCATCGGTACCACTCACAAACTGTACCGCATATCCTTCTTGGCGATAATACCGAGCAAGCACATCGCCATACAACATTTCAATCGCCGTACCAATATGTGGTTTAGCATTCACATACGGAATAGCCAGTGTGATATATTTTTTTCTATTCTTGGTCATAGAGTGTCGGTTTTGGTTACCGGATCAATAGGTTGTTCAAGCGTATTATCCATTTCCTTTTTCTGTTCAAAGATATCTTCTAAAAATATCCATGCAATAGTGGTGGCTGGTACAGCGAGTAAAATACCCGCAATACCCGCAAGTTTTGCACCAATAAGCATGACAGATATCACGACGATAGGGTTTAAGCCTACCGCTTTTTTCATTACCTGCGGAGCGATGATGTGATTTTCTATCTGCTGAAGCACGATGTATATAATCATGACCGCGATCGCTTTCCACGGTGAATCGGTATAGGCAAAAAATACTGCCGGCACCGCAGAGATGAGTGGACCAAGAAATGGAATAAATTCTGCCAAGCCGGCAATACAAGCAAGCACCAATGCATACGGGACTTGTACAGCGAAAAGACCGATGAAGGCAAACACGCCGATGATGAGCATGAGAATGAGTTGGCCACGTAACCACGCACCCATTTTGGTTTGAATACGGTTGGTTTTCTGCACCAAGTACGGTTGAAATTGGATAGGCGCAATAGAGCGAACAAATTTTTTCAGCCCATCTTCTTCAATGGTCATGTAAAAGGTAATCACGAGTACAAAAATAATCGTTGCCACTTTTCCAAAAATACTACTAATGGTATTAAACAAACTCGACGTCACATTAGAGAGGGTGCTATTCACATTGGAGAGGTTACGTTGCCATTCTTGAATTAAGGAAGCGTCATTTGATTGAGTAACATATTGATAAAAATGTTCTATCTGTGGCATGTACGCATGTAATGAAGAAGCGATATCGGACATTTGTTCAACGATGGGTGGAAGAATGAGATAAAAGACAAATGCAAACATGAAGAAAAAGAGAAAAAACATACTAAGAATACTCACGCCACGGGGAATGCGATACCTCTCCAAACGGTCCACCCACGGGTCCAACGCAGAGGCTAAAACAATGGCGATAAATAAAATACCCAACACATCGCGGATGCTCCAGAGAAAGAACACTCCCGCCATGACACCAAAAACTTTGAGCACCGTCATACTCGATACATTGATATAATGCACCACTTCACCTTCATGTGAACTCTTTGGTGTAAAGGGAGAAATTTTTTTGGGTATTTTGATTTGCATAGTTTAGAACCGGAGGTGTTTGAGAAAGGATTTTTCTTGTGTCTTTGTGTAGGGACCAACGATAACGAGGTTCGCATGCATCGCTACGAGTGTTTTTTGCGCCAGCGCAAGCACCTGTTGTTTTGTCACTTGTTGCAGAGCTTTTTCTTCTGCGGAAACATCGTGGAGCTGTTTTTCAAATAATGCGGTTTTTGCCCAGCGCCAAGCCACGTTTTCCGAATCTTCTAAACGTAAATACATTTTGCCACGAATATACTCTTTTGCCTGGTGTAATTCTTCGTCAGACACTTCAGCCACACGCATGGTCACGAGTTCAGCAATAATTGCTTCAATCGCTTGGTGAATACGCGCGGTGTCAAAACCAGCTTGAATGCTTAAGGTTCCCATATCTTCATACGGTGAAATGCCGGCGCGGATGTAATAACACACCCCTTGGCGTTCACGAACATTGATAAAGAGGCGTGAACTCATGTTGCCACCAAGAATAGTGGCCATAACCTGTGCCACATAATAGTCTTTCGCCGTATAGGTGACCGACGGAAAATTGAGGGCGAGGTGTGATTGAGCCGTTTTTTTATTATAAACATGCAAACGCGATTGTTGCTGTTTCTCGGTGAATTTTTTTTGTCGTGGCGTAGCAGCACGTGATTTTGGTGCTTGCCCAAAATGTTTTTTAATAGTCTGTGCGGTATTCTTGGGTAAATTTCCGGTCATCACGATGACCATATTTTTTGGATGATAATAGGTATCCCGATATTTCATAATTTGTTTTCGGGTGACCTTCAAAATATTTTCTTTCGGGCCAGCGATGCGGAAACCCAATGGATGATCTGCACCGTACATCAATTGTTCTGCCAACTCTTCTGCCGTTGCCATGGGGTTATCTTCATACATGTTGATTTCTTCGATAATGACTCCCCGCTCTCGGTCAATTTCTTTTGGATCAAAAATCGGGTGAAAAAGGAGGTCTTCAAGAATATCAATCGCTAACTTTGCGTGGCGGTTCGCCACCTTCACATAATAACCAGTGTAATCTTTGCTGGTAAACGCATTAAAATCTGCACCCACGCCATCGAGTTCTTTGGTAATTTCGAGCGTTGTAGGGCGATTAGTCGTGCCTTTAAAAAACAAATGTTCCAGAAAATGAGAAATACCGTTGATCGATTTTGTTTCATTACGTGAACCCACCTTAAACAAAATTAATATCGTGATAACTTTTGTCGAAGGCATGTGCTCTAAAATAACTGGTATTCCGTTTGAAAGTGTAATTTTTTTCATATATTGTGTGTTTGTGTGCCTTTCGAGCCAATTCTTCGAGAGCTTCGTTTTGCTTCGCAAATACATGCTCTCGGAAGACATTGCCGCTAGCGGCAGAGAGGTATGATTAGAATGATAAACGATCTCGAAAATAATTAATTAATTGAGAAATGGGGATGCGCTCTTGTTTCATGGTGTCCCTATCACGAACAGTCACAGCGTTATCGGTGAGTGAATCGAAATCGACGGTAACACAAAATGGTGTGCCAATTTCGTCTTGGCGGCGGTAACGTTTCCCAATACTTTGTGTTTCATCATATTCGGTGTTCCAATATTTTCGCAGCTCATGAAAGAGCGGCTCAGCAACTGTTTGTAATTCAGGTTTTTTAGAGAGTGGCAGAACCGCAACGGTATAGGGCGCAATATGCGGCGGGAACTTCAGCACTACCCGCGTGTCGCTTTCGCCGGCAGCCGTTGGAGCGGATTCTTCTGTATAAACGCTCAACAATAATGCCAACAACGTTCTGTCTACACCAATAGACGGCTCAATAACATGTGGAATGAATTTTTCTTGCGTGGCTTGATCCACAAATTGTAAATCTTCACCCGAATGTTCTTGATGTTGTTTGAGGTCATAATCAGTGCGATAGGCCAACCCCCATAATTCTTTTCTGCCAAAGGGATAATCGAATTCCACATCCACTGTTCGTTTTGAATAATGAGACAATTCTTCAGGTGCAATATTGTTATCATGTACTTTATTCGCATCGAGACCAATTTGTTTTCCCCATGCATGCATTTGCGAAAGCCACATTTCAAACTGTTGCTCCCATTCTTGTGGGCGAACAAAATATTCAATCTCCATTTGTTCAAATTCCAGTGTACGGAAGGTGAAATTGCCTGGAGTAATTTCATTACGAAAGGCTTTGCCAATTTGCCCAATACCAAATGGCAGTTTCGGACGCATGGTTTGCATCACATTTTTAAAGTTCACAAAAATACCTTGCGCGGTTTCTGGACGCAAATATACCGTGTTTCCAGTATCTTGCACCGGACCAATAGCTGTTTGGAACATGAGGTTAAATTGGCGTGGTTGGGTGAGTGTTTTTTTCTCACAGTTTGGACAAGCTTGGGTGCGAAAATCAACGGTCTTCCATTCTTCATCTATATGGTCTGCGCGAAATCGACTCTGACAATTTTTACAATCCACCAATGGATCTTCAAATGTATCTACATGACCAGACGCTTTCCATACTTTTGGGTTCATCAGAATGGCAGCATCAAGACCAAACATATCCGCACGTGATTGCACAAAAAAATTCCACCACGAATCTTTAATATTTTTTCGCAGTTGGGCACCAAGTGGGCCATAATCCCAAGAATTCGCCAGTCCACCATAAATTTCACTTCCCGGAAAAATAAAACCACGCCGTTTACAGAGCGAAATAATTTTTTCCATGGTCACCATTTGCGTTTCATTTGCCATAAATACAATAGCTATTATTCAATAAAACTATACCATTCAACACGCTATTTGGCAAGAAATTATATGCCGAAAAAGTGAGCAGCGATTTGACCAACCATATATCCGAAAGCTGCAGCGGTAAAAGAGATCATCATCATTTCCAAACCACTCCGGAGTCGGTTCACATGCACCATTCTTCCTTTGACATAACCAATACCAAACAAAATAGCAATGGAAGAAAAAAGCGATGTTGGCAATGCTGTAGCGATTGGAAGAAAAAAATAACTAACCAGTGGAACCAATCCACCAAAAACATACGACACTCCCATAAACAAAGCGTCTGTTTTTGGCGTGCCATCATATTGCGGAATAACCCGTAATTCTTTAAATGCCATTTCTTCTAACCACAACTTCTTATCGCTGGTTATACGATTCACTACTATCTCAATTTCTTCGGGCAAAAATCCACGCGCACGATAAAATTCTACCAACTCGGCACGCTCCCCTGCCGGGTTTTTCTCAATCTCCTGCTCCTCTTCCCATAACATACGCTCATCTACTTCACGCGCAGATTTTGAAGACAAAAAGGTCCCCGCCGCCATAGAAATGGATTCCACCACAATCACCACACAACCAGAAAGAATGACAATGCGGTGATCTTGCACTCCACCCGCAATACCAGTGATTGCACCAAGTGTCGAAACGATTCCATCTTGTAAACCAAAAATAATTTCTCTCAGCGAATGTAACACCTTACTTCGCCATGTGTGCGAAACGTGGTGGTTTAATTCGTGGTGAATATACCGAGGATGTTGTTGTTTGTTCATACATGAAAACCAATCAATGGCCAATATACTAGGGCAGATACCCAAAATATAATGATAGAGACCGCATTGAGAAGTACGCCATATTTTGCCGTATCACTAGTCTGCACATATTTCGATGATACCGCCAGCGCGACAGCAGGAGTACTCATCGGCAGCATAAATGCCAGGCCGGAAGGAATGGCAATAGCCATGGTAATCACTTTTGCGTCAATACCAAATTTTTCTCCAGTAAATAAACCAATAGGCAATAATAAGGCGATGACGGCAGAGTTGCTCATGCCTTCGGTTAGCACCTCCGATAACACACAAAATAATAAAATGAGCACAGGAGCCGAGACCATCCAATTATCAAAAATGTTACTCGCAATCCAGGCCACAGCACCAGATTTATCCAATGCAGACCCAAGCGCAATAGCGCCACCATACATGAGAATAATCCCCCAATTCACATCTTGTTCTGCCTGTTTCCAACTCATCATTTTGAATATAAACGCGAAGGCAACGGCACCAAGAGCAATATTAGCAATGCCAACAGCATGACCAAGTGTCGCCCATAAGACAATAGTTGCTACCATGAGCAGGCCAATAAATTTTTCTCGTTGCGATAAGGCACCCATGCTGTGAACACGTTTTTCTAAATACTGCGTCGCCTCTTGCATAGCATGTTGTTCATGGCGAACTAGGCGTGTTAAAAAAAAGATTGCGGCGACTAACAGGACAATAACTGTAGGAAGCGCGGCTAACATCCATGGGATAAACCCAATTGTTTGACCAGTGGTTTGTTCCAACATACCCAACGCGAGCAATGCACGAGCACCTCCTAAAAATGTTGCGATACCACCGATAATACAGCCCCAAGCCATAGCAAGAAATAATGCTTTACCGTATGCAGTACCCTTCTTCAATTTCATGGCCTGGGTAATTTCATAAATGATGGGAAAGATCATGGCCGCCACAGCATGTTCAGACATTAAAAATGACAACCCCGCCGTCAATAATAATATTCCAATCAACAACGTCGTACTATTTTTTTCAAAACGCCGCAGCACCAAGAGCGCAATACGCATACTGAGACCAGAACGCATAACAGCAGAAGCTAAAATAAATGCACCAAGGATAAAAAATACCGCTTGGTTACCAAACAACGCATAGGCGTCTTTGCTGTCCATCACATGGAGTAGCGGTAATAAAATAAGAGCGAGCATACTCGTCACCATCAACGGAATAGCGTTGGTCACCCAGAACACTAATGCTAAAAAAAAGATCGCCAGCGCGTTCATGCCAGCACGACTCAAGCCATCAGGTGGTGGTAAAAAAACCATCGCGCTACTGATTGCTGCTGTGATGATAATCACATAAGGACGCAATTTTTTTTTCAATTCGTAATACGGTAACCCGATAAATTGGACTGACTTCATAGACTTATAAAGCAAATTGAATCTTATGGAGCTTCTTCAGCTCTGCAATATGTTGCTTCCGACGTTTGGTCACATTCCCACTCACGATGGTTGAAAGGTAATCTGCGCTAATCGAGGTAGGCAAAATAACGAAGCTCGCTCCATAATGATAGAATTCAAGCGCGTCGTCAATATGAAATGCCGTGACAAATATTTTTGCTCGAACTTTGTGCGCACGGGCATATTTCAATAATGCCAACGTATCACGGCGTGTACGAACCGTAGAAATAATCAGATCAGCATGCTGTAGGGCAGCTTTTTCAAGCACCTCATCATCACCCATGCTTCCATAAATGTGCGGAATCTGTTCTTGCTGTAAATGCCTAATCACATCTGGGTTGGTATCGATAACCATGACGGGTTTTTGTAATTCTTCAATCAAGGTACGCGCACGGTGCCCCATCATATGGTGTCCACATAAAACGACATGATGTTGTAATTTTTCTGGAATATGTTCTAAGCGCAAAGCGTGTTTGCGACGTTGGAATTTTTTCAACAATGGACGTGCCACCACATACAGCTGGTCACTATATTCAATCATATACGTGGAAATCGTCACCGTAATTAAACCAATCAATGCGATTAACGAAACAAATTCATGTTCAACGATACCAGAGAGATATGCTAAATTGATAAGAATAAAAGAAAACTCACTCACTTGCCCAATCGCAAAACCTGCCTGGAAACTGGTATGCGATCGATAGCCAAACAGCAATAATGCACCGGTAACTACCACAGAAGAAACGATTAAGACGAAAAGAGAAAGAATAATCGTTGGCAAAAGAATATGTGCATTTGTAGAAAAAATCAGCTCTCCGCCCAGAATAGCAAAAAACAACGGTAGGAAAAAATCACGCAACGAAGTGATACGATGAGCGATTTCTATACTATATGGAAGGAACGAAAGACTGATACCAGCAAGGAGCGCGCCGACTTCCACAGAAAAACCAAGCTGGAGGGCCAAGACAGAAAAAACTAAACACCAACAGATGGAACCTAAAAATAACAATTCACTACTTCGCGCAAAGTACGTAAAGATATAACGTAAAAGAAAACGAGAAGAAAGGAGGGCCGCTAAGAATAAACAAAAAATCTTTAGGATGGCAATACCAACGGCACTCACGAGTGCGGTACCAGAAGCTGAACCACTGAAAATACCAAAGAAAATGAGCACTAAAATGGCCATAAAATCTTGCGTCAACAACAAGCCAATGACCAGTTGTCCATATAATGTATCCAGCTCCTTTCGTTCTCCCAGCAATTTCAATACAACAATGGTACTGGAAAAACCAAGGGCAATGGCGAGCAACAACGATGGAATCGGTGGAAACCCGAGCAACCGTGTGACCAAATAACCTAAACCGACGGCGACTCCCATTTGAATACAACCAACAAGAATAGCTACCTTGCCGGTATTGAAAAATTTACGCAAATCCAATTCAATACCCACCAAAAACAATAAAAATGCAATACCAAATGTGGAAAGCACATCCAGGAGTTCACCGCTGCGGATGACATTCAATACCGATGGACCAAGAATAACTCCCGCGAGAATGTAGGCCGGAATCATGGGTTGGCGAAAAAACTTCGCGACGGTGGCGCATAACGTGGCAACAATGAGAATAGCGCTAATTTCAAAAAATATCGAATCCATATTGTTACAAACGAATAAGCTGACCGTTTTTTTTCAGCTTATACATAAAGCGATCTTCTCCAAAAATAACGATTATTCGTTTTTTCTTTTTTTTGATACGCAGTTTCATGTCTTGTGCGGTTTGCTGTTCATGTAATTGAATCCGTTTTTGTTCCTTTTTCTTCAGCGCATTTTGTGCCGTGAGTCTCATAACGGTCAGCTGCAAACGTTGATTGCGTTGAGTAGCGATAATCACCGAATGATAGGCAGAAAAAAATTTTACCACACGTAGTTTGTATTGATCTGGTTTTTTCTGTTGTACACGTTTTTGTACGATTTGAGCACCGTTGACAAAAACACGAACGAGTTTACCGTTACTCACTATTAAACGCGTAGCATCTGCGCTGAGTACAAAGATAAAATTATTTTTTCCGCCAAATGGAGTAATCGTTTGTGATGATTCGTCATCATAAAAAATAGTCACTGTTCCATCGTCATTTTGAACAACATCAGTCATCACCGATATTTCCTCCTCCTCTTCTACTGGTGCTTCGGCAACCACCGTTACTGTTCGAGTGACGCTGTTGGTTGTATAACCATCATTTGCTGTATACGTGATGGTATAAACACCAGCGATATCAGTCTGCACCGGGTTATCCACTGTCACTATCGCGCTTGGGTTACAAACGTCAGTCAGAATCACTCCAGGATCAGTGAACTCCGATCCTTGTTCTACTTCCATTTCCGCATCACCAACAAGCACTAACTCTGAAACAGTCGTATCTTCTACAACCACCTGGCGTGTTTCGGTGCCAGTATTTCCAACACTATCCGTTGCCGTATACGTAATAGTATAGGTATCTGGTATGGTCGTATCAACAGAACCGCTCGTTTGGACAGCGGTAGTCGTTCCAAAAAAACTATCCTCATTATCCGTTGCGGTTGCGCCGGGATCAGTAAACGTATCTACCGCGCATTCCACGGTGTTCACTTCTGCCGTATTCGTAGTCACACTAATGGAAGGATTGGTATTATCTGCTTCGTATGCACCAACATCACAGGCGCTATTGTCCGGCCGCGACCACCCACGCTGGTCTTCTGTGAGTGGATCACCATTTTGATCTGTACAACTGCTACTTGGGATAGCATCAATCGCTGGGGAATCTTGATCTAGAGCAATGGTGAACGTTGATCCACCATGATCTTGTAAACCAACTGTATCAAACTGTGGATCAGTGCTATTCTGATCCGTTGATTGGTTAAAACCACAGCTGGTTCCTGTATCCACATTATATCCAAGCGAATCCATACCGCCACTACACCCCCCATCAATAATAGTGTTGCTCACAGTTAAACTGTGGTCCGTAAACAGATTGTCACCATCTTCGCCAGCGGTATTGCCGGTGATGGTTGAATGGCGAATCACCATAGTTGACTCATTATCAATACCACCACCATAATTATTTGTCGCAATATTTTCTGTGATAGTTGTATTGATTATTGTGAATAGACTTGAACCGCCCGATTCATTACTGACTCCTCCACCACGACTGAACGCGGTATTATTGCGAATCAATGATTGGTCAATCGTTAATATGGCACTGTCATTGCCAACACCACCGGCACAATTGATCGTTGTGTTATCTTCTATAATGGTTCGCTGTAGGGTTACGGTCACACCCACCGTCATGACTCCTCCACCACAATCTGCTAAATTCCCACCGGTAATAGTTACGTCGCTCATCGTCGATGTACCTGCGGTATGCAGATGAAAAACTCGATCAATACCATTGCCATCGATAGTGGTTGTTTGTGCACCTGCGCCACTCAACGTCATACTACTCGTGATATCTAAATCTCCGGTCGCCGCTGCATTTTCATCTTGACCGGCAATACTCAACGTATAGGTTCCACTTGGCAGGGTAATGGTATCATCTTCACCATTGGCATTTGCTGCAATGACGGCTTCACGCAAAGAACAATCAGTATCACAGGTGCCATCAGCGGTATCAACTGTTTTACTCACCGTAAATGTTGCGGCAGAAACGGCAGAAGTATAACCAAAAAATACACCAAAAAAAATGAGGAATAGAATGACCGGTAAACAAGTGGGGTGGTGTCGATAAAGACGCATATAATAAATTTAGTTAATTCAAATATATATAGATTATACAGGAGAAAACACTTTTTTACTACTTTCCCAAAACCGATCATCGTGCTGTTGCTGCTTCATCCAATACCACCATTCAACGCCCCACAGATACACTTCCGAAAAACCGGTGCGCCGTGCATAATCAATATTTTTTTCAAAATCATCAATATCCATGGTTTTATATTGATCTTGCAAGGAAGCGGACAACACTGATTCTGGAACCCAAGGTTCGGCTTGCAGTTCAGTAACAATCACATTTTGCACTAATGGTTGAATAAACTTTGCTTTCAGGCGGTACATCGCTGGCGGCACTGGGTAACGAAAATATCCAAACCACGGATTCCATGTTGTCCGATACATGCTAATACCTAAAACATCGGCATCACGCGAGGTGCGAATCCATAAACCGAGTTCTCCGCTATCGGTGACGACTACTGGATGCGTTGGATCAAGAGTTTTCACGCGCTGAATGATTGCGGAAATAAAATCATTATCTGGTTTTGGGCACTCACCAAAAGCTGTAAAAAATGGTTCGTTTTCCACTTGCCACCGCTGTAACGCCGGAGCATCTTTCAACTGGTTCACCACGGTTTCTATCATTGTTGTTTCCGCCGCATGCATTTGGTCTTGCGAAAAATTCGTTGTCCATTGTGGGGCATGGCATTCTGGCCAGCGTGGTACACGCATACCAACCGCAAGAATAATTTTGGCATCGCGCTTGTTGGCCTCATCCAGGATCCATTGGATATCAGACAAATGAACATCACCCGGAGATTGTTCAATATCATTCCAATACACCGGAATGCGGAACTTTCGTATACCTAATTGATCAAGCGCTGCAATATATAATTCTTTCCAATCCAGCCCAAGATACGTAGCATATTGTGTGCTCAATGTCACTCCGAATTCAGTTTGCAATCCAGCAGTCGCATCTGTTTGATGTTGATTCCAAAAAAAGACCGCACCACCAATAACAATAATAACCACAGGAATGAGCAAGTATCGAAGTTTATGATGATGGGTTTCCGTATTCATCTGTGTCGGTATTTTTTTCCAATAATTCTTCTTCGAGTAACGGCTCCTCCGGACGCGCTCCATGGCCGATGAACCGCAATAGATCATGGGTAATCGCATTCTCTTTACAAATGTGTGCATACAAATAGCTACTCGGACGAGGTGTACGCTTCAAAGTTTTATAATCCACCTCAACTAAGCCAAAACGTGGTTCAAACCCTTTATCCCATTCAAAATTATCGAGCAGGGACCAATAAAAATACCCTCGCACATCCACTCCCGCTTTGATCGCATGATACACTTCCTTTAAGTGGGACACGATGAAACGCGACCGTTTATCATCATTCACTGCCGCAATCCCATTCTCGGTAATATACATGGGTAATCCATATTTTTGTAAATCAATAAGCACTTCAAAAATGCCGGGCGCATAAATTTCCCACCCAAGATCTGAACTTTCGCGTTTTTCTTTGCGTGTACTCACAAAAATATATTTTCCGTCGTGGTTTCGGCGTACACGTTGATGAAAATAATAATTTACACCAATAAAATCGTGCGTACCTTTGGTGAAGGTGAAAAAAAGATCGTTCCAAACATATTCGGAAAAACGCACATAGAGATAATCACGAAATGTTTTTCTGTACGATACAAGCGAAATGACATTTTGGGCAATACCCACGCGTGCACGACGATGCTGTTTATTCATTTCTGCATGAATTTCACGATACGCTAATTTGTGTCCCTGGGCGAGGTGCCGGAACACCCGAAACCCTTTGAAAAAACTTTTCGTTTCCGGTGGCCACTCGGCAACCGCATACCCTTGCACCGTGTAAATCACCGGTTCGTTAATGGTGATCCAAAAATCGATATACTCTCCTAAGTGTTCGGCGATGAATTCTGCGTACCGCGCAAAGGCCGCTGCTGTATGGTGATTTTCCCACCCACCACTTTCTGCAATCCAGACTGGATTTGTAAAATGATGCAGCGTTACCATCGTTTTTATTTTCCGTTTTTTTAGTGCTTTCAGTACTGCGCGATAGTGGTCAACCTCTTCCCAATTCCACTCTCGCTCTCTTGGTTCAATGCGGCTCCACTCAATGGAAAACCGGTGCGCATTATGGTGACTTGCTGCCGCGATATCAAAATCTTCTTCAAAACGATGGTAATGATCTGTGGCTTTACTTGACCGGTCATCGTTTTTTATTTTCCCGCGTTTTTGTTCCCACGCCCACCAATCGTTATGAATATTTCCCCCTTCCACTTGGTGAGCAGAGGTAGAGGCTCCCCATAAAAACCCTTTAGGGAAACGAAGCGATTCATGTGAGTGCCCGTTATGCGATAAGGTTTTTTTTCTTTTTGTTTTTTTTACCATACCGCTGTTATGCATTGATCGCCACTAATGCCAAACCAGCACCAATAATAATGACCGCAATTGATTTTAATACTAGTTCTTTCTGCGTCATGCTTTCTGTAATAAATTGCGGATATTTGATGCTGCCAATCATTGCCATGATAAGTAAAAACGCATATTGCACACCCTGCATCGCATTTACTAGAGCGACCGGCGCCAAGGAGATAGCATAATTCACACATAAAAACCCAATTCCGCCACCAAGTTGAGAACCCATATAGGGAAACGCTTCTTTGTGCGTATAGAGTGAAAATACACGCATAATATTCTTACGATGTTTGGCTACCAAAAGAAAAATAAGGACAAACAAAAACGTTCCAATGCGCATCCAAATAAATGCGGAAAGAAAAGGTTGATGGTCGAAGGCGGCTTTTGTCATCACAAAACAGATTGCGAAAAAAAGCGCAGCGATGATGCCGAGAATCCATGCGTTCATTTGTTGGTGGTGTTTTCGTGCGCTTGGTTTCTTTTTTTTGAGTTCCAGAGTAATGAAGAACGTTCCAAATACCAACACACCAAAAGCGAAGAGTTGATTCAGAGAGAACTGGCCATGCAAAAAGAGTATTTCAAGGATTAAGGTGAATATAGGAATTGCTGCGCCAATGAATGGCACAACGCGAGATGTTTCACCACTGGCGAGCGCAAGAAAAAACGTGAGCAAGGAGAGCGCAAAAAAAATGCCGGTGCAGAGATTCAACGCCAGCTGTGTATTGCTGGGGAGTTCAAAGCCAAAGGGAATAAAGACAAGCGAAATCAGACCAAGCAAACCAACATGAAATGTAAACGCGTATGGATCTTTAATCGATTTCGTGAGTACAATTTTATCCAACACAAAAGAGATAGCGTTGAAGAAGTGCCCAATCAGCACGGCGATGATCCAATTCATGGATGATAGTATACCAGAAAATTGTTTTTTTAGAAAAAATATGATAGGAAGAAGCGGATATGTTTCATGCACAAAAACCATTTATCGTTGGCCTCGCTGGAGGATCAGGGTCAGGAAAAACAACGCTCTCCAAAATTATTGCCACGTTTATTCCCTGGCAAACGACGATTGTTCCACTTGACCAATTTTATGCTGATCTCACACATCTCACCCTCGAACAACGCAAAACGGTGAATTTCGATGACCCGAAAAGTATAGATATGGAATTAGCACAAATGGTATTGGCGAACTTACGTGAAGGCCATGCTGCAGAAATGCCGATATACGATTTTGCTGTCTATAATCGTTCTCGGAAAACACAAACGCTCTCCCCTGCTCCAATTATTTTATTTGAAGGAATGCATACACTGTATCACTTACCGTTATTGGAGCTCTATGACGTTACTATTTTTTTAAACATTGATGAGGAAACTCGGTGGAAACGAAAATTGGAACGCGATATTGCGGAGCGCGGTCGCACCTACCAAGATGTGCTACAAATGTGGCAACGGTATACCAAACCAATGCACGATGTGTATGTTCAACCGAGTTTTACCCGAGCAGATTTAGTGTTCACGGATACCTTTGCGCCACGCGTGATTGAAGTGATCACCAACGAAATACGCCACCGCGTACACATGAAACACAACGTCACGGGAGAGATGCCGGAATAGCTAATCTTGCATCAAGTGATAGAGAATAATTCCACCCGCAATAGAAACATTGAGTGATTCTTTTTTTCCGAACATCGGAATATCCACAACTAGGTCACACGTGTTGATCACCTCGTCAGAAAGACCCGTCACTTCATTTCCAAAAATCACCGCCACTTTTTGTGAATATTCTGCTTTTTTATAATGTACACTTTCTGGTGTCTGTTCCACAGCCACAATTTGAAAACCTTCTGCGCGTAATTTTGCGATGACTGATAATACGTCTTCATGATATTCCCACGGCACAACTGCTTCTGCACCAAGAGATACTTTCACCAAATGCGGGTGCGGAGGCGCAGCGGTAATTCCGGTGAGATATATTTTCGAAACTCCAGCCCCATCGCTCGTGCGAAAAAACGACCCGGTATTATGGGTGGAACGAATATCTGGAAGAATAACCACAACCGTACGACGAGGAGACATAAAAATAATTAGTAATTCTGAAATGTCCAATTAGCGAACGTCCACTGTGCAAGACCATACACTTCATCAAAAATAGTTCCATATTCAGGGTTACCCAGTAAGCACAGCACAATTTCGTGGCCAGTCGTTTTTTCTTTCAAATCAATCACGAGCGTTCGGTCTGCGCTGCCAGGGTAATACCCAGTTTTGAAGCCAACCACATCATACAACCCTCGACCATCAAAATAATTCGTGGAAAATTCTTCAATCACGCGGCCCGAATTTGCTAATGTAAAGGTATACTTGCTGGTGTTTGCTGCCGTGCCATAAATATCAGGATATTGGTGAAAAACCATATTTGCTAAACGGGCGATATTACCAGCAGTGGAAATATCTGCTGCATCGAGCCCGGTCGGTTCCACAAAATGCGTACGATGCAAACCCAGTTCTTGCATACGTGTATTCACCTGCTGCATAAATGCATTACGGGACATTGGTGTACTGTTGGCGAGAGTTTCTGCCATGTTATTTGCCGAAGGAATCAGTGTGCTATACAGCACTTGTTGCAATGTTAACTGGTCACCATTCTCCAATGCTATTTCAGAACCAATGTGGTCGTAGGCCGTAGTATAACTGACGGTCCGGTCAAGATTGGGTTGCGATTCTAAAAACACCAGTGTCGTGGCCAGTTTCGTAATAGAAGCAATGTGGCGCTGCTTACTGGCTTCTTCTCGGTACAAAAATGCACCACTTTTAGCGTCAATAACTGCGCCCGTGTCTGAATGTGGTAAACCAGGATATTGAACAAAATTGGTATTCGCTATTGGTGTTTCGAATTTGCGACGATTTTTTGCCACAATAATATTTCCTGTTTCTTCGGTGACCACCGCTTGAGCATAATGAGCCGATTTATTTGTCACCGTTCGTAATTTCTGCCACGGAGCACCATCATTTGTTTGGTAAAAAATCTGTTTCTGTTTTTGGTCGGAGGTTCCAGAGCGATAATATAAACGTACAACAATATCTTTCGTTGGTGCTTGGCTAAAGCTGTACTGGAACAAATGATTTCTTGAACGGTAATGCCTTGGTAATTGAGCTGAATCAATTTTACCAAGATCATGCACGACAATATCAGTAGCAGAAGGAAATACGCCATTTTGCACATGAAACTCTCCTGCTGGGAAAAGCACCAAAGCGCCGCTACTCTGGGCGTTTTCATAGGGAATGTGTGCTGTCGTTTTGGCAAACGCAGAAGGCGCTATAAGAAAAAGCATAGCCAGTAGCAATACAACACTGAAATGTGTGGGGCGTATTGTGAACATACGTCAATAGATTATAATAGAAAACATGCCAATACGCCAACCACGTCTTTCCACTGTAACCGTACAAAAAAAACAATTTGCACAGCGCCTGTTCACGTGGTACACAAAACATGCACGTGATTTACCGTGGCGCCGAACGCACGAACCCTACCGTATTTTGCTTTCTGAAATGATGCTGCAACAAACGCAGGTGGATCGGGTTATTGAATATTACACAGCGTGGTTGAAAAAATTTCCGAATGTGAAGGCACTTGCTGCAGCGCCGGTTGGTGAAGTCATTGCTGCGTGGCAAGGATTAGGATATAACCGCCGAGCATTGTATCTGCACCGCATTGCAAAAACGGTTGTGAGTGAACATGGTGGAAAATTTCCACGCACGCATGAAGGGCTATTAGCATTGCCAGGCATTGGGCCATATACCGCTGGAGCAATGATGAGTTTTGCATTTCGTGAGAATGCACCTATTTTGGATACAAATGTAAAACGCGTGCTGGGAAGAATATTTTTGGGATATAAACGGTTGGCGCGCTCTCGTGAAGATGAATTATGGAAGTTGGCGGGCGCAGTATTGCCGAGCGCAGATGTCTATTATTTCAACCAAGCGCTGATGGATTTTGGTTCACTGGTGTGTGTGCAGCGAAAACCAAAATGCTCCGAGTGTCCATTTCAAAACATGTGCAAATCGTATCCGAAAATTTTGGATGCGCCCCGTGAAGAATTACGTTTACCGAAAGTGAAGGAAACATTGTATTTTGGTCAACCTCGACGTATTTGGCGTGGCAAAATTTTGAACTATTTGCATTCGGTAGATACGGTAACTGGTGCGACACCTCTACAAATCGGCCGCGCTATTCAACCAGATTTCTCAACCAGTCGTTTGGCTTGGTTGCGTAGTGTTATTCAAACACTTGAACATGATACATTAGTGGTCTACAAAAAGAAAAAAATATATTTACCATAATTGTTGCTATTACTCGGCCGCATCAACATTCGTATCGGTTGCGGCAGAGTCATTGGTTTCTGCTGGTTTTTTCCAATCGGTTTTTGAAAATACATACTGCGCACCGCTCACCAAATAAACGGCGGAATCACTCGGCCGCATAGCATAAAAAGTTTGCGGCAATGAACCCGTTTTCCCTACAGTCATTTCCACTATTTGCCCACTATTGAGTGATATTTTTACCAACAATTTGGCAGGATCATCTAATCCATACGTTGCCAAATTATTCCCGTTACGCGACACGACTGTTTCAATCATCGTATTATCCACAGCGGCGATAAGCCTCTCTACCGCGTCACCATCTGCTGCCGCATTATCTGCTGACACGACATACCATTGGGTTCCATCTTTTTTCAAATCCGTTGTGGCGCTGGCGTCAACAATCTGCACTGCTGTTACTGTACTCACATCAAAATCGGCAATAAAATCTTTTTCTGATTGCGTGTTCTGTTTCTGTTGTTGCACACGATAACGGTTATATCCAAAGCCAGCAACAACGACAACAAGAACGGCAACTAATACCAACGTCGTTTTTGTTTGTTTACGCATAGAGTTCTTTAGCTTTATGATCTTTTCGTCGGCGGATAATGAACGTGGCACCAGATACCACCAGCACAATAATCACCGATGAGAAAATATTGGTATATTTTATTGCCACTTTTTTACCATCTGATAACGTTTTAATTGGACGATTCAGCGAATTACGGGAACGGATCGTAATAAGTGATACATCTTGGGTAAGCGCATCAATCGCATTATTCAGTATCAGAGCATTATCTGTAGAACCTTGCAACAAATCATCAGCCACAAATTTGGAGTTCCCCATGACAAATAATTCTGCATTATCCACATGATCTTTAAAATTCACCGTGTCAACATCCGCTGGTTTATCGACGTTTGCGTAGGCACTGCTGAGTGAACCGGAAAGCAATGCGCCTAATACATGCTGACCGAGTGCATCATTTGCTGGTGTGGTAATCGCATCGGGCGTAATACTCTGCAAATCCGTAAACGCGTAGGCGTGAGCTGAAGTTTTCACCAAATCCGTTGCGGTTGCGCCCTGAGGTGTCTGAATAGTCACTTCACTTGGCCACGGCAATGCGAGTTCTGAAATATTGCCGGTGATTGGATTCTCACTATTCAACCCGCTGCTCACAATTTTCGGCCAGAGCGGATAAGGTTGCAATACGCGATATGGGCCATTTCCAAATTGCAATGTTTGTGGAGATTCAAAATCGGCTACCAGATTCTGCTCAACCGTTACGCCATATTTGCCAAGCAACTTTTCTAAGCCCGTTGTATTCGGTTGCACTTGGCCGTACTGCTCATTCACCACCATGCCGTCGAGCAACACAAATAATTTGCCACCATTCATCACAAATTGATCCAGCGTGTATTGTTCTTTATCCGTAAACGCTTCTGTTGGGCCAACAATCACTAAATTCTGTACGTTACTTAAATCATCAAGCGTCACCGCATTCACGGAATATTGTTGTTCCAACGCCTTTTGCACCTGACCAGTTGTTTCTACGCCATGGTCAGATAAAAAGCTTATTTGCGGCACTTGTTCACGTGACATTTTTTGAATCGCGGCGGTCATGTCATATTCCAAATTCGTTGTTTGCGAAACAACAGGAATCGTTTCATATTGGTCACCGTGCACCAAAGCAATGCCGGCATAGCCATTACTCACTTCATATTTTTCATTGCCAACCACATTAAATTGAATCTGAGGAATGCCATACGTACTGACCTCTTTTTGTGCTGCGGAATCAGCCTTGGGATCGGTGAATTCCACAATCACATTCCCGCCACCAGCTCGTTTGTATTCACTGGTTAAATCTTCCACATCGCGCTTCAACGCCAACAAATCTTGTGGCACTTCTTTTGAGAAAAATACTTTAATTGTCACCGGATCTTGTAATCGCGAGACAATATTTTTTGTTGCATCAGAAAGCGTATATTGTTTTCCTTCGGTCATGTCGAAACGGACACTGAGTGACATCATCAACATATTCACCACCACTGCAATCGCAACGACCAACACTGTTTGGCTATATGCATGAATTGATTTACGCTGTTTATCAATAGATTTCGTGTTAATAAATAGGAAAATACCAATAAAACTGAAATAGTAAACAATATCGCGCAAATCAATCACTCCTTTTGCTAAATTCTGAAAATGGGTTTGCGTAGACAATAGATAGAAAACTTTACTCAATATTCCTCCGCTATTTGTGAAAAACGACATGCCGAAAAGCAAAAATATAAACCCAGCGACAATCGTAATAAGAAAAGCCACAATTTGATTTTTGGTGAGTGACGATACCCACTGGCCAAGCGCAATATAGGAACAACCCAATAACCAGGCGCCAATATACGCACCAATGACTGGTCCCCAATCTAGGTGGCCAATCGAAGCAAGAGTGATCGGCAATGGCAAAGAAAATAACAATACCAGGGCAACAAAACTGGCTGCCGCAAAAAACTTCGCGAGCACTGCTTGCGCATCGGATATCGGTAATGTGAGCAATGTTTCCATGGTGCCTAATTTTTTCTCCTCACTCCACAAACGCATGGTGAGCGCCGGCAACAAAAAGAGAAAGAACCACGGCAACAAACTGAAAAAATCACGCATCGTTGTTTGGCCAACAAGAAACAGATTCTGCCAAAACAACCACGACAGTACGACTAAGAACACCACAATAAACAAGTAGGATAATAACGAATGAAAATAACTCTGAAATTCTTTTTTGAACAGGGCGAGTGTGTTTTTCATATCGGTGTTATTGAGATGTTAATTGTCTAAAAATATCTTCTAGGCTCACTTGTGATTGTTGCATTTCCAGCAACACCCAGGTTTCAGCCACACACAATTGAAATATCTCTTTACGGACATCGTGTTTCCCAGACACATGCACAACAAATTCATGGCCATGAACATGCTTCACCTCTTCAACGTGTGGAATGGAAGCCAGACCCGCAACCACATCATGCACGCTACCTTCAATGACCGCACGCACTTCCGACTGCCCTTGCGCGCTGTTCATCAATTCATCTACGGTTCCCGCAGCAACAATTTTTCCATGATTGATAATAATCGCTCGGTCACACACCGCTTGTACCTCTTGCAAAATATGCGTAGAAAAAATAATTGTTTTCGTTTTTCCAATTTCTCGAATGACTTCTCGAATCTGTAAAGCCTGGTTCGGATCCAGCCCAGATGTTGGCTCATCCAGAATGAGCACATCAGGATCACCAAGCAGTGCGGCGGCCAGACCGACACGTTGGCGATACCCTTTTGAAAGATCAGAAATTGATTCGGCAATTTTTTCTTGCAAACTACAAATCTTCACCACTCGCGCAATTTCTTCACGAGCATTGGGAATTTGCTTTACGCCGGCAATAAATTCCAAATATTCGTACATGCGCATGGTGTCATAGAGTGGGTTATTTTCAGGGAGATAACCAATATGTTCGCGGGCAGCCAGGGCGTGTTCAGCAACATTCTTTCCATTAATAGTTACTACGCCACTGCTCGGTGCTAAAAAGCCAGTGAGCATACGCATCGTGGTGGTTTTCCCTGCGCCATTCGGGCCAAGGAAACCAAGCACTTCTCCAGTTTTGACTTCAAACGAAATACCGTTCAAGACGCGGTTTGAATCAAACGATTTTTGCAGTTCAGATACAACAATCATGAGTGTAAAAAATAAAATAAATAAAACTATCTTTATATATCATAACAAATTTCAAAGCATATCTGCAATAGAGCGTAGAATTACTATATCATCTACGAAACAACGATTCAATTTGTGACAAATTTCCTGTGTTTATGATATAGCACCTTTACACATTCCGTACAGATGAAATAGATACAGACCAACGAAAGGATAATACCGAGCTGAACAGCCGTCGGTGGAATAAAATGGAATGTGTGCTGACCAAGCGAGGTAAATGGCAGAATGATGGTGGTGAGCATCGCAGTGACCGTGAGTAATAACAATGGACGAGAGGGACGTTGTGAAAGCAGGAAAAATCCTTTGGTCCGAATAGAAAATAAAAATACCAACTCCGTAAGAATACTGCCCATAAACCAGTTTGTTTGTAGAACCCCTGCGCCCTGATGCACGAATAACCCAAAAAAGATAAAGTCAAAAATGGTACTGATACAGCCAAGGATAGTCGCCAGTAAAATAATTTCATGAACATTGTATTTTTTTGGTGCGCGTAATTCAGCAGGGTCTACCGTATCAGTGGAAATAGCGATCATTGGAAAATCGGAGAGTAGGTTGACGAGTAAAATTTGCAGCGGCAACATGGGTAAAAATGGAATCAACAATGACGCAATGGCAACGGCAAAAAAATTTCCAAAATTTGAAGAGAGTGTTCCCGTAATATATTTCGTGATATTGGCAAACACCGTTCTCCCCTCTTGAATACCATCCACAATCACTGCCAAACTACTTTCAAGTAAAATAATATCTGCTGCTTCACGCGCAATATCTGCCGCACTTTGCACAACAAGTGATACACCAGCAGCTTTCAATCCTGGAGCATCGTTAATCCCCTCACCCAAAAAACCGACTTCATATTTTTTTTGCAACAATTGAATAATGGCATATTTATCTTCCGGAGCAAAACGTGCGAATACGGAAAATCGTTCCACCGCTTGTTGTTGTTCCTGATCACTGAGTGCATCAAACTCCGCCGCAGTCATCACGTGTTCCGGCGAATCAATCAAACCAATTTCATAACCAACGGCACCAGCCACCTCACGACTATCGCCCGTAATCATGGTAATACGTACTCCCAACGCTTCAGCGCGTTGGACAGCAGGAATCGTAGTGGGTTTCACATGATCGACAAAAGATATCATGCCGACAAATGAAAACTGAGTATGCATATGCTCCATATCATCTATAGCATCAGCGGCAATTTTTTTCTTCGCAATACCAAGCAACCGGTGACCTTTTCGTCCCTCATTCACTATCCATTGTTGAACTTCTTTCTTCTGCGCTCCGTTCATTCGCGTACATAATGCCAAAATGACTTCTGGTGCGCCGCGAGTAATCAATTCGGTTGTGTGGTCGTGTTCAATCACCACCGCATTGCGTTTCAATTCTGGGTTAAACGGTAATTCTGCACGCCTGGTATAATCTGTTAAACGTGTACGGTCTTCCGCTGACAACGCTTTTTCCACCGCTAAATCAAATGGTTCATGCTTCTCTTTTTCGGTGTCCGAGACTGCTAAATTCGCATAGAGTAACACGTCATGGTGAGATGGTGGATAGGTACCGGCAACCGTCAAAACATTTTCTGTTAGTGTACCGGTCTTGTCGGTGCACAAAATTTCAATACTGCCCATATCTTCAACGGCAGATAAGCGCTTCACCACGACATTTTTTTTGGCCAACTGTTTTGCACCACGCGATAATGCAAACGTAGTCACCACCGGCAAGGCTTCTGGAATAACACTCACCGCTAAGGTAATTGCAAATAATAGCAATTCGACAATATTCACCTGGCCATTCTTCAAAAACAAATGCGCACCGATAATCAAGAGCAGTGTCACACCAACTAACTGCAAAATAAATCGCGAAAACCGATTGATTCCGCGTTGAAAATTACTGCTGTGTTTGGTTTCGTTTGTTAAATGTGCAATGCCGCCAGCAACCGTACGGTCACCGGTGGTGAGTACCACAGCCGTCGCTTCCCCATTTACCACCAATGTTCCTGAAAAACCAATATTCAACGCTTCGTGATACCCGGTAGCGATTGCTGGTAATACATTCGCAATTTTTTGCACCGGAACGGATTCGCCGGTCAACATCGTTTCATCTATCGTTAGGTCATTTATTTCCAGAAACCGAACATCAGCTGGAACTTGGTCGCCAGTAGTCAGTACAATACGGTCACCGGGCACCAGTGTTTCTGTGGGCACACGAACACGCACACCTTTGCGAATAACTGTTGCTGATGGTGCCACATATTTTTTTAACAACTGAATCGTTTTTTCTGAATGGTATTCTTGATAAAAACCAAGCGTTGTATTGATGAAAATAAAGAGCATAATAATAATGCCATCGCTCAATTCTTGCAACGCAAAGGCCAGCAATGCTGCACCCATAAGCAAGTACATAAACGACGATGCATATTGACGTATCAAAATACGCCACCACTGCACCGAATGGGCAGAGAGCGTGTTGCGGCCATACTGCTTCAAACGCTGGCTTACTTCCTGTTCATCTAAACCCGCCTCCCCATCTGTACGTAGGGCGTGAATAATGTCAGCCACTGGTTGAATTGTGTAACGAAATATATCCATGGTTTTCTATCGGACTACCGAGAAATATACAATGCCAGAGCACGGCGGACAGAATCAAACCCAATACCTGGAAGGTCAATATCTTTCGGCTCAAAAAATTGGTACTCCGTCACTTCGCTTTCTTGCAATCGAATCTGTGGTTCACCAACAATGTGCCCCACAAAAAAAATATCAATCAAATCATAACGTACACCTGTATATTCGTACACATTCGGCAACGCGACAAAATACTCTAACTGCGTCACGCTAAGGCCTGTTTCTTCAAAAATTTCACGCTGGGCTCCTTGCTCTGGTGTTTCGCCAGCTTCAATAAATCCACCCGGCGTATCCCAACAACCAGCTGATGGCTCTTTCGCGCGGCGCAACAACAAAATTTCGCCAGCTTCATTTATCAAAATATTTCCATTACCAACAGCCGGGTTGAAAAAATACAAAAATCCACACACCAAACAGCGAGAATTGTTTTCTTGTGGTTCGCAATGCAAATTTGGGGCCCCACATTGAGGGCAAAACTGAAATAATTCTATTGGTCGTTGTGCTTGCATGGTTAAATCACTCGAATACCGGTATGTCGAATTTCGTAAGACATCGGGTTTGCGTCATCAGCAAAATCAGCAACAGTAAAACCATGTGGTTCAATACGATGATCTACTCCTAAACGCAAATCCCACAGTAAGACTCTATTCTTATCATAATTTCTTTTCAATTTATCTGACACAACAGCAACATCAATATCGCTCCATTTATGGTGCGTTTTTTTTACATAGGAGCCAAAAAGATAGATTGCTACAATAGGATAATTCGCCTTCTGTAAGGCTTGAGCATACTTCTTCACAATTTTTTTTACTTCAGTTCTTGACATAGTTTTTTATAAAATTGCACTATCTGTTTAAAATACGGCTGCGTATACTTCTTATCGCATTGTTTATAAAATTTCAATAATAATATTATAGCGTAGCATAGAGCCTAAATCAATAGAGATGGGTATACATAAATCAAAACTCGCCCCCAGAATGGGAGCGAGCTATTGATACGAACTGTTTAGTTGTCGTATTGTCGTCGAGGACGATCATCTCGAGGGCGTGCTTCGTCAACTTTCAGCCTTCGACCATCGAGTTCTTGGCCATTCCACATTTGGATTGCAGCCTGAGCTTCTTCATCAGAGCCCATTTCTACGAATCCGAAACCTTTCGAACGGCCAGTCATCTTGTCCATGATAATGTTACAAGAGACGACGTTACCTGCTTGAGCAAATGCTTCCCGCAGACCATCTTCAGTGGTACTGTAAGAAATACCACCCACAAATAGCTTTGTTGCCATTGTTTTGTGTTACGAATTAAATGTGCAGGAAGCCGTTTTTAATGGCTCGAACGCGAACGTTACTTCTTGGTTTCGAGAACGGGCACACTTTTGAACGTATGCACAGTATCTAAACGAAAGAACCTACTGAAATGACTATACAGGACATCGATAAAAAAGTCAAGCACGCGTTCAATTGTGTTCAATTGGTACTATGTCTTACTATCCTGGTGGGGTATAACATTAAAATTTGTTTGGAAGAATATTGAAAAAGAAAAAAGGCTCCGCAGACATGTGTGTCTTTGGAGCCCATCGCGATTGCCCTGATCGCGATGCGCCGTACGGAGCAGCCGAGAACCCAAGGGCTCAAGACCCAGAATGGCCAAGTTCCCAAGGATCCCAGTGCAACTACTTGCGAACGCGGACACGCACGAAACGGCAATCCTGATACCACCGATCGTCGAAGCTGAAGAAGGAGAGGTATCGTCCGTAGTTGTACTCACGGACAGAGCCGACGACGCGAACACCGTCGATCTCCGTCTCTTCACCGCAGATGGCCACCATCGGATTCTCCTTGCACTCCTCGGCGTGCGCATCGATGCAGGTTTCCCCTTCCGCCCAATCGGGAAGACGATAGCCAGGCTCGTTATACCAAGCAATCACTTCCGCAGTATTCGGGGCATGATCGAACTGGCCGATGTCGAAGATGACATTCGCCTGTCCCTTGCTACGAACTGGGAACAGATCGACTGTCGCCTTCGAACTGCAATAGGCGTACCGACTCCGATCAATGACCTTCCACCGATGAGACTCATAGTCCACCAGACAGACACATAGATTGAGACCGAGTGCCTGACCCAGCGACAGAATCTGCTGCTCGGTGACAGGCTCTTCCTGATAAAGGGCTTCCACCATCGCCTGCCCATAGAGCTTGGCATCATCGTTCCTGCCAAGCTTCTGTGCGGCCAAAGCCAAAAGGTAGAAGTGTTCTGCTGATATGTACATAGAGAATCCTTTCTTTCTAGAAAAGGTTACTAACCACAGCGCGTGTCGATATGAGCACGTGCCAAAACCAGCTGGCTAACCAAGTACTGTAAATACTACTACCTGATTATGCAGCTAGTCAGCACGTGCTATTTTATAAAAAGACATCATAATAGAGCATGAGTTTAGACCATTTGTCAATACTTCGTTCGAAACATTGATCAATTTGACACATCGCTTCACTATGTATTATGCTACTAACAATAATTTATTGTATACTACACCTATGCATATTATCATTCGTGATTTGACCAAAGAATACAAAATGGGGAAAGAAAAAGTGGGCGCCCTCAAAGGTGTCTCGCTAGATATTGAAAAAGGAGCAATGATTGCGTTGATCGGTCGCAGTGGTAGCGGAAAAAGCACCCTGTTACAACTGATCGGTGGTTTAGACACACCAACCGCTGGCACCATTTTGGTGAACGAAAAGGAACTAGGAAAAATGAAAGACCGCGAACGATCAACCTATCGCAATAATATCATCGGCTTTGTGTTTCAATTTTTTTACTTGCAACAATACTTGACCATTTCAGAGAATGTTCAAATCCCACTCATATTCCAAGGAGCGGAAAAAGGAACAAGGGAACAGCGTGCAAAAGAAGCACTGGAAGCCGTTGGACTGGGAGAAATGCTCAACCGTTTGCCAAACCAGTTAAGTGGTGGACAAATGCAACGCGTGGCGATTGCTCGTGCGCTCGTGCACAAACCGGAAATTGTACTTGCTGATGAACCAACCGGCAACCTGGACGAAAAAACGGGAGACGAAATTATGGATTTAATAAAAAAATTGAATAAAGAATTACAGACCACGTTTATTATTGTCACACACGATTCGCATGTAGCAGCACAAGCAGACCGCACCATTAAACTGGCTGACGGAAAAATTGTAACGACTAACGCATAATTTTATGATTCGATTTCGAGACGCTGTACAACTTACTCGCACCAAATTCAAAACACGCCGTGTACGCACCGTATTTGCCGCAATCTCTCTTTCCATTGGCAGCGTTATTATTTTATCGCTGGTTATTTTTAGCGGCGGGGTTATGCACTTTGCGAAAGACCTTTTTCGAGATTCGCTGGCGGATCGTTCATTTGCTTCTGAACAATTTATTCGACCCACCACGCAAAGTACGCCGGAACAATATTTGGAAAAATATACAGCCGAAGGTGCAAAAGCAATCTATGTCAATCGTAGCATTTTTGAATATGGTTTTACCTTTAGCGGAGAAAAATTCGATACCGGACAATTTAACCGAAGTACAATGAATCTTTCTGCAGTTGACCCGGTGTTTATTGCTGATGCACTATATGAGGGGCATTCATTTGAAAATACGTACGACGGAAAAATTCCTATTATTATCCCCGCTTCCTTTATTCTTGATGCAGAACAAGGCACCGAAGGTTTTTCGCTTCCTAATCCGGAAAATCAATATGAAGCCATTCAACAATATGCGTCTTCCTATATTGACCACACATTTTCACTTGCGACCATTGAATACGCTGGTGGTCGTGATGAAGAGAACATCTTAAAAACCACTGATATTGAAGTGATTGTTGTTGGCATTTCAAAAATAACAATGTTTGGTGGTGGTGGATCTTATTATCCATCAGATCATTTTATTATTCCAAACTGGGCAGTTGATTCACAGGATTCCGTAAAACGGTTTTTCAAAAATTCAGAAAAAAATATTGTCTATGAATTTGAAACAAAAAAACAGCGCGATGCATTTGTCAAAACACGCAATGCGCTCCGTGAAACATATATAACCCCCGTCTATGGACCATTTGAAATGCTACAAGAAGCGTTCAAATTCTTCCGTCGGGTTGCGTATAGTGTTGGCGGATTCTTCTTGGTGGTTTCAGCCTTGTTCCTGATGACCACGCTCGGCAAAATTATTGCGGACAGTAAACAAGAGATCGGTGTTTTTCGTGCCGTTGGTGCGCAAAAAAACGATATTCGAAAAATCTATTTAATCTATGCATGGATTCTCAGTAGTCTAGGATACCTCATCGGTTTAGGTTTGGCCTATATTCTGGCTATTCTGGCATCGCTCAAATGGGGAGAGAAAATATTTCACTTTATTTCCATTGCCGGAACATCGTATGATATTCCTTCACCAAAATTTATTTTTGTCAGCTTCCCCTTGCAAGCCTTGATCTTCTTCTATTTCATCACTCTCCTGATTGCGCTGTTCGCCTCACTTCTCCCTATGCGCCGTGCTGCAAAAATGGATCCCGTGAAAGTATTGCGAGAACAATAACAGCGAGAACCCCTACACTTGACAGAGCGCGCAGCTATGCGTATAATCATAGCTGTATTTTCTATGCTTCTGCTGTTGTATTGCAAGCAGATTTTTTTTAACAAACAAATTAGACCAGAGACTATTTATGAACATTCGAAACGTTGCCATTATTGCTCACGTTGACCACGGAAAAACTACGCTGGTCGATGCATTATTGCGTCAATCCAAAACTCACCTCAATAAAGAAGAAGCCGGGTCAGATTTAATTATGGATAGCAATGACTTGGAACGTGAACGCGGCATCACCATTTTTTCTAAAAATGCTTCGGTCAAATGGAAAGAGACTAAAATTAATATTATTGACACTCCCGGCCACGCAGATTTCGGTGGTGAAGTAGAACGCGTGCTCAAAATGGCAGATGGCGCCCTGTTACTCGTTGACGCGAAAGAAGGACCGATGCCGCAAACTCGTTTTGTATTGCGAAAGGCACTGGCATTAAAATTGAAAGTGTTGGTGGTGATTAACAAAATTGATAAACCAGGAGCAAATGTGGACCACGCGTTGAACAAAGTCTTTGATTTGTTTGTGGAACTGGGTGCTGATGATGCAACGCTTGATTTTCCAATTATTTACGCTTCAGGGAAAGCGGGAAAAGCTGGCTTGGAACCAGATATCAATACAATGAACGATATCTCCCCTATTTTTGAAGCGATTCTCGAACACATTCCTGCACCAGCTGTTGACCCCGCCGCGCCGCTACAAATGTTGATTACCACGATTAGCGCTGATGATTTTAAAGGACGCATTGCGACTGGCCGTATTCATAACGGCACTCTGCGCGCTGGCCAAGACGTGATGCACATTAACCGCGCTGGCGAAATGAAAAAATATCGCTTGATGGCGCTCATGACCTTCGAAGGTCTGCAACGAGTAGACGCGCAAGAAGCCTACGCTGGAGATATTGTCGCGATTGCCGGAATTCCAGAAATTGGCATTGGAGAAACGGTTGCCGATGTGACGGCGCCCGTTGCGCTCCCGGTGCTAGATATTGAAGAGCCAACCGTGAAAATGACTTTCCGCGTCAACGATTCACCCTTTGCTGGCAAAGAAGGTCAATTTAGTACATCACGCCAAATTCGTGAACGCTTATACAAAGAATTGGAAACCGATATGGCGCTGCTTGTAGAAGACGGACCTGCAGCCGATTGGATTGTTTCTGGACGTGGTGAATTGCACCTCGCTATTTTGATTGAACGCCTGCGCCGTGAAGGATATGAATTCCAGGTTTCTCGCCCACAAGTGATTGTAAAAGAAGTGAATGGTCAAAAGATGACGCCTTATGAACGGCTCTATATTGAAGTACCAGAAGAACATTCGGGAACGGTTATTCAAAAACTCTCCAGCCGACGTGGCGAATTGCAAGATATGAAAACAGAAGAGAATATTGTTTTCTTGGAATTTTTGATTCCGACTCGTGGATTATTTGGCTACCATAGCGAGTTCCTGACAGATACGAAGGGATTGGGTATTATGAATTCCATTTTTGATGAATATAAACCCGACCCAGGAAAATGGTTGGAGCGTGATCGCGGTTCGTTGGTGGCGCATGAAACCGGCACAACCAAATTGTATGGTTTATTGAATGTACAAGACCGTGGCGTGATGTTTGTGGGTCCTGGTGTTGCGGTGTATAAAGGCCAAGTCGTGGGCCAAAATGCGCGCAAAGAAGATATTGCGGTGAATGTGTGTAAAGAAAAACAACTCTCAAATATGCGTTCAAAGGGTGATGGTGTCAATGAATATTTTAAAGCACCGCGCGTGATGGGCTTGGAAGACGCAATTGAATATATTAGTGATGATGAATTGGTAGAAATTACGCCTAAAAATATTCGTATTCGGAAAGAGATATTGGATGAAATAGAAGCAAAGAAGAAGGCAAGAGGTATGGTATAATGATATTGGCCTTCCCGCCAATTCTTCGAGAGCTTCGTTTTGCTTCGCAAAGCCGTGCTCTCGGAAGACATTTCGCTGCGGCCAATAAAACAATTATATACCTCTATGCAGAAAGAATCATTACAAAACCAAGCACAAAAGGTGATGGTCAAGATTGGTTTTTTGGATGCAAAAGAGATATATAGTGGAAAATGGTATGACGGATCGTTGCGGAATAGTATTTTTAGTGGTGTGTATGAAGGGAAACCAGCCGTGTTGAAAATGTATGACGACCCACGAGTGACCGATGAGCCATTGCAATTAAAAAAATTTCACGAATTATTTGATTCTGTAAAACCTTCTATTATTACTGCGCCAGAACTATATCGATACGAAATCACTTCACCAACGAGTGGGTGGTTTGTGATGGAACATCTTCCAGAGGGAAAATTTTTTCCTTCTCCTATGAATGCGACAGAGCGAACAGAATTTTTGAATGTCTATCATGCGTATCGTAGCGTGTTTCCAAAAACCGCAACGCGCCCCTTACTGCTTCATGAACGTTTTCGTGCTGACCAATTTCATCTAGCCAATATCAGTCGTTGGATCAATATTGCGGGTTTGCAAGAAGCACAATTTGCATTAGATGGAAAACCAACACTCTTGAATACGCCGGAATTTGTTGAACTCTACACCAATGCTGAAAAAATTATTCGCCAAGAATTTATGCAGCGGCCCATGATTTGGTGCCACGGGCATTTTAAAGCACACGAAGTCTACAAAACGAATAACGGCCGATATTATCTGCTCGATTTTGCCCACACGCACCTCTACCCTGAAGGTTACGAATTTGGGTTTATGGTCTGGGCAGATCAATTCACTACACTACAATCAAAAACTACAATGAACGGTTTAGAAGCAGAGGTACGCAACTGGATTGCTGCATTTGAACCGATTGCGACAGAACTCAACATAAAAAACTTCTCGGAGCTTGCACGAGCCAGCCTGATTGAACGCCTCATGGGAACAATAACTGCTGATGTCGTTGGCAATGTGAATATGCCCTACGAAGAACGCGCACGCCGCATGACATTGCTCATGCCGTTGTGCCAACAGTTGATTGACGAATATTAAAGCGGAGTTGGATACGTATCGTTACTGATTTCCCGTGAGAAACAATAACGGCCAGCTGGGTGATTCCAAGAATTCACTCCTTTTGAATAGATATATGAAGACATTGAACTCGAAGCATCATCGCTCGATTTTGAAAATTTTGCGCACAACTCGAATGTGTTTGTTCCGGTGACATTATAACTATATTTTGGCGGCATCAATTGATCACCAGTTGTGTCTGCTTGTGGGTCAGTCGGTATTTTCCCTGTATAAATATATGGACTCAATTGATTCATTTCTGTCGGTAATTCCCCTTTGTCATTCCAATAACCATAGACCGCCGATTCCAATGCAGAAAGATCGCTCACTCGTTTTTCATCTAAGCGATACAAGCGCTGCTGCTGGGGTGACCCGGCAATAAAAAACCCACCAATAATTGCTGCGAATACGATGGCAATAACCGGCCAGGCAATCATGCGCAAATCGCGTGCTGGTTTTTCTTGGTGCACATCCCAAAGGTAATACCCAAAAATCGTTCCAGCGACCAACAACACCGAAAGCGCCTTCAAGAAAAAACGCATCGTCAGCTCTCCATCCAAAAAATTATATACAATACTTACTAAATCACCACCAATAATAATGGTTGCTAAAAATAGGGTGAAAAAAATTAACCACTTTCGCAAGCGCATGTTCCGCGCATTAATATCTTTACGATATTCTTTGGTCAACAACCAGGATGTCACCATGAACCCCGGGAAAACAATAATCAAAGAAGAAATAGCAAACCGCAGTGGACCTTGATAGTGTAATGTATACCCTCCACTAAACAGCGGATCTGGAAACCACACATTCACGTACTGAAATAAGAGCGTGAGAAAACTTGCTGCTGAAAAATAGAGCGTCACAATGACCAGCAAATGCATAAACACATCTTTGGGTGACAAATGCACCTTCTGCTCTTTCTCTTTTTGTTTCACGGTTGATTTTTTCTTTTCCTCCTTTTTTGTTTTCATACAAAAAATTACTAATAGATAGTCCTGTCAGTATATCAGATACAATACATTTCGTGTAGCGCAATCGCCAACGCCTGCGATACATTCAACGATTCGAGTTGTGCCTCATGGCCAATACTGAGCGATTCACCAACAATCGGTAACTGAATCCCCTGCCCTTCAGAACCGGCAATCAGAACAACCGGCTGGGTATTTTTTTTGCGAAGATCCGCTACCGTACAGACTGCCAAATCATTGGCTTCTAAACGAAAAATAGTCCCTTGGAATGCTTGAATATACGCAACAGCATCTTCCCGCGTAATAGAACGCCACGGCACATGAAACAATGCACCAACAGACGAACGCACCACTTTTGGATTGGTCACATCGACAGAATCAATCAATACCAACGATGCGGCAAACCCCAAACACAAACGCAGAATGGCACCAACGTTTCCCGGGTCTTGTACACCATCCAACACCACAATTGTTTTTCGTGAACGAATATCTGCATCTGACCATTCAGGAATACGTGCTACAGCGGCAACATCTTGTGGTGTTTCTGTCGTTACCAATTCGTTAAATGCCGCACTATCTTCTTGACGAAAAACAAATTCCACCGCGTCACTAGCAGTGCGGACCACTTTCTCTCCTTCCACAATACACTTCCCCGCTTTCTCTCTTCCTTTTTTTGTGTGCAGTGAACGAATCAATTTTTCCTGCGCATGCATTAACATACCGTATGTACTATATCACATACGTGGGGCACCTCATAGGCATAGCAGCGCAGAATTATTCAAGACAAGTATTATTGAATAATTTCATCTTTCTCCCTAGACGCTGCTCTCATTTGTTGTCTCACTTGTTCAATTTTCAATGATAAATCGAGAAGTTGTTCATAATAGGCAATAGACGGAGAATGGCGGAAATGTTGAAACCGATTTTTCCATTCAGCCAATTGTGTTTGTGTAGAGATAGCCATGTGTTGTTCCTTAATAATAAAATTTATCTATAGTATATCTGTACTCGTAAAAAACCCTATATAAATCATGTATAAAAAAAATAACTTTTTTTATACATCTCTCATGAACAAATCATAAACACAGTCTCCTCGTTTAGTTTAAGGATGTAATATATTGGTAAATAGCGTACTTATCCTCAATAGAAGAGAAGAGCCAGTCGCAACATTGGCCACTATTCGCTATAATCAACGATATATTATTTATTGAATTCGTATGCACAACAACATGGCATCAAAATCTGTGCTCGTATTAGCCCTCCTGGTCATTGTCATCGGTGGGTGGGCAATTGCCGACCGGTATACGCAATCTCCGAAACAGATTGGTGATGTCGTATTTTTTGACCGAGAAAAAACACCTGAAGAAGTGCAAGCATTTACATCTGCAGATGAATTTCGCCAATATCTTGCAGCAGCGCATAATGTGAGAAGCAACAATTATTATCAATTTACTGGTGCCGCACCCAAAGCAGCAATAGATGAACTCGGTACAAATAGTGGTGTTTCTATGGATTCTGATTCATATACACTCGGAAGCGCAGAACAATCAATTACCGATAGCGTTGGGCGTTCTTCCACCACCAATGTGCAAACAGAAGGAATCGATGAACCAGATATTGTGAAGACCAATGGTGAAAATATTTTTTACTCACCCGAAAATAACTACATTATGTTTGAACGCCCCATGATGGGTTCAGGCATCACGGAAGACTCCAAACAGACAAACGAATATTCTGCCAAAACCAACGTAATTGACCCCCTTCCAATCAACAATATCAACATTGCGGCAAACATTCCGGAACAAGGTGATTTGTTACTTGACGGTAACATCTTAATGGTCCTCACGTATGACCACATCACTGGTTATGATGTGACGGACCCGAAAGCACCGAAGGAAAGCTGGAAATTAAATTTCACAGAAAAAACCAGCTATACTACGGCACGATTAAAAGATCACCATCTTTTTTTAGTAACCAATACCTCGAATAATCAAACAACACCGTGTCCACTCAGCCCACTCAAACGAGGAGAAGATGCCGTGGTTATTGAATGTACCGGCATCTATCACCCAATGGAGATTGTGCCCAGTGATATTACCTATTCAGTCATGAATGTGAACCCCACAACCGGCGCAGTAGCTGACCAGGTGGGCTTTGTTGGCTCTGAATCAAATGCGATTTTGTATATGTCGACGGACAACCTGTATATCGCGTATGCACACCCAACAGACTTATTCAAATTTATTTATGAATTCTTTAGCACCGATGGGAAAGACTTGGTGTCTGCAGATATTCTGGAACAAATGAAAAAAATTAATAGTTATGATATTTCCGAAAGTTCAAAAATAAATGAAATGGGAACGATTATGGAAGACTACATGGATTCGCTCACAGAAGAAGAGAAAAATCGTTTTGAAGATGGCGAAGAGCGTATTCAAACCTATTTTGATAAACGAAAACGTGAATTAGAAACCAGCGGCCTCACTCGTATTGCCCTTGATACACTTGATATTGCCGCTTCTACCACGATTGCTGGCAGTCCGTTAAATCAATTTTCCATGGATGAATATGAAGGCCATCTTCGTATCGCCACAACCGTGGGTAGTGGGCGAAATGATTTTGGTGATTTATCTCACAGTGCCAACGATCTCTATGTACTGAATGAACAGTTAGAAACTGTTGGCCAAGTACAAGACCTTGGGCTCGGTGAACGGGTGTATTCGGCGAGATTTATTGGAGATATAGGATATCTCGTTACCTTCCGGCAAACCGATCCATTATATGTCTTTGACTTATCCGATCCAAAATATCCACGCAAAACAGGTGAATTAAAAATTCCTGGTTACTCATCATACCTGCACCCCATTAACGACACGCTATTGATTGGTGTTGGAAAAGAGGATCAACAAGTAAAAGTATCGCTCTTCGATGTGTCCGATAAAACCAACCCGAAAGAAATTGCGCAACAAAAATTAGAAGACTATTGGTCGGAAGCGATAGATAATCACCATGCATTCTTACTCGATGATGAAAAGAAACTCTTCTTTATGCCAGGCAGTACTGGTGGCTATATCTTCTTGTACGACAATAATACCCTCGCACTGAAAAAATCGTTGAGTGAAAATCTCCAAGCAAAACGGGCAGTATACATCAATGATGCCTTATACATTCTTGGAACCCAGAAGATGATTGTCATTGACGAAAATACCTTGGAAAAGAGCGCTGAACTTTCTCTTCAATAAAATTTAGCCTCAACAATTAAAGCTCAACTGTACAGTATGTACAAAACAGTTGGGCTTTTTTTGGCACTTTTTGTATTGTTTGTCCACAGTATGCTCTCTATACTACAAATAGATAAAGAATAATTATTAACAAAAAAAACGTATGAACATGCAAACACAAGGTCAAAAAAGTACACGTGGTTTTGCATCCATGGACCCAAACAAGCAACGCGCTATTGCCAGCAAAGGCGGACAAGCTGCGCATGCCAAGGGCACGGCTCATGAATTTACTTCCGAAGAAGCACGTATTGCGGGGCGAAAAGGCGGCAAGGCATCGCACAGCCGAAGCGGTACGGTGAATCAATAGTCAACGTCGTTGCTACATTCAATGGGCAGGTAATACGTCGTCGTATCGCCTGCCCTTGAATGAACGCTTTACGAACCGCACGTTGGGCACATCCCCTCAATCAAAGGCGTGTCACAGTTTGGACAATGTGATATATTCATAATTTTTTTATTTTAGAGTAATCCTTGGATTGCCCTATTTCTATTTTAAGATAAATATCGCAAGTATAACGCTCCGTATGCAACGAGTGAATTGATGAGAACTAAGGGAAAAGCCACCACAAGATATTTCAAAAATACCGTGTGCAGCTTCGCCTGCTCTGCCTGACCAAATGCAATAACATTACAAGCAGCACCAATAGGAGAGCCTGCGCCACCAATGGATGTTCCAAGATTCAGCGCCCACCAAAGTGGATAGACAAAAATACCAGATGCCGCCATCGCTTTAATAGCACCAACCATGGCAATATTATATGGCACATTATCAATAAATGTCGATAACGTACCAGAACCCACAGTGATAAAAAAGAGTAACGCGTTACTGTTACCATGAGTCAATGTTATCATAACGTCAGCGAGCTTGTGAATGACTCCAGTGAATTCCAATGAACCCACGACAATAAACAAACCGGTAAAGAAAAAAATAATTTCCCAATCGATCATGTGTTCCAATACATGTTTCACCTCTTTTTCAAAAATAAACAAGAGCAGAAATGCACCAGCAAAAGTAATTGTTGCGTTATCTAGTGTAACACCAGTTTTATTAAAAATAGCTTCGCGGCCTATCATGAGCAAAATAGCAAGAATCAATACTGGCATACCGACAGCCAAAATTTTTCTATTTTTTATGGCAGATTTTGGGTCAAACATTTCAATGTCTTTGGCTTTGATATGCACTCGTGCAAGTGGCTTCCGAAAAACCAACAATGTGTAGAGTACAGTGACCACAGATAATATAAGCACAATCATTCCAGAATTACTCACCACCTCCATAAAACCTAAACCCACCGTTTTTGCTTGGTAATAGGTTGTTGGATCAGAAATAGGAGTCATAGCACCGCCAATATTGGCCATCGTGATCATCACAAAAAAATAAGGCAAATACGGCAGTTTGAGTTCACGAATAAGTACCAACAATACGGGACTTAAAATAAGAATAGTTGGAATATTAGATAAAAAAGTGGTCATCATCAGAGTTAAATAAGCAAAAACCACCAATAACAAGCGCGGTTTCCCTTGAGTAAATTTCACCAATCGAATAGCTAAAGATTCAAAAATACCAGACTCGCGTACCACTCCAACTAAAATCATCATTCCAATAATGAAACCTAATACATCAAGGTTATTTTTCACATACTCCAAAGCACCCGTTTGTGAAGAATGTTCTGGCGTTCGGAAAACTTGTAAAAAAATAAGCAACGCGGCCGCCAACATGACTACAATCACTTTATGAATTTTTTCCGATATCAAAAATACATACACGGCGAGCAATGTAAAAATAGATATCAATGCATACAATGTCAGAGACCCTGTTTCCATACACTATTATTCAATACTATTTTTCCCAAAATGATGCACAATACCCATCGCATCGCACAACGCCGCTTTAATTTCGCTACGGGTAACTACCCCAAGTAATTTACCGTTTTCTACTACCGGTACAACATATAAATCGTTATTCAAAAAATCAGCAGTCACTGCCATAATATTTGTTTCCAAATTCACGGTGAGAAAATCGGTACGCATAATCTCTTTCACTTTTTGGTGTTTCAATTCTTGGCAACTTTCGCTAAAAAAATGCCGTTTATACATGGCTTGTGCCATGTTCACATTATCTCGAAATTGTTCTGGCACAGTCGCTGCTGCAATATCTTGTACGGAAATAAGCCCAACCACTTCTTCGCGGTCATTGACCACAATAAATCCATTAAAATGATGATGCACCAATGCTTTCAACACTTCTTCAATCGTTGTGTCTTCGTGGATGGTAATGACGTTGGCGTGATAAATGTCTGAAATGAGCATATTTCTCGTTTATTGACGTAATTGTTCTTTAAAATAATCGACCCATGGAATTAAGCTCGGGTCTAAACCATAGATAAACGCCTCAAATAGACTAAGATAGCCACCAAATGACAATACATTTAACATTTGTGCGAGCTTCGTGCTGCCAGCGGCTTGATACTCTACCCATGCAATATTATTTTTACTCACAACCTCTTTTGTGAGTGCCATACGTTTTTGGAGATGAGCCGAATAGTGTGATGAATTGATGAATATCACGGTTAATTTTTTATCCTGCGGATATTTCAAGCCTTCCATAAAGTGATGGTTCAATTCTGGTAATTCGCCATACGCTGCAAAACTTTTCGCTGTTTCATTCATTTGGTTACGCAAAATATGAACGTTCCCACCAAGGTGTTCGGCAGCAAACATCACCGGAATAGTTTGCTGTATCTGTTGAGCGATGGCCATAGCCTGCTGTTTCGTTGCTTCTTGATTTGCACGCACCTCTTGCACCGCTGCTTGCGCCTCTTCTTTTGTTATACTGATGACACCCAACTGCCGCAACAATGCAATCGTGCCCATGCTCATATAACCTGTACCTAAACGCGGCTGGCCCGAGGGGTTATGTTTTGGTTCAAAAATAAACCCGGGGTATTGTGTGGGAAATAACTTTGCCAATGCACCACCAGAACTGAATCCAGTAATGTTCGCTTTTCGTACTTTCGCCTCTTCGGCACACGAAAGCGGTTCTTCTGTGGAACCCGAGTAGCTGCTAAGCAACACCAATGACTGTTCATTCACAAAACCAGGTAGATGATAATCAGAATTGACCATCAATGGCCGCTGCAATTCGTCATGAAACAACGATTGAGCAATATAGCCGCCATAGGCAGAACCGCCCATTCCACATAACACGATATTGGCACTATTTTTGTATGCGTCCGTATACAGTTCGATATCAAAATGATCGTCAATAATTTGCTGACATTGATCAGCGAACATCTCTGTAGAACCATACACATTTTTAGGGTCGAGTGCAGCGAGCGCTTCGCGATTCGTAAGGTCGATCATAAAATATTTTAATCAATTGAGCTATTCTTGGTTCCTCCGCACACAATAAAGTATATCACCATTTATACAAATATGCTATAATCCCTACTTGTTTATATACCGAGTGATCTTGCCTGAACCATCTGTATGAATGGCTGCTTGTAAGGCGGTAATTTTTTGTTCCACGCTCCACTGAAATTTTTTACAACCATCAATATATTCTTGAGTTAGGCCGCGTTTATCAGCAAACTGTTTTTCATTTGGTGAATCGACGACAATCACGTTGTTGTTTACCCAATGCTGCATCTGCATTTCTGCCAATTGTGCCCATTCTACCAGAATAATTCCATGAAGATCACGAATAGAGTTCCGGTAAATACGCTCTACATGCGGCGCGACCAATTGCTGCGCCCAATGAATAATTTCCGGTTTTGAATTTGCGGAAAAAAGCTGTTGCGCCAACAACGGACGATTCACCTCTTTATGATCTGCGGAAAGTACTTGTTGTCCAAAACGCTGTGCCAATTCATAACGAACCGTATTTGCCGCAGCCGAATCTTCACCATAGAATTCATGAAGAAGTGTATCGATATCAATATGATGTGCTTCATATCCCTCTTCTTGAAATTTAGCAACAAGACGGCGGGCTACTGTTGATTTTCCAACCGAGAGTGTTCCGGTGATACCTATTTTGAACTGGCCGCATACCCGTTCTTCTATTGCCTGTTTCACAAATAACGGCACATACGGAGAAATATCTACTTGTAAATGGGCAAACGATTTTACCCACGAAGAAGAGATATGCGTATACGGATGTGGGGTTTCCAAAAACACAAACCGATTCACTACACGCGGTTGAATCAATGTATACAAGGCCATCTGCTCTTGTTCGTTGACACGGTCATGGTCGTGGCGCAACCCGCGAAAAATAACATCACATTCTTCTTGAACAAACACATCGGTCAATAATCCAGTGGTTGGTAATACTCGTACTTGCTGCTCATTCAACCCAGATAGTTTCACTGCACGCTGCACCATCTGCGTGCGCTCTACTAAGCTGAAGGCATACCCTTCTTTTTTTGTATCGTTATTAGCCACCAAAACAATTAACTCTTCACATTGTTGCAAGGCCAATTCAATCAATGACAAATGACCGTTGGTGACGGGATCAGCAGATAACGCAAAAATGCCTTTACGGTATTTTTTTGACATGGTTCCCCTACTATACCCTAAAGCTTGCGACTATTTCAACACGCTTATCATTACACGAAAAAAATGATATACTCCTGTTGTTATATTTATTCAAAAAAACATGAAAAAAATTCATCAAACGTATGAAATTCACGCGCCGATTGGGAAAGTATGGCGTGCACTGGTTGACGCAAAATATATTGATAACTGGGGTGGCGGGCCAGCAGTCATGGATGAAGCAGTAGGAACAGAATTTAGCCTATGGAACGGTGACATTTATGGTAAAAATATTGAAGTTATTCCAGAAAAAAAATTAGTACAAGAATGGTATGGCGGTGATTGGCCACAGCCATCGATTGCCACATTTACGCTCTCTGAAAGCGATGGAGTGACCACCGTGGAGCTACTGCATGTAGGAATGCCTGGAGATGAAGTGACCAATTTCGAAGAAGGTTGGAAGGACTATTATCTAGGACCATTGAAAGAATACGTTGAAAAAAAATAGCCGTATCAAAGCAGAGATTCTGGCGACACGCGGTTAAATATGGAAATGCAAGGATAGAATAAAAAATTACTCTTCTTCCGTATACTGCAGCTGCAATCCGTTTGTGGTCATCACAAAACCGTGAATGGTGAGTTTTCCGGCATGAATTTTTTTGTGACATGCTTTACACAATGGTACCAAATTGAATTTATGGTCTTTGGGGATATGATCAATATATCCTTCTGTATTCGCTGTATGTTGCGGCCGAATATGATGCGTATCTTCTACTGCTTGTCTGCACACCGCACAGGAAGTCAGCAGAAGTTCTGGATGATACGGACTCCGTTGTTGCTTTGTTAATAATTCTGTTTCGGAATATTCATTTGCGAGCGTTTTGCGAATGGTCCATGCGTACTTCAAAAATTGTTTATCCATATGCAGCGACTTTGCAAACTCTAACCCATATACCGCACTCCCACTCCCCGCTTGCAATGTACGTTCAAAAATAATCGTGTCCCGTGTTTCATCATATTGCACACCAAGATGAGCACTCACAACATGCGGCAGCTGCTTCACTACATCTAATTCTTGTAATTGGTGAAGATGCGTGGCAAATAAGAACAATGCGTGTATTTCTGATAACCGCTGAATCGTGGCGCTGACAATCGCAATAGCAGAGAGGGTTTCGGTTCCGTGGCTAATTTCATCCCCAAGAATCATGCTGCGTTTGCTGGCGCGATTAAAAATATTTTTCAACTCCATCATTTCCACAGCAAATGACGATAAGCCTTTTTCCACTTGGTCACGAGCGATAATACGCGTAAACAATTCGGTGAAGAGTGTGAACCGCATGGCTTTTGCCGGTACAAAAAAACCAGCTTGTGCCAAAATAATACAAATGCCGATGCTTTTCATGAGCGATGATTTTCCACTCGAGTTAATACCATACAGCAATACACCACGAATATCGCTCTCCGTCATTTTGGTGAACACGGTATTTTTCTGCCGCATAAGGTTTCGATTCCCAAGCGTTACATCATTCGGCACATAGATCCCCTGCTCTTCTCGTGCTTCAATCAACGGGTGGCGCAATTGGAGAACTTCCAAAACGGTTTCTCCCGAAAAATTCACCATTTCTGGTCGCACAAAATTCAATGCACGCGCAGATTTCACTGTACTCACGGCCACATCAATTTTTGCGACATGCGAAACCAACCGTTGCAACAACGCAGACCATTCACGTGTTATGGTCGCTAATTCCTGTGCATACAACTCTTTCACTAACGCAGCAATCTTTGTTTGCAATACCACAATCTGTTCAGAAATATCGTCAATAATTTTTCCTGTTATTTTGACAGTTGTGGTTTGCAACTTGAAATTGAAATCACTGAATGCGTACACGGTGCCATCAATGGATACCATACTGGCTTTCAATTCATCTTGAATCAACAAATATCGGCTTTTCGTGAGCGTTAAATAATGGCCTTCTTTATCGAGCTGTTTCACCTGAACATAATCCACATCTTCTTTTGCCGTTTTTTCTTGGAGCAACACCACCACTTTTGCACGAAGAATTTCTAACTTCGCTTCATGTGCTTTCTGCTCAGTGATCAATGTATCAAGCATCCGGTCATAACCCGGTTGAAAAAACGAACAATCAATTGTTGCTGCTGTGGCTTTCGCAGTTTCGGGTAAATAAAATACTTGCTCAATGCGCGTCAGCAAATTTTGAATCATCGATTGCTCTTCATTGAGTAAATGGACAACATCGCTCACTGTAGCTGCCGTGCTCAATGCTTCCAACTCTATCATCTTCACAATGGCGCTCAGCGAATCGTGCAAAAACTGAATTTCAAAGGGGTGCAAGCGCCCTAATTGCATACGCCGCAGCAATCGTTCCAAATCGTAAATAGTATTGAGCTGAGCAGAAATTTCTTTTTCCACTGGACGCAATTGTTCAACAAGATCAAACCGTTCTTCCAATTCGGCTGCATGGGTAATAGGGTGTAATAAACGATCGCGCAACAACCGCCGACCAATACTGGTTGAAGTATAATCAATCAATTCCAACACGGTGAACTCTTGTGGATCTTTGGAAATAATGGTGAGTTGCTCCAACGGATTATTCCCTAAATACAAAAATTTTTTTGTATCCAAAATGTGTGGCGGGTTCAACGCTTGAATAATACCGTAATCATGTTCAATCACAAATTCCAGCAGCAAAACGAGTGCTTCAGAACTCAGGGGCATGCGTTCCAAATTCAAATATTCAATCGGCGAGAGCATCGATTTTGCTTCATACACCTGCTTCAATAATTCATTTTGATACGCAACGGACAACCGTTTCGTATTCAGTTTTATATTCGCGTGCGCAGAGAGTTCCAAATAGTGTAACACCTCTGGCATCTTCACTTCACTGCTAAGCGCCGTAAACACATATTCCGATGTACGATATGTTTGCAACACACTAAACAATTCGTCTAACGCGTAGGTTGGGTCTTCTTCTGTACTGTACATTTCAAGCACTGTGGTTTTTCCACTGGCGACATCCATCGTCGCCACACCAATGGCGTATACACCATGGTGTTGGTCAATCGTAACCGAAGAAACAAAATTGTCGTCGTGGTCCAAAAGATAATCGATATTTACACCTGGCGACAATACGCAATCCAGATAGCGTGTTATTTTTGGTGGAATGCCGCGTTGACGAATGATGACAATAGTGTATTTTTTTTCTTGAATAATGCGGCTAATGTAACGGTCGAACGCCGCTGTAGGAAAACCGGCAAGCAATGGATTTTGGACTGAATTTTCTAGAACCGATTTATTTTTTCGTGTCAGCTGAACATTAAGAATATCAGCGATCTCTTTTGATTTGCCAATTTTTTCTTTGTGGTTGTCAATGCCATACACTTCAAAAAATGAACCAATTTCCATGATAACGACCGTGTGCTCACCAAACTCCGCTTCACACAGGCGCTGAATACGAAAATAACTCTCAATCAGAGAGGGTTCATTTTGCGCCAATAGCGAATCAATTTCTTGAACAATGGGTGACTGCATCGCGCCTATTGTACCATATTGAATTTGCGGATTCAAAATATGCTTCTATTTTGCTTCTATTTATGGTCCTTCGCGCCAATTCAATGTGGATAAAAAAGCACACCCCTTATAATAAACGAGGGGTGTGCTTAGAAACGATATAACCGCTACCAACTACTCCGCAACAGTCGTAAATTTCTTCCACGCCGTATAGGCAGAACAACCAGTATTATTACACGCCCGCACACGGAATTGATATGCTGTTCCGGGCAACAACCCGCCAGCCTTCTTTTTCAATTTTTTCACATTCTTAAATTTATCCCACTGTTTCTGTTTCTTTACTTTCAACTTGCGCACTTGTACTTGGTATTTTTTCACCGTTGAACTTTTTGGTTTTTTCCAGCTCAGCAACGCAGAGGTACTGGTAATATTTTTCGCTACCAACTGGCGCGGTTCATTCGGCACCGCATTCACCGAAGACAACCCTTTATCACCCAATGCACCGTATGTTGAAAAGTGATCCAACACAATCGTTAGTGTATTCGCATCTGTATCCACGATTGTAGAAACCGGACTCTCCCACGTATTATTATCTTCACTATACGCTCCTCCGCTCAAATCCTCTTCATCAATGCCGAAATCTTCCAACCGACTTTCATCATATTTCAAATTGAGCGTTAAATTAGAAGTAAATTCCGTTACTGCATTTCCTTCAGAATCAATGACGCTAAATTCATACGCATCAATCGGAAAATTATCATCAGAAACTTTATAATCGGTTGCCGTATTCACGGTGAGTGTTCCATTTCCTGAATCACCGACCGCGTTTGCCGGAATAGTCAAGGTCGATTCGCCATCTGGCAATGTAATCGTCGTGTTTGTTGTTTCAGAAAACGTGTATGATGTTTCGTCAAAATAATCACCAGCTTGAGTTAATGTCACTTCCAAATCATCACTCCCACCCGATTGTTTGCCTGGTGTATACAACGTATCGCTGGAGCGGTAGAAGGTATCGTTCCCATACCCCATGCACCCAATATACCAATCATCACCACGCACCAAGCCCATCGATCCTTCACCGCCGTCCATTTCTGCAAAATTTTCTACCCCGAGCGTTGGGCTATAGCCATAACAAAAGCTGTAATCTAAATCGTCACCGGTATCAGTTACCGTGATCAAATTCAGAGTCCAATTAGCCGTTCGTGATTGCATCGTCAATCGTACCGTTTCCCCAGGTTTTGGGGTTGTGGTTTCCCGCGGCGGCGGCAATACTTCTCCAGAAAAAGCATCTTTGGTGTGAGCGAATACTTCATACGTTTTCCCACTAGCGACAGACAATTCCGCAACACCATTGTCGTTCGTGACTCCGCCAACAAAATTTCCCCAGCCACCTTTATGGCCACCTTTTCCACCCTTACCGTCTTTCCCTTCTTTTTCTTTAATATCTCCTTGCATGGCGGCTACCCAGGCATTGGCTTCAGGGTCACCATTTTCATCCAGCACGGTCACTTTAATCGTTGCATCAGCAATTTGTAATACTACTTCAACATCTTGTGGATTATCTTCATCGCCAACCACAGTCACCATTTCATAATCCTGAATATATTCCGTTCCTTCAGAGCTGGCATAAATACCTTTTTCTGAAAAATCACCGCTATCTCCTTCATCGTCACTATACTCATCATCGCCACTATGTTCACCGTCACCGCTGCCATCTCCACTATCTTCATCACCACCTTTTCCACTTCCTCCATCTCCGCTATCTCCTTCACCCTTGCCATCACCATAACTTCCACTGCCATGATCTTGAATCCACCCACCCACTTGATACGTATACCCATCTAATACTTGCAAAGTGGCTTCTCCATCTTCTCCTTGAGTAAATGCACCATCTTGAAAATAATCATTACCCTCTGGATCCTTCATAGAGTACGCATAGGCTGAAAAAGAAGAAATATCGGTTAATGTATTTCCCTTGGCATCCACATAGCGGAAATTGATTGTTGCCGTGTATTCAATAAGGTTGATATCAATGGCGCCCGTTTCATCTGTTGCTACCGTTACCTCAGCTCCTTTTGCACCATAACCATATATCCATGCGTCGCATTTATAGCTACCAGCAACAACATTAATAGTGGCTGAACTTTCTCCTCCATTGATATGCCCAAAAAAGAATGTATCACCGCTCGAGTGAGAAGAATCTTTTCCACCACCATCCTCTTGCGTTTGCTCAGTGTCATCACTTCCGGTTTCAAAACAATTCACTGAACCGAATTGTTCATTGGTCAGCGTTACCACATTACCATCGGCATCTTTCAATGTGGCCACAATTATTGCATCTGTTTGCTGCACTGATAATTCGACTACGGTTTCACCATCTGCTTCTGCTTCTACATCATGCGCGAACGTAGACGTATATCCCGATTCAGAATAGGTACTAATAAACCACAAGGAATCGTTGTCCGCGGAGACACCAAAGGCGTATTCTCCATTTTCATCCGTAGAACCAAACGCATAACCACCCTCGCTCCACGCATTGATAGACACATCTGGTGCTGGCGCATCATCTTGATCCGTCACATGCACCGTAATATAGCGCGATGCTGTTTCTAGGGTGTAATCTCCAAAATCCTGCGTGCCATCAACAGCCAAATCAAAATCAACCGTAATTTCTTCGGTAGTTGCATCAAACAATGAACAACTGGAACAATCATAGCTCGATGCCGGGTCGAAATAAAAGTAGTACGTTCCTTCGGCGAGGTCCGTAAAATAAAAATAACCATCGCTATCTGTTGTTGTGTACCCAATTTGGGCCTGCGATGCATCTAATAACTGCACGGCCATACTCTCGACCGGTTGGCTGTCGGCATTCAACGCGCGTCCTTGAACCAATGAAACGGTCTCTGCATGCACTGCAGAAAAACCAAAAAACACCCCCACGAGTCCCAGTGTAAGAGAAAGTAAAATCCTCCTCATAGTTTTTTGTTACTAATTATGAATAGATGAAGTATAACAAACTGTTTTTCAGTTGGCAAAATTTTTATAAAATAGCTAATAGTTCAATGTCAAAATGTAATGTGGCGCCGCCAGGAATGACACCGCCTGCTCCGGCACTTCCGTATCCCAGTTGTGGCGGAATAACGAGGCTGCGTTTTCCACCGACTTTCATACCCGAAACACCTTCATCCCACCCCTGAATGACCATGCCCGCACCCAAGCGAAAATTAAACGGTTTGCGGTCAACAGAACTATCAAATACACGGCCATCAGGAAACATACCGGTATAATGCACACTCACGGTAGTTCCCTTTTTTGCTTCGTCTCCTGTACCGATCTGGGTATCTTCGTATTGTAAACCGCTGGGTGTTGTGGTCATATTCATGCTGTTAATAATTGTTGTTTATAGAGGTTATACTAACTTACCGCATAAGGCAATTTTTTCTGCACGAGTCATTCGTTTTATTTGCGCTTCTCGTTTAAGCGCTTTGCTTTTTGTGCCTGCCTTTTCTGTATAGATAATTTTAACTGGTTGGTGTGAACGCGTGTAGCGGCTCGCTTTACCAGCTTGGTGTTTGGCAAACCGTTCGGCGACATTGGTTGAGATACCAGTATATAGCGTGCCGTCAGTACATTCCAAAATATAAACCGAATACATATCTCATGAAATAATTATTTCTTTAGTCGCTTTCGTTTTTCTTCCATAAGCAAAAAATTACTTTTACTGACAATTTTTTTGCCCGTTTTTGCTTCCAATTGTTTTCGCGCATTGCCAGCAATAGCACCGCCTTCTTTTGCAGAGTGTACATTTTCCTGAAAACCTTCTGCATTCTCCGTTTCTGCAATTTGCCGCGTAGACAATTCCGCCAATGCCGTGAATATCAATTCCGCATCAGTCATGTGGTCACGTAAATTCTGAGATTGAAGGTGTTTTAATTTTTTATGTTCTGCGGTCGTTAGTTCGCTCCATTCTTTATGAATCAGATCCGTTAATTTGGCGTAATCAACTGGTTGTTCTATACCGTGTTCACTCCAATAATCAGTAAGCTTATTTCGGGTTTCCTGGCCAAGCATTCGCTGTTCAATCCATTTTTTTGAACGTCCAAGTTCTTTCCAATGACGACGAGCGCGGTTCAGAGCACGTTCAGGGTCAACGGTTTCCTGCATCCGTTCATAGCCAACTTTTGCCAACCATTGCTTAAATGGTTCAGCATTTTTAGACGGAATACTTTGGATAATGCGAAAAACGCTCTCCACATCAGCGGCATCAGTGAATCGCATTTTGCCATCTTCTGCGTGCATTTTCAACTGGTTACATTTTGTAACCACTTCACTTCCCTCTTCTTTTAAACGGTTTTTTAATACTTTCCAGTAGTTCCGTGCGTCTGCACTCTCCGTCAGAACCCGAATAACATCGACGACACTAAAATACCACTTTTCCTCCTTTTCTACCCATACACGGCGTACAGGTACGTGTTCAAATAGCACAATAAATTTAGCATCTTCTTCTTTTTTGGTCATACATTTTATGACGTTATGAATTATGTGGCTTGATATAAAAAAAGCCACCAACCAATATCTGGGGAGACGTCTGTATAAATTGTATCATGAAGCAAATTTTTGTATAGTGCATGATTGCACGCAAAAATCAAAATCCGATGTTCATGCTATGAACCACTGGCGAGATGCTTGTATACCAAGCCGCATATCCATCGCTACTCGGGTGAAACGAATCGGCGGCGTAATATCGCTTCGGATCTTGAGCAAACGGATCATCTTTTTTTTCGCGATAGAGGTCGATGTACTGCACTTGCGTTGCGGCGGTTTGGCGTAAAAATATTTGACGAACAGCACGAGTACGCACACCCCACGCCCACCGTGTGCCAAAAGGAAAAAATGGGGCTGTTCCCACATTGCCGCAACTAAACACCACAACGTTATCCGCAACGTGCTTTGCTTGTTCAAGCACCTGTGCCAAATCTTGCTCGGCACTCTTCAGTGGAGTAAAACGGACAATATCGTTTCCACCAATTTGAATAACCACAACATCGAAATGTGCACGTTCATTGGATAATTGGTTGAACACATCAAGTAAATCATGCACTTTTGCGCCACTGACCGCACGATTTTCTATAGACGCATCAGGAAAATCTGCACCAATCAAACCCGCAACAGATTCAGCAGGTGTCGCAGCACCGACTCCTACCCCAGTGCTATCTCCTACTACCAATACTGTTTTGCCATTTTCAGCCCCCGCTTGTGTGTATGCCACCGTCTGTTGTACAAGCGACAACCCCACTGTCACTTTTTTATTCACCAGAATATATTGAACAAGCACATACCCAATAGCAATAATAATAACGATAATCACAGGCATACGATAGCGCCTCACCTGGCTACTTTGTATCCCCACCGCTGCTATTATCTTGCTTCTTATACACCATCAAAATGGTTCCATCGTTGAGAAGCACCGGCGATGGATCACAGGTGGTCATATCCGCATCCTGTGGAATAACTCCACTCGTGGTGTTACCAAAATTTATTCCATCCGTGGAAGTCGCGGTATTTACGCCGCCACTACACCCATAAATATGAACGGTATCATCTTCGTCAACATACACGCCAGGAATACCGCCGCCAGACCATGAAGAACCGGTGAGAGTGAAATCTAGTCCGTTGGTTGATGTCGCAATTAAACTATTGGAACCGTTAGAGACATACATAATCCACGTATCGTTTAATCGAAGTACTTCTGGATCAGTAATAGATTCCACAGATAGTCGTTCATCATCTTCCATCGTAAAATTCACGCCATCGTCTGATAATGCAGAATACATAGGGTGTTCGCCTTCCATACTTGCTGGATCCGCATCCTGGACTGTTGAACCAAAAAAATACATGCGCAATGTTCCATCTTCTAATTGAATGAGCGAAGGATCGTACGCGCCAATGCTATCGTCTAAACCATCGAAATTCACCGCAAGTGGATCTGACCACGTTGCACCATTATCAGAAGATTTTGACATACAAATACCTGAACGAACAAAATACACCAGAATATCACCCGCATCTCCGGCAGTGGTTGTCTGCTGAAGAAGTACACCATCTGGTACCGAAGCATACGTTATTGCTGGTGTATCAGCATCAGTGAACGATGACGGATCTGATGACGAGGTGACGTATACGTCGTGACTAATGCCTGTCGTGGGACAAGGTTCAGCATCCCCAGTGAGTGTATGTGTATAGCTCGTTTTTTTCCACGCCGAAGCACTTTTATTTTTATTGCCCTTCACTCGAACCTGTATCGTATAATCATTCCCATCATCAAATAGTGCTGCGTCAAAGTTCGCGTGTTTCTTTTTTGTTGTTTTCGTATCCAGAGTTTCATCGTCTGAAATCACTTTCACAATATATGTTCGGTTAGCCACAGCATAGGACCAACTCACCTGTACTGTATCATCGGTTGCGCTATATTCAACACTCAAGTTTTTTACTTTTTTGAATGTTGGTTTTGCAATGACTACTAGTGGCAACACCACGACAACCACTAGAAGAAAAGAAAAAAGAGCAATCCACTGTTTCCGAGATGCGTAAAATTTTAGCATAGATTCAATAAATAAATAATTACACCTAGTTTTGATTATAACAAATATCCTGTACTGCCGAAAGATACAGAACCAATATCAACATAGGCAGAACTCGTTCTAATAATCTTCGCTACCGCGGTTAATGCTAATTTCGCCGGCGTAATTTTTTGTCACCATTTCGGCAATGACCGTGCGTAAAATTTCGGGGTTCCATTCGCGAGCATACTGCCCAAATTGCGCCATAATGTTCATGAGTTTCACTGTGGCACTGGCGGTAGACATGTCTTTTGCTGTTACAATACCAGCGGCTGCAGCTCTTTTGGCATCTTCGTCATGTTGTTCCATTTTTGGGCTAATGCCGGATTCGGCACAACTGGATGTGAGGAAAATAGGGAAGCCTTTGTGAATTTGTGCGGTTAAAACATGAACAAGCTCGCGTGGAATGGCTCCAGACCCGTATGTTTCCAAAATAAGCCCTACATCTTTTTGCGATTCAATAATTTGTTGAATTTGTTCAAAATTTAACCCTGGGCTCAACCGCAGCGTAGTAATACTTGGGTTAAATTTCGGCTGAAAAATGAGTTCATATTTTTGTTTACTGCCGCGGCGTCGAGTACCGGAAAGTAATTCAATACCGGCTGCCGTAAAATATCCGCACGGGCCAGTGACGCGTGCTTCAAACACATCAAGGCGCTGGTCATTTTTTTTCGTCACCCGTGTTCCACGAAAAATTTGACCATTTGCATAGGCAACCACTTCAGCGAGATCAGCATGCGCAGCAATTTCCATTGAGCCGGTTAAGTTTGCCAACCCATCACTGCCAGGAAAACCGAGAATGGGAATTTGTGAAGCGGTGAATACCACAGGAATCGCGACATTACGCAATGCAAATGCTGTAGCGGCAGAGGTATATTCTAATGTGTGCGTTCCATGACCAATGACCACGCCATCTACATCTTCGTACATCGTTTTAATAGTGGCTCCAAGAGCGGTCCATAAATCTGGTTTTACTTCTTTAGAATCAATATTGGAAAGATAAATTCCAATAATGTTATAGCGGCTGCGAATATTGCACACCGAATCTGCCACACTGATTACTTTGGTAATATCAATCGCTCCGTCAAAAGAAAGAATGCCATCAGCGGATTTGCTGGGAACCATGGCGAGTGTTCCGCCGGTGTGAATATAAGCAATGGTCGGTTTTTTCAGATTTGGTTTTTCTTCTTGAAACTTTATCTCTGGCAAATAATTGCCAAAAAACTGCGGGTTTACGCCTGCGGCCAGGGCTTTGTCTAAAAAAGCTTGTTGAGAAGGATTTGGTTTGGTGGTCGTCATAGAATAAATGATTTTGCGTTATTTCTGAGTGTATTGTAGAGTGTTTTATATGAGTGGCAAATATCACCATTGGTGCTAATTATCACCACTATAAAAACCTATGTTTATTGAACTTTTTGAACAATTAGGACTCTCCCCCAACGAAGCAAAGATCTACGAAGTCTTGTTATCCACAGGCGAAACCTCTGTTTCACGTATTGCGGTACAAGCAAATATTCACCGCCGTAACATTTATGATGCACTCAACCGCCTCATTGAAAAAGGTCTGGTCTACAGAATTTTTCAATCCGGTGAACATCTCTTCCGCCCCGTGAGCCCAGACAAATTGATGGAAATGGTGAAAGACAAAGAACGCCGCTTAGTGCAGGCCATGCCGGAATTGAAAACCATGTACGAAGCTGAGTACCACGCTGAAGCAGCCTACATTTATAAAGGCGTGGAAGGATTCAAAAATTATATGCGCGATATGATTGCTGTGGGTGAAGAAACCTATTTTCTTGGAGCAAAAGGGTTGTGGTACAGCCCGCAAGTGAGCACACAGTTTATTGATGAATTTCAAGATACGGCTCGTCGCAAAAATTTTGAATATTACACCTTGTATGACCCGCGGGTAAAAGAAGAAATGCCGCTCGCACTAGAAGGTGTTGGCGGAAAATGGAAACTGCTGCCAGAAAAATATGCCACCAAAGGCGTGGTGGATATTTTTGGTGATTATGTCGTCACGTTTACCAGCGTTGGCATTGGCAACTTTGGCGATGACGGACTTATTTTTGTCATGATCAACAAAGAACTGGCGGAAACATATAAAACCTGGTTCCGCTATATTTGGGATACCTGCCCGGATGCACGCTAATTGTATAAAACGCGTTTATTTTACTCAATCTCCTGTAACAATTTTTTCCCAGCCTTAGCAAGTTCAATAGCCCGAAGAGCTTGTAATTGTGCATTTGTATAATCGCCGCGCTTGCGGAAACCGTTTGCAATACTTTTTGCATTTGCGGCGTCAATAATCGCCCCACCTTGCACGAAATCTAAATATTCCTCTTCTTCGTCGGTGTTCGCGTTCTCTATAGCAGATTTTTCGAGTGTACTTAATTGTCGAAATTGTTTTTTTGCTTTATTCAGTAATTTTTTTGAAGATTGCTGTCTCTCTTTTGCGTTCCATTCTTCTTCCGTTCCTTGTTCAATTTCATCCACCACTGTTTTAATTTCATCCTTCAAATTGTCTAACTGCTCCTGTATGGCATCTAATAAATTTTCATCTACCTCTTCACCTAGCAGTGTTGCAGCGCGAAGTGGAGCAAACGCCAATTGAATTTCGTACACTCGGTTTTGTGCAGCTGCCAAAAACGCGAGTATCTCTTCTCGATTGTCACGTTGCAGTGCTTCTAAACGTTTTTCCGCAATGACTTCAATGAATGTTTTTAGTTTGACATCAATGTCTTCTAACGTGCTTGAATCACCATCTTTATCACCTTCAAAATATTTTTTTGCTTTCTTAAACAACGACAATCCATTATTGGCAGAGGTACGCGCAGTAAAGCACAATGTCATTTTGTTTTCATTAGCATTATCAATATCTTCTGCAGTTGCATAGGCTATCGCAGCTTCACCAAAATTGACCTGCGCAATATTCAAAATTTCTTTTGCACTCGATAAATCAAAATCAATTTCTCCATCTTCTAACGCATCATTGATCTTCTCTGTTAAATTATTCATTTTATCAGCCAATTTTTCCATCTTGTCATCCGCCGCTTCACACACTTTTTCTACTGCTTCCCCATCGAGAGCTTGCGCATCACCAGAATCAATTTTTTCTGCTGCATTTCGAATTTTTATTTTTTGCTCTTCCAAAAGATCCTGAATATCGCTATTATCTTCATTCTCTTCACACTGTTTTGATTTACCCGGCAACGCTTCTAAACGTAGACGATCTGTGCTGATTGCTAACTGCAGCTGACTAATTAAATTTGCGGCATCCAGCAAATCCTTCACCGCGCTTTCATTGTCTGCAATTGTTTGTGCTTGCGTTAAATAATAGGCCGCTTCGTCATTAAAAAGCTCCGCTTTTGCATTGAATACCTCAAAACAATTTCCTGACTCTTCTGCTTCTGCTAAATCATCTGACGCGTCTTCATCTGGCTCGTATGCTTCCTTGTCCTCATCTTCGTCTTTAGAATCGTCTTCTGCGTCTTCATCTTCTCCATCAGTATCATCTTCGGAATCTTCGTCATCATCAGATACGTCATCGCCCTCTTCGTCTTCAGAATCTTCATCATCTTTTATATCGCTGTCATCCTCAGCATCTTCATCCTCACCTGTACCGTCATCATCCGGTAAATCTTCATCTTCTGAATCGTCATCATTTTGTTCCGTCATAACAACTGCAAGCCATTGGTTAACAGCTGCTGGCGTTGTTGCTGCAAAAGCTGTATGGAATTGAAACACAAAGAATAGCGTGGACAACATACTTAATGAAGCCACAGAGATAAACACACGATGCATGGTAGACATAATTTTCTCCGTCAATATTTATTTACTGGTAGTATACCATACTCGCTTTTTTTATTGCAATTGAGCAGACTGTTCTTGAAAAATGGCGTCAAACTGCTGCACGGTTGGGTCCACTGCCAGCGCCTGCCGATTGATTCCACGAATATGTAAACCGTTGAGTGTTTTCACGCGCGACAACGCCACATATCCCATTCCGGCTGCAAAGGCTTTGGATAAATCTACATCCACCACATCCAGTGTCATTCCCTGGCTTTTGTGCACCGTAATCGCCCACGCCAAACGCAGCGGAAATTGGCGAATTTCGGCTTTCAACACACCATTTTGTTCCATCATCCACGAATCACGATCAACGGTCACTTCACGCCCTTTTGCCGTTTGCACAACCGGCTGCCCAGCATCAAAATCGATGACTGTTCCGAGTGTTCCATTCACATACCCTTGCGAAAAATTATTTTTCACGAACATCACCTGCGCGCCTACTTTCAATTCCAAACGCTCTGGTGCTAAACAATATTTTTTCAGTGTATCAACATCTGCTTTTTTTCCACTACTCGTCATTTCAAAAATTTCGATAGGCGTCGATAATTGCGCGAGTTCTTTTTTATTCAATGCGTCGACATCAATATTATGGGTGTACAACCGCGTTGGAGTCACGTGATCTGGCGGTTGCACATTAATGCGCTCTTGCAACAATGCCGCACTCTCTTCACTCACCTTCCCTTGCCGAATTTCTTGCAATACTTGTAATAGTGGGTCATCATCCGATTGGCGATACACAGTTTCTAAATAACAAGTAGCAATATTCATTTGCGGCCACACGCGTGCTTCAAAGGCAAAATGCGTGTCCGTGCTGTCGCGGTTAATAGGAGGAAGCTGAAAAAAATCACCAGCCAGCACCACTTGAATGCCTCCAAACGGCAGTGGAACTTGGAGAATAGTGCGCAATACGGTGTCTATCATATCTAAACGAAACGAATGCAACATCGATACTTCGTCGATGATCAACACATCGGTTGTGCGAAACCGTTTATGCAAATATTGTTTTTGCGTGAGCGCATCCAAATCGTAATCGTTCAAAAAGTCTTTAATGCCAATACCTGCCCACGAATGAATGGTCGTGCCACCAAGGTGCGTTGCCGCAATACCAGTGGAAGCGGTAATCGCGACGGTCTTCCCCTGCTCGCGTAGCCAATCAATAAACTTCGTTAAAACATAGGTTTTTCCGGAACCAGCAGGGCCAGTTAAAAAAACATTTCTGCCGGCTTGTAAATATTTGAGCGTTTTTTCTTGGTTCATCTGTATGAAAATCTTCAAATTAACTATACCGTTTAATGAATGCCGAGCGCCCAGAACCCTTTTTGTACATTTGGTAACGCAACGGATTTTTTTTATAATAAGATTGATGCTCTTCTTCGGCTGGGAAAAACGTTGTAAATGGAACAACTTGTGTAGCAATAGGTTTGCTGTATTTTTTTGACGCATCTAGTTCCCGAATATATTGTTCGGCAATGGTGCGCTGTTCGGGCGTGTGGTAATACACTGCAGTGGTATATTGAAATCCTTGGTCTGCAAATTGCCCATCTGGATCTGTTGGATCAATTTGGCGAAAAAATATTTCCAGCATTGTGCGGTAAGAAATTTGCACGGGGTCAAATTGCATGTGAATGGTTTCACGGTGTTGCGTTTTCCCGCTACATACAATTTCGTAATAGGCTTCTTCTTGTGTACCGCCCGCATATCCAACCTCAACATTGTGCACTCCTGCTTCTGCATCAAAAGGCCCTTGCACACACCAAAAACAACCACCAGCAAATGTTGCTTGTTCCGAAAAATTTCCTGTTTTTCGCTCTTTCATCATTTATTTTGCGTTTGCGCGAGTGAGTGTGGTACGTTTTCCACGAATGAATTTTCCTTTCATGGCAGTCATCACTTTGCCAGCCGTGTCTTCAGGCACATCGACAAATGTCTGTTTATCTTGAATGGTAATAGCTCCAATCATGTTTCCAGCAATGCCAGATTCTCCGGCAATAGCACCAACCACATCACCAGGGCGAATACCGTCTGCGCGTCCAGCATCTAACCGCAGCCGCGCCATGCCAGGTTCTTCTTCACCCGGTTCACGGTCATACGAACGATAATCTCGGCGATTTCCGGGGTTTCGGCCACGCCCTCGCTCACCACGTCGATCATCCCGCCCGTATCCACGGCCACCATCACGTCGATTTTCATACATCGGCATTTCTATTTCCGGCACTTCCGGTGTTGCCGTGAGCATTTTCAATAACGCGGCAGCAATATCCATTGAAGTGAACTCCCCTTCTTTCATCAATTTTTCAACCCGTTCTATTTGCGTTTGTAATTTGCCACTCAGCAATGTTTCTTTTATTTTTTCTGTTTGTGCGACAAATTTAATCTCTTCAATATCATTCAATGAAGGAATTGGATGCGGCTTAATATCTGCTTGTGTATAGCGTTGAATTTGACGCAGCAAGTAACTTTGCTTCCCCGAAGCAAATGTAAATGCACGACCAGATTTTCCTGCGCGACCCGTTCGTCCAATACGATGCACATAATACTCTTCATCTTGCGGCACATCATAGTTAAACACCGCTTCTAAATCTTCTACGTCAATACCACGTGCTGCCACATCGGTTGCTACCAACAAATCTACTTTTTTATTTTTGAATGCTTTCATCACACGGTCTCGTTCGGTTTGTCGCAAGTCACCGTGAATGGATTGCGCAGAATACCCACGGGCTTTTAAGTGCGTTACCACCTCATCCACTTGACGTTTCGTATTACAAAATACTACACCAGATTTTACATTATACACATCGATCAACCGTGAGAGCACTTCCAACTTCATCTGCGGGCGCACCTCTATACGAAACTGCTCAATCTTTGGTGCGGAAACTTTTTTGTGTGCTACTTGAATATGTTTTGGATGTCGTTGATATTTTTTCGTGAGCGCCGCAATGGCTCGCGGCATCGTTGCTGAAAACAAAACGGTTTGGCGTTCTTCTGGTGTATAATTTAAAATTTCTTCAATACTTTCACGGAAGCCCATGTTCAACATTTCATCTGCTTCATCAAGCACAATAATTTTCACATCACCGAGCGAAATACTTTTGCGTTCAATATGGTCCATCATACGGCCCGGTGTCGCGATAATAATTTGCGGTTTTTGACGCAACGACTGCATTTGGCGTTGAATCGGTTGGCCGCCATAAATAGGCACCACAAAGACACCGCGCGTATACTTCAATAATTTCTGAAATTCTTCCGACACTTGAATGGCCAGTTCGCGGGTTGGGCACAAAATAACGGCTTGAATCGCTTTTTGTGCCAGGTCAATTTTTTCAATCACCGGAATGGCAAACGCTGCGGTTTTTCCAGTGCCGGTTTGCGCTTGACCAATAATATCACTCCCCTCCAGTAACAACGGAATGGTTTGCGTTTGAATGGGTGACGCTTCTTCAAAACCCATTTCAGAAATGGCTTTTTGAAGTTCTTTGGAGAGCGGTAATTCGCTAAATGGAATTGTGTGCATAAAATACTATCGGTTAATCTTTTTCTGTTGTTAAAATTTCATCGGTCAATTCATTAACGCCAATCCCCTTTTTGGACGAAAACGGGATAATTTTATATTGCCCAAGTGCGTGTTCAATGTGTTCGATTTTTTGCGTATACTGTGATGGTTTAATTTTATCTACTTTATTCGCAACCACAACAATGTGCTTGTGCTGGTCTGCTATTGCCCGAAACATCTCGATATCATTTTTGGTTATGCCCACTTCCGCATCAATAATAAATACCACTTTTGGGCGGTCATAGGGCGAGGCAAAAAAATACCAATGAATCAACTCGCGTAATTCTTCTTTCACGGCTTGCGGGGCTTTCGCATATCCATACCCAGGCATATCCATCATATACACCGCCTTGTTTATGAGATACACATTTATTTGCTGTGTCCGCCCAGGCGAGGAACTGGTGATTGCCAATTTTTTTTGCTTAGTTAATGCATTGATAATGCTCGATTTCCCAACGTTTGAACGCCCAATAAACGCCACTTGTGGAATGCCGTCACTCAATAACGGGTCTTCGCCCACTATTCCTCGTATAAATTTTGCCGATGTAATATTCATAGCATGATACTAGCAGTAAGCGGGTTTTCTGGCCATAGTACAGAGCACTTATGCTATACTGGGTATAAATTACACCTGCAATTTAAATAATATGCATTTCGTGATCGATGGTCTGCAAAAATGTGTGAAACATCTCTTTTGATAATTCGAGTGAAGCGGTATTTCTGTTCGGATGAAAATTCACGATTTCTGCGTTGTATACTTCTGTATCAATATATACTTCGACTTTTTTCTCTGCATCATTGAGCAATCCGAATATCGATACAGAACCTGGTGTGAGGCCAAGTATTTCATAGAGCGACTCAGTACTGGCAAAGGTTACTTTCTTCTCTCCAACGGTATCAGCAAAATTTTTTAAGTCTGTTCTTTTTTTCGCAGGAAGAACAAGAAGAAAATATCAACGTGCATTTTTGTCTCTCAAAAACAAGTTTTTGCATGCAAGGCCTGGAATATGACTCGCATACTTCTCCCCATCTTCACTCGTAAAAATAGCCGGGTGTTCGTGCAGCGCATACTTGATATTTTTGGATTGGAGAAATTGTTCAACGTGTATCATAACTCTAGACATCTATTTTTTTGTTTCAATTTCATTTTTTAATTCCCTCCCCGCTTCTGCTCCAACTTTTTTTATTTCTTCTATCCACGTCAAAGCATTTTTCCTTTGTTCAGGATGTTTTACCGCTCTGCCTGTTAATGAAAAAAAACCTTTTTCTGCCAAATTGATAAGATATTCTTCAGTAATGAGAGCTTCGTCAAGAGTTTTTTCTCTATCACTAGAGGTAAGACCAACTCCGAATAACCTGCTAGTTGGTCGACTTTCTCCCTCAGGTTTATTAGTGCCCTCATAAAATTTCTCTGGGCCACCTCGTGTTACTAGAATTCGATTGGGTTGTATTCCTGCTTCTTTCATCATCCGTGTCAAATGATAACCCGCGTTTAGGGCGGTTCCGCCATCGCCTGATAATGATGAGCTTTTTTCAGTAATAGGATCTATTTCTATATAACTTGGTTCGGACGGCCAATTTCCTTCATCATACACTATAATTGTTGGAGAATTTTCTCTAATTCTTTTCTGGATGAAAACTTTATCTGGTGAGTGTAATCTATAATAGGCTTCTGGGTTCCGAAAATGCGGATAGGGTAGTCTAGCATGTAAATCATATCTATAAAACATTGGTTGTTGTTCATTAGGATAAGCATATCTCCATGTTTCCTTCATAAGATAGCCTCGCGGAACCGCACTTGTCTCGGTCAAGAATATGTAATCAGGCTGTACATGATCGTGCCAATAAGATATAACTTTCTTCACCCACTCCATTACCATCCGTTTTTCTTTTCTCTCTGGATTTTCTTTTTCAGGCTCTTCCTTATTAGTGTCTATTAATCTTTCGGTTTTTAAAAATGGTGACCTTTCATTCTTAATCATACTATTTGTAATTTTTAAAAGTAAAAAATAGTTCCAAATAATTTAGTACACCTAAAGTATATGCGAAATTGGCAAGTATCCCATTTTTTAGGCAATGATTCTTATTTGGTGTAATTGCTATCAAAATATATCGGCTAAATAGACGATATCAATGATGGGGCAAGTAGTCAAAGCCAAATCTCTTTTACTCTGGCTTCCTAAAATTAGCAACTACTTCCTCAATTTGAAAATATGTCTTCAATGCGTTGAAGATATCTGGGGAATGATGCTGTTTGACCAACAATTTTGGCATGAAAAAAGGCAGCAAATAACCTTCTTCTGTTTTGAAAAGTGATTCTTTCTCTGAAGTTTTCAGGAATGTCTTGTGTATAATATTGCAGAACAGTGTTTATCGCATCTTTCCCGAAGAATCTCTCGATCAGATTAAAATCAACTGCAGGATCATTGACACAGACACGACCAAAATCTATGATTCCAGCAATCTTTTTTGATGATTGATTGAACAAAATATGATTCGGGTGAAAATCTCCGTGGCAGAGTGTTTTGTTGATTGAATTTTTCGATTCTCCTTGAAAATATTCAGTGAAATACTTCAGGGCATTCTTGCGAGTTTCTTCGCTGAGTTGAGTTTCAATGGGTTTCCACAAATCATTCCAAAAATCAGCATCTCCCATTGGATATTCTACGAGGTTCTTGTGTGTAAAATCTGTTGCATGAAGTTGAGTGAGGAATTCGCCAATTGATTTCCATGCCTCATTTTTTTGTTCTTCAGAAATTTCATCATACACCTCGTCCAAAGGTATTCCATCTAATTTTCTGTATCCAATAAAATTGTTTCCTTGATATTCAATATGAGGCACAGGAAGTGCGCTCAACTGTGCAAATTCTGGTAAAAAACTCTTTTCAATTTCGAGTTGCTGCAAATCTCTCTCTTCTTTTGAAAAACGAAAAATCCATTCGTTGTTCATTTCAAAAACAATATTTCCGTATCCTCCTTTCATGGTGTATTCCTGAATAGGCTCAGTGAATACACTTTTAATGACATCTATATAATTATTTTCATTCATAGCATTGTTCATCGCTTAGTGCGCAATTATTTTCCCTTTATCAATAAATCTAAATTAATGTTGATATCAGCAAACGTGTCTTGCAAAAGAGACTTTGCATCGTTAATTCCTTTATTGTACGCAATCCACACAATTTTTTCCATCATCATATCGAGGATCTGTTCTGCCGCAAGAACACCTATTTTTTCATCTCGTTCATCTTGAAAAAATGCAATAATTTCATCAATGCACTCTCTGCGTTGCTCTTCTGATAACATGTCCCAAATCGGTTTTCGTTTTGTCATAAGTTTGAAATTATTTAGTGTAGCATGAAGCAGTGTACTCTGCTGTATTTGATCGATTAACCAACGTTGCTGATTTGTATAATACAGTAATGGTTATTTCATAGCACTTAGCTTAGTACATAATATCGAAATGATTATCAATATGACACATGTATGTATGAATTATTTTTGTTCTTTTTCGGCTAACATGAGAATGCGTTGAATAAATTCACTTTTTCCTTCCGAATACTCTTTTCCAGCATCGGGAAATTTTTTGATCAAATCTTTTTTCAATTCTTCGTATTCTTTTAACGTATCGGGGTGCCTCTGTAAATAATCAAGAAAGAGTACTTGTCTTTTCCAGTACGAAAATGTATCTGGCTGCGCGAGAGATAAATGAAATTTCACTGGATTTCCTTTTACAAAAAAATACCGTTCGACAGATGATCGCTCTGGTTGATATTCATAACCCAATTCTGCAAGTGGTTGAATATATTTTTCCGCATCTTTAAGTGAAGGAATTAACATGGCAATATCAATAATCGGTTTTGCACATAACCCAGGTATAGCGGTACTTCCAATATGATGAATTTCGACTAGGGAATCTTGTAATTTTCTTAATACGTGTTCCTTTTCAGATTGAAAAATTTTCGGCCATTCTGGATTGTATGAAACTATATTCATTCTATTGTGTGTCGTTATTACAAATCCCTCTTTAAGTGTATTAACAACAACCATATCTACGTAATCTTGAGGATGTTGAACATTAACATATTTTCTCTCATTCGGAGCATGCACTTGTTCCCATAGTGTTCGGCTGTTATCTCCATCACGAGTCACCGCTCGCTCCATGGCTTCTTCAGGCGCACATTCAATCCAGATACTATAATCATAATAGTGACGGATATCTTTATGAAACGAATAACATCCTTCCACTAATACCGTTCCGCCTGGTTGAATGCGAAACCACTGCGGTTGCTCATCTGTTTTCCACCAGAATGTGTTTTGAAATCGCACTTCTTTTCCTTGAGTAAGCGGAATAAGCACTTCTTGTTCAAAACGTTCCAAGTTCACACGTGTTTGCGCACCTGCTGGATGATATGGGTATTCTTCTGGCAAATACGGAAATTTATCTAACTCAGCTATTTGAATAGAGGAATCTAATTCTGCTAACTGCTTTGCAAACGTACTTTTCCCAGAGCCGCCAAAACCATCAATAGCTACCAATTTTGTTGCTCCTTTTTGTGAACACAAACGTATTTCTTGTAGAATTTCTTTTGCCGTTTCCATGACGCACATTATTTGTTTTTCTTATGGATGAATACTTCCACTCGTTTATCCACTTCTGCATCAGCATCGAGTACATAAAAATGTTCTGGAGTGATTTTGAATAAACGGTATGGTGCTGATTCTACTAAATATTCAGGCTTGATATCGATAAATGAGGTAGAATAATAATTCAACCCTTCAAGCATAGCATCTCCTTGTAGAAGTGTTACTGTTCCAGAGCCTTGTACCCCATTTCCCTCGCCTTCTGGCTGATGTGAATCAAAAATGGCAAATGCGACATTTGGTTTTTGTAGAATATGCTTTACATGCACTGATTCCAATTGTGAGATGAAATAGAAGTTATAGTCTTCATCCAAACAATAATATACTGGCGCTACCCATGGCAGAACACCATCAGTTGTTGCTAATGTGAGATATTTATTCGATTTCAGTATGCTGATAGCTTGTGTAATGCATTCCTTTTGCTTCATATATATAAATTTCACATAAATACTGGTTCAATCCTATCACCTGCATGGTAATTGAGCAATTCTGGTATATTGAATGCTACAATATCGATCGAATTTCGTTAAATAGTTTTTGGTAATCAATATGATCAAAGTTAGTGGTATCCAGAGTATATAGATACCCACCAACATCAAGCGGCTCTCTACGTCCTTGCAATAATGTCGGTTTGAATTCTTCATAATTCAAATGATCCACATGACCCGGATGACGCTCACCTGATTCAGATCGCTGCTTAAAACGTTCGAATAGCATTTCACCATCTGTGGTACATTGTATTTGAAACGGTACAACGTTATACTTATTAATCAACTGACGAAGTGTGTCGTTGTCATACTCTGGCTTGAGATCACTTTCCAAAATACACGACTGGCCAGAGGCCAACAATTTTTCAACAAACAAAAAGAGTAACGCGAAACTGGCTTCACCGACCTGTTTTGACCATTCTCGATCTTTCACTCCCAAAGAATCAAACAGTAATTCTTTGATTTCATCTTTGGAAATACATGGAAGAGAGAATTCGTGAGCAATATTTTTCGACAATGTAGTTTTCCCTGTACACGGTGGACCAGTAATAATTATCAGTATTGTTTTTGACATAATCAATTATATTTTTTCACTCGATAATGGAGTTGCACGGTATTCTTTGAGAGCTGCTTTGTATTGATCAATTCTAAGTGTGCATCGAAATCACTTTCTGCAAACAGCGGAATTCCTTTGCCAAACACGAGTGGCTCCACATCAATATATATTTCGTCAATCAATCCTTTTTGCATAAAATAAGCATTTAGCATTCCTCCACCGCCAACAAGCACCTCAGAAAATCCTTTTGCTTGTAATACATCCAATGCTTCTTCTGGTGAATGCACAAACACACAATTGGCATTGGGTTCATGTTCACCACTCGATACAACCACAGTAAATGGATGACCAATGCGTTCAAATTCGTTACACGCTTTCATCACCTCATACGTTCGTCGACCAATTACGATGTTTTGTACCTCTTGAACCTTTTTTGCGTATGATGCCCATGATTCATCAGACCACGGCGTACCATCAGTCGCTGTAGCAATATATCCATTAAGTGTTGTGGTCATGTATAGAATAACTTTCATATACTCATCAAAATTCATTTATAAATCAAAAAGATTAATGAGAAAAATTATATCGAATAATCAAGCTCATCAAAATGGCAGATGATTTTCTTTTTAAAATTGTACTGTGAAGCATAATACGGATTTACATTCTCTTCTTTTGTTTGAAACTGTGGTAATAATTTCTGCTTCCATTGATACAGATCACCTTTCAAATATTCGCCTGGGTAGATCACTAAACGGAACGAATCATTCTTCACCAACGTTTTTGGAAAATCAATTAGTTTTTGTCGAATGAGGTGCGTCACCACAATCTCTTCAATGAGAAAATGATAATTTGCCTCAGTTGGTTCACGGTGATTTAACCCATCTGCGAGATATTGTTGAAACTGTTCGTCGGTGTCTTTAAGTGCAATAAGTTTCAGATAGTATTCTCGAAATTGTGGTGAATTCAGAAGTATATAATCCCATGGAATAAAGTGAGCTGCCTGAGGAATGTATTTTTTACTCTTCACCAACAATTTTAGAAGAGCATTTTTATGATCTATCATTTGCGCATTTGTTCGCTTTCTTACACTCAACGCAGGCTCATCATTATTAAAATACAAACCATTTGTATAGATGAATAACATATCAATACCAACTTGACTGACCTTACTTTCAAAATATTTTACCATCTCAAAACACTCTTCAGGGCTTTGTCCTTTTCCTTTTGATAAACGACTCATGGAAAGCGGTAACACCAGGTACCCATCCGCTGGAAGTTTATTGATGTCGTAATTTGTTTTCTTCTGGTGAATGGTATCCATAGAGCTATATTATTTAATCAATGTACACAAATACGCCATATTCACTTTGGTGATATCGAGAATCTGTAATGAAGCTTGAGTAAAAATATTTTCAAGTTGTTCTTGAGTGAATTGCTCTGAAATATGATCTCCTACCGATTCATCAAAAACAACAGTCGTGCCTCGTATTTCTTTTATCTTCACACCCACTGACTTATATACTTTCATTCGCTCTTCAAATGCATCTTCTGAAAATACACTAATGATGATCTTGCCAGTAGGTTTGAGTACTCGTTTCATTTCATCAAGCACAATAAATTTTTTATCCGCAAAATTGGCAAATGTGGTCATGCAAATCACAAAATCAAATTCACTATCTTGAAATGGCAGGTGGGTTGCATCTGCTTTGAAAATCTGAATTGTTGGTTCATGGGCAAACGCCTGTTTTGCATCTGCAATTGCTGTATCATCATGGTCAATACCAACGATATGTTTTGTTACAGGCAACAAATCAAAAATACTCCGTCCATCACCACAGCCCACTTCAAGTACTTTGGCATCTGTAGTAACAACGCGTTGCAAATACTTTCTCTCCTCTTCAAACCACTGATGATATGATTTTGGCAAATTCTTTAGGACTGAATCCCAATAATCCATGTTTGTTTTCATAATTCTTGATTGTGCAACTTTGAATTAATTTTGTACATTAAAAATTTCTTATCTTTTCAGCAATATCCACTGCGTTTTCATACAATTCATCGAGCATTTTTCTCACTTTTTCAGATAACGGCGCTGGGAACCTATTCTCTGGATAGTCTTTCGTATTATTGAAGCATGCATATACTGGAATGTTAACCATTTTGTGGTCATCAAAAAAATGCCGAACCATTTTTGCGTTGAGTTCAATACCAGCAAATGTCCCTGCACCATTCGTAATCACCACGCCAATTTTTCCTTGTAACTGTTTTGAAGCAAAGAACATATCTGTTCTATCCATCAAATTCTTCAATCGTGCACTTGGCATACCGTAATACGTTGGTGAACTGAAAATAACAACATCGGCTTTGAGCAAACTTTCAAAGATACTGTGCATATCATCTTGAATATGACACGGTTTATTTTGTACACATGCATCACACGCGTCATAAAACGCTATATGCTTATCGAGGAGATTTATTTTCTCTACTTCGTGATCAGTTTGAAACTTCTCTAACACATAATCTAAAAACAGCTCTGAATTACTCTGCTCTCGATGACTTCCGTTGATTCCAACAATGTACATAATGCTAAAAGGTTAATTATACCTAACAGGGTTTGTATATAGAATACTTGCCCATGGAACTCGTGATAACTACAGCTTATCATTCCATGATTAGGAGATCAATTTTCTATCTTTCTTTTCCGTGTACCATTGGTGAGTAGTGAATAGGTCATGGCATGTATTAAGGATTCTCATTTTTCATTATTTCGTGATATAGTAGAGTTTGTATGCAACCAATGAGTTAATAGAGTATGAAAAAAACACGAAAAATTCTTACACCAAAAGTCTATTTTATTGACATGCCACTGGACATGGAGATAGAAATGCTCAACGGATTTTTATTTGAAAGCTTTGGGGGATGGAACAAATATGTTCTCCGTCGACATCCAGAATTGAAAAAAGCATACACATTAAAAACAGACGCTGAGAGAAGAGCATATATCCGCAACTATATTATTCAATTTCGAAAAACACACAAAGCTGAAATGGTGAAAAAGAAAGAACAATTTCAGAAAGCATGGAAAACAGTAGAAAAAGAATATTTCACTACTCTACAAGAACTCATGGATATTGAGTGGCCAAAGCAACGAAACAAAATTTATGCCATGATTTCAATTAATCCTATTTGCCCTCGCTTTTTAGATGAATGGAATTTCTCTCTCTTTTACAACTATGATGATATACACAGAATGATTGAGGTCATTATGCATGAATCATGCCATTTTCTGTATTTTGAAAAATGGAAAGAGTTGTATCCAAAAGCTGATCGAAAAACATTTGACGCGCCATATATTGAATGGTATTTAAGTGAAATTTCTGCACCAATTATTTTAAATGAGCCGCGAATTCAACCCCTCCTTAAAAAACGCGCGCGATTTTACAAAGAACATCAACGAATTAAAATTGGTACGCACACTGCACCTGCGTATTTCAAAAAAATATATACACACTGTATCAAACAAGAAGATGGTTTTGCACTCTTTCTTCGAGAGGCCTATAAAGAAATTAAAAAGCACAAAAAACTTTTTCTGGAATCGATGAAATAATGCCATTATGAACAATTCAAAAAGTACATGCATTAACCATGTCACCATTGTTGTGAAAAATAAACGAATAGCTGAAGAACGATAAAATTATTGATCAATAACTATACACCTATGGAATTTAACGAAATTCAAAAAGTACCATGTAGAGATTGATGAAAATTTTGCACTTCTGAAACTGAATGAAGAAATGGGAGAATTGGCGCAAGCCGTACTCATTCACAGAAAAAAGAGTCGCCCAGAAAAACATCTTCCCGAAGAAGTATCGAAAAAAAAATTGAATGAATTTATTCTTCTTTGCTGATTCATAGATGTAAATAACATTACAGCTGTTGATTTGTGATATATGGGTGCACAATAACAGTATTGCCATCAGTATACTCCACAATGCGAACACTGGCTTTGGGCTGATATCCTTCTGGCTGATTCACTGTGAGATCATCATGCAACGGCTGCTGACACAAAAACTGATACAGAAAAAAGAGTGGATCTCCATGTGAACAAATAATGTAATTTTTGTCAGACTCAAATAGCGTTGTTGCCCAAAAATCAATCATTCTCTGTTGAACATCTTGCGGTGATTCACCACCAAGCGTAGGGACAAATTCATATAACGCTTTGCGCCAATTGTCGATTTCTCTATTCCCTTGATTTGCGCTAAATATTTCCGCTAATCGAATATCATAGTGTATAGGTATTGTGCTCGCAGCAATAATTTCAGCCGTTTGCTTGCATCGCAGCACAGGACTGGAATAGATGGTTTCAATATGTTTATCCTGAAAAAATTGTTGCAAAATGCGCGCTTGTTCAATTCCATGTTCTGATAACTCTAACGGAAGACGCCCAGGAGAAATCTTCTCTGAATTTGAATACTGGACGTGCCGTACTAAATAGAATGTTGACATACTTTCATGCAGTTGAATTATCCAATATACGTAAACCGTGGAACCCGCTTTCCATCAACTGTCACCAACTCGCAAAACATACTTTTTGTTCTCACCCATAATGCATTCTCTCCGAAATCTGGTGATTCATACAATGCACGATACACAACCATTTCTTCCAATGTTTCACTGTGACGCGCAATACCAATCACTTCATATATTTTGCCTTTGTAATGTTGATATGTTCCCAAAACAACTTCTTGCATAAATATTATATATTGTATTTCCGTACCCACCACTTCTTGATAGCTGGAAGAGATTGTGTTGATAAAAAATATCCAACCACTGGAATCAACGCATTCAAATATACACGCTGCACTCCAATAATCCACATAACAAACGCAGCCACCACATAGGTAATTGCACATATCGAAAACACGCGGAACCAACTGGTCTCCCACGCTTTGTCTGCTTCCACTCGTTTGTTGCGTTTTTCAATTTTTTGAATTCGCTCTTCAAATTGTTGAATGATAGGTTCGTTCATATAGATATTATAGTTCTTTGTTATTTACTGCTTTCTGTGACAGCATACTGCACAATCTTATGCGCCAGTAAAAACTCTTTTATCTTCAAAAATATTTTTTTATGCCCATTGGAATTGGGGTGTAGACCATCGTCGAGGTCATGTACTTCTAATACATCAAGCAAATGTACAAACGGTAATGTATATTCGGCACTCACTTTTTCGATAACCGAATTATATTTTGCGATAGTATCGTTATCATAATACTTTTCTTCTGTTGACCATGGTATTGGCATAACTTTCAATTCATCAACTGTGTTCAGTCCGATAAAAACAATCTTGTCAGAAAAATTTTTTGCCAGGTGTATTAATTTCATCAAGTTATCTTGAAACTTATCCAAAGATATACGCGGATTATCTTTCGTCTTGATATATTGTGAATCGTTTATCCCTATTGCAAAAATGATGATTTGCGGTTCACGTGCGGCACATTCAACGGTAAATCTTTCGAGCAAGTAGTCAGTATTATCGCCAGACACACCATTATTGTAAACCGTAATATCATAATCGTTCATTTCAAAATACCGTCGTAATTGAGCCACCCAGCCTCCATATTCAGAATCGGCAGCACCCCACGTTATACTATCGCCAAATATACACATTGTTTGTTCCATAGAATAAAAATGTTATGTAAAGGATATTACATTTCTACTATTCATAGTGTAATCTTCTCGAATATTTTTTCCACCGTTTCTTCAACGGTGAGACTGCTATTATCAATTTCATATCCCGCATGAATTTTTGTTGTTACCATGTGTACAAATCTCGCAGAATCTTCGCCGTACACTGTTGTTCTTTGCGAATCTCGTTCGATACATTTTTCTACGTCAGAGATAAGAGAAAAAATAATGACGTCGTTATGAAACTTCTTCTACAAATCATCAATCTGTTCTTGATAATAAAAACAACCATCAATAACAAAACAATTACTGTTTTTACTCGCAATATCAAAAATGATTTCATTTGCTTTGAGAAAGCTCTCAAACGGTATACCTTCATCTCCGGCAAGATTATTGCTATCAATAATTTCATCTAACGATAAATATTCAGCATGAAGTTTTTGCGCAACAATTTTTGAAATTGTTGTTTTTCCAACTCCGAGAGGTCCTCGAATGACTATGAGCTTATTCATATATATTTGCCTACCAATAATTCAATGATACTCCGTTTCCTATTGTAGAATCTTTTCCAATAATTCAGGAAATTCTTCGGTTCCCATATCGTCTAAACAATAATGCCCTCGGCCTTGTAAGTTGATAATTTCACCACCCAGTGCTTCATGATACATGTCCAAACTTTTTTTACCGTCTTCTTTCTCATTGTTTGCAGTAAATAGAATGATTTTGTTTACCCTCCCCTGTATTGTCGCATCAATCGGATAGGTATAAAAATCTCTGTCCGAACCCTTTCGTTTTCCTTGCGGAATTTTCCACGGTGCGACTAAAATAAGTTTAGCAATGTGCTTTTTTGTTTCACCAAGCCAGCGCACTAAAAATGAACAACCGCAACTATGTCCAATTAAAATTGTGTTTTCATCAACAACATATTTTTCAAATTCTGTTTTGAATTTTTCATAATCAGGTTGCCATGGCAAGGGCATGAGCGGAGTTTCTGTTTCTATGTTATTCGCAATCAAATTCTTTTTGATCCACGGTATCCAATGCTTATTGTAACTCGGATCTTTATCATCAGATGGGCATCCATGGATGATGATACATTTTTTTTTGACCATATTTACAGTATGTTTCAACAGGGTTTGCTGATGTGCCGCAATTACTTACGCTTATTATGCATGTTGTCCATGCAGTAGTTGTATACCCAAGCAAACAAATATCCACCGAAAAAACCAAGAACAATCATGACGATGAATGCGAAAAAAGAGCCGCCAGCTGTTTGCCCCATCATTCCGTATGTACCAAATCTTGAATAGCCCATCATACCCATGCCTCCTCTTAAAAGGATGCAAAGAGCACTAATGGTTGCTGCAGCACATCCAAAGGCACCTTTGTGTAAATGATTCATATAGTTTGTATTAAAAATAATCTTCTTTTATTGTATCATATTCACGCACCAAAAACAAAAAATTGGAAGCTAGGATTTCATTTTAAATGGTCGCTTATTGGCCTCTTGAAGAATTTTGAGCGTTGCATGCACTGAAAGGTTCTCACTCGGTAAGAGTACAAGTTTATCATTGAGTCGATTCAGCAATGGACTTAAAAATTCATCCGCCCATGACGGTGACAATGTGAATATACCGGAAAAATCTATTTCCAGCTCTTCATCGGCAGATAACTCGTGTAACGTTGGTTGAAACGCTTTAAACGCTTCGCTACCCAATTCTCGCGAGAGTAATGTTTTCCCAAATTTTTCTAGTTGTAATTTCATATATTTTTATTGACTCAATGAACTAGAATGCTATTTTTGCCAAACATCCACACTACTTAAATCTACACAAGTGACTTATAAATCTACTCAAAAAAATGATAATCTAACTATAAAACACCTAAAAATACTCATTTTTCAAAAAGTATTGTACCATTGATCAACCGCTGCGCATTTTTGTAGGCAAACTTTTCTTGTACAGCAGGATCCAACTGTGCAATAAATGCTCGACCATAATCAGCAATTCCTAAACCCACGTCTTTATGCAATGTCCAGGCCGCAATACCCCCGCGGTCGGTTCCCCACATAAACTGATTCGGATGCGCTTCAATAACATCTTTCCAGGTCGCTATATCTTGGGCAAGCAACGTTTCATAATCATCAATCTTTTCTAAAAAGCTCTCTTTCGTTTCACCTTGATGCAATAAATACTGATCGCCATATAAATCGTTCACGGTAAAATAGATATTCGTATACGAATCCATCAGGGTACCAATCTCCTTCTCGACTTGCTCTCCATGAACAACGAAGTTGATGTCAGGATTTTGTGCAAGCGCCGTTGCCAAATGATCCAATTGATCTTCTCCCGGGTGAAAATAAACCAACATCTTGTGTTTACGCACAACAGGATAAATCTTTTGGAAAATTTGAGCATCTGGTGGAAACACATTTTCCGGATTTTCAGGAGTCACATACAACCCGATCTCACCATAGCCTTGAAACAATCCCGGACGATCCTTTAAAAAACGTTTTAATTCTTTTGCAGTAACAGTTGGTACCCCAGAAGTCCCTCCTGGTGGATTAATAAATCGCACAAATCGTTTTGGATATTTTTTCTTGGCGTTGTCTGCTGCTTTATAAAACGGTTCGTAGTCGGCATCGTTGACATAGACGGGGAAAAACGAAAATGCAGAACGTGTCCCTTCATACTGTAATGTACACGCAATGTCATCCAAATTCATGTCTTTGCGCAAAACCGGATTCTCGTTTCCAGAATCTGTCGGCGGTGGAATATGCAGATGTGTATCAATCAACCGGCCTGTGTAGTATTGTTCGACTTTTCCTTTTGTGCCCGGGTACTGACATTTGGATTTGATCACTTCTTTACCAGCCTGAACAGGTATAAACAAACTGCTATTTGAAACAAGCAAGGTAAAAATAAAAATCACAAATAATACGTATCGTCTCATACCCCCATAATATTCTTCTAAAATTACTTGTCAATTTTTTAAAATACTGAAAAGCAAAATTTCGTGTGGAAAAGCAAATCCTTGGTTAAAATATTTACGCAATTTGTTGTTTTAACACATTCAACATTTTAGAGGTAATCTCACTATTGGTAATTTCTACTCGAGCAAGACACTGATTAGATGCATTCGAATAAGTAACAAAATAACATCTATTCTCATCATCAATCTGAATTCCGTATGAATCGATCCAGGATGGAAGGGAAGGATCATTTTTTATTATCTCATCTAAATACTGTTGATAACTCCAATCACCAAAAAAATTCAATTCACCTGTTTCCCACATGTTTAATGGACTATTTCTATGAAAAACGACTCTGGTTTTTTGAGATTCTACTGTACGTTGAGATAGTGCTTGAGAAAATATTGGTTCCAACGTCTCTATAAGCTGTTGAATAGTCATTTTAATATTTTTCTGAATACCGTGTGCCCTTAAATCATCAAATGCTTCTGGATGATCTGCATATAAAGAATGTAGTATCTCCTTGATTAATTCCGGTGAGCTAGGAAAGCTTTCTGATATTTTTGCCAGCACTGAGGCAAATATATACTCTTTATTTTGTGCAAAAAATTCTTGATATAACACCTGAATATCTTTGATTGGTAATACTGTTTCTTGCCAGCCTTGTCGAGCATCACTGGCACCAATGAGTACTGATTGAAGGCTAGCTTCTTTTTCATTATCGTATAGAATAGGCGCCGTTTGATCTAAGCCCAATTTTTCTAGCACTCTCATCCAAGGATAAGCATGACCTAAATTCATTTCATACGAACGAGACACTTCATCTTTTACAGTATCTCTATAAGCCGGACGTGCGTGAAAAAGCAATGCATTATTATATGGAGGTCGAAGATTGCTGATACTTTTCACCCGTCTATCAATATCATACCATGAATGATTTGACCAACTACCTACTGGAGCATAGCTCTGCGTTGCTACATAACTTGGATGAACATCAAATAGTTGTCTCGGTTGCTCGCAGTTACTTTGAATGCCTGTTGCTCCATTTATTTCCATGGCATATACTACTGCCCCAGCATTGACTGCTTGAATATCAGAGGAAAAATTCATACCCTCGGGCATCCAGGAATTTATTACAACATCTACTTTTGATGCTCTTTGCTTTAAGACATCATCAATTTCTTGATTAACTTTGTCAATGAATTGTTGATGCTGCTGTTTAAATATTTCTTGTATAGGAGATGCTTCAATGAATCCAGCAGCTTTATACGTTTTTTCCATTGCTTTTTTCTTTGCGATAGTAAACAAATCAGTAAATTCCCGTAAATTATCTACTACTTCATCTGAAAGTTGAATATGAAAATTCTCTTCTATTATTCTTCTGCATTGTTGTACAAATTCCTGAGGATTTTCTCCAATCACCTCAGACTGAGTGAGCGACCATTGGACAGCTTTACTGAGATGGCCCAAATCTTTCCATTGCGCTTTACCTATAGATAATAATGTAGCACGCTTTTCTAGCAACGGCAGCATCTCCGTATCCTCTGCATACTGCTGTTGCAAAAAGTCTAAGGTTGTTGCGCATGTGTAAGACAAAGCTGCTTCATCTTTATATATTCTATTAAAACTATCTAACTGTTTCTTATCTGGATCAACAATATGATAATTCACATTGAACCCATTTTCTCGTGCCATATCAACAATGAGTTTACCTAGTGCTCCTGATGCACCACCTACATCAATAATTTCAATTGGGTCAGTAGATTTTTTCTCACCCACCCGAATACGTTCTTGATGAATACCAGTTGCTATTGCCAAAATACGTGCGATATCCTCATTGGTAGGCACCCAAAAAATAACCCTGTTTTCAAAAATTTGATATGGGTCTCCACTTTCCAGCCAATTTTTTGGATCATTTTCGAATTCAGCATAGGAAAGAATCTCATGAGTTGGATCAATCCCGCTCAGAAAAATATTTCTCAATGCCCGTTCAACATCAAAGCGTAATGTTTCATAATAACGATCAAAAGTATCATCTGTGTGTTCTAACTGTTCTAAGGCAATAATTTTATCATATAGCTGCTCTATACTTGGTAGCAGATGTCTGAATCTGGTTTCATTAGTTGTTAGTACATCCAGAGCACTCCGACCAGTTGTTTCAAGCTCCGTAAGCAGAAGTTTTTTGAACTCGGGTGTTCTTGATTTTGATAATTTAAATTCCGACATTTTGATAGGCTGTTTTGCGAATACTATTAGTGAGAAGATGAATAAATTAATCTAGAATTTTTTTTATTCTACCATAAAATCTCATAACTACAAAAGCATATAAACAGAAGGATACAGTAAATAACTAGCCTTGGAGGTCACGATTTTTCTGTTTGTACTACTTGGCAGGCATGGCAGGACGGCTTTCGAACTTTTGATTGGAAGAAAGCTGTGCCACTGCCTGAATTGGTTATAAAGAATGTAACAGAACTTTGTGCGTTTGTTTAGTAAACTAAACTAGTTGTTAAAAAATGAGGAGGAAAGGGCTGAGGTGAGGCGCAAACAGGAAGACCGAAGTCGTCTGCTGCACCTCACCCCCTTGCTGATGCTGATGATCAGTTCTCCGTCGCAGCCTTGACCCGCAACGGGAAGATACCAACAGCCAGATAGACCAGCGTCGAACTGACGATTCCGATATCAAGGATGTAGGCCAGAATCTGGGTCATGGTTGGTGAAATAACCCACCCCATCTTGAGAATAATCCTCTCGATCATGGTGGCCACGAGCTCGAACATTGGGAAAGTTATAATAACCCCCACGATAATGGCCACCACGAGACCAACGATAATCAGTACACGAGACTTGCTTGGCATCAGAACCTCCAGTGAGAAATGTCGCACTCGAGAATCGAGTCGACCAAATAGTAAATCATAACCAAGCAGAAAAATCAAGGTTCACCTCAAATAATGGTTCTTCAGGAAAAGTTATGGGTAAAGGTTTAATTTTCCGCAGTGGAATAAGATTGCGATTCGGTAATTTTGGAAATTCATATCTAAATGTCTGAAAAATTTGGAGTCACTTTTTATCGATTTCCTTTTGCTCGATTGTGTGTTTTGCAGAGCATCTGGCAATTCTTGACCGAAGTAGCACCACCTTTACTCCAAGCTGCTACATGATCAGCGTCCATATCGCCTAAACTCCAAATCTTTTCCTTGTTGGCATCGTGTCTAAGAGCACAAAGGGGGCAGTTCGATTCTTTTTTCTTTTCGGCTTTTGTTGTTTGTATTTTGTATACTGATTTTTTTGTTGCTTCATCAAAAACTCTAACATTCAGCAATTTCGTATCAGCAGAACCTCCTAAGATAAATTCAAAAATACCTTTGCGATTTTTAACATATGGATCGCCATACAGTTTTTGAACTTCTTCCGAAACCTTTTTTGGATTGTACGATTTTTTATGGTAAGCCTCATACAGTCGCCCCCACTCAAGTCCGCACATCTCGCTTTCTACGTCGGTAAATACGCTAGAAACCCAATCAATCACACTGTTGAAATATTTTTTCAATTCGGCAATATTTTTATCAAAACGATGACTACTCATGTAGTCTCCGATATTACCTTTACTTACCCAATCGAGCGCACATTCCAGAAAATCCTGTCGATTTGCGCTACCTGATACATATGCACTCCATTTCTGAATGTTGGCGTTTTGGCTATTGCTAAATTCTTCTTTTCCGAGTGTTACAAATGGCCCAGAATAGACGGCATTTAGTAACTCCTGATTATTGAGCGGGACACCGGCAATATTGATCGTTTTAAACCACTCTTTTATCTGGCTTTCTGTTCCTTCACATTCATAAATAAGTAATTTTGTTTCCAAAATCTTGGCTTTTTTATCCTTTGCCATCCCACTAAAATATTGTTCCATACCGTTTTCGTCTTTGATAGCAAATTTGTCAGTCACAAACCGCCCCACACTGGTGATACGCTGTTGCCCATCCAAAACTTCCAGCTTGTTTTCAGAAACCACATTAAAATAAATCAAACCTATTGGGTAACCTTTTAGTATCGATTCTATAACAGCAATTTCTCTTTTTCCACCATCGGAGGCATAGATGTAGTTACGCTGATACTCCGGCTGAATAGTGAGCGAGCCCGCCAAACCGAACAACCCTTTACCTTCCAGTTCATTATAGACAAATCCTTCGCAAATATCTTTGACGGTGATATCGGTTTTTAAAGTTGTTTTCATCTTATTATTTTTTAAAATCAAAATTAATGACTAATTTTTATCTTTTATTTTTTTCTCTACCTTTTTTTCTAATTGCGCAAAACGATCGAAATCACTTTCAAATAATTGATCTTGCACAATACGATACCTCTCGAATTCTGTCTCAGCAAACTCCTTGGCAAGTTCGTGTGCAACTTTGCCCGCATCAGAAAGAATCTCTCGATCTGTCATCCGAATAAATCGATCAAGCCGCTCAGCCCAATCTGCCATCGTCATTGGAATGTGGCGCGTTGCCATATCTTCCGCAATATCCAGATATGCAGAAACCATACGTTCAAGAGAAAAAAGTTCTTTTTCTGTCAAATAGTTTTTTGCCACAAAAACATCAAATTTTTGAATCTTTCCGTGCGGGGAATCTTTCCAGCTCGTCAATCCCATGTGATCTTTTTCAGCGCTTGCTCGCGACATAATCACTTCAGCTGCTGTTTGCCCATGAATCGCCCAGTGTAGTTTATTTTGCACGGTTGCAAAAAATTTTTTGGTCGTTTCTGCAGTTTTGTCGTAATCAATGGCCGTTGCATAAATATCCGTGATCTTTTGATAGAATTTTCTCTCTGATAATCGAATTTCTCGTATACGAGAGAGTAACTCTTCGAAAAATTGCTTGGTAAGAATGGTTCCGCCATTTTTCAAACGTTCATCGTCCATGACAAAACCCTTGATCGTAAACTCTTTGACAATATCGCGCGCCCATTTCCGAAACTGCACGGCTCGCTCGTTCTCTATTTTAAAACCAACTGATATAACGACTTGCAAACTGTAGTGGTCTACATTGTATTTTTTACCATCCGTAGCAGTTATTAAGTATTTCTTAATAACTGAACTGTCGACTTCGCCATCTTCCATAAGCTTTTTAAGATGCTGATTTACTGCCGATACGGACACACCATAGAGCTCTGCAATTAATTTCTGTGTAAGCCATAAGTTTTCATCTTCATAACGCAGTTCAACCGCTGTTTCTTGTTTACCGATTGCGGAAACATAAGTCAAATACTCCGCAGCCGATGAACGAATCGTAATGCCTCTCGTCTTTTTCTTTATTTTTATCATATTATTCTATAGTTGATTAATCACAAGCCATGCCGTCTCACCCTCAATACGCACCTAAATCCGCGGTGCCCCGTCCGAGCCTTCATAGATAATCATCCCGCCGGAATTATTATTTGTCATAGTATTTTGATCTTGTTTACTCATAATTTTTTACTTGTCGCAAATATATTTGACAGTAATGTTGGTGTTTAAACATGATTTTAAATAATTCATCAAACAATGTCTTACAATATTTTCAAACCAATACGTGTAAGGTAATTTTTGAGAAGGAGGAAATTTACGATTATCAATCATCATTCCTAAAGACGGATCGGTATCCCACTTACCAGCGCCATGCATAAACTGACTAAGATACATAGGCTCACCAGAATGCAAATAACCTGATCGGCTATTATAAATTGTAGCCAAAACATCTGGTAAATTTTTCCTTGTAATCTTTACATGTTTAGCTTTCCAATTTCCACCCCTCAAACAACCCTTTGAAAAATCGGTAATAAATCTGATAAATTTCTGCTTTGATTTTTCAATCAGAATTTTATCTTGTTTGTTCACCTTCAATATCTCTTTCAATTGTTTTTCCTGCTTCTTTGACAGCTTTTTTGATGTTCCAAATAAATTTGAAAACTTTTCGCCATCAAGCGGATTATCCTGCTTGTTCAGTTTATAACCTTGCGACAAGGTTTCAATTGCTGAAACTAAACGAATAAATACCATTTCGCTATCCATGCCAACCTCTTTAAGCGATCGTGCATAGTGATAGCAAGCTAGGATAAAGCTTTGATGTTTTTGGTTATTTAACTCCCGTATCGTATTCAAAAAATCAGATAATCCTTTTGCAAAATTTCTTCCGCCTTCACTAAAAATCCTGGGGTGTACACCTTTTACTGTCTTTTTATACAAAAACTCCTGTTCCATTTTTATTTTCAAACCATGATTCGTCAATTCGCCATGATATGTTGCAACGATGTAAAATCTGCATTGAAAATAAAGAGAAAATATGGCGAGTAATTCGCCAATTATGCCATCTTTAAAATAGTAGCCCCTCTTATCTGCTTTATCATTGTAGCCGCCTTCATACTTAGGATATTGAACACGTAACAGGTAGTGATAGAGGCCATTCTTGTCTTGCTCTAAGGAAAAACCACCGCAAATTAATTTTTTATTTTCATAATCAAGTACGCCAGGTATATAACACTCACTCGCGAACTCATATTCATAATAATACGTTTCATCACTGGATTCAGGTAATTTTTCCACATTTCTAATCCACGCCATTCGATTGTCATTATGTTTATTTAATTCATTTGCCATAAAATTTTTATCTCCAAAAAGTTATTTTTTCTTGTGTTTGATAAAAATTCGTTTGTACTGCTTTTTACCGTTTACATATGGCTCATTATGTTTTTTGAAATGTGGTAATTTGTATTTTTCATCAACTGCACCATTATCACTTGCTCCAAGAACTTCAAACTGATCAGGGTTATATTTATCTAAAAAAGTAATCGGCACACCCATTACACCTTTGTAATCACTTGGTATTGAATCAGTAAAAGGCACTTCTATGGCATCATAATTGTCATAATGATCGTACGACTCTTTGCCCTTTATTTCTTTGTGTTTGCTATATTTCAAATTCTCCCCCATGGTCATAAGTGGCAATGGTTGATGACGACGTCCGTGGTCAAGATTAGTAAGCCATAAACAACTATTAGTGGCAACAATTCTATCGCCATTTTCATCTATTCTAGCTTCTGTTCCATACAAATCGTAGGATTTAGGTACAATAAATCCAGAAATCCATCTTCCCATTCCATTACCAAGCCATATTTCATTATTTTTAATTTTTTGAAATACTTCTTTATAAGTTATGCAATTAATATTTCCAATAATTAAAAACTTTTTGTTGTAATCAAAAAGTTGCTTCACATACTCACGAAACAGACTGAACGGTGGGTTTGTTACAACAACGTCGGATTGTTTAAGTAGATCTACACATTCATCGCTACGAAAATCGCCGTCACCCTCTAGGGGCGTCCACTCGTTATGTTTGTTTGCCTTTAACTGCTTGGCAACATCCTTCAAGTTGAACTCACCATCGCCATCGATGTCGCCCACTTCGTTGATAATAAATTTGTTGGCATTTATCTTCGGACGCCCTTTTGATTTTATGAGAGTTTTATCATCACCAAACAACCCTAGTTGCGTGTTGGCTACGGGCGAGGGTTTGTAGCTGGTGGTGATAAGCTGTTTTAATCCAAGCTTGTTGAAATTGAGCACGAAATAGCGAAAAAAATTGCTCTCAAACGGATCGTCGCAGTTGCAATACACTACCTTGCCACGGAATACATCGGCGTTGTATTCCAAATACGCTTCAATCTCTTTTTGAATATCAATATATTGAGTATAAAACTCATCATTCTTTGCTCGTTTTGCATTTGTAAGGTTATTGTTTGCCATTTTTTTATTTCACTAATTCATCAACAGAAACACTCAATGCTTTAGCAATCTTTTCTATAGTTGTTAGCGTTGGATTTTTCTTTGCACTCTCAATATTGCTAATATAAACTCGATCAAGGCCTATATCTCTGCAGATATCACTTTGGAACATGTACTGAAATGCAGGGGTGGTCGGAATCGAACCGACAGTATTCGCTCTGGAGGCGAGTGGTTTGCCACTAACCGACACCCCTATACGACTAAAGTAAAAATAGTATAGCGCCGTTTCCTCTATCGTTCAAGCCTGGGGAAGTTGCATCAAGCTCTGTAAATCTTTCACGGTTTTTTGTACTGCTGCATCGTCTAGTGTCACCAACTGCTGAGCCACACTTTGGGCAACGCCTGCGGTTTTCATATCACCCGGGCGGCGCGGCAAAATATGAATTTCTAAGTGATCTTTTTGTGCTTGCTCTGGTGTGCCATCATTCATCAACATGGTAAAACCGAAGGCTTGGGTTAACCGCATGGCCCAAAAAGTCACCTTCTTCAATAAATACCCGAACTCTTCAATATCATCTGGCGTGAAACTATAAAAATGCGGATCGTGCCGCTTTGGAATGACAATCACATGCCCGTCACCAAATGTTTCGCGTGCAACAATGACTCGAAACAATTTTGTTTCATAAAATTGCTCTGGTGGCGGTGGAGCATCGAAACAGTAGCGACAAGCATTCTGATTCATTGCTGTATATTATTTTGTTTCTTTGTGGAGCGTATGTTTCTTGCAATACTTGCAGTACTTGTTTTTCTCTAAACGGGGAAGCCGTTTCTTTTTGAAATCGTAGTACGTGCGTTGCTTACACACCGTGCATTCCAGTTTAATCAAATTTTCTTGTGACATATCTCTTATTAGTTAATACTCTCTTGTGAGCCGAAGAGAGGACTCGAACCCCCAACCAACGGTTTACAAAACCGCTGCTCTACCATTGAGCTACTTCGGCAGGCGCGGTATGCACCTTGGACAAAAAGTCCGGTGGGCCGGGAGGGATTTGAACCCCCGAAGGCGCAAGTCCATCTGGTCTACAGCCAGATCCATTTGACCACTTTGGTACCGACCCAAATAGCACACTAACGGCGCATGCATAAACACAGCGGGTGTTGTTCACACCTTTTTGTGCATGACTTACTATAGAATATTTACGGAAAATGGTCAATAGCGCAATAATCGCTTAAATTGCTCCAACGTATTGGCCTGTTTCATACGAAATATTTCTAGAGCCAAGGAGCGACCAGCAAACTGCGCGCTTGTTGCAATATCAATAAATTCATCAAAGGAAACTGCGCGTGTACTTATTTTCTCGCCGGGGTCTAATTGCGGTTCACCGGTTTGCTGGCAACCACTGGCAATATAGATAGAAATTTTCCAATCAATTTTATCGTTTGGTTCAAATACTTTCCAAAGATCCCACTGTTGTGCGGTGATGCCTGCTTCTTCTGCGAGTTCGCGTTGCCCGGTTTGCAAATCTGTCTCCCCTATTTCTTGTCGGCCGCCGAACAACGTATAGCAGGGTGCTTGCATTGGCTGCTCTTGCTGCGCAATCAAAATTTTTCCGTTCCTTACCGGAATCACTTCGACCGTATTCATCCGTTTAGCCGCTTCAAAGGTCGCTGTTGTCCCATCAAACAATTCTTGTTCCCACTGATATATATCAAAAATAATTCCGGAAAATACTTTTTTGGCGTGCGGCGGAATGTGCATAGGTATAATATTACTTGCGAACTTTTACGCGATACACCAGTTTCAACCATGACCATACATCAGCTGTGAATAGCCTGCCATATAGAGAAGTATAGCATACATGTAGTATACTATGCAGAGCTATCCAACAGGATTTTCTTAATAGTATATGATTTTTACAAAAAATTCACGAAAACAATTTTTGAAACAGAAAGAAACGGCGCGAGCGCTCGTCCATGAACGCTTACAGTATTTTAATTCCTTATATCAATTCACGTTTCACCGCGTAAGTATTCGAAACCAACGGAGCCGCTGGGGCAGCTGTTCGCAAGCAGGCAATTTAAATTTCAATTATCGTATTATTTTTTTACCCGGCGATTTAGTGGACTATATTATTGTGCATGAACTGTGCCACTTAAAAGAGATGAATCATTCTGCCCGGTTTTGGCACCTGGTTGCACAAACCATTCCCGATTACGCCGCACGACGACGATATTTAAAAAAAATTCGTATACGGTGATTAACGATCACGACGTGCGAGAATACCAAATTCAAGAAAATATTTCTGCAATTCTTCAAATGAAATATGATGAATATTCTCTCCATAAAAAAGATCGCACAAAATTTCACGTGTACGACAAATTTCTTTTAGTGTTCCCGTGTTGCGCCAACGAGGATCACCGATACTCAAATCAATCAATTCTAGCGCACGGTCAAATGCATTCTGCCACTGTTGTGTTTTTCCACGCTTGTGCCAGGATATTGTTCGTTCTACTTCGCTACCGATATTTCCCAATTGTTCAGCAACCGTGAACGTATACCACCGATCGGCAGCCAATGTTGAATGTAATGCCGGAATATTCATATAATTAAACGATTCACAATGGTAACAATTTTTTCTTGAATCGTTTTGTCTTCTACACTACGAGAGCGGTTGTCTTGTCGAGGTCGAATATTAATCATCGAATCAAATTCAATCCATTCTGAACGCGGCAAATCAGGATAGATATTGATTCCCCAAAGGTTCTCTTGCATTGATCCTTGATCAATCAGAACTTTTTCTTCGTCTGCATGCAAATCCCCACCCAGCGCCATAATTTCTTGTTCAATATCAACAACAGCCTTCACCATATCACCAAAACGCTGCAGTGCTAATTCTTGTACCACTGAAGTATTTATTGGTTCACGGACAATTAAAATATCACTCATCATATATCGGTATACTATAGGAGGAAATGATCTGTGTCAAAAATTTTATATGCTGCCGTCGAATAGTTTATTGTGAGAAAAATATTTAATATTTTTAGTTTAATTAAAGCTATATTCTTTCATTTTTTGTTGAAATTGGTTGAAATTTGAATAAAATTCTGCATGAATACCAAATTCACGGGCAACATCAACATTTTGTTGTGTATCATCCCATAGGAGTAGCTCTTCTTTAGTACACGGCTGTAACTGCTGCAGTACGCGGGCAAAAAATTCGGGAGATCCTTTTGTATACCCAATATCCGAACTAGAAAATACCCCATCAAACAACTGGTTAAATTGGAGCATCTCTCGCAAGTAGGTTGTTCGATGCTGTTCTTGATTAGTCGCCACAAAACAGCGGACCCCTTGGCTACGAAGCTGTGCGACAACATCAATCACACGACTGTCGATTGCATTCTCTGACCGAAACCAATAATCACAAAATTCATCCACACTTCCCTGCCACTTCCATTGCACAAGATATGGCTGCAGCTCTTTTTTCAAGTCCGCTTTTCCCACGATACAATCGAGCAAGTGTTCAGTAAAAAATGGTGCGGTCTCTTCTTCAGTTAAATGAAAATCCTGATGCAAGTAATACGAAAATCGTTTGCCAGTAATGACAACGCCATCGCAATCAAATAGCACAACACGAACGGTATGGTGATCATTCATCATATATATTTCAGCCTATACCATTTCCAAGAAAAATGCTACCGTATGGTCATATTAAAAAAATCCCGTATGACCTACGATTATTTTATTGCTTCGCGGTACAGAAACAAAGAAACAGTCTTGGAACTGGCACACAAAATTCGTGGTGAATGTATTTTGATCGGAGAACAGCAAGAAACTGAAAGCCTATATCTCATTTTTGATGAATCATACTCGACCATTGATGAGTTTATTCACCGCATAAAATAAAATTATATTTTGCGCTGCAAATATTTTTTCGTTTTGCGTATAGCAAATTTTCTAATAGAGCATAACATTCGCCACCGAAAATAGATCGCTATATGTGGTCATCAGAAAAACAATTCCTGCAACACCAGCAATAAATAATAACTGGTCAACTACTCCATTCACTGGCGTGGTCAACCACTTCGGCAGTAAACGAATCCGTTTCCGCCAGGGAAAGAAATATTCGACGCCAGGTTTATTGAAACCATCGATGATTGGATGGCTCGCATAACCAAGAATCATCACCATCGGCAGAGCTGGATGATACGAACTCAAAAATAACTGAGTAAGAATAGCGATGATACTGATAGCGAGGAATGAATGAAAAAATCCGCGATGATGAAAAACCCCACGAAAAACTCCGAGTGCTCCACTGCCCATATAATGAATTTTTGCTGATGTTGCATCGATGTCTGGAAGTAAGGCTGCCAATGCACCAATAGCGAGCAACACGGGCACTTCATTGCCCAGTGGATACACTAATGCTGCCACCCATACGGCATTCGCTCCAACAACGGCATGTGTTTTCCCACTCATAGGTAAAATATTATAGTGAAAAAAGGATCAAAATAGAATATATCATTACCGAGCAATGAAATTCATAATAAGTGCGACCATGGTTTCTTTTTGTTGGGGTTTGCTTTGCGCGATCAACAATGCGAGTGCAACGAGTGCATTGTTGTTAAATTTTCGTTCACCAATTTTGTTGAATAATAATTTATTCCGTTCAAGAAAAAGAATAAATAGAAACGAACCAATGCGTTTATTGCCGTCAGTGAATGGATGGTCTTTAATAATAAAATACAACAGGTGCGCCGCTTTTGCCTCAATGCTTGAATATAACTCTTTACCGCCAAATGTTTGATAGATGTTTCCCAAAATGGCATGTAACATTTCATTCCGTTCACGACCAAAAATTTCTGTGGCTTCTTTTTTGCGCATTAAACTTAATTTCAGCTCGTGTATTGCTACTTGAGCAATGTCGGAGGTCAATCGATAGGCTAACTTGTGTTTTTTCACCGGTGCAGGAATGTTTTCATCATCATACTGCTGCAACCATATCCACGTATCAGCGTACTGGGTAATAATTTCCAGCAAACCTTCAGATTCAGAACGGCTCAACTGTTGTGCATGCATGGTTTGTTTTATCAACGTTAGCGCATTTTCTAAATCGCGAAGAGGTGCTTGGGGTAGGCGGTGCTTATTGACCGTGAAACCTTTCACTAAATGGTCACGCAAAACACGCGTCGCCCAAATACGAAATTGTGTACCTTCTTTGGAATTTACTCTATAGCCTATAGAAAGAATCATATCGAGATTATAGAACTCAATTTCACGTTCTATTTCACGATTCCCCTCTTTTTGAACTGTTGCAAAATTTGCAACAGTTGAAGCTTTATCTAACTCAAGAGATGCATAGATGTTTCGTATATGTCTCGAAATACCAGACTTATCCACAGCAAAGAGTTGTGACAATTGGTTTAATGTTAACCATACTGTCTCATTGAGAATCTTAACTTCAACTGAGAGTTTCCCAGTCTTAGACTGGTAAATCATAATTTCGCCCGTGTTTTTTGGCATACGTTTCATGTGAGTTATATTATACACAACTGAATATTCAGGCAAATAGAAAACGCCCGGTTTGGGGACGTCTTCTAGAAGTATAGCACAATTCGTGGTAGAGGCAACGGTTTATGCCGCGTCTTTCCAGCGTTTCAGTTCGTGCATGTTTTTAGTGAACTTACGAGCCAGGAAACCTGGAATATGCATCTCCTTCATTTTCCCTTCCACTTTCGTTTTCATCTCTTCAAAAGTGATAGTCGGCTCAGTAAATTGACCGTTTTGATAACAACGGCTGCAATATTCGCTACTTTTCGTACCGTCGGCATTGGTACCACCGCCTTGTTCATCTTTGGAAAGCGGCATGCCACAACTTTGGCAAAACGGCCCTTTTGGTTGAAACATAGGATAACAATAATGATTATAGCTGTAGCCTAGCAAACCTGTGCTGAAACGCAACTATCGAACGCGCGCTGTCCTGCAATTTCTATTTCTTTACCTTCACACTCAGCGCATCTGATTGTGCAGAAACGTATTCGTTTGTATCATCATTTTTTGGTGACCATTTTGCGACAAACTTCACTTTCTTTTGTGCTGGCTTTATTTTTACGGTAATCGTTGCTACTCCTTTCGCATTGGTCTTACCATGCCCCACACCTGTTAATGTATCTCCAATCTTACGAAACAAATTCACGCGTTGCTGCGACAATTTTTTATTCGTCACCGCATCTTTCAATGTGGTTTTTACTTGCACTGTTGTTTTCTTTGCTGATTGTGCTCCTCGATGTTGTGTTCCAACGCGAGCGGCTTTATTTACTTTTTTCAACGTGAGCGAGGCTTTCGATTTCAAATCAAACAAACCACGTGATGTTCCGGCAATCGTGCCATCAAAGAACAATGTATAGAATGTTTCATCCTGCAAACCAGTATACAATGTGCCCCATGTTTCTCCGCCATCACTCGATTTCAATAATACTCCTTGGCTGTAATAATTCGTGGCACCCAGATACAACGTATTTGGTTCAGTCGAAGCCTGAACAGTGAGACTGTGGTATTCTCGCAAACGATCCAAACCTTCAGTAATTTTTGTCCAAGTCTCGCCTGCATCCGTTGATTTATAGAAACCGAAATTCGTTGTGTCATTATTCCCATATTCAATACTGGCAATGGCATAGACGGTAGAATCATCATCTGGATCAACAGCCACCTTCACCACTTCTTCCTCTGGTGAATTATCTACATGCGTCCATTCACTATCGCTGTATTTATAGATACCTGTTTTATACGATGTTCCCCCTTCAGCGCCGACACCAACATAGATATCTCCATTAGATGCTTGTGCAATGGTTTGTGCGGCTGGGCCGTCTAATAGCTCCATATCTTCCCATGTCGCACCCAGATCTGTTGATTTGAATACATATCCTGTTTTTGGCACATTCGGATCATTGCTCATCACTGCCGCATACAAGGTATTTTCATCACTCACATCTTGAATAATTTCATTGACCACATAGTCGGTAGTGATCAAGTCAGAAATGAGATTTTCAGACCACGTATCGCCACCATCTGTGGTACGGACAATCGCGCCAATTTCACCAGCCACCACAATATTCCCATCATCGGGTTTCACCCAAATGGCTCCTCCTGGTTCTTGAATCACAAATGACCAGGTTGGGTTTTCGGAAGTGAAATTTTCGGTTTTCACAATACCGTTATACGCCGCACCCCACATAATATTTTTGTCTGTGGCTTGGCTGATATCCGTAATGGTTACCCCCAAAATACCTTGGTTCATATCCGCCCACGTTTCTCCACGGTCAATACTCTTACTTAAGCCCGGTATACCATCCACATACAACACATCCACATCTGTCGGGTCAATGGTAATATTGTGTCCACCCAGCGCGGTATTCGATTCATCTTGGCCAAGAGCTTCCCACGTTGCGCCACCATCGTTGGAATATTGTTCACTAAAATATAAGCGGCCTTCTTGATCAAACACACAGGTTTGCGACATGACTGCTGTTTCTACCCAGGTATCGCCACCATCAGCGCTGTAATACCCGTTCGCATTATACCCACCGCTAAGAGCAATATTATTCGCATCTGTCGGATTCACACACACGCGTGGACCAGCGGAATTATCTTGGATAGTCGGAATAGTCAATTCACTCCATGTTGCCGCGCTATCTGTTGAACGATACACACGGGTAACATAGTCAGAATCAAAACCGAGTGCATAGAATTCGCCGTCTGTTGGCGAACTCTCCAGCCACCAAATCGTCACTCCATCTGCCACCATGACGGTGTCAAAATTGTCTCCTTCATCGCTGCTCACTAATACTGCACCGGCAGTGCTATTACTTGATGTGATGAGCACACCTTGTGCATATAACAGAGCGGTTCCAAAATCTTCTGAAATACGAGTGAATGTAACGCCATTGTCTTCGCTACGATATAACCCACCATTAAATGCTGTAAATACATTGCCATTATCTTGGTTCACTTCTACGGCAACACCGCCGCCATAATCAACACCCTCTATTCCTTCCCAGGTGTCACCACCATCATTCGAGCGATAAAAACCATTCGGTGAATCTTTTGCCACGGTATACACATAGCCACTCGTCGAATCAATCGCCACATCCCACAAGTCACCGCCGTAGGGACCCAATGGTTGTACATCAGCGGTTTCCGTATTATCCGCTACTGGTACCTCACCGCCATCACCATCACCGCCGCTAAAATCACCATTATCACCTTCCTCGGCGCGTACAGTGTAGGCATACGCACAAAGCACAATAGCTACGCTTGCAAAAATAATGCTAAACGCACGCTTGTTGAATACGTGTTCCTCCATAAAAATGACATAATAATAAACTACAGTAATTATATCACTGCTGTTTTTATTCTGCTAGTATCAACTGTTTCATGCATCAGGCTACGCGATTTGGGCAACCGGTTTTGTGACAAACCACTTCGTGCAACGGTGTTGGTTCAAATGTGTTCACTTCATGACACGCTTTACACTTTACTTCAATTTGTCCTTCGATAAGCATGCCTTTAAACAACAATTTACCATCATTTTTACAACGATATTCTTTAATCATGGATCTATTGTAGCATACTCAAATACCAGATTCGACAACTATCAATCCACACATTAGTAAATCATTATTAAGGGATTTGAAATACTGTTTGTTCGTTTTGTTCAAATATGCACCAGATGAATTTCAATAATATTTGTTTGAATGTTATTTGAGTATGGAGTATTTTTTTACCAAGCCTGTCTGTTCCCAATATTTACCCAAGCCAAGGTAGTCACCTACCGGAATACGGGTGAAAATGAGAAAGAGAAAAAGATAAATAATATGCTCATCCAAGAACGGATTTGTTTCTGTTGGTAGAAGCGCTGACCACATCAGCAACATCAGCAAAGCACCGCTATATCCCGCAATTTTCACTCCAATACCAAGAATGAGTGCAAGGCCAATACCCAGCAACCCAAGCATGAATAACCAAGCAACAATGTCACTATTGGCCATAGAATGATACATACTCGCAAATGGACCGGTAGCCGCTTTGCCGAGGAAACCAGCAGTTGGCGAAACGCCATCTAACCATGATTTGTCCGATTTGGTGGAAAACCCAAGACCAAAAACTTTATCAATAAACGCCCAGAAAAAGAGAAAACCCATGAGAATGCGTAAGATACCGAAAAGCCATTGCCCGCGATACCCCTTACTTTGTGATGTACTCTGATTCATACGTGTATACATAAATAAATAATTAAAAATCCGTTTGCGACGAGCTTCTGAGAGCTTCATTACTTCATACTATACACCAAGGGGCATGTTGAGGCAATATTATTAATCATGTTATTCATCATGTCCCTGAATGCAGTGCTGATCGAAACATTGGACTTTTCTCTGAAGATGTGACACACTAATCTGGTAAAATAGTATGGATTGAAGTATCGTCGAACTTCAGAAAATTCTAGATTGCATCTTTATAAGTAACGTTATTGTATGACAGATTCAGCAAAAGTTCTGACCGGAAAAATCAAAACGCTCGCTGACCGAGGTTTCGGTTTCATTAGCGTAGAAGGTCAAGAAAAAGAAGTGTTCTTTCACTCTTCTTCGCTCGTTGGCGTGAAATTTGAAGAGCTTTCTCAAGGTGATTTCGTTTCATTCGAAATCGAACAGTCAGATAAAGGTCCTCGTGCGATCAACGTACAAAGAGTTGAGCAAGAAGAAGGAATGGTAGCAGCGGCATAGCTCGCAAAAATGCTGTGCTCTAAAAAACTCCGTAGAACTACGGGGTTTTTTGTTTACCTGTGTGGCATGCCTCCTCGTAAAAAATAACTGAAAATGCTACTATAGGCCCTATGCGATTACCAAATAGAAAACCAGGAAAATACACCTTTGCGAAATTTGATCCCGTAATGACGGCAGAAAAATTTGCGGCACTCCAAAAAAAACTGGAAAGAATACAAGCACAACTTCCGCAAGCGATTAAAGAAACACAGAAGTATGCCGAGAACGGTGATTTTTCAGAAAATGCTGAATACCAAATCGCGAAAAGCCGTTTGCGTGGGCTGAACCGCGCCATAGACGAACTGCAAAAACAAATACATCATGCACAAATTATTGAACCTGCTGCGAGTACAGCGACTGTGCAAATCGGACATACCGTGACTATTACAGCAGATGGGCGCAAACACACGTTTCAAATACTCGGTTCCACAGAAACGAATCCAAAAGCCGGCGTTATTTCGTATACCTCTCCGTTAGGTTCGGCGCTTATGGGACACGCTGTTGGTGAAATCACACGTGTGCAGATTGGCGACCGACAAGTGGAGTATACCATTTTGAGTATAACATAATTGGACATAGCTTTATTTTGACTGTATTCTATACTTATAACTACAGTAAAAAAGTTATGCTAAAAAATATAGAGGAAGAAGCTCTCCATTGGGTAACCGATTCATCGGATAGAAACAGTAGAGCAAAAAATTCATGGCTGCTTGGCTATTTTAACTTGCTAATAATATCCGTATGAAAATAGAATTAAAAAAATTTGGTGAAATGCTTATTTCAAGACCAGCCGGACGTGAAGCATTTTTAGCTTTGTCTGCATATCAAACTCGCGGTTTGACCAAAGATGAAGTTATTGAAATTGATTTTGCTGGGGTTAAAGTACTCACTCCTTCTTGGGCAGATGAAGTACTTCCAAAGTTAGTAGAACAATTTCCTAATATCATACTACTCAACACCTCTAATTCATCTGTTGAAGCAACACTAAAAACCTTGCGTGAATATTCTGCCTTTCCTTTATAGTACTTCAGTATTAAAGGTTTATCTCTCGCAAACTTACTTTGCGTTTGGGTCGGTTTGGTGAAGACCAAAGGTGTTGCCTTCGGTGTCCAGGAAATAACCTTGCCACGCCATTCCGGGCAGCGCAAATTTCGGCATGGCAACTTTGCCACCAGCGGCTTCAATTTTTTTAGCGATTTCATCAAAATTTTCTACTTGCACAGTACACACAAATGCGTTTGTGCCACATTCCATCGGCGGGGTGTTTGCTGGGCGCTTCAATAACCCACCATTAATACCTGGTTCCGTACTGTCTTTCTCTGCGGTCATCACCATCCAATATTCCATTGTTGGCGAATCCCATTTTTCAATGTTCCAGCCAAACGCGGCGCGGTAAAATTTTGCTGCGCGCTCTACATCGTCTGCTTGAATTTCGAAGTGAGTGATTCTGTTCATAAGTGTTTTCGTTAATTATTTTTGATAGACAAATTCATGTTATACTTATAGAGATTAAATGTAAAGAAACTTCAATTGTATTGTGCAGAGTTATATTTCACTGTTTAATGCATAATATACCAACAGCTGCGGTCGTTTTTTTCCATTCATTCCAGAACTCTTCTCCAAAGCGCGCCATTCCCTCTTCTGCAATTTTGAGATCATATTTCCACTCTATTGTGGTAAAACCGGCTTCTCTGAGCGCTTGAGTATATGTCTCTTCATCCCAATGTTTCACTATTATGCTGAGAACGCAAATGAACTGGTTATATGGTTTAAACCACTACGATGGATAATATTCCTTACAGATTCTTCGAGTGACCACTCTTCGGGAATAATGCTCTCTTGTGTACAGTGAAGCAAGTCATTTTTTTTATACCATTGCCGCATCTCTTGCTCACCAAAACTATCTTTATTTGGTTTTGTCGCATGCCGTTTGAGTGTTGCTTCCAACGATATATCAAAATAAAAAAAGAAATTATTGTGTGGATGGATGGCTAATAATTCTTGAAACATCGGTTCATATCGACCGCAATCAAAAATACCTTCCATAATAACATGGTAAGAATGGTTCAAACAATACAGAACAACGTCTTTTATCAATGCAATATTTTTTCCATTCGGAATATCTTTTTCTTTCAACACCGTTCTGCGAAAATAATCTTGTTCAATGACTGCCATGGGCACAGCGGGTGTTTCTGCATCGCGAATGGCGTGAGCAACAGATGTTTTTCCAGAACCCGATGGTCCGCGAAGAACAATCAGTTTTGTTGTTTCGACAATATTGTTAAATGTATGTTCCATTTCCAACTATGAATTCTTCTATGTTCGTGCAATCATTATACACCACTACTCTTTTAAACGATAAAACGTCGACCGCCCTTGACCATGTCGCTCAATAAGACCGCTTGCAACTAAATACCGCCAATCGAGAGAACGAGTTGACTTGGCTCGGTTCATTAACTCTGCATAGATTTTATCATTCATAGAACCATATTCACGTAAATAATCAAGAATAACACGATGATGTTTTTTTAATCCAGATGCTGGTGCTTGAACAGATTTTTCTAATTCGTTTTTTACACGCAATAATTCATCAATAATGCCATCGGTAAAATATTCCAACCACGGTGTAAAATCTACTTGCAAATCATAATAATTTCCACGCTCGCCAACAGTGGAAAAATATTTCGTTACATTGGCATTGTAATATTGTTCAAAACTAAACAGATGAAAAGTGTCTAACCCTAAACCGGCTAACAACAACTTTGTTGCTAAGCGAACCGTACGACCATTGCCATCCATGAACGGGTGAATTAACACAAATTGTTTGTGAAAAATTCCCGCAAGTAATAACGCATCTATGCTGCCCTGTTGTTTTTGAATAAATTCTAACAAGTCGGACAATAAAGCTGGAACATCTTCGTGATCTGGTGGCCAAAAAATAGTTTGTCGTAATTTAGGGTCATTGACAAACACCGGAGCCAACCGCAATGACCCTATGGTTTTTTTTGATAACAGCCCAGTAGTCACCAACTTATGAATCGCCAAAATAGTTTTCATGTTGAGTGTGTTGTTGCCAGCATCAATGCGTTTTTTTAAATCCAACAATGCGGCATTATAATTCAACACTTCACGTTCTGAATCGCGAATATGTGCCGGAGACTGTTTCAACAAACGCTTCACGTCAGTTAATGGTAGCGGATTACCTTCAATACTGGTCGACGCATGAGATGAAACTTCGCGCGCAACACGCTCCATTTCAAATAGCACTACTTGCGGGAAACGGCGTTCATTGAGACTAGTCACAATTTGACCAATGTACTTCACATTAGCTAATATTTTATTGGTGATTGTGTATTTTGGTTCAAACATACATATATAGAATATAGACGTATTTTAGACGATAATTAGACGATTGTCAAGCACCCTAGCGGTCTTGGCGATCTTAAAATTTCATTTATTAAGCAATAGATCACTATACGAGTGTGTTATGAGCTGGTCATCTTGAATCTCGAATAATTTCATATACATTTCACATTGCTCGCGCAGTTTTTCTTCACTCATCTCCTCTGTGTCATCGATCGCTTCTATTTCAATAAAATATCCCAGCTCTTTCACGTTGTCGATATGAAATTTTACATTATTGATAAAATAAATTTCACGTTGTTTATCGACTACAACCAATGTCTCGAGCGCTGCGAGCAAAATAGTTTTTAGCGACGATTCCGGTTTCGTATCATACAACATAATTTCTGCTTTTTTTGGACCAGCACTATTCTCCCGTTCATAAAAAATAAGATGATTTTCAATAGTTCCCTCTCGTAATTTTAACCGTCCATGCGGAACCACGAAATAGGTATCGATTTGATGATCCACACCGCGAAAATCTGCCTGCTGCGAACGAAGAATTTCGCGAATGCGCTGCTGATCATTGCACCGCGCTTTCATTTCAATATTCAAACAATGCATACCTATTCCATAATTTTTTTATGCATACAATCATTATTACAAAGTAATTATTTTTTCTTATCCATCACACCAATCTTCCAGACGCCTTTTTCCAAAAATGCTTCAATGGTTTGACGGTTGGCTTTATTGATGACATTTGAATGTGACAACTGATTTTGTTTTGCATATTCCCGCAGTGTGATTATTTTTGCTCCTTCCAAATAGGCTAATCTTTTGTAATAACTATTCGTCAGTGCTTTACCGACGATGCCTTCCATGATGGTCGTTGTGCCGTTGCGGTCAAATTCTCGAAACGCTTCGTAATACATCTGCCGGTTAATAAAAGTAATATTGATCGGAACAAACCCTTCGCGTATCAGCAAATAATTATTCATCACTCTGCCAATACGACCATTGCCGTCAATAAATGGATGCGTATATTCAAACATCAGATGCAATTTGGCAATACGCGTAATAATATGGTCATGACTACTCGCATAGTATTCTGCAAACATCGTTTCTAACCGCTCAATAATTTCTTGCGGCGCTGGAGCAATGTGGCTACCAACACGAACATATTCATTCTCGCGTCGAAACCTGCCAGCAATATCATCACGAATGTTGGCAATCAACATCTTGTGCAATGACAAAATTATTTCCAGGTTCAACTCCTGTTGTTTTGCTTTGGTATTAATGTAGTTCACCACTCGCGCCAGATTCTTTGCTTCAAAAATTTCTCGCTCACTGACAAAACGATCCAAATCAATTTGGAGCAATATTTTTTCGGTTTCTTCAAGGCTCAACGTACTATTTTCAATAGCGTTGGAATTATACACTTGTTCAGCGACTTCCGCTTCATTGATCAGCTGAATAAGCGCATCTTTACCTACTGCAGCTTTATAGTAGCGTTTGCGTAGAGACGGTAATGCTTGAAAAACATAAATTTGGCGCGGCATATACTTGAATTATACACTTTTTCACGATTATGTCAACTATAATCGTGAAAATGGCATTAAAAATTCAATTTTTCACGATTATTTTCCCTCAGCTGCCTTCTGTAAAGCCGCAACATCAATCTTTTTCACCACCACTTGTGCGAAAAAAATCTTCCTACTTTAGACAATATTCCAGATAAACTATTTCTACTCTACTTGTGACATGACATCCTGCACTACCTGAATGACTAATTCAGGTTGATCCAAATGAATATCATGATTACTCTTTTCAGCAATCACTTGTTTGCTATTCGTTGAAAGTTTGAGCAGATCCTTTTGTGTCTTGGCTAAATACTCATCAACTTCTTTAGCTGTTGGCCCAGCAGTCTCTGCAAATGTGGCTTGTGCTGAGAGTACTACAATAGGGATATTCCCTAAATTGGTAATAGAATTGAGCTCTTGCCAGACTTCATCATCTTTTGTGGATAATTCATCCCCTTCTGCTTTCATGACATTAAAGTAAGCTGGCCGAGCAATACTGGCTAAATAGGGTTCATGGTATTCTTCAGGAAGTTTCTGTACAAAATCTGGAATCACTTTATCTCCACCGATCTTTCCTAGAATCGGTAGAATATTAAAAGTCGCTAATGTCTTCATGACATAATATTGTTGCCACTGTGCATTCTCTAAATCTTCAAGTGGTTTGAATGTATCAGCAGATACTGCAGCAGAATCAACTAACACTAATCCCGCCACATCCTGTGGGTAATATTTTGCAAAGATACGTGCATACATACCTCCCCCCGAATGCCCAACTAAGATATAGGGTCCTGTAATACCCGCCACTTCTAGCATTTGCTTCTCTTCATCAACAATATTTTTACCTGTTCTGGGAGTTGTAGCAGGTTCACTCCAACCATAGCCTGAGCGATCAAAACTACACACTCGTGTTGTTTTTGATAATTCAGGCTGCACTAACGACCAATCTAATGAGCTTCTACCGTTACCAGCATCTAAAATGATCGTTGGAGCGTCTGGTTGTACTACACCAGTACAGTATATGTGCATTTTGTGTCCGTCCACATTCACTAATTGCCCAGGTGCGGGAAAGTTGGTTGCAAAATTCTTGCTTGTTTGTACTTGAATAATATAGCCAAGTACTAATAACACTACGATTAGAACAATAATTCCTAATAGCATAAATAATCCCATTTTTAACCACTTGCGTGGTGATTTATTATGAGTATCTTTTGTATTCATAAAATATTGGGTTAAATAGATTGTAGTTTTTTTAAAGCTTGCTTGCACCAGGTCATTTCAGCTCCAGTAGCAAGTATTCCAAATTGTACGGTGAGTAAATTATATGGTTTTTTTGGATTATATTGTGGGTGTTGTAGAATTATTTTTTCAATTTGTTTTAATATACCATGCAACTGTTGCGTTTGCTCCATATACGCTGCAATATGTTTGATACTTACTTCCGTAGGAATACTGCTCGCAAAGAAAACTTTTAGTAATAATTCATTGCGTATCTTTGGTAAAGTAATTGGTGTTTGTAACCATTGTTTTAAAATTTTTCGCCCTTTTGCAGTAATAGAATATATTTGCCGTTGTCGGCCAGATTTTTGCACTGTTTTACTAACTAATCCAACTTTTTCTAACTGTGCGAGTGTAGGATAGATTTGGCCATAACTTTCTGACCAAAAGTAACCAACGGTCTTCTGAATATTATTTTTCAAATCATAGCCTGACTGCGGGTGAATATTTAATAGCCCTAATAAGACATACTGGGTTTTATTCTCTTTTTTCATATATCTAGAAGATATATCATATTAGAGAATTTGTCAAGATCTAAATTTTTGAAAGAAATGTAATTGCTCTTTTCTCTTTGTCTGCAAGCTCTTGTAAGATGTCTCCAGCCTGATTTAGATACTGTTGCTCAGTAGTTTCTCCTGCTTTCTTGATAAGTTTTGCTACTCCTGTCCATTGCGGAGCAATTTCACAAAACAATTCAAAGCCTTTTTGTAAATTTTCACTCTTGATAAGAGAGCTTGATTCATCCAAAAAATCACGGTATAAATTTCTAAATAGCGCTCCACCTGTACCGCCACGTTCCATCAGTAATGCTGTCAATGCAAAATCTGCTTCTATATTCTTGCTGCGCTTAAACCATTGTAGTATTTCTTTACTGAACTTCTGGATACCTTTATACCCGATATTTGTAATCGGAGGATTCAAATAATCTTTGGCATTTGCTTTAATCGATTTGACAATTACCTTATCTAAGGCTGGTAATGCACCTGTTTGTTCAATGGTATACGATAAATTTTTTGATGCCATTGGACCTTTTTCTTTACGTGCCAAAGCAAGATGTTCAAGGGTTGTTTTCACTGTACTTCCTTGCTGTATGGTGTCTACTAAATACGCATAGGTGTCATCATAACCGTACATGGCTACATAATGACCAGCAAAATGCACTTTGCTCGTAAAATAATCTAAATGATAACAATCAAGTTTTAAGCCAACGGGTTTTCCTTCATCCAGAATCTTTTGTATATTTTCCCATGCTTTCTTCGGAGAAGATGTCTCTTGCACATGAAATTTTAAGCCAAGATTTTTTGTTAGGTTTTGTGTTAATGCATCGGGTTTCACCCGACCTCCAATAAACGGAAAATCCATAATCTTCATATCCCAATAGATAAACCCCAAACCCTCACCTAACCCAAATAACATTGGTTCAGACAACTCAACCCCAATAAATTTGAGTAAGCTCCCTGTTGCTGTTGTTTCACAATGCTGTCCCTTAAATGGTTTGAATTGCTTAATAACCATATATATTTAAAATTTCTAAATCTATTCAATCGATTTGTAAAATTCTCTTACTGCTCTTTTGACAACACCCTTCGTGCTGCGCTCATACTTCTGTACAAGTTTCTGAAGGCGCTCTGTTAAAGATTGGTCTTGCCGAATTGCATAAATAAACCCCTGAATTACTTTGGCTGCTTGTTTCTCTTTCCATTCATCCAGAATAACCTGGAGTGCATCTACTGCTTCTCTTGCAGCTTTTTTTCCTGTGTTTGCATAATTGGCAATCGTCCACGTAGCATAGTCTCGTACAATAGTACTATCATCAAGTATGGCAATACCTTTTAATTTTGGGAAAATTCCACGAATGATAGTCGGTACTTCCTCAACAATAAATGATAACGTATGGATTATTTCCCAGCGTACTTTTGTTTTTTTATGATCGAGTAATGGTAACAGCTGTTTTATGTAGGGTTTAACCAACTTGGGATTTTGTTCAGCAACAAACGTTAATACTTCAGCACAATCAGCAATAAGGTTATCATTATCTTCTTTCAGTCCTTGAATAATATCTTTTAATAAAATTGGTTTTTGAAGACACTTGCTTGCAACCGCACGATTTGCATCTTCTGTTCGCTCTCCACGTTGTGATGATAATTCTGTAATAATTGACATACTCTGATGCTATTTTTGATTCTGTTGAGAATTCTCAAGTGCCATACCAAAACCAATGCTAAATATGGGGATCATGAGATACCGTAAACCAATTTGAGCAATATAATCTCCAAATGACATGTGTGACATAGGTATCAGCAGTAACACATCTAAAACAAGATTCATGCCTAACCACAATACACCAATACGCATGCCTTCCTTCAAGTAATTTTTATGCACATTCTTAAAATAGCGCACTAGTAAAAATGACCCCACCAATGATGCAACAACAATCATGATAGATTTGAACAGATGCAGATCAATACGAATCTCACCTTGTGGTGTATAAAAGGCAAAAGCCAGTATAAATGGAATTAACCATGTTAATACTCCAAAACCAAGTACTTTTTTTATTGATGTCATAATAGTAATGATATATTATTTTTTCCAACGTTTTAATGTTGGTATTACAGGTTCTATTTGTGCTTTGGCTTCTTCTTCGCTCATTCCATATTGAACCATAATGCCAATACACCCGTTGATCATTTGTTCCATTGATATATTCGGTTGAGTAAATGCTCCTTTTTGATAACAATGCGTGCAGAATTCATAATTTTGCGATTCATCTTGATTCGTGCCATAATCAGCAAATTTTTCCATTGGCATGGCACAACTTTGGCAAATATCTTTGTATTTTTGTTCGTCCATAATAGTATTATTTAATTACTAAATTTGTTAAATGTTTGATCCAGGGCTTTCTTCTGAATAAGGTTAATGCCATCTTCACCTCTACGCAGTACAATAAGTAACCGATCGCCTGTTTTGATATGTAATTTCTTACGAATACCTGCTGGAATAGATACCTGCCCTTTGCTGGATACGGTAATCCACTCCATAAATTGATTGTGCTTTTCTGGTTGTTTTTTCTTCTGTGTCATAAGCGTAAATGGAATTAACTATTCTGTAAAATTGGTAAGATTTTCCTTACTCAAGGATAACAAATAAAGTGGTTTTTGGCCACTCTATTACGATATTCATGAGCTTAAAAATTCATCTTTCTAGTTCCACCATTGTACCTCTTCTAATTTGTGTTTTTTATGGAAAATAAAATAGACTATAATTCTGAATTATCTTATTTATAGAATTAATTCTACTTACGATTACTTTTTCTCAAGCGATCCATCATTCTGTTAGTTCTTTCGTTTGCCGCAGTTCCTTGTTGTCTTCGATATTCTTGTTCTGCTTCATATCTTGCACCACCTGGAGACCAAGCTTCAAATTCTTCTTGGTCCTTTCGTAAGTATTCTTTCCGATCGTCTATCGTTCTTTTCAAAACCTCGCGTAATGGAAGTAGTTCTGAATCTTCTGTTGGGATGGTTTCGGCTTCTAAACCAGGCTTTAATTGTTGCTCAATATCTTGTAACAAGACAATGATATATTGTAACCCTTTAGTCTGTTCTTTTGCTTGTTGTTCTGCAAAGTTTTGCCCTGTAATTTCTTTGCTTCCTATGACTTCTGCTAGTCTAAGCGCGGAGTTTTGCTCAATTAATGGTTGAATTTTATCAAATAAGAGTCCTATTTTCTCGTAAAATTCTTGTGGATAAGTACCAGCTGTTTGATACGTTTCCTGCTCAATAACAAGTGTATGTAGCTCCTGATAAAAACCATTAAGTCTAGTTAACAGACTAGCTTCGTGATAACTTAATGACGCAGTATCTATTTCGTATTGTTTCGGTTCAATAGTCATAGCAATATAATTACATTCATTAAAAATGTATATCAAAACTGAACAATTGTAAATATCAATATATACCACGAAGCGTCAAAGAAGATAGTCGTTACTTTTTAAATTCAGTCCTTCCAGTTCCACCATTTCAGTTTTTCTGGGTCATGTTTTTTATGTGAAGCAAAATATACTGCACATCGAAACACATAAAGCATACACCGATCAATATGTTGACCTTGCTGATTGCATAACTGCTCATACAATCCTTCAGGGTTTTTACCTTTTAATTCAGTGACTGATCGAAAACCTAAATTCCACAAATCTTCGGCAATGCTCTTTCCTACTCCTGGGATGGTTTGAAATTGCTTTAAGATTGCTTGTTTATTAGATGGCATAGTTAATCCTGAGCAAAATAAAGCACATAACCGTTAACATCTTTGATAGAAAATTCTCGTGCGCCATAGAAGGTTTTGTGTAATTCTTGAATGATAGTGATTTTCTCTTGCTGAATTTTCTTGTAAAGAGTATCAATATCATCTACATGAATATACAGGGAGAATGATCCACCAATTGGCTGTTGAGCAAAATTTGGAACTTCTTCCACAAAACTCGCTCTTTGCTGCAACATAATAGTGACCCCGTCATTTTGTAGCATTGCCCACACAGGGTGTTTCTCATCTGGAACGGTCATAGTAACAGTAAAATCTAAAATGCTTGTATAAAATTCAATGGTTTTGTGCATGTCTTCTACCATCAAATTTGGTGAAAGCGAAGCTGTTTTCATAGATAACTAAATTGGTTAGTTATTTAGTAGCCTTATTCTAACTGCTTACAACACGAACGTATTGTAAATATCGGACATACATCAGATACCGATAAAATCAGCGAACTCTTGAGGAGTCTTGTTGCAAATCACTTTTAAATCATTGATTAAATGCGGTTGGTCATAATATCCATAACGTAAGGCTTGGCGTATAGATGATCCTTTTTTAGTGTTCAATACATCTTGCAATAAGTATTGAAATCGAATGGTGCGTGCAAATGTTTTTGGACTAATACCAATAGAGATTTCAAATAACCGACGGAGCTGACGATCCGTTACGTGATGTTTCTGTGCAAAGTCGGTAACACTTATTCTACCTTGTTGAGATATAATATCTTCAATAATAGAATCAATTTGCACATTTGAATCAGCTGAAAACATTATAAAATTATTGAGGCATCCTTCTACAATCTGTATCCTTTGAGCAAATGATTGCGTTGCAGCTAATTGTTGATTCCATGTTTTTGCTTCAGGGAAAATACGATATACATCAATGTCTTGTTGAGCGAAAATTTTCATGGGAGTACAAAACAGAGGGTATAATTTTCCAGGCCAAAATCGTACACCAAAAAAATGTGATGTTTTAGTGAGTTTAACTGTTGATACGACCGACATTGTTCCACTGATCCAAGATGTAACAGGCCTCTCATTCTGTAAACTAAATACAATATCCGCACAACCATCAGGTAAAATAGGTAATGAAGTTGATTTAGTAATTTTTTTATTCACTGATAACTCCCAAAAACATTCTACAAACTCTGAGAGTATGCCTGCTGGTTTATATTTATGGTATACAACATTTGGCGCAAGTGCATTGCTCAGCACCTGAATAGGATTATAGTTATTGAAAACACTATTTTTCATACAGCTCAGTTTATCTTACAAATCCCAGGAGGCAAGAAGTTAGGCTATAATTTAGAATCATCAATAATACCTTTCCCTTTCAGTTTCGCTCTAATTCTATTTTTAGCTCTTCTCATTACTAAAAATCCAGCAATGAATGCAACTGCATAGGAAATCAATAATCCAAACAAAAGATGTAAAAACGTTACTGCCTCATGCGGTCTTGCAATTGCATTCACGACAACCTGCAATAGACTAGCCATCACAAAAAATGTCATTCCAGCAAAACCTCCAATCATTTTTGGTAACTGTGGAATAATTTCATTTATTCGTTCCAAGACAAGCGATTTATCAAATTTCTGAAAATCTTTTAAATCGTCTATATCATCGAGCTTTTCTTTTGGCATAATGTTGAAGTTAATTACTATAAAATTAATTTCATTATAGACCGTTCTACATCTTTTTCAATGTTGAGTGAAGGATTGGTATGTAATAACTTCATACTCTCTGAAATAATTCCATGAATATGACTAATAATAACATCAAGTGACTGTTTCTCGAATTCCTTTTGTTTCATTCCGTCCTCAATAATTTTTCGTAACAGTTGATCATACGCCTCCTGGAAAGCCAATTCTGCAATATCATATTTATATTTGAACTCAAATGCATCATTCCCTTTTTTGATCCATCGTTTTGTTTCTTTGAAAATAATGGTAATAAATTGATTGAGTTTTTCCTTGTTTGTTGAAAATTTTTCTAACTGCTTTTCCATTTTTTTACTCAACATTTGCGCAACACCACTGACAATATAATAAAAGACTTTTTCTTTACTGTTGAAATACTGATAAATGGTTTTCTTACTCATATTGAGCGCCTTTGCCACATCATCAACAGATGTTTTTTTATATCCAAAATGCTCAAAATGTTTTTGAAATTGTTTAGCTATGATATCCTGTTTTGTGTCTTTCATAAGAGTCATAATGTATCTATTATTGGGGTAAGCTCTGTTGCCATTGCTTAGTCTGCTTCCAATTCGTCAGCAATTTTATGAAAAGATAGATAATCACTGGTACCAGGATCAAATTTTCATAAATCCCTGCGCTGAGTTGTGCTAGAGGTGAAGTGTTCGCCAATAAAAGTAATAATACCAACCAACGATTTGATTTGGGCATTGCTGTTACAAGCAGCACGGCACAGAAAATTAGTGTTGGATAAATCGTTAAACCAATGATGGCAGTATTGGGAAATTGTAATCCCCAAGGCAAATAATAAAGCGGATATAATAACGAGATAACAATAAATACACCAGCTATGATTTTATCTACTAAATGAATAGGCAAGGTAAAAGTAATCCTATTTTTAGTTAATATATCACGTAACAATACACCCGCCACGAATAATAATATGGCTACCCAAAATCCTTCTACTATCACAGCTGGAATGGCTCCCTCAAGTTTTCCAATTAAACTCATATGATCTCTAATTACCACCAGTGTTAGCCACATAATACTTACCCAGCTTAATGCAACAACCATCCAAATTTTAAGTGGTTTAGGTTGTTGCTTCGGCCCATAGGCATAGTATAAACAGATCAAAGCACTAATAAAAAATAGAATTCCTACCCACCACCATTGTTGGTTATAGAGGCTGGTCAGAAGATAATAAGCGGTTTTATCCATAACTATTATTGGTTAATTACTAATGGAAACTAAATACTAAAATAGTTTACCATAACCTCAGCAATAGTCAAGTACATTATACACATGTCTTTATGAAGCCCAAACGTAATAAGCAAATCTGACTTATGTAGATTATTTACTCAAGTAGTAAATCAGTTTTTTTGTATCTTCTATCCTCTGGTAAAGACCGTTTGATTTTCCAATACTTAATTGCATCCTTAAGTGCCTTATCTGGATTATCCTGCAAAAAATCACGAATATACCGATTATACTCAAACTGTGGAGCGATCTCTTTTTTCTCTGCCGTATCTTTCTTCAACTCATGCAAACGTTTCCATTCGAGTATCGCATCTTGCAACGTTTTACCCACATTCACTTTCATCCAATTCATAAATTGAACATTAAACGCAAAGTGTTTGCCAATTTGCTTTGTAAAGAAAGTTCGTACATTTTCTGTATTCTTGTAGCTGTCCGTAATTTCTGTTGCTAAATTCAATGTTTCTTTATTCCAATCAAATTTTGAAACTGTCTTTTTTGATACCTTTTTTATTGAAGTAACCTTGCCAGTGCGTAAAAATGCTTCTATCCTATCTGCAATCTCACGTTTCCCTCCTTGTGTATTGATTCCATGCTCTTTGCAAAATTGCACCAATTCCTCTTTTAGCCAATAAAAAGATTGAAAATCCTCTAGTGAAATATGTTTAGTTAATAGTGGCCGTGATGTATTCATGTCCTGATACTACACCTTTGTTACTAACGTATTCCAGAATTGATACAGCGGTGCTAATAGCTGAAAATGTTTCGCTAACTCTGTAACTAACTGCTTTGAGAATAGCGTTTGATCGATTGTTGTATTGCGTACCAAATAGATGTTTTTGCGTTGATACCATGATTGAATTTCCGCAGGGAGATTTGGATTCAATACCTTTTTATATTGCTCGCCTTCGAGAGTAAATATGTTCTGCTTTGGATAAAATTGTATCGCTTTGATAAATTCTTTTGTCTTCTTTTCCATCAATTCACGCAACCGTGCCATTGTGTCTGGAGAAGCGCTGTAAAAACCCATACCATACCGATATGATTCAGGCGACAATTCAAAAAAATATGCAGGAGCATCTTTCCATTCCTTAGTGGGACGTTTGAATGTAATCCACATCGCAGTTTTGTAGGGTGATTTATCTTTTGAAAATCGAGTGTCACGATGAATGCGAGAAATTGTTCGATTCACTGCTGGCGTTACTTCAAAATACGAGTCAATCATGAGCATATCATTGCTCAAATCCTGTACCAACGCTTGTAGTGGTTCTAAAACAAACTGCTGATAATCCTCTCGATGTGCTTCAAACCATGTTTTATTGTTATGGGATTGGAGATCACCTAAAAATTGAATTGTCTGTTCTGAAAATCTCTGAAATGTTTTTTGTTGATTGTTTTGCATACAGGTATTATAACGGATACGCTGAGTATTGATCTGCAACTATCCACCATTTACCATCCTCTTTTACTACAGCAAACATATCTCGTCCTTGCATCGTAATAGTGCGTCCGTGCATCTCAAATGACATATCAAAATAGTATGTAACTACTGCAAACTGGTTATTTCCATATACTTCAATTTTGGGATCAAGTTCTTTGAAATAATGAATTTTTGCAGATCGTGTAAATCCAGTCCAGGCAGCAACACAGGCTGCTCTCCCTTCATGTCGTTCTCTATCGGTTGCACTGATAGCAACCATCCGCTCATGAAAATAATTATTCAACTGTTCAGGGGTATTATCTATTGTCCATGCCTTATTCATGGCTTGAATAGTCTGCCAAATTTCTTGTTGGATTGGATTCATAAAAATGTTGCTCAATAACTTTTATCTAAACTATATGATTCTTCTATTCTTTTGATTTACCTTGCTCTAACTTTTTTGTGAGTTAATCAAAATCCGACTCATAATCCTTCAAATGATTCTATCAATCTAAATAAATTTCCATTAGTAAATTCTCGATACACCGGCACAACCACAGCTAACTTCATTTCTGGCAATGGTGGTTCTTCAACATATGTTTCTCTTTTTCTTTCACGTCGTTCATCAAGATATCTTTTTTCGGAATCTCTCAAATCTCTTCTCTTGTCTCTTCTTTTAATTAATTCTACCATAATAACATCTTATAAAATAATTATGAATTTTATAGCATATAATTATCAAAAAAACAATCCTCTTTTCGTACTCCGTATACTATAGCTATAATTAACCAATTATCTTACTAAACCAAATGAGAATCACTGTCTAAAAATGGGGTACTTGCCACCCTTAAAAGCAATCTGATATTCACAGAATTGCTCGTAAAGATTTTGGATGTGCATATATGTTCGCGTTACTGCGAAAGTGATATGCTCAAGTTTGTTGGAGCCGTTGTGCGGGATCGAACCGCAGACCTCATCCTTCGTTTACACCTCACTTTATTGAAACACGTATGTGAGGACTAGACTGTATCTTTCCGCCAGAGGCGGACTCCTTGTCAGTCGTTCGGGCGAATACATTTCTGTATCGCCACGGTCTTGACCATGTGTCTGGTTATTAACCGTAATTCGGAGTTCATCTTGCATGTTGCCATACAAGCGGGCAGACTTTTACAAGCCACCATGGATGTGCTCTACCAACTGAGCTACAACGGCAAATGTGCGCAGAGAAAATTGACACAAAAGAACAGATGCACAATATACTGGCGTAAAAATACGCCAGCGTATTCTACATCTCTTTCACCAATTTTTCAAATTCGGTAATTTTTTGGTTTTCGGGGTTGGCTTCTTTCAATTGACGCAACGTCGTACGCGCCAATATGCGATCTTTCATTTCAATAGCAAGCGCCAACAATGAATCTAAATTACGCGGGTTATTCGGCGCCAGCTTCACGCACACCTTAAAATACGCCAACGCTTTTTTTTGTAATCCTTGCGACTGATACACTGTTCCTAAATCATAGTAAATACGATCTTCTTTTGGGCGCAACTTACGCGCAAACTCTAACGTTTCAATAGCGTGGTCATATTCTTTTTTCTGCGAATATAATTCCCCTAAATATTCGTACGCTTCCACTTCTTTTGGGTTCAGGCGAATAATATCTAAAAACAGGTGCTCGGCCTCCGCCAACTTTCCTTCTTTATATAATGCGACAGCCGATTCCATAATGCTGGCAATTTTTTGGCGTGTCTTTTCTTTCTCTTCTTGCGTGGCTGGCGTGGGCATCGCGTGTCGGTATTTCCGCTCCAATTCCACAATTTTTTCATACCAACGAGAAAAATGTTTCACCACCGCATCTTTTGCCGGGGAAATTCCTTTTGCGGCAGCATTTCGAGCGTCTTTCGCTTTTCGTTGTAAGCGTTCTTCAATTAACTGATATTTTTTTGAACGCTGCTTTGCTTTTGGCATGGCATCTAAATCAAGCAAACGCAATTTGTTCCAATACTTCACCACCAAACCAACCATACAGAACAACGCCGCAACGCCGATACCGATAATAACCCAATCAATCCATGTCATAAGAAAAAATTATGATTTTTTTGAACAACACCCTTTATCTGCTGAACAGCCATTACAACCAACTTTATCGCAACCAAGCGGCACGTCTTCACGGGTACCATCAGCTTTTTTCAGTGTCACCACATGGGTCAAAATATTTCGCGAAATCACTTCGCACGTACCATGAGTTTTCGTATTCATAAATGTCCCAACTTCCGGCATGCGTGCGCCACACATGCGATACCCTTCGGATTCATAAGCCAAGCAACATTTTAACCGGCCACACAACCCAGACAACCGATCACTGCCGCGGTGTTCCAACTGCTGCAAGGGAACCAGGTCAGCGCTCACATTTCCTAAATCTTTTAACCAAGTCGAACAGCAGGTTTCACGACCACACGGACCAATGCCACCCATCTCCGCAACCACATCACGCGAACCGATTTGTTGTAAACGAATTTGTTTTTGAAACTGCGCAGACAACAACCGTACTAATTCACGAAAATCGACGCGCGTACTAGAAGTAAACGCAAAAACTAAACGAGAATCATCAAACGAAAACGACACATCAATAACTTTCATTGGTAAATCTAATTGCCGTGCATGTTGGCGTGCGTGTTGCAACACATCTGCTTTACTCTCAGCTTGGCGCTTCATTTTTTCAAAATCCGCCATACTCGGCAAGCGTTTTACCGGTTGCAGCGCCGTGTCCAACTCATGCGGGGCCACTTCACCAAACCCAATCACCTTTCCCACATCTTGGCCAAGGCTGGTATCCACAATCACCCGGTCACCCAACTTCAAATCAAACCCAGCCGGATCAAAAAAATATGATCGATCCCAGGTATGAAATTGAACTTCAGCAACTCTCATTTGATTCATGGTCATCCAGGCTAAATCGCGCGAAGCGTCGAATTTGGATATTTTCTCCCATTTTCCCGATCGCTTCATTTAACAAATCCTGAATCGTTTGGTCTTCGTTCTTGAAAAATCGTTGATTCAACAAGCACTGTTCTTCAAAAAATTTATTCAATTTGCCTTCAATAATTTTTTCTTTCACGTTTTCTGGCTTGTTCCCCTCAATTTGTGCAGCATAAATTTCACGTTCCTTTGCTTGTACTTCAGGAGTCACCTCTTCCGGTTTCAAATAGCGTGGGTTCATGGAAGCCACTTGCATGGCTAAATCTTTTGCGAGTGTTTGAAAATCTTCGGTGCGTGCCACAAAATCGGTTTCACAATTCAATTCCAATAACACACCAATTTTATTCATGTGAATATACGACGTGACCACGCCTTCAGACGCTTCACGGCCTGCTTTTTTCAATGCGACTGCTTCTCCACGTTTGCGCAAAATTTCAAGAGCTTTATCATAATCACCGCTGGTTTCATCTAATGCTTTTTTGACATCCAAGATGCCAGCGCCGCTTTGTGAACGTAATTTTTGTATGAGTTCTGTCGTAATCATAATAAATGGTTATTTATACTGATGGAGTAACTGCTGGGGCTGCAGGAACAGTTGCAACAACCGGGTTCTGTTTTCCATCCAATACCGCACCAGCAAGAGCTTTCACGAGCAGTTCAATGGATTTCACTGCATCGTCATTGCCAGGGATAGGATAATCGACCTGTTTTGGATCCACATTTGAATCGCAAATCGCAATAATAGGCAAGTTCAACTGTTTCGCTTCACGCAATGCTGTTTTTTCTTCTTGCAAATCAACAATAAAGACCACGTCTGGCAGTTTCATTAAATTCTCAACACCACCAACGATGCTATCTAACCGTTCAATTTCGCGGTCAAATTCCAATTGTTCTTTCTTCGTATATTTTTTCAAGTCGCCGCTTTCACGGTCGGCTTTTAATTTCGTCAGTTTACGTGCAACAGTGGAAACGTGTTTAAAGTTTGTAAGCATTCCACCCAACCATCGGTTCGTGATATATGGCATGCCGCATTCTTTCGCGTATTTTTCAATAACCGCTGAAGCTTGATTTTTTGTACCGACAAAAAGGATCGTTTTCCCGTTTGCGGCCAAATCTTGCACCACTTGCAGTGTTTCTTTCAACTTCTGTTCCGTGGCTTCCAAGTTAATAATGTGGACGTTCTTTTTCGTAGTGAAAATGTATGGCCCCATGTTTGGGTGCCATTTGCTGCTACGGTGCCCAAAATGAACGCCAGCTTTGAGCATCTCCAGCATTGTTGGAGTTTTTGACATAAATTCCTTTTAGATTACGACACATGCCACAGTACACGACCTGCAAATGCAGGCAGGAATGCATTGTTCTCGCATGTATCTACTTAATTAAATACGTAACGTAGAGTATACCAACTATCAAAAAAAATGCAAGTTTAACTCATCCATCTCAGGCTCATTCCTTGATTGGACAATACTGTTTATCTAAAACCACCAGCTCTATGGCTGGTGGTCGATAATTTGTATCGTTGTACTTGTCGAATTAAAATGGTTGATCGTTGTCAGTTGGTTTTGATGAATCAGCTTGCGAACATTCTTCAAACGCACGACAAGTAGTACGGTAAAAACTCCAAGAAATATCCGTAGCGATGCTTGTATAACCATTCAAACCGGCCTCATCATACGAAGAATCACTAAACGAGTTTACCATGGTCGAATGACTCGTATCAGTATAATAGGCACAGTAAGTTGAATCACCAGCATAATTATCTGATTCTGACTGTGTGCACCCTTCTTCACTTCCACCACCAATATAGCCACCTTCAACAAACACTGCAGAAGCTTCATTCCCGTTAGAAACTGTGACAGATGTATTGCAATAATCTGGATCGTCGTCATTGACACAGCCACTTATACCAATGGTGTATTCTCCGGTAGATGCATCAAAAGTACCACCAGAAACCATATATGTACCATCCAAAACAACCGGCATACTTTCTTCCGATGTCCCAGTTATTTTATAGGACTGACTGTCGTCTCTGGAGTTAGTATAGTTTTCTTCGTATCTTGATTTAGCATGGCCCCATGTTTGAATGAAACCACCCACCTCACCATTTAAAATCACCTCATCCAAACGAGCCTCTACTAAGGAACTGGTGGTGGTATCTGTAACAGTATCATTCAATCCACCATCATACACATAACCTCTACGATAATTCATAAACCCATACCACACACGAGCTTCAACATTTGTTGCATTATCCGCGTCTTCTGAATCGTCAGTACCGTCATTATCGTAATCGTATGGTTGAGGATCATCACTATCGGGCGAACCATCGCCATCATCGTCTATATCGGTATTATCGTTTTCCCCATCGTTATCATGATCATACTCTTGTCCCGGATCAAATGCATCTGCATATCCATCATTGTCATCATCGGTATCACCCATGTTATCGCCACTTCCACAATCAGCGTATGTATCATTATCATGGTTATAGATATGTTTAAATTTCTCTTCTTTCATATCCGAAATACCGTCATCATCATCGTCATCATCTAGATTATCTGCTGTTCCATCATTATCATGATCTTTCAGCATGGTATCGCTATCATCGGCAAGACAGTCTTTATCATCGTCGGTATCATCTTCATTTTTTTCATCGTCATTGTCATGATTTTTTTTGTATTTTTTCTGTTCAACAACATCTAAAATATTATCGCTATCAGCATCTTTTTCATCGCCTAAGACACGGTTTTCAACGGCATCTTCCGTACCATCGTTATCCGTATCAAACAAATATTTTTTCTTTTCATCATCATCAAGCAAATCATCATTATCGTCATCATCATCTTTTTTATCTTTAATTTCATCATTGTCATGGTCGAAAGTAAAAATATCTTTTTCCACTTTATCTGGATACCCATCATTATCATCATCGATATCCTTTTTATCAGCAATACCATCTTGGTCATGATCATTCGTTGATTTAGCCTGTGTAATTTGTAAAGAGTTTACTAAGAAAAACACCCCAGTTAATAGAGTGATAGCTAAAAAGCTAGCTGATATTTTTTTGACCATACGTAGATTATAGGTAATAATTATTGAATAACTCAGATGAACCAATGGCTGACAATAATAACAATATAGACTATTTTCCAAAATTTGTCAAGATTCAAGTCGAAAGTGTTAGGGAAAGTGTTAGGGAAAGTTGACACCCCTACAAGCCCATGCTATAGTAGCAGTCGCTTATTTAAATTATGTTGTTATGAAACAGAATATCCACCCGACCAATTACACCGCAACCGTTACTTGCGCCTGCGGAAACACGTTTGCCACCGTCTCGACAAAAGAGGCTATTACTACGGAAATTTGTTCGAATTGTCATCCATTTTTTACTGGAAAACAAAAATTGGTGGATACGGCTCACCGTGTAGAAAAATACGAAGAAAAAAAGAAAAAACAAGTCGAAATGAGTGCTGGCCGCAAACATACATCGAAAAAAGCGAAACAAGAAGCACGCAAAAGCAAAAAAGGCGAATTAACGAAAACCGTGAAAGCCGATGCCAAGGCTGCATTGAAAGCCGCAAAATCTGCCCTGTCTTCTTAACGGCGCAAAAGAACAGAATCGGGTCTCCTACCCGATTTTTTCTTAGATAAAAACTATGGACACATCCCTATTTCAAAAAATCAAAGAACGGTACGCCGAATTAGAACAATTGCTGCAGTTACCAGAGGTGGTTGCGGATGCTTCGCGTTTAAAAAAAATATCGATTGAGTATACGGAATACAAAGAGAAAGCAGATGCGATTACACAGTATGAATCCATTCTCAAAGCCATAGATGAAGCACGAACGACCGTAGAAACAGATACCGATGAAGAGATGCTCATGCTAGCGCGCGAAGAATTGGTGCGGCTGGAAACAGAACGAGATGCCGCGTGGCGCGGGTTACAACGATTATTTATTCCCAAAGACCCAAACGATGGGAAGAATATGATTATTGAAATGCGCGCCGGAGCAGGTGGTGATGAATCTGCATTGTTTGCGTCTGAATTATTTCGAGCGTATGCACGATATGCAGAAACGAAAGGGTGGCATATTGATGTCGTTTCAGAAAGTCAAAATGAAATTGGGGGCTATAAGGAAATTATTTTTGAAGTGATGGGTGCGGGTGCCTATGCTGCATTTAAATATGAAATGGGCGTGCACCGTGTACAACGTGTGCCGGAAACCGAAAAAGCTGGACGTGTGCATACATCGACGGTGACTGTTGCGGTGATGCCAGAAGCAGAAGAGGTTGATTTAGAAATTGCACCAAACGATTTGCGTATTGATGTGTTTCGTTCGGGTGGCCATGGTGGCCAGAGTGTGAACACTACGGATTCGGCCGTGCGCATTACTCACTTACCCACCGGAATGATTGTGACGTGCCAAGATGAAAAATCGCAACATAAAAATAAAGCGAAAGCGATGAAAGTGCTGCGTTCACGACTGCTCGCACAGATGCGAGAAGAAGAGATGAAAAAACAAAGTGACGCGCGAAAATCACAAATTGGTACCGGTGATCGTTCAGAAAAAATTCGCACCTATAATTTTCCACAAGACCGCATTACCGACCATCGCATTAAGCAAAGCTGGGGCAATATTGCGGGAAAGATGGAAGGAGATTTCGGAGAAATTATTGCAGCGTTACGGGAGGCGGATGAGGTGCGCCAGTTAGAACAATTGTAATGAATATAAAACAACACATCGCCATTGCAAGTCAAAAATTGAACGCAAGCTCCACCACTCCTTTACTAGATACAGAAATGTTGATGGGGCATGTGCTAGAAAAAACAAAAGCCTATCTGTTGGCGCATGGAGATATAGAAGTTTCAACAGATGAGACTGAACGTTTTTTCGCGTTAGTAGAAGAACGCGCGACAGGAAAACCGATGGCCTATATTATTGGCCACAAAGAATTTTATGGGCGTGAATTTTTTGTGGATTCCCGCGTATTGATTCCGCGGCCAGAAACGGAAATGATTATTGATGAAGTGTTGGAACGATATGACGCAACAGCGGCACTACGCATTCTGGATCTTGGTACCGGTTCTGGATGTATTGGCATTACACTCAAAAAAGAGATACCTAGCTCAGCGGTAGTTGCAACAGATGTTTCTGCTGATGCATTAACAGTCGCACGCAAAAATGCTAAACACTGGAATGCGGATATCGATTTTCGATTGGGTGACTTATTTGAAGCACTCCATAATACGGATGGTTTCGAAATGATTATTTCAAACCCGCCGTATGTAGATACCAAAACTCAACCGAGTATTCTACAAACACAATCATTATCATTTGAACCATCAATCGCACTGAGTCCAACAAACAATGATTCATTTTTCATTATTCATCACATACTTCTCGAAGCACGAAAGTGGTTACAACCAACCGGTTTGCTACTACTGGAAATTGGGTATAACCACGGCATGCGAGCACAAGAAACCGCACGACATTATTTTCCAAACAAAAAAATAACTGTAAAAAAAGACCTCGCTGGGCACGACCGTTTATTGATTGTTGAATAGATCGTCTATAAAAACTTGCAAATAATAAAAATACCGCTACAATAGCTCAACTGTTGTGGGGGATTTTTCTTCAGAAAGGATCCAAAAAATGGAAAATATGGATGGATTGTGGCTGCTGGCACTGGCGCTTGGAGCGCTTTGCCTGCGAAGGTTAGTACAAGAAATTGCGGCCTATCCGCGGCCGCCATTCCTGCTTTGGCTTGTTGGGCTGCTGACAGCGGTCAGCATACCTCTCACGTTCATTGGGCTTCCGGGTTCGGCTGGAGGCCTCTGGGCGGTGTGGCTTCTGCGGACCGCCGCTTGCCTCTATTTTCTTCGCCACCTTCTCTACCCGCTAGAGGTAGCGCGAGAGTGGTTGCAGCAGGAAGAGGCGTCAACGCCGCCGGAAACCGAAAATTCCGGAGGCGACAAGCCACCGCCGCCATAATTTCCAAAGCAATATAGGCCATGACCGCGAGACGAGGTGCGGGACATGGCCTGATTTTTTTCTGAATCTTTTATTCTACAGGCCTACTGCACAATTATTTTTTCGTATTCAACACAATCTTTCCCTTCTTCACATCTACAACCACGCGTGAACCTTCTCGGCTCTTTCCAGAAACAATTTGTAACGCCAGTGGATCAAGAATATCCGTTTGAATCACCCGTTTGAGCGGCCGGGCACCATAGACCAAATCATATCCCTTCTCCGCAACATATTCTTTCGCCGCATCAGAAAATTCCAACTGAATCTTTTTTTCCAACAATCGCTTCACCACTCGATCAAGCTGAATATTCACAATCTGTTCAATATTTTTCTTACTCAGCGCATGGAAAATAATAATCTCATCTACGCGGTTCAGAAACTCTGGTTTGAAACTGTCTTGTAATAACCGCATCACATCTGTTCGCATATCTTCTTCCATCGCCTCCGCTTTTTTTTCAGATTCCGCTCGGAACCCCATACTTCCATGACGCTGGGCATATTCCTGAATCCGTTGACTGCCAATATTCGACGTCATGATAATAATGGTATTCTTGAAATTAATTTTACGGCCTTTGGCATCGGTAATGCGCCCATCATCTAACACTTGCAACAAAATGTTAAACACATCAGGGTGCGCTTTTTCAATTTCATCAAAGAGCACGACACTATATGGTCTTCGACGAATAGCTTCCGTGAGTTGACCCGATTCTTCATATCCCACATACCCAGGCGGCGAACCAATAATTTTAGAAATCGAATGCGGTTCCATATATTCCGACATATCCACGCGCACAATCGCCTCGGAGTCGTTGAACATAAAATCGGCCAACGCCTTTGCCAGCTCTGTTTTCCCAACTCCCGTCGGACCCATAAAAATAAAAGAACCGATCGGTCGTTTTTCTTCCCCAACACCCGCACGAGAGCGACGAATCGCATTCGCAATCGCACGAATAGCCTCAGCTTGACCAACAACACGTTTGTCTAATTCCTCTTCCATTTTTTCCAACTTCTGCCCTTCTGATTCCAACATTTTATTCACCGGAATACCAGTCCAACGCGAAACAACACCAGCAATATCTTCATCTGTCACTTCTTCTTTCAAAATGCGCTGCTTCTTTTGCATCTGCTGCAACTTGCGTTGTAAATCATCCACGGTTTTTTCGCATTCTGGAATTTTGCCATAGCGAATTTCGGCCACGGTTCGCAAATCACCTTCACGCTCTTTAATATCAGCTTCCCCACGTAAACGATCAATCTCCTCTTTTTTAATATGAATTTCAGAAAGAATATCGCGTTCATTTTTCCACTGCAATTCTAACTGTTGCGAAGAATCACGAATTTCGGATAACTCTTTCTCAATCTTACTAATCTCTTCTTTATTTTCATCCGCATCTTTGCGCAAAGCTTCCCGTTCCACTTCTAACTGCATAATGCGGCGCTTCATTTTATCCAATTCTTCTGGCATTGAATCAATTTGCATGCGCAGAGCGGAAGCCGCTTCGTCAATCAAGTCAATCGCTTTATCTGGCAAAAACCGATCCGCGATATACCGGTGCGACAATTCAGCCGCGGTAATAATCGCTTGGTCGGTGATGCGCACGCCATGGTGCACTTCATATTTTTCTTTAATGCCACGCAAAATCGCAATCGTACTTTCTACCGATGGTTCACCCACAAAAATGGGCTGGAACCTGCGCTCCAGGGCTGCATCTTTTTCAATATATTTTTGATATTCTTTCAACGTGGTTGCGCCAATCGCGTGGAGTTTTCCACGAGCCAACGCCGGTTTTAATAAATTCGCCGCATCCACTGTGCCTTCCGCGCCACCCGCACCCACAATCGTATGCAATTCGTCAATAAATAAAATAACGCGACCAGCCTGCTCATCAATTTCTTTCAGTACCGCTTTCATTCGTTCTTCAAATTCACCACGAAACTTAGTTCCCGCAAGCAACAAACCAATATCCAGCGAAACGACTTCTTTATTTTTAAGCGAATCAGGCACATCGCCAGCGACAATCCGTTGTGCTAACCCTTCAACAATAGCCGTTTTCCCCGTGCCCGGCTCGCCAATCAGCACAGGGTTATTTTTGGTTCGACGCGAAAGCACTTGCATCGCACGGCGAATTTCGTCATCCCGACCAATCACTGGGTCGAGTTTTTCTTCTCGAGCCAGTTTCGTCAAATTCATGGTATATTTTTCCAGCGCCTGATATTTTGTTTCCGGTTCTGGTGAGGTCACCCGGTGAGTACCACGCAATTCTTTCACCACCGCCAGTACACCTTTATAATCGAGTCCAAATTTTTTCAGTAAATGCTGCGCATCAGATTTCACCTGCAGCAGCGCCAGCAAAAAATGTTCTGTCGACATATACTCATCTTCCAACTTTTGTGATTCTTTCGATGCCTGCATCAACACTCCATTCATCTCTTGACTCACAAAAATTTGACCCGGCTCGCCAATGGTTGGAATAGTACTCAAACGACGTAACAACTCTTCCGTCAGTTCCGGAATGGGAACATTTAATCGATTCAGTACGGGCACGACAATCGTATTTTCTTGTTCAATCAATGCTTGCAATACATGTAATGGCACAATTTGTTGCTGGCCAAGGTTAAGGGCAATACTATGCGCATGTTGCAACGCTTCCTGCGCTTTTCTGGTGAGTTTATTTAAATCCATAATATAAAAATTAGTATTCTATTGTACTCTTACACTATCGAAAAACCGAGCAAAAATCAAGCGACGACTCCTGAATAGTATTTTTAGAACTTTCGCACTGGGCAGGGTTCAGTATAATTTTTTTCGTATCTATCGCAGAATTGTTCAATCGTGAAATGGTGTTCTTGGCTGCCGTAGTGTTCAATCGCATACGCCGCAGCCACAGAACCGAAGCGACCCATCTGTTCAAGTGTCGCACCAATCGCAATACCTTTTAATACTCCGGCACGATAGGCATCACCGGCGCTGGTGGTGTCTACAATCGCGTCACTTGATACCCGCGGAATATGAATAGTTTGGTCTCGGGTTTGAATACGCGAACCATCTCCCCCGAGCGTAGTGATAAGCGTTTCTGTCCACTGTAAAATTTCCAATTCACTTATACGGAATCGCCTCTTTACGGTTTCTAACTCATATTCGTTAATCGTAAGCATTGTTGCGCCTTCAACAAGCCGACGAAAATCGGATTTTGCATAGCGCGCAATCGTTTGGCCAGGATCAAAAATATATCGAATGCGTTCTCGCATGCATTGGTGGGCGTATGCAATCGTTTCATTGTTGTTGTCACGCGGTGACAAAATCATGATCGTTTGCGCAGGGTTGAAATCAGCGGTACTAAATGGGACATTGCGATGAAGCGCACCCGGATAAAAAAATGCTACTTGGTAATGTTCGTCGTCGTTGACCACCGTGAATGTCGATGTTTGTGCATCTGGATAGACTTCAATATATTCTGTTGAAATACCAAGTCGCTGGAGATGCTGAAGATATTGTTGCCCATCGCCACCAATCGCGGATAAAATAATCGGTTGTTCACCAAGCATTTTTAACGTATACGCAATGGCTCCCCCGCCGCCGCCAAACCGAATCTTTGTATCATCGATGAGAAGTGAGAGATTTAATTTGTGCAACTGATCAACCAAAAATGCATCTTGAAAGCGCCCAGGATAGTGCATAATCCGATCAAAATCGAGTGTACCGTGAACAAGAATATTCATATCGCAACGATTTTCAGCAATTCTTGCACTTGTGTTTCCCACTGTGGCGCAGGATCAAAAAGATTTGTAAGCTGTTGCACTAATTCAAGTAATTTTTTAGTTTGCGATTGTAAATCGTGTCTGATTACCGTTTCGTTTTTTGTTTTTTGGAGTTCTTTTCTGAGATTGCTACATTTATGCAATTGAGTCTGAACCTGTTTTTTTATCGCTATATTCTGTTGTTGGTTTACATCTTGTTGCATGTTCTGCAAAATCATTTCCAAGAAAAATATCTGGTCACTCACTTCGTTTTTCCAGTCGTCATCTTTGGTGATAACCTCTATTTTTTCCTCTGGTTCTTTTTTTGAAGAGATTAAGAGTGCTGTATAGGGCTGTATACTGCTACGCAACTCACCCGCGACGAGAGAAGCTGCGTCTGAAGAAGAGGCTTGAAGTATTTGTTCTATTTTTTGAAGCAGCGGTAAAAGCTCTTCTCTTCTTTGTTCAGAATATGTTCTATAATCGTTTGATACAGATTGAATGGGGATGACCACTTCATCTTGAAATTGATCGTAAGTGTACCCATAATTGTCTGGGGAACTGCGTGCATTTCTCATAATCCATACGCGTATATGAAACAACAGCATACCTATCTCATACAGGCGCGTATCGTGCTCCCGGTCATGATGAACAATTTTTCTTTCTAATCGAATTTCAGACATAGGAAGGCATCTTATTTTTAAATTATTTCAGCATTATAACACTCTTTGCAATAGATTATTTCTTTGCGGTCTGGTGCGTATGCGGTTTGAAATGTTCGTGAACACAGCGTATCAGCGTGATCATGTGTTGCCGTATTGGTGTACACTCCATTTTCGGATTGACTGCCTGCACACTGACACGTTTGTTTCCACAGTTTGCGTGGATCACGATGACTTAATCGTTTTTGAAAACGACAATCTGCACAGCGCCGAGGGATTGGAATAGTGTGCTTCTGATAAAATGCAAATTCCGGCTGAGTGATTTTGAAATTCTTCTGGCAATCGATACAGGCAAAAACGTGCTTTGTTACATCTGCGGAAACATCACTAATAGTATCTGGCATATCACTCCACTGAATTGTTTCTTTTCTATATGTTCCCGGCAAATCTTTTTTCCAACGCAATCCTTCCGCCTCCACTTCTGTTTTTGTTTTTGGATACCATTGTTGAACCGTTGATTCATTATATGCATACGGCGATAAATGCATAGGGAAAAATTCTCCCCACTCACCTGTTTGTTTCATGTGGGCAATCAATTTTTCTTTCAGCATCGCGAATTCTTCGGGAGTATATTCTTTATTCAAAATCGCATACTTTTTTTTCCGCAAACCCGCACATCCAAACAAATTTTCTGTACTATGACAACTATCCACATATTGTGAATCACGTAAGTCACGACAAGCATGTGCAAAAGCAATATTATATAATCGAGCGCCATTTTGTATCTCGTAGAGTAATTCACAATTCATACCGACTTGATCACAATCCATAGAATCTACTATTCCACCAGAATCAGATATATATGCGCAATTATTTGCATCAATCGTGTCAAAACTTTTTCGTACATTATTACAATGCTGTAAATAATTTCCTGAAATATTTTCACTCGTACGAATAGATATTTCGTGTCGAGGAATTTGTTCTGTATATTCCCAAAATTCTTTTTGTAGTTTTTCTATCGTTTGTGTATCACTAAAATTGAATAACTGGAGTTTTTGAAAATACTCTTCTTTTGTGTACTGCACATTCCGTATACAATATTCAGCATTTTTCAAATTTACACACTGAAAACAATTTGAAGAATTATGACAATTATAGAGGAATAAAGAATCGGTAATATGCGTGCTGTTATAAATAAATCGCGAGTTATAACAATGTGTAATATCTTGAGAATCGTAACATAATTGTGAATTCAATGTAAAAGAACAATCAATACAATCATTTGAGGCGCTTGTCCAATACGTATAATATAACCGTTGGCTCGAGAAACTAAAAATAGCGAGATAAGAATCGACGATATTCTCCACTTCATTACAAAACTCACTATTTTCTGATTTCAAATTTACTAAAGAAATACGTGGAACAGCGAGCAATAATTCTTGGAACTGCTCAAAAAATGGACGACTGAAATCAATAGCGCGTGCGAATGTGGCTGCATCCCATTTGTCGCTCCACCAACACGTTGGACAGTAAATGGTGTAGGGTGAATCTGCGGAGTAGGTGGAAATAATTTGTTTGTTACACAAATCGCAGGTTCGTGAATATAATACGCGTTCATTGCGCCACGCAAATCGACGCCTATTTCGGCAATCCGCGCACCACGTCGGCGCGGGCACTTGAATCTTTTCATAAAACACAAAATCTTCGGGTTCAACCGTAAATTCCTGTGCACAATTTTGGCACTGCCGTTGTTCGGCTTGTTGATTCGACATACCTGAACAGTATATCAGCCTCTCGCTTGAAAGCAAATCTACAAATAATGAAATTCTACGTTTTCTTCTGAAAGAATAACCACGACTTTTTTCTGTAATCTTTTAAGAAGAACCAGAGTATTCAAAAGTAGCAACAAATATTTCAGCGTATTTTTAGGTCGTTGATTATAAAAACGTAAAAGAATTATAGACGATTGTATTTGCTGTAAAAAATCTTTATCGTGAGTGATAATGATGAAATTTTTTCGCCCAGCGTATACAACTAATTCTTTATCTGTTTTTCCATACCACCCTTCTTCTTTAACATCAATAATTTCATGTCCAGCTTCACGCAAACCGAGTACAACTGAACGAGCAACATTTTCATCTGTGAGAAAATGCATATTTATCGCGCATGAACCACGCTCAACTTCAGTGGTATAATTTCTTCACGCGAAACAGCATGCTTTGCAAATGCAAGAGCAGCTTCTAGATCAGCTTTTTTGATGTGATCGTATTCTGCAATAATTTCATTAAACGACATTCCGGAACGCATCAATTCCAAAATAAACTCCACTGAAATACGAGTCCCTTTAATCAGTGGTTTTCCTCCTAATACATCAGGGTTGCTGACAATACGTTTTGAAAATGTATTCATATTTTTCCTTTCTATATACAATATACGATAAAGTACCGCCTCTGTCAACTTTTATCCACAAATTCTACAAATTCTAGACCAACGGCGCTTCAAATGTCTGATCTGCGGTATCATCCGCTACTGGAGGCGGAACGACGGAAGCAGTAGGGACGGATTCGGCTGGAACCGCGGATTTCACCACGGGTTGTGCCGCTGACTTCGTAGCAGGCTTTGGGGCGGGACCGGCGATCTCCGCTTCCACGTCACCTAGCGGCGTGGCATATTTTCGGCGACTTGCGGCAATACACTGCTCCGCAATACCACTCTTGAAATCTGGGTCAGCGACATCTGCACTCATGGCACTAAACGCTGGTGTCACCACACCATCAATCGAAATCTTCAAATACATTTCGCGAACACCCAAATTCATAATATCATAGGCTGAAAAACGTGGCGCAAATTCGTTGGCCACATATTGCGCGTCTTCGGCACCTAAACGAAAGGTAATCATGGAACCGACATTACCAAACACCGTTTCACGCGTTGCCGGCAACAATTGTCCCAAATACTGATGCGACACCGTTAAATTCAAGCGATATTTACGCGCTTCAGACAAAATATTATCAAACGTCTTCGTAGCGAAATTTTGAAACTCATCGACGTACAAGTAAAAATCTTTACGCTCGTCTGCGGAAACCAATGCCCGCGCCATAATATGCTGTTCAATTTTCGTAATAATTAACGAACCAAGCAATGCCGAATTTTCTTCTCCCAACTTCCCCTTAGATAATTCCACCAACAAAATACGTTGGTTATTCATAATGTCATCAAAATCCACTTTGTTCATTTGCTGGGCCACAATATTGCGCACCATTTCGTTCGACAAAAATTGACCCAGCTTGTTCACTAACGGAACAATCGCTTCATTATCAAATTTTTCTGACCAACTGGAAAATTCATTTGCCCAGAATTTTTTCACCACATGATCTTGAATTTCCGCAATCACTGCTTGGCGGTAAGATCGATCAGTCAACATTTGCTGCATGCCCATGATCGTCGCTTTATGATAATCGAGCAACGCGAGAATGGTAAAACGAAATACATGTTCGATTTTCGGTGACCAATCTGCACCAAAAAATTTCTTAAAAATTTCAATCATTCCCTGCGCCACTTGCTGTTTTAAATCGCGCGAAACATTCGCAATCGGGTTAAAGGCAATCGGAAATTCTAAATCTGATGGGCTGAAATAGACCACATCTTCGGTGCGCTCTTTCGGCACATGGTACAACAGCGCTTGAATCAAGTCGCCATGAGGATCAATCACACACACCCCTTTGCCAGCCACGATATCATTGATAATTAACTTTTCCAACAATTTACTTTTGCCAACACCACTCTTCCCAACAATATATAAATGGCGACGACGGTCGACACGCTTAATACCAAATTCCACAGCCGTACCACGAAAATTGGTAACACCAAAACGCGACAGCTCCGCAGGCGAAGTATTTTTTAACGTCGGTAAATTCATCGGCGGTTCAGCTTTGCGCGAATAGACCCAATTGACGCCACGAATTTTTGAAACCGGGTCCGGTGCGTGAAATAGCAACGCTAACTCTTCGGTATTGACCATTCCACTCGAACGCTGCGCATGGGAAAAGTAATCATTCACCAACGTTTGGGTATCAGGAAATACATTCACCCGTAAATATTTTTGTTCCGTAGCGAGTGGGCTAAACACATGCTGCAACGTGGATGTCGTGATTTCCGGATCTTCAGATCCATCCGTAAAATACAACATTCTCACCGTCGCTTGGAAATGTGGCTTTTCATCTTCCCGTACTTCTTTCTCCACAATACTGTACATACTTCCCTCTTCTGCGACCATCGATTCATCAATCGGGCTCAAAATGAGTTGATAAAAAATAGCATCGTGCGAAGAAACCTGCGCAAAGGTGTTGAACAACACGTTCAGCGGATCTTCAGAAAATGTTTCGGCAGAACGCAAATGCACCGCTTCACTACCAACCAAACGCACCTTTAAACCTACAGCTTGCGGTGGCACATTCGCGATATCAATATACTGATCCACTTCCTGAATGTGGGTATCTGGAAAAAGTGCAAATAAAAATGCCATCACGGCATTCACTAATGGTCGTGGGCAAATGATATAAAAATTGATCGCTCCATGAATTTGCACAATTTCCACCGAAATACTAGCAGTGTTAGCGACCAATAAATGAAAAATATTATAAAACAACAATTCGAATTGTTTGATACGAGCGAGTGGCGGCTTTCCGGAATCTTCGAACGGAAACCGCAAATGCAACATGGTGGCATTATTCATAACTATAGGTCTAATGGTGCTGCTGTTGATTGAGAAGAATGTTGCAAAGACGATGAGCTGCCTCCAGCACCAGCTGGTTGTTGGCCGCCACCTCCACCACCACTTTTCTTACGACGCCTTCGACGACGCTTCGCACTCGCACTCGTTTGTCCTGAAGCCGGCGATTGGCTTTGACCTGAACGTTGTGTTTGCGGCTGGGGTTGACGTTGGGGCGGACGAGAGAGTGGCGGTTGATCTTGACCTTGAGGAATATGGGCTGCTTGTGGCCGAACTTGCGTTGGCTTTGCTGGAGATTGTGGTGCAGATTGTTGTGGAAGCATCTGCGGCAAGACAACACGTTGCGGTTGGTTCCCGCTGGGTGTCGCCGATTGTGGTGACTGAGATGCGGAACGTACTGGCTGAGGTTGAATTTGAACCTGTCGTGGCGCTTGTGGCTGTGGTCGCGGTGAAGGTTGCGGTTGGACTTGCGCACGATGTTGTACTGGTTGAGGCTGACGTTGGGCTGGTCGCGGCGACTGCGATTGAGGTTGACGCGATTGTTGTGGTTTGCGATCCAATTTCTGGGGCATGGATTTCTGTGGTGAAGGTGTAGGAGCGAGAACTACTGCTGGTGATGACGAAGGAAACCCGGATAAAAAATTAATTTCTCTATCTCGAAGTTCATCAATGTCATTTTGTGGCCGTGCTATCGTTGCTGCTTTCGGTGCTTTCGGTGGTGGAGGCGGTGCCGCTAGGCCCTTTTTTTTATTCAATTGTTCTGTTTCCGCTGCTCCTTCATTCTTTTCTTGCTGTTTTTCATCTTCTGTTTTTGTGTTCGTCATGGGCTCATCCACAGTATCGGCTTCATCAATGTCAACGTTAATATCAGACCACTTCATAATATTTTCTTCTACCGCGGCACGATTTTTTGCATATCGCTCACGCGACAACTGAATGACTTTTTCTTTATTTCCCGTTTCTCCCGTCAGCGGCGGTAAGGTGCTCGCAGAAAATGGGCTGGAAGAAACACCATCAATCATCAAACGCAAATAAATATGATGTGCGGGTAGTGTTACTAAATCTTCTTGCATAAATGTTGGCTGGAATTCCTTTTCTAATTCCTCCGCATCCGCTGCACCCACACGAAACGCAATTAACGTACCCACATTACCAAATACGGCTGGAGCCACTACCTCGTTGAGCTGTTCAATATATTGGTGAGCCAAAATTAAATCCAGCCGATATTTTCGCGCCTCAGATAAAATGCCCGCAAAGGATTCGGTTGCAAAATTTTGAAACTCATCGACGTACAAATAAAAATCGCGCCGTTCTTTTTCCGGAATATTCACACGGCTCATAGCAGCCAGTTGCATTTTGGTAATCATCATCGCCCCAAGCAGCGCCGAATTTTCTTCACCAATGCGACCTTTGGCTAAATTCATCAGTAAAATTTTCCCAGAATCCATCAATTCACGCATATCAATTGTACTGCGGGTTTGACCGACAATATTGCGAATCAACTGCGAAGACAAAAATTGTCCCACTTTATTCTGAATCGGCGCAATCGCTTCATTGCGAAATTTTTCCGAATAGTTATTGTATTCGTTCACCCAAAATGAACGCACGACCGGGTCGGTAATTTTTTTCAATATTTTTTTTCGATACCGTGTATCCACCAACATGCGTGTCACCCCCAGCAAGGTGGACCCGGGGTTTTCTAACAACGCCAAAATCGTGTTAATCAAAATATATTCCAAGCGGGGGCCCCACGAATCGGCCCAAATCTTTTTAAATACACCCACTAACCCATTCGATACCAGATTTTTATATTCCGGGCTAACACTTTCCAAAATATTAAACGCAATGGGATAATCCAAATCTGCTGGGTTAAAATAGACCACATCATTAATACGGTTGTTCGGAACAAAGTTCACCACTTTTTCTACTAAGTCTCCGTGCGGGTCAACGACTGCCAAACCACGACCTTCGCGAATGTCTTGAATAATCATATTTTCCAACAACGTCGATTTGCCCATACCGGTTTTCCCAATCATGTACATGTGGCGCCGACGATCATCTTCCTTAATACCAAAACTACGGAACTCATTCCGAAAATTTGTTTGCGCAAATACCACTGGCTTATCCTGGTGTGGTGGAATCGATGCCGGGGCGGGTTGATCGTTTGGTGGCAATGGTTTATCCATAGAAACAATGAGTTGAGCAAGAAATTAGGCGAAGGGTAAATTGGCAGGTGGTTGTCCTTTCTGGTTTGGATCACTGCTTTGTTGCGTGGGTGTCGGTATATTCGTGGGCCCAGGCACTGGTTGGGTCGGAGTGGAACCACCACTTGGCGATGGCGACAAACGCTTAATAGGACGGACATTTGGTGGTAGCCCAGCCATAGAACGAGTAAGGTCCACTTGCGGTGTTGCTGTACCACCAGAAGGAGGCGGGGGTGGCGGTGGCACAATACTGCGTTGTGGCAAACCCGAAGGCGGTACTGGAATTTGCTGCCCAGAACTAGCAGAATCTGGGCTAGATGCTGGTTCAACCATTTGCTCAGCAGAGGGCTGCAATACTGTTGACGGTATATCGAATGGTAAACGTGCTGGGGGTTCGGATTTTTTTGATACCGTTTTGGTTACCAGCGGTGCCTTCACTGTCATTACTGGGAAATGGAAGATACTCGCAATTTCGACATTCGATAGGACTTGCTGCAATTCCCCTTCCCAGTTAGATCGTCCTTTATATGAATTAAAAATTCTATTTTTTCTCACGTTCTGTTGCCACGTTGGGAAAATATATGCTGGCAAGTTCGTACGAGTACGACGACCGTACACTAACGCATTTAAGTCCGTGGTATTAAATTGTTTGATAGAACCCTGAATGGCCGCAGCAACACGTGGTGGGCTAAAAATTTCTTTGGGTGCAATATAAATGAAGCGAAATTTACATTGAAACGGGATACGGGCAATCTTTTTCTGAATCTCAACAATAACCTGCTGTTCACCGGTGGTTAAATTCAAATAATTTCCTAAACTATCTGGTACAGGTGGTGGTGGTGGCGTAATTCCGGTAGCGGAAAAGAGGGCATTATGGATCCCCTCGAGTAACACCAATGGCGCATCTAATATTTTATCCACCGTGTTTCGCGTACTCCCTTTTTTCCTACCAATCAATTTTTCGAATTCTGCCACTCCCTTATCACGCCACGAAAATGCTTGTGGGGTAATAACAAATTGCAACCATACCTGCTCACCCGGACGCAAGCGGCTCATAATTTCCAAAATAGCCGCCATCGGGTCTGCAAATATTCCTGTTAATGGATGTTCAAAATACTCGTATGTTTTTATTGGATACACATCAGATTTAGCGAGCACGAATTCTACCCCAAACAGATCAAATTTTGGATCAGGGTACTTCTGTGGCGCATTCGGTACATAGTCCTCGACCTCCACAATTTCTGCATCTGGATACTGTGCAAAAATCGCTCCCTTCACTAAGTCGACATTATAGGTATCGCAACGAATAAAATATTGAATATACCCATCAATACTCACCAATTCCAAAGAAAAAGTATCCAAAAACATTCCTTGCCACCATTTCTGCTTAAACGTAAACGGAATAAACACGCCATGCATATTCGCAATAATCTGCTCTACCGCTTTCATACTCTGTTCATTCAACTTGGGCACATCAATAGCGAGTAACACCTGTTTTTTACTTTTTGCATACATTCCCCATATCCAAAAAAACCACGTATCTTTCACCATGAAATAAAACACAGGCAAGAAAGCGATCCAGCCGCCGGCACGAAATAATTGGATGAGTCCTTGAAATGGATTATGTGCATCTCCAAGGAGTTGTTGAACAATGCTCTCCATGAACGATTTCAATTTTTATTTGTATCTCTATTATGCACCAGAAATGGCAGTTGGAACAGGGGGTTCTGCCAATGTATATTTCCCGTCATTGGTCTTCCGAAATATATGTTTATCTGTTAACGCTAAATGAATCGTATTTTTCTTCACAATACGTTGTTGTAATACGCGCTCAACAATTTCGCTGCGCTGCAACGGCGTACCGGCTTTTTTCAATATTGCCACAATGACGTTCGATACCACCCCATCAGTAAAGCCCCATTCACGTAATGCGTAAATGCCACGCCCCACAAGCACATATTCAGGGTTGAGGATGAGTTCGTTATGCACCGTGGGCGGATACGCTTGTTTTTTAAAAATTTTAGTAATGCGACGAGCAATTTCTTCAAAATGCATTGGTTTCCCCTCTTTCTTCAGCACCAAATACACGCGGTCATTCATACGCTTTGGTAAAATGAGCCCCCATTCGGTTAAACCATATTCATCAAACGGATTTTTTGAAATTTTTGCAGAAATATCGATATAGGCAAGTACCGCGTCTTCTGTCAGCTTCTGCTGATTCGCGATATAAAATGGCTTTTGCACAAATGCTTCAAACAACTCATCAAATATCTTCGGCGTGCCAATTTCACGAATCACCGCTTCTAACGCAGCAATACTCTGATCGACAAATTCCATCGATGCTAAAACCAACTTCCATCCTGGCAAATATTTTTTCGATTTTGGAATTGGTGTGAGCTTATCATTCAACAATTCGTTCAAAATAAAAGCAATACTCTGCCGATTCTGTGACGTATCATCATTGGCAGCCAGCAGGACATCAAACATCATTTCACGAGTCATGACACCCCCGTGTTGGTTTAATAACGAAATGACTAAATGTTCCACAGGCTTAATCACTTCAGCAAATGCCGGAGACGCTTTCATTTTGGCAATGGACTGGCTTTCAATCTGCCGTATGCGTTCCCGAGTAACATGATACAAGGAACCAATTGTTTCTAATGTCTCCTTACCTTGTTCTGTTAAACCATAACGACGCCGCAGAACATCTGCTTCTTTAGATGACAACGTTTTTAAGAGAGTAGTAAGTATTTCTAATGGATGAAATAACTGTTTTTCCTGGTCTTCTTTACTGGAGAGTACGCGATCAAGTATTGAATCTGCCATAGACTTCTAAATGTTTAGTATAGTGAATATACCATATCCTTGCTCTGGAGTCAAATTTGTCGTTTAGTCAAAATGAGAGTATACTAAAATAAATTGAATGACTATTCTCGCTTATATGGCAACAGATCCACTCGATCTTCCACTAGAAAACGATCAATATTCTTCAACATCCAACGGAAATATGGAAAAAATGGATGAAGGGAATGCAGATCAAAATACAGAAGGGATTGATTTTGAAAAAACCACGCATCAAGTACAGCTCGCTATTCAATATGTGAACGAAACACGGGCAGATTTTGAGCAAGCTGGGCCGCAACCATGGGTTAATCAACTGATAGATATACTCAACACCGCACTCAAGAGTATCCATGAATTAGAAATGGTGCATGTGGATGACCTGGTCGACTGGACTGATGAATTTGGTGATACCCATCAAATCATGGTGCGTTTGGTTGACGAAGAAGGCTTTGACCGCGTGATGAATACGTATACGTCTGCAGAGAAACAATTTGAAGAGTATTTCAACAAACACTTGAAAATGATTGGCGAGGAGACAGCCTAACGCCACCGATGAAACAATTATTTTTTGAGTATTTTTTGGCCAACGAGCAATAACGGACTGGCAATAAATATAGAAGAATAGGTACCGAAAATAATACCAATCAAGAGGGTGAAGACAAAATGGTGAATGGATTCGCCACCAAACAAATACAGAACCAGTAATACCAAGAGGGTTGCCAGCGAAGTATTCAGGGAACGCGCTAAGGTGGTATTAATACTGCTGTTTATAATTTCACGAAATGTTTTTGTGGCGCGGTCTTTCAACCCTTCACGAATACGGTCATAGACGACAATTGTATCATGCACAGAAAAGCCAAGAATGGTCAGAAGTGCAGTGACGAAGAGTGAATCTATTTGGACATCAAAAAAGTGACCCAACAGAGAAAAAACTCCTAGAACAAGCAAAATATCATGTGCTAGCGCGATAATGGCGGATAGCCCAAATACCCAAGAGGGAACGGGCCCTTGCGACACTTTTCGGAATGCATAAGAGATATAGGCGACAATGGCCAAAAGCACAAGCAATAGGGCGGTGACAGCCTTATGTTTGAGTTCAGCGCCAAGGGTAGGGCCAATCGTGGAAAAACTCTGCTCCGTTACTCCTTTATCCGTAAACAATTGCAATATCTGTTCGCGTTGGTCGTTATTAATATATGGCAATTTAATCAGTAAATCGGTATCGCCAGCTGTTTGTATGCGTTCATCAGTAATATTGACTGTAGATAATGCCGCGCTCATCTCATCTATACTTGGGCGGGAGGCGGTGTCAGGAAAATGCAGCTGAATGGAACTACCTCCGGTAAAATCGATACCTAATTTCAACCCCCATACTGCCAAAAAAACAACACTCACGAGTGCAGAGACAAAGGAGATCGTCGCCCAATATTTTGAGGTATCAATAATTCTATACATAAATTTATTTATCGTGTTGTTTCATCTTGCGTACGCCAAACCAAGCCACATTGTTAATACGGAACAGACCAAGCAGATTGCGAGTGATGGTGATGGCAGAGAACATACTGACCACAATACCAATCGCCAGTGTAATAGCAAAACCGCGAATGAGTGAAGACCCAAACCAGTACAAAATGAGACAAGTAATCAACGATGACGCATTTGAATCGCGAATAGATGTCCACGCACGCTTGAATCCATCATGAATACTTTGGCTTACCGGTTTGCCACTGCGCAATTCTTCTTTCATGCGTTCAAAAATGAGTACGTTCGCATCCACCGCCATACCGATAGAGAGAATAAAACCCGCAATACCCGCAAGCGTAAGGGTTACTGGCCAGAGTTTAAAAATAGCGAGCACGAGTAATGAATAGATACAGAGGGCAATAACCGCCATAAACCCGGGCAAGCGATAATACACGGTCATGAAAATAGACAAGAGGAATAGCCCAAGGACGCCCGCGAATAAACTGCGTTCAATAGATTCTTGACCAAGGGTAGGACCAATATTTTGCTGGCTAATTAAGGTAATGGGTACCGGCAGTGCGCCAGCATTCAGGCGTTGCGCTAACTGCTTAGCTTCTTCTAAGGTGAAGCTACCAGAAATAACCGCTTCTCCCGTATTAATCTCTTGCTGCACAACTGGTGCACTAATAATTTTATTATCTAAATAGATCGCCACTGTTTTCCCCACATTGTCACGGGTAATTTGAGCAAACAAATCTTTTCCCTCGTCATTAAACTTTAAGCTGACTGTTGGTAAGCCCGTGTTGGGTTCAAAGGTGACATCAGCACGATCAAGTTGTTCACCAGTGAGAGCAGTGTCAACATAATTTGGGCCGTTTTGCGCGGGTGTTTCTGGAATTTTACGCAATAGAATATGGTGTGCCGTCGCTTTTGCATTCACCGCTTCTTGCGCTGGCTGGTCCCCTTCTGCGGGTTTGGCTGGTACCGCATCTGTGCGGCTATCGACACGAATAATATGATAACCAAAATCCGTTTCCACAATTTCTGGGTAAATTTTACCAACCTCTGCCTTAGTAAATACCACATCATCAAATGGCGGAACTGTATCGCCCTGCTCAAATTCATCTAACACACCGCCTTTATCTTTTGAACCGGGGTCTTGCGAATTTTCGCGAGCGATTGCTTCAAAATCGGCACCTTCCGCTTGGGCCTGTACTAACAAACTTTCTGCTGTTTGCTTGGTCTCTTCATTTTTCTTGCGAATTTGTTCTTTTTGTTCGTCGGTATATTCTGGCGGTGGACCTTCCGTTTTAAATGCCAAAGTCGGTGTTTCGCCAATGCGGGCAATCGCTTGAGAAATATCGGTTACGCCAGGCAATTCTACCAGCACACGCCAAGATTCATTAGAACGAGTGGTTTGAATAGTCGGCTCACTCACACCAAAAGCATTGATTCGGTTTTCAATCACATCACGAACACCATCAAGTGCACCTTGCTGGTCAGCGACATCAATGTTCGAAACATCAGCGTCATATAATAAAGAAACACCACCTTGCAAATCAAGACCGAGTTGCACTTTGAGTTCACGCTGAATGTTACCAATATGTAGATTTGGACCTTTTGGATAATCCACAACGCCTGCCAAAACAGTTAACGCCAAAATACCCAATAACCCTAACCGAATTTTTGTCCGCATTTTCATACCGGATCAGTATAAACAAAAGGTCATTCTTTGACAAGGGACACCGTCGAAAAAAACTGAATCTCTCCGCGTTGTTCACTGGATGGTGAATGAATCGTCTATTTTGGCTAGTTTCAGCTGTATTATGAGACTGTGGGAAAATACGGTTAAAGACCCTTGAAAAAATAGTCAAAATATGATAGTTATACTGTAATGCAAATCTCTATTTTCTCCCTCATTATGTATCATTCCTGGTTAAGAAAAATCATTCTTGGCCTCAGCTTCATGGGCATGCTTTTTCTTTGTTCCGCTTCTTCAACATTTGCCGCTACTTGGACAGTGAATTCTCCTGAAGATTCCAGTGACGGCAGCTGCACAATGCCCTATACCAACGTCAGCAACGATTGTACATTACGTGAAGCTGTGGCTGCAGCGAACGCCACGAGTGATGCTGATACGATTACCTTCAGTATCGATAGTTCATTTACATCGAATGCTTCATATTATGCGGATGGACAATATACCATTACCCTTGCTTCTGCTGTCACAACTATTTCTGGTCCGACGACCATATCTGCCGCAAGCAGTTGGGATAGTACACACGATCGACCAGGAATTCGTTTATATAGCAGCAGTACGTCATTTAACGCCCTCACGTTTGGGAGTGGCGCAACGAACAGCCGTGTCTCGGCTCTTGAGTTGGCAGGATTCAATACCGCGATCACCGCAAGCGGAACAGGAATGACTATTGGAACGAATTGCGATGGAGTGGATGATTCCGCTGAACGAAATATTTTACATAGTGGCATTGTTGGCATTGCAGCCAACAGTGCGCAATTTCATATTACCGGAAATATCATTGGATTAGATGACGATGGCGACACCTATCGCGGATATAGCAAACAAAGTATCAATATCACCGGTGCGGCAACCGATAACGGTATCATTGGTTTTCATGAAGGCAGTACCGGTAGTTGTTCAGCAGCGACACAACGCAACATCATTGCCGGGAGTACAGGTTCATTCGCAACAATTGCTGTCACTGGAACGGGAACCGCGAAACTTGCTGGCGATACCGCCCTTGGACCAGACCATATCAGTATTGCGGGAAATTATATTGGAGTCGATGTGACCGGAACCAAAAATCGCAGCGGAAAACAAAATAGCGGAACAGGAAGTGGCAGTGGGGTGGTTGTTTCAAACAACGCCACACTGAATTGGATCGGCACAGACGGAGATGGGCTTGATGATGAGCAAGAGCAAAATGTGATCGTATCCGCCAGTGTTGGTGTGAGTTTAAACAACGGCAATAATCGTGCAGCAGGAAATTATATCGGCGTGAATGCAATCGGAAACACAACCATGGGAAATACCATGTTGGTCGGCATTATTTTACGTGGCGTGAGTAGTATTGCTGGTTGGTGTGACACGAGTATTCATGCGGCACTCTGTTTTGATGGTGGATCCGAGACAAACCAACGAAATGTGGTGGGTGGGGCAACTTTAGAAGGCATACGATTTGGTGTCGATGCCGATTCTTCTCTTATCTATGGAAATTATATTGGCGTAGGCGCCGATGGCACGAGCGATATTGGCAATACTACCGTTGGTGCTTTTGTGCATCGTGCATCCAAAAATAATCGTATTGGTGGTACGGGCTCACGCGCAAATGTGATAAAATTTAACGGCATCGGCATACAACTCAATGGCAGTTACACCGGCACGCCAACAACACGAGCGTCGCAGACACCGATGACGAACATTACCATTGCGGAAAATACCGTGACTAATAATGATACGATTGGCATTCAAGCCTATTGGACAGAAAATTATGACACGACGGTGGGCGTTGACAGTATTACGATCAATAATAACACCGTAGAAGATAATGGGACGATTGGTATTGATGTATGGGGATCTTCACCGACCATTGATGGGAATACGATTCGCGATAATGGCAGCTACGGCATGTCTATTCACCCTGCCTTCATTGCGTACAATACTTATACTGAAGCGGTGGAAAGTTATTCACCGGCAGACGCGGCTACGAATCTTGGTGCGTTTCCGATCGTTACGAATAATACGCTTGCCAGAAATGGCGCGGAGGCCATCTATCAACTCGATGCATCAGCAGAAAATAGCAACACGTTGTATAGAGATAACACCTTTGGGGATACCAATGGTTTTTCCGCGATTGCACAAACATGGTATGGCGCATTGGAAATTCTTGATCGCGATGGAAACCCGATTCCAACGGCGACATGGACAAGTACCACAGGTATACTGACTCCCGAAGATACCGCTTTGCTCGATACAGCGCGGGAAACGAGCGCGGCAAATGATGTGAATGGAAGTGACATGGTTTTTGGTCCAAGCGGAATAAGCTACACAGATGTACGCACCTGGTTGGTGATGACTGCCTATACAGTCAGCGGTGACGGAACACAAACTGATTTTAATACTTATACTGTTCGCAGTGACGGAACGTATGCTGCCGGTGCAGCACATGCAACGACATATACATTTGACGGACTCGATAATGAAACCGCGTATGCTGATGTGCTTCCCAATGGCATACAAACCGATGGAGTCTATCGATTTCAAATTGCCAAAGTGCGCGCGTCCACAATTCCTGAAACACCAATGAATAACACACCCAACGATGGGTCTATTGACCTGCCGCCAGCCAGCGTCACACTCCAAACTTCCATATTTAACGATGCGGAAGAAACACATCAATCTTCAATTTGGCAAATTTTTTCTACGGTGGAAGCGTGTGATACAAATGGAACTGCAGATATATTCGATATCACTTCTTCTAGTGCGTTAACGAATCTCACGCTATCTGCTGATGTGCTCACGGAAGAAACAACGTATTTCTGGCATGTCGCATATATCAATTCCTACGACAACGTCAGCAATTTTTCTCCCTGTACATCGTTGACGACACTTCGTACAACACCAGCATTATCTTCCGCTATCCCTGATCAACAATGGAATGAGGACGAACAGTTGAATAATGCGGTTGATTTAGATGATTATTTTACGGATGCTGAAGGAGAAACACTAACCTATACTGCAGTGGTGACCGACATGGAACACATGAATGTACGCATTGATACGGAAACACATATCGTTTCCTTTACTGCCACGGAACATTGGTTTGGTACTGGTAGTGTTATCTTTACAGCGTGCGATACCGACGGTCAATGCGAATCATCTAACAACATACAGCTTACAGTCAATACCGTGAATGATATTCCTGGAGCACCGATGGGTGGCTTTTTGCCAACCAACGAAACAACGGTGACCACATTCACTCCAACACTTTCTTGGAATGATGGATCGGATATTGAAGATACTGGAGCGAACTTACAATATGAAATTCACATCAGTACACAACCGAATCCACAGACAGATACATCCAGTAGCGTGTTGTTTAGCGCACTCGGTGCATCGACAATCACGTTGAGTGAAAAATTGTTAAACAACACAACGTATTATTATGCTGTACGAACGATTGATTCCAATGGTGCGGTTTCGGATTGGTCGTTGATCGGTTCATTTGTGACTAACGTGGTGACTGTACCGACAATCACCCTTTCAAAAACCATTGAAGTGATTGATAGTGATAGCGGAGAAATGTATACGATTGCCAGAATCTATGACCTCACACCACCGTGTCGATTGATCACTGCGACAATGACTACCAATGACGTACATCCGGGTGATACTTTGCGTTTTACGCTACAATTTAATAATATCGGAAATATACTCGCAACCTCCGCAGTCATCACAGACAATATACCTGCCGATACAGATTTTGTTATAGGGTCAAGCACACGCACAGAAAATGGAATATCCACTGCGTTTAATGATGCTACAACTGTGGATGGCACAAGTCTTTCTTTTGCTGTCGGTGCTGTTGCCGCAGGAACTAGCCAAAGTATTTCATACGATGTTGCGTTGAGGAATCCACTGGCGAATACGAGCATCGATTCTGCAGCCGCCCTATTCACCGCAACAGAGATTGATGATGGATCTCAGGTGGTTTCCAATACAACGAGTGTACCCGTAACGTCCGGTACTGTCCGTCTACAAGTAAAAACCAGCGCTGGAGTGGGTATGCAAAATACCACACTGCGGTTATATATCGATAACGTGAATGTAGACAATGAAATTCTCACGACAGCTACTGATGCCGATGGAGTCGCCATCGTGAATGGATTACGTGCCGGTACTTACTGGGTGGAAGCGCTAGTAGATAAAACACGCTATACCATTCCAGAGCCGCAGTTGATTATATTGACGTATAACGCCACAACAACGAGCACATTGACGATTGCTGATGAACAAAAAAAAAGCGAATCTGATGACGTCGTTGAAGATACAAAACCCGATAACACAGATGACTCTACGTCAAATGCTGATGAACAGGAAGAAAATGATACGCCCAAAGATACCTCTGATGAAAATGAAACCACAGAACCAGATGATGGAGAAGCATCGGTAGATGAAGCTGATGATACGACCAATGACCAAGCCGTTGAACAAGCGGTGATACCTGAACAAATAAATAGTGCAACCACACATAATTATTATATCACGGACAAAGCGTATCTTGGGGCAAACAACACTGAAACAACAACGGAAACCACCGTCTCTGCGCCAACCAGTGGACAAATCATTGACGAAACGAATGCAACAACCAAACAATCACCGATCACCAATGAAGAAGTGACTGGTTCAAATAGTCAACCAAAAAAACGACGAGTGGCAATCGTGCTCATTATCATGACCAGTGCGTTACTCCTATTGCTCAATCGCAAAAAATTATTCAAACATGGGGATCGTTGAGTTCATTTCGCTCAACGAAAAAATTTATCAGCTTTATCTTGTATTTCTCTCTTTAATCTCCCCGCAGCTTGATCTTTAGCATCCACTTGATCTGGTGTGAGTGGACGTCTTCCTTGTACATTTTTTCCTGTTTCTTCGCGCACTCTATTCAGTGTTGCCAAAAATTCTTGTCTCTCTTCTGAAGAATCGTGGTTCATATAATAACTGACATGCTCTAAAAAATCTATTTGAGCTGGCGTCAATTTCGTATCAAGAAATTTACGCATGTCCAGTTGGAGGGCTGGGTCTGATACTGCTTGAGTAGGATCTAAAATAGGCGCGTCTTCCTTGTATATATTGTCCATTTGAGACCGCCCACCCTGTTTTGTTAACCAAATCGTTACGTGCGCATATAATCGTTTCATGACTTCGGCCAATACTTTATCTGGTACAACGTTATCTGTTGTTTGTTCTGCCTGAAGAGCAGCAATATCTGACTGAGACATCATACTCGGATAATGTATTGCGTCCGGGGTATATAACCGTTGCCAAAATGATTGTGCGATATCTTCAACATCTTCTGTGGGAATATAGCCTAATTCATTGAATAATCTTTTTTCAATGTATGTATAAAAATATCCTTGCAATCGCATCACATGCCCGGTTGATTGTTTTAACGTTGTACGCTGTTCTTGATTAAATATTGCTCTTTTATGAGATGCAGAGTGTTCCGCACCTTGGTGTTGCACTGTTTCTGAGAGCATAGATTGCAATTGCGTTTCAGGTGGTATCACACACACTGCTGGGTATATGTGAATAAGATTGAATAAATTAGGTGCGTATTTTTTTAACCACTCATGATTAAAGAGTTCTGTTGTTTGTTGATCTTGCCAAGTTTGAAAAGCTAAAATGATACCCTCTTGCCATATTTGTTTAATTTCTGCTACATCGCGTTCAGATTCCTGTTGACGAGCCAGCTCCTGAGCATACTGCTTCATCGCTTCATCTAATAAACCTTGATGTTCTAATTGCTTTATCAATAGTGCGTACTTTGGAGTTGTTTGTATCCAGTTGAAAAAAGATTTTTCGGGTTGTATTACATCATAAAGAGTTTTGGCTCTCTGCAATACTGCTCTTGCCTCGACCATGCGTTCAGGATTCCAAATCTGTTGTATGTCATTTGGTAATCGAGAAAGCATTGTTTGAAATTGTTCTGGATTTTTTAAAATCCATGTATATAATAGAGGATAAGATTGTTCTAAAAACAAATTATTAAATTGAGTCCCTTTTCTAAGCTTTACTACTGCACACCAATAGTGATATGCTTCCAAAAATTGACCTGTAGCTTCTTTGATACTGAATTCTATGCGCGGAACAATGAGTGCGTTACGCATTGATTCCGGTAATTGATCTAATATACGTTGACGTTCAGGTATAGCTGAAGATAAAATACGTGCTAATTTTTTATAACCCGCGCGAGATAAACTGTCTATTGTTATTGGCTCTTTTTGATTTAAAAGCAAAAGCAATTTGCTATAATTTGGTTCTGAAATTATTTGGCTATCACGCCGATGAGCAAAAAAATCTTCACGAAGGTCATCGGGTAAACATTGGGCTATGTTATCGATACCGCCTTCCGCTGCAGCTGTTTGTAATAATGCTTGATACCCATGTTGACGCAGCCACTGTGTATTAAAAGATTCTGTACTACCCTGCTCTTCCCACGCAGTATGTGCTTCGATTAAATTGTCTAATACTGTTAAGGTTGTTGATGCCATAAAATAATGAATGAGTAAAACCAAAAATAAATTCGTTGCATATTGTTAATCCGAAATGAGTCTTTTGACAGTTTCCTCATAAGATAATCTGTAGCTAAAGCAATCTAGAAGAATAGGTAACCATTCATCAATTTTTCTTTGAATTTCAAAACGATCTCGACTCTTGAATTCTACTATTCCATCAGCATAATCCCGGTCATGGTAATTATAGAGTGCTTGTACTTTATAATATCCCTGTGGATCATTCTGTGGATACCAACCTACATCTACACTAAAACTAGCTATATCTGTTGCCACTTGGTGTTTAAGAAGTAAGATGAGTAAACAATCATCAAAAAGATAGGGATGAGTTGGATCAACTGTAAAGTCAACATTATAAAATTGATTTTTCATTACGTCCCATCCTGTCGGTATCTGTAATGGTATTAAGGCAGTATTCAACATATTACTATAAAATTTTATTTTATTTTTAACCTACTTCTGTGTAATAATTTCTAAAGCCTTTTGACAAGGAATCATCACCTTACGTGTTAATGGACCCATATACAATTTCCGTTCAAAACCACCATGCATACGAGCAATTGCTAAAAATCCTTTAAATCCTATTAATTCTATTATTTTTTTATAAGCTGATTCCCTATGCATTGAATTAAAATAAGCATCATAGAGCGTTTGCCGAAGATTTGGATCTTTTTCACACAGAGCCTCTATTACTCTTCTTTCAAATACATAGGTTTCAGGAGTACGATTAAGTGCTTCTGTAAGCCCTTCATTTAAACCAAAATTTAGTTGTGGATCACTCTGGCTGATATTGCGCATTCCAGCTCCACCAAAAGCACTTTGTGTATGAATATATTCATGACGCAGTGTACGTGCTTGATAATCTCTTGGCAAAAATATTGTAGTTCTATTATTACGATAATCCGCTCTATGAAAACCATTGGCCTCGTATTTTTTTTGAAATTCCGATAAACTCATGTTACATATCACTACCGATACTGTTTGTTGTTGTTTGTCTGGTGCTAACAATTGCATCTGTTCATTTTCTCGATCAATCAACGTACAAGTAGGCAAACCTATGTCCTGTGTTAATTTTTGAGAAGCGTCTTGATCAATTTCCATCGCAGAAATTTCTTGAGGTAATAAACTTTCTTGTTGGTTCTCTAATTTTTTTAATGCTCCAACTAATTTTTTTTCTGGATCAAATCGAGCCATTCGATTTTTTTCACGAATCATTCCATCATTAGCATCCTCTGTATCTATACGAGAAAATCGCTGAACAAATTCACTAATTGATATTAATCGTGAATTCTTATCATATGAAACCGCAAATAACTTTGCGATTTCCATAAGGGATTCCATTTCTAAAAGTGATGCAGCGGATAACCATTCGTCAGCTAATGCTAGTAAAAATATTTTTCGTTCTTGATTAAATATTTTCCATCCATGTTTATCTAAAATAAGTTGATTAAATTCTATTCCTAATTTATTTAAAACCTCCATTGCTTTATGGCACACATCTTCAGGGGAATGGCGTAACACTGTGCTATCTAGTCCAAGCTCTGAGAAATAACCAAGCAACTGTTCCATACCATATATTTCGATATGACGATTTTTTCTTTTTTCTGGCCCTTTTGCATTTTCAAGACTCATAAATGATAAATTTAAAATATATTCAACTATTTTTTACGCACCATGACACTTCTTGAAGTGTTATTTAAATGGAATAATTATTACTGCTTTAAACGATAATAAGTAGACTTACCCTGGCTTTGCCGTTCAATTAAACCACTTGTAAGTAAGTAGCGCCAGTCTAAAGCCCGGGTTGGTTTAGCCCGCTTCACCAAATTAGCATAAATAGCATCGTTCATTGAACCATGTTCTCGCAAATAATCCAGAATGATATGATGGTGCACTTTTAATCCTGAAGCAGGTGCTTTGATTGATTTTTCTAACTCAGTTTTGACTCGAATTAATTCGTCGATAATACCATCCGTAAAGTATTCCAACCATGGAGTAAAATCTACTTCCAGATCATAATAATTACCTCGCTCGCCAACCATAGTAAAATATTTTGTAACATTGGCGTTATAATAGCGTTCAAAGCTGAATAAATTAAATGTATCCAGTCCTAGCCCAGCCAAAAGCACCTTGGTGGCTAACCGCACTGTCCGACCATTACCATCTATAAACGGATGGATCAACACAAATTGTTTATGAAAAACTCCAGCGAGTAGCAAAGCGTCTATGCTGCCTTGTTGTGTATTTACAAATTCCAATAAATCATACAGTAACGTTGGTACATCACCATGATCCGGTGGCCAAAAAACTGTCTGCCGTGTTTTTGGATCATTCACAAACACAGGTTCAGTCCTTAATACCCCAGAGATGCCTGCCGGCAACAACTCCTTCGTCACCATGCCGTGGATGGAAAGTACCTGTTTTGCTTCCAAAGTCTGTACCCGAGCATTAACTTGTTTTTTCAACTCCAATAGGGCTTCATTATAATTCAATACCTCTCGTTCGGTATCACGGATATGTGCAGGAGTTTGTTTTAGTAAGCGCTTCACATCAGTGAGCGGGAGTGGATTCCCTTCAATGCTGGTTGAAGCATGAGCCGAAACTTCTCGAGCAATACGCTCTAGTTCAAATAACACTACTTGCGGGAAGCGACGCTCATTTAAACTACTCACTAACTGGCCAATTTTTTTAACATTCGCCAGTAATGTGTTGGTTATGGTGTATTTTGGTTGAAACATACATCTATGATTAATAGACGTATGTTAGACGATTATTAGACAAATGTCAACTACTAAAACCTTGTTCTACTGACCATGGCACTTCTTGAAGTGTTATTTTAATGTATAAACTTTAGGAGACCAGACGATAAAGCATCATAAGATCAAATCAATGGTTCGAAGCTGGTCATTATTGACCATATGCATACCCATAGTCAAAAATTTTTATTTCTCTGTCTTCTAAACTATAACCAACTTGCAAGAAATCCGCGAGGTCATATTTATCGTAAATATCATTGAAAATTTTCCACAAATCTTTAGAGGCCGGCATCGGTTTTACTGGCTCCTGAAGGATCCAGCTATCATCAACTACACTTTGAGTTTTGGCAAAATATCTACCATCTCCCGCAATAGTTGCCTGTGCAAATATACGTAACTCCCGAGCATTGTCGGCAGAGCCCTGTGACTCAATTGGAATCTTAGCTATAAACCTCTTGTTATCCTTTGCAACCAAAATCGCTGTTCTAAAGCACCCACATCCAAGATAAGATAAAAGTTCAAAACCATAGCTCTCAATTTCTTCAACCATCTGTTCTATATACCAACTGTAGTAATGTTGCTCATGATTTGGAAGATCTGATATCTGTTTAAATAGTGTTTCTAAAATTAAATCTTTTCTAACAATAAAATTTGTTTCATCTAATGCTTCTAAGTTACTATATATGATTCTAAGTTACTATATATGATTCTAAGTTACTATATATGATTCTGTGTCTGCTCTTCTCAGAATCTAGATGAAATGCTTTCTTCTCCAGCTGCAAATTTTTTCGTCTTTGTTCTCGCTTCCTCTTCTTCTCCTCACCTCCCCTATCAAATGGCAATGATTCTCTAAAATGCATAACTCACCAAGGCTAATAATTTAGTGAAAAATCTAAAATAACTCCAGCAAGGATTCGCAAACTGATAGTTCATTCTTACTGACCATGACACTTCTTATACTTCTTACCAGATCCACACGGGCACGGGTCATTGCGACCAATTTTCTCTCCACTGGCATTTTTTTGCTCATGGGAGACAAATGGTTGAGTGTTTTTTTTGGTTTCTGCAGACTTCTGGGCCGTCATCTCTTTCGCTGGAGCATGATATTCATGCTGTTCTTCCTGTTTTGGTTGGGCAATTTGAGCTGAACGCTGTACCACCTGCGCCCCACGAAGTTTAAAAATACTATACACAATCTGTTTTTGAATATTAGCTAACAACTCTTGAAATAATTGATACGACTCCCGTTTATATTCGACTAATGGATCTCGCTGGCCATAGCCGCGCAAACCAATGGAATCGCGCAAGAAAGACATTTGATCAAGATGTTCAATCCAGAGCAAATCCATCGCACGCAGCGCAAATCCTTTCTGGGCTTGATATACCGCTTCCGGATTATTCAATTCATCAATAATCGCACGATATGCCCGTTGCGCTTGTTCCCAGAAAAAATCAATAATCTTTGTTCGGGCCACCGCATCTTCTAACTTCCCTTCTTCATGAGCTGGCTGACGCAATGCACGCACCGTCGCGACACACTCGGATGGATTCTCAAGCTGGAAAATTGTTTTCATCACATCGCAAATTTTTTCTATATCCCATTCCCCGCTTTCTGTTTCTTGCATCGTATGAAATGACACCACATGTTCAATTTCCGCATTGATATATTCCAAAATCGTCGCTTGCAATTCTTCCGGAGTACTATCAAGCACCGCATTACGGCGGCGATAAATCACATCGCGGTGTTTATTCATCACATCATCATATTCCACCAAATGTTTGCGAATATCAAAATTACGTGACTCCACTTTACGTTGTGCGGATTCAATGGAACGCGAAACCATGCGATTTTCGATTGGCATATCTTCTGGCATGCCTAAACGATCCATGAAATTCTTCATGCGATCTGAACCAAAAATGCGCATAACATCATCGTCCATCGAAACGAAAAATTGACTCAGGCCCGGATCACCTTGTCGGGCACTGCGACCACGCAATTGGTTATCAATACGCCGTGCTTCATGGCGTTCAGTACCGATGACTGCCAACCCACCCAATTCACGTACACGGCGTGCTTCATCAATATCTACCGGGTTACCGCCGAGAAGAATATCCACGCCTCGACCAGCCATATTCGTCGCTACTGTCACCGCACCAACACGACCAGCTTGTGCAATAATTTCTGCTTCCTGTTGGTGTTGCTTCGCGTTTAATACATGATGCGGAATACCATTAGCGGTCAGCAACTGGCTCAAAACTTCATTGTGTTCAATAGAAATGGTCCCCAATAATACCGGCTGACCCTTCTCATGTAATTCTTTGACTCGCGCGATGACTGCACGATATTTCCCATTCAAATTTTTATATACCCGATCAGAAAAATCTGCACGTATATTTTCTCGGTGTGTCGGAATCACAATAACATCTAATCCATAAATTTTATGAAACTCCTCTGACTCCGTTTCCGCGGTGCCGGTCATGCCGCTGCGTTTCGTATACAACCGGAAAAAATTCTGTAACGTAATGGTCGCAAGCGTACGTGACTCACGTTTAATGTCTACACGTTCTTTTGCTTCAATCGCTTGGTGTAACCCTTCTGAATACCGCCGGCCTTGCATCATGCGGCCAGTGAATTCATCAATAATGATAATGTCTCCATCTTTAACAACATAATCTTTATCTTTATTGTACAGCGTACGTGCTTTCAATGCTTGTTCAATATGGTGAATAGTACGCAAATCACTTTCCGCATACATGTTCCCCACGCCCAGGGCCTGCTCCACTTTTGCTACGCCTTGTTCAGTTAACGTCGACGCATGCATTTTTTCATCAACCGTAAAATCATTGTCTGGCTCGAGACGCGCAACAATATCGGCAAATTGGTAATATTGCTGCGTCGCTTCTGCAGCAGGGGCAGAAATAATCAGCGGCGTACGTGCTTCATCAATTAAAATCGAATCGACTTCATCAATAATACAAAATGATAATTCACGCTGGCGGCGGTCCGTGCTACTGCTCACCATATTATCGCGTAAATAATCAAAACCAAATTCATTATTTGTGCCAAACGTAATATCAGCGGCGTACGCTTCCCGGCGTTCCACTTCACGTAAATGAGCCATATCCGCAACGACCAACGCTTCATAACCCTGGCCTTCCGTAGAATTGGTATCGGTTTTTTCACCTGCTATAAGAGACGCTTTTTCTTCACGTTCGCGCCGCACTTTTTCAATGTCGGCATCATAGACGTACGAGGCATCATGTTGAATACAACCAACCGTGAGGCCCATAAATGCATACACTTGCCCCATCCAATCGGCATCACGACGAGCCAAATAATCATTCACCGTCACAATATGCACTCCCTTCCCATTCAACGCATTCAAATAGGCTGCTGTCGTGGCTGATAAGGTCTTTCCTTCTCCAGTGCGCATTTCAGCAATATTGCCCTGGTGTAACACTAACCCACCCATCAACTGCACATCATAATGTCGTTGACCAAGAGTACGGCGAGCAGCTTCACGAATCACCGCAAAGGCTTCATGTTTAATATCTTCCAATGTTTTTCCTTCTGCAAGGCGTTGCCGAAATTCTACCGTTTTCGCTTGAAGCTGTTCATCAGATAATGGTTGCATTTTGGCTTCCAATCCGTTAATCCAATCCACATCTTTTTGCAGAGCTTTTATCAAGCGTTTATTGCGGTCGCCAAATAGCTTTTCAATCGTTTTGTTCATAGTCTTCTGATTCTAGTGGGTTAGACCAAAACCGTCAACCGAGCCGGGAGATGCAATTTACGAAGCTCGATACCCGCTTGAGTTGCTCGAATAGTGGCCAGTGGAGACTGTGGGAGCGACTCTGGTTCACCAGGAAAAAGGTTTGGGAAGTATTCCGGATAGACACGAATTTCTGCACGACGACCAATATCCGCCGACACTGCAGAACCACGAAAACGCAGCGCTCGCAAATCATGTGGCGTAAACTGAATCCGCTCTGGAGCATGCTCCATTCCACGCCAATCGGTAAGAACGGTTTCCAGCAAAAAACCGTTATGCAACCGCGCCCACGGAATAGTTAAGTGCTGGTCAAGGTGGAAACGTTCACGGGGTACCGGCTCATGAATATCCACATCATAACAACGATGAACAGCATCAAATAATCGAAAGTGAGCTGGAATCGTGTAATCAACCACCTGCCTATCAGCTTGCACGGCAACATGTACCGGCGCAATATCTGTCAATATCTGTGGTGTACGATCCACAATTCGTTCCCGTTGTGCTCGTTGGCGCATGTTCTGGTGTTCCCATACAAAACGCTCATGACTAATACCCTGTTGAGACAATTGGTGGGAATACTGCTGCAGTGAACGGTTGACCTGGGTAGCATACACTGCCGTAAATAACTGATCCAAAATATCTTGGTGAAAAAACGCGGCAAGACAAGCCAGTTCGCGAAACGCATGCGCGAGCATAGTCGCGTCGTCTTGTTCGTGTTGATACGCGTTCATGACGTGCGCCGCTTGAGGGAACACCTTCGTGATTGATGCATACCCCATTCGCTCCGCCACACGACGAATAAAATCTGTACCGCCATCATATAATAAATCGTTCAAGTGACGAATCGTGTCATAGACTGTCGGGTGCACTTGCGTACGAATAATTTGGTCTGCGGCTTCTACATCTTGAGGAACGGGGATAGCAAATGCATACCCAATCAACAGACATTTTAAACGATCAATGTCTTGCGGGGTGAGACGCATCGTGCGTTCCGATCCACAGGTCATCATAAAAAAATTATTCTTCTCGATTCCAAAAAGGAAAAATAGATTTTAAATCACGGCGTGTTTTACGAGCTTTGCGTTTTTTCGATTCAAACTTATCTTTGTATTTACGGAGCTGGTTTGTTAATTCATCTCGGCACACATCAACAGCCGCATACAAATCATCGCGTAATTCTTCCGCATGGAGCATGTGTTGTGGTACGCTCAAGTTCATTCGCACTTGATACACATCTCCTTGTTTATGGTTTGTGATACGTTCTACTTCAACTTCAATAGAAAGAATATTATCGTATTGTTTATGCAGATGAGCCGTTTTCTCTTCAATGTAATTTTTGATCGCTTCCGTCAGTTCAAAATGACGTGCGGTAATGGTTGTGGGCATAAGAAAAAATCACTGATTATAATTCTATTTTACCATAGATGAATGGCAATTCAAAATCCGATATATTCAATCTCTTCCATCAGCTGTATGCCTGCGTTGTCGCGCACTTGCTGTTTAATATAGGAAATGAGCATCACGACATCTTGTGCCGTGGCGGTGCCGGTGTTGATAATAAAATTTGCATGAAGCGGAGAAACTTGAGCGCCTCCAATAGAGAACCCTTTGAGACCAAGGTCATCGATGAGCTTCGCTGCCGGTATGTCGGTTTGGTCTTTTGGATTACGGAAAACGCAACCAGCACATTTAGCAGCAATATCTTGGGTATCTTTACGCAGCGTAACCAGTTGTTGCATCTCTTCTTTGATTTTTGCTTGATTTCCACGCGCAAGTTGCAGCAACACATCAATAATAACAAATTTTTTGTGTTTAAAAATACTGTCACGGTAACCGAATTGACACTGCGCGTTATAGAGTATTTGCTCTTCTCCCTGTTCATTGATCACCGTGACCTCCAGGACAAACTCTTGCATTTGCCGACCACGAGCACCAAGATTCGCCCACACGGCACCACCAACGGATGCCGGCACACCAATGGCATATTCCAAACCGGTGAGTTCATGTTTCATGGTTTGTGTAATCAACCCGCTCATCCGCACGCCAGATTCAGCACGGACTTGCGCGTTGCCTTCATTCACGGCCACGTGTCGCAATTCTGACTTAATGACCAGACCCGGAAAACCAGCGTCCGACACCAACACATCAGAACCACCGCCCAGAATCACCCACGGCGTCTTGGTGCGTCGAGCTTCCGCAAGCGCGTAAAATAATTCCTCTTTCGTTTTTACAACCACAAAATAGCGAGCCGGCCCACCAATTTTAAATGTGGTATATGGCGCAAGAACAATATTGTGTTGAAGATTCGGAATATGCATATCCCGTAGTATTACACGCGCGCCAACTCTTCGGCAAGTTTGTAAATATCACCAGCACCCATAATCAGTAACACATCCCCTGGTTCAATAATGGTATCAATACGCTCGCGTGTTGTTGCAACATTTGGCGAATAGATCGCATATTTACCTTGCGCTTCAATCCGGTCAACTAATTCTGTTGCACTGATACGAAGATCGGCATCTTCTCGACCCGCCACATCATAAATTTCTTGTACAATCACAAATTGTGCTTCATGAAAAGACGCAACAAATTGTTCGAATAATTTTTTTGTTCGGTCGCGTTGGTGTGGCTGAAAAACAACGATAATCCGTTCTTGAGGATAGAATTGACGCGCGGCTTTAATGGTACTCCGAACCGCCGTTGGATGATGTGCATAATCAGAAATGACCGTTGTGCCTTGATAGGTACCTAAAATTTCAAAACGTCGCCATACACCACGAAAAGCTTGTAATGTCTGCTGCATCACTTCTTCCGCAATACCAAGTCGCCGAGCAACCGCTACTGCCGCCAAGGCATTATACACATTGAACCGACCGGGAATATTTAATACAAAACGGGTACCATTGCTCGTAAACTCCTGATGTTTTTGGGACACCAGCACATCTTCGGTAGAAACGTCTGCCGCGTGTTCAATGCCAAACCGTACCACCTCTCCATCAAAGCCAATATCTTCACTTTCCGAATCATCAACATTTTTGAAAAATACACCGTTTCTTGGCAAACGATTCACATATTTTTGAAAAGTCATCGTAATATGATCGAGGTTACGATAAAAATCAAGATGATCTTCTTCAATATTCGTAATCACAATCATACTCGGGTGCAAATCCAGCATGTGCGCTTGATGTTCGCAGGCTTCTACCACAATATATTCTTTGCCGCCAACACGCGCATTGCTTCCAAATTCTTTCACAATACTCCCCACAATCACCGTCGGGTTCAACCCCGCATTCGTCAGCATATTCGCAATAATAGCTGTGGTCGTTGATTTTCCATGTGTGCCAGAAACCGCAATAGCGTTCTTGAACTGCTTCATATATTTCCCCAGCGTTTCAAAATAGCTCAGCTGGGGTATACCTAACTCGCGGGCTCGTTGTCGCTCCGGATGATCTTCTGGAACTGCACTGGTATACACAAATAAATCAATCTGGTCAGAAAGGTGTGCTGGATTTTGAGGGGTAAATATCGTGATTCCCAAATCTTGGAGTGTTTTTGTTACCCGTGATTCACTCATATCAGAACCACTCACCTGCTTGCCATCAGCGTGCAATAACTGCGCCAAAGCCGACATGCCAATGCCGCCGATACCACAAAAATAAATAGTTTTACTATGTTTAATATTCATATATGCATAACCTTATCTTCGCGAAAGTCACACCATATCACAACTGGACAAAAATGCAAAAATGTGATTTAATGAACTTCATTATGATAAAAGAACGTTTCCCTCTTCCACCACGAACTGAAGAAATAGAGCGCGCAAAACGAACAGCCGCGAAACATGATGCCCGAATAGAGGCTGAAGTGGGCGCAACAGATATAGAACGCGAGCAACAGCGTGTGCGACCGGCAACAACCATCGCTGAACTACAAGCAACCACCACTGGAGCCTATAGCCCGTTTCATGAATTAGAAACGGCATTTCCCTACGAAGATTATCCACGAGTCAACTTGCGGCTTTTTGAAACGCAGCGTTTGTGCGAACGATATATTGGAACACCTGCTGATACCGATGTACAACAACAGCGGCTTATTAAACAATTATTCATTACGCATGATACGAGTCAGCATGCACGGCAGCGAGCTGGCGCAGAGACTGTCTACCGTCATGTTGTCACAGAACTGCAAAGAAAATTACATGAACTGCATAGCGCTATAGAAGAAGAAACGCCGGAAGGTCATCCGCTGCGTGACCGTGCAACATTACTGGCACGACTGAGCTATGGAGAAATTTCAGAAAAGAAAGATGTACTGGTTCTTCAACAACGTGTAGAAAGTTTCATTGGTGCAGTACAACAATTTGGTAAAAAATATGATTTTCCTGCAATAGAAATAACCGATTCCCCTGCCCAAACTCGCCTAGTAATCCCACATCCGTTCACCCGAAATATGCAATCTTATTGGCAACAAGAGCAAAAATTGCATAAAGAAAAAAATCTGCAAGCATCTATACTCCGTGTCACAGAAAACGCTATTGCAACGCTTACACTTGCCACAGAAGATTTCCGCGCATTTGAACAAAAACATCATGAAGAACCAGAAACGGTGCGAGAGATGCAACATATTATTGCTGCGTATAACAGAATTATTGAGTGGTTACGAACACAACACACCATTATTGCACGGTTGACCGACACAGAAGATTTGAGTGCGTATATGCAATCCGTAAATTTTTTTGATGAATATAGCCAGCAGTATACACAGATGGTTGATGGAGGAGGAGAAGACCCGGCAATATCAGATATCGGATTACTCCCGGCGTTGGATGTACTCAAAACAATTGATGCTCCTGTATATGCAGCGTTCTCTGGCATAGCGGCTGGAGAAGATGTGTTCAATCCGGAAGCGACGTTGAGCGAGTATATCGGCCTCCCCTTTGGCATGGCGATGTTGAATACACCCAAGCGTTTAGCGGAGATGAGGGTAAACTATGCTCGGCGTAATCAAGTGCTTCCATTGGGTTTTGAACGAGTGGAAGAGTTTGTTGGCAACTTGAATGATGTGCATGTGTCACAACCTGAATTTTTTACACTCAATGCGACTCAACTGAAAACATTGGAATTACGACTCGCAGAAGCCGCTGGCATGAAACCCGGAGAAAAACCAAATGCAGATGGTCTGGTTCGATTTGCATCTTTTCTTGGTTTCAGCAAAATGTTGCCGGCATACGCACTCCATGAAACACTGCAGCGGATTGAACGAGAAGATAGAGAAATGATCATTGGTAGGTTGCGAGTCGCCGGTGCAACAGAATTTATGCGTCGGTTTCGTATGCTTCCGGAATTTATGACACAGGATCCGCAAGTTGTGCATATTATTGAAGAACGTATTTGGAATACTGTAGGATTTGCTCTGGAAGAATCAACGCACTCTCAGGGAACACCTGTAAAATATACCGCTATCACATTTCCAAGCTCTCAATCAAATCTTCGTGTACAAAACATTACTCATATAGAAGATCTAATCACTCTCTTACGAGATTCAAATCCGCGCAATCGACTGGTCGAAGAAAATGATATGCAGGCATCTCTATGGCAAACGGCAGAAGATGCGGCCATTCTTTCCAAGGATTTTTTGGAAAACATGTCAGATTTTAACAAAGCACAATTGCTCAGCATCCTCAATGCACATCCACACATTTCAAAAGAACAATGGGTACAGTGGTTCAACGAACACCAAAAAAAACCACTGGCCTACAACGATGTATTACATGCTATGCAAACATGGGTTCGTGGTCAATCTGCACAAGAAATACTACGCACAGTGGTGCGTACATTGAAATTTACCCAGGAAGATGTAGCGCAAACGCAATCACAATTTTTCATACTACTCAATGAAGGAGAATACATAAACGGATTGAGTTTCCCGTACGATAAAAAACTAAAATGGCTTATTAAAGCAAAAACACATCCTACCAGCCGCTTTATAGAAAACTGTCTTTCTTCTCAATGGCATAATGATGCTTCGATAACTGATCTTGATGCATTCGATGCCGACATCTCATACCTTCCTGACTCATTGGAAAACGATGTTCGCACAGAACTGATTCGGTATCTCGAGCGAGGTGTTCAGGATATATATACAATGGTAGAGAATCACATTGGAGTAGAGAGATTACCCTATGGTAACATAGACCTAATACTTCATGCTGCTCAACGATACATCCCTGAAAATCCTGTGTATAAAAAACTACGCGCAATACCTCCTGAGCAACAATTTTATGTGTATGACAGTGGTGGAAAAACCTATAAAAATAATATACACTACTGTATCTACGATCGAAGGCAACTCACCATAGATACTCCGGCCTATTTTCATACCACTCATAGACTAGAACTTCCAAGCGCAAGATCCTCCGTACACGAAGCATTAGCGACCCCACTCGATCAATGGCAACCCGACCAATGGGGAAATGTCGAAACCGGTAGCCAAAGAAAAACATCGAAAGAATCAACTGAAAACTAAAAATTATTTCGCAGCGTTGATGATCATCACGACTAATGCTTTTGTGCTTGTGAATTTATGGAGTGTGGAAATGGCGTGACGTAACTCTTTTTGCCTGTGCGAATCTTGCAATAATTCATGAATCGCTGCGTTGAATGCATGAGTAGTCATTGTTTGTTGATTGATAATAATGGTGGCATGGTGTTGTTGAAGCATGGCAGCATTCTGTTCTTGGTGCGTACCGGGAATAGGAATAATAATAGCTGGTTTGCCGAGCGCGGCAAGTTCAGAAATGGTACCCAAGCCTGCGCGGGCAACAACAATATCGGCTTTATGCAGGGCCTCTTTCATTTCTTCCCCCAATAATTCATAACCATGGTAACGCGGGTGGTGGATAGGTTGCATTTTTCCTATTCTGCCGCTTCCCGTAACGTGAATCACATTCGCAAAATCGCATAACTGCTCACTCACCAGTTCGTTAATCGCTGTAGCGCCAGTGCCCCCACCAAAAATCAACACCGTCGGAAATTTGGCATCCAAATGAATCGAATCCGTTGTTGGAGTTAAATCTCGTACCGGATTGCCAATCCATTCGGTTTTACGATGCGGAAAATACTTCAAGGAATCTTCAAATGCAACGGTAATTTTTTTAACCACAGGCTGCACCAACTTGTTTGATAACGTCACTTGAATATCTTGTTGGTGGATCACTGAAGGAATACGTAACAACCACCCCACCCAAATAATTGGCACAGAAACAAAACCACCAGCAGAAACAATAATATTCGGACGAACACGCAATAGCAACCAGAGTGATTGGCACAACGACAAGAGTAACTCCGCTGGAACAAACAAATAGCGCCAAGAAAAATAACGCCGAAACTTTGGAGCAGTAATCCAAACAAAACGCAAACCTTCTTTTTCTACGAATAACCGCTCTGGCCCACGGCGCGTACCAACGAAGGTCATTTGGGCACCGCGTTTTCGCAGCTGCGGCACGAGGGCTAATAATGGGCTAACGGAACCCAGTGTTCCACCACCAGCAAAAAGAATCTTCATACTGTTTTCTTTTTTGCCGAGCGGGAAATATTCGCCAGTAACCCTGTTGCTCCCATAATCATAATCAACGAAGAACTCCCATAACTAATAAAGGGAAGCGGAATGCCTGTTAGCGGAAACACCGACAACATCGCTCCAATGTTCACAAAGGCTTGAAAACCAATCCACGTGGCAATGCCCACCGAAAGCAAACGGCCAAATTGATCCGGAGCGTTTTTGGCAATACGCAACGCTTGAAAAATAAATGCGAGAAAAAGGATAATGAGCATGACAGCAAAAATGAACCCCAATTCTTCGGCAATAACGGCAAAAATTGAATCCGTGGCCGCTTCCGGAAGATAATTATATTTCTGCCGTGAGTGGCCGAGGCCCAGACCAAAAAAACCACCTGATCCAATCGCCAGCAATGCTTGGTTAATATGATACCCAATTCCCTGCGGGTCGAGCTCTGGATTTAAAAATACGGTAATACGATCTGCTCGATACGGCGCAATTTTGACTAGTGCAAAAAATGAAGCAATACCACCAAGGAAAATATATCCTAAATGCTTCCACGGTGCGCCAGCGACAAAGTACACCACAATCGATATCACCGCAATCACCATAGTCGTGCCCAAATCTTTTTGTGCAATGGCAATAAGTAACACCAAAAAACCCAACATAGAAAGGAAGGATAATAAGCCATAGGAAATATGCTCTACATCTTTTCCGCGTTTTTCCAGCCAGGCTGACAAGTAAATTAAAAAACTCAATTTCACTACTTCAGACGGTTGAAAGAAAAAACCACCAACATGAATCCAGCGTTTTGCGCCAAGGAGTTCTCTGCCAATGCCCGGGATAAACACTGCAAATAATAATACTAAAGAAAAAACAGCAAGCGGAAATGCATTCTTGCGCCAATAATGATAATCAATTTTGCTCATCACATAAAATGCAATTCCACCCAAAAATAATCCATAAATAATTTGATGCTTCAAATAATAGGCACTGTCATTTTTATCCAGATGCCCTTGAATAGAACTCGCCGAAGAGAGCATAATGAGCCCAAACACTAATAAGACACCCACAATAATAAGTAGCTGACTATCAATCGCTTCCATGCCACGAGCATATCGTTTCCGTACGCCTTTTTTCGGTGAAGAAGTTGAATGAATTGTACTACGCACTTGTCTGCGTGATGCACTATACGCCATAGGCACAGTATAACAAAAAATACCCATTTGCGCATACAGAAAGAGCATAGGAGAAGCACAAGCAGCTCACCATTTTTTACGTTTTTCTCAGAAAGGTAACGCCAACGTTGGTATACTGAGGAGGAGTCATATACCAGAGGCGTCACCTTCCTGAGTCTCATCTTGAGAAAGCCATCCAGATGAGCGAAGTCAAAATTGACCCTTTTGTGTAAGGGAAGATTATACGGGTTTTTGAAAAAGTGTCAAGCCATAAGAAAGTCCATCCGTGGATAACTCTTTTTTTTGCGAACATTGGCACTATATTAACGCTTGAGAATCGCAAGAAATGCTTCTTGTGGAATATCCACTTTTCCAATAGACTTCATTTTCTTTTTCCCTTTTTTCTGTTTTTCCAACAATTTTCGTTTCCGAGTCACGTCACCACCATACAATTTCGCGGTCACATCTTTGCGCATGGGAGCAATACGTTCACCGGCAATCACTTTACTCCCAATCGTCGCTTGAATTTTGACTTCAAACATTTGCCGTGGCAACACATCTTTTAACGTTTTCACTACTTTGCGACCGACCACCTGCGCTTCATCACGGTACACCATTGAAGCCAGTGGCCCCACTGATTCTTCGGCCACGACAATATCCATCCGCACAATATCTGCGGGATTGTATCCAAAAAATTCATAATTCATCGACGCATAGCCCGAACTCACATTTTTCAATTTGTCATAAAAATCGACCACAATGCCAGCAAGTGGGATATGGTAATGTAAAATGGCTCTCCGTTCATCCAGGTACTCCACTTCTTGCGCGGTAGGCTTTCCTCGTTTTTCAATAACCAGTTGCATAATCGGACCAATATATTCTGTTGGCGTGACAATATCCACAGACATGATTGGTTCTTCCATGTGGTCAATCTGCGTGACGTCTGGTAAATCAAGCGGTGAAGAGATGAGTTCTTCATGACCATCTGTTGTAAAAATTTTATATGCTACCGATGGAGTGGTGACAATAAGATCAATATCAAATTCACGGCGAATACGTTCGCTAATAATGTCCAGATGCAACATACCTAAAAAACCACAACGAAAACCAAATCCCAGCGCCACAGAATTTTCTGTTTCATACACCAATGCAGCGTCATTGAGTTTTAACTTACCCATCGCATCGCGTAACAGCGGATATTTCGAACTATCTTTTGCATAAATGCCAGCATAGACCATGGGTTTCACAATTTTGTACCCAGGAAGTGCCTCTTGTGCACGCCGATTTTTTAGCGTCACGGTATCACCAACACGAGCATCTTCTACACCTTTAAAGCCAGTGACAATATACCCAATCTCACCAGCACTCACATGATTCTGTTTCTCGAGTTTGGGTCGAAAATATCCCACTTCTAAGGCTTCTGAACTCGTATCACGACCCATTAAATAAATGTGGTCACCGCGTTTCACCGAACCATCGATCATGCGGACATACGTAATCACCCCACGGTAATCATCAAAAACGGAATCAAAAATAAGTGCGCGCACCGGTGCTTGAATATCGCCGCTCGGTGCGGGAACGCGCTCCACAATGGCTTCCAGAATCGCTTGCACATTTTGCCCGGTTTTTGCCGAAACCGGAATAATCTCTTCTGGCGCACACCCAAGCAAAGAACACACTTCTTGAGTTACACGAGGAAGATCAGCAGCGGGAAGATCAATTTTATTGATCACCGGAATAATTGTCAGGTTTTGTTCAATAGCCAGGTAGAGATTGGCCAGTGTTTGCGCTTGAATGCCCTGTGTCGCATCGACGACTAATAATGCCCCTTCGCACGCTTGAAGTGATCGAGAGACTTCATAGGTAAAATCCACGTGGCCTGGCGTATCAATAAGGTTTAAGGTATACGGCTGTCCGGCGCGTGTTGTGTATTGCATGCGTACTGGTTGCAGCTTGATGGTAATCCCCCGCTCGCGTTCCAAATCCATCTGGTCAAGCATTTGCTCCTGCATTTCTCGTTTTTCCACGGTGTGCGTCAATTCCAATAACCGATCGGCTAATGTGGACTTCCCATGATCAATATGGGCCAAAATGGCAAAATTTTTTATATTACTTTTTTTGTACTCTATCATAAATATTCTGTATACAGCGGCTCATGTCCTCAACACGCTTCTTGTGCTTAAGGTGTGGCTTAAGAAGTGTAAATAATACAATTAATGATCTAACCTTGCTCACACGAATTCTCCACAAATCGTTATGATACTTCCACCCAGTTTTGGTATTATAGATTTGATTTTTTAATCCAATTTGTTGTGGAGGGGGACAAGAAATTCCATTTATTATAAACCATCTGTAGAACCAAAAGATAACATGTTTATCGTATGTGTCAATCTTCAAGCGCGCACGACCATCATAGATGCCAATATTTGCCTCTGCATCTATATAACCTGCCGCAAAAGCTGCAGAGCAGTTAGGATCACTCGTAATCCAACGAGCTACGCGATAGGTATTCTTCGGTAATAGAAAAGCGAACGTCTTATTCATATAGCAATTTACATGGTAAGATTTTGTACGTTTATTCATTGAAATAGTCACTTGACCATATGGTTCAAATAATTGACGCATCAGATTGATTTGATCTTGTCTTGTCGTATGACATCGAACAATAATAACTTCTGAAGAATTCACCGTTTGATAGACGTTTAAATCTCCTAGTCGAAAGCCAATTAAATAGGCTTTCTCATCACTGTCACCGAAAAAATTTTTTTTCTTATACGTACTTTGAATAATGGATCTGGAAAGCGATTGAAGACCATACTCTCGCATACGATTTGCTACCGTAGAAAAACTACATTGATAAAGATTGCCAATAGCATATTTAGATTTTTTCTCTCGGTAATGTAAACGAATCAATTCATCTTTTGGTATCTTTATTGTAAGATTGAAAAAACTCTTACCAATATCTTTTCAGGAGAGACCACATTCCAACAATCTTTGTTTTTACCGCTTCCGCTTCATCAAAATGAAATTGTGTTGCGATAAATAAATACATCATTCCACCGCCAATCAAACTCCCCATGGTTTGCAGAAAAATACCCACGAAGGTGTGCATATCCACCGCAGGGGCAATCACATATTTCAACCCTTGAATAATGCAGCCCATGCCTAAAGAAGAAATAATAATTTTCCACGTCGATGAAATAATATGATTATCTTCTAAATCGCCATGCCGTGCGCGCAAGGTCACCAGCAAGGTGAGCATTTCAATAATTTCTGCAATGGAAAACGCCAACGCTAAACCAATAATGCCCCACAGGTGTGCAAACCACCAACCAAGCACCAAGTTCACCACCACCGAACCCAGACTAATGACGACGGGCGTCATGGTATCTTGTCGCGCAAAAAATGCTCGTGCTAACAACGGGATAAGGCTTTGCGCAAACATGGATAACGCAAACATGCCAAGGGTTTGAGCAGTCAACTTCGTGGCTGTCCAATCAAATACACCAGCGCCGTACACTAAACGCACAATTTGCGCACGCAATAATAATGTGGCAATAGAAATAGGAATAATAAAAAAGAGAATGCGCCGGAAATTTTCCGAAAAAATTTGCTTAAAGCGATGAATATTGTTTTCCGCAAATGCTTCAGAAAACAGTGGAAAAACAGCCAGAGACAACGACACACCAAAAATATTGATGGGAAAATGTTGTAAATTATCGGCATATTGCCACACGGATTTCGCACCATCACTGAGTGTAGAAGCGATAATAAAAATAATAAACAAATTCACCTGAGTGAGCCCAAGCGCAAATGAACGCGAAGGCATGAGCATGAGAATACGCCGCACTCCCGGGTGACGGAGCGAGAGATGCGGACGAAAACGAAAACCGGTTTTCATTGCGGCCGGAAGCTGCACCAAAAAATGTAATGCCGCACCAAACACCACGCCCCACGGCAACCCGGTGACACCAATGATTGGATACAACACCAAAATACCGATGATAATCCCAACATTATACATAATGGGCGCCATCGCATAGACAAAAAAACGTTTATTCGCGTGTAACACACCAGCCAACACATTACTCATGCCAAAAAAAATCATCGAAAGCAACATGATACGGGTAAAGTGAGTAATCAATACACGCTCTTCACCAGAATCACCATAACCGAGAATATGCACAATGCTCGGCGCAAAGATAAAACAAATTGCCGCCAATACCACCAACGAAAAAGTGAGAATATTGAGTACATCATTAGCAATATCCATCGCTGCTCGTTCTCCATCTTTTTTTCGGTATTCAATAAAAATAGGAACAAAAGAAGCAGACAACGCGCCAAGAACAAGAATATTATAAATAAAATCTGGAATACGGAACGCACTAAAATAACTATCAGAGATATGCCCAATGCCAAAATGGCTAGAGATCAAACGGTCACGGAAGAGGCCGAGAAAACGGCTGGTAACCGAAGCCGCGCCCAGAATGAGCGCGCTACCGATAACGGTTTGCTGGAGTCGTTCAATCAATTGTTTTCCCATACCGTGTAACGTTAGTGCGAACGTTCAAGAATAACTCCAGTAAACAAATCTTCCTCAAGGAGTGTAGTGTTCTTCCCAGTGTAATCCTCTGGATACGACCGGTCAATGCGCATATCATCAGGCAAGTTCAGTGTACTGCTGAAGAGCATATTGATACCGGGCTGTTTTTGCACCAGTAATGAATATTGATCGGTATGGTGCCAGAAACGACCGAGAGAAATCGAAAATGGTAGTGTGTATTGAATGACAACTGTTGAACTATCATTGAGCGGTGTTTGCATCCAGCCCGCAACAACATCTTTATCAAATTCTGTATTCGTGTACACTCCGGTAAGCGGATTGAGGGAAATATCGCCAGAAACGGCTAACAAATCTTTATCAAGGACCGCATCCGAGTCTGGCGTGAGGAATAATTTGGAATCTGGTGTTTCAAAACCGGTGGCGGAAATGAGCGTACTGCCTTTTGGAATATAGAACCGAACAAAGGAGATATGGTTCGTATTCTCAAACGGATCTGTTTCCGAACCTTTGTGCACTGCCGTGAGAGTGACGGTATTGGTGATCTTTCCACTCTCGTTCACCACGGTATCAAGATGAGCACTATGTTCAACGACTTGGCTTGTTTTTCCACCACCAATATTGGCGACATTGATATGCAAGTAATCACGGTCAGTAGACATCAACTCTCCGCTCCAATTTCGCTGCGAAAATAATTGCTCGATTTCCGAATCATTTACCCATACCAAAATATCTTTTTGATTGAGTGCGGTTTGAAAAACACGCAACATATTCATCATCTGTTTTGGATCTTGCGCAGCAGCAAACACTTTTTCAAATAATGCCGGCGTCATATCGGCGATAATGCGTTTCGATTCTCGTGTTTCGTCAAATTTTTTCTCTGCCTCGGTTTGAACAATTGAATAAAAATTTTCTGCGGTAATGATCTGCCCATAATCAGTGGTCATGTCAATCGGGCCAGTCAAGGCAAGTAATTTTTCAACAACCGTTGGCGTTAAAGAAATAACACCATCAACCGACACCGGGTCATTGGTATGTTCCAAAAACCATTCTACTTTTTGTGCACTGGTTGGATAATGCGGAAACCACAATGCATCTTGAATATTCCACAGCGGGTTTACCACATGTAACGGCTCCGGAGAGATCAATTTTTCCTGCAGCTGACCAGCGACATCATAAATACCACCGCCAGGAATTTCCGCTTGCGTGACTACGCCTTTTGAAATATCAAAAATACCAAAGCTGCCAGGGAAACCGCCACCGGTTGGACGCAGTTCATGGTTGTTGGCAAACAGCACCAGATACCGCTTCGATTCATCATTCCCCAAAAAAGATAATAATAACTCATTGGCGGCGAGTGCATCTTGGAGTTGTTGTTCGGCCCGGGGAAGAAACTGTTGAGCAGCAGCCACGAGTGCACGCTTATCTTCTGGTACTGCTTTGAGGGAAACACGCCCTAATGCAGTATTGGCTTCCTGAATACCATCAAGCGCTGGAGAAAAACCAGAATGCGCCGCAACGAGAATGCTGGTGAGTCCAGTATTTGTATCTGACAATTGTGTTTTCCAATCTGCCGTACTCAACAAGTCGAGCGTTTTGGCAATTTGCGCACCGCTATTCGAGAGTGCTTGGGCTGCAACAATCAAATGCTGCCCGCTTGCAAATTTTTGGCCTGGCCCAGGAAGATATGGAGCAATAGTACGCGCGACAACATTGATATCATCAATACGCGTGCGTATATCACTCAGTTGCGTATGCGCAGTATCAAATTCTTTCTGTGCATCAATAAAATTCAATTCTTTCATATCTTGTGCCGCTGTTTGCAAATGGGTAAATGCTTCTTGAGCTGATTGACTCAATTGATTTTGCATACGTTCGGCGTGGGCAAGCATAGCAAATGCACCAGCTGGGAGAATACAGAGCAGTGCTAAAAACAAAAAAACGACTAAGGGTTTACCCACCGCACTAAACGACAGACCAAGTAACGGTAATTCACTCGCACGAAGGCGGTTTAATTCGGCATCTTCCAGTGGTCGTTCAAAAAAGCGACGCCGCTTACGGGGTGTTTTTTTCTTTTTTGTTCGAGGAGAAACGGTAGGTGAAATCGTTGTTTCTTTTTTCTCTTTTTTTGGTACCTGCGTACGAACGCGACGTTCAGGCGAAGCTGTGCGTGTACCCTGCACACGTGGTGCGTGGCGGCGATGTTGAGATTGTGCCGCTTCTCGCTTTGCAACCAAGCTGCGTAAATCAAGAATATTATCTTTTGGCACGGTTCCATCCATATGCTTGCGCGGAGTCAACCGTTGTTTTCCATTCTGCGCAATATGAATATTCTCAATGTGTTCTTTTTTTGATTTTTTATTTGTCATGGATAGCATCCTGATAAATCTGCCAGGTACGTTGCATCATTGTTTTCCAAGAATATTGCCGTAACTGTGTTGTACTGGCCTGAATCAAATGAGCGCGAAGATGTTCATCGTTCATGATTCTTTCAACAGCATTGATTATACCAGAAATATCATTCGGATCAAAGTAGAGTGCGGCATCACCAAGAATCTCCGGTAAACAGGATGACCGAGCAGCCAAGACTGGTGTTCCATAGCTCATCGCTTCGAGTGCTGGCAACCCAAACCCTTCATAATGAGAGGGAAAAATATAGGCCTGAGCGTTAGTATACAGTGCTGGCAATTCATCGTCAGGAACAAAATCGGTGAAGACAATGTACTCATCTATATTTTTCGCTCTCGCTTCCGCTTTCAAACGCTTATAAAAATAATCTTCTCGACCCACAAGCACGATATGCCATAGTGGTGGAGTGCCGCGTTTTTTCAATTCTGCCAACAGGTCAATAACCACTTCCAAATTTTTATGTGGGTAGACATTGCCTACATATAAAAGATAGGGTTTGCTAATATCATATTTTTCTAATACCTTCGTTATTTCGGCCGCAGTCAAGTGTGCACTCACTGGTTCAGCGGCTTCGTAAGTGACCTGAATTTTTTCTGCAGGCAAATGATAATAACTCATGATATCTTGCTTGGAAAATTCTGAAACCGTGAGAATATGACGCGCTTGCTTTACCGCATGACGCATCACCAACTTTCCAGCAAGGTGTTTAATGGTATAGAGCAGAGGCCCTAAGGTCGTTGCACGTTCAGTGGGAAAATGAAGAATAATTAAATCATGCACCGTGACAATAAATGGTCGTAACCAACCATACAGGAGTGGAACATTGAAATGCGGAAAATGCATTAAGTCAACGTTTGCCGCACGAATTTTCAATGGCATGAGAAGTTGCTCGCGGAAGGTATACCAACGGTATGGCGCCAACACGGGAGTAAAATTGTTGTTTGGAATATTCCAAGCGTTGAAACCATCTTGCTGCAAAAAAACAACATACTCATTGGTGTGATCATACGCAGCGAGGTGTTCAATCAATTTCTGAGTGTATCGACCGAGCCCTTTGGATTGTTCGCCGCCATAAAAACGTGCATCAATACCTATTCTCATATATGTGTTATTGTATCACGAATTTCCTTCATCAACTGCAAATAAAATGTGAGGTTATGAATCGTTGCCAAACGTGCGGCGAGTGGTTCATTCACGGAAAATAAATGCCGAATATACGCACGTGAAAATCCAGATGTACAGGTAGAACATAAACAAGCACGGTCGATTGGATTAAAATCTTTACTATATTTATCAGATTTTATGTTGATTCGTTCATACTGAACCTCTGAAAGATCATTGGCAACAATGGACTCATGACCGATGCGATGAACAAACAGCGATCCATGTCGTGCATTCCGGGTCGGCAACACACAATCAAACATATCCACTCCCCGCTTCACCGCTTCTAAAATCTGCTCCGGAAACCCAACGCCCATTAAATAGCGCGGCCGATCGCTTGGAATATGCGGAACCGTAGACTCCAAAACACGGTACATCTCTTCAGCCGGTTCCCCTACAGCCAACCCACCAATCGCATATCCATCAAAATCAAGCGCGACCAACTCTTTGGCACTCTGCTCGCGTAACTTCGCTATTGTCGAACCCTGAACAATGCCAAATAATTTTTGCGTGGTTGCACCCTGCCCTTCACGATAGCTATCCACCCATGCGCGGCATCGTTTCGCCCACCGTGTAGTGAGTTGCACTGAATGTTCAACATCTTCAGGCGCGGCAGGATATCCAGGAAAATAATCGAATGCCATCCAGATATCCGCTCCAATGACAGATTGAATTTCCATCGAAAATTCTGGCGAAATATGATGCATACTCCCATCAATATGAGAACGGAAATTCACCCCCTCTTCGGTGATGGTTCGCAAATGTGATAAAGAAAAAATTTGAAAACCACCAGAATCTGTGAGCATTGCTCCACCGGCAGGCCAATGCATAAACGGCGCAACTCCACCTGCTTGACGTAACAACGCCAAGCCCGGCTTCAAATATAAATGATAGGTATTACTGAGTACAATCGGCGTGGTTTCATTATCAATATCACGCTCCAGCGAAAATAATTCGGGAGCAGACAACGTTTTGACTGCACCCTTTGTAGCGATCGGCATAAAAAAAGGCGTACGCAGCGTACCGTGAACGGTCTGCAGCTCACCGTAGCGAGCACCAGAGGAATGCGTGCGGATCAGCCTAAACATACTACTGAGTATCAGTATTCTGTTTATTGGTATTGCTATTCGTTTGGGTTTTGGTTTTCGTTTGTGGTTGTTCTACATTCATGGAGACCGTTGCCTCATTAGAAAAGGATACCTCTCTGCCTTCCACTTTTGCAGATACCACTGATGCACTTACATTCAAATTTTTTGTATCCGTAGTTGCATCATCAGCGAGCGTCGTTGCATACGTCAACTTCATGGTTTCCTGTGGAGACAACGTATCAATCACGGGAAAGGTGTATTCATCTTCGGTAAACAATCCACCAATAAAACTGAGCACCACCTTCACCTCTTTTATTTCAATATCAGAAGTATTTTTCACTTCAATATTCAACGGCACTTTTTCTCCTGGCGCTACGGTTTCTGAAGCACTTATCTGCAAATCAATTTCTGGGTTCACGATCACGACCAATGAACTTTTTTCACTCTGCAAACTGAACGTATTATCTATTTCCACAATCCCTAATTTCACATGGAACTCCTTCGTTTCACCTGAATCACCATCGAGCGTGCCAACAATCGTAATCGTTTGCGTTTGTTTTGGTTCCAGAGTATCTATCCGCCATTCATTGTCCTCTACAGTTGCAGCAGGGTCTGTGGACGTCACGGAAAATCCATGGGGATATTCCATCAATACTTTCACATGATTGAGCGCTAATTTCGAGGTATTCGTATACTGCACTTTGTATGTCAGCTCTTGATTGGACTGCACTTGACTCGGTGCATCGACAGAGACATCAATAATAGAAGAAGTAATCGTAACTGTTGATTGTGCCGATTCTTGAAAATCGCGTTGGAAGTTCGATGGTTGATACGTGAATAATGCAGAGATAGTTTTCTGTTCATCTTTTTGACCAACGAGTTGCCCCGTAATACGAATTTTTCCACCCGTTCCCGCAGGCAAATTTTCAATATTCCAGGAACGATTATTATCGCTTGAAGCGATGGGCAGGCTGCTTGCGAAGGAAAAACCATCCGGGTACAACAATTCAATTTTTCCTTTTGTCAATGGAACATTTTTATTATTCATGTAATCCAATTCGATCGTCACCACGTCACCGGACGCGACCTTGTCTTCCACCTGCATGTTCATTGTGACCTCTCCATGAGCCGAACCGCTTTGCTGACGAAAAACCACATAGCCCAAATACATCACTCCGAGGAGTAACACCATTATACCAATAGCGAGGACAATCCATTTTCCACGCCGTGGTTTTTTTTCCATCGTGGTCATGTCCACTTCCTCTTCATCGTCATCAGCGTACATCAAACGCAAATCATCATCTGCATTCACTTCTTGCACTTTTTCATCAGGAATATCGGGTTTCGCAGGAACCGGTGCGGGGTTATATTGTTTTCTTTTTTTTGATCGTTTTGGGGTGTGTGCCATTGATATGCATTGATTGATTGCGATACAAAGCATACCACAACACAGCACCAAAAACAACCATCACCAGAGAAAGATATTGGGCAACCGTCAAGTGAAAAAAACGAGTATCAGAGAACGGTAAATCCGTGGCACGCCAAAAATCGAGCACAAAACGGGTGATACCATAAAAAAATAAGAAAAAAATGCTGTAGAATCCTGGGTTGCGTTGCGGCCGTGTGAGCCAGAGAAAGAAAAAAATCATCGCTAAAATGAGCCCATCGATTGAAAGATACAACCCATGGTTATGGCGCACAATACCATCAATGTATTTCTGACCCAAAAAAAATGTCGTTGGTGTACCAGGATGATCAAAAATGAAGAAACATCCCAAACGACCAATGGCCATACCAAGTGGCAAACCGAATACACACACATCCGCATACTCAAAAAAAGATAACTGTCGGCGATGTAAAACAAACCAGCCAGCCAATGCTGCTCCGATGAATCCACCAGAAATCGACATTCCCCCTTTCCAAATTTTGAATATCTCGAGCAGATGATGAACGTAATAAGAAAACTCACTGAATACAAATACCAGTCGCCCCCCAATGAAACTGGCCAAAATCACCCAAAACGCTAAATCAGCAACAACCCCTTGATCCAGCCCCCGTACCCGAGCGGCGTAGCGAGCGACAGCAAAACCAGCAATAATACCCAGTGCAACCATGAGCCCCCATATATGAATAGTCAGTGGACCAAGAGAAAATTGCACCCATTGAAAATACGGCAACATAGTGCGCAGAATAATTATTGATTGACATTAAATTCGATCGAGGCTTGTCGTTCTGCTACCCATGCATTGATTTGCTCAAGCGCCGCATCAAAACCCGCTAATGATGGGGTCGTGAGAAAACCGTTGCCCACAACTGGATCGGTAATTCGGTCAAACGTCAGCAGCTCCGCGTCCATCATGGCGGCCAACATTTCGCTTTGTGCAATGGGCACAAACGTATCAGCTTCGCTATGCAGAATCAATACCGGTATATCAATATGCAGCACATCCTGTAACGACAACTCATGTAAACACGCATCTTGATTTGCCGCAGTATGACAACCGCTTTGTTGCAAAAAATTATCAGCGCTGGTCGCATCAGTCGTCAGTAAATATCGATATTCTTCCGCGGGGTTAATATATCCATACGCATCGATCACACCATCAATAGACACATCTTCTTGTGTTGCCAGGAGCGATATATACGCACCATGCTCTATACCAAAAAGAATAATTGGTTGACTAGCGGTTTCCTGCAATCCACGCACCCAATCAATCGTCGATAATAGATCCGTCAAATCTTCTTGACCGAATGTGCTCTCTCGCCAATCAACCGTAACAGTCATCATCCCTGTCGATTGCATCAACGGCTCACCAAGCACCTCTGCCATTCGGTCTGTTGATCGCTGCGATGATTGACCACCATGCATCAAAATCATCGTTGCAAATGGGCCAACGCCTTCTGGCTTTGAAATTTTCGCATGAATGGTTTGGCTATCTCGAGTAATAAATTCTATTTCTTTATTCATCATTGCCTCTGTGCGCAGGCTCGCTTGAGATAATTGATCCAGGTTCACATTTTGGGGAATAACAGAATTCAGAAATTCTTCCAACGTGGCTGGTTGGTTTGTGGCTATCTGTTTTTTCTCTTCTGGTGCGAAATGGTTATATAAACGTAGCGCAATAAGAGCAACAATCATGAACGCAAAAAAAAGCATGCTCACCGGCCCCATCAGGCTATTTGATCGATCGTGTTTTGTTGATTTGGTAGATATTGATTTTTTTTTCATACGGCATAGGGCAACGCCCTGTCTCATGTGAGTATACCCTTTTTCTCATGACTATTCAATTATCCAATCGTGAATGGTAATAGCTCGTTGTTTGTCATAAAATATATATTACGCTTTTTTGAGTACGGTGCGTATGCGGTCAATAATATGTGTGGATGTCAGACCATAGTGTTTCCATAGTTCTATGGTTGTGCCAGATTCTCCAAACGTATCTTGCGTGCCCATGCGTTCGAGCGGGGCTGGTTCGTGCTCCGCGAGTAATTCGGCAACAGCTCCACCAAGTCCGCCAATGACTTGATGCTCTTCAATCGTTACCACGCAACCGGTTTTGCGAACCGAAGCGAGAATGGTTTCCGCATCGAGCGGTTTCACCGTATGGGCGTTAATCACTTCTACCCGTATTTCGCCTTCCAGCGCTTTTGCGGCAAGCAATGCTTCATACAACACTGCACCGCAACCGACAATGGTAACGTCGGTGCCTTCCAACAATACCTGCGCTTTGCCAATTTCAAATGGTGTTTCTGGCGTCGTAAAAATAGGAAATTTTTCGCGTGTGAGGCGAATGTATGTTGGACGCGGGTCTTTGGCAATAGCGAGCGTTGCAAGGCGCGCTTGTTCCACATCTACCGGAACGACCACCACCATATTCGGCAACACGCGCATGATCGCCATATCTTCAAGCATTTGGTGCGTGGCACCATCTTCGCCTACCGACAAACCCGTATGCGAGCCAACAATTTTAACTGGTTGATCGTTGTAACAAATAGTCGTGCGAATCTGTTCCCAGTTGCGGCCAGGGGAAAAAGCGGCAAATCCACCAGCAAATGGAATTTTTCCGGCTGCCGCCATGCCCGAAGCGACGGTGACCAAATTTTGTTCCGCCACACCCACCTGAAAAAAGCGGTTGGGGAATTTTTCTGCAAACGCGGTCATGCGCACCGATTCCGTCAGGTCCGCGCACAACCCCACCACGCGTTCGTCAGCTTCTGCGGCTTCCACCAAACCGATGCCAAAACCATCACGCGTTCCGCCACTTTTGAGTTGCGCTGTATCAAATACATGTTGCGCCAGGTGCGCCTGTGGGTTAATAGTCATAGGTATTTGTTTCAATTTGTTCACGAATCGTTTGTAATTCTTTCAGTGCGGCAGCAAGTTCTTCCGGTTTTGGTGCTTTCCCATGCCAAGAATATTGATGTTCCATAAAACTCACTCCTCTACCAGGAACGGTGGTTGCGATAATCACCGTCGGTTTACCAACGGAATCTTTCGCCCAGTTGATGGCTTCAATAATTTGAGAAAAATTGTGACCGTCAATTTCACGGACATTCCAATTGAATGCGGAGTATTTTGCGCGCAGGGAATCAAGGGGCATCACGTCTTCAGTGTTGCCTTCAATTTGAATATTATTACGGTCAATTATTTGAATAATGTTGTCGAGTTTATATGCGGCGGCCATCATCACCCCTTCCCACGTGTTCCCTTCCTGGTGTTCGCCGTCTGAGGTGAGTACATATACATGATGCCGCTTGTTGTCTAAGCGTGCGGCAAGCGCCATACCCACAGCTTGTGAAACACCTGAGCCCAATGGGCCGCTCGTAGTTTCGATGCCCGGAAGCGCCACGCGGTGTGGGTGACCTTGCAACCGTGCACCAAATTTCCGAAGCGTCATCAATTCTTCTGTCGGAAAATAGCCAACGTGCGCCATCGCCGCATACATCACCGGACAAATATGACCATTGGAAAGCAGCAACCGATCACGCTCTTGCCACGTTGGGTTTTGTGGGTCGTGTTTCAACGCATGAAAATAGAGTGCGGTAAAAATATCTGCCATGCCAAGCGAACCACCTGGGTGCCCAGACCCGGCTGCGGTAAGCGCTTTCAACACATCTTGTCGAATGGTGTTGGCAAGCAGCGCAAGTTGTTTATCATCAGTAATTGGTTGGTGTTCAGCCATAGGAATAGTATTGAAATAAGTATAATCAAAATAATCTTACTTTCATAGACGCCTCAGCCAGGCACTCTTTTCAAAGTAACAATCTTATATTTGCAATCTACTATTGCGGTATAAGAAAATTTGCTCAGAAAACTAATTCCAGCTAAAGGCATGCTGTTTGAGATTAGTACTTGAACATAATTTTGACTCTCTTCCATTTCAGCAATCGCTAAAGCTGTTGGTACTTCTATAATCTGACCATTGGCAATTTTTGTTTTCGTCACTCCGGAAATTTCTAAATTCAATTCTTGAGCAATGTCAGGAGTCACTTGCAAGTCTCCAGTAAAACCAGTATCTAAAATAAAAAGAGCATATTGCACCGATTGATTCCAACCGATGACAATTTCAATAAATGGAACGTTTTCAACAAAAAAACCGTGAATCATCAGCTATCAATAAAAGACCGAGCCATCGTTTCGGCTACATCAAATCCGATCTTGACAACATAAAAAACGTTGTCCGGGTATCGCTGTTTCGCAATTTCAACCGCTTCTGCACTCGTGTTTCCTAAGAACACGTCTTCAGAGTCAATATCAATGGCTAAAAACTTCCCTTTCTCTTTCGGATCATACTGCAGCTTAATATGCTCATAGATTCTGCCTCCTTCTTCAGCAATCTTTTGAATATCAGCTCGTTTTATTAAATTTTCACTATTGATCATGAAAATAGTATAGCCTAATAATCACCCAAATACAAATATTGAATTATTTTTTTGCCGTTTCCCAGTCTTTGAGAAATTTGGCGATGCCAGCGTCAGTTAAGTGGTGGCTGAACAGTTTCCAAAATACTTCTGGTGGCATGGTGGCAACATCAGCTCCAGCCAGTGCAACCTGTTTCACGTGCAATGGGTTTCGAATACTTGCCGCAAGAATTTGGGTAGGAAATTGATAATTGTCGTAAATCGCACGAATCTCTTCAATAAGTGCGATGCCTTCTTCTCCAATATCATCTAACCTCCCCATAAATGGTGAAACAAAAGTAGCGCCGGCTTTTGCCGCAAGCAAGGCTTGGTTCGCGCTGAACACGAGCGTCACATTCACCTGTACTTTTTGCTTTGCCAGTTTCACGCAGGCGGCAATCCCTTCCGCAGTCATCGGCACTTTAATAGTAATGTTTTTGTGAATTTTTATGAGCGGCGCGGCTTGTTTCAGCATACCGGCAGTGTCGAGCGCGGTCACTTCCGCGCTAATCGGCCCATTCACCAGCTTGGTAATTTCGCGCACGACTTCGGCAAACTTTCGACCCGATTTGGCAATAAGCGATGGGTTTGTGGTAACCCCATCAATAATGCCAACCTCCACCGCTTTGCGAATTTCCTCTACCTCGGCTGTGTCTAAAAAGAATTTCATATCATAAAAAATAATAATAGAATACTCCTATCATATCATAGAAAAAAATGATAACCAAGTTTATTCCACGCCCTGCAACGCCTTCCACGCTGTTCCTAAATCTTCGGCTTTCCACAGAGCACTGGCGGCACCAATATGCGTCGCGCCAGCAGCTTCAATCATATCTCGATTATACATATTCACTCCTCCATCGACTTCCACCAGCAATTCCGGTTTCCATTTTTTCATTTCTTTCACCTTTTCCAATACATCTTTCTGAAATTGTTGTCCGGAAAAGCCAGGGTCAACACCCATCACCACCACCATATCAACCATATCCAAATAGTCCTTAATTTCGTAGGTCAAGGTTTCTGGGTTAATAGCCAATCCGATTTCTTTTCCACTTGTACGCATCAAGGCGATATCATGTTCCATATTCCCAATCGTTTCAAAGTGAACAATCAATCGTTGCACATTTGGCAGAGCCCATTGTTGAAAATACAAAGCAGGTTTGTCGATCATCAAATGAATTTCAAGCGTAGCATCAAGCGTGGCAATACGGGCAGCATCTCTAAACGTTTCATTGGGCACAAAGGTATTGTCCATAATATCGATCTGAAGAAAGTTCGTATATGGTTTAACGCGTGCCACTTTTTCAACCATCTCATTAAATGATTTTTCTAAAATAGCTGGGACAACTTGGAGCATAGATGAATAGATTAATGATTTTTTTCGTATTCTGTAATTTGTTGCACACGCCGCACATGGCGTTCTTCGTTTGAGAACGGAGTATCGAGCCAAGCAAAAAGCATCTCATGCGCTTGTTCATCAGTTAACCAATCACCAGAGAGTCCAAGCACATTCGCATCATTATGTTCACGGGAATGATGAGCCGCTTCGACACTGAATGGAGCAACCGCACGGACGCCAACCACTTTATTGGCGGCAATCACGACGCCCGCCGCAGAACGACAAGCAAGAATTCCGCGGTTTTCCGCTGGTGCCTTTGCCACGCCTTCCGCTACCGCAAATGCAAATGCTGGGTAATCATCTTCAGCATCAAATGTATGCGCACCCACATCTGTATACGGCAAATGACGTTCATCAAGCCATTGCACAATTTTTTTCTTGAGTTCAAACCCGCCGTGGTCGGCACCGATAAAGATCATCATTAGTTATTTTGGAAATAATTGATAATTTTTTGAAAGCCCGCATACGTAATAACACCAGCCAACTTATTTCCATTAAAGAAAAATGTTGGTGTGCCACCGACACCAGCTCGAAGTCCGTCAGCAAAATCGGCTTTCACCTCTTCTGTATATTTGCCGGAATCAAGGCAATTGTCAAACTGATCCGTATTCAAACCCAGCTGCTGAGCATATTGTTTCAAATATGTCACATCCAATTGTTCTTGATGTTGGAACAACATATCATGATATGGCCAAAATTTTCGCTGGTCATTGGCACACTGCCCAGCTTCAGCAGCCGCCTGGGCATGTTCATGCAAATCGGTAATTGGAAAATCGCGGTAGACAAAACGAATTTGAGAACCATACTGAGACAACATTTGTTTTTCGGCCAAAAATACCTCACCGCAATTCGGACATTGAAAATCTTCAAACGCGACGATGGTCAATTTTGCGTCTGCCGGACCAATGCTCGGATCATCGACAAAATTATTCACATACGCCAAATTGGGATTTTTTACCTCTTCAGCGTTGGTTAAATTTGTTGTCGCGCCATGTTCAAACTGGCTAAAATCAACCGTGCCTGTTCGAATTTGTTCATAATACGAATAGGTGCGCTTTGCAAAATACATCATGATAGCGAGCAGGAGAATCGCCCCTACTAATAAAACCACTTTCCCCCATTGTTTCCACCAAGACTGTTCTGCTGCTTGTTCCATATATTCAGCTATTGTGCTCCTAATTTATTAACGTAATCAACGGCAGAAAGTGCAGCAAGAACCCCTTGACCTGTTGCAATAGCAATCTGCTTGTACGGAACATTCGTCACATCACCAGCGGCATACAATCCCGGAATATTCGTTTCACAGCGGCTATTCACTTCAATTTCTTGAAAACGATTTTTTATCACCTGTTCGGAAACAATGCTGCTATTTGGAATCAAGCCAACATGAATAAACACCCCCTGAGTATCAACGCGGCGTTCTTCGCCACTCGGTTTGTGCGTGTACACCACTCGTTCAACAAATTGTGATCCTTCAATCGCTTTCGTTTGTGCTTCGTACAAAATTTCAATATTTGACTGCGCGGTCACTTTATCAATGAGTACCTGCTCTCCTTTGAACATGGAGTTAATATTGATAAGCGTTACGTGGCTGGCAATAGCGGAAAGCATGAGTGCGGATTCGAGCGCACTATTTCCTCCGCCAATAGTGACCACTTTTTTATTTTTAAAGAGTGGACCGTCACAGGTGGTACAATACGTGACTCCTTTACCGCGAAATTCATCTTCACCTGGCAGGTTCAAATGCCGCGGATGCACACCGGTGGCGATAATCACCGTTTTGGCCTGATACAAAATTTCTTTCCCGCTCTTGCGTGCGAAAATATCAAAATGTCCATCTGCCTCTTCTGTTTTGACAACGCGATCCACTCGCACGCCTAATTCTGGCTCAACGCCGTTGGCTTTCAAATGTTCTCGAAATTTTTCAGACAACGCAATACCATCGGTTTCTACAAAACCGGGGTAATTCCAAATTTCACCCGACGTGGCTACTTCACCGCCAAAATCTTCGGAAATCATCAGCATCGGTAACTTACGACGTGCGAGATAGATACCCGCAGACGCTCCTGCTGCTGAACCTCCAATAATAATACTATCGTAGATCATAAAATATGTATCAAATAAAATACTCGGCTATTGTACTCAAAAATAGGCGGGAAGTAAAGATGCTGCGTATCCAAGACTATTCAACAATATCTTCAGCGGTAGTCCATTTAAAACCAGACGACCACGCGGAAAATTGTTGTTTGCCATTTTCTTTTTTTCCGAGCACCGCACGCACAATTGCACGATATTGCGTATTCGCTTGTAACGCACGAACCGTATGACGGCGTGTTTTAATATTTTTGATCACGCGTATCGTTTGATCATTTTTCGGATTGAGCAATTTAATTTGATACGATTTTGCTCCTTTCATTTTTACCCATGTCAATACTGCTGAACGATCAGTTATTTTTTCTTCATCACCGGAAAGATGACGTACGGCGCGTTGCGTAAATGTATACTGTTCTGTTGCAGTTTCGTCAGCGAGGGTCAACACCGCCCGTCCGGACGAGTCACTAAATGTATCACTATTATACATTGCAGCCGATAAATTCACTGTATCGCCATATTTAAAATCTGCGTATTTAAACAATTCAGAAATATCTTGACTCACTTCAAAGGCATAATCTTCTTTTGACACTATGTCTGCATTACATTCTGCATCATCGCTTGCGTCATTAGAATCGCATGATTGTTCATCTTCTGACAGATCAATAGTCTGTAGTTCCGTATCTTCATTCGGATCAAACATTGCATCATCAAAGGTCACATCTTCATCCGATTCTTCATACAAGTATAATTTGGGTACACGGTCGTTTTCTTCTGAATCTCCATTCAATTCTCGACCTTCATCCATGGTGAGATCCGCAGCAAAATACATAATGGAACCTTCACCAGCAATATCCTGAACTTTCCACACCATCCAATAATGATAATCTGCCGGAAGTGTGAAATTGCCACCATCACTTCCATCTTCATTTTCCATACGCGACCAAAAATCCACATACTGATCTTGTTCTTGATCATAGAAATACATCATCGGTTCTTCTGTGCGCAACATCATGAAGAACGTATCTGTATTGCAGACCTTCATCTGTTGAATATTCGCTTGTTGTGTCAAATTCGCTGAATAACGCCAATTTTCCGGTTCTTCATTCGTCCATTCGCCAGTGTCAGAGTCAAGATAAGAAATGGTACCATCTACTGTTTCATCTGTATCAATTAAATAATTGATATTTTCCCAATCTGCAACGTTGCCATCGGTCGTATCAATGCCCGAACAATCGAACGAATTTACGGTTAAGGCGTGCACTGATTGCGAACCAAAACTAAAGCACAGCATGATCGCTGTCATCAGTAGTAGATTTCTCTTCATAATTTTTCCCCCTGTTAATTATTATATTCCATTATAACAACAAGTGGGATGAACAAGCAAATTCAATATGATGAATGAAAACTATTTTCGAACACTCGTGATGCGAATACGATGACGAAGACCAAAGGTAACCACGGTAAGCCCGAGGAAGATAGAACCCACGCTCCAGAGCATTCCATAATACGGCAAGAATATCCATTCATTAAATCCGGTTGGTGTATAAAAAATGAATTCAAACAATACTGCCGATATGATAAACACCAACAAAAATGGAAAAATACTAAATTTCGCAATCACTAATGCATCATGAATGGATACGGGGTGATAATAGAATACTATTTGTTGTGTTAACCAGAGCCAAAATCCAGTGAAAAAAATAGGAGAAACGAGTAGAATATACATTCCAATTGGCACCAAGGGAAGGGAAACAATGGCGAGTATACAAAAGGAAAAAATAATGAATGCGTTATACACAGCAAATAATAATCCAATATGATGAGCGTGCAGGCGTTGCTCGCGTAGCTTGTGACCAAATGAAACGCAATACTGTTGAATGGTCTTCATACTATTTATGAGTATATCACAAAGCAGAAAAAATGATTACTCCTGCGTAGTCGATGAACGGGCAAACAACGCATCAATCGTATATTTCATGGCGGGCTTCATATTCAATAAAAACCAGCTCATGGCAACAAGGAGTATGACATCACGAAGTATCACGCTCGACGGTGTTTCTCCTAAACGAATAATACTCCCTGAACAACCACAATCGGTGAGCACCAACCCTCGTGCGATGGCTTGAGAGAGCGCCGTAATAAACATCAACAGTAAACCGGTAATCCCCCAAGCCGCCAAACGGGTAAAAAGACCAAGAATCAACAATACCCCCAAGGCAATTTCTATATACATCATGGTGCTGCCGAATGCCGGAACAATACTCACGGGCAGCATCTGATAATCACGAATACTACGAAAAAATATTTCGTGCGGTTCAATGACTTTAATTATCCCGAAGAGTAGAAAAATGCCGCCAACGACAATACGAATAATCAAAAATACTATCGGGTGTCTAAAAAATTTATTGAGTTGCTGTCGCATTCAATGCATCGTCAATAGCTTTTTTTAAATTCACCGAATATGGTGGTTCGGCGACCGGGGCACCATTCACGAAAAATGTTGGTGTACCGCCGACGCTCAATGCACGACCTTCCGCCATATCTTCATTCACGCGATCGGCAATCGTCTGAGAAGTCACACAACTTCCAAAAGCAGTCATGTCTAACCCAACACCCTCGGCATATTGGCTAAATAAATTCTGTGCTTCATCCTTTGTGCTCGCTGCTTCCCATTGTTTTTGTTTATCAAATATCACATCGTGCAATTCGAAAAATTTATTTTGATCAAAGGCACACTGACCAGCAATCGCCGCAGGAACAGCATATTTATGTTGTGACAGTGGAAAATCATTATACTCAAACCGAACCTTGTCTCCGTATGCTTTCAACAAATCTTTCACGACTGGATAAACAGCTGCACACGTTGGACATTGAAAATCGCTATACTCTTTTAACACCACTGGCGCCTCTGCCGGTCCTTTGGATGGATCAGCAGATACATTAATCCGATCATCCACTGTTTTACGCGCGTACGCGACAACCACAACAATGCCAACGACAATACCAATAAGCACAAACGCAAAAACAACCTTTTTCATCATGATTTTCCGCTCTTCTATTTTCCGTTGTTGATCGCGCTGCTTTTTTTCTTCTTCTCGTTGTTCTTTTTTTGATAATGCGCTGGATGGCGTTGTGGGTATTGAATTATCGGTCATAGAATTTTTTCGATTCGTTAAGAGTGAGTTGATGAATCTTTGGTGCGTTTCCGGCAGCACCAAATTGTTGCATACGCAATTGTACCACATTTTTAAGTGCATCTCGAGCAGGTGCTAAATATTCGCGTGGATCAAATTTTTCTGGATGCTCCGCAAAAAATTGACGAATGGCACCAGTAATCGCAATGCGACCATCGGTATCCACGTTCACTTTCGCTACTCCGTGCGGGATGGCTTGTTGAATTTGCGCAATTTCAACACCTTTGGTATTGGGCATTTTACCTCCATATTGATTCACTAATGCAACCAAATCATCTGGTACAGAAGAAGAACCATGCATGACGAGCGGCATGTCTAAAATGCGACGGTGAATTTCTTCTAACACATCATGCGCTAACACACACTTCTCTTTGAATTTAAAAGCCCCGTGTGAAGTTCCAATGGCGACGGCAAGCGAATCGACCGCCGCTTGTTTCACAAACTCTACTGCTTGTTCTGGGTCGGTGACATGAATTTGTCCAGAACCCACCTCATCTTCAATTCCACCAAGTGTGCCAAGCTCTGCCTCCACGCTTACGCCGAATGGGTGCGCATAGTCCACTACCGCTTTCGTCACTGCCAAATTCTCTTCAAACGATAATGGAATTTTCCCAGTTTCATCCAAAGAACCGTCAATCATCACTGAAGTGAAACCGAGGTCAATAGCGGTTTTCACAATCTCCAAACCATTGCCGTGGTCCAAGTGCATAGCCACAGGAATTTCCGGGTGTTCTTCGGCGGCAGCCAAAATAATATTGCGCAAATAGGTCATACGCGAATATTTCAATGCGCCACGGGACACTTGAATAAATACCGGTGATTGTGTTTCGGCGGCGGCATCAATAATGGCTTGCACCTGTTCCATATTGTTGGCGTTAAACGCGCCAACAGCATAGTGGTTCGCAAACGCATGATCGAGTAGAATTTTTCCAGGAACTAACATAGAAATTTATTTATTGAATGTCAAACTATACAAATTGTACGATGTTTGGTTTCGTCCACGTACAAAATACCAGAACGAATCGAACTTGCTCACTTGGCGCGGTGCCGCTTTATCAGCGATCATACAATCGTCATCAAACCAGGTCACCGCATCACGGCTCACTAAACAGCGATCAACAACCGTGGCTTCGTCATCGCTATTGGTCGAATTCTCTTGCATGCTCGCAAAGAGCAACCCCGTATCTGCAGAACCAAAAAGTGTTAAGGAATGATCCACCATATCGATCTCACTTTCAAAACTGAAATTGATTGGCGTAAATGTTTCGCCCGTTGTTGTGTAATACACTTGGTTTTTATCATGCGTGAAAAGCGTAGACTGATGGTTCACAAAATCGGTGAACTTGCCGCCCGCACTGCGCCAGACAACGCCATTGGTTGAACGTAATGTTCGCCAATTACTGCGTTTCGTGAGTGATTCGGCATCAAGGCTCGGGTTAATATAGCCAGAGATGAATAGCGTGTCGTTAAATGAAACCACTTCCTGAACACTCTTGATCGGTAAGTTACCGTTATAATTGCCTAAACCGGCAGGAATAAATTTTTTTCCGTTTGGGGTGAGCGGTGAATACACCACCGATCGATATTTGGTCATAGGCGCTTCTTCCGTACCGGTCGTATACGAAAGGTTTGCAAACAGATATGGCGTGTCTTCAAGAATTTGGGTAGCGACATATTGTGGGTTATGTTTGCGCAATACTTTTTTATGCCAATCATCACCGTTGCTGGTGCTGAGTACCGCAATGAGCGAAGTGGGAGTTGTCGTTGTGGACTGCGCAATCACGTACAGCCGCTGTGGAGTAATGATCAAATCTTTCAACGAGATAGCTGTATCTTTAACGGTGAATGTTTTTTTCTCTTCCCAGGTCGTTCCATCGTCTGTGGATTGGTAAAGCGTGATGCCGTCTGCGGTGGTCAACGTAAAATAGAGCGCATCATTAAATTCTATCATATCATCATCGGCATCAAGATTACCTTCAGCGGCAAAAACAAGACCAACGGCATTCGGGTTCTCGGTTGATTGTCTATATAACCGCTTCTCTTCATAACTCCCACGGTCAATGTGATCGACCAAAAACGTGTAATCACCAATAACACGAATCGTGTGAACATCTTCAAGTGAATCATCAAATAATGGACCGTCCAGGGTAAGCTGGTCGGTTTCAATTTGTGCGTGAACAAACGACGGAAACGTAGCAAGAGCGAACATGAATGTGGCAAGTAGACGTTTCATAAAATAATTATAGTGAAAAAATCATTGGTTTTCGTTTCGGATCAAGCGAATGAATAGATTCCACAAAACGGACAGTGCCGGCTTGCAGTGCCATCACCATCGAATTGGTTCGTGCACCACCGGGGAAAAATTGAACCCCATGAAGCAAATCACCATTCGTCACGCCCGTCGCCGCAAAGAGCATCTGTTTTCCTGGCGCCAGGTCTTCAATCGTGAGCACGCGCTGAGGTTCAGCGATCCCTGCATGTGTGAGTTTCGCGCGGTCTTGCGCTTCATCAGCACCGTCGCGGACCACAAAATGCGCTTGCATATATCCATTCAAACATTTGAGCGCCGCCGCCGCAAGAACTCCCTCTGGTGCACCACCCGTGCCCATCATCGCATGAATATTCGTTCCACGAACTGTTGCGGCAATCGCGGGAAGAATATCACCATCAGTAATCAGTTTGATGCGGGCACCAGTCGCGCGGATCTCCGCAATCAATGCGGCGTGCCGAGGTCGGTCCAACACAACAACGACCAACTCTCCAAGTGTGCGGCTGAGTGCTTGCGCCAAGGCTTTAAGGTTTTTTTTCACTGGTGCGTGAATATCAACACGATTAGCAGCCTCTGGGCGAACCACTAATTTATTCATATAGATATCTGGTGCATGGAGCAACCCACCACGTTCAGCCATTGCCATCACCGTGATTGCGTTATTCATTCCGCTTGCCGTGAGATTTGTGCCTTCGAGTGGATCGACGGCGATATCAATTTCTTGGCCCGCATCCGGTGACTGTCCAAGTTTCTCACCAATATACAACATGGGTGCTTCATCCAATTCCCCTTCTCCAATCACCACTGTGCCGCGGATATCTAATTCATTCAGACGGGTACGCATAGCGGTCGTTGCCGCATCATCAGCACCGATTTTGTCACCAGTTCCCATAAACCGCGCAGCCGCGATTGCCGCTTCTTCCACGACCCGAATCAAATCTAATTCTAATAGCTTATGCATAGGTCTATCATAGCGAAAATTCACTGAAATGACAAAGAAGCAAAAGTTACTTTTGAGTTGTACAAGTAAAATGATCGCCAGGAGTGGTGCAGGTGACGCGACCTTGCTGGTCAGTGCGGAAAACCACCGCCCCACTCTGTTGCAAACGCTTCAGTGTTGCGAACGTTGGGTGGCCATATTTATTCTGCGCTCCAACAGAAATCAACGCCACTTCCGGCGTGGTTGCCGCTAACAATTCCGGCGTCGTACTATATCGACTACCGTGGTGAGACACTTTTAATAAATCAATATCCATACTCGATTGACCAAATTCTGGGTAGCTTGCGACAATCTCATTTTCAATACGGCCAGAGACATCCCCCATCATGAGCGCCGTCGCATCTTTATAATGCAAAATGATTGAAACCGAATTATCATTCGTCTCGGGTTCTACATGTGCCGGGTCTGCCGGATTCAAAAACTCTAACCACACCCCGTCTTCTATATCTAAACGCCAGCCACGATATGCTTGCCAGACTTCTATGCCATACCGCTCTGGCCACGCCTGTACCGCCGCCGCCGCTGCCGTGTCTTTTGGCGCGCCACTAATAATCAGATGTCCAATGGTATAGCGTTCCGGTAATTCACCCAAGCCCGCAATATGGTCGCTATCCGGATGGGTCGAAATCACTAATTCCAATGTATGGTCATAAGGTGGCATTGCTTCCCCTAATTGATAGAGCACACTGCGATCTGGACCACCGTCGACCAAAATATCATTCCCCTGCGGCGTGCGAATATAAATAGAATCTCCCTGGCCAACATTAAGCGCAGTAATGCTGAGCGTATGTGTTGTGGTCGGTTGCCATTGCCATAGGCAGTACGTCACGAAACCCGCAACACCAAGAACAATGAGTAAAAAATTTTTTTGACGTGTACTCATATATTTTTTCTTCTCTGTATACGCACAGCAAAAAAAGCAATCATCACAAACAATGCCAACAACAACAATGGATGGAACGACGGAATGGGTAATGACGCGTATGGAAAACGGGCGAGCACTTGCATAATTTGAATAAAGAGATGAATAAGAAAATAGAGCGGGAGTGCCAACCACACCGTGACCTTCGGCAGACACAACGCCAATATCGCAATCACAGCTCCAGCAAGCGTGATAACCGTCATAATCGGCACTAAAATGATATTCGCAATGAGCGAAATGGCAGAAAAGGTATGAAAATTATAAGCAATAATTGGTGCAGTCGTGGCAGACGCGGAGAGCGTGGTCGCAACACAGGTTCGCAGCCCAAGCAACTCTGGAATGCGGGTGAATGTCTTTTCAAATGGACGGGTAAATACAATAATCCCGACCGTTGCGGCAAATGAAAGTTGGAACCCAACATCATAGAGCAGCAATAATGGGTTAACGAATACCATGGCTGTCGCGACAAACAAAATAATACGCAGTGCTTGCCCGCGCCGACCAAATAATTCTGCAAAAAGAAGCGTGCTGGAGCAAAACACGGCACGCATAGCTGATGCTTGCACGCCCGTAAACACGCCGTACACACCAAGTGAAATCATGACGAACAGAATCGCCCATCGTTTTGGTATGGGTAAATATTTCATTGTGGAAATGAGCACCTGCGCGATTAACACAATTTGCATACCGGAAATGACTAACAAATGCGTGGTACCCGTGAGTTGAAATTGTTGCAATAATGCTGGGTGCACTGAATGCTGCTCGCCAAACAAAATACCAAGCAGCAACGTATTCTCTGGAAACGGCATAATTTGTTCTAGCGCATAAACAGCCTTTTGCTTGAACACAAAAAGTGTTCGCATGAACGATTCGTGTTCACCCACCTTTTCTACTGTTGGAAAAGAGCACAGCGCACCAACGCCATGCCGGGCTAAATATTGATCATAACGAAATTCGTTAAACGCCTCTGGTTTACGGAGGTTACAGGCGACAGTAAGCCGGTCACCCACTTGAAAACGAGGCTGCAGTGGAAGTGTCAACTGCAACAACCCATGAATATTGCGACTGGAGACCGTAATGCGTTGTTTATCCAACGCGAGGTCTGGTTCCCGTACGATCTCTGCCGAGATATTGACATACTGGTCATACGGGTTGTCAGAATAATCTGGTAAAAATAATGCGCGCCCAGACGCTATGCAAAGAGTAATAATGAGAAACACGAAAACGCGAATTTGCGGTGAACGTAACATACTTCCGAAAAATGCGGCAAAAACAAAAACAATGCTGACAACCATCGCAGACAGCTGCGTGGTTGTTGCGATACCTGTGCCAATAACATACGCTAAGCAACAGAGAACAAGAATCGTCGATTTATGGAGTGATGAAAACATAAAAAGCCCTTCAAATACAAGAAGGGCTGTCCAATCGCTAAAAACATAGCAAAGATAAAAATTTTTGACAAATCACTATTCAAACAGAGATGGAATCGCCAACATCACCCCGTATTCTTTGGAGCATCAACTGGTGTGCAGTGAAGAATGACAAAACAGTTATTCTACCGTCACCGACTTGGCTAAATTGCGAGGTTGATCAACATCATGGCCACGCAATACCGCCACATGATAGGCAAATAACTGCAATGGAATAATCGACAACATCGGTGTCAACATTTCTAATGTTTTGGGAATATATATCACATCATCTGCTAGTGCCTGCATTTCCGTATTCCCTTCTGTCGTAATCACTAAGACGCGTCCGTGGCGTGCTTTAAATTCTTGAATATTCGAAATATTTTTCTGATATACAGAATCTTCTGGTGCAATAAAAATAGAATAAAATCGATCATCAATTAACGCCAATGCACCATGTTTGGGTTCGCCGGCAGGATACCCTTCTGCATGCACATACGAAATTTCTTTCAACTTATGCGCCCCTTCCACTGCCACAGGGTAATTGTATTTTCGTCCAAGAAATAGTGCGTGATCATACGACGAATATTTTTTCGCCATTTCTGCAATGTTGTCTGATTGTTGAAAAATGGTTTGCATTTTTTCTGGAATACCCATCAATTCTTTCGCAATGCGTTGACCGGTCACAAGTGACATATTTCGTTGACGCCCAAGCGCAAGTGTAAGTAATGCAAACATATTTAGCATACCAGTAAACACCTTTGTAGATGCAACTGCTTTTTCTGGACCAGAATGAATATACATACCAGCATCAACTTCACGCGCAATAGTGGAACCAATCACATTCACAAGCCCAAAAGTGAATACCCCTCGTCGTTTTGCTTCTCGAAGTGAAGCAATCGTATCTGCTGTTTCACCGGATTGCGACACCAGCACCACTGCCGTTTTCTCATCCAAAACAGGTTTACGATAACGAAATTCTGAACCAAATTCAACCTCAACAGGAATTTCTGCATATTCTTCTAACATATATTCTCCTACTTTTGAAGCATACGAAGCCGTGCCGCAGGCAACAATAATAATCCGTTCAATATTCTTCCATCTTTTGATATTCTCATTAAATCCACCCAAATGCGCAATGCCATCTTCTTCAATCAAACGCCCACGCAATCCATTCAAGATAACCTCTGGCTGTTCAAGCATCTCTTTGAGCATAAAGTGTTCGTGGCCATTTTTTTCTGCTTGTGCCGCTGTCCATTCCACTCGACTCACTGGGTGTTCAATATGTTGCTGATCAAGCGTAGTGATTGTATATCCATCGCGCGTTACGGTGACCATTTCTGCTTCTTCCAAATACACTACCTCACGCGTGTGGGGTAAAATGGCAGAGAGATCTGAGGCAACAATGTATTCACCCACGTTCACAATACCAAGAATAAGAGGGCTGCCCAGGCGAGCGGCGACAATTTTATTTGGTTCACGTGAAGAAAACACTGCTAAACCATATGTACCTACCACCTCTTTGAGTGCACGACTCACGGCTTGCTCCAGCGAACATTTTTTGTAATACGCTTCTATAAGATGCGCTAGTACCTCGGTGTCTGTTGCGGTTTTAAATGTATGTTTCTCTTGAATGAGTCGCTGCTTGAGTTTGGAAAAATTTTCAATGATGCCATTGTGAATAATAAAAATTTCATCGCCGCAATCGGAATGCGGATGCGCGTTTGTGTCATTCGGTTCACCGTGAGTTGCCCACCGGGAATTGTGCGAAACTAAACCATTGGCAATAAAATTTTCTGTTCCACTCACTTCTAAATCATAAACGTACGGAAATGTACTTCTCACTGTTTGAACTTCGGTAACTTTTTGAAATACAAGCTCCCCAGTAAATAACTGTTGTAATTGCTGAATGTAGGGGTGTGCACTCTGTTGAACAGACAGTAATTGAAAAAACTGTTCTATCGTACCTCGAGATGGGCTGCCCTTTCCATGCAATTGTCTATATGCTGCCCCACGAATACCAATTTTTTTTAATTGAGTGGCGATCTCTGTTTTATCCCACGGAAGCATAGCGTACGAGTTCGTCACGTTCATAGCCGATTTTTGTTCTAACACTCGTTGTAATTTTTTTTGCTTCTCCGGTGCGGTGAATCCAATCTCTTTATGAAAACGTGTAATAGAATCCGCACCACTCATGCTTACTATATACGTTGCATGCGGTCGTTTCTGCTGAATATTCTTTTTCTGAATACAGACTGAACTCATCATACCGAAACGTAATAACCACTGTTGAATTCTTCCAACAAAATCTCCATCAATCATTGCAAGAGAAACTTGACCAGCTCGAACACGAATCGTTCCTTCCGCATCAAAAATGCCTCGTAAAAACTTGCGCAATTCTCGATCTGGTAATTGCCCAATTTCATCATAAAATGCACGTCGTCTCTCAAGAATATTTGTTTTGAGCCATGCCACCACTTCTGTACTATTCACCTCTAATAAAAATGCAGCTACTCCTTTGAGCGGCACTATTCTTCCCGTAATACCAAATACGGTTTTTATCAATTCTCTATACTGCTCGAGAACAGCTTTTCGTGTATCTTTAAAACGCACACACCGCTCATGCGCATGGCCATCACCAATAAAATATCCTAAAATTTGCATCAATTCAGAGGATGATCGTCTTGGTAACTGCACAAAATTTCCATGAATACTATTCACTGGAGTCATGCCTTCCAGCGGAAAGGGCAAACTCAAGGTTTTTAAAAAGCGGCGCGTGGAATATTCTTGTGCATGTCTTTCTTGTCGTAAAAAATGATAAATGAAGGAGCTGGATATACCAGAAACATTTGCCAACCCACGTACATTTATCTCTTGCTGTGCCATTGTATTACGAACAACCTCTATTGTTTTTGATGTCAGTTGCCAATATCGCTGTGGTTCTTGGCATATAAAAGATATTTTTTGCCCGCGCAGAGATATTTTTTTTGGTGCACACAGAATATCCCCGGGTTGAATATCACGGGCATACTTTTCTTCTATATGACCATCACGAACAATAAGCATGCGATGATTCTCTGTAGAAGTAAATCTGCTGACAGAAGTACGAATTTGAAAAAGCTGCTCTGGAGCCGGATGCTTAAATAGGCGTGCCTTTTTTTTAATAAATTGATTTGTTGTTGTATCCAATGAGAGGACATCTGCTTTCTCTGGCATATCTGCAATTTTCATCACCCGCCCGTTTGCTAATTGTATTAACGTATCTGGAACAAGGCAATGCGCAACGCCCACCGTTCCTTGCACCAAGTGCGTGTCCAACAACTCTTTTAAATTTCCAAGCTTTCCGGCCTTTTTATAGAGGTGCACCTTGCTGTTCTGTGTATCCATAATAGCCAAACCCGCTGAATCGTAACCTCTGTATTCCATCCGCTTCAAGCCTTCAAGCAAAATAGGTTTTGCCTCTTGTTTTCCAATATAACCAATGATTCCACACATAGATAAAATATCAATTTTAATTCACCTATTCTAGCAGCTTTACAGTTGAGGAGCAAAATTGGTACACTAAAAAATAATCACCAGGAGTACGCTATAAAAATACGCTATGCAGCCTGAAACACACTATCCCACAACCCAACAAGGAGTCGTTTTTGTATCTCTCAATACCGTTCGTTGTATGCAAAAATCGATTCGACCACTCAGGGATAATGAAATTTTAGTACAGATAGAATTAGCGGGCATTTGTGGTGCGGAATCTCGTGCAATTAAAGGTGGGAAAAAAGGTGTAAATGCTACTAGTGTCAAATCAGGGATTATTTTAGGTCATGAAGGCGTCGGGATTATTCATGCAATAGGTTCTGCTGTTTCCCATTATGCGATTGGTGATCGAGTAGCTATCCTCTCCCATGTACCTTGTGGAAATTGTACTTCTTGTACACAAGGCCATACGAATCGATGCCTAAAATTGGAACATATCGGCTTTACTAGAGATGGCAGCGCTGCGGAATACATTATTCTTCCGGCTCAACATCCAACCATTATGAAAATTCCACATGATATTCCTGCAAAAATTGGAACACTCATAGAACCACTATCCTGTGTACTCCATGGATTGCGACGCCTACATCCAGATTATTTTTATGCCCTCCATCAAAAACAGGTGCTCATTTTAGGAGCAGGACCGATTGGGATGATTTGGGCACTTTTTGGATTGTCGAATGGAGCAACATCTATTACGATTGTTGATCCACAAAAAAATATTGATCTGATATACAAAGCTATTCCCCATATCTACAAAAATCGTGTTCACGTGTTATCTTCAATAGAGCATGTGCCAAAGAATTCTGTTGATACAGCAATCATAGCAAACTCTGATCCACAATCAGCGTCTCTATTACCTCCATACCTCACGCAGGAATCAGAAATCGTTTCTTTTGCTGGATTAAATGGATATTCACCAAAATTACAATCAGATGGCACCTATGGTTTTGATCTAGATACAGATACATGGCAGTCACTCAACCCAATACTTCTCTCTGAAGTGCATTATAAAGAAATTCGCCATGCGATATTTTTAGACAATACGAAAATCATTTATCTCGTGGGGTCATCGGGTTATACCATTGACGATGCAGAAATGGTATTGAAATTATTCATTAAGAAACCAAATCTTTATGAGTTATTTACTCCTATAATCACCCATGAACTCAACCTTCGTGAAGCAGCAGAGGTCTATAGTCATTTTGGAGATCATGCTCAACTCTCACAAGGCACCTATAATGCAGATCAAGCAATACAAATGATTATTCGCCCATAAAAAACCTTGTGCTAACGATTGTTCTGTTCCTGTTTCCAGCGCAAATAGGCTTCCATAAAGGGTTGTAGGTCGCCATTGAGTACGCGGTCCGGGTTATTGGATTCATGCTCGCTGCGATGATCTTTCACCAATTTATACGGATGCAACACGTATGAACGAATTTGGTTCCCCCACTCGGCTGAAGAATATTCACCGCGCAACTTGCGTTTCTCCGTTTCTTGTTCTTCACGGTACAATTTATGCAATTTCGATTTCAAAATTTTCATGGCCGAAGCTTTATTCTGGTGCTGCGATTTTTCATTTTGGCAACTCACGGTAATACCCGTGGGAATATGGACAATACGCACGGCTGAGTCGGTGGTATTCACACTCTGCCCACCGTTACCACCGGCACGAAACACATCAATACGCAAATCTTGAGGGGCAATTTCGATTTCCGCAATGTCGCCTAAATCTGGAATCACTTCCATAAGCGCAAAACTGGTATGTCGCATTTGTTCGGCATCAAACGGTGAAATGCGCACTAACCGATGCACACCATTTTCTGATTGCAAATAGCCGTATGCATACCGTCCGGCAATATGCAGTGTCACACTTTTTACCCCCGCTTCTCCACCGCGTGACAAATCTAACACCTGCACGCGCCAACCACGCTGTTCACAAAAACGTGTCATCATCCGTAACAACATCTCTGCCCAATCTTGCGCATCTACTCCGCCTGCGCCTGCATGAATCGATACAATGGCATCATGTGCATCATATTCACCGCTGAGCATGATATAAAATTCTAACTCTTCAAAGCGCTGTTGTAATTCGAGAACTTTTTTCTCAATATCTGCTTGCAATGATTCATCGTGTTCCTCTTCTGCAATCGCGACCAATGCAAGCGTATCCTCTACTTCTGTTTTAATCTTCTCCCATGTATCTAATTCTTGTCGAAGATCATTCAGCTCTTGCGAAACCGCACGCGCCTGCTCTTGATTATTCCAAAACGCTGGCTCCAATGTTTTCCCTTCCAAATCCAAAATCCGCTGCCGTGTTTCGTCTAGTCGCAACAACTTCCACGTATCTATAATTTTTTGCTGCAATTCCTGCAACTGTTCAAACGATGATGCCATACTGGGCTATCCTAGCAAATCTTTCCGGAGTATAAAAGAGGGGCGTGTTTACACCCCTCTCCAGCTTAACCGAAATGTGCTATTGCGCCTCTTCCGGTAATTCTTCTAATGTCACAGTCATCGTTTTTTCCTGGCCATCAGTAAATACTTTTATTTTCACCGTATCACCAACAACGTGGTCTTTAATCAGACTCGCCAACGAATGATCTTCATCCACTTTCGTTCCATCAACTTCGAGAATAATATCCCCTTCTTTCAAACCTGCTTTGTCTGCCGCGCTCTCTGGAATAACACCAGGTTCTTTCTGCGACCCTTTAATATAGGCGCCATAATCGTAGAGTAAATGGTTCACCTGGGCGACTTCAGGAGTAATTTGAACATAGCGAATACCAAGACCAGGGTGAATAATGCGACCATTTTTCTGAACACTATCGATAGCTGATTTTGCTTCGTTAATCGCAATCGCAAACCCAATCCCTTCACCAGATCGATCCACGGCGGTGTTAATACCAATCACTTGTCCATTGATATTAATAAGCGGCCCACCAGAATTCCCTTGGTTAATTGCGGCATCAGTTTGAATTAAGCCACTATATTCACCACCCAAGTTACGGCTCAAACCGGAAACGATTCCTTTAGTGACGGTATTACTATATTCACCGAGTGTATTGCCAATAGCAATAACGGTATCACCAACAGCGGCTTGGTCAGAATCCGCTAATTCCAGGGGCGTTAACCCCATCGCATCAATTTTGAGAAGCGCTAAATCGGTAAGAGCATCGCGCGCTAAAATCTTTGCATCGTAACTCGTGGCGTCATCAAAAATAACCGTGTACTGCGCGTCATCAATATTCACCACATGACGGTTGGTCAGAATCATACCATCGGCGGAAACCACAAACCCGCTTCCTTCTTGCACTTCAATTTCTTTATTTACATCATCTTCAAATGGCGTATTTTGGTCAAATAGATTTCCACCATTGCCAAAAAATTGATTAAAAAATGGATCATTCTGAAATGGGCTCACGGAATTTTGTGACTGCAGCTTACTCGCTTTTTCACTCACCACAATGCTGACCACGGATGGTTTGGATTTTTCCACCACACTCTTCGTGGCGGATTCTTCTTGCACCTGAATGGTGTTCACGGTTTTTGAAATTGGAGTAGAAGTTGCCTGACGGGATGCATACAGTTTCGTGAAACCGGGAATACGGTCAAGAATACCTGCATTATACAAAAAGAAAAAGAGCGCTGCGCCAAGCATACCAACAATCAATGATCTAAAGAGTCCACGACCTGATTGTGATGGATATTGATAGGAGCGTACCTCTGGTGGTTGGAGTGGTTCCATAAAATAGAAATTACTTATCCTGCTCATCGACAACGGCTTGTAAATCAGCCACCATCAAATTCGCCACTTCATCTGGTAAGCCATGGAGTAATACGCCATTGCCAATGGTATCAAACATTTTTCCTGGGCAGCTTAAACAATACGCTTCACCAAGGTATTTTTTCAATACCTCTTCAGATGCTGGATATTCTTCTAAAATTTCACCAAAAATAGTATCAAGTGTGACTTTCATACAATAGAGACTACGAAAGCACTTATTCTTTTGTGACAATCGCTTGCGCGCGCAGTATCGCCGCCTGTCGCCGATCTGCCAAAAACACCGGTAATGCATTCCACACTGTCAACGCCACAATAGAAACTGATGGCACAATGATGAGCGTACTGATGAATTGATATTTCAGAAATGGGAGGCCCATGATATATGATTGTGCTAAACCATTCAGCGTATGTGGATACAACCCACCAATATGCCACACACCAAAGTTGGTCAAAAGGTAAAAGAAGACGTTTCCTAATATGCCCATACCCGTCAATGCCAAGGCATGGCGGAACGGTTTCTTCTCACGTTTCCGCAACACCCAACCAAACACACCCATCGCTGTCCACGCTGACCACGTGTAGAGCAGAATGCTCGTATTGCCAATAAGCATATCGGTCGTGGCAACCACGGCCAAACCAACAACAAGAGTCCACACACCACCAAGCAGTGATCCCGCCAACAGTGAAACAACCGTAATTGTTTCAATATTGGGGATATCTTTTAGCAGATAGCGGCCCACGGCTCCAAACAGGATAAGTATCGCCACGGTGATGAGTTTTTTTTTCGTAAACTGTTCTGGGGATATACGCATAGAGTAAAAATTATCTAGAAACTATTGTATCATAGTTACGCACATTTCGAATAGCCGCATCCATGGCACATCATGCATCCTTCAGCCATAGCGAGTACTGATCCGCACTCTGGGCATTCTGGTGCCACTCCGGCATCAGCAATAGAACTCGCTTTCATCGAAATGGTTGTTTGATGGGTGGTTGCCGTATCTGTTTGCGTGACGGTTACGGATTCTTGCGTTTTCACTGGGCTACTGTTGCCTAATAATTCATCTGCTGTTTGCAATGGTGCTGGCGTCGCGGCAAACTGTAAATTCAACGTGCCTTGAGCAGAATTCACATGGTTAGCCAGTACCTGAGCAATCGCATCAGCAATCGAGAGAATTTGACCATTCTTTCCCCACGTTGGTGCTGGGCCACGAATACCTTTAATTTGATCTACCACTGTTTCTACTGGAATACCAGAACGCAATGCCAAAGAAACTAAACGGCAGATCGCTTCTGATTTCGCGGCAAAAAACCCGCCCGATTTTCCAATAGTCGCAAACACCTCAAATGGTCGGCCAGCTTCATCGTGGTTAATAGTCACGAACATTGTACCGTAACCGGTTTTAATTTTATAGGTGAATCCAGGCACCATCTCTGGGCGAGAACGTGGTGATGGAGGTGTTAAACCAGGCCCCGTGTTCATTGGTTGGGCAACTGCAGGTGCTGCAGCAGCGAATTGAGCGGGAACCGCTGTTTGTACCTCTTCTTTTTTCACTTCTTTTTTATCACCAGCATCTTTTTTATCTAAAGATTCCAATACAGAAATATCACGAGAGCCATCACGATAATAGGTCACCCCTTTGCATCCCATTTTGTACGCTTGCATATACAATTCTTTCACCTGTTCCATGGTATGTTCATTTGGCGCGTTCACCGTTTTGGAAATAGATGAATCAGTATATTTTTGTGCCACAGCTTGCATGTTCACGTGTTCCATTGGACTCAGCTCCTTGGCACTCACAAAATATGCTGGTTTTTCTTCTTCTGGCACATTCGGGTGTGCTTTTCGCCACTCTTCATATAATGGATGGTAGACAATATGTTCTCCTAAACGATCTTTCCGTTTGAAAGCAAAATCATATACCGGTTCAATACCAGAACTGACGCCGGCAAGAATACTCGTTGTACCAGTTGGTGCTTGGGTAAGAATCACCGCATTACGCACGCCGAATTGTGCAATATCGGCTTGTAAGTCGCGCGGTAAACGTTGAATAAACTTCCCTTGCATATATTTTTCGCTTTCAAAACCGGGAAACGCTCCTTTCTCTTTCGCAATTTCCATAGACATGCGGTAGGATTCATCGCGAATCACCCGATAGACCTCTTCACACCATGCGACAGCTTCTTCTGATCCATAACGAATCTTCATTTTAATGAGCGCATCGCCCAAACCCATGGTACCCAAACCGGTACGACGAATTTTTTTCTGCATCTCTTCATTTTCTTTGAAGAAGTACGGAGTTGAATCAATCACGTTATCTAAGAAGCGAATCGCCGTGTGCACTGTTTCTTTGAGCGCAGCGGTATCAAAGACCCCATCGTTCACAAATGCTGCCAAATTCACCGCACCCAAATTACACACACTCCATGCGCCAAGACCTTGTTCCCCACAATTGTGCACTATTAACCCATTGGCTGCAAAAGAATGTGTCACTGGTTCTGTCAGATCATACACCATTTCCTGACCAAGATGCTCTAACCCGACAAATGTCGCTACAAATTTTTGTGTATATGGCCCATCGGTATATTGACTAAGTAATTTTGTTAGCTTTTGTTGTTTTGCAGATGATAAAAATCCTACGGATGTAGCAAATATCTTCAACCCGGCCTTGCTAATCACCAAATCATGTTGCGCCTGACAAGGATATGATGCTAATCCACCGCGACCATCGGGCAGTTCTCGCACTTGTTCCATGCGCCGATTCGCATACAAACGACTCACGATACCAAAATTTAACAGTAATTGTTGCACTTCTTTCAATAGATCTTCTGAAATAGAAGTGAGCCGAATACTCACACCTTTTTCTGGTGAACCAGCGACATGTCCATCGGCAGTAAACAACCCTTGCAAAAATCCCTTCTGCATTTCTGCTGTGCCTTCCCATACTGGTTGTGGCACACGCAACTTCGATTCTACCGTCATCCCTACGTTAGTGAATATCTGATTCAACCGTTGGGATGAAATCCGAGCTTCATCACGGCCGGCAACTTCGGCAACAGTCACCGCAACAGATGAATGTTTGCCATTGGTATTGTTGGTTGAAGCGTTAATCGCACCATTAACGGCTTGAACAAGCCGCGGTGCTACTTCTCGTTTTTCTTCACCAAAAAATGACAGTACCGCCGTATGCTTAGATTGATTAAAATGACCATCACCGATAAACCAGCCTAACACTTGACCCCAAGATTGATCACCGGTGGTCCCAAAACCGCCAACGCGATCAAGTAATAATATCTGATCACCTGTTTGCAAATGCTGCGCTTCTACCCAACCACGTGCTGTGCGTACTTGATGATTGGCCGTCAGTTTGAGTTCATATCCTTCTTTGGTTTGTAATCGATACACATCTTTGATGCCCGTTTCAATAATTTGCGATGTGCGCTCCGTTGACTGTGCACCCAAACGACTATCAATAGTCAAGTTCACTTGCTGTTGCGCCTCGTATAATGCTTTGATCGTTTTGAGCCCGTCGGTCGTTGAAACACGCGTATCGCCCGTGACGCACGGATTCACACAAATAATTTTTTCAAAATACCACGTATTTGATTCCTTGTTATAACGCTCCATAAACACCAAGCCCGGCTCACCAGATGCATGAGCAGATTCGCAAATCAAATCCCACAATGTGCGGGCTTTGATTGTTTTATAGACTTTACCTCCCCATTTTAAATCCCAATCTCCGTTCTGTTCCACGGCTTCCATGAACCGATCAGAAACACAGACAGAAAGATTGGCATTCGTGACCAAACCCATGGTGCGTTTTACGGTAATAAACTCTTCAATGTCTGGGTGATCGTCATTCAGCATTAACATCAGTGCACCGCGGCGAGATCCACCTTGAATCACCAAGCCAGTCGCATGCGAATACAACCCACCAAAAGACACCGCACCAGAAGCAGTACCATTCACTCCTTTGACATACGCACCACGTGGACGCAGTGAAGAAAGGTTCACACCCACGCCGCCACCACGAGACATAATTTCGACCATGGTTTTCACTGAATCAAAAATGCCACCGCGACTATCTTCTGGAGATGGGATGACATAACAATTATAGAATGTGAGGTCTACACCAGAACCGGCGCCAGCCAAAATACGACCACCGGGTAAAAACTTGAATCCTTCCAAAGCCTGATAAAACTTCTCTTCCCATTCTTTCTTTTTTTCAACCGTGGTTTCAATGCTGGCAATACCGCGAGCAACGCGGTGCCACATCTGTTCGGGGGTATCTTCAACACGACTCCCGTTTTCATCTTTGAGTGCGTAGCGATCAAAAAACACTTTTTGGCGCAATCCAGTAAGGTGCTCCATAAATAGTAACGAATTTAGCGAGTTATATAGGTTTGGCGTGATGCAAGCATCATATCAAACCGGTATCTCCCGTTTTACTATATATAGTGTTTATTTATTGCTGTGGTGCCTATATATAGTATTTTCTCTAGTGCTGTTGTATTCTAGCATATTTCTTTTTGAGTCACAATTATCAAAAAACCGCCTTTCGGCGACTTCGATGTGGATAAGTCTTACTTTATCCTGTGACACCACTATATATGGTGGTGTATACGCTGTCAGCTTTCTAATGCTCAACACCAAAACGCGGAATAAAATCTTCACCGTATGGACTTTTTGTGGTCGTCATCACCGTAATTAAATCTGCTGCATTTAATAACTCTTTAGGAGCATTCCGACCAGTCAGTATCACCTCTGTTTCCTGATGCTTATTATCTAAAAAATCCAACATATCAGTCGTTTTAATCAACCCATGGTGCATGGCCGTATTCACTTCATCAAGAATCAAAATATCTGGGCGTTTCATCACCATGGCTCGCCGTGCATAATCCAACCCTTGGTTTGCCAAGTAGACATCCATAGCGGACGGATCGTGCAAATTCGTGAATTCTGGTGTACCGAACTGAACAATATCTACATACGGTTTTAAACGATCATGCGCCAAGAGTTCACCAAAATCTTTATGGCCCTTGAGAAATTGAATCACTAGTACATTCATCTTTGCTCCGGCTGCACGAAGAGCTACGCCCAACGCTGCGGTCGTCTTGCCTTTTCCATCACCCGTATACACATGGATATAGCCCAAGCGTTTTTTCGGGTTGAATTCGTTTGTGGGTCGTTTATGCCAATACATAGTTACCCCTTCTTTTTACCATATTTTCTCTGTTTTGGGGAGAGCTTCTTCAGTGCATCAGCAAACTCGTCCACATCTTCAAATGAACGATACACAGAAGCAAAACGAATATACGCTACTTTATCTAATTTTCGTAAGTATTTCATCGCGATTTCTCCAATAGTCGTCGTAGAAATATGATCCTTTCTGGCTTTTGCTTGTATTTCTTGTTCAATTTGTTGCACTACCCGTTTAAGGCGTTCTGGAGAAATAGGGCGTTTTTGTAAAGGTAATTTCAAACTGCGAACGAGCTTCTCTTTATCATACGCTTCTTGGGTACCGTTCACCTTATCTACAGTCAACGTCAAAATTTCAATTTCTTCAATGGTAGAATAGCGAAAATGACAACTTGGGCACTCCCTGCGTCGTCGAATAGTTGAACCATCTTCAATCACGCGAGTATCAATAACTCGAGTGTCTTCAGTGTGGCAGGACAAGCAGCGCATAATTATGTAATCATAGTTACTACCTGGGATTTAAACTCTGTAGTGTTGCTTCTTGAGGAGGTTGTTCATTCAATAATACAGTTTTGATAAGTGAAAAAAATATATCTGAATATTTCTCCCATAACGCATAGAGAATAACACTAGCATCGTCCCGAACAGCAGAATCAACAGTGTAGCCACTATTGACCAGCATGGCATCCATCAAAGCAATATCCACCGCCCCTCCTCGTTGAATGGCATCTCTACCCCGTTTAGTAGTTGCTACAACATCGCTCAAAGATTCCGGACGGACAATGCCTGGTTTCAAAACACGTTTTTTGCCATTCATATTTGCTGCCCAAAATGTTCCGTTGACTTGTGTAATATTTTTATCACCGTTCGGTTCTTGGCCTATCACTAATCCAGATTGTTGCACTGGAATTCCCGGTATAGCCTCTATCGTTTGATTAATATCGGCAATACGTTTTACTTCTTTCAGCAATTTTTCTGCTGTTCTTTGATTTAAAAAATCTGGATTAAAGAAAACTTGAATATGAGCTTGCTCTACTACTAAGCCCAAAAAATCAACTGTATGCCTCACGAACTCTTGCAAACCCGACACACCACATCCTCTATGAAGATATTCAGCACGTGCGGAAGACGCAACATTTCTTATCCTTGCTACATCCACTGCAATAGGCTGATATCCTTTTTTAGACATTTCTGCATCTTGTCTTGCTAAAACGTCGGAGACTGTTAAAGCATTTTGAGTTGTAGAATTTTTAGAAACTTTATTAGTGTGTAGAACTACTACTCTATATGCTGAATCGGCAACTTGTTCATGATCTTCACCGTCATGGGTAACCTGTGCAAGGGCATCTCTCACAGTACACACCTGTTGCAACCCAGGAACTGTTTCCGGTATATTTGTGGATTCTAAATTTTGTATGCTCTCTTTCAGTAATGGATAATAATAATCTCTAATAGCGGCATTTAAAAGTGCATGGCATTCCTGCCTATCCGCAATCATATTTTCTTCTGTTTGTTTCAATGCATTCTTGTTTTCCAAAAAAACATAACGAATCGCTTGCAAAACTTCTGATAATTGCTGCACCACTGCTTGAATATTTTTTGTATCTACATGTATCAATGCATGAAAACGTCGTACTCTTGCTTCAGTGCGTTTTGGAACAATGTGTTGACCAAAAAATTCCATAACTGCAGCAGGCGCGGAATCAGAAAATCCAACAGTAGCTAAACTATCCAGAAGCGTTTCTTCCCATAGATGATGTTGTATTGGATCTCCGCCTTCACTCGACAGCGGTAACGGCATATCGAGTATTTGTTTCAGGCTGATTAATAGAGTTTTTAATTGTTGTTCGTATGCCTTATTTTTTGCATTTCCTGTTTGTGTGCGTGAATATTCCGCAAGAAGTTGATCAAGAATAATCACACGGCGCAGCAGCGATTTTTTTAAAGCCCATGTTGCTTCAGCCTCTGGATTAGACTGTGTCAATTGTTGACCCAATAAATCCAATTCACATAAAATAGTTTGATCAGCTTCGACAATCCCCTGCTGCAATCGCTCTGGATCACACGCAGGAATCTGGCGAATTGCTTGTTCGAATGCTACTGCTGACTGTCCTGCTTTGTTTCTTTCTCTTCGTGTTGGTAATTCAGACATAAAAATAGCGATAGTGTTCTTTCTACTATTGAAATCTGTATACAATAAACCTACATCATCTTCTTTCTAATGAAGGCTGGGATATCTAAATCTGAATCATCAGAATTATCGACTTTATCTTGATCCATAATAGACCGAGCAGCTGGAGCAGATGAAGATGGTGCTGGTGTGGAAGCAGATTGTGGCTGTTCATCCATGCTACGGTTCAAACTGCTGATATCACGAAATGGATTCGAAGCCTGTATTTTTGTTGTAGAACGAGCAACATTACCGAAACCCGTGGCCACGACCGTCACCTTCAACTCATCTTTCATACTTTCATCAATAACTGAACCGAAAATAATGCGCGCGTTCGGGTCAGCAGATTCGGTAATAATCCGTGCCGCTTCATTCACTTCAAACATACCCAAATTTGCTCCACCCGTGATGGTAAACAGAATTCCCTTCGCGCCATCAATGGACATTTCAAGTAATGGGCTGTCGATGGCTGCTTTAGCGGCGTCAATTGCGCGATTTTCGCCACTCGCTTGACCGATGCCCATGAGGGCAGAACCGGCGTTGGACATGACGGACTTCACATCGGCAAAGTCGACGTTGATTAAACCCGGAACGGTGATTAAATCAGAAATACCTTGCACACCTTGGCGCAGTACTTCATCCACAATACCAAACGCTTCAAGCAAAGATGTTTTCTTATCAATAATTTGGAGTAAGCGGTCATTCGGAATAGTAATGATGGTATCTACTTGTTCAGAGAGTTGATGATAAGCCGCTTCCGCAATTTGCCGACGTTGTGCTCCTTCAAATTCAAATGGTTTTGTCACAACAGCGACAGTAAGCGCACCAGCTTCGCGAGCAAGTTGCGCTACACGTGGCCCAGCGCCAGAACCCGTACCTCCACCCAAACCACAGGTAATGAACACCATATCTGCACCTTTGATGGCTTCTTTAATTTCATCTTGGTTTTCTTCGGCCGCCTTATATCCCATTTCCGGATCCATACCCGCACCTAACCCACGAGTGGTGGTTTGGCCAATATGAATTTTCTGTTTTGCTGGCGAATGATGCAATGCTTGGGCATCCGTATTCACAGCGATAAATTCCACGCCTTTGAGTCCGGCGTCGATCATACGTGAGATGGCTGAACCTCCTGAACCACCAACACCGATCACTTTAATTTTGGCAAAGGTTTCGATTGCTGGTTTCACTTCCATAAAATAATTGTCGTGTTTAATTTTTTCTGATTTATTATGTGTACAAAAAATGTATTCAGTTTGTACAATGAAAAAAATCTACGATCACATTCTACAATATATGCCAAAATATGACAAGTCTTCTTGTATACAAAATGTATTCAGTTGAATGTTGAAATAACCACTTGAATTATTTGATGACTTACCAGTGTTCGAATTGAATTTAGAAAATCAGTCATAACAATTGATTACTCTTGATCGAATACCAACAGCTTTAGCCCGAAGAGGAAACTTAACTTGACAGTACGTGGTTCGCGCACATTATTTTCTTCTCAATGCATCGTACTCCTTAACTGAAATTTGAATATCATTCAATATTTTTCGTAACAATCCACGACTAATTTCTTTGTTGTGAACAGGAACAACAGTTGTACGGCCATCGGCGTGTCTAAAAAAAACATGCGAACCTTCAGCGTCTCTTTGTACAAAGCCTAACTTCAACAGTATTTTAATAAAAGGTTTTGGTTTAATCGGAACCAATTTAGGCATGTGAAAATTCTAGATTTTGGATACCTACAAAACGATGTTTTTTTATTTCTTCGGTATCATCATTACGGAGACACAATTTAATAACTTCTGATAAATTTTTTAACATTTCTTCTTGCGTATCTCCTTGTGCGTGACAACCAGAAAGAGCGGGTATAGAACCAATAAAAACACTATCCTCGTCTTGTTCAATATAAACAGTGAATTGTAGATTTTTAGAATATTTTTTCATATACTTTATACTACCACAGAAAAAAAATAATGCAAACTACGGTAACAGTGACTACGCAGGCGAACGACCATTCGACAGACTCAGGATGACAAACCGAATCGCACAATTACGGCATCAAGGATTTAAACCACTTCCCCATTTTACTGGTCACGTTTGCGACAGAAGAAAAATTGGTAATGCTTGGGCGGTTCAGGCCAGCATGCAACCCATGGCCCCACTGCACCAACCCAACAGCTGTGGCAAAAACAGGGTCTTGGACTTTATCAATCGCTGTTTGAATATTGAGCGGTGTGCCAATAGATGCAGATGTTCGGAAATGATCTTTGGCCATTTCAATAAGACCGTTCAACTTTGCTCCCCCACCCGTAAACACAATTCCGGCTGGCAATTTACTATCACGGTCCACGGCCTGTAATTCCTTTTTAATCATGTGAAAAATTTCCTCTATGCGGGCTTGAATAATTTCAGCGACTTCTTTGCGAGAAACTAACACCTGCTCTTTGGCATCGATACTCGCTAAATCAATATCATCATGTTTACTCACTTGGTCCGCCAGAGCCGTGCCAAATTGAATCTTCACCGTTTCCGCTACATCAACTGAAGTCCGCAAGCCAATGGCAATATCATTCGTAATATGCCCAGAACCGACTGGTAAAATTTTGGTATGAATGACATCGCCTTCTTCAAATACCATCAAGCTCGTGGTTGCACCACCAAAATTGACTAAAGCAACGCCCAAATCTTTTTGACGCTTTGTTAATACGCTTTCCGAAGCGGCTAAAATTTCCACCACTAAATCATCTACATCTACGCCCGTGCGATAAATAGATTTGGTAATATTTTTAACTTGTGAAGTCATGCCTAAAATAATCTGTGCATCAACTTCAAGTTTAATACCGGTCATGCCCACTGGATCTTTGATTCCTTTCTGGTCATCCACAGAAAATGTGCGTGGAATGACATGCAAAATTTCATAATTTGGTGGTGTTGCCACACTTTGAGCGGCTTCAATCACCCGTTCCACATCATCTTCCGCTACTTCGCCATTCGCTTTTGAAATAGCCACCACACCATGACTTTCTTGCGCAATAACATGCGCGCCATTTACACTCACCAACGCATGCTCAATCGGCACACCGGTCATCCGTTCACATTTTTCCAATGCCGAAGAAATGCTCGATACGGCATCTTCAATGCTCGTCACTGTGCCCTTATTAATACCTTCTGCTACTGATTCGGCTGCGCCAATAACCTGTACCATCTGGCCACCATCAGGAGCCGGTTTCATTTGCGCACTCACCACACGAATAGTGGTGGAACCAATATCGAGGCCGGTGATAATATCTTCTCGAGGCATAAGAAATAATGAATAGAGTTGAGTTCAAATCTTCTCGTGTGAATTATACCATATTTCTCACAGCAGCGCTATAACGTAGGGGGTGAAAATGATGAATCCCACGACAATAGACCCACAAGCGGCCAAAAACACAGCCGCAGCCATCATATCTTTAATAATGGCCACTTCATCATGCAATCGAGGTTTGAGAATATCGATAAACCGCTCAACAATCGTGTTCAAAATTTCCAAAACCAGCACGGCCACAATCATAAAAATGAGTGCGACGGCTTCTGCTGGTGTCACACGGAAAAATACCATAGCCAAAATCACCAAGACACCCATCAGATTTTGTAAACGAAAATTCTGTTCATTGCGGAATGTATACATAAATCCCTTCCATGCATACAGGAAACTTTTTCTTAACGTGCGAATGCTAATCCACATAGGCGTAAAATAGTATGTTCTAATTGTCTCATTTCTCGAGCTTCACGAGCTGACCGTTCATGATCCCACCCCAAAATATGGAGAATGCCATGCACCAGCATAAATGCAGCCTCTACTTGAACCGTATGTCCAAATGCTTGTGCTTGAGCACGAATACGATCAGCGGAAAGCAGAATTTCACCAGAAACATCGCTGTAACGAAACGAAAGTACATCTGTTGGTGTATTTTTATGGCGATAGCGCTGATTAGCTATCTTGATGGTCGCATCTGAAACAACAGCAATAGAAAAATGAAAAGATGCCGGGATATCGACAGTCTTGCCCGCCGCACGAAACAATTGACGAATCAATGGAGTAGGGAGAGCAGAAAAACGCACGGCTCGATGAATATCAAATGTCATGGAAGAACGACGATTTACGAATTAGTATTGTCGTTATTGCTATTGTTGTTGGCATTACCATTGGTATTCTTCGATTTCGCTGTATAGGTAAAACTCGCCACCATCATATCAAAGGTCGTACGGAAGTGAATAGTTGTTGTTGTACCATAATTATACACAATACCAATGATATACTGATCATTTGCCAAATAATAGGTTAAACCATTATTCACAACAATACCCTCTAGCCCACCGACCGTTGTAGTTTCCAAATCATCCACCGTGATATCACTATAGAGTGATGCGTACCACTGAGCAGCACTTTGGTGCTTTGTATTTTCGGTTACAATGACTTCCACAAACTCCCCTTCAATCGTGTCTGGAGTAAAAATAATCTCACTATTACTGTCGTTCAACGATTCCACTAACCACTGTGCCGGATAATCAATTTTCCAAGAAAATTCGCCATTCTTTTCTTCAATAACCAAACCACTATTCAACAAACTCTGGTTCGCTTTTGTTGGAGAGTATAGGTTCGCTACTTCCGTTCCGTCGATATACCCATCTTTATCTGTATCCGGTAAGCCCGATTGGGTGCCATAGATTTTCTCTTCTTCATCAGTTAAATGGTCTTTATCTTTATCTGAAGCATCGGTCACTTCTTCACCATTCGTTGGCGTGTTGGTATTGATTGCTGTATTTGTATTGCCATTGATATTGGCGTTCAGGTTAGTATTGGCATTGGCGTTTGCGTTGGTATTATCATTGAGGCCAACGTTGGCGTTCTGATTTGCTGGTTGGTTTGTATTAGCCGGATTCGTATTCGTGTTGGCATTTGCCACAGATGAAGGAGTGTTCGTATTATTGGTTTGCGCTGGAGTATTGCTATTTTTATTTGTCTGTACTGGTTGAGCCTTTTGTTGCAACATAAATACCACCACGACACCAACGACGACTAAAATAAAAAGGATAATCGCTATGAACAAGAACAATTTCTTTTTTCCACCACGAGCAGAACCGGTTTTTGGAGGCATAAAACGCTCCGGCATCGTATAGACTCGCTCCGGCGTTGGTGAACCCTGGCCAGGAATAGCACCAGGCCCAGCTGCACCCGTCGTATTTAAAACTGGCACATTCATTGGCCCAGCATTTTGGTTGGGCAATGGGTAAGGTGTTTGTGCTTGCATCGGAACCGCAGGAGAAAATGGTTGCGGTTGTGGTGGCACAGGTTGTGGTTGTTGAGGCATTCCTGGTGTCTGTTCAAACATAGGCATTATTGGTTATTGGTGTTTGCTTGTTGAATCACATCTGGCACAGCGAGCATTTTCCCGCTGCCGTTGGGATTATAGAAATTGCGTACCTCTTCGCCATCGGGAAAGCCATCCTTATCGGTGTCTTTCTCGTTCGGATTGGTAGAATAAATCTTGACCTCTTGCCGATCAGACAATCCATCATGATCCGAATCCACATCTTTCGGGTCGGTGCGATAATTTTGTTCTTCAGAATCTAATAATCCGTCGCCATCTGAATCCACAATCGTACCATTCGTATTGGATGCAGCATTAGCCGCTGCATTATTCAACGGCTGCACATGATTTAAGTTCTCTTCCGTAACAGGAGCAGATCCTTGTTGCCGACCAGACCAATACTGCCAACCCACAAACAATAAGGCTATAAGCAATACCACCCCTGCACCAATCATCACCCATAAACGTTTTTGTGAAATAGACCGTCGAGGCGCCTCTGAATCGATAGTCGTATCGATAGTCGTTGGTACAGCATGGACAATAGCTGGAGTAGGCGGAGTAGGATTCACCGAATCAAACAAGTCTTCCACCGGCCCCGGTTGCTGATCATTTGGGAATGTCGACGGTTGATTTGTTGGCATAGAGACTTAAGGAGTAATAGTATACCACGTTCCTCCTGGGTCAAATTGACTCGTTATACCATAATTATAACAAGAACATTCAGCATTTGAAATATCTTCACACGCATCAAATATCGCTGTCGTGTCGGTATATGCCCCTTCCCCATCATATTCTAAATGAGCATAAATGGAAGCGGTTTGGGAATCGTCAGGGTTATTCGCATCGACTTTCCACATATACGTAAAGGAATTCGCTGGGCAGAAGAAATGCTGGTTGACGGTATCCCAACAAGTTCCGCCTTCTTGGTCATAATATGCATTATCTTCGGGTGCAGACGGGCAATCCTGCACATGTTCTTCTCCCTCATAAACCCACGGCGTTGATCCGGCGTTCCAAGGGTCAGCTTGATCGGCAGCATAGAAGATATTGTACTGATCGGTTGGCAATGTTTGACCGAATAGATTACCCAGTGCTCCTTGCCAAGATGGCCACACGCTGGTCGTCATCGTTTTCACATACGAACCAAATGTATCACTTTGTGGTCGTGGATAATACCCGTGTTGCGCATAAAAATCATTTGCCAAATTACTAATGGTGGTAATGTCATTCACGCGCTTGGTGTCACGAATCAATTTCTCTTGGTCAGAATTTTCACATTCCGCATGGCTCAAATTCATGTTAAACCGAACGTTATTGATCAATTGATCGGCAATTTTCAATAGGGTCTCTTCGTCGCTAAACGTAAAAAGATAGATGTTATTATAAATTGTTCCATCTAATACATTGCTAGCAGCAACATAATAACTTAATCCATCTTGTACCGCTTCATAGCCGTTTACTTGCAATGAAGAGACCTCCCCTGGGTTTGGTACATTTTGAGCATACCATTGGTCTGGGGTGAGGTCTTCGGTGTTTGGATACACACGAATACCAACCACCTGTTCTTCATTTTCTGGGTTCACAAACAAATATTGTCGGAAAAAATCTCCATCCGGATCAGTGGTAATAATTGGTTCTTCTGTTAAAGTAGGTAAGCCATTATCTTTACAGTAAAGCAAGTCAAAATTTTGCCGTAAATCATCACTTTCATCTGTATTCGCATATTCCCACACATTGTCTTCTCCGCAGAAAAATACATTCACATTGGCTGTAACATCATCCACAGACCAATCTGCTTCCGTGGTGGGAGTTGCCGTGACCGTAATGCCATCTTCGGCATGATTTTCATCACCGGCCGTGACCGTTTGGGTTTCGGCATTCGGATCACTGCCTAGCTCAACCCAAGCGGTATTATTACAACGCGCATCGTCTTTATATGGGCTCCAGGTATATTCCCAACCCATGATATTTGTGGGAATAATTTCTTGATCATCTGATGTATGCATACTCACCGTAAATGTGGTTTGTGCTCCCGATGAAGTAAACGTATACGTAGCTGTATCACCTTCCGAAGAACTCCCATTGTCATTATTGATAAGTACCAGATGATCTGGTTCACATTCGTTAGCTGCCGTCATGAAATAGATCTCTTGGGTGCCTTGCTCCACAGCCAGCGTATTGGCTTCGCTCACGATTCCGGTGTCTGTATCTGTATTACTCACGAACGTCAATCGATATACCGTATTTGTTTTCCAGCCATCATTTGGCGTCACGGTGATTGTTTTTCCATCTGCGCTATCAACCGTAATCGCAACAACCGTATCATTAGCAATACCTTCAGAAAAATCATCGGTTGAGTAACCATCTTCATAGTCTAATGCGTTGAGTCTGACCGTATCGGTTGCCGAATCGCCGGTCGCCAAAAAACCAGTCATCGGTTCACTAAATACCGCACTAAATTCTCTATTTGGACAAACCTCCGTATCACCATTGACTGGATCAGAAGAAACAAATGTTGGTCTTTCTGCACAATAGGTTTCGCCAGTATCATCCACGACACATTCTCCATCACTACCACACACAGTATCTTCTGTTCCTTCCGTACATTCACCGCTAGAATCATCATCGCACACACCATCTACACAATAATATCCCTCTTCACAATCATCGGCGGTGATACAAGATGTACCAAAATCTAACCCATTGCTCAAACAAGCATTGACCGACACCACTGCTGGTCCAGAGGTGGCGCCATACGGAACAGTGGCAGAAGATTTGCCTGTTCCCACATACGTATAGTTGTCACCACTAATATAATCGATGGTATCATCAAACGTACTTTCCGGATCAGCACCTTCTACTACCTCATCAGTAAATAAATCTCCTGTACTTTGGCCATCGGCTGGGTTTCCAAATTGGTCACCCATAAATGTGATGGAATCGCCATCCTGAGTTCCCTCCGCTGAAGCGGCATATCCTTCAACCGAAGAGAGCTTACACAATACCGGTACTCCGGAATCTGGCACATCGGCACCACTGCTACACTGTGCCGTGGTAGAAAAAGTTTTATCATCATTACTATTATACCCATTATTGGAAACCACCACCGCATAAGACTGCCCTGTATCTAACGCTTCCGGTACATTGGCAATAATTTGCGTATTTGACCACCCATCGGTGCAATACAATGCCGCTTCCTCACCACCAAATGTCACCGAGGCATCGGAATCATAAGATCCAAAAAAGCAGCCGTTAATCGTTGTGGGTCCACCAGCAGGACCGGAATCTTGTACAATGCTTGTCACCACCGGTGTGCACACACCTTCTTCAGAACAGGTAGCTTGGTCACTGCCGCAGGATTCCTGACATTGTTCATCTGTTGTACAGGTATTACAAAACTCCGCAGCTTGGCAGATACCATCTCCAGAACAGCAGCCGCTGCCGCATTCATTATTGGCGCTACAAGAAACCGAAAACTCTAATGAGTTGGAACAATATTCTGAAGCAGCAGCACAATCCACATCTCCACCTTGTGTTACGGCACGGAACCCATCTTCTCCACTCACCGCACCAGAGGCTACTTCTGTACTTACGCGCTCTGGTGTCCAGGCAGTTGCTTCTTCGGACGCAGCAACACGTGTACCGGAATCCGCTTCCGTTCCATAATCATCATCACCTAAAAAGCTTGCGAGTCCTTCTTCGTCACCCAATGCTTTTCCATAGATCGTTACAGCATCTTCTTCTGCGCCTGCTTCTGGGCTAATAGCACAAATACCGGGGTAAAAATTTTGATCAATATGATAATCCGTACCGGCTTCCGTCGAATCACCATATTGTGTTTCTACTTGTAGTTTATAATCCTGTGTTGGTAAATCGAGCGGCATTTCAACAATAATTTGACTATCATCCCAGGTATCTCCACACGTTGCGCTATTTGGCCAATCAGTTTCCGTTGAAGTTGCACCATCCAGCGTATTCCAGTACACATTTCCTTTTTGAGAGCCAAACATACACCCTTGAATAGTCACCCAGGTACCCTGAATCGCACTATTTGGCGTAAAACTCTTAATCACTGGGGTACAATGTCCGGTATCGGTATTACATGTAGATGTGTTGCCACTCCCATCGCTGCACGATGCACAGTCTGCATTGGTCGTACATGCACCAAGATCAACAATAAATTCCGCATCATCTGTTTCCAAATCCACAGCCGTTTGAATCGTTGCCGTTCCTTCATTCTCTGCATCATCTCCAACAACAAATATTTCCATCAGTGGATCATGATCATCTTCACCGGTCGCAAATTTCGCTACCGTATGATCTGCTGGGTCAGTGCTCGGAATACTCCAATTCCAACTATACGAAGAACTATCCAGTAATGCACAAGCCGGGCCATAGGCATTTCCGCTATATACTTCACTCTGACCATCCGCATTTTTAATGGTAGATCTGCTCGGAGAAACATTCACACTCTCAATCGCACACGGCGTTGTGGTGTTATCGGTTTTGAAATGCATGGTATATGCACTTTCCATGGCAATACCGGAGGTACCGGTAATACCAGTGGTGAGCGTCAACTGGTACCACGTATTTGGTTGTAAGTAAGATGAATCTGTCCCGGGTCCATCAGTTTGCCCATCCTGATTACTATCTTGAACTGTTCGATCAATGGCATATTGGAAACCGTAATAGTTCGTACTACCAGAAAGATATGACCACTCCGTATTCGTAAAGTGCCCATAAACCGGCAATGGTGAAAATGCACTATTGAATGTGTCTCCAGCGTTATATTGTTCTAAAAAAACCGTATCGCTATTGAATGTATCGGTGTTAATTTGTTGGTCAAACAGTACCCCAAGAGCAGCATTGATACACGCCCGTTCTTCATTCGGTTGTGGATTTGGTGAAGGGTACACATCTGCTTCGGCATCGCAAGAATTTAATTCGGCAACACGTGGCCCAGCACTGCACGGGAAATTGTATTCACGACCATTACTACTCAAACCGGTATCGCCATCATAAATTGTTACCCAATAATCACCAGGGGTCATGGATTCATTTGTCGTGCCTTGAATAGATGTATCCGTCCAGTCACCGGAAGGAGTTTCCGGATGAAAATAGACGCTAGAATCTGCCAAAGAAGTAAAGGGTACCTCGCTTCCACCTTGAGCAGTTCCAAAACCATCGCCGGTAATGGTAAAGCTGGCTCCAGCGGAATTATCACAACTGGGCACAATTTCACATAAGTTCGGCCGAACATTATCTGAGTAGGTAAATTTTTGAAGATCCGAATAATGGCCATCTGCATGAATCACCTGGATATAGCCCACATCACCCGTAACCCATTGGTGTTCTCCGGTGGCATCAGTATAAGTTTCTGGTGCAATCGCCACAATTTCATCATTGGTCCATACATTACCGCAGGCCGTTGGTTGCGCCATGGTGGATGTGCGAGTACCATCCAAGGAACGCATAATCACGGTGCCAGGCGTATCACCATAATTATCTCCACTCATCGTAATATATTGACCAACTGCCCCATCACTTGGATCTACGGATTGAATATACGGGCTATACACATCAACTTCAGAAGATGATGGGTCACTTTCTTCTCCAGCCACACTCACGCGCAGCGTGGAATCATTCGTGCCGACTGGCGTACGCAATGATAATTGATCGCTGCGTTGATCTGCTTCATCCATACAAATATCTCCAGCCGACGTATTATCTTGCATGTTACCGTAATGATCGGTATTGAAACAGGTATTCACGGTTTCTGCGGCGTAAATATTGCCATCTTGAAAAATGACCTCGGCATGCGGCGCCAAATACAAACCTGATATGGCGAGTGTGCCTTGGCCATATTCCACGCAAACACCGGCTTCGCAGCTACCAGAGCCACATTCGGTATTGGTTGTACAACTTTGACCGCTGTGTAAGCCGGCATAGTCACCATAATAATCTCCACCAGGATTCACCGATTCAATCACCGGTGTACAGGAAGCATTATCTCCAGTTTCCCATGTGATGGGGTCTTCAGTTGCACCCGCGGCCTCATCAAAACCATAAAAGTTATCCACGGTGGAACCTTCAGCAATACCGTCACCATCGCCATCGAGTGCGTTTCCACAATAATCGGTAAGCGCACCTGCAAAATCGTTACTGGCATCGCCACCATATAATCGCGTACTATAATATGAAAAACTATTCAACGTGGTTTCTGGTCGAACTTGAGCGTAATCAAAATCTCCACCGAAACTCCACCCTTTTAATGCGAGTGGGTCCGCCCAATCTGGTGCAAATGGCACATCTGGTGTACCGGCGCTATCTAAGACAAATGATTGATCATCGTTGAATGTGGACGTCAACATTGGCTCAGAAAAATCGAAGTTAATCACTGTATTCGTACAGACCTCTGCTTCACCATCTGCCGGAAATGGTGAATTGGAATGAACTTGTACTGTTGGTGGTGTCTCATCTTTTTCACTACCTGTCGTAAACTGCCAAATATAGGAAGAGGTGAGCGCCAACCGATCATCAATACCATCATCTGGCGTATCGTCATAACTGAATACACCATCAGTTCCACCCACAATAACCGCTTCATACGTGGTGTTTATTTCTAAATCTGTATCTGGAACAAAATTGAATGTCGAGGTGGTGTCCCCCGGACCAAATGCAATAACGCCAGCAACCGTATCACCCACACAGCGGTTTTCCTGACACAAGCCTGACCCACAAACATTATTACTTGAACATTCCCCGCCGTCTGCTACACCCCCAGGAATATGGAGGTACCAGGTATCTGGTGTCACGGTACTGGTATCAATATCTTTGCTCATGCGTACTTGAACGGCACAGAGGGAAGCACCCGTTTCTCCTGATTCCGGATCTGTAGACAACACATAAAAACTGGAATCGCTGGTGGGAATATACCCACCACCACTCGTGCCGCTAGCATCATCTATAGACCCACCAGTTGCATCACTAAAAAACCCAATAAGCCAGAGCACCAGGCCCCATGAGACCATAATAATCACCAGGCCAATCCCCGCATTGCGTAATACCGCCTTGGCTTTGTTCACTTTATCTGGGTTACCGGCGGAGGTCAGCCACATGTAGCCGCCATAGATAATAAAAATAACCGCCACCAAGGCCATGAGCGATAGAGCAACATTCACAATATCTACCACGATGGAAATAATATCGTTATTTCCTAAAGAGCTGGCAATACCGGCGTAATCTGTTGTTATTTGGGCGTATGCAGGAGTGACAGTTGCAAATATTCCGAAAAGAAAAAAGCTCATGGCGGTAAAACAACCACGCATGGCTTTTTTCAGATTTCTATTTTTCGGAAGACGTTCCCGCATCTATTTGTATTTTTATCGATGTTTATACCTACTCACTCATCACTATTGAGCCGTATATTTCTGTACCAGTGTGCGCACGGTATTTCCATCAGCCTGCCCGTGTAATTTTTTCATGACGGCGCCCATCAATGCGCCGAAATTCTGCGTACCCACCTCTGCGGCAACACGAGCCACAACCTGCATAATTTCGTCTTCGGAAAGCTGTGCCGGTAGATACCGTTCAATCAAGGATAATTCTTTCTCTTCTTTTTCTGCAAGGTCTACGCGGTTTCCTTGTCGAAATGCCGTAGCGGATTCCTGTCGTTTTTTGGCTTCTTTGCGCAACAGGGCAAGTACAATTTCGTCGCTGAGTTCCTCCGAACCTCCCGCTTCTTTACTAGCCAAGATGAAGGAAGATTTGATCATGCGGAGAACAGATACGGTATCTGCATCTCGTTCTTTCATGGCATGAGTGAGATCTGCCAGAATAGTCTGTTGCAAAGACATAAAAATACGCTAGATATATTATGATTTTTTCTGTTGAGTACTTTTTTTCGCAGGTTTACCAAATTTCGTCACCACTTCTTTTTTGCCAATACGAATGAGATATTCATCTTCTTTTCGCATGCGTTCACGCCGAATTGCGCTTTCGCGACGTTGTGTTCGCGTAGGTTGTTTTTCACGAAATTGTCTTTTTTTATTTCGTTTAAACATCCCCGTAGATTGTACTTTACGGGAAAAACGACGCATCAAACTTTCGTTTGATTCATGTTCTTTCTTTTCGACTTCGATCACGGAGTATTCACCGACCTCTCTAGTACATTATGTAATAAAATTCACTCTTTGAATATACCATTTATAGATGACTGGTGTCAAACACTATTTCTTACGCCCGCAAGAATATTTCATTCCCGTTCTATGTAATACTAATCGTCATGGCCGTAGTCGGCAATTCCGGAGAGAGCACGTATTTGCGAAGCAAAACGAAGCTCTCGAGGAATTGCCGCGAAGGATCATGTACACCACAATTACACCGGCACCCGAATGGGTTCGCCGCCAACGAGGTGGAGATGAAAATGTTGAATAATTTGGCCACCATTATCACCCACATTATTAACGACCTTATATCCACTTTGGTCAATCCCTAATACTTTTGCCTGTTCAGCAGCACGCAACATCAACTTCCCGAGCAACAGAGCATCATCGGCAGTGGCCGCATTCAAACTTTCAAAATGTTTTTTTGGAATGACTAACAAATGCACCGGCGCTTTCGGACGAATATCACGAATCACGATCATATCCGCGTCTTCGTACAACAATTCAGATTCCGCTTCTTTGCGAATAATCTTACAAAAAATACAATCCCCCATACAATGAATGGTTATTTTTTTAGTTGCTTCTTCAAGAAGTCAATCAACTTCGTTTGGAGAATGGTTTCCTGCGAACCATTTTCCATGTCGCGCGCAATAATGGTGTTATCAATCATCTCTTTTTGACCGAGAATAAGGGTAATCTTTGCTTGCGATTTGTTGGCAAGCGATAACTGATCAGATAGTCCATTCTTACTAATGTTGGCTGCCACCGCAATTTCCGCCTGACGCAAATCTTCAAATAATTGCAATGCACGCTTACGAGCTGTTTCCCCAATCTGCGCCAAAAACACATCTGGCGTTGGTGGTTGAGCTACTGGCACACCCGCTTCTTTAATCGCCAAAATCACCCGTTCAATGCCCATGGCCATACCGACCGCCGGCGTTTCGCCAGGACCACCTAAATCTTGAATCAAATAATCATACCGACCACCACCTAATAATGCTGCTGGGCTTGCTTCTTCCTGATCTTTTTGTAAATAGAATTCAAATACGGTATGGGAATAATAATCTAACCCCCGTACCAACCGTGGGTGCAAATGGTAGACCACATCGCCTTCATCTAAATATTCCAATACTTTCATAAAATGCTCACGACAGGCTTCACACAAATGATCGACAATTTGCGGTGCTTCAGCAGCAATAGCCTGACACGCTTCTTCTTTACAATCGAGGACACGCAACGGATTTTTCAATAATCGATTTTTACAATCTTCACACAAATTTTTCTTGTGGGTTTTAAAATATTCTTTCAATACCGCAATATAGGCTGGTCGGCATTCGCGACATCCAATGGAATTCACACGTGCCATAACCTCTAACCCTAAATCACCCAACAAATGACTGCCTAATGAAATCAATTCCGCGTCAATGGCTGGTTGGTGAGAACCGATAATTTCCCAATCCACTTGGTGCAATTGACGATATCTGCCTGCTTGTGGGCGGTCATACCGAAACAGTGGCCCGTCTGTCCACAGCTTCACTGGCTGCGGGATATTCTTCATACCGTGCTCAATAAACGCGCGGCAAATACCCGCAGTAAATTCCGGGCGCAGCGCCACATGGTCTCCACCAGGAGTTTCAAAATCATACATTTCCTTAGACACAATATCAGAAGATTCACCTACCGTACGGGCAAAAAGTTGATATTCTTCTAAGACCGGTACCTCGATACGCTGGTAACCATAGGCACGAGATGCTTGCTGCGCAGATTCCTGCACATATTCCCAATACGGCTGCTCTTGTGGAAGGATGTCTTTCATTCCACGAAGCAGTTGCGGTTTTTTGGAAGATTTTTTTGGAGTCATTTTTTTGAGTGGTTCATTATCTTTAAGGGAATTCTGGGGCACAGGTTTCTTTTTCATGAATTGCTTGTGAGCCATAATTATTTATATTCTACTTGTGAAAAATGATCAACCTTATTTGGCGGCCAAGCACGTAACCAGGTACGACCGATAATGGAATCGCCGCTGATGGAACCAAAACGACGAGAATCGAGACTTTCATTTCGGTTGTCCCCCATCACGTAATATTGATTTTCACCGAGGGTTTCTTTTTTATTTCCGAATGTGTCTACCGTATCAGCTAAATATGCGGATTCATCGATTTCTTGTCCATTAATATAGACATGCCGATTTTTGACTTCAATAGTTTCGCCTGGCAAGCCAATAACCCGTTTAATAAAGAACTGTGATGGATCGGTAGGGTTATGGAGCACAACCACATCGCCTCGGTAGGGTTCATGAAAGCGATAACTGAGCTCATCAATAATTAAATACTGATTTTCATGAAAATTTGGCTCCATTGATGCGCCTTTCACATAGAATGGCTGAATCAAAAAATAGCGAACCGGAATAATAATCGCTAATGAAATAACAACAACTTTAATGACTTCCCACGTAAACTCCTTGGCGTTTTCTAAACGCTCTTTTTTTTCTTCTTCTTTCATGAAATCGACGTTACTAAATGAACTGCGCTAGTATACCACAGGATACAAATAAATCAAAGCGCGCCAGCACAGAAATGGTGTGGCGCGCCAAAAACTATTGTACGGAAATGGTATTTACTCTGTCGTCGAAAATGCCTGCCATTTGGTAAACGCCGAGCAAGATTTCTTTTTGCATGCCTTCACGCGTACCTGATAGTTGGTATTTGCAGACAATTTTTTGATCTCTTTTTGAGTTTTCTTCACTGTGGTATATTTCGTCCACTGTTTCTGTTTTTTTACACCGTTTGGCCGTACCTGCACCACATATCGGGTAATTTTTTTCTTGCCCTGTGGTTTCTTCCATGTAGCAAGTGCAGATTCATCGGTGATATTCTTCACCCGTAAGTGACGCGGTTTATTGATCTTTACTCCAGCGGCAGTTTTTAATTGATTGTTGTACACAATACCCACTTGGGAAAAATGCTGCAAAGTGAACGTAATGGAGCCCTGGGTTTCATCACCTTCAATGAGGTCTTGTGATGCATTGTCCACATCTTGCCACGCACCAAGTTCCTCGTCCCAATATTTTGGCACCAGAATAGATTGATCCGTAATACCCAACCGTTCTAACGAATCTTTTGTATAATTCAGTGTCAACGTGATCGCCGAATTGAAATCTCCGGAGATCAATACACCGTCGGCATCATAAACTTCCAATTGACGTGCCGGACCAAATGGTGAATCAAAGGATGTTTTAATGGCGTTCAATTCCGGTTCAATGGTAATAGTGACGTTGCCGGAGTTCTGAATTGCTCCAGCGGGTATATCGAGCTGGAATCCACCATCGTCAAGGACAATCGTTTTTGCTTGCGACGAGTCGAATGTTTCGGTTACTGAATCTGGAATTTCAAATACCGATTCACCCAAAGTAACATTTTTCGTAATATTGTCATCATTTTTCCCCACATTCACCTCCACATCATCCTGCGTATTGTACCATACACGCTCACCATTATCATTCACGATTTCCGTGCTGCACCACAGGTGCCAAGTGCCTTCCAACGCATTAAGAGAAAATTCATTATCGAAACTTTCATCCCAGGCACTATACCCTTCTTCTGCCCATGCACCGCACCAGAGACGATCCACATCTTCTGCGGCCAGGCCAGATGCTTCAGAGAATTTCGCCTTTCCGGTAATCGTTGCGGTAGCTTCACGAAATGTAAAGTTCAGTGTTTGGTCACTCGATTTTTTGGTAATTTTCACACGCTGGGATTCCGGGCCAATCAGGTTGGAATAATCGGAATGTACGCCAACCCAACATTCATATTCGTGGCCAGTGACGAGCCCCACAACCGCCACACCGTCTTGGCCAGACTGTGAACCATTTTCAATCACGCGTCCGGCATCAAAATCTCCCTTAGCACTATCTTCCAATTCCGGCCAGTTGCCACAACCTACCCAGGCATTTGCAACCGGGTCTCCATTATTATCTTCCAAAAATGCGGTCACCGAACCACTCACTTTCTGAACGGTAATCGTTTTCGTTTTCGTTTCTCCTTCGGCAATGGTCACATCTTTTTCCTGTGCCCAACTGGCGATATAGTCATTGCGATCTTCAAACCACACACCCACACGATAGCTTCCTGGCGCAACGCGCAATGTTCCCACGCCGCCTTCTGGGCGCGTATCCGACCACCCACCATCTTCACTATTGGCGTAGATTTGTGCGTTATCGGAATCAATGAATTCATTATCCGTATCTTTAATATTCACCGTGATCGTTGCTGAACGTTCGACTAACGTGAATTCTAACGCCACATCTTCACCATCCGTAAATTCTTGCTGCTGTTCTCCAATGGCTTGATAATTTTGATCGTTAATCCAGACATTGCAAAAATATTCCCCTCCAATAGCACCAAAACTACCGGTACCATATTCCACAGAGCCGCCAAAACCATAGCCTTCATTACTCCAACAGTTTGCCCAGCCGTTTACTGCTGCCACACTTCCATCTTCAGCAAGCGTCGTCACATTGACCGTCAGTGTCGTTGCTGTCAGCGTAAAGGTCAACGAACCGGTATCACCAGATTCAACGGTCACCTTCTCTTCCGGGCCCGCATAAATATATTGAGTCGTGCTCCACGTAGATGGACGAATGGTCCAATCTCCCTCATATAAATACAAAACCGCTTCTCCGTTTTCGTCAGTTTGCGCATTATTCCACCCACCTTCTTGCTGCCAAGCGTCTACATACAAATCAGGAACAGGGTTGCCATTGTCATCCAACAATGTAACGGTATATACCACATCGCGTTCTTTTAATGCAATGGTGCCAAGGTCTAGATCCTCATCCGCTTGTACCGTGACTGTTGCTGCATCCCAATAGGTGTGCTCTTCTGCATTATTTGAATTATATTGAACAAAATAGGTCGTACTGCCTATAGAGCGTGCGCGCAACGAAGTGGATTGAATATCAGAAGAATTGCCTCCTACAACGGCGATAGAAAAAGTGCCATCTTCAGCATTTACATTTCCACCAAACCAATATTGGTCATTCCACATTGATACCCAACCAGAAGCCGGAAATGAACCATCCGGATTTGTAAACACGGCGGTGACGGTTGCATCTGCGCGCTGTACTTCAAAATCAAGTGTTTCAGATTCTTCGGAAGAATCATCGGCAAACGACACATGCTGACAATTATTACCATTGGGCATATACCAATCTTTCTCAACACGGTCGCCATTTTCATCGTATTTATCACCTAAACAAATATCATATTCGCCTCCAGAAATAGCCATTGAATATACACCATTTTCATCAACGTCCGCGCTACTCCATGAACCCGTACCGTTGGCGTTCACAGAAACAGCGGTGACCGGATCACCAGTATCGGCATACGTAATCGTTCCATTCACGATTTTACTTGCTTCCTCAACCATAATATCTTGGTTCACGGTTGAGCCGGAATAGGTAAAGGATACAGAAGTGTTAAATAAACCAGTGGAAGTATCCGGGTAAACTTGAATATTCACCGTATCCCCAGAGTCAAACCCAGGATTTTGAACAGTATAATATCCCCATTCATCGCTATTAAACCAGGCATAGAGCGACCAATCCTCATTATACACATTGCCATATAACTGCACTGGGTTGCTATCTGGATCCGTCAGTGTCCCATACGCCAAAGGAGTGCCAAGAATAAATGGATCACTCACGGTGGATATGTTGTCACCGTCTGACACTGAAGACATATCCGTTCGAGATGCTCGAATAGCGAACCGATAGCCGCCCACATCCGATGGGTTCACCACATTATTGAGTGTCGTGGTATATGTACCCGCAGGAAGATCGCTCGTATTGGAAAAATCAAAAATAAAGGAATTATCGCTAGCAACAATATCTCCATCAATGCCTGTCAACGTGCTATTGCTGAAATCACCCTGGCAAGCGGTATAATCAGCCATACAATTCGTAGGCGAAAATTCAATATTAAAACCCGTGAGCGCATCTATAACTGCTGCTGTTGTAAAACTCACGCTGTAATTGGTGGTCGCTCCAGGGGTAAGCGATTCTGGCGTGACCGAGATGCTCGTAATCGTTTCGTCTGGTATTGTTGTTGCGTACGTTGGTGTGGTGGTGGCCATACCAAATAGAACGAATGAGGCGAGTGTGATGCTTTGAATCACTCGCCGCACAAAAAATCTGTTGTTCATAGATTCCTCCTTAATGAATAATTATCTCTAGTATATACCTCAACAACAAAAGTGCAAAGTGTATTCATCCACAGCCGCACAGGCGGTCCCTTATACCCTTGCCGTGGAGATACATTCTCAGTATAATGACCGTCGTCTATCAAAAAAAATATGGCAGAAAATAATTTCCCCATTGAAGAAGAAAAAAATAATCCATCGCCAGCAATATCGCTTGAGCCGCTCACACCAACGAACGAATCTGAACCCGCGCATGTTGACCTACACCCTGAACACCGGAAGCGACACCGTGTACGAAATGCGATATCTATTTTGGTTGGATTGATTGGAATTGGTATGATCGCGTTTGGTGCGTATGCCTATTCACTGACAAAAAATGAAATTGTTGATAAAGAAAACCAAACGAATTTTTTTGGACAGTTACATCGCATTATTGATAACGACGTAGAACCCTTGCAAGGTGAACAAGATGATCGAATAAATATTGCCCTATTTGGTATTGGTGGCGAAGGTCATGAAGGTGGACAACTCACAGACACCATGATGGTCGCTTCTATTAAACCATCTACCCACCAAGTGGCGCTCATCTCGATTCCACGTGATTTACAGGTCGCTTTTTATAATGAGAAAGATACGAAAGAACAATACCCTGAATATTATAAAATGAATTCTGCCCTATTTCGCGGTGGCATTGACTTGGCGATTGATAAAGTAGAAGAGGTCACCGGATTGCCGATGCATTATTATGTGTTGGTCGATTTTGCTGGCTTTCGAGATTTGATCGATACCGTTGGTGGGTTGGACATTACGATTGACACCAGTTTTAGCGATAGCCAATATCCCAATTATAATTATGGGTATTTGCCCACGTTGTACTTCAAAGCCGGCCCTGAACAGATGAATGGAGAACGTGCATTGCAATTTTCTCGTTCACGGCATGGCACTAATGGTGAAGGTAGTGACTTCTCTCGTGCACGCCGACAACAAAAAATATTAGAAGCATTACGTGAAAAAATGCTGTCAACATCGACATTGTTGAACCCAGCAACATTAAGCGGCATATTAAAAGATATTGGCGATCATGCATCGACCAACGCCGAAATTTGGGAGATGGTTCGTTTTGCGAAACTGGCACAAGATGTAGATACCTCAACGATTATTAACCAAGTCATTTCTGATGGTCCGGGGGGATTGGTGTATAGTGACCGCGTAGGTGCGGAAGGAGCGTATGTCTTAATCCCCAATGCCGGCCTGGGTGACTATTCTGAGATTCGCGCGATGGCCGTAGATATTTTTGACCTGCCTTCAGAAGCCGAAAAAACAGCGGCGACGGAAGCGTTGAATGCAGAGGCGGCGGTGGTGACCATACAAAATGGTTCTGGCATTACCGGGTTAGGAAGCCAGAAAGCCGAAAAATTGACCAGCGCTGGAGTCACGGTGACTAGCGTGAATAACGCACTGGTGACTTCAGTTTCGCAAACAGTGGTCTATGACTTGACGAACGGGGCAAAACCCTCTACGGTGCAGGCCCTTGTTGATACATTAGGCCTTGAAGTGGCTGATGTGGTGCGCGCCACGCTCCCAGATACCAATTCCAGTGTACGCCTCGCCACCGATATCAACCCAAGCATTATTAATATGACGACTCTCCCTGCGCAAATAGACATTGTGGTATTGCTGGGAAAAGACCAATATTCCTCAAATGAAACAAGCGAATAACAACGAAACATCTGCACAGACTGGACAAACTCCGGCGCTTCCACGCGTGGTCATTGTCGGACGTATGAACGTGGGAAAATCCACTCTGTTTAACCGACTCACGGGGTCAAAAAACGCCATCACTTCTTCCTTGCCTGGCACGACTCGCGATATTCATACTGGGCTTGTTACCTGGCAGGGCCGTGATTTTGAATTAGTAGATACAGGCGGGTTAGATGTAGAAGATGATGAACAATTGGAAGAACGAGTGATTGCCGCGGCACGGCGCGCCATGGCAACGGCTGATGTGGTGTTATTTGTCATTGATGGCCAAGCCGGCGTATTGCCACAAGACCGCGTGCTGGCCCGAGAAATTCATAACAGTAAAAAACCCGTATTATTATTAGTGAATAAAATTGATAGTGCGAAAAAAGAATCTGAATTACCAGCAGAAATGCACCAATTAAATTTTGAACGGGTATTCTTGATTTCTGCAGGAAACGGCCGTGGCACCGGAGATATGTTAGACGGCGTATATGAATACATTGGACAGCAGGTACAAATTTCTGATCGAGAACAACGCACAAAAGTAGCCATTATTGGACGCCCAAATGTGGGAAAATCTTCTTTGTTGAATTCCCTTTTGGGTGACGAACGAGTGATTGTGGCGGATAAGGCCCATACCACGCGTGACACCAACGATATTCCTTACGACTACGGTGATAAAAAATTTCTGTTAATTGACACAGCCGGTATTCGACGAAAAGCGAATGTGGGAGAACGCTGGAGTGATAAACGTTTAGGCCAAATTGAAAAAGAAAGTGTGCGTGCAGCGATACAGGCGATTGAACGAGCAGACGTGGTGTTGTTGGTGATTGAAGCGCAAGAGCGCGTGACGGCACAAGATAAACGTATTGCGTTATTAGCAGATGAATTGGGAAAAGGCTTGATTTTAGTAGTGAATAAATGGGATTTAATTGAAGAAAAAAGTGCGCAAACGATTACAGAATTCACGCATTATTTCGACGTGGCATTCCCCTTTTTACGCTGGGTGCCCATGATTTTTATTTCTGCGAAAGATGGGCTGCGCGTCAAGAAGGTGTTAGATGTCGTGAACCAAGTGACTGAAAATTATAACCGCATGTTAACGCTAGCAGAATTGGAACCGATTTTTGAAAGCGTACGACGAAACTATAAACCACGGCAAAGCGCAACACGAAAATATCGTAAGCCTGTTGCAGGGTTGAAACGATTGAAACAAGTTGGTAATTGCCCACCATGGTTCTATTTAAAAACGAACAAACCGAAAGATATTCCTGCCGCCATTCCAAAAATTATTGAACGAGAACTCCGTGACCATTTTGATTTTGATGGCGTGAAGATTGTGATTGAGATTGGGAAATAGTATACTACCCGGGTATGAAATTGATTATCGGATTAGGAAACCCGGGGTCAGAATACGAAAAGACGCGGCACAATGTTGGGTGGCGAGTCTTAGATTTTTTGCAGCTTGATTTTGCGGTTGAAAAAAAATTTAATGCAGAATTGGCACGACGTGATAACGTGTTATTTTGTAAACCGCTAACGTTTATGAATAATTCGGGTGTGGCGGTACGAACAATTGCGGATTATTATAAGATTGCCCCAGCGGATATTGTCGTGATATATGACGACAAAGATTTACCGTTTGGAACCGTGCGTATTCGTTCGACCGGTTCGGCGGGTGGGCATAATGGCGTGGCGTCTGTGATTCAACATTTGGGCACTATGGAATTTGGTCGAATGCGCATTGGCATTTTAAGCGAAGAACACCGCGGTGATACAAGCAATTTTGTACTGGCACGATTTTCAAAAGATGAAGAAACGTTAGTGCCAAAAATGCTTGCGGCGGCAACGAAAGAGTTAGATCTGCTTATGCGAGGTACCGCGCCTGCAGATGCGCACCGGGATATTCACGTATTTGAAGATCAATAACGAGATTGTATATGTCTCTAGAAAAAGAAAAACGAAAAATCAGCCTGCCAGAAAATATACGCGGGGCACTGGAAGCTGTTTGTGCCACGGCTGGTGTGGCGCCAGATGTTATTGCCTATATCTGCTTACGTGACCCGTTTGAATATACTCGATCTCAATACCCCGACTTGCCCACAGCCAAATTACGCAAAGCGGTTGACGCATTTGAACCAGGACGATTGCGAAAAGAAAGCACACCGCAATTTGGCATGTTATTAAAACTCTATGCTGACCTATCGACGCACCATCAACTTGGTGAGCTGCCTATTGCTCTGCATGCCGAAAAAATCATTCTCAAACAACTCGATCACCTACTCAATATTTCTGCTATACGAGCAGAAATTCTTGGTGAAATTCCAAATGACAGCTCTATCTCTTCAATGGCTAGGCAAGGATTAACCGGCGCACTGAGTGGATATATCAAAGATATTGCGTCTGGTCATCAACCGACTCCAGCGACTGCGGAAGAATTAAAAAAAGCTATCCTAGCGAATGCACGTCTTGGAGGTCGTGCCGGCACACCAGGAAACAATAATTCGTAAATTATAAGATCACTGTTTTCGGAAACTATTGTTATCATGAAAAATACTTTTTTCCGGTGAGGTTCTTTGGCAAATTCGATTCTTGTTCACGTTTGCCATAACCGAGGTCGCGCATCAGTTTCGTCGGCGCATTCCGCAAATGCATAGGTACAGGCTCGTTCGGATGATCATGAATATCTTGCACAATCGCGCTCCAGGCATCATCGAGCGCACGCGATTTTGGTGCACGGGCAAGATAGTCTACCGCTTGTGCAAGTGCCAAATGACATTCCGGCATCCCCAACCAATGACACGCTTGATACGCCGCAACCGCCAACACCAAACCATTCGGCTTGACATTGCCCACGTCTTCACTCGCAAAGCGCACAACACGTCGCGCGATGTAGAGCACATCTTCACCGGCAGTGAGCATTCGTGCTAACCAATACAATGCCGCGTCTGGGTCAGAGGCACGCATCGATTTATGCAATGCGGAAATCAAATTATAGTGCTGCTCCCCGCCTTTGTCATACAAAAATGTTTTCTGTACGGTTTCGGTGATCAACTGTTTGGTGATTTTTTTTCCTGAAGCGTAGGCAAACTCCAACGTGTTCAATGCGCAGCGCGCATCGCCGTTTGATAATGTGGCCACATACTGCAATACATCAACATGCACTTTTATACCAATTTCCTTTGCTGCACGCTGCAAAATTACCACAATATCTTCTTCACTGAGTTGTTTGATCACAAATACCTGACAGCGTGATAACAACGCCGAGTTTACTTCAAATGAAGGGTTCTCCGTTGTTGCACCAATCAACGTGAGCACACCTTTTTCCACAAACGGGAGAAGTGCATCTTGCTGTGCTTTGTTCCACCGGTGAATTTCATCAATAAATAAAATGGTTTTTTTTTGGTAAAATTCACGTTGCTTTTGTGCTTCTTCAATAATGGCTTTCAACTCCGCTTTACCAGCGGTGACGGCAGAGAGTGGCACAAAATGCGCACTGGCGATATTGGCAATAATATTGGCCAGCGTGGTTTTTCCACTCCCCGGTGGCCCCCACAAAATCATGGAGGGTACTTCTCCACGGTCAAGTATTTTTCGCAGCAACGTATCGCGCCCGATCAACTGCTCTTGCCCAACAAAATCATCAAAAGTCTGTGGACGCATCCGTTCAGCCAATGGAGCGTGTTGTGGGACTTGTTGTGTAAATAAATTATCCATACTATATATCATAACACAGATATCGGCGTGCAATAAAAGAGTGGAATTATTCAGCCCGAGATATTCAAAAGATACCACAGGGAGTGCAGAATGCAGCGTTAGTGTATTAGGTAGTGTGATTTTTTTGCTTTTTCGTTGATAAATACCAAAAAAGGACTCGGATACGGATTCTTGCCCTTCATTGATTATATAAAGACGAATTTTCTTGAACTCACTATAGAAAAAAACAAAACATACAAAAAACCGCCTCTTTTTACAGATGCGGTTTTTTAGAATTTGTAAAAATTATTCAGTGACGTATGCTGTAACAAATGGAGTGCAGTTTTCTCTTACTGATTTCATTCCAGGCTGATCACTTACTTGTACAAAACCGTTTTGACTCAATTCATGCAAATCTTTGTCATTTTGAACCTGCGCAACTAATTCATTAAGGTATGGAACACTTGAGCCCTCTGGTGTTACATTTGTTTTAAATTTCCATCCTACTCCTTCCGGATGATGTTTTTCAGTTGATCCAGTAAACGCTCCATCTTTATATATCCATTCATTGACAGTCGCAGAATATAAATTTTCTCTTGCAAAACCCTTTTCCTGAAGAATTTCAGTAACTTTTCTTACTTCTTGTTTTTCTTGATGCTTACTTTCTTCCCCCTCTTCCTGTTTTGGACGAGGCATTCTGTCGAATTTTGACATAGATATAAATAATTAAGTTTCTTAATAGAGCTAAGTATAGCGTAATGTTAGTGAAAAGTCAATAAAAAAAACCCGCCCGCGTTGCCTCCTTTAGGAGAAAGCGCGGAACGGGTCAGGTTTTTTGTGGACGTGTTCGTCGGACGTGGCTACGGAGCCACAACCTCACAACCGACAGAATCAACTCCCTCCAGGTTACCCCGAAGGTCATTGATCACCGTTGTGGTTGCAAACAGCCACACCCGACACGCTGGACCACTCTCCCCAGAGTGATCCAACACCACAACTCCCTCGCCATCGGGCAACTCGCACTCCACATGTACAAGCTGCCCATCTTTCCACACCACGGCGGCAACAGCGAGCTCAGTGATTTCACCATTGACGGTGAGCTCACACTGAGCCTCCTGTGATTCCGCAGTCCGCCCGCCCCAAACGAAACTATAGAGGACGCCCTCTATAGTGCCAGCCATAAAGCCGGCTTGAGCGGTGGTGGTGGTGTTGGAAAGGACGACCAGGGATATGGCTGCCGAAGCAGCCACGGCCAGTGACACGCGCTTCATACAGAACCTCCTGTGGTTAATTAGGAAGCCATCTCGGCGCGGTCACGGGTCGCCGCAGGGTCAAATCTGCGGCTACGGGTTGGGAAACCCTAATCGATGAGCTATCTGTTGTCAAATATATTATCCACACCCGTTACACACTTCTTTTGGGATATAAAATAGCGTACAATACGACTGCATGGTACAACGCATTGGACAGATTCCAAATATCACCGCGCTGGCACATTTCCTCAGCACCTCCCCCCTCACACGTGAACGGGCGGTTTTTATCGTGGTCAACAATCTTCGAGAGACTGAAACACTGATGCAACTCTTACCGCACCTGGACGCGCTGCACCGCAACAGAGCACGATGGCGCAATGATATTCTGGAATTGTCTGCGCTCGGCTCTTCGCTGTCGCATTTTTGGGTAACCGATACAGAAACAACCAACCAAACCATCCTTCCTTCGCCCACTGGTTTACTTCGCCAATCATTGCGGATAGAAAAAGAGACGACACTTTCGATGAACCGCGTAAAAACATTTCTGGCCGAACACGGCTATGAGCGGGAAGCCACGGCAAATGCTCGGGGGCGCTGGGCAACACGTGGAGATATTATTGATATCTACATCAATCAACCAATACGCGTACAATTTCATGATGACCGCGTGGAATCGATACAGCCGTTTGATTTAGAAACAGGGAAAATGCATGGTCATATTTCTACGTTCATTATTCCTCCGCTCAACCTGCGTGGGCGTTCAACAGCGCTCGATCATCTTACCGATGATGCACTGTTGGTTGTGTACCACCAAACACCTCTGAACACTTCTCTTACTCAGGTAGTGGCAGAACCATTTTTTCTACCGAACAGCACCAACGCCGGTTATACAGAAGCAAAAGCCTACCACCTGCGCTATGAAACCATGCAACACGATGCTCATGGGAAACACCTCATTGCCTTCACTCAAGAAAAAGAAAAAGTGGAATCGATTTTTGCAGCCGAGCATCCAACCATTTACCACAGCGATGTCATGACAGCTGGTTGTGTGAATGACAACCAGGGCGTGATGATATTGACCGACGCATCAATCGGTTTTGCAGCAGCGCGAGAACAAAAAAAATCGAATCGCATTCAGCAGGCAACGATTCGGAAACTCGCACCAGGTGATTATGTGGTGCATCTATATCATGGTATTGCTCGGTTCAACCGCATGGAAACGATGCATGTCAATGGTCTTAACCGAGATTACTTCGTTTTGGAATATGCGGGAAATGACAAAATTTATTTGCCAGTAGAACTCGCTGACCGAATTGATAGCTATGTTGGTGCCACGCACCCACAACTGAACAGACTCTCCACAGCCAGTTGGAACGAAGCCGTGCAACGCGTGAAAGAACAATCGCTTGAAACTGCACGTGATCTGCTCAATTTATATGCACAGCGTTCGCAATCGCATGCACCGCAAATCCATAGCCATAGAGAAGAAGAAACCCTAGATCGAGATTGCCCATTCACCCTCACCACTGACCAGACCACGGCGTTGCAAGATATTATGCATGACCTCGGCCAAGAAAAACCGATGGATCGATTGCTCTGTGGCGATGTGGGTTTTGGCAAAACAGAAGTTGCGCTACGTGCGGCATTCCGTACGATTCTTAATGGATATCAGGTGGCATTGCTGGCACCAACGACAATTCTTGCGCAACAACATGTTGATACACTCACTGAACGTCTCGCTACGCACGGTCCACAAATTGCTTCTTTAAGCCGATTCCGCTCTGCCGCAGAACAAAAAACAATTGTGAACGGTTTACGCAATGGAACAGTCGACTTGGTAGTTGGTACACATCGTTTATTTTCAAAAGATATTCAATTCAAACATTTAGGGCTCATTATTATTGACGAAGAACAACGGTTCGGTGTGAAAGCCAAAGAGGCGCTTACTCGGTTACGAAAAAATGCGCATGTTCTCACGATGACCGCAACCCCTATTCCACGAACGCTGCATTTATCGTTATCTGGCATTCGTGATATTTCCACTATTCTCACTCCACCACAAGAACGTAAACCCGTCGTCACCAGTATAGCGCACCTCACCACAGAAATAATTCGTGATGCAGTCACACGTGAACTACAACGCCAGGGACAAACCTATTATTTGTATAACCGCGTGCAGTCGATTGAACGACGGTTGCGTGAACTGCAAGCTATTATTCCTGATGCACGGTTTGGCATTGCGCATGGACAGATGCCATCGCGGCAGCTTGCTTCCATAATGCACCAATTTGATACGGGTGAAATTGATGTGCTCCTCGCCAGCACCATTATTGAAAATGGATTGGATATTCCGCGAGCGAATACCGTCATTGTGGAAGACGCCTCGAATTTTGGATTAAGTGAATTGTATCAATTGAAAGGCCGAGTTGGCCGCGCGAGCGAACAAGGCTATGCATACTTTTTGTATACAGAACAAGTACCAGATGGAGATGCGAAAAAACGATTTGTGGCGCTTTCAGAAGCGAACTATCTTGGTGCCGGTTTTGAATTGGCGATGAAAGATATGGAAATTCGGGGTGTGGGAAATATGTTGGGCAAAGAGCAGCACGGCCATGCGATTAAAATTGGATTGAATTTGTATGTGCGCTTACTCAACCAAGCCATGAGCGAAATGGAAGGCATTCCCCCAGAACCGACACGAGATATTCCGATTGACCTGCCACTAGAAGCACGCATTCCGGAAAGTGTTGTTGAAGATATTGGCGACCGTATTTTGCTCTATCAACAACTGGCCAACCTCACGGATATCGATATGCTCTATGCGAAACGAGAAGAGCTGGCACACCAGCATTCCAGTTTTGAAGGGTTATTTGATCTACTAGAAATAAAATTACTGGCCAGCCATTCACCCCTGTTGTCGATTGATACCACCTACCCCACCACCGAAAATCAGCTGAGTGCTGCGCGTATCACCTTAAGCAGCGACCAACCATTTGCACACATTCCTGATGAATGGGAACCAGTATTTTCCCGAACACAAACCTCGTACAAAATTCGTGCCACACTGGATGCCCTTGGCGATGGGTGGGTACAACAACTGAAAACCCTATTACGCACTATGCAATAACATAGTGTACTACCGCGTAGCCGACTATCAACATGGTACCGAGTGGCGCCAATGCCGGTAGTGGTTTTCGATTTTTTGGTAGAGCGTAGATGAGGTGCATACTGATCATGCCAAGAAAAATAAAACCCACCATGACCCAAAACGCGAAAAAACCATACCGATACAGGTGAGATAAAGCGAAAAAAATGGGAAATGCTATATCACCAGCACCGATGACCGACACATCTTCACCAGGAGTGGTGTGCGTATATTGTTGACGCCATTCTCGAAGACGCAGTGGAATAATGACACCAAAAAATGAATGCCGCTGGAATAAAATTTTTGCAATGGTAACCATGTGGTGAGAATAATAGACCGCGATAATATCATAAATGCCCAATACGATGATAATAATAAGCGCTTGTTTTGGAGCGAATTGTTGCGCAAGCACTTGACTGATACCAACCACTGCCAAAAGAATGACCATATTATGAAGCCAAATGCGTTGCGTGCGAGAACGAGCAACCAGTAGTACAACCGGAACAACGAGTGCCAACAGTGTGGTGATGACTGGGGGAAGAAAAAACACACAGAGTGAAAATAGAGTGGTATACAAACCACCAAAAACGCCAATATCAAAAAAGAATTTCCAAAAACGATCGCTCGTGAAACGTTTACTGATAATGACAACCAGAGCCGTGAGCAGCGCAAAAGCGAGAAAAAATGTTTTTGGGCTGAGTGTTGGTACAGTAATAGTCGTCGGTTCGGTAATGGTATACAGCGGTATCAGGACAATCACAATCGTGAGAATAATGGCGCTGCCAAAGACTATGCACGTTTGCAGAAAAATATTCAGTTGCAGGTTGACGCGAGTTTTTTTATTCATGGGTTCTATTGTAGTTGAATATGATGGAAAGCTCAATGGTGAGTGAGGAGAAATCCCGTGGGCAAAACAGATACTTAATACGGTAATCCCCACTTGGCATGTTCGCGCACCAACGGCGACGGATCCTCTTCTATAATGCTATTGAGCAAACCACGCGCCTCATCCGATTTCCAATTCCCCAACGCAACAGCAACATTTCGCATAAACCCTTCTCGCTTGGCGCGTTTAATTGGACTGCGCGCAAATCGAGCACGAAATGCAGCATCATCAAAAAATAATAGTGTTGATAACTTCGGCGCAACCAAATCTTCGCGCACAACAAAATCTGCTTTTTTCTGCGCCGCTCGTCCACTATTCCATGGACAGACCTCTTGGCAAATATCACACCCATAAATCCTGTTTTTCATCAGCGGTCGAATCCATTCCGGAATTGCACCACGGTGTTCAATGGTGATATAGGAAATACATTTACGTGCATCAATCGTTTTATCTGCCACAATCGCTCCGGTTGGACACTGGTCAATACACCGAACACAGCGCGCGCAACTCCCCCGCTCCGGCCGGCGAAATTCTGGCAATGGAATACTCACTAACAATTCTGCCAAAAACAAATACGAACCCAGTTGATAATGGATCAAATTGCTATTACGCCCAATATATCCCAAACCCGCGGCTGCTGCCCATTCGCGTTCCAAAAACGGACCGGTATCCACATACGCTTTCCATTCAAACGCGCCAAACTCGCGTTGCAACCCCTCAACCAACTGCTGCAATTTTTTTTGAATCACCAGATGGTAATCATCGTAGAGCGCATACCGCGCAATAATCCCACGCGATGGATCGTGTAATAATTCCGCCGGAATTTCGTATGGGGTATATTGAAATGCGAGCGTAATCAACGATTGTGCGTGAGGTAAAATTTTTCCCGGATGCGAACGTTTTTCCACCGTCTCCTCACGAGCCATCCAATCCATTGTTCCATGCATCCCTTCGCCAAGCCACGTCTTCAAGGCATCCACCGTTGTACTCGCCCCGACGGGCAACACACCAAACAAATCAAAACCAGCTTCGCGTATACATTTTTCTACCGGTTCCATTTTACTATCTTCTCATCTGACGGACGAACATAACACCAGAACCAAGGACAATCAACAAACCAGCAATAATAATCACCACGGCCCAGTTAATGGAGCTGACATCTTTTTTATCAGCAGTCACATTATTCGCATTGGCCGCATCACTACCATCCGTAATCTTTAACGAAATTTTCTTGCCAGAACGTTCATCTCCTTTCGGGTAAATACGGACATACTGGTCACCAGCAGCGAGGCCGGGTTTACCAGAAATTGTCCAATGACCGGTGCTATCGGCAATCGCACTATAGCGAGTAGCCGCACAACAAAATTCGGCGATCACTTCTCCGCCCGCTTCTGCCGTACCAGAGATGGTAATCTCTTCAGTGGAACTAAACGTGATATCACTATCACTTGCTGAAAAACTCGATTCCTCTCCTGCAAGAGAAGCAATCACTACCGTGCTCGCTGTGTCACTATTGATATTCTCATTATCGTCATTGGTGTTCTCGTTTTCGTCATCATTTGTGTTGTCATTTGCATTTGCATCTTCATCGTCATTCGTATTATCGTTTTCGTTGCTATTGACGTTTTCATTGTCATCTTCGTTGGTATTGTCGTTCTCATCATCATTCGTATTTTCATTGTCATCTTCCATAACAGCAGTAGAAAAACTACTTTCAGAAGAACGTGCTAAATTCCCTGCATCATCTGTCGTTTTTACGCGGTAATAATATGTTGTATCCGCGGCCAAACCACTTAAGCTAGCCGTATGCGAAGTGGTGGCGCTACTCTCCAGCGGTGTCGCTGCAACGTAACTGCCAGAAGATGTGCCATATTCTACCTGCCCTTTCCCTGCTTCATTTGTTGTCCAAGTCACTGTTGCTGAACCACTGTTGATACTCCCCACGCTCACGCTTGAAATAGTGGGTGCAGTGGTGTCACCCGCTGGTTCTTCTTCGTCTTCCGCATCTGTTGCTTTGACCACTAGTGTTCCACTCATATCTGGGTGGCCCTCACCACAATACACTGAACAAAAAAAGGAATAGGTTCCGGCTTTGCTGGCCACAAATGTTACGGTTGTAGTTTTACCCGCAGAGAGTGTTGCATTCACATTGAATTCATCAATATAAAATCCATGCTCCACATCTTTACTGGTAATATTAAGCGTTACGGTATCCCCTTCATTCACGGTAATGGACGACGGTGAAAAACTCCATTGTTTTGCGGTCATGGAAAACGTTTGCGTCGCGGCATGTGCCGTACTTGGTAAAGCAAACAGCAAGAATAAAACAAGAAGCATCAATACAAACCCCTGGTACGCATGAATCATTCGTTGGTGAATCATAAAATATTCCAAAAATTAATGATGGTTATTTATTGAGTAACATTTCTAAATCTGGATTTTCGCCATGAAACGATACAAATGTGGCGCGTTCATTCCCCGCTTTTGGGTCAATGAGCACAATGCCGGCCAAATGCGGAAAATATTTACGCATCGTGGTTGGATCTTGCTGAATTTTTTTTGCTAGTGCCACCTCATGTTCGAATGATGCATAGGGAGTAATAGCCGCCAACACCTGATGTGAAGCAGCATCATGTTCAGGAAAATCAGTTGCGTGATGTTTTAAATGCTGCAAAAATGCTTCAACATCGTCATCTACATTTGGCGTCTGTGCGGCTTCTGCACCTTGTTGTAACGTTTCCATGTGGGCTAATTCATCTTCAATCGCTTCGGCAAATTGAATGTGCGGAGCATCGAAATTATGAAAATGGACAATCCCCATGGCCAATAACTGGTCCGCAATTTCTAGTTCAATATCATATCCTGTTTTGCCTTGCGTCAACCGAGCGCCATGGTTTCGATACAAATACGCTACGTATAAGGTGGTTAATAATTTCATCAACTCATCATGGGTGTTTACCTCTTGCAAATGATCTTTCACCACATGGTGACCGTCGACGAGAAACAATGAAGAAAACACTTGCTCCAAATCGGATAGCAATGTTCCTCCAGCACGCGCATCATCTAAATGGACATGCTGCACACCTTTCCAAAATGGGTGAGTATCCGGTGCCTCAGCAAAAAACCGATACGTATCAGGAAAATATTGTTGGAGCTGCTCACGTGTCATAGGCGTAGAGATTAAAATTCACAACGAAGCGCACACACTTGCGCACAAAATCCAGATTCATCTAGACACGGGCTCCCGCAAGTATTAAATGTTCCACCTTTATTTTCACAATCTTGACGAGATGCCTCCACAAATGCGGCATCTTGATTCGTGCCATAAATAATATCTTGCGGTACGATCGTATTATTGGTATTCACTTCCGCCGGCTGATTCGTTTCTGTATTGGTGTTCTCGATGGTTTCTTGCGTTTGCGTCGCACGCGTACAAGCAACCAACGATGTGGCGATCATCAACACAAAGAAAAAATAAACGAACGGTTTCATACTCTAAAATATACCGAATATTCACTAATAGATCAACTGGCGCGCTGTATAAGCATCCACCCAATGGTCATAATCGATATTCTGTTACACATCTCCTTGCCCAATCAAACGTAAAAATTCGTGGAAGAGCGCTTTTTTATTTTTTGGATACTGATTGAATATGCGCTGCGCAATATCGACAAAGCGTTGATCCGGATGACGTTGAATTTCACGAAACTCTATCTGAATAGCACTGGCAACCGTTTCCAGTTTATGGCGATCGATCGTTTTTGTTGGTATTTCGTTGATTGCAGTCGTCAGCACAAAAACACGAATAACATCAATATAGAGCGACATCACACGGGAAAAACTGCCTTCATCATAATGATGTTCAAAATACGTAATAGCCCGTTCTCGTGCGACGTCCTCTTCAGGAACAGTTGTCTGTTCATAAAGCCCTTTTTTAAAATTGGCTATCAATTCAACAACCTTCACCCGGCTCATACAGGTAAGAAAAATGGAACGGCCCTCACACACACTCGCGCCTCCAAATAAACCAGCGAATAGTTCATCTAATAACACGGTTGGATGAGCATATTCAGCAATCAGCTTCTCTGATGTTGATAGGTGTTCTCGTTTTTGTGGTGCAACGCCACGTTGAAATGCCGGAGCAAATGCATATCCATGAATACCCCGTTGAACCGCGAGATGAGTAACATCATGAAATGGAATATTGTCATTGCTCATTGTCCATAACGCCAATGATTTTCGTAATGGAGAACGATGTTCAATGCGTTGGCCTCGCACGTGACCAACGACAAGTAAAGCCCGGGAATCACGAATATAATCATTCACCAGGGTTAACTCTTCTGCAGATAATTCTGCACCAAATACCAACGCCGCATCTTTTGGAGTCATTTCTGGATACAGTGTTTCTGCTTTTTTCTCAACACGCCTTCTTATTTCACCAATACCCATAGTCTTGATTTATTTATTCTTCGGTTCACAAAATGGTAATGCTGTATATAAACGAGGATCATACTGCTTCACCCATCTCTTTTGACCGTCAGGTGCGGAAGCCACATCTAATGTATATCCTGCTTCCAACAGGAGTGGTGATACGTATTTTTCTTCCCACGCGCTCTGCTCAGATGAACCAAATTCAATAGTATGGACATATGTTGTATTCTCTTGTTTTGCGAGTGACGCAACATCATTGATTGCACTCATCAACAATACCATTCCTTCAGGAGTTGGTTTACCATCTTTCAATAGCATCTTCATATCAGCAAAACGTACATGGTGTTGTGAAGGAAGCATATCGATTGCTAACCCCGCCAGTATCGTTGACCGCTTCAGTATTCTATTGACTAGACCAACGGGTGGTTCACGTAATTCTATGGCTGTGTGTTGCACATCAGCCTCGGTACCAGGACGAGAATGTCGTTCAAACAAATATGGTTTCTGATTCATTACCACCTCTTGTTGCGGTGTTTTTTCTGGCTGCCGTGCAAGCAACGATGGAAGATGGAGATCAGTAAATGCCCAGCGCTGCAGAGAATATGGAAAAACTTTCATCGATGCATCAATCGATTTATGTACCCAGGAGCGACCCACAGTTTTATTCGGAAACTCATGAAAGGTATATGTGCTTTCAAAAATTCGTAACAAGAAACCGATATTGCGTTCTTTAAGCAGAATACGGGTATTATGGTCGTTTATGCGTAAACCCTCATTTTCCATACGAATCTGTTTACCAGTAAATGGATCAATAATCGATGCGGGGATAGACTCAAATTGCTGCTCAAATTTTTTCACTAACGCATAGACTGTTGCAATGTCTGGGGCAGCTTCTAATGCCTTTTTGAGTGCATTCCATTGTTCACACATAGCATCAATTTTTTGATCTACGGCTGTTTTCAATGCGCTAATCTCGGCATCGCCTTGAGCTGCTCGATCATCCATTCTTTGTTCTGCAACTTCTTCAACAATTCTTTCATGAGCCGTCTTCATCGCTCCTTGTTCAAGATACGAAACCAATTGTGCATCGTGGGCCGAAGCATCAATAGGCGCAACACCCACCATAGTTAATTCACGAACTTTTTGTGCCTGTGCGCGTTCTTCCTTCATTCTTTGAATCACGCTCAACATTTGAGAACGTAATTCTTGAGCAATACCAACCATGCGCGTCGCCTGGCGGTTAAAATCTTCAGACGTCGTTGGTAATTGCGATTCAAGATGAAACCGTTCTTCTGGGGTAAAAGAATTTTCCTGAGGTGTTGTTGGCTTATCACTATGCCTGCCACCATGTTGCATGGCCCAGCCCTCAACCTGCTGCCCACCAATATGGGTTTTTACTGCACGAGCACCCGGACGTTGATCGTTTTGCATGGCTTGGGATTCATACTTATAGTGCTGTAAAAATTGCGCCATGTTTGTTATTGATCCACTGTCGGTTGTTTGTATGGTCACATGTAAATGAAGCGCGGCCTCGGCATCTACAGTAATACGAACATTCAAGAGCGTATTATCATCAATAATACAAATATCATTCATGAGTAACCGCACCTGTTCAGATGGTTCGGCAAGCATTGCAGATGCTGTTTCGATATGAGTTGGTGTAATATCTTTTGGTGTGGTAGAAACAGCAATCAAATGTTCTGTACTATTCCGCGGTATAAGATCATTGAAATGCAGTTGCTCTACCAACCGGTGCAATTGGGTAACAGGGTTCTCCACTCCACGAGACGGCTCTTTTCCTTCACTCATAGTGGTTTTTGAAAATAATTTTTCATAGCTTGCATACCTGAATGGAGCGTATTTTTTTTGAACGCCTCCCAAAAAATAAGCTGCTTCAATGCACGGTAGCGAATCATGTGCGTCAGCCATTCGTGTTGTATTTCAAGCAGATATGCAAGTTCGACGAGAAAACGCTTTTGCCATTCTGGATTTTCCCACATGAGTATATACATGTACGCAACAACCTCTTCTACGGTCGTGATTTGTGCAGACTCCCAATCGAACACCACGATGGTTTCGGTGAGACGCAAAAAATTTCGCGGGTAAAAATTACCATTTTGAATGGTGTAAAGTGTAGGAATTTTTTTATCATAGAATTCGCGGAATTCTTGTAGCGCCGTTTCTACTTCTTGCTGAGTGAGCACTTCAGCAGCAACTAACACTGATACCTGCTCGGTCAACACAGCAATATCTTCAACATAATTTTTTGTTGGCACTTTTTTGTTAAACTTCAGCACCGGCACTTGGGTAAAATCGAATACCATCATTGCCATGTCCGCTGCGGCTTGTGCAGGAATCGCCCGGCCGCCAAGAGTATCGGCATCGGTGTCGTACTCGGACCACTGGTATCGCTCGCCTTCATAATATTTATACATCGTCCAATCAAATAGATCTTGGTAACGCCCCATACCAAAGACGGCGGGCAAACACAATTTAAAAAACCGATAATCTTTCATCAGTTTGAATACCTCTTCCATACGGGCACTTTCCTGTGCAATAGCACCACGGGCTTTTCCCTTTGGTTTTCCAGGGCGGTGTTCTGCATCGAGTGGTTCAATTTTCACCATGACTTGTGCACCACGCGGACCGTTATTGACCACGTATGCACGTTCTCTTTTTATTTCTTTCACTAACTGAAAACCGTTTTCCGCAAAAAATTGTTGAATCGATTGTTCGAAGCTCATAGCAAACTTGTTAATTTCATCCAGGTGAAATAGAGCACCACAGCAAAAGTCACTATGGCCGCAACAGAACCATACACAAACCAGCGTATCATTGCAAAACGATTTTGCCCTTTAGGACGTTTCACGGCTTCTTGCTTCCCCCGTTTTTTTGCCGGTGCATATTTCGGAGATGCAGATGTCGATAGTGTTTCTTGTTCTGGATCAATGTAGACCATAACGAGTATTCTAAACTATTTCGGCAAAAGTCCAAAATGAAAAAAACGCGCTTGCAGTGGTTTGATAACCACGGCGCGTGTTTTTTCATGTATATACTCAACGCTATTTTTCTGTCAAACAAATGGCCCCTCATTACCTATCGTTCCATGCCAACTCAAAAATCATACGCATCATACCATAAATTGTTTCATTTTCAATAATCACTCCCATCATTCCCTTTTCGCTAAAATTGATAATGGACACTTTATTGTTAGCGTAGATAGTAATTTCACTTTTATAGGGGAACTGTTCCACGGGAATATATTTTACTTGCGGTTGCGACTGTTTTTTTACTGTACGATACAATTGTTTTATATAATTTTGATCTTTTTGCGTATCTGGTAAAAAACCACGACTCCGAACCCCCAAGCGTTCTTTCTTTTTTACATAATCACGTAAAAATTTCTGTGGTAAAAATTGCAACAGTTCGCCCGTATTACTATATCCTAACATTTCATACGGTTTGGTTTCGGCAACATGATCTTCATACACTTGCATCACACCATCGGCTCCGTCAAAAAAACGAATAATAGGTTAGAGAAGATATTCTTGAATTACTTTTGGCCACATATATTTCAAAAGAATCCTCGAGACAGAGATCGTCGTTTGCAATACTTTGCTTGCGCTATTGATCTGATACAAAATTCTCGACAAGCGCCATATTCAATACAAAATCCAACTTCTAGACATGAAATACTGCACCGTTTTATAGGCATAACTCCACAAAAGGAATTATTTTATGTACAAATTAAAGAAAATAAGAAGAATAATCAAAAATCATTTATATCGGTATTTCCTCCTAAATGAAAAGACTTTCCGCTATTGTGTGGTCTGAAAACCACGTGCCGAAAGTCTTTTCATGAAAACCTTCCGCTATTGTGTAGTATATAAACTACGCACCGAAGGTTTGCAGTATTAAAATAGCATATCTATTTTTCCTGTCAAATACAATGAGGCACGCCGCATCACAACTCCTTCAACACGCGCTCACTTAGGGCTTCCGGTAATTCTGCATGCAAACGCTTACTTAATGTATGCGAAAATTTAGCAAATGTTTTTGCCAAGTGATGCACATCTTTTTTTATCGTACGAGCATTCATTTTTGCTGTAGGTAACAATTCGTACACGGCTTTCACCTCTTCTTCCGGTAAATCATATTCAATATCTTTGAAGCCCCAATCCACTTTTTCGGGTGTATACAATACGCGATACAGGGTGACCAATTCTTCCAACCGCTGCATATATTGTGCCATCGCTTCCAAAAAATCATTACGCTGCGCATAGGCTAATACTTTCGGCAAACGATGCCAAAAGCGCAGGACAACATCATCAAATACTTCGCGCGCGTATGTTTCCACTTCCACCGGATTAAATGGCTTCCATTCAATAACCCCTCCCTTATCAAATAACACTTTGCATTCTTGTGCAGCCGAATCTTTCGTGAATCGAAACTTGCGCGTATGTTTTTGCACATCCACATCGAGCGTGAGGGTCAACGGTTGATCTTCAAATATCACTTGAAACGAATCCAGTTCATCGGGTTGATCAAACGTTTTCGGATACAACACACTCAACACTGAACCTACTTTCGCAGCAAACGCTTCTCGCTCATCAATAAATTCATCAAAATACTTATCTTTCACAGAAATCCATAAATCAATATCGGAACAATCGTCCTCTTCTTTGCGAGCCAGCGAACCTTCCAACCACGCAGCCAACACCCGAGAATCTTGATCAAGTATTTCTGTAATTTTTCCTATCACTATTTTTTGTGAATCGTTCATACCCCTATTGTAATCCGAAACGCGTTGTGCTACAATAGCGCTGGACACTCCTTTGCCTTTCCATACAGGCCAGGAGTTTTTTATATGTCTATTTCAGAAGAAATTGTTTTTATCTGTGCGCTACAATCGCTACCGTCTTTCCAGTTACCACGCTTTCATCGGCTCATGAAACACTTCGGCAATGCTCAAGCGGTGTGGGAAGCGCCGGTACAAGAGCTGCGGCGTGCACGAGTAAAGCGAGAAAACGCAGAATTGTTGGTCAAAGAGCGACAGAATATACGAGTAGAACATATTCGTGCCCAGTTGGTGCAACTACAACAAAACCAACAGCTTGAGTTGGTGCACATCAGCGATGAACGATATCCGGCATTGTTGAAGGAAATTGCACAGCCGCCCTATCTTCTCTATTGCCGCGGTGATGTTTCGTTGTTGAATGCGCCACGCACAATTTCCATTGTCGGCGCACGCAAAGCGACGCGTTATGGAAAAGATGTGGTTCATGAAGCCGTGCAAGATTTGGTTCGTGCCAGCTGTGTCACCGTGAGTGGCCTAGCCTTTGGTATTGATGCTGCTGTCCATACGGAAACACTAACCGCGAATGGAAAAACCATTGCTGTACTTGGTTCTTCTGTGCGGAACGAAGAAATTTACCCCGCTTCCCACCTAACACTCGCCCACACTATCCTACAAAAGGGCGGCTTACTCGTTTCCGAATATGCGCCTGGAGCAATCACCTATCCTGCCAATTTTCCTGATCGCAATCGTATTATCGCTGGTCTCACTCCCGCGACACTCATTGTAGAGGCATCGTTGAAAAGTGGTTCACTCATTACCGCTCGCTACGCTCGTGAAAGCAATCGCGAAGTCTTTGCTGTGCCCGGTTCAATTTTTTCAACATTGTCTGAAGGAACAAATTTTCTTATTTCACACGGCGCAACACCGTGGCTCTCTTGCGCCTCAGTAACTGATACGCTACAGTATTTATTATTCAATCAGGAACTCGGGAGTGTTCCGGCAGGCGTTATACTCACCGCAAACGAAAAACACATTGTTGATTGCTTTGCCAACGGCGAACTACTTTCGCTTGATGATGTGATTGAACGCACCGGCTTACCAGCGCAACAGTGCATGAGCATCGTCAGTTCACTCGTTTTGAATACGGTATTAGAAGACGCCGGAGATGATTTATTGAGAATACATGTTTGACACATATCACCAAGCCGTTCAATGGCTAGAAAGCACCATTACCAAACAGGCGCCATCGTACATGCATACGGCTGGCGATAAAACATTTTTTCTTGAACGCACTCGACGGTTATTTAAACGCCTGGGCAATCCGGAACGTGGTTTTCAGGTAGTGCACGTCACTGGCACATCTGGAAAAGGATCAACAGCGATGATGGTGTATGAAATGTTACGCACGTCTGGAAAACGGGTTGGATTATATACTTCTCCATTTGTAACCACAACAGCAGAAAATATACAAAGTAACGGACAATTGATTGCGCCCGTGGATTTTGCAATTTGTACTCGCAGGGTGCGAAAAGTGGTTGAAAAAATTGCACAAGAAGAACCAGAATGGTATCCATCGTATTCCGAAATATTATTTGCGATTGGTGTGCTCTATTTTCAAAAAATACAATGCGAATGGGTAGTGGTGGAAGTTTCCTGTGGCGGTCGTTTTGATGTGACAAATATATTTTTGCAAGCTAAATGGTGCGTGCTGACAAATATCGGCATGGATCATACCGATGTGCTGGGCACGACGCTGGAAGAGATTGCTTGGCACAAAACCGGCATTATTCAACCCGGTTCTACAGTTTTTTCCGCTGAACGCGCATCATCTATCCGGAAAATCATTGATGCCGAGGCGAAAAAACAGGGCACGGCTGTTCATTACGTTGAACCCGGCAAGATGACTATCGCCACACGTATGCCAGGAAATCACCAACAGTGGAATGCGGCACTCGCCGCCGCAGTGGGGGAAAAAATGGGTCTATCATCGCATTCGATTGCGAACGGAATACAAGTGGCACGGTTACCTGCACGAGTGGAACTGATACAAACACAGCCACGCGTCATTATTGACGGCGCACACTCAGCTCCAAAAATGGAAGCCCTCGTACAAACACTGGAAACATTCCGACCATGGAAAAAATTACGTGTGCTATTTGCGGCAAAAGAAAGCAAAAACGTTAATACGCTGGTTGCTCCACTAATTCCTTTGGCAGACTACTTTTATTTTACTTCATTTATTTTACCCGGGTTTGGTTCACATCATCCGCATGCAGTGCAAGAAGTAGCGCATACACTCGCCATAACCGGCCGCACACTAAATAGTCGCGTGATTCTGCAACCATTGGATGCGTTACAACAATGTATGGAAGAAACAGATCCTGAAGACCTGGTCCTGATAACCGGCTCGCTCTATCTTGCGGGTGAAATACGCACATATTGGATAACGGAAGAATTGATGCTGCGCACGCGTAGGTGTTTTCCACAAGACTAAGTGGGGAAAGACTTGACTTATTTTTTTTTATAGGTAAGATTTTTGCATTGCAGTACAGGGTCCGATCCGACCCCCAACCAGGGCCGTGCCCCGGTCTATATCGTGCTGAACTGGGGCACAAATGGGTACTGCAATAATTTAACGCTGCCAAAGCTCACTGGATGAGCAACCGGCCAGTTGCGAGCCGGGGGGTTCCAGGTTCGAATCCTGGTGACGGCTTTTTTCCTGAATGCGATTGAGAGTCTTAAGAGACTTTCTCGCATTCCATGCAGTTGTTGCCGTGAGCTCCAAGAAACAGAGCACCCGAATCGCTGGATTCGGGAGGTTGGGGGTTCAAGTCCCTCCACGGTAGCCACCTTTGAGCGTTCCCCTTCCATATCTCATGAAGGGTCGAGCGCTCTTTTTTCTTTTACCTTAGGCAAATGCGCTGCATGGCGCCACGGTGCACCAACGCAACACCAATGCAACAGATTTGACAAATACATACGCGTCATTTATAACAACTGACATGCTCTAAAAAATTGGCTTCATTATTATATATGAAACTTGTTATCGTTGAATCTCCGACAAAAGCAAAAACTATTGCCCGCTTTCTCGGCAAAGGCTACACGATTGAATCGTCGTTTGGGCATGTGCGCGATTTACCAAAAAGCAAAATCGGGGTGGATGTAGAACACAACTTCGAACCGCAATACATTGTGCCGGTGAAAGCCAAAAAACATGTTACGGAATTGAAAAAAAAGGCAGATAAAGCCGACACGATCTATCTGGCAACCGACGAAGACCGCGAAGGAGAAGCGATCGCTTGGCATTTGCAAACATTGCTCACTGAAAAAAAAGGAAAAAAAACCGCAACAACAGAGGTGAGGCGTATTACGTTTCATGAAATTACCAAAGAAGCTATTCTGAACGCCCTGGAACACCCGCGCGATATTGCATTGGATTTAGTGGATGCGCAACAAGCACGCCGTATTTTAGATCGGTTGGTTGGCTACGAACTCTCCCCATTTTTATGGCGAAAAATTTACCGTGGGCTTTCGGCTGGCCGTGTACAATCTGTGGCATTGCGTTTAATCGTTGAACGAGAACGCGAAATTCAAGCATTCAAACCACAGGAATACTGGACCATTGATGCACTGCTGGCAAAAGACGCACAAGAATTCAACGCCTCCCTGCATTCTAAAGATGGTAAAGCATTCAAAAAATTAGATATCGGAAACAAGGAAATGGCTGAAGGCATCGTAAATGATTTGAACGGCGCCACCTATACCATTGGAAGTATTGAGAAAAAGGAACGTTCTCGTAAGCCCCTTCCGCCGTTCACCACTTCTACACTGCAACAAGAAGGCAACAACAAACTCGGCTACTCCGCCAAGCAGACCATGATGATTGCCCAACAGTTATATGAAGGCATTGATATTGGCACCGGGTCAACGGGTTTGATTACCTATATGAGAACCGATTCGGTAAATTTGGCAGAAAAATTTCTTACTGAGGCGGAAACATTTATTACGGCGACATACGGTGCAAACTACGCCGAAACGAAAAAATTCACTACAAAATCGAAAGGAGCACAAGAAGCGCATGAAGCGATTCGCCCAACCGATGTGACTATTGTTCCGGAAAGTATTAAACAATATCTCGACGCTCGACAATATAAATTATACAACCTCATCTGGAGCCGCGCAGTGGCTTCACAAATGAAACCAGCGATTACGTTGGCAACTACGGTAGATATTGCTGCCAACGCCTATACCTTCCGAGCCACAGGATCACAAATTCAATTTGATGGTTGGCTCAAAATTTACCCAGAAAAAGTGAGTGAAAATATGTTACCGGAACTGACTCAAGGCGACACGACGGAATGCAAAGAATTGAAACCGAACCAACACTTTACCGAACCGCCAGCACGATTCACCGAAGCAGCGTTGGTCAAAGCCATGGAAGAACGTGGTATTGGCCGCCCATCTACTTATGCGCCAACCATTGCAACGATTCAAACGCGTGGCTATGTGCGCAAAGAAGAACGCAAACTCATTCCGGAAGAAGTCGGATTTCTGGTGAACGATTTACTCGTAGAACATTTTCCAAATATTGTTGATTACGATTTCACCGCAAAAATGGAAGCGGACTTAGATGAAATTGCTGAAGGCAAAAAAGAATGGCAACCGTTGTTGAAAGAATTTTATGATCCGTTTAAAAAACACCTCATGGAAAAAGACAAAGAAATTTCCAAAGAATCGTTAACGCAAGAAACCACCAACGAAATTTGTCCAAAATGTGGAAAGCCGATGATTATCAAAATGGGTCGTTTCGGCAAATTCTTGGCGTGCAGCGCTTACCCTGAATGTAAAACAACTCGGCCACTCGGTGAAGATGGCAAAGCCGCACCCGAAGAAGTGATTGATGTGAAATGCGATAAGTGTGGAAAACCGATGGTGAAAAAACGTGGTCGTTTCGGCGAATTCCTGGGCTGCTCCGACTACCCCACCTGCAAAAATATTGTGAATATTGAAAAAAAAGTTGGTGTCACGTGTCCGAAGTGCAACGCTGGTGACATTATTGAAAAACGCTCACGCTACGGCAAAACATTTTACGCGTGTAACCAATATCCAAAATGTGAAAATGCGTATTGGTCAAAACCCAACGGAGAAACATGCCCAAACTGTAAATCGTTACTCTTGTACGGTGCGAAAAACACCATCCGTTGTTCCAATAAAGAATGTGGCTTCAAAAAAGAACAAGAAGAAGTTGCAGAATAATTCCGGAGAATAAAAACAAAGGTTCAGGATATCGATGAGTGGTTTCATTCATCGACAATAGCTGAATTTGTCAAGGGTGTACAATGGAGGTACACTCAAGATATGCAAGAAGAGATTATTCGCACCATTGACGGTAGAACTATTGATGACTTGGTGGTGATTATGAAAAAACATAACCCACAAGCGGATTTAGATTTGATTGTCCGCGCATTTCATTTCACGAAGGACGCCCACGCTGGACAACAGCGCAAATCAGGTGAACCGTATATGACGCATCCACTCGCCACAGCCATCATGCTCGCGGAACTTGGGCTCGACGAACAAACTATTGCCGCAGGCTTGCTGCACGATGTGCCCGAAGACACGCAACGAACATTGAAAGATATAAAAAAAATATTTGGGAAAGACATTGCGTTTTTGGTGGAAAGCGTCACAAAATTAGGTATGTTAAAATATCGCGGGGTCGACCGCTATATTGAAAATTTACGCCGCATGTTTATTGCCATGGCGAAAGACGTTCGTGTGATTCTGATTAAATTCGCTGATCGGATTAACAATTTGCAAACATTAGATGCACTGCCACCAGAAAAACAGCATCGCATCGCCCTAGAGAGCATGGAAATTTATGCACCGATTGCCAACCGTCTAGGCATGGGGAACATGAAGGGACAACTTGAAGATCTTTCTTTCCCATTTGTCTATCCGGAAGAATATAAATGGATGATGAAAAAAATTGGCCCACGTTTGAAAGAGAAAGAAGCATTCATGCAGCGTTTTATGACCTTTATCCGCAATGAATTCAATATCCATGACCTCAAAGTCGTTTCTGTTGACGGCAGAACGAAACATCTCTATTCTCTCTATAAAAAATTATTAAAACATAATCGTGATCTTTCTGAAATTTATGATCTTGTTGCATTACGCATTATTGTCAATGATGTCGCAACGTGTTATGCGGCTCTCGGAGTGATTCACAAAATATGCAAACCATTAAAAGGACGAATTAAAGATTATATTGCACAACCAAAACCAAACGGATACCAATCATTACATACAACTGTTTTTGCTCCCACTCAATTTTTTCATGAAGAAGCCGTGTATGGTGAGATTATTGAAATACAAATCCGCACGCTCGATATGCACAAGGAAGCTGAATTTGGCATTGCGGCTCACTGGCAATATAAAGAAGGACGGTTCATGCCAGAAAAAATGGGGCAAAAACTGCATTGGATGAATGAAATTGTTGAATTACAAAAACAGGTACAAGATGAAAAACAATTACTAGAAACGCTCAAAATTGATGTATTTCAAAATTATATTTTTGTCTTTACACCAAAAGGTGATGTGATCGAACTTCCGGAAGATTCTACGCCAGTCGATTTTGCCTACCGAGTCCACACCGATCTTGGAAACAAATGTGTGGGGGTAAAAATTAATGATCAAATCGCTAGTTTGCAAACTCGTTTGAAAAATGGAGATGTCGTTGAAATTACGACGGACTCGCATCGTAAGGGCCCATCAGCTAGCTGGCTCGAATTTGTGAAAACAAACGCCGCTCGTAGTGCGATTCGTCAGTATTTAAATAAACAATCGCGTGGATTATTGGAAACATTTTCTCGCGCACGAAAAAACTAATTTTTCCGTAACAACTGTTTCATCACTCGCGTAAAATCTTCTGACGAATGCGTTTCGATCATAATTTTTCGTACCCCCGAATTTTTGCTGGAAATTTTCACTTTGGTGCCGAGTGTCTTCTGCAATACATCTTCTGCCTGCTGCAATTCATAATTCATCACCGGTCGGCGTACTGGTTTTTTGCTAGTCGCTTGAACTGATTCCGATAGTTCTTTCACACTCATCGCCGCACCACTGGTCATACGTGCGTATACGGCCATCCGCTCTTCATTCGTTGGCAAACCGAGTAACACTTTTCCGTGACCTTCGGTAATTTTCCCCATAGCCAGACCAGTTTGAATTTCTGCAGGTAAATCAAGCAGACGAATAATATTGGCCAGCGTTGAACGCGCCATACCAATTTTTTTTGCTGCCTCTTCTTGCGTAAGACCAAATTCGTCTACCAACTTTGCCAGACTCACCGCTTTTTCCATCGGGTTCAAATCTTGACGTTGAATATTCTCAATTAACGCTAATTCCAATTTCTCTAATTCTGAGGTCGAACGAATAATCGCGGGAATAGTTTCTTTCTCCAACCGTTGAAAAGCACGGAAACGTCGCTCGCCAGCCACAATTTGCCAGCGTTGCGTTTTACCACCAAGGGCATCTGCGGAATGCAATGGCGTTACCACGATGGGTTCCAGTAATCCGTATCGGCGGATAGATTCTGTGAGATCTTCCAAATTTTTCGGGTCGAAATGTTGGCGTGGCTGCAATGGATTCGGTTCAATGTGTGCAATCGGAATATCGACAACCGTGGTACTAGCAGAGCGTGGCATCTCTGAAGAAACTGGTGACAATGTAAATACCGGTTGAGCCTGTGGTGCGCTCACCGGTTTTTGTGGTATGAGTGAACTTAATCCTCGTCCAAGTCCTGTTGCCATAAAAAAATTTAATTAATCTCTTCTTGATTGTTGATCTCATTGAGTGTAGTTCGTGGGTGTGGCCCCGTGGACGTGGTAGAGAGCACCTCTCGAGCCAGTTTACTATATGCTCGTGCTCCTTTGGAAAAACGGTCATACGCAGAAATCGGTTTCCCATGCGAAGGTGCTTCAGCCAAGCGCACATTACGCGGAATGACGGAACGAAATACACGGTTCGGAAAATATTTGTAAATATCGCGGAAGACCGCTTCAGACAATTTATTCCGTTTGTCATACATCGTTAACACTGCTCCAAGGAGGTGCAAATTCGGTTGTAAGTGCTGCTGCACTAATTCCACCGTGCGTAACAATTGTCCTAAACCTTCCAGGGCATAATACTCCGTTTGTACCGGTACCAAAATTTCATTGGCACCAACAATGCTGTTAATAGTGAGCAGCCCAAGCGAAGGCGGACAATCGATAAAAATAAAATCATAATGCGGTTCAACACTCGGAGTAGCATTGCGTAAACGAAACTCTCGTGCTTCCATTGGCACAAGTTCGACAGAGGCACCAGCCAAATCCACATTCGCTGGAGCAATGTGCAGGTTCTCCACAACGGTGGTGAGTAAAATATCCGCAAGCGGCGTTTGATTCACCAACACGTCATACATCGTTTTTTCCACACGTTGAATATCAATCCCAACACCAGAACTCGCATTCCCCTGCGAATCCATATCAATTAAAAGCACACGTTGACCAAGAGCCGCGAGGCTGCTGGCCAGATTCACGGCAGTGGTCGTTTTCCCAACCCCACCTTTTTGATTCACGACCGCAATAATTCTTGCCATATAGTGTATAGTATACCAAAAAAACGCACGCGTTGACAGTGGAGACGTTTTCTTTTAGGATAATAGTCACGCCGGAGTGGCGGAACTGGCAGACGCACACGACTCAAGATCGTGCGGGGCAACCCATAAGAGTTCGATTCTCTTCTCCGGCACATTTTTTTCTTCTATGCCAAAAAAATCGCACCCACACCAACGACTCACTCATTGTCGCGATGGGAAAATTCATTATGTTGATGTGCCACAAAAATTTGTTCGCACAATCGACCAACAGATCAATACCGCTATTGCCCAGGCTGCAAAGTTATTTGAATATTCGTTTGATCCGCATATTATACTGTGCCACGATGAATATTCTATTATTCCGGAAACCGGCATTACTGGGCGCGCGGTCAATGCTCATCGTATCATGATCGAAATTGATTTTTCACGAACAGATATTGCCAGCATTATTTCTGAACAACTTCCTTCTACTCTCTATCACGAAACTTCTCACCTTGTTCGACAATATACCCATGGATTCAAATGGACTCTCCTAGACTGTCTTGTATCTGAAGGTATCGCAGGATACATTGAAAAGAGCACGCAGCCAGATATTTATGTTCCCTACATAGAACCAATGAAAAATGAAACGGCACTTATGAAAAAAGCACGGCGTGTGTTCAACAGCAAAAATTTTAATTACAACGATTGGTTTTTTGGAGGAAATACAATTCCACGATGGGCAGGCTATCGGTTAGGGTATATTCTTGTTGAATCTTACATGAAAAAACACGACATCTCTATTGCTAAACTGATTCGTCTTTCTTCAAAGAATTTTCTTCCAAAAAAAATAATCGTATGAATCGAAAAATTATTTTAGCATCGCAATCACAAGCACGGAAGAAAATTTTTTCCTTGTTAAATATTCCATTTGCCGTTGTGCCAGCACATATTGATGAACAAGCTATTCGACATGATGACCCAGGCATGCAAGCCGAACTGATTGCTAGAGCAAAAGCAGAAGCCGTGGCGAAAGAACACCCCAATGCGATTATTATTGCGGCAGACACATTCACCGTGTGTGATGGTATTATTCTCGAAAAACCGCACGACACAAAAGAAGCGGCACAAATGTTGCGCTTGCAATCCGGAAAACCAGGCATGGCCTATTCCGGTTTTTGTTACATCGATGCCGTGAACAAGATACAGTATTCCACAACTGTCGAAACTGCATTCACTTTTCGAGAACTACAAGAAGAAGAAATAGCGGTATATGTACGAAAATTCCCTGTAACTACGTGGTCTGCGGCGTATTCTCCAGCCACCGCGTACACCCTCACCATGATTGCGTCGATGAACGGTTCCGCCACCAGCTTCACCCATGGTTTACCAATGGAAGTGCTCATTTCCCTCCTCCAAAAATCTGGGTTCAGCGCACACCCATAACTACCGCGCTTCCACACCTAAATATAATCGAATTATTTTTTTCATACCGCCAGCGTGTTGTAACACCAACGTATGGTGACGCACACGAATATGCTTGAGTGTTGAATCTGCGCTATACTTTTTTTTAAAAAATCGTTGTTCTTTTTTACCAGTCACTGTTTGAATTTTTTTTGAACGTTCAAATAGACTCACGACATACCGATCTCCTGTTCGGGCCACCTTCACCAAAATTTTTCGCCCTTGAAAATGAACAATTTTTTTATACACTTTATGAATCACTTCCTGCTGTTGAGATTTACCTAACGGATTATACAATGATTCATCAATCGTTGCCGCGCCCAACTGCGCCAGTGCTTGATTATAATATCGCCAATCCGCATCCGGATCTTTGGCACTAAATGCTTTTTCTGATGGATTATAGAATGAACGCAATTCATCGATAAACGCTTCCTTTATAGAAGCATCTTGGCTAGATCCTTGTACACCGGCTGCCCACATGGCAACAGAAAGTTCATTATGCCATTCAACCGCATTACCACTTAAATCATACATTTTAATTCCCGTTACTCCGCTCACATCCAAAACAGTTGGAAATACCTTATCCAAATATTCTTGAGCGCGTGGCTCACTGTTCCACAAAGCGTCAATTCCTATACGCCACGGTATACGAATGGCGTCATAGGTCATATTATACGGCCGGCCCGTTGGTGTTGGGTCTCCATTCTCTGTGCACCAATCAGGAATAATTCCATTATATCGCTCTGCAACTCGCAATAATATTTCGTACTGTTTATCAATCACTCCTTGCCAATCATGATCGGTACTTTCATATTCATCAAACACGCGGTACCATGCTGGTGCAAAATAGGACAAATTCAATTCTTGTGGGCTACCAAAAACATCACCAGGATACAAATAATCATTCTCGGTCATGTAATCAAAAATATTGTTAATCAACACCTGCGCTTTGGCGCGATATGCGCTGTTTGCACTCCACACGCCGCTCTTCTGCAACTGGTCAGCCATAATCAACGCAAATGCGACATCTTCATCAGCATCCGTGGCGGCATTCGTTCCCCACTTCGCACCGTCAGTGGCAATTTTCCAATCATACGAATGCCCATTCCACATCCATTTCTCTGTTGCGGCAAAAATTTTATCGAATGTTGCTTGGTCTTTCTGTGTCGCCGCAAGAATCAACCCATACCCCGCCCCTTCACTCACGGCATAGTCACATGAATCATTTGAGGTGAGGTTACATGAACCAGCATCAAACAATAACCCATAGGCTGGATACGACGTATACCCTTCTATATTATGCTGCGTAAATGTTTCCCATGCATCATGGCGTTCTTGCGAAAAATCTGCTGCGTAGGTACGCTGAGCAAACCCCACAGTAAATAGAGTTATTAGTGCAATGAGTATCTTAGACATATATGTTTTTCATACCACGAACTTGAACATTGAGCAACCTGAACAATAACAGGCTATTTTGTGGATATAAATTATCCACAGACGATGTATGTAAGTATTGACAAATCGTCGCTCATCTACTAGGATTTTTTCAACTTCGATTGGCTATATTGAAAATCGGAGTTTTTTGTTTCCAGGAGGAAGATTTCAATACGCACATGACAATAGAAAAAACCATGCGTTCAGCGAAAAGAATATTTTAAAAGTTGTATTCTCCTTGCTGAGCGCATGTTGCGCTCAAATCCTACCTATCGCCCGCACGGCGCGCTGATTTCCAGTGTGCCGTGGAAGAAAAAAAGAAAAGAAAGAAGGGAAAGAAGGGAAAGAAAATGAAGAAACTTAGTTTGTTTGCGTTCGTTGTCGCCGCCGGCTTCATGACCGGCGTCTCGTCCTGCGACGTCGACAACGACAGCGACGGCTGGACCACTGAAGATGGCGACTGCGACGACAACAATCCGTCGATCCATCCGGGTGCCACCGAAGTGTGCGACGGGAAGGACGACGACTGCGATGGCCAGATCGATGAGGACGAAATAAATCCGGCCGTTGTCTATTACATAGATAGCGACCGCGATGGCAGTGGTGGAACCTCGTCCTTCTACTACTGCTCGGGAGCTTATCCCGAGTGCGCGGCTGTCAGTGATGATGCGTTGTGTGCATCGCTGCAGTCGGGTGACTGCGACGATCGCAACGCCGCCGTGAACCCGGGCGCAACCGAGACCTGCAACAGCATCGATGACGACTGCGATGGTTCAATCGACGAGGCCTGCCTCTGAGCAGCCCACAAACCGCCAAAACCACTGGCCATGCGAATAAAACCGCGTGATCAGTGACTGTTCTGGCGGGGACAAGGCTCAGACTCAGTACATCCACAAGGTGTATCGGGTCTGGGCTTCTTTTTTTTATCCTACACAAATATTCATCCTCCTCCTAAGTAACTCCTCACTGACCCCAGTGTGATATTTTTGCATTAGCTAATATTAGCAAATTTTATTTTTAGCCCCTCTATAATTTCAAAATTGATGTCGCTAACATTAGCCATTCTTAAAATTATTTTAAAGGGTCAGTGAGCACTTACCCTCCTAAACCTTGCATCTTTTTTCAGTATCTGGTATCGTATACTACGACTTCGACAGCGCCTCTAACCTGTGCATGATCCACTTTTCTTAAGGTTTATCATGCGCGGGGTGGAGCAGTCTGGCAGCTCGCCTGGCTTAGTCTCTTGGGAGATCAAGTTCTCTCAAGCGTTCTTTACAGAATGAATCTGGGCGTCTTTGTTAGAAATAACAGAGATGATTACCTGTCAAATTCGGGGAAGTCCCCATCAGCTTTAGGCTGACGGATAATCCCGAGCTAACCTTGCTTGATATTTCATTGGGCAAGAAACGTGTAGAGACTAGATGGCAGGCACCGCACTTTGTCAGAAATGGCAAAACGGTGAAGGGATAGTCCAGACCACGAACTCAACTGCATTGACTACAGCAGACTGAGGCGATGAAAATCGAAGTGGTACGCATAACCAGGAGGTCGCCGGTTCAAATCCGGCCCCCGCAACAAGAAAAATTCCTCGCCAGGAAAATACATTGATACCAAAATATATGACGCTTACGACGCATGCAGCGACGGGAATGATTATCACACAATGGACGAATAATCCTATCCTCGGTTTTTTTGCTGCACTCATGAGTCATTATCTCCTCGATGCTATCCCGCATGCAGATGAATGGATTTATTGGCGGCACGTCCACAATTCACGCGATACCATTGCATTGATTGTTGCTGCTTGTGATGTTTTTGTGTTGAGCATTCTCTTGATTGCCGTTCTCAATACGCATTCGGGTGCCGAATCTTCACGCATTACCGCTGGGGTGATTGGTGGCATTCTCCCCGATATTCTCATTACACTGCATACCAAAAGCCGACGGAAATTCCGCAACGCTTATCATGGCATTATGCAAAAATTACAGCACGCCTACCACTTTTTTTTACAAAAACATTATACCTTTCACATGACATTCCATAATGTCATGCATGCACCCATTCGCTTTCGCACCGCTCTTTTCTATCAATCGCTCTACATCATTTGGTTTGTGTTCTATTTTATCTAAGCACAGCTATACTGTAACCCTACACCAACCCCTTTCTTATATGAAAAAAGCTTTTCTTTTCCTTGGTCTTCTGCTCTGCATCACCATCCCCCACCACTTTGCGCAGGCGAAACAATTTCACAAATTAAAATCGAAAGAACCAAAAAGAATTGTGGTGCAATATGTCGCTGACCGCGTGACACCAAACGGTACGCATCTCTCGAATTTTGGTATGATCAAACTGGCAGAAGGCGAAACATTGGATGAAAAAATTGCTGAGTTAAAAAAAGACCCAAGCATTTTGACTGTTGCTCCAAACTATAAGCGCGGCATGGTAGAAATTACGCCAAACGACACACATGTTGATGAACAATATAGCGTAAACCAAGACGCGGGAGCAAATATCGATATCACTAAAGCCTGGACCGTGACAAAAGGAAAAAAGGATACGGTGGTTGCGGTAATTGATACTGGAGTACAAACAAACCACGAAGATATTAACGGGAAAATTTGGCATAATACCGCAGAGATCAAAAACAACGGCATTGATGATGATGGTAACGGATTTGTCGATGATCGTCGTGGGTGGGATTTTTTGCATGACAACAATGACCCGAACCCAGACCCTTGCACGGACGGTACGAGTAATGATGGGTTGGCACACGGCACGCATGTTGCCGGTATTGCCGCAGCAAATACAGATAACTCAACAGGGGTAGCAGGGATTGGTTGGAAAACACAAATTATGGCGCTGCAAGTGGGTGACTGCGATGGCAGCATGACTGATGATGATATTGCACAAGCGATTGAATATGCGGTGATGATGGGCGCAGATGTGATTAATATGAGCCTGGGTGGGTTTGGAACAAGCAGTGTTTTAGACAGTGTGGTTCAAGATGCCATAAACGCGGGAGTGGTGGTCGTTGCCGCCGCCGGAAACAACGCAAAAAATGTGGATATTTTTTCTTTTATGCCCGGTTGCATTGACGGAGTGATTACGGTTTCTTCTACGGACGAAAATGATAACGCGAGTAGCTTTAGTAATTTTGGAAGCGGGTGCGTGGATCTGGCTGCGCCCGGAGAAAATATGTTGAGTACCGTCTATTTTGATCAAGACAGCAGCGAATTCAATGTGAAATATGATAGCTATTCTGGCACCTCTATGGCAACGCCGATTGTCGCCGGTGTAGTGGCCTTGCTGAAAGCACAAGAACCCGGTCTGACTCAAGAAGAAGTGCTGAACATTTTGCGTGATACCGCGGATGATGTGGGTGTAGACGATGCGTATGGCACGGGTCGTGTGAATGCGGTAGAAGCATTACTCGCACTGGATTCAGTGAATGAAGTGTATATCAAAGCCTTTAATAGTTCAGAAAAAAATCATCGTTTTCAAACCGGAGAAACACACGATGACCGCACTCCTTTCTTTAACTGGGTGACACCAAAGTTATTCAGCGAAAATATCTCCGGCTATTATGTTTATTTTGGTACTGATGAAGATGCCGATGCAAAAAAGAACGGCACATTCCAAACGAAAAACAAATTCGCACCCGACAAATTGCCGAGTGCGAATGGAAAAACCTATTACTTGAAGCTGGCCGTGAAGTTAGCTGATGGTTCAACTTACTCCCACCGCGGTAAATTCACTTATATTCTGGATTCGGAAGAATAAGTTATTTCAGACCCAGATCATTTTTCCAGTAATCCACGCGGAAAAAATCTGCTGGAGCAATAATCGAAGCAGTACAATTTCTTGTTGCCGCGGGGGAAGCTGGTCAAGAACAGCATAGACCCGTTGAAGGTCCATAGCGGTATCAACAGTGTTTTCTACCCGATCATGGTGGGCGATCTCTGCAGAAGATTCTGCCACGTCCAAAGAATCTGGTTGGTGATGTTGCTTTCGATAATAATCGATGAGCGTATTCCGAGCAATGGCAAAAATCCAGCTCCGAATGGTCGCTCCATGTTGTTGTTGAAATGTGTGCTGCTTTTTTAGTATTTTCTCAAACACATCTGCGACGATGTCTTCCGCATCTTGTTGATTACGAACACGGAAAAAAACATACTTGTACACAGAGGTGAAATACTCGTCAAACAAGCTCGCAATGGAGGACTCCATAGGAATAATGCGTGTTCATACCTCTGATAACGCAGGAAAAACCAAAATACTCGCTTAAAATAGTTCCCCTTTTACGATACGTTCAAAGGTTTCTCGATCTTCCTCTAACACATGCATGACTTGACCCAATACCTCTTCTGGGTTTTCTAATAAACGCAACATCATCGCGTTATCGGCTCCACGCAATAAAATGGCATCATTCACTTTCACAATTGGCCCTTGCTCACAATCGCCCATACAATCCCCAACTTGAATTTGTAGCTGAGGATATTTCGAACGAAATTTTTCATCATATTCTGATTGCAAACGATACAACACCGCTTTGGAGCCTTTATTTTGACAAACGATATTTTGGCACACCGTAATTTTACGTAACATATAGAAGGAGTATACGAAGGAAGCCTGTTCTGGTCAAGCTAGAGGATATACAAATAAATGGGTAAATCTTTCTCTGTGGGTTTATCGACGCTACTGGGTGTAAGGCCAGCAATCGGGAATGTATAGGTAATCACTCGGGTTCCCGGTTTCAGTTCCGCCAGTAATTTCTGTTTCAATTTTTTGGCGAGTGAATTGGGCATACCGAAAATATAGACAACGTTCGCGTCGCTGATGTTGTGGCGAAACAGGTTCCCCCACCGAAAGTGAATATCGAACCGCCAATTCAACAATTGATGTAACAGACAAATGATATAGAGTGGCAATGCCAATTCAATACCGGTCGCCTTGGCACGAAAATGGCGCGCCGCATACACCACGGTTTTTCCATTACCACAACCAAGATCATAAAACACTTCTCTGGGTTGCAGACGCGCGAGTTCAAATACCCGCTTCAAATCGCGGCTCCGCATCGGTACCCAGGGCGCCAATGAAATTGCCGCTAAAAACGGAGTCAGCAGAAAGACAGAAAAAATAATAAGAAAACTGAGTAAAGAAGTATTCATAGAATGCAACAAGTATAAGGTGTAGCGAATTGAACGTCAATAGATTTTTCTCATGCAACATTGGTATATATTCAAAAAATATGCTTTAATAGTTCTGTATAAGCTCTATTATCAATAGCATAAACTCCATGTATAATCGGCTGCAGACGATTATGGCGCGTCTGGAAATGAGAATGACACAAGAACATTCTTTTTTTTTACGTGTATTTTTATCTCTTGGATTTATTCCTCTTGCATGTCTTTCCATTCTCTATGCGACATTTTTATTAGTATTTTTTTCTCCTCAGAATAGTTTTTCAACACTATCTTCATTGGATCCTGATAAAGGATATTTGCAATCCTATACATATCATCGATTATGGCAACGGAAAATACAAATTTCTGTTGTGGCCATTTCTATTCTCATGGTGCTTATTTCTGTTTTATCAGGAATACTTATTCCGAAAGGTAGTGTGCATGCAAACACCTATAGCGTGACATGCTCAGGAACGTCTGATTCACCGACGAGCGTCACCGAATCTACATATACCAGTAGTGATGATGTCACATTTACAGGCAGTGGTTATTGCACGCTGGATGCCGCATTCACAGCACAATCGGTAACCGTGCAAAATGGAGTCACACTGACACATCCGGCGAGTAATACCACCGGTGTATCTTTCACCGTCACAACACTCACTGTTGATACTGGCGGCTCTATCAATGTAGACGGAAAAGGATGCCAGGGCGCAACAACGAGTGGGGCGTATGGGCCTCAATCTAGTTCGCCTTATACCTGTTCAATGAGTGGGGGTGGTTATGGTAATAGTGCCTATGGAACAGCTGGTTCCGGAGCTGGCTATGGAGGCCGTGGAGGCAATGGTTCAACAGGTTCGTTGGGTGGAAATCGATATAATACGAACGGTAACGCAGGCGGTACACTTGGTGCCGGGGGAGGAAGAGATGCTAATGAATCAGGAGCAATCGGTGGATATGGTGGCGGAAAAATATATATTCAAGCGACGAATATAACGATCAATGGGATACTGAGTGCCGATGGAGCAGATGGAGCGGTTGGCACCACTTCAGCTGGTGGTGGAGGTGCGGGAGGAGCTGTATTCATGACAACAACAGCCATGGGCGGAACAGGAACGATTACTGCTATAGGAGGGAATGGTGGCGATGGATCATCTCAAGATGGTGGTGGTGGAGGTGGTGGGCGTGTACTGGTGCAATATGCAACATTTGCAAGTGGGGAAACTATTTCTAGTCAAACAACCGTCACTGGTGGACAATCCAGCACCACTGGATTGGGGGGAAGCGATGGTTCAGCGAGCTATACTGTACAGATACCGAATACACCAACCATCAGTAGTCCAGAAAATGGAGCAACAAACGTGAGCGAAAATCCTACGTTCACCAGTTCTTCGTATTCCGCCAACTCTGGCACCCATACATCGAGTGATTGGAAAGTGACCAGTGATTCCAGTGGTAATACAACGGTGTGGAGTGCCACTGGTTCTACAACAAATAAAACCAGTATTATTGTCAATAGTACCAATGGTACTTTCAGCGGTACATTAAATGGACAAACAACTTTAGCGGCAAATACGCAATATTATGCATTTGTTCGCTACACGAACTCTTCCGGAAATTCTGACTGGTCTTCAGCAGTGAACTTTGTCACATCATATACAGGCAATACAACTACACAAACCTGGCAATTTAATAATGCAACACCCACCGGTGCATTTTCTTATCAAAATTCGTATATTGAAATCAATGCGAGCAGTAATAGTTTGGCACGCTTAAAAGATCAAGGTTCAAACACGTATGTACAGTCCACTGGTATAACAAACTGGACAACACGCAAACAAATAACCATTAGTGGATTAAGCACTCCATCCGGAGTACTCACCAGCAATTATCCTGCGCGAATAACGGTAACCCATGCTACCGGAATGAATGCAGATTTTAGCGATGTTCGATTTACATCTTCTGATGGTATAACCGAATTGAGCTATTGGTTAGAATCGAAAACCAATTCGAGTAACGCCGTATTTTATGTCAAAATTCCGACCTATAGCAGCGGTTCAGCAACAATATATATGTACTATGGTAATAGTAGTGCCACCACAACATCTGACATTTCATCACTATTTATCTTTGCTGATGAGCTTGATAGTGCATTGAGTAGTTCGTGGACGGAAATTACTGCTGGTAACGCTTCTACGGGAACGTTTTCTGGTGGTAGTTGGATAAAATCTTGTAACGGGGAATGTACGATGTCTACAACATCAGCCCTTGATGCGGGAATAACGACAAATATCCCCACGAGTTCTGTTGCATCCCAATGGGAAGCGATAACGAAACTTTCTGCAGTCACTGGAACAGGAAGCAGTCGTCAAGTTGGTATTATGCTGAATGAAGGATTAACAGATGCATATAATTTAGGATATTATCCGGATACGCAGTATGGACTGTATACCACCAATACCGCGACATCGACATGTACTGTTGCTGGTACGAGTTTGCCGGTATATTTAAAAATAACCAAAAATGCTACGGCAAATAGTTATTCATTTTCTACTTCCACGAATGGAACATCTTGGACAACCTGTACCACATTGACTGATTCTACTATCAGTACATATGGATTATTCGTACGTGATTCTACCACCGGTGAAACTGCCGGAACATTTGATTACTTTATCGTAAAAAAACCAGCGACGACAGAACCCAGTGCGAGTTTTGGTAGTGCACAGTCGTTAGCGAGCTTGGATAATGTACAAATTATTCCTGCATCCACCGGGGATCATCCACAGTTTAATACGCTCTATACATTGAGTGAAACATTGGGTGGAAGCAATCAGGGAACTGTATATTACCAAATTGGGTTAGACAGTGATCGCGATGGAACGATAACGAATGATGTCGATGCGACGGAAGATGGCTGGTATGTTGTATCCGAAAATACCTGGACATTGGCTGATAACGATAGCCAGGACAAAAATACTATTTCAACAATAAACAGTTATTTACCAAACTTTGCTTCTGAAATTGGTAATGGCGATTTTTACTTCAAAACATTTTTATTTGGTACCGGTAGCCAACCAACAGAAATAGATTCTGTCACCCTCACCTATACGGTAGCACCTACGTTTTCTGGCTCAATTTCCACCACTACAACGAATGAAGATACAAACGCCACTGATATTATTGCTCTTCCTTCCTATTTTAGCGATCCAGAAGATACGCTGAGCTATAGTATTGTTGACGATTTAGATCCGGCATTAGGAAGTCTTTCCATTGATGGGTCTGGAAATGTTCATGTCACAGTCATAACGAATGCAAATGGTTCCGACACGCTTCAATTTCGCGCTTCTGACGAAGAAGGATTGAATACAGATACCAATGCCTTTACGTTTAGCATCACTGCGGTCAATGACGCACCAACAGCCAATGCGGGCACAGACATCAATGCAAACGAAACAGACGGAACAGTGATATTGGATGGATCCGGTTCGAGTGATATTGACGAAGATGCATTACAATATACGTGGGTTGAATTGATTGACGATGATAATGCCTGTAGTTTGAATGATGTAAATGCAATACAGCCAACAGTCAACATGAGTAACAACAGCTCGAATTACTCGTGTGCATTCCGTCTCACCGCTGATGACGGAACCACCACTGCAACTGATACGGTGAATGTGAATGTCACCGCGGTAAATGACCCACCGACATTTACTGGTTCAATTACAAATCAAAGCATGTACACGAATACATCTATTCAGGATGCGGTACAACTGGAACAATATTTCTCTGCAGGAGATAGTGATGATACATGTACATATTCGGCATCTAATGATCTCGATACGAATATTGGTACCATGAATATTCAAGATGATGGCGCAGTAGATATAGATATCACTACGCAAACAAGTGCGACAGATACTCTCCAATTTCGTTGTACTGATACGGGAAATGAAACAATAGATTCAAATACTATTACCTTAACCATTACATCAACAAATGCTGCACCAGTGTTTTCAGATGCATTACCCGAAATTTCATTTTTTGCAGGAACAACAACACGAACAGTTTTTAATCTCTCAAATTATTTTTCTGATCCCGAAGGTGAGCCGTTGACATATAGTGTATCTGGAAATACGGCTGTTGAAGTCATGATCACAGATGGACAAGTTATTTTTTCAGCAGAGAGTGATTTTACTGGTACAGAATGGCTTACGTTTTTTGCTTCTGATGGTCAAGGAAATACAACAACGAGTAATATCATTGTGGTGACTGTTTCTGCTGCAATAACACCATCGATTATTAATTATGCGAGTGGAACAGCAACAGGCGAAGGTATTATTACGCTTGTTGGCAACGACGAATCCACACTATATTCATGGGTGGCATTTCCAAAAGGTGGCGTGATTCCACGTATTGAAATATTCAATAATGACATTTTTGTTTTTTCGGTGAAACGGCAAACGGGCACGACTATGCATTTGTATAATCAGTACGGAAACATTTTAAAAAAAATGAAAGTGTCGCCCCGCGTGCATTGGCGCAAACTAGCGATTGGTTCTTTAGATAAAAACACAGATAGCATTGAAGTAGTGACGGGCACGAAAAGAGGAAAAAATATTTATTTCAAAATTTTCTCCTATTACCCGGAACAGAATACATTTGTATTACGACGGCAAGCTCGCTATCACTCTTTTGCAAAAAAACGATATCAGATCGATATTCAAGATAAACGTATTCAATTGCGAAATACACATGGACAAATACTGTTTATGTGGCGTCCGTATTAAAAAAATATTTTTCAAAAAATTTTTGCGTAAATAATTTTCATACATAAAAATTATTTTATGAATTATTTTTTCATGTAAAAAAATCTTTTCCACAGTTGTACACAACATCGCTATCTTTTTTTTAACAAAGCAGTTATACTATATGCACCGAATAATTATTTACTATTTTGAGAGGAGGTGAATAGTATGCCAGTAAAAAAGAAAAAGAAACCAGCAAAAAGAAAAACAACAACAAAGCGCAAACCAGCAAAGCGTAAAGCTGCAAAGAAAAAACCAGCGAAACGCAAACCAGCAAAGCGTAAGAAATAAACTCTAGCGAAGAGATCTTCGCAGACAAAAAAAGATAGGCACTGATCGCCTATCTTTTTTATTATTCTCTATCTTTAGAGCACCGCTTCCTTCGCTGCTTTCGCGACACGGAATTTACAAACGGTCTTTGCAGGAATTTGAATTTGTTGGCCAGTAGCAGGGTTACGACCCATGCGTGCTTTTCGTGATTGTTTTACCATCTTTCCAAGTCCTGGCAATGTGATCATGCCAGCATCACGTACTTCGGTGTACGCAACATTCACGAGCATATCCCAAAATTCACCCACTTCTTTCTTGCTCATGCCAGATTTTTCTGCGAGCATTGCAATGAACTGAGATTTTGTCATTGGCTTCTTCATGGTTTTTTCTTAGTGATTAGTTATTTAACCCTCATATTGTACACGTTTTGTGAATAGCCGACAAGTTTTTTGCCTGTGTATAGCCAAAATTAGATAAAATACCATAAAAACAGCCTAATATTAGCAAAATTTCATTTGCTATGCATTTACACAGAATGAGTTGTCCCAGATTTCATGCTGCTACGCATATCCGTTTTATTCAAACCGCTACGTATCGCATCTACAATAATCAACAAGATAATTGCGCCAACCGTTGCCGTAATGAAATCTCCCCAAATATTGTTTGGAGCGATGTCGAAATAACGGAAGACGATATTGCCAATCACTGCACCGAGAATACCCACCACGATATTGCCCATAATACCTAAACCGTGGCCCTCCACAATTTTACCGGCTATATAGCCAGCAACGAGACCAACAATAATTGCCCATAGAATATTCATAATATTCACCTCCTTTCTTAATGATTTTAATGAAAAGTAGTATCTAAACTCAATCATAAATAGAAAAGATAAATAGAGATACAAAAAAATGGATAATATCTATTTTCATTTATTATCCACTATGGCCGTTAAATATGAATATATGTTTATATATCGTGCAATTTTTTCAACATCATGGCTAAACCAAACTGAAGAGCATATTCAAACGATGCGGGGTTCATGTCTGTTTGTTTTTGTATCGCATGCAAACGATATTCTAATGTATGCCGGTGAATACCTAAACTCTTTGCTGCACGCGAAACATTCAGATCATTATCCAATAGGGCTTGTATTGAAGCAAATAACTGATCATCTTTTTTGTCCAGATGTTTACATACTAACTGCACAAAGCTGTTGGCGGCTTGAGGAGAAATATCGCTCAAAATAACGTACATGGGTATGGATTCATATAAAAATAACTGAGATTTTTTATACAAACGCGCAGCAATGCGAACCACATTTTTTAATGAAATAAATGCTGGTGACAACTGCTCAATAGAATAATGTTCTTCGCTTACTCCAATAATAATATGCGCACTAGCTAATTGTGGATGTGCATGTAGCTGTTTCAGAATATTGGATGCATACACTTTCAGTTTCTGGCGCAACTTCGGTACAACAGAGCGCTTTGTTGGTGATAATTCCATCAATACCGCTATCTCTCCAAAACCTGTTGTATAGGTATACGTCATCGCAAATTCATTCATATATTGATTAAACACCTGTTGCACGAGCTGCAATATATCATCATTACATTTTACAGCCGGACTTATTTTTAAAAATGCATTGGCATAGGTATGCCCATTCGGAATATTAAATTTGTGTATAAACTCCACAAATTCATCTTTCTGTAAATCTCCATATAGCACATGTTTCCAAAATGAACGCTTACTCTCTTGCAAGATACTCTGTCGTTCGTGGTTGACGTGCCTATCAATATCTTTGATATACTGTTCTATAATCATCTTTTCTCGCGGGGAAAGGGCTTCGTGGAGAACCGTATATCCAACAATGGAATTATTCGTTTGCAAAGGCAAAACCTCGATCGTGCGGTCTAATAAAAGAGTACTGATCTCTGATGACAGTTCATGCGGCTGGGAGGCGAACAACACACGAGCGTTTACATCAATAATACTAAACTCAAACGGGAGGTGTTCGAATGTGTGCCGAATATGCTTGATGAATAATTCCATATAGGTATATATACTCTAGTCTCATGAATTTCGGCAAGCTCAACTGTTGAAGTGTATCGTCCAGCTTACTATTCATGAGTTCGATATTGCTCAACTTCCGCCATCTCTGCAGCACGTTCTGCGGGAAGTTTCAAGGCAGCCATATATCCTTCGATGATTTCATTTTTTTCTTCGCCAGCACCTTCCTCAAACATCCATTCAATATGAAGTACTTGTGCAACGTGCTTCGGATCCTGCAATGCATATTGTAGCTGAACCCCCTCTTCCGTTATACGATATCCGGTAATGAGGTAGTGAATATCGACATGAACATTTTTCCCGTGAATAGGAAATGAAGGGTTAAAATTCAGATAATCCACAATATCTTTTTCGGTGCCATAATCTGCAGTTTTTATTTTCGTGACAGCGGTCACCAGTCTACCGCTGACTCGATGTAACTGCCCATCATAGAATTCGGCAGTAAGCGTTGTATAGGAATAATAGCCATCAACAACAACACGAACAATGGTTTTATTTTGAGTGGATTCCAACACATAATTCTTTCCAATCAGTAACTCCGGATGAGTTGCAATAAATTGTCGTATCATCGACTCCTGTTCTGTATTAGTCAAATGTTTTTGATCTGAATAATCGAGGTATTTTACTGGAGTGAATAACTGAAATTCAAACATACTTGATTGATCGGGTCCACGAAATTCAATGTATGCACCATCCGTTCTATAGGTTATTCTGCCATCATCACTTTCTTCTATTGGAAAATTGAGAAATGCCGAATCAACACTTGCGACGATAGGATCCGTATTCGATCGAGTCATTTCCATATACGTCATTTGATAGATGGGGAAAACCTGCGGCCACTCAAAAGTTGGTGAAAAACTATAATGCACATGTTTTCGAGTCCATTCATCAGCTACATAGATTGGATATGCTGTCGTTTGGTTGGTTTGTTCTGATATATTTCGAGTAACGATAACGCCAAGCACGGCAATAAACACCAAAGAACTTGCCAATGCTGTTTTCCATTGCCAAGATGTCACAGGGGAATTTTTTTTCTTCATTTTTCTATCCATATTGTTTATTAATGCCAATTTCCATTCCGGTCGAGGCGCGTCGCTGGAATGTGATGTTCAAATGCTTTCAAGAAAGTTTCACTGGCTAAATCTTCCGCAATTTCTTGCTGTTGATTCACAGCAAAAAAGAGGAATCGATAAATTTCATCAATATGTTGTGTGTAGCGCTGTGCAAATAGCTGAGAATGATGATTCATGAACATGAGTCAATGGTTCTGCTGGTATATACGTTTGGGAAGCAGAAAGGTGTCACAGACGCGTTTATGCCATTACAATGAACATTTTGTGTATATCCATATTTGTTTTTTGGAATACGGAATGTTTATCTCTTGCTTTGAAAAGGCTGGGTGATCCGGCAGTGGAAAGGTGTGACAGATGACAACGGCCCCCGGGCGTAATTCTTTAGCGAATTTTTCCAGCAGTTGTGGCATGACCACTTGAATCCAGTAACCCACCACAGCGTCGACATTCTGGAGCGAGTACGCAAACATATCGCCGGTGATAATCGTGGGTCTGCCCTTCTTTCGCCAGAAGAAAAAACGTGCACGAGCAAAAAAATTTAATGCACGGTTATGCTCAACTCCTACCAATTCCGCAGCACGATGACGCTTTCCAATGGCCAGCAGCAATTCACCCGTGCCAGAACCAAGGTCCACAATTTTTTTTCTGCCGTCGAGTACTGGTAACCGCGCAATCGCTCGTTGCGGAACCCAGTTACTTGGTGCATACGGAAGTGATTCATGAAAGAATAAAATAAATAATACGAGTCGAATAACAATTCGAAATAATACAAACAGCAAAATGAATTGCACGCCAACAAATATCCACGCAATCCAATTCATACTTTATACTCCACTATTCCACAATACTCTTAAAATCGAGACAACCTTTGTTCACTAGGTTTTGTGCAACATCAAAATTCACATTACTCGCTTTTTCAGCAATCGTATTTTTTAATGCCGTTGCCCCTTCTCCTGTTTTAAATACCTGTATTATTTGTTCTACTGTGCTTTGGGCATTAGCTGTACTCGGCAAATCAAAAACATGTTCTTCGAAATTAATAACCACCAGTTTTGGATTTTTCGCATACTTCACCAAATCCACTGGGCTCGTGGGCAGTCCTTCTTCACCGTTAAATTGATATAACCCATACGCCAAAATCTTTTCGTGATCTTGCGTATCACCAAATATTGTTACTTTTTGTGGTGTCATACCCTTCGTCGCAAGCAACTTCTTGGCATTTGTCACACTTTGCCACAACATCAGCGAGCAATCGTCTCGCCATACCTGAACATTTCTTGCAGTAAGATCATTTTTATCAACCACCGTGTTAAAATAATTCTCCATCACTGCTGCCTCAGAAGTATCTTTTAATGCGCTATACGTTCCCGTAAATATCACCGCATCTACATCATTTTTTTTATAGTTCACATACTCGACAACATCATCAATATAGGCTTTATACTGTTCGTTGGATTCCCCAACGATACCATACGCTGGCACAACCACCACATGTGTTTGGTCTTTTTTCAAGCACCCTGGAAGAATGATTAAAGCGACGGCAAGCACGAGGTAAAAACGTTTCATAGGTAACATAGAGATAATATTTTATTGTACTATACCATAAAAAATCTCATTATTTGAATGTGACCGTTCGAGAATGAGTACGTGTATATTCTGCGCGATCTTTTTTTGCTGGCTTCCACACAGCGCGATATTTTCCGCGGGTTCCCACAGCAAACTGTATTTGCACTTTCCCATTCGCGTTTGTTTTTACGGTATTCACTAACTTCCATTTTCCTAATTTCTTTTTATAGATACCAACAACACGCTGGTCAAGCGCTATGTTAGTGGTGGCATCTTTCAGTGTAACAGCAAGCACACGCTGTGAATGCTTTTTCACCGTTAATTTTCCAAGTGAGTGTGCGTTAAATACTCCACGGTCATTGCCAAATGTTAACGCATCAAACAACAATGCGTAGAAAAATTCTTGCTTCAACCCGGTATAATACACCCCCCAACTCTCACCTGCGTCACTCGATTTATAAATCACTCCATTTCCGGAATCATCATCTTGGCCAGCCATATACAATGTTGTTGGTGAGCTGTCAGCATCAGCAACAATGGTGTCTAAGTGGTTCACCTGTTCCAATCCATCGCTGATTGTTGACCACGTGGAACCGCCATCTGTGGATTTATACAAACTGCCTTCTGTCGATTCTGCCTCTGCAGTGATAAACATTGTTTGCGAATCATTGGGATCAACAAGAATATCATTGATAACAATATTATTAAAATTCTCTTCCAACTTCGTCCATTCATCACCGTCAAATGTATATACACCGGTTGGTTGCGCATCACCGCCAATGCCCACAAACAAAGTATCATTGTCACCAACCGCCAACGCAGTCGCGGGCAAATCATCTGTCAAATTCAAACTCACCCACGTCGCGCCGGAATCAGTACTCTCGAGAACGCCGCCGGTATCATCTAATGAAATACTACCGTTCATAAACACGGCATAAAATGTATTTTTATCCACACGCGAAGGCATAATCTCCAACACTTGCCCCGAAAATTCAGGTGTTTCTGCGGCTACCCAGGTGGAACCGCCGTCTGTAGAGCGGTAGATCACCGCACTCATTCCGGCAATCAAGGTATCGTTGTCATTCGGATCAACAAACATGCTCGTTGGTGTGGAAGAACCATCTGGTAACACCGGGTATTCCCAATCTGGCGCATCATCGGTAAAATTCGTGGTGTGCGCAAGCCCACCATTCGCCGCAATCCACACCACATCTTTATTTTCTGCTTGGCTAATACTGTAGGTTTTGACTTGGGTAATCCCTTCCACCACATCCACCCAACTGGAGCCACTATCTGTACTTTTCGCCACGCCATACGGGGTATTGCTGAATAACACCGTTTCGTCAGTTGGATCAATAAATATACGATCAGCAGATACGCGAGAATTCGGTGTTTCTGTGGCCATCTCTGTCCAGGTCGGTGTTTCACTTTGCGCATTGTCGGAATAATATTGGCTGATATATAACCGGCCATTGGTATCAAACGCGCCGATCGTTGAACCAATCCTATTCTCGCCATTCGTTAATTCCAACCAGGCCACGCCGCCGTCCAAGGTATGGTAACTGGCGGATTCCGGATCATAGGATACCAGAACCAAATGATCGTTGTTGGTTGGATCAACCAATATGGTATAAAACCGGTCACCCGTTGCCACGCCAGCAGAAGTCACATCCATCGTTGTCCAAGTACTTCCATCATCTGTACTCGTAAACAGATAAGATGTATCGGCGTCATTCAATACCGCATACGCCGCACCATCTTGCGCTACCGCAAAACTGGTGACATAGACACCACTCTGTTCTTCAGAAAGATCTACAATAACAGCAGCAGATTGATCCATAGTCATTGACAGAATTCCACCGCCGGTCAGTGCCACATGTAATCGAGTATCTGAAATGAACATCGCTTCCGAAAGCAATGCGCTCCCTAAATCCAACTCCATCACCTCCCAGTTCTCACCATGGTCAGTGCTTTTGAGCAAATCATCGCCAATCAACGCATACACATCACCAGTTGCCGGATCTACTTCCACCGCATACGCCGCACCAAAATTGGTGTCATTCGGCAGACCTTGCCACGTTTCACCACCATCACTGGAATGAAAAATACCATTCGGACCACTAATGGCCGCATACACATACGCATCGTCATTTGGATCGATAGCGATATCGTTTGGTGGCCCGCCAAACAACCCTAAATTTGTTGCTATTGCTGTTTTTTGAACATCGGCCAATAAATTATTTGTCGCTGCTATCGCTGGTACGGTGAATGACATAACACCAAACTGAATACAGAAAGCGTTTATCAATATAATGAAGAACCTCCTCATATATGCTTATAAAATCAATAGTTAATATGACTCCTATTATGATCCATTTCCTTCACAGATGCAATCTCAAAAATTTTTTTAGATAAGGATGTATGTAGTAAACCACGAACATTGCGAGCAGCCCCCATATCAGCGCATGTATGGGGTCGGTGTAGCGGCCAAGTGTGAACGGAAAACCGCTATAATCCCATAACCGGCGCCCCAAAAACCATTCGCTAAACATTCCACCACTATATTCATACATGCCAGCAGTCACGGCATAGAACACGACCTGCTGCCAAAAATGCCATTTTTCAATAACCGGATGAATCCAAATAATGGCGATAGCTGCAATGCCATACATTGGGCTAAATGGAATTCCTAATGCATTGCCTGTTTCCCAACGCATGTCGTAGAGTGACCGTGTGGTTGAATCGATTGCCCACCCAAAAACACTATAGAAAATAAATGAAAAGAAAACCTCCTTTTTATTCATATACACATATTACAATATTTTCGTGAATACAGAAAATACAATCGTATGCCGTATATCAATTTAGACAAGCGGAAAAATTTTTCCCTTATATTCCGACAACAAATTGTATATAAAAAACGGTGTCCCGATAGGCAAACTCATGTGCAGTGAGTGTATGCCCCGAACACCGTTTGACTACTCTTTACTCAGGTGGCACCTGAGAAGAGTGTTGATTGCGCACGAGGGCGAGCTGCCCTCTTTTTTCGGATGGGCCAGCACCCTCTCCGGGGATGAGCCGGAGAAGCGGTTTTGGTCTGGTGCCCTGTGGTTGTGATTCCATAGGGATGAGCCAACCGAAACCTGTTAATACCAGCCATGGTATTGACCCAAATCCAACCACCGTCACCGTTAACAATACCACCCGCAGGGAGGCCGGTGCGGCAAGTTGATTACAAAAATCGTTTGCTTCCTCCACCCCATATACAATATTTGCCCAAGCCATCCCAGCGATGGCCAAAAAAGCGATAAACGTAGCCCTATCGTAAAACTTCATAAGCCCTCCACTTGCCCCATACACCACAATCACAGTGGCACGGGGGCATAAATTTTTCAAAAAACAGTTCCGCAACATTGCAGAACAGTACACTATATTTCAAAAGTATTATTTTGTCAATATATATATGGTGATAATTATATGACAAAATATACTTGATTTATTTATTCAATATGCTATAATGTCATATATAACATGACAAAAATATGATTTATTCAAAAGATCTTCAAACAATTGGATTTTCAAAAAACCAAGCAAAGGTCTATCTTGCTCTTTTTAATCTTGGGCAAGCGAAGGCATCCGCACTTATTGAAGCTACAGCATTGCATCGCAATCTTGTGTATACAGCCTTACAATCACTGGTGACGAAAAAACTGATTACCACCACCACAATCCGCGGTGTTGCCTATTTCAAAATGCTTGATCCCGAACGAATTCTGAATGAAATTAAAATGAAAGAAACCGTCGCCCAACAATTCGTTGAAGAACTGCGTGCACAACGCAAACCACATGCGCAAGAAATTGTTGTATATGAAGGAATCGATGAAGTACGAAGGAAAGAATTAGAAAGTTATACGAATATGAAAAAAGAAGGAAGCATGTATTATCTTGGAGCATCTCCTCATTGGCATGAAGCCATGGGTGAACAACTGATACGTCAAATGACGCGTATCCAACGCGAAAAACAAATCACTATTTATGGTATTGTCAGCACCAAAACACCAGAACTTGATTATTTTATGCATAATCGCAAACTCACGCACATTCAATATATTCCACACATCACTTCAGCAATCAGTGAAACACAAATTCTTGCTGATCGTATCATGATTAAAACTTTTCTACCCCCTTACGCTGTTGTGGAAATTATCAACCCTGATATTGCCAAAAACTACCGTGACTATTTTGATTTTATGTGGAAAGGCGCAAAAAATACAGTTGAACACGATATCACCACTGCGTGAATTCGCTCTCGATGAAGTTTATTCCGACTCACAATTTTATACCGGCCGTAATGTACCAGCAAATACTTGCCAAGCCAGTAAAGACTTGGCAACCAAACTCATAATAATGTAGACTTTCTCACCGTAGGTGTAGTCTTTCCACTTGCCTACCTTCTTGTACTGTAGCACCATATTCACCGCAAACGAGTTGAAGAAGAGAAACATTGAGAAGAAAATCCAATACACAAATGTTGGCGCATGATGATCCGCATCACCGGAAAAAACTAAATAGCACGCAATCACGATCCACGGAATGGCGCCAGCAATGCAACCAAAAATGTAGGCTGTCCAATTGGTTTTTTTAGTCGATTGATTATGCAATTCCATCATCCAACCAAATAAAATCATCATCGCATTTAAACCAAACATGAGGAGTAAGCTAAAAACATCATAGATGCCAACGAGCATGCCAATCACTACAATCATGAGCGACGAGCTCAGTGAATATTCAACCCAACGCGCATAGTTCGCGCCTTTTTTCAAATTCTTCACATACCATTCATATATACCGGGTAATGACACCAATAAATGTGCCAAGGCCGACAGCGCAAAAAAACCCGCAACCAATGGTCCAACGGGTATTGTGGTTAACTGCTGCAAATGTTGTTGCAGTGTAAATGTACGCGTATTAAAATTTAAAAATGCGGTCGTTAATGGCACTGCAAAAGAATTGCTCAACACCAGCACAGCCATAGCTTGTATGGCATGCAAGAAAAACATGACGATGTTCCACCGCCGAAGATTACGAAACGTTTTTGTATTTGGCATACTCCTCCTCAATTAATTTAATTATAAAATATACTATAGCATAATAGTAAAATATATTCCTAAAAATGGCTATCATACATTCGCATTTTCAAAATTCGATAGTTTAAAGGAGCGTCGGCCCATATACTCGATTTCTTTTTCATTTAATGTAAACGGCGAGTTTCAAAATGTAATTTTCCCCCATGTACTGCTTGAAGATACAAAAATGATTTTTCTACTGATTTAAATTGTTCCTCTACCGATATTATTTCTGTTCCTACATCAATTGGCTGTGCTAAAAAAAATAATTTTTTTTGTATAGTTGAATCTTTCCCCCGTCCTACCTGCACATTGATTTCAAATTGATTATAGTCCGCAGAAATTGATCGAGCAGTATCAGCATTACAAATGAGATAACGACCATATAATGTTCTCTCAACATCTCGCATAATAAATTCATGCTCTAATTTCATAAATCCAGATCGACCTTCTATTGCGTTCACTTGATCAATAAGCTGTATAAAATGCTGATTACGTTCTTCACTAGGAATATTAGTGTTTACATTTTCAAAATATGCTGAAGTGACTACCTGCTCAAGTAAACCATTGTCAAATAAACGATCTAACTCTTTACGTTCATCTACATAAGAAGTTGAACCTTTGTAAGCATTTTCTTGTTGATCGTCATCATAACCAGATAAACGAACGGCGAGCCATTCTGTAATGGCTTCGTTCAACCAGTTAAACTTCATCTCCCATGAATCATATTTTTTTACTACAACACCGCTTTTACGAGATAAAAGGTCATGAACTGAAGATAGAGGATTATCTTGTTTCGTGTATATGTTAATTGATTTGCCTGCAATTTCATGAAGTAATTCATGAAAAATTGTTTTTCTCAAACGTGTCAATAATTTTGGCTGTAGTTGCTCATTGCTTACAGTAATTTTACCAGTATCAGAATGATCCCCTAATTTCGAAGATAATATATCTTCCATTTTATCTTGCAAGCATACTGTAACATCATCTATACGTGATAATGCATTTTCAGCTTCTTGCGGTAACCAGCCATTTGTTACTGCTTCTTTTACTGCTTGCTTAAATTCTTGCTTTGTTTGCTGAACAAATTGTTCTAATTGTTCTTCCTGTTGTTGAACATGTTCTGAATGCTGTTTTGCGACTGCAAATAACAAATCGTCTGAAATGGAACCATCAGCAATTTTTCCATATAAGTTAGATGCTGTAAATTGAGAAAAATCATTACCAAAATGCTTTTGTAATTCTGCACGTATCCCGCTTGCACCAAACATCTGTTGTATTTCACTCATAACAAAGCCTCTTGCTCTTTCAAATTTATCATATATGAATAATTGCTCTAAATTTTGGACCATCCGTAGAAAAGGTGCACGGATGAATTCACTCATTTCTTTTTTCAATTGCTCAATCAATTTAGTATTATGAGATATTCTACTTTGAATTGATTCCGTGCTGAGATTAGAATGACCGACTGAATCTAATTCTTGCTGTAATTCGTTGTTTTGTTGCTGCACATGCTCAATATCTTGCTTGTTACGTTCATAGATCTGCATGCCAACTCGTGCAAATACACGACTACTAGCAAAGCGACGGCTATTTTTGCGCTCTTTTATATATACGGCGTCACTCTCCGGTACCTGTGTACGAATTGACCAATTTTCATGTTGCATATGAATTATTTAGCAATAAAGAAAAATCGAGTATCATGTATTGGCATATTTTGAATACCATTTCTGAATAACCTGCTTGGCTGACTACTGACGATGAAATTCGAACATATTATACCCAAAATTCGCATGAAACGAAATAGGTTTGCTTAAAAAAAGAAATACTATCGCTATTGATAAATGAATGAATTCTATGTACACAATTATTCACTCTTCTGTTCTTCTTTTAGTTTCGCAAATTCTTCATTAAGAACACGTATAGCATAAGCATACTCTTTATCACTCATTTTGTCGGCTCCCAAAAACGGATTTTTTTTGAGCTTCTTTATAGATTGCTCTATTTTTAATACGAACTGAACTATAGTTTGTTTGACTAATTTCTCTATTTCAGAACGAGACACCGATTGTATATCTTCTTCTGATATTTCTGATTCGTCCGCATGAAATGCTACATATAATTGTTTTTCCAACGTATCAAGTTCTGGATAACTACGGGGTTCTCTGTAATATTCTATAGACCTTGCGCATACAGAAAGCCTTCCATTAATTGTCGCCATAAAACTATTACGTAAATCGTGTATATTCATAGCAGGAGGTGCAGCGACAGTGAAGCGCAGGCGTAATAATTTCTGCTCCTTCATTTCATCACTTAATGATGGGTCATTTTCTATTGCCTGACGCTTATCTACTAAGACTTTTGTAAAGTCTGTTTCATCTGCAATCCTTTCTAATGCATTTGAAATAGCCTCATCATATAATCTTGTTTCCGCTGCACATTGTTGAATAACTTTCACCTGTGTTTCTAAATCACTACTAACCGCTTGTGTAAGCTTTTGCACAACAACAGTAAGTGAACCCTCAAACGGAAGTTCATAGACTCTCTCACGTTCCTGCTCCGCTGTTCTTTTTGGACCATCTAACCCCATTCTGTTTTCTCCCATAAATATATCGTTAAGAATCTTTATAATTTATTTCGCTTGAATAACAGTTACATTATGTTCATTATCAAAATCATGCTCCATAGGTCTGAGCAATGGATGTTGTTCAGCTAAATCTATAAACTTATCTTTTAGTTCAGCTAACTCACTTACCCTATAGCGCAAGGATGAAGAAAAAATAGCGTATCCTCCTGGCTTTACCAGAGATAACGCATTAAACAACGCTTCTCCATATACACTGTCTACTTCTGTGACAAATGTCATAGTGGAAATAACGGCATCATATTGTTGATTTCTAATGTTCTCAGGCACTGTATGCATATCAGAAATATCTCCTCTATGCACGATAGAATCATCCGGATCATTTGGAAATTGTATATCCAACCCAAATACTTCTGCACCAAATTCTTGAAGGGACTTCACGAACCTTCCTTGTCTTCCACATCCAATATCTAAAATGCGCATGCCTTGTAACACTTGTCTTTCTTTTAATTCATTTATGTTGGTTTTTTCGTAGCTTTCTCTTTGAGTTTTTAAAACTGTAGATAACACTTCTGTATTTTCCGGTCTTTCTAGGGCATATCCTAACAACATACCCATAGTGTATCCTAAATACTTAGAACCTTCTGTCCTCGTATCATAAAAACCGGAGGATATTAACCATTTACTCCGTAAATAATGATGAGCTCTATGTATCAAGCCAGATCGCATCCGTTGTTTTATTTTTGCATCATCCATGAATTCATAAAATGCTTCAGGGTGGGCAATGAAATTACGAATGTCGTTTAAACTATAGAGTTGAATATCGTTACTATAATGTTTGACCGGAATATGCCCAACACATTTACTCTCTACACTATATTTTTTACTTTTATTAACGGTTACCCAAGCACCGTTTTCATTTACATAACGTACACTGTATCCAGTGTATAGTTCGCTTTCCGGTAATGGTTCAACCGAGAATGAGATATCTGGAAACGCCACTTGTAGTGCTTCAATTATTTGATCTGAGGAAAGATATTCAGGATTCAAATACCATGGTCTTTCCGGATTATAACGCTTGGGAAAAAGCTTTTGCCATTCTTCTGTAATACGCTGAGCAGTTGATTCATGCTCTATATTTTGATTTGGGGTACCAAATTTTTCCTCCCTCATAGGTATATTATTAATGATTGAGCTCTCTTTGGCAACCATGTGTCGTGCTGCGTTCTCTTTCGCAGCACTTTGCCACGATCAAGGAACTTTATATACTATCAAATGTTTGAAATTTTTACACTTATATTTATTAACAAGGCATGAATTTAGAAAATGATCCACTTATAATAAAGAGTATTTTAAAAATATAATGTCAAAAAACGTGACATTATTAAAATTCTATGACATAATAGCATGATGAATATCCAACAATCCCTGCAAGAATTTGGAATGACTGAACGTGAAGCTACAATCTACACAACACTTCTCCAAATAGGTGAAGGCAGTATTTTGGATATAGCAAAAAATTCCAGCTTAAAGCGACCAACTATTTATACTGCCATGGAAGCCTTGGAAAATAAGGGGCTAATTTATCGTGTTATGCACGGGAAACGGACAAAATTTAAAGCAGCTCCGCCGCAAATGTTGCAATTGTTTTTGAAAAAAAGGGAACAACAGTTAACCGATTTACTGCCACAGTTGGAAGTTATGAGTAACTCTTCTTCTGGGGCAAAGCCAGAAATTCGCTATTTTGAAGGAAAAGAGGCGGTGATGTCATTATATCGTGCATTATTCACACGACTGGATAAAAAAGATGAAATATATTTTATTTCTTCAATTCGTGATCTCAAAATCAACTTTGCGGAACTGATGCATTATTTTGATGCACAATCTATCAAATGGCAGTGGAAAGTTCGCGAAATTGTGCCACACACAGCAAGCTCTCTTCAATACGTTCAAGAACATGGTCGTTCAGTGAATAAAAATTCACTACATTCTGTGCGCCTATTGCCGAAGGGATTGGATCTCTTTGATATGGAAATGATAATGACTAAAAATGCCATTATTCTTATTTCCGTTCAAAAAGAGATATTTGCGCTCTCAATGCATAGTCAAGCATTTGTGGAATCATTTCGCTCCATTTTTCAAGCAGCTTGGATGGTTTCTATTGAACCAAAATAGCAGTCTACTTTTTAGGCATGATGATTGTGATGCTCACAATGTTTGTTATGCTGACCTTTCTCTGTACGGATCACCTGTCCATCCTCAAACCAAATCACTGTTTTTGCAATTTCTTGTAAACGCATATCATGACTGACAATAACCACTGAACGATTTTCTGTACAGGCTATACTACAGAGCAATTTCATCACTTCATGACCAGATGTTGAATCGAGGTTTGCTGTTGGTTCATCTGCTAAAATGAGCGTTGGATTATTGACCAGTGCCCGAGCAATAGATACACGCTGTTTTTCACCACCTGAGAGATCACGTGGAAGATTATGTAAACGACCTCCTAAGCCAAGTTTTTGTAATGCTCCTGTAGCAATCATCATGGCCTCCTTTTTACTCTTTCCTGCGGCAATCAGTGGAACGGCGGTATTTTCTTGGGCAGTGAGTGAAGCAAGTAAGTTAAACGATTGAAAGATAAAACCGAGTTCTTTTAATCGTAATTGCGCTAATTCCTGTTCATGTAAATTGCCTAACACCTTTCCATGAATTTTAACTTTGCCTTTTGATGCTTTGAGTAATGCACCAATCATAGTAATAAGTGTAGTTTTGCCAGAACCACTGGGACCCATAATGAGCATGATATCTCCTTTTTTTACGTTCAAAGATACATCATTCACTGCGGTGACTTGTGTATTTCCAGAACCGTATATTTTGGATAAATGTTCTATTTCTGCAACAAACATATAGATCAAGGAATTAATTTTTAAATACCTCTGCTGGATCAATGGACGCCAAACGACGAACCGGGATATAGGTTGCAATAAGCGCCATTCCAATAGTAGCGCCGAACACCCACACAATATCGATCAGTCTAAACTCAGTCATAAAACCTGCCACAAAATAGCGTGATAATCGAGCAACAGGATATGCAAGAATTAATCCAACAACATACCCAATGATTCCTGAAACAAGGGATTGAAACATGACAATGGCGTAGAGTTGTCGGTGAGTAACACCAATTGCTTTGAGCACGCCATATTCACGTGATTTTTCTACAGTCGCCGAATAAATCGTAACACCGATGACCGCACTTCCGATAATGAACCCGATAATGACTAATACGTAAATAATAGGTAAGAAGCTATCTTTGATCACTTGACGAGATGTATCAACAAACTCTTGCTTTGTTAGAACTTTGACACCTGGAATATCATTGATAATGGTATTTTTAATTTTTTCCTGATCTGCTTGCGGTGCAACTTGAATAACATAAAAGTTGACTTTGTCGCCTAATTGAAATAATTCCTTTGCCTCATTGAGTGTGACAAAGGCATATTGAAAAACCATCATGTTTCCACCACTTGAGATACCTCCTATCTTCAGCTTGCGTTCAGCAATCTGTATTTCATCACCAATGTTAAGATGCTGTTTTTTTGCAAACACCTCATCAATAATGATTTCTCCATCTTTAAGGTCTTCCCATCGTCCATCTTCCATTGTTTTGGGTTTTCCAAAACCGGTTGCGGGATCCACTGCAACAATAAATAAAGACGTGTCTTCTCCATTCAATTTCAGTAACGTTTGACGGCCAAGGTATGGGTGAACCGTATTTACTCCATCGATCTGTTTCAGTTGGTCTGATAAATTATTGGGTAGAAATGATAATGCGTGGAACATATCTCCTACTCCATCCTGTTCGACCCATAAATCAGCTGGGATACTCTTGGGATACGCCCCCATGGATTCATTCCATCCTTCGTATAATCCATTGAGTAAAATAATAAGCACTACAGCAAAAGCAACGCCTCCTATACTCATGAAGAGTTTTGTGCGCTCTTGAAGTAAATTTTTTAAAGCGATAAATAACATAAAAAATAGTGTATTAAATTAATTGATGCTCTACTCGTTTTAACAACACTGCATTCGTGGCCACAATAATAGAGGAGCCAGACATTAACAACGCTGAAATTTCGGGACGTAAGTACCAACCAAACGTGGTGTAGAATACACCAGCTGCTACGGGAATGGCTAATATATTATAAATCGCTGCCCAAAACAGATTTTGTTTCATTTTTCTTACTGTCGCTTTACTTAATTGAATCGCTCGAACAATATCAAAGGGGTCTGATTTCATAAGCACTACACTAGCCGTTTCTATGGCTACATCGGTACCAGCGCCAATCGCAATGCCAATATCGGCTTGAGCTAATGCGGGCGCATCATTCACGCCATCACCCACCATTGCTACAAATTTACCTTCATGTTGTAGTTGTTTCACATGATCGGCTTTTTTAGCTGGTAAGACATTGGCAAAAATTCGTTGAATACCAAGTTTCTTACCCACAGCTTCCGCTACCGCCTGATGATCGCCTGTAATCATAGCAGGTTCAATCCCTAGCTCTTGTAAAGCAATAATGGCTTGCTTGGCGGTGGATTTAATAGTATCCGCTGCGGCAATAATGCCAGCACACTTGTCATTAACCGCTACAATGATTACTGTTTTACCTTCTTGCCCTAACTGTTGAATTGATTCTTGGATACTCATAGTATCAATCTTCTGCTGTCTGAATAAATCTTCTTTGCCTACTAAAATAGTTTTACCTGCGATAGTTGCTTTTAAACCATAGCCAGTAATGGATTCAAAGTGTTCTACAGTATCCTTTAAACTAATCTTACGTTGTTGTGCTTCAGTCACCACAGCTTTCGCTAAAGGATGATTTGAGCCAGCCTCAACTACTGCTGCGTATTCGAGTACTTGCGTTTCAGAAAATGCGTTCACCGCTATTACATCCGTCACTTTAGGTTTACCCTCTGTGAGGGTACCTGTTTTATCTAGCACAATAGCTGTTATTTTAGAAACATTTTCAAGCGTGGCAGCATCTTTAATTAAGATATTATGTTTTGCACCAATCCCTGTGCCAACCGCTACTGCAGTAGGCGTGGCTAAACCCAAGGCATCCGGACAGGCAATGACCACAGCTGAAATGGCAAAGGTAAGCGCTGTAATAAAGTTCACTTCACCAAATACAAACCAACCCACAAATGTAATGACACCCGAGCCAATAGCTAGAATCACTAGCCAGGCAGCGGCTTTGTCGGCAATGCGTTGCCCAGGGGCTTTGGAATTTTGAGCGGTTTCAACTAACTTAATGATTTGAGCCAGTACAGTTTCTGAACCTACTTGGGCAGCGGTAAATTTTAATACCCCCGTTTGATTCACTGAACCACCAACGACTTGATCGCCTTTTTGTTTGGTGACGGGAATAGATTCACCAGTGACTAATGATTCATCGACCGCAGATTCACCTTCAATTACTGCACCATCAACAGGAATTTTATCGCCAGGTTTTACTAGAACAATATCGTTATGCTGAATGTCTTTACTATCCACCTGTAACTCTTTACCGTCTCGAATTACGATCGCTTGTGGTGGTATTAAATCAAACAACGCTCGTAATGCATCCGACGTTCCTCGCCTGGACCTCATCTCCATCCAGTGGCCAAACAACACGAATGTCACTAATAACGCTGCTGCTTCATAAAAGCTCTCCCCACCAACCGTAAACGTAAGTAATACACTAAATAGATATGATGCTAACACACCCGTCGCAATGAGCACCGACATGTCTAATTTGCGAGCTTTGAGCGCATAATAGGTACCGGTAATAAAAATAGACCCTGCCCAGAACACCACCGGTGTCGTTAAGATAAATAATATCCAGTTCACAGGTATCGGTGCAGGTAACACAATCTTCAGCACATTCATACCAACAGGTGAATACAAAAAGATGGGAATCGATAAAATAAAAGAAATTAAAAATCGTCGTCGCATATCGGCTTCCATCTGTTTGGCCATGCGCGGGTCGGTCATGGCTGCAGCATGATCGTGATGACTCATGTGCTGCATGGAATTATCTGTGTGTTTCGCTGTATGTTCCAAGTGTTGATGATCCTCCATATATATTACTGATTTATCATAACATATTTACATGCAAAAAACTTCATTCAGTGCATTTGATTGTGATCACGAGCATTTGAATGATCCTTATTTTCGGCATGATGTCCGCCATGCATAAACAGGTGAAAAAATCCGATTTTTGCTTGTTTTTTCATAGGTGTGCTATTATTTTTTCTTTGATAGTTTATACACATTCATGATCTCTCCTGTTGCTTTAGCAATATTTCCACTCTTCATCTGCTGCGCAACACATCCTGAAAGATGATTTTCTAAAATAAGATCTTCCACGGAAGAAAGCGCCTGTTTAACCGCTGCTGATTGAGTCAATATATCAATACAATATGTTCCTTCTTCAAGCATGCGTTGTAATGCACGCACTTGTCCTTCAACTATTTTTAGGCGACGAATCCCTTTGGTTTTATTGTCTTTCTTCATATGTGTCATTATACCCCTCTAGGGTATATAGATCAAATTATTGGAAAATTATTGTATAAAATATTTTAACCTATTGCTATTCTGTTTTTTATGGACTATACTTTGTACATAATCAATAAAATTATTAAGGAGGAATTTATGGACAACAAAATTTTAACAACAGTAGTAATAACACTTATTGTTGCTGGACTTGGTGGGTTTTATATCGGTAGAGCAAACCAACCATTCTCAAATTCATATATGCAGGGTTCTGCTTCAATGATGAAAGAAAACGGAACAACAATGACGCAAATGGGACAAATGATGATGGGCGGAGGAAAAATGATGAAAGAAAAGGGCACACAGTACAATGACACTGACATGATGCAACAAGGAAAAGAATGGGAAACAAAAGGACAAATGATGAATGATAAAGGTACAGAAATGATGGGTCGAGGCAACGGCATGATGGACATGATGAAATAACAAACGTATCTAAATAAAAATACTCCCCTGAAATTATTGGGGAGTATTTTTTTGTATAACAGGTATATCTATTCTATACGGAACTCAGAACCAACCAAGTGCATTTGATCAAGAACAGTTCCAGTTTGCGGAAGCACGCCTGCAATAATCACATTATTCCCAAAGAAGTTATCCATACGATCACCTTCCTTCTGAAATAGATTCTCCTTGCGCATAATTTCTGCCTCTTGCGAACCAATATACATCGATTGATAATTCTTTCCACCAATTGCTACTGTCGAAAAACTCTCTTTTCCAATTATGATATCCTTGTACACTGCTGGAATTGAATTTCCTTTTATTGGATAGAATAGTTTTAATTCATCACCTACTCGAACAGTCAATACCGGGTTTCCTTGGATCTGATCAAACGTTGGTATGGTAAGTATATGATAATCATCAAGAATACTGCCGGTGGGATTGAGTATTCCATTGATAGTGATTGTTGGAATTCCAAAAAAATTCGCTGTTGAATCCCCGGGTTTCTGAAGCAACTGTTTCTGCTTCATGATACTGGCTTCTGTTGCTCCCACAATCATAGCATTCGCATCAATTGAGGCATTTCCTTCTACCGATCCCACTGCCGGATCAAATTGATTCACTCCCAAGAAGAGTTTCACTTCATCATCAATATAGGCTATTTTTGTTTTTCCAGAAGAAATAAAGTTTGTTACTTCAGCTGTACTCTGGGTGGGCATCGTCTGTTCTGACTGTTCTTTTTCCATGCCACTACTCAAACGAGCAAATTGGAAAAATACTCCTGTAAAGAGAATAACTAATATCACCGGGGCAATAAACGAAAGGTAATTTCGTTTTTGTGGACGGAATAAACGAAGCAGTAATGCATTCCCTACGACTGAGATAGAACTGAATGCCATAGCAAGTCCAGCAAGTTCGGGTTTTAAGACTAAACCAAATGACACAAAGATACGTGCGGCAATTGGTATACCAATAATGTTGTAAAAAAGTGCAAAGAATAAATTTTGTTTAATTTTATTCATTGTCTCCTTTGCGAGTTGGAATGCAGTCACCACATCACGCAAATCACTCTTCATCAAAATAATACCACCCGTTTCCATGGCCACATCTGTTCCGGAACCCATTGCAATACCCAAATTCGCTTGAGCGAGAGCAGGTGCATCATTGACCCCGTCCCCTACCATAGCAACTCTGTTTCCGGCATCTTGTAATTTTTTCACTTCACTGGCTTTATGCTCTGGTAATACTTCAGCGAGTACATTCGTAATGCCTACCTGCTGTGCAATAGCGTGTGCGGTGCGTTGATTGTCACCTGTAATCATATACACATCCATGCCCATGGTTTGCAATTTTTCAATTGCTTGCTTGGATGTGTCTTTCACTGTATCCGCAACCGCAACAATACCCACAACTTCCTTTTCTGTTGCCAAAATCATCACCGTTTTCCCTTGTTCTTCTAAACGCACCAGTTTTCGATTTATTTTATCAATGGATAAACCAACTTTTTCACCAATCAATTTTCTGTTACCGAAGAAATAGACCATCGTATCAACAGTTCCTTGTACACCATGTCCTGGAATGGCTTGAAATTGTTGAACATCAGCAAAAGATACAGACTCTTCTTGAGCATAGGAATATATTGCTTCAGCCAGTGGATGTTCAGAGAGTTTCTCTAGGCTTGCAGCAATTGCCAACACATCATCCTCATCAGTCACACCAAGACTCACCACATCAGTTACTTCTGGCTTCCCTTTTGTGATCGTTCCCGTTTTATCAAATATCACCGTCGTAATCTTTTGGGCTGCTTGAAGTGGTTCACCTCCTTTAATCAAGATGCCCTGTTCAGCACCTTTCCCTGTCCCAACCATAATGGCTGTTGGCGTGGCGAGTCCCAACGCACACGGACAAGCAATTACAATCACCGCGGTAAATGCCATTAACGCAAATGTAATGCTAGCGCCCAGAACGAGATACCATACAATGAACGTGAGAATAGCAATACCAATAACAATGGGAACAAACTTCGCAGAAATTCTGTCAGCAAAATTTTGAATCGGCGCTTTTGATCCTTGAGCTTCTTCAATCAGGCGAATAATTTGAGCGAGCGATGTTTCGCTGCCCACTCGAGTTGCTTCAAATTCGAAGCTCCCTTGTTTATTCATTGTTCCACCAATAACGGTATCGCCCCCATTTTTTTCGACCGGCAAACTCTCCCCGGTAATCATTGATTCATCTACAGCAGAAGAACCACTCACAATTTTTCCATCAACAGGAATTGTTTCTCCTGGACGCACAATCACCCTGTCGCCATGCAATACATCCTCTACAGGAATATCTTCTGTGATGCCGCCACGAATAACACGAGCCGTTTTTGCTTGCAAGCCCATCAGTTTTTTAATGGCATCAGATGTCTTTCCTTTGGTGCGTGATTCTAGCCATTTCCCCAACACCACAAACGTAATCAAGAACGCCGCTGTTTCAAAATACAATTCACCAATTTTTTCACCACCAACACCAATGAGTGAACGATTATTCACTACGTACAGAATGTAATTTACCAAACTGTAGAAAAACGCTGTGGATGTTCCAATGGCAATGAGACTATCCATATTAAATGTCTTCATGCGCAAGGAAGACCACATGCCTTTATAAAATCCATAGCCAATCACAAATTGCACAGGAATGGTGAGGATAAGTGACACAATGCCAATGTATGGTAAGAGTGTTTGCGCACCGGGCATCCACTTGAAAAAATCGAGCAGCATGAAATAGAACATTGGAAGACTCAGTACTGCGCTAGCGATAAATTTTTTCCAATATAATCGAATTTCCTTTTGACGTTTTCGTGTTTCAAATTCTGTGTCTTTTACATCAACTTCTTGCGCTTTGTATCCCGCTTTTTCAACGGCTGCAATCAGTTGTGGAATTTGCACTACACTCGGGTTATACGTCACCAACGCTTTTTCTGCAGCAAAATTGGCACTTGCCTGCTGTACCCCATTTACTTTTTTAAGCGAGCGCTCAATAATATTGGCGCACGATGCGCAATGCATACCAGATAACGATAAATTCACCCGCTTCTGTGTTTCGGTTATTGAATCTATCGGTGTTTTTGCTGAAGCTACGGAAGAAACGGTCGTATGATTCTGTGTATTCGTTGGCGTAATCAATGTTTGCTGTTCTGGAGAAGAACTAAACAACGTTGATACATGCAGCGATTTCATAATTTGTTCAATCAATCCAACAGCAACGGGAGTTTGATCTTGTCCGTCAAATGTTGTTTTCTTTTGTGTTTTTACATTTCCATCAAAATATGGTTTCCCATCAGCATCAGAAAATATTTTTCCCTCAGCCTCTATGGTTGTTTCCCACGTTGCTTTGAATGGTTGCCCATTTTGTTGTTCTGTTTCACTTTTTGGAACGATTGGTGCGTGTTGTTCAGGTTTTTGTACAGATTCAATATTCTCTTCTGATGTCAGAGTGGCAGTATAGCCAGCACGTGTAATCGCATCAAGAACATCTTGAGTACTTTGTTGAGTTGTATCGAGCATTGCGGTGTATATTCCAGTACGATGGTCAACAACAATTTCACTCAACCCTGATAACTCCTCACATTCTGCGTGAATGATTTTTTCGCATGCATCGCATGTCATGCCTTGTACTTGTATAGTAATTTTTTTCTTCATAAGTGTATGTATTTACTACTCAACAATGGTGTATTCTGTATCTTGAAATACTGCTCGAATTTCATCAAGAGAAATTTCTCTATCAGTTTGAATTTCCGTTTTCCCATCCAACCCAGAAATATTCACCTCTTGAACTCCGGCAATTTTTTTGAGTTTCATAGTGCTTAAACGAATACATGCATCACAGTGAAAGCCCTGTATTATAAATGTAATATTCATATAGATATAAATTATTTTTATAGTACGGTAATTGTTCCTCGTGGCACTCCCATTGCACATGTAATTTCATATGTTCCTGGTTGTGTTGGAGTGAAATTCATTGCAACTGTTTTGCCTTTCTCCAATAACTCTGGTGTATTGTACAATGTAGGAATCATAATAGTGCTCATACAACCAGAACCATTTTCTTTTGCTTCAATTTCAAATCGTACTGGTTTTCCAGATTGAACAGTAAATGTATTTGGCTGAATATCTGTATTATATGTATACGCTGTTTTAATTAACTGTATATCAGCAGAATCTTGTTGCTGAGTAACTCCTTGGATTTTTTCTGCGCTCACGTTACTGCCTGCACCACAACTCCCTGATCCACCACCGCATCCACATCCTCCACTTTTTTGAGCATTCCCACAGGAACCTCCCTGCTGCCCAGACGCAATAGCACTATTACTATTTGAATCAACTTGATTTGAAGTGGGTTGAACATTATTTGTTTGGCTGGCAGGATTAACTACTTCAAATGACCCTCGATACATTCCCATTGAACAAGAAAACGCGATTTTCCCTGTTTCGGTTGGAGTAAATTCAATAATATTTTCGCCAGCAACAAGCCTCTTTTGTACATTTAATGCTGATGACACTAGACTACTTGCACAAGAATATGAATCCTGTGCATCAATGATCCATCGAACAGGAATGCCTTTTTGAATAGTAAACTTATTTGGTGAATACCCACGAGCGGTTTCTGTCATACGCACAATTTGCACTCCGTTTTCCATTGTGACATTTGGGTCGGCTGCAGTGGTTTCATTGGAGTCTGCAAGACCAGCGTTGAATCCAGTGAGATGATATCCATTAGAAATATTAAACAAGGCAAATAAGATTACGACAACCCCTGCAAACTTGAAGAACCGTTGTGCAAACACTCCTTTGACTGCAGAAGAAATTCCCCCAATACCTAGTAATCCCGGAGCTGTACCAAGAGCAAATACCCCCATAATGAGAGCACCTTTTGTAAAGCTGCCACTACTCATTGCATATAATTGCATCGCTTGCGTAAATCCACATGGCAAGAAAAAGGTGAGCGCGCCAAGAACGGCTGCACCTCGGTGGTTATATTCTTTTTCATGCCGCTCGATTCCCAAAAACTTACTAATGCTTGATGGAAGTGTAATGCTCACATCGTCTAATTTTGGAAATATGCCAACAAGTTTTGCTCCAAGAAGCAACATGACTACGCCAATAACTAGAGTTAATATACCAAGTGTAATTGTTGATAGTTGCAATACTGAACCAACTGCTCCCAAAAGACCACCCAGCACTACATACGACGCAATACGTCCAAAATTAAAGAAAAGATGTGGTCGAAATTTTTGCATGACCGTTGCTTCCGGATGCCTTTCTGCGTGCCGTGCTGACAAACCAAGAATTAATCCACCAACCAAAGCCATACATGTTGAAAATCCTGCGGTTAGTCCAATAAGTAATACAATGGGAATACTACTTGGGTTTGATCCTGAAGATATATTGATATTCAATAGTCCTGTTTCTTTTAATAGCAGATATGCGCCAAAAAGAAATAAGAATGCAATACCAAGGTCTTTATAGTCACGTGGATTTTTACTGAGCCACGTTTTCTTATCTGGGTTGCCAATCGAATATCCAGCTTCCTGAATTGCTTGTTCAACCTCACTCATTTTTGGCTTCTGCTGATCATAATAAATATGTGCTTTGTGGTTTTTATAACTCACTTCTGCTTTTGATACTTCAGGAATTTCTGATAATTTATCACCAATGAGAATTTCACATGATCGACAATGCATTCCACGAATAGGAACTGTAAGACAGTGTTTTTTCATATAGTATAGTTACTTGTTTAGAATAGGAAACACAGACACGAGCGTGTCTTAACTGTATACTATTCTATTCCCGCAAAATGACTGTATTAAACAAATAATGTGGAAAATACCAGAATTGCCGTTGCCACTGAAATAGCGGTCTTACCTGAGGAATGATGAACCAATACATCACGGTCACTAATAACGCAAAAACAAATGGTAGTGAAAAACTGACAATATTTACTGGTGAAGCGGCACTCAAACAATGTGAAACACATTCAACAGATTTTTGAATAGGTAATTGACAATCTGCAGATTGAACTTGACATGACTCCACGGCAAGGTGTTCATTGCTATGTATAGGTATATGATTCACATTTGAAGAATCATGTATGACAAAAAAAGCACCGCCCCACATATACGCAGCGAATGATACTCCAATAATGATACTGATCCAATGCTTCATAGATTGTGTATAACCTTATTGTTCATCAACTTTCGTTACCAATGATATAATACCCCTATAGGGTATATGTGTCAATCAATAGTTATATTTTTTACTTTATATCTACATTCACTCCAAAATGTTTTTTGTATACCGCTTTACGCTTTTTAAACATTTGCTCAAAGAAACCAATCCATTGATCATGATAATCATACACCATACACGGTTGCTGCGATCCACGTTGCAAGCGACCAATGTATTGTTTTAATTTGATCGCTGATGAAAATGGGTACACTAAAAACAGCACATCAAAGTGAACAATATCTGTACCCTCACCTACTAATTGACCAGTTGCGATCACAATTTCAGGCTTTCTGGGGACGTTCGGAAAATGCTGTGAAAACCCAAATTTGGTTTGCTGTGGCAACATATGCGCTCGTCGCTATCATTCGAAAAAAACTTGAATTGAGTAAAAGCATGCATGAAATTCTACAAATTTTAAGTATCTCTCTCTTCGATAAAATGTCCGTAAAACAGTTCCTTTCTGAATATGAAAACAGACTCGAAAACAATACATCAAAAAAACAACTTACTTTACAGGATTTTTAACCGGCCAGTAGTGTGCGACTATTCGTGAATAACAAGAAAAGCTCTACAGACTGTACGCAGGTTTGTAGAGCTTTTTCTTTTATAAAAAATTCTTTGCTGAGAATGTAACTAGTTTGCTAATCGCAATATCTGGATGCTCCTGCATGTAGTGTTGAATAAGAAGAAATCCAAGCGTGTATCCTGTCCAACGTGGAATATTGCGTTTTTTTGAACCGACGATGTGTTTCCTGTCAGGGTAAAGACAACATAATCTGCTAAGCCCTCGCTCACAATGTTGTCTGCCAACGTTTTGCCCATTACTCCTGCTTCCCAGCGTTTCACATGACACAATTCATGCGCAATGGTTTGACTAAGTACCGTATGCAAATTCTTCTTTACATCTTTGTGATCAGGATCAATCGTTATCTGCACAAAATGAGCTGAAGGAGAATATCCACCAATGCCTCCCATATTTTTCAGTGGCTCTGGATATAATGCTTCCATCACAAGAATATCTACATTATCGATAGCCAACAACTTTTGTACTTTTTGTGATGTGTGTCGAATAATCCGTTTTGCGTCATTTTGTACTGCATTCAAACGCCCAGAACTATTTAATACGTGAATTGAAATACTCATACTATTCACTGGTGTCCGGTTAATTTTTTTGAGAGGTAAGAAATTATTTGCAGGTTAGCCAATAATTGGTATTTTTGATATTTTTCTCAAATATTGGCTAATTGTAGAATACAATACGATCTGAATGGAAAATTAACGGGACACGAGTGATTTTGGTATAAACTTTTTTTGCCATGTTTCATCATTTATTGATGAATAGCCATTTTTATTTAAATAAGGTAAGAAAATACTCTTCCATTTATCCGCAGTCATAGGATTATCGCTAGTAGATAATCCCATTTTAACTATATGTATACAATCAACATTCTGCATATCTGCTATATGTTGCATATAAGAATCCAATTTTTTATACAACTCTAAACCAATGCCCTTTGGTAATGTTTCTTGAGAATCAAACTTTTGAATTTGTGTATAAATTTTAAATGGTTCTTCTACCTGTCTAACATAGATAGTTAATTTTATGTACCCCCCCCTGATTGATTACCTAAAATAAATTCCTCATTTATATCAATCTTTTTTCTCATACCACGATTTTCAAATTCTGTAACTATTCTTCTACAATCCAATGATATACTTTGTTCACCTAAACACATATTTTCTTTTGCTTGAAATGAGGTAACATCTCTATTCCCATAAACTGGATCGGCTATTTCAGCTATCCATTGCAAATCAGCTAATTGAAATTCTGAAAAATTCACACCTTCAATTGGACGTATAGCCAAGTCTGGGTTTTTAAAAAAATAATTTTTTTCAGTCATAAAATTACTATTAAGCTATAATACTATAGCAATTTTCAAATATAATGCCAAATGCAACACATAAACCAATGTTTTGCAGATTACAAAAAAAAATTCAACCATACTTCATTTATTATTCCCGCCAACAGAACGAGTTTTAAATTTCGTTTGAAAGACAGTATTTTTTGATGTACTTAATGCACATATTTTTCAATTTGATACATCTACATTAAACATAATGAAAGACAACTGTAAAAACAGAAGGAGAAACTTGACCACATTTTCAAAAAAAAATACTGATTTATTAAGGCAAAAATTCCTTCCCCAAATTTTGTCTATTGATGCCCAGGTCACTGAACTGAAAGAATATGCCAAGCGAGAAGGGCTGAATATTGTTTATACTTTTATTGAATCACAGACCGCAAAAGAACCAGGACGACCCATATTCAACGAAATGCTTGATTTAATGGAACACGGTAATATTAATGGCACCATTTCTTGGCATCCAGATCGCTTGGCAAGAAACTCGGTTGATGGTGGCAGAGTCATTCACTTAATTGATAGAGGAAAAATTTGTGCCCTTAAATTTCCCACTTTTTGGTTTGATAACACTCCGCAAGGAAAATTTATGCTCAATATTGCTTTTGGGCAATCCAAATACTACATCGACAATTTATCCGAGAATGTCGCTTTTGATAAAGATTATGAAGAACTGAGCAATTTCCTCAAAACGGTCGGCTTGAACGCCCAATTGCGGGAGCGGAAGGTGGAACTGCAATTCAAAAAACCCTTTCAACTGCTACACAAAACGCGCCTTCGGTTCGGCGCGCTCGTGGAACAAAATTCACTTCATCCTTACTGGCTGACCGCTGTGGTCTAGAACCTCGGCCATTGCAACCTAGTATACAGTATTTTCCGAGTTACCAACAAGGCACCTGAGTCACTTACAGGAGGCAGTAAAAATTTATTAAGCTACACCTTTTTTTGAGCACCCACTAAATACCAACCATATTCTTTATAATTTTGGTCAAGGACTTGTTGCCCCTCATCATTAATTTTGCTCCCATATAACTTGTCTGCTTCTTTCTGAAATCTCAGCATTTGTTTAGTTGCAGAAATAGGAGGAGAGAGAGTTTTCCATTGTTGTCCTAAACTAGCAAGATCTGATTGAGTTTTAGTAAATTTTTTGTAATTACTTTTTCTCGCTTTAGCTTGAAAAGTTGTATCTCCATGCTTTTGGGTAATAGAAAGGTTTTGGGACATCCCCATAATAACACTTGCTTGTTCCTTAGTATATTTATCCAAAATATTAGTTAAATTACCATACCCCAAGCTTGAATCAAACATCGATTTTTCATAGTAACAATCAATTTTACTTTGCCCAAGAATTTCTTTTATATGATCCGGATCTCTAATGTCACCATTCGCAATAGTAATCTCTCGTAATCGTTTTTGCGATTCACCTGGATACGCCCAAGGAAAAGATAACTGAATAGAACATGCTCCCTGAACTTTACTAATTTGTACTTTATGGAGATCAACTCCTAAAGAACGTAACTCTAATATAATTAGATATGCTGCGTCACTTTCCTCAATAATATTTGCATGATAGAATCCAGATCGTCTTTTCTTGAATAAAATTTCTTTATTAATAGGATTTTCATCTTGCCATTCATCAATAATTTTCTGAAAATTTTCTACCTGAACCGGACCATAACTCAACCCACCAAATTTAATATCAACTCCAATAACATGTGTGGCATCCGACAATAATAATGCCGAACTAATATCAGGGCCAATCCCGCCATACAAGATGCCAAACTCGCTGTCTTTTTGTGTGGCTGCAGCATCTCCCCTGATTCTTTCTTTCCAACTCATAAAATAGGCTGCCTGTTCTGGAGAATATAAACCACTCTCAACAATAGAAGATCGTTTAGCAGTATCAAAAATGCGCTTGTACTCAGGATCAATATTATTTCGTTCTATTGTTGATCTTGGTTCCATACTAATATAATGCTGTATATTTTAGGTTGGCGGGTCACCTCTAGAACTTTGTAAACTTGGCTGGGGAGGTAGGGATCGAACCCACGAATGGCAGGACCAGAACCTGCTGCCTTACCGCTTGGCGACTCCCCAATAGAGTTTCTATACAATAGCGAACCAGCCAAAAAATTTCAAGAGCACCATAACAGAGCACCGTATAGATGCAACGTTTTCCTACTCTGCTTGCGCTTTTGGTTGCCCAAATGCCGTGCTCGCTAAATCCCACACATTGGCCACCTCTTCTTCCGAAGGTTGTTCAATATTCGTCACTGGGTTATCTGCTTTTTTACCGTATTCTTTGCCAATGATCACCTCGACCATCACTGGACCGCCAAATATTTTCTCAAATACTGTGCCGATGACCGGAATATTACGTGCATCCCGTAATCGGTCTTGATAAAATTGATATTCGAAACCGAGTGTGACCGTATTCCCTTCCGCTGCAACAATTTGCCCCACTTGCAATGTGACATGCAACCCATGATTATGGTGTTTCATCTCTTCAAGAACAGCGCTCCATTGCGCCTCAACAGCCTCAATACTGAGGGTTATCGGCAACCGTGGTTTATCCGGTTGAACCGAAGTTGCTTGTGTGGTGGGTCGCTGCTGACGAATGGTCGATGGCGCAACTGATGCTATTTTTTTTCCTATGCTCGTTGGAGTTGAACGTGGGGCTGTCGTTTGCTTGGATGGTGGAAGTGTAGACGTTGCCGGCAGACGAACCGGTAAGGGCTTCTCTTTCGCCGAATCAATAATCGCCAATTCTATAGGAAGCTGTGGAATGCTTGCAGAACGAAGCTGCTCTGCGGCGCGCATCCAAACATGAATGATCCGTGATAGATCATTCGTACCAAAATCCATGACCAACGTTTTCAGAACTTCCTGTTCACTACTCACTGCCATATAGTCGAAGACATTGGTGTCTTGCTGAACACTGTACAATAATAACGCACGTAAAAATTCAATAGCATCTTTCGTGAATTGTGTAAGCACCGCTCCGTCATGATATAGTCGGTTCACTCTCGTTATTGCTGCGGCAATATCTTTTTTCTGAATTTCTTGAAAAAGATTGATCAATTCATCAGCATCCGAATACGGTAATACTTGGCGTGCAGCGGCCAAGGTAATTGGTGAACTCTGTAAAGACAATACTTGCCCAAGCAAACTTTCTGCATCTCGTAATGCTCCTTCACAACGCCGAGTAATAGCATGAAGCACTTCTGGATCCACTTCCACTCCCTCCGCCTGGGCAATATGTGTGAGTCGAGCGACAACATCCGCAGGGCGAATCGTATGAAACGTAAAACGCTCGCAACGTGAAGCAATCGTGGCTGGCACTTTATGTATTTCAGTAGTGGCCAGAATAAAGATCGTCTGTTTCGGTGGTTCTTCCAATGTTTTCAATAAAGCATTAAACGCTGAAGTTGATAACATATGCACTTCATCGATGATAAATACTTTCCAAGGCAATCGTGAAGGTGCTACACGAGCATTTTCAATAATATGTTCACGCACATGATCTACACCGGTATGCGACGCGGCATCAATTTCCACAACATCTAAAGCGCGGTTTTGCAAAATACTCACGCAATATTCACAGGTATTACATGGCTCTCCGTCTGTTATTTGTTGACAGTTTACTGCACGCGCCAGCAACCGAGCCGTACTGGTTTTCCCGGTGCCGCGTGGACCACAAAATAAATAGGCGTGCGCAACAGCCTGGTCACGGAGTTCATTCTGCAATGTGGTGCGAATATGCTCTTGGCCGACCATGTCGGCAAATCGTTGTGGTCGATATTTTTGATATAAGGATGTAGACATGAAAATTAAATTAACTCTGCATTGGATCCCCCACCCAGTTCTAAGTCATCGCCCATCGGCAGTTCCGCGTTCATGCCGTCATTCAACAATAGTTGCATGTGCGCATCCATATCATCAACATCATCGGTCTGCTTAATCACATTTTCAACCGCTGCCCAACGAGCCGGCATATCTGCTGGAATCAACATAATCACTCCGTCATTTGGTTCACCTTTATAATACGTCACGCTCGCGGTAATGAGGCGATAACTTTTTCCGCGTTGGGTCACAACCCGGTATGCACCAGTTTCAGCATCGCGAACAAGCGTACCAACTTCTCGGTTCCGTTTCACTGGTCCAATTTGCTTGTAAATAAATGATCCATCTTGCTTAATGGTCAACTTCATAATATCGCCTTCAACCAACTTCGACTTACTCGCATAATTAGCAGGAACAGTGTACACACGACCATCAGGACCCACCATATTTTGACCATCAAAAACCCCTTCAATAATAGTATCGCGATTATCAGATTCAACACTGCCAAATTCGAGCGCTTTTTCTTTCGATGCCCGTTGTTCGTCCACTGGACCAAGCGAATCGAGTAACTGTTGAACCTGAGTGAGCTGCGCTTGAATATCTTCAATTTTACGATGAATTTTCTCTACGAATGGTTCTTGATTCATAAGGATATTTATTTTTGTTGTTTGTTAATCCGTTAGGCATCTTACCTGAAAAGCGCCATGTTGTAAATACAAAAAATCGCCCCTATTTCGAGCGTTTTTCTCGTCACACAAGACATTATTCACACGCTATCCACTCCTATGCAGGCAAAGCAAAAGAATCATCGTTGATTTCCTCTTCTGTTTGCTGACCGCGCAATTTTTGAATCATAATCCGTTCTTGCGCAAATAATCTATTCAACTCTTCAATATTATGATCAACTAATAACTGTTTTTTCTTTTTGACATAATCCACCACCGTACGAATTTTTTCTGGATGATCCATAAAATAATCCATTGCCCCTTCCATTTGCTCTGGAGCCAACATATCAAGAATACGAAAAAATACATCTTGCTCACCCCGTGTTAAATCCTGAAATGGATCTAATGGAGCAAATGTTTCCGGTTCACCAAATTCATCTAATTGTTCATCCTCCTGATACGCTGCCATAGAAAATTTCCTTAATTATGCGGCATGTCTTGCGGTAAAACGTTCTTTAAAACGCTCTTCAACTTCAGCGGCTGGTGCTACACCCTCGGCTAAAGCCAAGTTGCCGGTTTCAGTCATTTGAAAACTATCAAAAGCATTTGAACCTTCTTGAACCAAAGATTCAAGAACTACAAAAACCCCTGCTAAACCTTCACGTTGTTCTTTAGGCAATGGAGCAATACGTTCATCGAGAGAACCTTCGGTTTTGCGCTCTTTTGCGTTTCCAATAGTGCGTTCATCCATAAAATATAGTATAACTTATTTTTCGTATACCGTAAATATCGCTGTCTTTATTGTATTTATCACACTTTTTTGATTTTGTCAAGGGCAAAAATTAAGAAGGAAATGGGGTCCACATAAACTCTGTTTGGCCACGTTTATTCAACAATTTTACTCGTTTTTTCTGGATATGAATACGAAATTTTTTGTGGTGTATAGGAAAATAGCGAGCTAATTTTCTCAACGTAAATTTTGCTGTTGCGGTGTTATAAGAAAAAATTTTAAAGTAAATCGTTGCCCCACGTTTTGTACCCATCACCACTTCAACAGTGCTATTGGTTTGATCCAAATTACCCACCGCAATTTTGCGTAAATGTAATTTCGGAGACAACCGTTTCTTCTTCAAAATGGTTCCTAATTTAGAGTATACGTGTGTCGTCGTACCTGTTTTATTTTTCACAGTAAAAATATACGCCGCTCCACTCACGCTTATCAACCGTGGAGAAACTCCACCAATAGCAAATGCTTCCCAGGAAGCCACCAATTCATTTTGCTTATTATACACATAGACAATCCCTTTTCCTTTTCGTTTACCACTCACATGATCCACATCAATCTCGGCTCCACTTTCATCCGGTTCTGAAACCGTCACCGTTATCTCATTACTCGTTGCACTCGCACCTTGTGGGTCGCGTGCACGAAAATAAATATCTTCGCTACCCGCAAAATAATCTGGTGCAGACATCGTCACATTCCCCTCATCATCAATATCCACCGTAATCACGTCTGTACCAACTGCACTGAAGGTGAGTACATCCCCATCCGCATCAGAAAAATAATCGCTCAAATTAAACAGGGTATTCGTGGTATCCCCGGCGAGAAAAGAAATATTATCTACACTGCCGGAAAACACCGGAGCCATATTTTCGCCTTCCCCATTACTTTCATACGCCCCCATATCAACTCCATTTCCTCGTGGCCGACCGGTTCCGAAATAATCAGTTGCCGGCGCATTTGCTGTATCTCCTTCATCCACCACAATAGATTCATCAGAAATGTTGCCAGAGAGAATTTGATATGACACACCAGAAGAAACGAAATCGGACAATTCATAATCTGTGCTGGTATATAGCGTCAACGTATTTCCGGTATGCTGTTGAATCATCCAAACGTGACGCTTCGTTATATCCGTGGTGGCATCAGCAACGAGAAAATAGGGAACGCCAGCTTCAGACATGTCCCATTCACTCTGTGTCCATGTCGCTGAAGTATCTGTCAATGTGTCGGCGGTGATGCTTGTACTGATGCCAGAAGCCTCTTCCTCAAATAGATTGGTGTCTGCAATGGCAATGCTCTGATCACCACTCTCCGGGCAATCTGGTGTTGCCGCAAAAAAATTCGTTTCGTTATAGTAACTATAATTATAATTTTCGGTCACGTTTGGGTTACTCGTCACACAAGTAATGCCACCGCCGTCGCCATACGCCACGATATTATTGAATACCGTAAATGCCGCCGTTGCATCATTCAAGGTCAATTGACCAACATTCGATTCTGTAGAACGATTACCCAAAAACGTATTATTGCGAATGCTACCACTCGTATTCATCGCGCTGGCGAGATATCCATAATCATCATTACCAACAACAAAATTGTTTTCAATAGTTCCCGGGGTACAGGCAATACCAGAGCCATTACCCGCCACCACACTGGTGCTCAATGAACAGTTATCAAATGTACCATCTACTGCTGCTGTACCATTACCAGCAATAATTGTATCTTCTACGATCAACTGAGCCGTGTCATCTACACCGCTAATCCCCGCACCCGTTACCGCAGAAATTAAAGAACGATCAATCGTTGTGGAAGATGACCCAACATCAATACCATTCTGTCCACAGGATCGTAATTCAACAGAGTCCACAGTCATGATACTGGAGGAGGAAGCGCCGCCAGCCAGAATACAACTCCCACCAAATTCACCAATAATCATATCTTTAACCGTCGCTTGAGTGAGTGCGCTATCATTCATGATGACCGCCGGAGCATTTGTGAAATATAATCCAAGCAACGTGGTCGTGTCCTGACCAGTGCGCCCGGCTCCATCAATAATTAAATTTTTGGAACCGAGGTCAATATATTCTACAAAAACACCATAGGGGACGGTAATGGTTTCTCCACTACTGGCTGCAGACACAGCTTCCGCAATAGAATCATACGTTCCCCCACCTCCGCTTCGAGTCACACCATTATGGACAAAAACAACCACGTCAAATGAATCGTCACTTTGCACCGTGTTCGTATGATCAATAACAGAAAAATGAAACGTATAATTCGGAATCACTGAAGGAGTAAAGCTCGGTGTGGCAGTTTGTTCATTTGTGACGGTCAAGGAACTCCCTTCTTGTGTGAAAACATACGTTTTCGCATCACCTTCTGCTATGGAATCACTAAAATCGAATGTGACTAATTCATTTATCGTGGAATGGATATTTCGTTTAGCTACTACGGGAACAGGAACACTCGCTGTTCCACCCGTAAAACCCATATCATTTTGCGAAAGATCATCATCATCATACCGGTCACTAGGATCCCCCGCATTTCTTGCTGACGAAAGCGATTGCAATGTGACATTTGTGACGACATACGGATCACCATGGTTGCTACTCGTTTCATAGTTCAACATACTATAACTATTACTGGTACTAGCAACCGTAATAGTCGTAGCGGTATTGGACAGAATATACCAGGCACGACGATTCGTACTATTGTTCGTTGTATTTGCAAATAAAAATGAACCAGCAAACTGATTCGCCGTCCAAGATGTACTGGTATCGGTCAGGATGGTATTTGTCAAATCGCTCGTGTTGCCGGACGCGTTTGTTGTAAATAACGGATCACTGGTGATACCATTACTGAATGTACATTCCGTACTATCTTCATCACCATTGGTATTATTATAGATATCATTATACGCTGCATCACAGCTCGTCACTGTTTCACTAGTCGTATCAATCGCATTCACATTATTATGAGCGATAATGTTATTGTGAATATCTAACGTTTGCAACATATTCTCTGACAAATCTATACCATCTGAATCATTGGCGAGTATCGTGTTGTTGCGGATATACACACTGATGGGGTAATAATTTTCTGCTCCCACAACCCGAATACCACTACCGTCTGTTCCAGCCGTACCATTACCGATAATTTTATTATGGTCAACAACGATAGTGCGTTCTTGCGTGGTGGCGGAATCTGTCTGCAAAAAATCAGCAAATATTCCATTCAATCCATTGCTTGCAATCGTATTATCATGAATAAATGCTGTGGCCTGTGCATCAACCAACGCAATACCGGAACCATTGTTATCGACGATATCGCAATCATACACGGTCCCACCAGCTTCCGTCGTTTCTGTACTCATGATTGCCACGCCATCACTCATCGCATTACGGATAGAAAATCCATGTAATTTTGACCTCAACGTTGTCCCCTCATCAAAGACGACCGCACGCTGGTTTCCACTGGCATCAATAATACTACTATTATTCCCAGTCGCACCATTTCCGTTAATATCAATACTCTTTCCGTCAAAATCAACTGATTCCTGATATGTTCCTGCAGCCACCATAATCACATCACCATGAGAAGATTGATCAATGGTGTAATTGATAGTTAAACAAGGAGAACTTTGGCTAGTGCACGACCCAGTATCAACCCCTCCAGTATCATCGACATATCTCTCCGTGCGCGTCGTAAAAGCAGAAGCCGCTGACCACGCAGAATCACCGTTACTGTTTGTATAACGCACAAAAGCATAATAGGTGGTATTTGGAGTCAACGTGGTTGCCACCGTTACTTGTTCACGATCAGTCGTGTCATTATCTTGGCTCCAAACTACACTACTCCCACCACTATCGCTGGTGACTTTCCAATCGGTAGAATCGTGAAACGCAGAAGAACGATATGTTGAACCAACCAATATTGGATTGAGGCCTATTCCAGCTAAACCAGCACTTGGATAAATGATTGTTGGAGTGTCTGGTTCATTCGCTGCATGCGTTGGCGATTGCACCAAAAAAATACCATTCGTGCTAACGATAATGATAATAACGATGATCGTTGAGAGCGCACTGGCTTGAACACGCCGATGCCAGCGACGATGCTGCGTATAGGAATGCATATATCCTGTATGTGGGTCCACGGTGTAGGCCATAGAAAATACGGAAGCCGGCGGAAGAAATAACACCATGACGGTATATGTCAGCGCAAAAACCACATACGCAAAAAATAACACCACACTCAACAAAAAACGGTTGAGAAAAAAATTTCCTTGGTCGCGTACACGCGTTTCAATACGAAAAATATATCCTTGTATCTGCGAATAAAGAAAAGAAAATATTCTCCCCATGTTGAATGATTAAATAAAAGATTCTGGACCAGTCATGCCACCACCACCAAGCTTATCCCACTGGGCACGTTCGCGAATCGTATCTTCCACTTCTTGGCGGTCACGTCCATATTTCATGCGTGATAATTCTCGGAGTAATGGGCTCATTGAGCGGTTACCATCTGGTGGCAAAATCGTATTCATATTGAATGGCCGTGATGCGGTATTATCAATCAATAACTTAATATTCGCCGTATACTGCTCTACATTAATAATATCGTTTTTATTAAAAACCGGAATAAATTCTTTTTCCAGAAATTCGGCGTCTTCCGCGCCTACACGAAATGCCGCCATCGTACCTGCGTTCCCAAACACCGCATCGCGAATTTTTGTATCGTTATTTGTGGTCAGTTGCGCAATATACTGGTGAGCCATAATCAAATTCAACAAATATTTACGAGCTTCAGATAAAATCGTCGCAATCGAATCGGTAGAAAAATTTTGAAATTCGTCCATGTATAAGTAAAAATCTTTGCGTTTTTCTTTTGGCATATCGGCACGCGCCATTGCGGCCATCTGAATTTTTGACACCATGATTAACCCCAACAAACTAGAGTTCACTTCTCCAATTTTTCCTTTAGACAAATTCACTAACAAAATCTTTTGGTTATCCATTACATCACGCAAATTAAACGCTGAACGGGACTGACCAATGATATTACGCATCATGTCATTGGTCAGGAAACGACCAATTTTCGAAATCACGTAAGACAACATATCTGCCGCAGATTGCCCAGCTTGCGACTGTTCATATTCCTGTTCCCAAAAATTTTTCACAATCATGTTTTTCACTTTCGCTACCTTCTCTTTGCGGAATTTATCATCCGTGAACATGCGTGGAATTTCAATCAACGTTGCTCCGGCTTCTTTGTCTTCCATCAATGCCAACATGGCGTTACGCATGTAGTGTTCAAACATCGGGCCAATCATTTCTTGACCAAACAATTTGTAGAAAATAGCCACCATCTCCTGCACCGCAAAATCTTTCTGTTCATCATTTTCATATTCCAACATGTTCAATCCCATTGGTCGCGTACTATCCGACGGATCAAAAATAATCACATCGTCTATGCGCTCTTTTGGAATGTGCGGCAAAATATCTTCCACTAATTCTCCATGCGGATCAATCACGCCAACCCCTTCTCCATTTTGGATATCTTGCAACGCCATTTGGGTCAACAACACCGATTTACCGGAACCAGATTTACCAATCACATACATATGGCGTCGGCGGTCGGCGCGTTTAATACGCACCATAGTTTCAGTGCTACGATATTTCACCTTTCCAATAATAATCCCCTCTTTCGGCATATTCGCGGGTGGTGCAGATTTGCGCGCCATGAGCCAGCGAATATTTGGTGTTTCCGTCGTCGGTAATGGCAAATGCCACAATGACGCCATTTCTTTGGTGTTCAATACAAAGCTGTGTTTTGAATCAAACGTACGATAAATAAAACTATTCACCAAATCTTGTTTGTCACTTGGTTTACTGGCCACAAATTTATTGCCATATTGGTAACCCGCATATTGCGAAAACACATTCAAAATATTCATCAGTTTTGATTCGGCCTGTTGTGGGCTTGGGCCCGAAGCAATCACCCGAATATTCACATCAAAACCAGATTTGGATGTTTTTTCTTCCAACGATTTCACTATTTGGTCTTCCATAGGTGACAAACGGTAATCTCGGTCGGTTTGTGGATCAATACCAGAATCCCGTTTTGATTTCTTGGGGAAAAATGTGTGCCAAATTTCACGAAATGCTTTTACAAAAATATTGGACATCACTTCGTTATAGGCTTGCTCCATACTTTTCCCCTGCTGCATGGTGTGCGCCACTTTTGACGGGTATTCATGCCAATCTGCTTTTGCCGAACGAATAACAAACTGAATGGCTGCGCCTTCATTTTTTTCAAACTTGGACAAGACATTCGTAATCGCATTCAACGGATCAGATTCCATTTTGTCGTATGTTTGAATCGCAAACATTTGATCTTTGTCCAGCTTCAGCGAAGAGGCCACAATCGCTCCTTGCGGATCAAAAATATTGTAATCCTCAACTTCATAAATTTCTGCCGTTTCATATTGTGCTTGAATTTGGTGTTCAAAATACTGCTTCATATAGCGGGGCACCGCCGCATAAAATGTCACCTGGCCTTCTTTATCTGCCACAATTTCAAGTGATAGATGATCGTTGCGACCAAAGAGAAAATGCATAAACCCACGCTGTGCTTTTACACCGCCAAGTGTAGCGAAAAATACTTCGGCAACAGAAATTTTTTCTTTAATCTGGTCTCCGCTTGGCGGCTGGCTACTCTCATCTTCTTGTCCTTCTTTCGGAATCAGAATTTGCAACACCACCATGTGGAAGGCGCTAGGACGTTTCAAACTGCGCTGAATAATATGGCGAATTACTAACAACACCAGAAATAAAAATACCCCAGAAAGCAAAACATATCCGATGATCAGAATAATGCTATTGAGTGCTAAAATAGTATCCAACATCTTGCGTGCTATTGGCCAAACTGTTTAGTGCGCTGTTCTTTGCGTAACTTGCGTTGGAGCTTCATCATACGGTCGGTTTTAATTTTGGATTCCTGTTCAAGAAAGTATTTATTCACGCGCGGAATGGTTGCTAACCAATCACGAATCAACTGTAATACGCGCCGAGCGGTGGCGGAAAATGTGGTCATCATCTGTTCAATAGCGCTAGCAGATTCCTCTCCTTTTGTTCGGAATTTTAACTGTTCTTCTGGGGTCATCGATTGATAAATTTTGGTTAAACCATCAGATAAAATAGATTCAATATCAACACGAGCGGCGGTTTTTACTGGAACAATAGGCGCAACCGGAGCGACGGGCTGTTGAACAGCGGTCGTCGTGCCCCGCACTCCCGGGCGCTGCACTTCTGGAATAGCCGGCTGTTGTTGGTCATAGGAAATTTCTTGTTCTTGCTTGTTTTTTTCAACAGGGATGGGAGCAGTAACTTCTGGCTGGGGTGCCGTCACCGGATAATTCAAAGAAACCTCCGGTGGTTGAGGCGACAATGGTGCATCCAGGACAATACCTAAGTCCTGCTCTTTGCCTCTTTTTTTGTTCTTACTTAAGATCGGCATGAAATATGAAAAATATGCAAAAAGGATGTAGCTAGTATAACACAAAATTGCCTCTTCTGCAATATATGGTACACTCTTTTGTATGACACTACAACTGTTTAATACGATGTCGCGCCAAAAGGAAGTATTTACTCCCCTGGCTCCTCCGTCGGTTTCCTTATATACCTGTGGATTGACGGTCTATGATTATGCGCATATTGGTAATTTGCGTGCATTTATTTTTGAAGATGTGTTGCGGCGGGTATTCGTCGCCAATGGGTATACCGTAAAACATGTACAAAATATTACCGACGTGGGGCATTTAACCGATGATGGAGATAGTGGTGAAGACAAAATGGAGAAAGGCGCCGCGCGCGAAGGCAAAACCGCTTGGGATATTGCGAAATTTTTTACTGCCGCGTTTCGTGAAGACGCCGCGGCATTGCATATTGTATTACCCGCATTGATGCCCAAAGCCACTGAACATATTCCAGAGCAAATTGCGTTAATTGAACAACTAGAAAAAAAAGATTTTACCTATCGTATTGATGACGGCATCTACTTTGACACCAGTAAATTAACAGATTACGGAAAATTAGCTCAACTGGATATTGCGGGCTTGCAAGAAGGTGCACGTGTAGAAAAAAATGTGCAGAAAAAAAACGCCACTGACTTTGCGCTGTGGAAATTTTCCCCGGCTGGTGTAAGACGCGATATGGAATGGAATTCACCGTGGGGCGTTGGCTTCCCTGGGTGGCACATTGAATGTTCAGCGATGGCGATGAAATATTTAGGTGAAACGATTGATGTTCATGCAGGAGGAGTGGATCATATTGCTGTACATCATACGAATGAAATTGCGCAATCTGAGGCGGTAACGGGGAAACCGTTTGCGCGTGTTTGGATGCATGGCGAATTTTTGTTGGTCGACGGGCAAAAAATGAGCAAGTCGAAACAAAATTTTTATCGGGTCACGGATATTATTGAACACGGCTTTGACCCGCTCGCCTACCGATATTTGTTATTGGGTGCGCACTACCGTTCGAAATTAAACTTTACCTGGGCCGCATTGAAAGGCGCACAGCAAGCCTACGATAAATTGATCACCCTTTGTGCGGGGTGGGAAGAAGGTGGAAGTGTCCTGGAAGAGTTTCGCGTGCAGTTTTTGGCGGCACTGAACGATGATTTGAATACTCCCCAAGCACTAGCTGTGCTGTGGGAGATGGTGAAATCTTCTGCCGAACCAGCAGATAAAAAAACGACACTACTGGCAATGGATGAGCTACTCGGATTATCTTTGTTCTCCAAAGCCGAAGCACTGCGTACGCACCTGGCAGAACTGGGTGGCAAAATGGAAGTGCTTATACGTGAGCGTGAAGAAGCACGCGCGGAAAAAAATTATGAACGAGCAGATGCGTTGCGCGCAGAAATTCTGCACATGGGTATTCAGGTAGAAGATAGCGCAGAAGGACCAATATTGAAATTGGCACGCGCATGAAAAACCCATGGGCTGATCTTCCAAAACCGTTGGTGTATTTAGCGCCAATGAGCGGTGTTACTAACCGTGCATACCGACAAATAGTGAAACAATTTCACTCCGATGTATTGTTTCCCGAATTCGTTTCTATTGATGGCATGCATTTTGGTTCTGAAAAAACAAATGTCCTGTTAGAATATGATGAAATTGAACGTCCAATTATTGCGCAAGTATTTGGTGCACGGCCAGCATATTTTTTTGAAGCCGCGCAGAAGGTGGTGGAACTCGGTTTTGATGGCGTGGATATTAACTTTGGCTGCCCAGCACCAAAAGTGGCCAAAAACGGCGGTGGGTGTGCTTTGCTTGGTGACCTGGGTTTGTGTCGCGAAATTATTCAAGCCACACTCGATGGTGCAGCTGGGCGTATACCGGTTTCGGTAAAAACCCGAATGAGCTTTGGGAAAACCCATGTGCGGGAATTTTGCCGTGTGATTGCCGATTTACCACTAGCAAACTTGTGCGTACATGGTCGTCCATTTGAAAAACCATATCTTGGTTCTGCAAACCTAGACCCCATTCGTGAAGCAAAAACCCTTATCCCCTTTCCGGTCACCGCTTCAGGACATGCACATACACCAGAAGCTGCAAAAGAAACACTAGACTATACCGGCTGTGATGGCGTGGCACTCGCTCGTGGTACATTTGGAAAACCTTGGATAGGTAAACAAATTAAAGATTATTTGGAAACTGGAACATATACCGAACCAACCTTAAGCGAAAAACTCAATGTGATGTTAGAACATGCGCGCTTGGTAGAACGCTACCACACCAATCGCCCATTTGTAGAAATTCGCAAAATTCTCGGTTGGTATGTACGCGATTTCCCAAATGCCGCAAACTATCGCTCACAATTAGTGCGCGTGAATACGATACAAGAAATTGAACAGATTGTTACACAAATTCAAAAATAATTCTCCAAATCTGCCCTTCGTATTTCTGTTTACTCGTCTTCTTTTTTGCTACGCCCAAAAAGCATCATCGCGAGAATAGGCGCAGCAATCCAAGCAAACGCTGGCCATTCATGCGTAAAAATAGTTTGTGTGAGTGGAGCGAACTTTTGCAGAACCTGTGGAGGCAAAAACGACAAGGTAATCGAAATCATCAAACCGACATGCAGAATAGAAAAAATCATGGTTTGGTACCAGGTGCCATCGTTAGAATTTGCGCCGAGTGTACGGCGAAGCGCTGAACGTGAAATAAGAAAAAATAATATGACAAAAACAGTGATGAACGTGGTAATTTTAAATGCGTACTGACCATTAAGTGTGACATTCAGCACAAATGCTGGTAGCGCATGAACAACGGTAAGGGACATATAAATAGAAACGAGAATCACAATAATGCGGTCGCGCCCAAGTGAAAACCCGTAAAGCAATGAAGCAACTACAAAAAAGAGGACAATGAACATATCCCAAGACGGGTTGCTGAAATTCAACTGGGAAAAAAATTGTTGCGTTTGCTCTTTTGTTTGAGTGATAGCGATTGGCTCGTTCGTGTTGGTAGTTTCTGTGTTCGTTGCGCTTAGGGTTTCTGTCGTGGCTGTTGTATCGATATGTACATTTGTTTCTGTGGAATTATCTGTTGCTGTGATATTGATATTGCTGTTGGTATTCGCATCAGCAGTTGTATTCGTATTATCTGTGTTTGTATCTGTGGAACCTTTTTCATCGTTATGAGTTACGCTAAGATCATCATATTTTTTCTTTGCAATCTGGGCAGTTGTGGTTAAAACAATATGCTCCTTCTCCATATAGAGTAATTATACCACAACTATTGACTTTATTCAATAAAACTCTCTATTGGCGCTCTCCTCCTGGACTCTTTTTTATAGAAAGCGTATCTTGAAGAACATAGTTCATTTATTACATAGCATGATATGCCACAACCTTCACCAAAAACAATCCCTTGGGACGAGTTACAAAAAGATTTAACCTTTATTTATCTTTACGTTGAAGGACAAAGTCCACAACAAGCGGCACGAACGGCGAAAGCATCGATGCAAGATTTACGTCGTTTTGTAGCCACTAATGAAATTACAAAAATCCACGGTACAATCACCCTGTATGATCAGGAGCTGGGTGCGCTAGGGCGTTTATTTCCTACTCAAATGTGGGAAAAAATGAAACCCGCTATTCAACGCGCGTATACACAAGAAAATGGCAGTGTGGAAGAGATGCTCCTGGAAATTATTCTGCCGCAAACAAAAGAATGGAGTAGTGAAGCATTAAGAAGTGCAGCGAAGGAAGATATCGAAGCTACAGGGCGCGAATACAAGAAAACTTTTTATAGAGGCGCTCGATAACAGTATTCATGAATACCCCAGCTGTGCATAACTTGGCTGGACAGTATTTTGCGCTGGGTATATATTTTTTTTGTTCTTGTATTCCAAAATAGAATTCACCTTCTTCCATTAGTTATTTTGTAGCATGAGGCGCTTCACGTGTTGAAGCGGCTATAGAAGCAGCCAGTGGTGGTAGCTGAACTCACTCAACCTGAAGCGGAAAGGAGATCGCCATGCAACTCAGCATGAATGATCTCGTCAACGCCGTCGGGGACCGCTCCCACGATGGCGACTTTTTGGCTATGCTCGTCTCTATTGGAATTCCGAATCCCAATGTTGACGAGCGTTTAACGCTGCTCACCGAATTCCGCGCAATTGCCCGCGAATTGCGCCAAGAACTTGGCGAGCGACAGCCGGCCCCGGGCTTTATCGGGGCGGTAACTATTTGGTTGACGACGGAAGACCGCCTCGCTCCAACATTGGGGCAGGCGTGGTCTATCGTTCGCGACGAGCTCCTTCAGCGTGCAGCGCAGATGGTGCGGTATGCTGAAGGCGACCTGCCTGTGTTGCCCCCGGCAGTGCAGGCGCTGCTAGACGCGCAAGCAGCACAAAAAAGCGCGTAAAAAAACTGAGCCCGCACGAGGGCTCAAAAAAAGAGGAAACATGGGTAATCCGAAAAGCCCTGGCGAGCACGCGACCGTACAGCGTGCACGACAGGGCATCTTTTTTTACAAAAAATACCATCCGCCAATCTTTCATTGACAATGAGAGATTTGTGTGCTATATTTTCATTACTAATGAAAGAGCTATTTTACGTTTATGAATACTGAAACACTAAAAGAAATCATCCTTGAACAAACAGAAGAATTACAACAAATGGACTCCCCGCTTATTGAGCGTGAGCAGTTTTCTTCTGTACTGAAAAATGCTCCCCTTCCGCATGTGGTCACCATTGCGGGTATACGGCGTTGTGGAAAGTCTACCTTACTATTACAAACAATGAAACGCCTTCAGGCAAATAGTTATTATTGCAATTTTGAAGATGAACGTTTTGTGGATTTTACGGTGAATGATTTTAATACACTCTATGAAGTGTTTGTGCAACTACACGGTGAACAGAATATATTCTTCTTTGATGAAATTCAAAATATTCCTGGCTGGGAACGCTTTGTTCGGCGCATGTATAATAACGGGCACAAATTTTATGTCACTGGTTCCAATGCCGCATTACTCAGCAAAGAATTTAGCACAAAGCTCACTGGCAGACATGTCACTGTTCCGCTCTATCCATTTTCTTTTAACGAATTTCTCGATTTTCATAAACAAAAATGGTCAAAAAAAGATTTTCAATATACAAAACGTAGAGCTATACTTCTTGGTTTATTTGAAAAATATATGGAAGAAGGTGGTATGCCAGAATATCTCAAATATCATAATACGAATGTCTTAACAGAGGTGTACAACGATATTTTGTACCGAGATATTGTTGCGCGATATGAAATTAAAGAAGTGAAAGTATTGCGCGAATTAGCACTGTATTTGCTCAGCAACGTTGCAACGCAGTTTTCGTACAATGCATTAAAAAAGATGCTCCAATTGGGCAGCATGAATACCGTAAAAAGTTATATTGAATATTTAGAAAACAGTTTTTTATTTAGCACCGTAAATCAATTTGACTATTCGCTAAAAAAACAACAATTTGCTCCAAAAAAAATCTATTGTATTGATACCAGCTTTATCAATACCATTGCCTTTAAGCACTCTGAAAATGAGGGGCATATACTCGAAAATATTGTCTATATGGCATTACGCCGAAACAAAGAAGATATTTTTTATTATCGTACCGAAAAAGGAAAAGAGGTAGATTTTTTGATTCGTAAAGGCACAAAACCGACACTCTTGATTCAAGTAGCGCTCAATCTTGCATCGGCAAAAACGAAAGAACGAGAACTTTCTGCTCTCATAGAAGCTATGGATGAATGGAAGATGAAAACCGGCTACATCCTCACTAAAAATACGACCGATACCATTAAACAAAATGGTAAAACTATTTACATTCTTCCAGTGTATCAATGGTTATTATCTCTGTAATCATCTCATTTGCGTCAGTACACTGAAGCGAACAATCTAATTTCCTTCAATGTCCGCTAATTCTTTGAGTATTTTTTTATAATGGCGGTCAATATGTTGCGGCACGGCAACGTTCACTTTCAAAATATGGTCACCCCGGCCGCTCGCATTCAACCGCTGCACACCCTTTCCACGCAAACGCATAGCTGTTCCAGATGTGGTTCCCGTCGGAATTTTCACTACTAAATCACCATCAAGCGTGGGCACCGTTATTTTTCCACCCAACACCATGGTGCTATATGGCACTTCGGCTTCTGAAAGAACATCATCGCCTTCACGCACAAAATCGCGGCTCGGGCGAACGTGCACCGTGACATATAAATCCCCTGCCTGGCCACCATGCTGCGCTGCTTCGCCTTGGCCAGTCATGCGGAGGGTCTGGCCATTATCAATTCCGGCCGGCACATTCACTTCAATGCTGACCTGTTTTTTCTCCGCACCGGTTCCGCTACACTTACTGCATTTTTTCTCGGCAATTTTCCCCTGCCCGCTACATTCAGGACACACCGACTGCGAACGCACCGCACCAAGAAATGTACGCTGCATTGTTTCCACAACGCCCGAACCTGTACATGTGGAGCATTCTTTAATTGGCGTGCCTGGCTCTGCGCCGTTGCCACTACAATGTGTGCATTTTACAGATTTATACAGCTCTATTGTTTTTTTGGTGCCAAATGCGGCTTCGGCAAAATCCAACTCCATATCCACTTGAATATCTTGCCCACGTTCACGTGCAGCAGAACGTCTGCGCCCACGCCCGCCACCAAAAAACTCTCCAAAAATATCGCCGAGGTCGAATTCCACGCCACCACCTCCACCGCCCGCTCCACCAAACCCGCGTTGACGCATCACCTCTTCCCAATTTATTCCGCCAGCACCACCGTGACCCGCATGCCCATTCACGCCCGCTTCTCCAAATTGGTCGTAGGCTTTGCGTTTCTCGGTATCAGAAAGCACTTGGTACGCTTCGTTGATCTCTTTGAATTTCGCTTCGTCGCCACCTTCTTTGTCTGGGTGATGTTGGTGAGCAAGTTTGCGAAATGCTTTTTTGATCTCGTCTTGTGAAGCATTTTTTTCAACACCTAATATGTTGTAATAATCTTTTGCCATAGTGTTATTGTGTCATTTCGGTAATAATCTGTTGAATTTTTTGTTGATAGTGCTTGTCGGCAATGTCATGCTTTACTCCCGGCAATACATGGAGGACACTTTTTTTGATGAATGTGTGAGCCTGGCTTGCACGGTGCATCACCTCCCTACCTTCTTTATCTCCGGCAATGATATCTGTTTTTGCTGTAATCTGTTTTGCGATAGCGGTAAAGGAATGTTTTTGAAAATTATTTACTCTATTTTTTCCTATAGATTTTTTCCACGCTGGTTTCAATTTTGATATGTCTTCTTTAAAATACGGGGAAAGTGAACAGAGAAGCAATCGGTCTGCTTGTGCGTATTGTTGAGCAATTGTAGCAATCATTGCACCAAATGAAAAACCAAGAACAGCGGTTTTGCTTTGTTTTTCATATTGTTCCAAAAATTGCTCCACATAATCTGACATCGTTTTATTTTTCCAATCAATGTGTACGACCTGTGCGTCGACACCGCGTTTTCTACAATACCGTTGAATAGAAGAATATCCTGCATGTTTTGCCGTATGAGTAAATCCGGGAATGATATATACTTTTTTTATTTTACCAGACATACCTTAAACTATTCTGTTGATAAATTCTTCTAGCGTCATCAATGTGCGCATGTCTTTCATTCTATCAATAAATACGAATCCGCGCAGGTGATCAATTTCATGTTGAAAGACTCGTGCCGGAAAACCGCTAACGGTTTCGGTATGCTTGGTGCCGTGTTCGTCCAAGTATTCCACCGTAATGCTGTTCGGGCGAGTGACTGTACCGCGAATGGTATTAAAACTCAAGCAACCTTCCCAATCGGTTGCTGTTTTTTGTTGCGCGCTGGTGCTTGTGCCGGTTGGCTCAATAATACGCGGGTTGATAATGACTTTTTTTGGATACGGCTTCAGGTTCGGGCGTGTGGGTGTTTCTTGAATATCGATGATAGCGAGTTGTATATTCTTTCCCACTTGCGGCGCCGCCAACCCCACTCCATGCACTTTGCGGACAGTATAAAACATGTCGGCAATGAGCTTTTGAATTTTATTCGACCGAATTTCCGAAACACTGAGTTTCTTATTCTTCGCTCGCAGCACCGGGTCGCCGAGTTGTGTTAACAATAAATATTGCATATATTATCTAGTATATAATACTTAAAAAGGAATATCTTCGATACTAATTGTATCTTCCAATGTTAAACCTGCTGTAATTCTCGAAAAATCATACTTATCAAAAAGTCTATTGATTTCTCGTAATACATTCTCTTCAATTAATAATTCACTTTGTCTTATATTAATATGAATATTCTCTATAAAATCTTCAGGCAAAATATCTTCTTTTTTTAATAAATCAACAATAAATAATGCTGTTTCAGTATTATTTGCCAATAATAATTTTTCAGATAAAGCGCTTAGAATTTTATTTCGAGTAGCTTTATTTTGAATTAAAATTTTATATATACCCCTTGCAACATACTCTACATTTTTATTGTCAGCTTTAAGTCCCTGATACTTCCCTAAAAAACCATATGGTAATATGCCGTTTTTAATCACAGGAATAACTACGATTCCTCTTCCAAGAGCGATACCTATTTCTTGATCTGTCCATGCGCTGTCTGAAAAACCATCAGTTAAAACTGCAATCATACCATCCATTGTAAAAAGTGCTTTCTCAATTTCAGTCATCCATTCTTTAGTAGGTTTAATATCTTCATGTGCAACAAAGCAAGAAATACCATATTTATAAAGACTAGCTTGTAATAAACTTACTGCTTCTTTGAACCGAGATAGATGACTAACAAAAAGTTTAAAATGACCCGGTTTCCAAAAACTCACATCACTTGTATCAAGTTTTATTTCTGCTATATCATGTGAAATGTTTAATTCTGAGGCTATTTCTAAAATTATTTTATCATCTTCTTCGGCGAGCAATTCTTTAACATATACCCACTTACTATTAATATTTGATGTTTCTTTTGTTGTATTGATATCAAAAGCTTTAAGATAGTTATTAATATCTGAATATGTCATTCTGGACTGCAAATCACGAGCAATCTTATCTATTAGATTATATTTATCTATTTTACGCATCTTATTGAAATGCCTATCTTAAAGCCGCAAAGAGGTATTCGCCTGCGAACGATTCGGGGTTGCAAAACCCCGCAAGTGAGCAGGCGAAATACCTCGTGGCAAATAGCAATGACTTATTTCTTTTCAGAACCTTCTGCAGAATCACCTTCATCTTTCTTTTCCTCAAATTCTGCATCAACAACTTTTTCGCCATCAGCGCCCGGCGCATCACCAGCTGCACCTTCTGCACCAGCTCCACCGGATGCTACCGCATCACCTTGTTGCTTGTACAAAATCTCACCAATTTTTTGTGCTGCCGCAGACAATTCTTCCGTGGCTTTTGTAATCGCTTCTTTATCTTCCCCGTCTTTCACCTTCTTCAACGCCTCTATTTTTTCTTCCACATTTTTCTTGTCATCTGCTGGCACTTTGTCACCGGCGTCTTTCAACGCTTTTTCAGTACTGTACACCAACGTCTCTGCTAAGTTGCGTGCTTCGATTAACTCTTTTTTCTTGCGGTCATCATCTGCGTGCATTTCCGCATCTTTTTGCATACGTTGAATCTCTTCTTCGCTCAACCCACTTGACGCTTCAATGCGAATAGACTGCTCTTTACCGGTCGCTTTGTCTTTCGCTTTTACATTCAAGATACCATTAGCATCCACATCAAAGCTCACTTCCACTTGCGGAATACCACGCGGTGCTGGTGGAAGACCAGAGAGAATAAACCGACCCAATGTTTTATTGTCTGCGGCAAATTCACGCTCCCCTTGCACCACATGCACTTCCACAGAAGTTTGATTATCCGCTGCCGTGGAAAAAATTTGTGTTTTCGAACTTGGAATGGTGGTGTTGCGGTCAATCAACTTGGTTGCCACGCCGCCCATGGTTTCAATACCCAGCGAGAGTGGAATAACATCAAGCAACAAAATATCTTTCACATCACCTTGCAATACACCGGCTTGCACCGCGGCACCAATTGCCACCACTTCATCGGGGTTCACGGTCGAGTTCGGTTTTTTGCCAAAATAGTCTTCCACGGTTTTTTGAATCAGTGGCATGCGTGTTTGCCCACCCACTAACACAATTTCATGAATATCGCTCTTTGAAATACCCGAATCTTTAATCGCTTTTTCTACTGGCTCCAGTGTTTTCTTCACCAAATCGCCGACCAACTCTTCCAATTTCGCACGTGAAATTTTCATGACCAAATGTTTTGCCCCAGCAGACGGGTCATTGGCAATAAACGGTTCGTTAATTTCGGTTTCTATCGAAGTAGACAACTCAATCTTCGCTTTTTCAGCAGCAGATTTCAACCGTTGCAATGCCAATTTATCTTGAGAAATGTCGATCCCTTCTTGTTTTTTGAATTCGGCAATAATATACGCAATCACCACTTGGTCAAAATCATCTCCGCCCAAATGCGTGTCGCCATTCGTCGCTTTTACTTCTACCGTGTCGCTGCTGACTTCCAAGACCGACACATCGAACGTGCCGCCACCAAGATCATACACCAAAATCTTTTCATCTTTTTTCTTGTCAAAACCATACGCCAGAGCTGCCGCTGTTGGTTCGTTGATAATGCGCTTCACATCTAGCCCAGCAATACGGCCAGCATCTTTCGTGGCTTGGCGTTGTGCATCGTCAAAATACGCGGGAACAGTAATGACTGCTTCCGTAATTGTTTCACCTAATTTTTCTTCCGCATCGGCTTTCAATTTTTGCAAAATTTTTGCAGAAATTTCTTGAGGAGTAAATTCGTTGTCCCCCATTTTCACTTTCACACGTTCACCATCTTGCACAATTTTGTACGGCATCATTTTCAAATCGCGTTGCACTTCGTGGTCTCCCCAACTTCGGCCAATTAACCGCTTCACCGAAAAAATGGTATTCTCCGGGTTGGTTACGGCTTGGCGTTTTGCCGGCAAACCCACTAACACTTCTCCGTTTTTCGCATGCGCCACCATCGATGGCGTGGTACGGTTGCCTTCTTTGTTTTCAATCACTTTCGGCTGGCCACCTTCCATAATGGCCATGCACGAGTTTGTTGTTCCGAGGTCGATTCCTAATATTTTTCCCATACGTATATAAATTAATTTATTTAGCTATTTTTACTTTGGCGTGCTGAATAATTTTGCCGCCCAGCATGAACCCCGCTGCCATCTCTTCGACAATTTCTCCACTTGGTGTGCCTGGCACATCGACTTCTTCAACCGCTTCATGTAATTCGGCGTTGAACGGCTGCCCAACGGTGTTCATAATTTCTACTCCGTGTTCTTGTAGCACTTTCAGAAAATTGGTTTGAATGTGCTCGATCCCTTTCAGCCAACTGGAGTTGCGTTCCGATTCCGGAATACCTTTGAATGCGTAACGGAAGTGGTCAACCATCGGCAACAATTCCATGAGCAAGCCTTCGGTGGCGTACTTCATGTTCTGCGAAATGCGTGCCGCGGTTTCTTTTTGCAAATTCTGGTAGTCTGCTCGGGCGCGTTTCCAGCCTTCCAAATATTCTCCGGCTTGTTGTTTCAATTCAGCCAGTTCGTCTTGCGGTTCTTCTGCTGTCGCTTCTGGCGCTGCCGCAGGAGAACTTCCTTCTTCGGTCAAACGCGGTTCTTCATCCGGCGCGTCTTCCGGTTTCGGTTTATGTGATGTGTTCTTCATTCTGTTGATCGATTAATGATTCCATATATTCCAAAATGGCAATATTGGTGGCGTAATCCATGCGCATTGGGCCCAAAATGCCCATCACTCCTTGCGTTTCGGTTTCCGGTAAAACATATTCCCCTACAACTATAGCAAATGTATTAGAGAATGGATTTTCGGCGCCGAGTAACACGTCAATCTCTTGCCGCATCATCTGCTGCATATCGCTCATCACTTCATCCAAACGGTCGAACGCATCACCGAGCGATGTCATTACGTTCGCTTCCGCAAATTCCGGTTTACGAACAATATGCGACATGCCTGTGTAGAGCACATCACCATTTCCGTCGGAAACAATTACGAGTTCTCCAGTGAGTTCCGAAACCGCGCGTGCAATACGTTTCAACCGTTCGCGTTCAGTATCAGCTTCTGCCGTGACCGCTTTGTCTAGCGTTGTTTGCTGCGCCTTTGGTAATGGATCGTGTTGGAGAAAATGACGAATGTAATAATGATACCCCTTTTCGGTTGGCACACGGCCAGCAGAAGTATGGGGTTGGATAATTAAACCAGCATCTTCCAAAGCAGCCATGTCGTTGCGGACTGTGGCAGGAGAATAATCAAACCCATACTCTTCCACTAATACCTGCGAACTCACGGGATGAGCCGTTTTGATGTATTCCTGAATAATGGCTTGGAGAAGCAGCTTTCGCCGTTGAATTTTATCCATAATGAGATTTTAGCACTCGCAATGATAGAGTGCTAATTTATTATAGCCACTCCCTGTTTCTTCTGTCAAGATATAAAAAATACGCTATTTTTAGCGCATTTTTTATTCTTTTTTTACTGTTATTCGACGACCTCGAATGGTTGATGCTGTATAGTCGCCGCAGGCACTTCCTCTAATTTCTCTAATTGCTGGGAAATTCGCGATTCGTGCTCTTGTAAAAAGAGATCAAACTTGTTCATAGATTCAAGAAAGTAATTCATATATCCTCCTTATATAAATTAAAATTTGCTACTCTCTACCTACGCTTGCGGCCTTATTTCATGACCATTGGCATAATCAGCGCCATGAATAATAGCGCAGAAACACCAATAAAAAGCATAGAAACAGAGAGCATTAACCGCTCGATTTTGTGGTCGTTCATAGGTTGTTAATTTTCTTTTTGTTTGTTTGAAGCACTTTTATACATACAGTATATCAAAAAAAAAGAGGTTCGTCAAACTACTACTCGAAAACTGCTACTCGAAAACACCGCTCCGATGAAGCAGCGGTGTTTATTCAATACGATGAATCTGCTCAATTATTCTGTCATTTGGCTGTAGAGACTGTCTGCCTCTTCTAGTAATTTTGCGGCGTCAAGACTAGCTTGTACTGTCGAGCGCGTGCTTGTATCTAAGGTTTCTTGGCTGGGGTTATTGTGTGCAGCATCCCAATCATCTTGTGCCGTTTGGAGCGAATCCTGTGCAGTGGCTAACAAACTGGCATAGGTCGTCGTATCTAGGGCATCATCTGCTTGAAAAAATGGCAATAGAGCATCAGCAGCATCAACCACTTCTTTATCCGCACCAATCGCTGCATTCAAACTATCCAAATAAATATCCAGCACCAAGTCTTTTGCTAAATCTTTATTCGCTTTCAACCATGCGATCGTATCAGCACGTGCAGCATCCAGTTCTGCGCTGGTGGTGGCACTGGAAACCGCTGCCTGCAAACTATTCACCTGTGATTGCGCATCATCAATCGCTGCTTGTCCATCTGATTTTGTTTCGTCTGATGCATAATCAGATTGTTGTAATTGTGTTTCCACATCAGCCAGAATCGTTTCTGATTTGTCGAGCACCGTTATTAACGCTTCTTTACGTGCATCGAATGTTGCATCTTTTGCTTCGTTTACTGCTTCATTCACTGCAGCTTGCGTATCTTCATTTACACTGTTTTTGAGTGTGTCACCAATGGTGGCGACTTTCATCGCCTGAACAGACGGTGTGAAGAGTGTGAATATCACTAAGAGAGAGAAAATTGATGAAGTTTTTTTCATAAATATATCATTAGAGATTATTCAACATCCTGTGGTAATGCGTAGCTATCTGCATCATCACCACTCTCAACAGCATTCGTTGCCTCAGTGGCATAATCAGATGCATCTTGCATTTCATTCAACGTTTCTTCGATAGTCGCTTCATCTGTGGCATCATTACCAGTTGGTGTGCCTGGGTCTTGCACCGTTACTTCTTCTGTTGCACTAGAGTTGCTCACCGTATTAGTATTGCTCGAACGATTGGTATTTGTGCTTTGTTTTCCGCACCCGGCACCCATGAGCACCATTCCGGCAACAAACAGTGTCACCGTGATACTTGCAAAAGATTTTTTTCGCATAGTCATTATGTATAAATAATTATTGCTATTTAATTTTTTCGTTATTTTTGCACTATCTTCGCTAAGGCGCGCACCACATAATCAACATCTTCTATCGTCGTACTCCGACCGAGCGTGAGACGAAGACTGCGACGTGCGTCTTGGCGTGCATACCCGAGAGCAAGTAACACGTGTGATGGTTCCAGTGAACCGGCGGTACACGCAGAACCAAGTGAAGCAGCAATCCCCTCTTGGTCAAGATGCAATAATAATGCTTCGCCATCAACCTCAGGGATAAATACGTTGAGATTATTTGGCACACGGCGTGTGCGGTCACCATTGAGGCGGCTGTGCGGAATGGCGCTAAGAATAGCGTCCATCAGGCGGTCGCGTAATTGCGTGAGGCGCATATTTTCCTGCTGTTGCTCGGCATGGACTAATTGCAGGGCAGCCGCGAAACCAACAATCCCCGCAACATTTTCTGTGCCGGGGCGCAGGCCGTGCTCTTGGTGCCCACCATAGAGGAGTGGCCGCAAGGTTACGCCGCGTTTCACATATAAAGCTCCCACACCTTTAGGGCCATACACTTTACTGGCATTGATGCTGAGAAGATCCACACCGAGTTTGCCCATGTCGAGTGGTTGGCTTTCAGTCGCTTGGCAGGCATCGGTATGAAAGAGTATTTTTGAGTTAACGGCTTTCACTAGCTGAACGGTTTCTGTGACTGGTTGAATAGTGCCAATTTCGTTATTCACCATCATCATGCTCACGAGAATCGTTGTTTCTTTTACTGCAGCAACGAATTGTTGTGGATTCACAATGCCGTTGGGTGCAACCGGCACGATTGTGAGTTCAAACCCCTCGCGTTCTAATGCCCGACACGTGTCAAGAACAGCAGGATGTTCAATAGCGGTGGTCACAATGTGCCCACGGCCAAGATGACGTGCCGCTCCAAGTAACGCCATATTGATACTCTCGGTTCCGCCGGCAGTAAACACTAATTCCTGCGGCGAACAATGCAAAAAACGGGCAATCGTTGTGCGTGCGTCATCAATAGCGCGGCGAGCACGGTAACCAGGTGTGTGTGCTGAAGATGGATTCGCATACTCTTCACGCAACCACGGTTCCATAGCCGAAAACACCTCGGGTGCAAGTGGAGTGGTGGCGGCATGGTCAAGGTAAATGCGGCGCTGTTGTTCAGACATATATGACTAGCATACAACCGATGCCAACGAAGTCAAGAACCGTAGAATATATACATTCGCGTTTGAATGTAAAGCATCCTCGAACCCATCACTTTCTAAAGGTGTGCATTTAGCATATATACTTTTTATTAAAAAGAGGATATACTTTAAAGAACAAATATGTAAATGTACTGAAAAAACTTCACGTATTTGTCATTAATGATTTCATCTTACTATTATGGAGGCATTATTAGGTGAGAGCGCGGCATCGCCAAAAAAAAATAGACCAGAACTATCAAAAAAATTACCTACTGATAATGTTGAAAATGCTGAGATACATGCAACTGAACCTCATAATGCTATTGACTATACCAGCCCATCTGAAAGCAACGAAACTTGGCAACAGATACTCGATGCCCTAAGGGAAGCAAATGCTGGAGTTGATCATTCTGTGGCTACTCCAAGCAACGATCTTGAAACACTGGGACGAAGTATGAGAGAGCAGCTTACAAAAGAGCAGGCTAACGGTGGCTCAAAAACCAAAAGCATGCTATCGCCAGATGAAGTGAACGCAATTGCCGCGGCATTAGAAGAACCAACAGGACTCCTTGATGGTACATTTGAACCACAAGATTTGCTAGACATGACAAAGGAAAAATATGACGCATGGGAAAAAAAGCAAGCACTGGAAGAAGATCCTGAAGATCCCACTTTTTCTGAAGGAGAGCGGTAAACAAATAACTTTTTTTGTGCTACCCTACGTAAAACAGAACTTATCTAAAGTGTACCCCATTGTATTGAGAATTGGAACACCTTGATTCAAGATTTGAGGCATTGGTTTACTGTATTGCAGCAAATGAATAAATAAACATATTTATTGCGCAATTTGTTTCATATTTTTCCAACTTAACACGTGCCCTTGGCTACGTTGTTGATTTTGCATACCGCCATAAATAACATATCCATGCTCTGCTGACATTCCAGCTAAATTCGTCCAGTACTGAATACCTTTAAAATAATCTGAAACAATTGTTTTACCAGATTTAATTTCAATAGGAATTAATTGGTCACCTTGTTCAATAATACAATCAATTTCATGCCCTAAACGATCTCGCCAAAAATAACAATTGGGTTGTGCACCTTGATTAAAACGAAACTTCATCAATTCAGCAATAATAAAAGATTCAAATAAACCCCCATATAAATAATGCGTTTTTAATTGCGCAACATTCGTAATATGCAATAAAGCACATGCTAAACCCGTATCATAAAAATAGAGTTTTGGCATTTTTATCAACCGTTTACTAAAATTTTTATGATGAGGCTGTAATAAAAATACGATATAGCTAGACTCTAAAATACTCATCCACGCTTTTGCCGTATTATGCGTAATTCCACAATCATTGGCTAAAGAAGATAAATTCAGAATTTGTCCAATTCTCCCAGCACATAATTTAATAAATTTTTGAAAGGCCTGTAGGTCAGAAATATTTTTAATCAAACGAACATCGCGCTCAACATACGTTTGAATATAACTAGAATACCATTCAGAAGGATTCAGGTGTTGATCATAAATGCGTGGATAACATCCTGTAAACAAATAGCTCTCTATTGATTTTGTTTTGCTACTCGCTTGCTCTAATTCTTCTAAACTTAATGGTAATAACGTGAGCATTGCCACACGTCCGGCCAGAGTTTGCGAAACATGCTGTTGCAATAAATAGTTATGCGACCCTGTTAAGATAAATCGACCATTGACTGGCTGATTATCAATCATCGTTTGTAAATAGGATAGTAAATCTGGTACCCGTTGAATTTCATCAAAAATAGCCCCTTCTTGATATTGATCTAAAAATCTACGGGGGTCTGTTTGGGCAAATTCACGGGTATCTAAATCTTCGAGTGATACATACGGTTTATCACGAAACACCTTACGTACCAGAGTCGTTTTACCTGCTTGGCGTGGGCCAATGACTGCAATGGCTGGCATTTGTTGAGCCAATTGTTTTAACTTAACTTCTACATTACGCTTAATCATAAAGCTATATTAGCATAGGTGTGACAAATTGTCAATTGAATTTACAATCTGTCCTATTTGGTACCCCATTGTATTGAGAATTGGAACACCTTGATTCAGGATTTGAAGCTGTGATTTACTGTCTTGCCTCAAATTGTAAATTAACCATTTTGTAACAGTGCGTAAGACTCAAGCAATGCATCATAGATAAATGATTCCAAAAAAATGTATTTCTCTTCCAGTTGCGCTCGCTGTAAATAAGTATAATACGCTTGTTTCTTCTCTTGCTTAATTAACACTGGAGGTAATCCATATTGCAGAGCTTGTGCATGCATGAGTAATCTTCCAACACGTCCATTGCCATCAGAAAACGGATGAATTTGTTCAAACTGGGCATGAGTTTTTGCCATGTGCATGACAATATCTTCTTCAGATGAGTGCTGGAGATCCTGGCCAAACGTATACATTCGATCATCAATCTTCAAATAATTCGTCGTAGGAACATGCGAACCAACGATGCGTACCCCATGACGGCGGTACATACCTGCGTCAGATCGAATACCATTCATCAAAATGGAATGAATTTTCTTTATCCAATCTTCTGTTATTTGTTTTGGCTTTTTATGTTGTGTTAACCACTGCATCAAATTTCCCAGTGCAGCTTGATGATTTTTTGCTTCTTGATGCTCAACGACTGTTTTATCAGGAATGGTCACATTATCAAAAATAACCGCTCGCACTTCCGGTTCAGTGAATGTACTCCCTTCAATACTATTCGTATGATATGTCAGTTCAAGGACAAATGTTTCATACAGATCTTGCCGTTGTACTATATACTGTAACGGATGAGGAAATTGTTTTTTCAGTTCCGCCACCCGTTGCTTTTTTACCAAAAGCTCAGAGTCCGTCACTTCCTTAACACCCGTATATTCTTGATACAATAGATCAATCTTCGCTTGTGCAATTTTACGTGGTAAACTCTTCCCATTCACCCAACTATTGAGTGTGACAAAACTGACCTGCAGCATTTGAGCAAGCTCTGTTTGCGTTTTACCGCTTACTTTCAAAATTCGTTGAATTTTTTGCTGTACTGTCATAAGTACAGTATAACAAACTTTATAAAGAATCACAAGTTTTATAAAGTTTCAATACTCAATGGTATGTACTGCATTGTATTGAAAATTGGAACACCATAATTCAAAATTTACGCCATTGGTTTAAGGAATTGAATGAAATTTTTGACACCTGTTTAAATGCTAATTAGAATATATATATAATTTAATAGTGTATTAAACAAAAAACTAGCTATATGGAAAGATATAATCCTGACACAAGACAAATGCATGGCCCATTTGAAAAATTTCAATTACGAGATATCCATTGGAAAGATACATTACCTTATACATTGCAAAAAAAAGCAGAAAGGCTAGACCCCTATTTTGATGAGCAAACTAATGATTATTCAAATCAATACTTCCATCAAAATTTTATAATCAACAATGATCAATTGGATTTTTTTGGATTAAGAAAAGTTTTTAAAAAAAAGGATCTTCAAATATTACTTAGAATCTGTAACAATGATTCGTTTATTCATCTTAAAATAGAACTTAATAAATATACTGACAATTATTGTGTAATCACTGCTATAAAAAAAGAACGTGGATCAGCTACTTTACCTTCTAAATTGGGTATACAATTATATGAAAAATTGTTTGATTTCTTACAAGATTTAGCTGATACAACAGGTAAGCCGGTTACGCATATTGTAAGACGTGCTCCTGAAGAAATGAGCGATACACCTCTTACAATAGAACGTTGGAATCAAATATTTTTTCCTATTCTAAATAAAAATGGGAGAGTATACACCCTCGATCCAGAAACTGAACATACTTTTGAACATACTTTTCTACCTGAATCAAAAAAACCAAATACTCTGCAAGCTGCCTGAAAAAAACTGTTATCTTCTATACACGCAAGTGCGATAGATAAAAAATGTCTAAAACGCATCAAAAAATGGAATTTTTTGTTGTCTGTACCCGCACGGGGAATCGAACCCCGATTATCGCGTTGAGAACGCGGCGTCCTAACCGTTAGACGATGCGGGCAAGGGGTTTTGTGCCGCCATGCAACACAAAAAACGCAGATGGATTCTACGTTTTTTTGATTGCTCAGTCAAGACGGACGGACAAAATTATTATTGTTGAAGATATTGTGGCTGTATCTCGTCTTTCCAATAATCGACACTGAAAAAATCATCCGGTGGAATATCTGTGATATTTTTTTGTTCATCAACAGTTGCGTGAGAAACTACTTGATTGTCTCGATACATGGTGTATTCCAGAATAGTATCATCCGTGGTATTAATAACAAATTCCACAGCTGGATCTGGTAAGCTTTCTTCTTCATTAAAAAATACATTTGACAGTTGATAACGTACACGTATGATTTCTTTACCAAGGTATTGTTCTTTTTCTTGTGACACCGGTTCTCCTAATTCATCAATACGCTGACGAATACTTAATGGATCCATAAATTGAGTTTCATATATATTTTCAATAGCGCGACCGAGAAAATCTTTTTGAACTGTTTTTTTATACTCTTCACGAAATGTTTCCAATTCTTCATTGCTAACAGTGCGAACCTGTATCGTATCAATATTCACTGCATACACTGCTGAGGAACGATCTCCGCTGACTATTTGAAATAAATGATCAGATGTATTTTCCCTATGCGCGTTATATCGCATATCGCTGATATTTAGTGATACTTGATGTTGATATTTACCCTCAGCATCAACCCATGAATTAACGACGGATATGGAATCAATAAATCCAGATGCGCCAGTAGACATTTGTATATTCTCGTCATTTATTGATTCAGCGGTCGTCCAGGTAATGGATAGATCGCCACGAGGATCATCTAAATGTTGTGCATGAACATTATTGAGAGCTAATGTTGTACCATTCATGAGTAATTTGGCAGTTCCCATATCAAAACCATCGCTACATTCAAATAAAAGATTGACGTCCTTTACCGATGTAGTTTTTTCTTGTTGATAATCCACACGACAGCTTTGATTATCAACAGCGGAATAAAGAGTAGAACCTGTGAGCAAATCAAAACGCACATTGTTCCCCTGTTGCCAAATAGACACCTTCCCCATAAATCCACTGATTTCCTGATAACGAAATTCTGTAGAATTATTTGGATAAAAGGTATTGTCAATAGATTTTGCAAGAACCTGGTTAATGTATATTCCATTTTTTGTATGTGGCCATGAACCAAATTCAATGATGCCAAAGACCGCAATAGCAAGCACAACAGGAATGACACCAAAAGAAAATTTGTGTAATTTCATAAAACGAAATGGATGATGAGTAAATAGTGATGAAGAAATTAAATTTTCTTTCTGAAGAATGCGCGCAATGCGTTGTTGTAATTCACCTTGAAACACTTGGCGTTGTGGAATGATTTCACGTTGTAAAATTCGTGTTAATCGTTTGTTGAAGAAAAATTGTTTCATAAATGTAATGGCGCTAATTGTTGACGAAGTATTTTTAATGCGCGAGATAGTGACGCGGCAACCGTACGCTCACCAATCTGCATAATTCCAGCAATTTCTTTATTGGATAGACCCGCTTGGTGACGCAGCAGCACGATCTCTTTTTGTCGTGACGGCAGTTGATCAATCGCCGCAAGTGCATGAGCAAGATTCAAAGAAAGATTTGCAACGGCATCACTCATTGCCGCAACAGGAATTTCAATAGCATCGATCGGAATATTGGTGTGTCGCTTTTTTCGGTAATAATCGATAAGCGCATGACGAGCGATCGTGAAAATCCAACTACGCAATGTCGCTCCATCTTGTTCGTGGAAATCGTGAATATGTCGAACAACTTTTTCAAAAATGTCGCCAACAATATCTTCTGTTTCTACCGTATTCCCAACACGAAAATAGATAAAGCGATACACGGGTTGAAAATAATCGTGAACAATAGTTTCGATTTGATATCTATGCATAGGCAATATAAGGAAACGAATGAACAACAAAAATACTGCTTTTGGACGAATTCCGCAAGCAGTATTTTGAAATATTGTTATAGCAATTTATACCGTTGCTTTACGCCCAACACCAATAGCCTGTTCTATTAAACGATGAGAATATCCATATTCGTTGTCATACCAGGCGACGACTTTCACCAAATTTCCGCCGACCACATTGGTGAGCGCTAAATCAACGAGCGAAGAAACAGAGCGACCAATGACGTCGCTGGAGACAATAGGATCATTCGTGACTTCCAGGATGCCTTTGTAGCGCGGTGTCTCGGCAGCGCTCGTGAGAGCAGCGTTTACTTCTTCGGCAGTGACATCGCGCTTCAGTAACGCCGTAATATCGCTGACTGAACCGACCGGTACGGGTACACGAAATGCGAGGCCATCAAAAATACCGTTAAGCTGTGGAACTGTTTCCGCAGTAGCGATCGCTGCTCCGGTGGTGGTGGGAACAATATTGAGCGCAGCACTACGGGCACGACGAGGATCTTTATGAAAGCCGTCCACCAGGTTTTGATCTGCCGTGTATCCATGAATCGTGGACATCATCGCTTTTTCAATACCAAAAGTGCGCTCTAAAACTTCCATCACCGGCGCGATACAATTTGTGGTACACGATGCATTGGAAATGACTTGGTCTTTTGTTGCGTCAAAATCTTCGTGGTTCACACCAAGCACAAATGTACCAACAGGCTCCCCTGTTTTTGCTGGGGCGGAAATAATCACCACTTTCGCACCGCCCGCGAGGTGCCTTGCAGCCCCCTCTTTATTCGTAAACACACCCGTACATTCCAACACAACATCAACTGCCAAATCTTTCCACGGCAATTTTTCCGGTTCTTTTTCCGCGAATTTTTTGAACTGCACGCCGTCAACGGAAATGAATCCGGAACCAGAGCTCACTGTATGTGGAAACGCACGATACACCGAGTCATATTTCAATACTTCTGCGGCTTGGGCTTCTGTTGATAGGTCGTTAATCGCAACGATTTCTACTTCATCAGCATGATGCTCATACGCAATTTTGAATGCGATTTTACCAATGCGTCCAAAACCGTTAATAGCGATACGAATTTTTTTCTGTGCCATAAAAATAAAAAATTATAAAAATGAAAATACTCCTAAGGTGATTGCTGTGGCAATAACGCCCGCAAACAGAATACCGCCAAATAACATAGGAAAAGCTTTATGAAATGGGATGCCAAATAACCATGCCGCGAGTGCGCCACTCCACATGCCAGAACCGGGCAGTGGCAATGGAATAGCCACAAAAAACAACAAGGCTGCATTGCCCCATTTTTCATGTTTCGCATAAAAATCTTTACGCGTTTTTTCAAACAGCCAGGTAAAAAATCTGTTCATGATTTTTGAATGTCGGCGTAAGATATTAGCAATCGGTTCAATGAATAATAAAATCGCGATTCCCGGCACTAAGCTACCGCTCACGGCGAGCAGATAGACTTTCCACCACGGTAAGTGCCACCCGCCAATACCGGCAGGAATAGCCGCACTCAATTCCAATGACGGTAACATGGCAATCAAAAAAACAGCCAACTCATGTGGAATTGTCGCAAATGTTTCTAACGGGTTAATTCCAAGCATAATGTAAAAATGTCCATTCAATGATCTGTTTTGCGGTAGTAAACCGACCTTCTTCTGTTGGCGCACCAAGCACGACAACAATGACATCGCGTTCGCTGTGTGGTTCACGTACTTCGACCACCACGCAGTAGCCAGCTTCATCTGTATAGCCTGTTTTTCCACCAACGATGTTCAGATCTGTATCATATAATAATTTATCGGTGGTGTATACGGTAATCGGCTGGTGCGTATCTTCGATTTCTTGAGCGTGTTTGGTCATACTGGCTGGCACTTGAATTTCGGGTTTACTGAAGGCTTCTCGGGCAAGCAAGGCAATATCGAACGGGGTGGAAATGTTCCCTTTGTACAAGCCCGTGGGATCGACAAATGTCGTATGTTCCATACTCAGTGCCTGAGCTTTGTGATTCATGGCAGCGACAAATTCGTCTTCGCTGAGTCTACTGCTGTGTGCCAGTGCGAGCGCCGTGTCATTATATGAAGCCACCAGGCTTGAGCGGAGTACATTGAACGTCGTCAGTTGTGCGCCATAAGGCAGATTCAATTCCTTCCCCCCAGGTGTATCATCTTCTGGAGCGAATGTGTGAATATGATTTAACCCATCAGCAGGTTTATGATCAAGCCACACCAATGCGGTCATGAGTTTGGTAATGGAAGCAATAGACACTTCGGCGTCTGGATTTTTTTGCCATAATACTTGTTGTGTTGCGGCGTCCATCACCACGCTACTGCGCGCATCAATTTCCGGACCGTGATCGTCATCAATTTTTTTTGGTGGAAGAAATGTCGTGTCAACCGCTGGCATCAACCGCCATTCAAACGCGTTCGCCTCTTCAGACGTGGTTGTTGGCACAATCACAAAATGCTCTGCCTGCGTCATCGCTTCCGGCAATGGCAGTTTGGCTAATTGAGTAATAATAGCAATACTCAGTAAAAAATTGGTGAGCATAGAAAATACGGTGAGTTACTGACGTACAAATTATACGGCTTGTTGAAAAAAATCTTCGGGGTTTTGTTGAGCTGCAAGCAATTCCTGCAGGTGCACATTCTTGTTCAACTCTTCGTAATTTGGAAGATCGGTGATTTTATTTAATCCAAGATAGCGCAAAAATTCAATGGTCGCGCTATACACCGGCGTGCCAATTTCTGTTTCACCGACTTCTTCCACGAGTCCGCGAATCATCAAATTGCGAAGAATAAGGCTGCAATTTACACCACGAATCAATTCAATTTCGGTTTTTGGAACCGGACCGCGATAGGCAATGATCGTCAATGTTTCCAATGATGGGCGCGTCAGCTCTCCGGTTTCCTCTTCCTGAATATATTGCTGAATAAATGCAGATTCTGCTGGCGCAGTCATGAGCTGCACCGTATTGCTTTCAATAACCAACGTCACTCCACCACCGCGTTGTTCATATTGGCCTTGCAATACAGTGACGGTTGTCGCTACCGCTTCTTCTTCTGCACTGCATATATGTGCTAATTTCTTGAACGTGAATGGTTTAGATTCAAGAAACAGCAATGCTTCAATTTTTCGCTGCAGACTTTCCATAAAATTATATATGTGAATGTTTTTTAATACGCATTTGTTTAAAGGATTGATCTTGTTCTACCACAATCGTCTGTTGTTTCACCAGTTCGAGTAATGCCAGAAATGTCACAACGACTTCTCCACGATCTCGATTATCCGCAAGCAACTGGTCAAAACTCATGGTGATATTTTTTTCGATCAAGTTGCGCACCTGCGCCAATTTTTCACGCAAGCTCATCACTTTTTCAATCGCAGCTTTTGGAATACGCACGACGGGTTCAAGACGGCTTAAGATGTCGACAAAAAATGTACGTAAGTGCTCAGTAGATATATCCTGCGGCGGATGAAATACCACTTGCGTAAATTTTTCACGAGGCGTTTTTTTCGCGTAGAGAAATTGTTTGCGACCGATCAGTTCTTCAATACCTACCGTTGCTTCCGCATATTTTTTATACATGCGCAGTTGTGCAGCCAACTCGCCAGGGTCTTCTTCGTCTTCTATTTGCAGATACGGCAAGAGTGCACGCGATTTAAGCAGCAGCAGCTTTGTGGCAACAACAAGGAAATCTGCCAGTTCTTCGGGTAAGCGCTCTTCAACCTCCTCTAAATACGCTAAGAATTGTTCGGTAACACTCGCGAGCGATACTTCCGTAATTTCCAATTGGTCTTCTTCAATGAGTTGCAATAACAAATCGAGCGGGCCAGTAAAATTTTCAAGTTCCAGCGCTTTTTTCATGCTTGTCACTTAGGAAGATGTTAAGTAGGCATCAATAAACGCATCGGGGTTTTTAGGATGACTCTCTGCAGCACGCTTGATAACAGCCTGATTCACTCGACCTTGATATTTCTCGGTAAGACGATCTATTGCCTCAAGATATTCATCAATGAACCCATCAGGGTCTTTCAAGCTATTCAAAGCAGCATATTTGATAACAGTTTGACCCACTCGATCATGATATTTCTGACTCAGACGATCCATGATCTTAAGATATCCGTCAATAAAACCATCAGGATCCTTGGGATTACTCTCTGCGGCATGCTTAATAACGCTTTGATCCACTCGACTTTGATATTTCTCGGTTAGATGACTCACGGTCTTAAGATATCCGTCAATAAAACCATCAGGGTCTTTCAAGCTATTCAAAGCAGCATATTTGATAACACCCTGATCAACTCGATCCTGATATTTCTCAGTAAGACGATCTACTGCCTCAAGATACTCATCAATAAAACCATCAGGATCCTTGGGATTGCTCTCTGCGGCACGTTTGATAACTCTTTGATCCACTCGATCCTGATACTTCTGACTCAAACGATCCACGGTCTTAAGATATCCGTTAATGAAACGATCAGGATCCTTGGGATTGCTCTCTGCGGCACGTTTGATAACACTTTGATCCACTCGATCCTGATACTTCTCAGTAAGACAATCCACTGCCTCAAGATACTCATCAATAAAACCATCAGGATATCTAGGATTACTTACCGCGGCACGTTTGATAACTCTTTGATCCACTCGATCCTGATACTTTTCAGCGAGGCGCTCTATTTCTTTTGGATTGAGCCAATGAGATAACTCTGCAAATGCGAGTGTTGTCAAAAATGAATCCCCACGCCGATGTGATTGGCGCAGTGACAAAATAAAATCAAACACGGCTTGATCAAAAATGGTTGCAAATTGTACTGTATTATGCAAAAGACTTTCTGGTGATTTTTTTTCTAATCTTGCTACAATTTTAATTTTTTTTTGCAGTGTGGATTGAAATACTTTTATAACATCATCGACTGATATTGCCCGTGCCTCTTCAAAATCTTTACTTATTTTCTTCCATTCATTCTCTATCCATTCTCGATTGGCTTGAACAGCTACGGCAACAGCGGCTTCAAGTGTTGGTTTCACCTGTTCTTTAAAAGCTGTAGTTCCGACACCCTTAATAGTAATTCCTTCCGTTAATGCTTGGCTTTTCGCTTTTCGGCCTTCGCGTATGAGGCTAGGTTTATAACGCATATTTCTATCTTTCTTTGATCTGAATACCAAGTTCGTCCAGTTGTTGCTGTGCGACAACAGAAGGCGCACCCATCAACAAATCTCGTCCTTCGGCGGTTTTTGGAAATGCAATGACTTCGCGAATGCTTGGTTCATTGGCCAAAATCATGACAATGCGGTCAATACCCGGGGCAATTCCGCCATGAGGTGGTGCGCCATACGTAAACGCATTCAACATGTGACCAAAACGAGATTCTTGCTCTTCTTTGCTAATGTTGAGCAGATTAAAAATTTTCTGCTGCATCGTCTGTTCATGAATACGAATGCTACCACTGGCAAGTTCATATCCATTCAAAACTAAATCGTATGAATTTGCGCGAACACTCAATGGTTCGTTATCGAGCTTTGCAACATCTTCCGGTTTCACCGAACAGAATGGATGATGTTTAGCTTGTAAACTTCCATCATCCCCTTCTTCAAACATGGGAAAATCGAGCACCCAGCAAAATGCTAACTCATTTGGGTCTTCCGGATTTTTTCGTAAATCTGGTTTATCATGACCAAATTTTTCCATCGATTCTGCATACGTTAACCGTGGGAATGGAACGGTGGAAAGATGTTTTTCTGGCGCAGTCTGTTTCACCATTTCAATAAACATCGCTTCGGTGTATTGCAAAATATCTTCTTGGGTAATGAAAGACATTTCATAATCGAGTTGCGTAAATTCTGGTTGGCGGTCTCCGCGTGAATCTTCATCTCGAAAGCACCGCGCAATTTGGAAGTATCGTTCTAACCCCGACACCATCAATAATTGTTTAAACTGTTGCGGCGATTGTGGCAATACATAAAATTTTCCTTTTTGTAAACGCGATGGAACGATGTACTCTCGTGATCCTTCTGGTGTTCCTTTCATCATAATAGGCGTTTCAATTTCTAGAAAATCATGTTCACCCATATACCTGCGGAAAAACGCAACAACCCGGTCACGCAACATGATATTCTTCTTCATTCGTTCTGTACGCAAATCAAGATAGCGGTATTTCATTCGCAATTCTTCGTTGATCGGCTGTGTATCTTGCGCAACATCAAACGGCGGCGTCTCCGCAGTGTTCAAAATAGTGAGCGCGAGGGCTTCAATTTCAATGGTGCCAGTTGGCGAGTTGGCATTCACCTGTTTTTCCGGGCGCGCATTTACTTGGCCACGAATTTCAACCACAAATTCCGGGCGCAGTCTTGCGGCTTCTTCCAATGCCTCTTTATGATTCGGTAAAAAGACCACTTGGCAAATGCCTGAGCGGTCACGAAGATCAATAAAAATAAGCTTTCCCATGTCGCGGCGGACGTGTACCCAGCCTTTTAACACCACCTCCTGCCCTGTTTTTTGCAGGGTATCAATAATCCATGTACGTTCCATACAAATTCAAAAAATAATAATTACGTATTTGCCACTATACAGGATATATACGCTTTTTTCAACAATTGGGTGTTATAATTTTTTGTATCGCGTACCACGCCCCTGCCCGATACGCTTCAACTTTCCCAATTTCACTAAACGATTCAGTGCCTGACGAACGGTGGGCATCACCACACCAGTGGCTTTCACTATCTCGGTTGGGCCAGCTTCTGCTACATCACCAAAATATTTCCACACGGCGTATTGTTTTGGCGAAAGCGTGTCTTCCACTTTTTCTTCTTGCAAGTACGCGAGTGCTTTTGTCGCTTGCTCTCGCACAACAGAAAGAAAAAAATTCAACCACGGAGTAATAGTTTCACTCTCCGTGCCAAAAGTTTGTTGAGATTTTCGCAACGCAATATAATATTCGTCCTTCCGACGTTCTACAATTTGCTCGTGCGAAACATAGTGCACAAACTGATACCCCGATCGCAACAACAACAAATTCGTGAGCACACGTGAAGTTCGGCCATTCCCATCTTCAAACGGATGAATTTTCAAAAACTCAATAATAAAATTGGCAATGATTAACAGCGAATGAAAACGATTTTTCTCCAATGCAACTATTGTCCAATCCACCAACTCTTGCATCTCTTTTGCGGTCAAATACGCCGGTGTTGTTTCAAACATGATTCGCACCACTTGACCGTTCTGTCCCAATACACCCACCGTATTCTCTTTCTTTTTGTATTCACCTCGATGCAGATCATCTTTGGTAGAATATTTCAACAACTCTTTATGCAGCGCGGTAATGATGCTTTCTCGCAGCGGCAGTGTTTGAAAGCTCTCAAATACTTTTTGCAGGGTTTCCAAATAACCCTGCACTTCTTGTGAATCACGGTCAGCAAATTTTGAAACCGCAAGACCACGCATTATTTTTTCTACTTCTTCATCTGTGAGCTTGCTCCCTTCAATACGAGTAGAACTACCTGCAGAAGTGATAAGCGTGGATTTACGAAGATGGTCAATCGCTTGTGGCGTCATGCGCAAACCAGACTTAAATTCACCACGAATACCATCAATTTCCGCCAAAAGAGCCACGATGTGGGGTTCGGGGTTATGTACTCGATTATCGTATTTTCGCTTAATATCGCTATTATTTTCGCTCATATATTAACGCTATAGTGTATATAGCGGATTATAGCCGATTATAGCGGAAAATGCAAATATGCCCTATTTTTATGGAGTAATGCGGTTGATCATGCGTGGAAACGGAATCGTTTCGCGGATATGCTTTGTGCCGGTAATCCAAGCGGTAATACGCTCTAAACCATACCCAAAACCGGAATGAGGCACAGAGCCATATTTGCGTAAATCGAGGTACCATTCAAACGGTGCTCGTGGCAGGTTGAATTCTTCCATTTTGCGGACAAGCAAATCATAATCATCAATACGCTGCGAACCACCAATAATTTCGCCATAGCCTTCTGGTGCTAATAAATCAGAACACAACACGCGGCTCGAATCTTCTGGGTCTGGCTTCATATAAAACGCTTTCACTTTCGCTGGATATTTCATAATGAACATCGGCACATCGTACTGCTGCGTGAGTATTGTTTCGTCATCTGCGCCGAGGTCGTCATCTGCGGCGATGTCACTCCCCAAAACATGCAACTTCTCCACTGCTTCCGCGTGAGTGATGCGTACAAATGGTTTTGTTACGGCGGTTTGCAACGGTGCCACATTTCGCTCCAACACACCCAACTCCACAACATTACGCTCCAACACTGCTGCAACAATATATTTCATCAACCCTTCCTGAATATCCATGTTGCCGATGTAATCCACAAACGCCGCTTCCGCATCCATCATCCAAAACTCAGTTAAGTGCCGGCGGGTTTTCGATTTTTCTGCACGAAACACCGGACCAAAATCAAACACACGGCCATGCGAAAACATGGCGGCTTCCAAATATAACTGCCCACTCTGTGTCAAATACGCTTTTCCTTCATCAAAATAATTCAGTTCAAATAGTTCGGTCGTATCTTCGCAAGAAGTTGGCGTGAGCACCGGCGCATCAATTTTGATATAGCCTTCTTTATTCAAATATTCGTAGGTTGCGTTAATAATAGTATTGCGCACACGTTGAATTGCCCACTGGGTTCCTGCACGCAACCACAGGTGCCGTTCGTTCAACAAAAAATCTGGGCCGTGTTCTTTTTTTCCAATCGGATATTCTTGCGCAATTTGCAATACCGTCAACCCACTCACCTGCAATTCATATTCTTCTTTTTTGGGGTGCTTACTTACCGTGCCGGTTAATTCCACGGAAGATTCAATCGTCAGCTTCTGTGTGCTCTCCCATACTGGCGCAGGCACCGCGGTTTCCGAAACAATCGCCTGCGCAAAACCCGATCCGTCACGAATTTGTAAAAACGCGATCTTGCCCGATGAACGCAGGTTATAGACCCATCCACGAAAGGTCACCTCTTCACCAACGTGTTTTGAAAATGCGAAAATGGTTGAATGTGTCATAAAATAGAAATTTATTTTTTATCTTCTCGCCGTTCCATCATACGCACCGCTTGTTCCATGGCGAGGGTTTGTTTACGCGCGGTTTCAAAACGTAACACACCAAGGTGTTCTTCGACGTGTCCGAGTAACTCCGCACGATCTGTATCATGCAGATAACGAAACGCCACTTCTTTCAGCGCGTGAATGGTTGGTTCCATGCGCGTGTCGGCATCAATCGCCGCGATGAACCCATACTTGAGCACATCAGCCGCACGTTGTTCATTGTACTGCGGTTCGAGTTGTTTACAGAAACGCACCATTTCATCACACAACGCATCTAACTCATCAAATTTTTCTGCCATCATCTTCCCCGGCAAAATATATTCTTTGTATTCTGTTTCAATCAACTCAGCAACATCGTCTTCTCCATTTTCCATGTCAGCACGAATTTCGGTGAGAAAATCGTTCACCAAAAAATCGACTAACGCCGGGTTCACGGTTTCGGCCGCTTCAAAGTAGGAGAATAATTCTGCTTTCACGAACGGACTACGCAGTGATTGCTGAGGCGAGGACAACAATGAATACACATGAGTACGGTCAGCTAGTTGGCGCTGAATTTCTTGGTATTCCAACACCGACTTCGCGAGTTCTTCGAGTTTCGTTATTTGTTCTTGCTTGGCCGTCAATGCAATCAATTGCTGCTCATATTGCACAATCTGGTCATGCAACTGTTGTTTCACTTCGAATATCTGTTGTTCGTTGATGTTCATATCGACGGTTATTGCGAATAATAAAACTATACTTAATAATCTCAATAATAGCAATAACCACTAGAGAAACAACGATAATAATGCTCCATTCCTGGGTCCCCAAGGCAACGGTATTCAACAAGCGTTGTAAAAATGGAACATAGAGCGCGGCCAATTGAATACCTGCCGCCGCGCTGACCGCCACAAACAGCCAGGGATTGGTGAAAAAATGACGATGAAAAATGGGATGGCGAAGAGAACGCACAGAAAAAACATACAACAAGGAATCAACGGCGAGTGTCGCGAATACCACCGAACGCGCCAATTCCAGGTTGCCGGTCGTACGCCAAAAATAGAGAAAGACAAAAAAATTACCAACTCCGGTCACGAAAGAAATAATCAGTGCCAACAGTTTCATTTCGTTGTTCATAATCGGTTCAGTGGCCGGGCGCGGTGGTTCTTTCATGAGTTCGGGCTCTTTCGCTTCAACCGTGAGGGCCACATTCGGTAAACCATCAGCGACAAGGTTGATCCACAAAATTTGTGCAGCTGTGAGTGGGAGTGGAATGCCGGTGAGTAACGCCAAGCCAATAAGCAACACTTCAGAAAAAGAATCGGACAACAAGTAGAGTACAATTTTGCGAATGTTATCAAAAATACCACGACCTTCTTCGATCGCCGCCACAATAGTGGCATATTGATCGTCAAGCAGCACAATATCTGCCGTTTCTTTGGCTACATCTGTTCCGCTGCCGAGGGCTACGCCAATATCTGCCGCTTTCAAGGCCGGTGAATCATTCACGCCGTCTCCAGTCATTGCAACTATGGCGCCACGCGACTGCCATGCACGAATAATATTAAGCTTATCTTCCGGCGAGACGCGCGCATACACATGAATTTTTTCCACCACCGCATTTAATTCTTCTTGAGTCATGTTATGCAATTGCTCTCCATCGAGAATCTGTTCGTCACTGATGGCAAACCCCACTTCGCGCGCAATCGCCGTGGCGGTGAATCGATGATCGCCAGTAATCATGATGGTACGAATACCAGCTTGCTGCGTGCGAGCAAACGTTTCCGCAATATTCGGGCGAAGCGGATCTTTGATGCCAACAAAACCCACAAAAGTCATTTCCGCGCAATCTTCCGGAGTCAATGTGGTCTGTTTTTGTGGAACATCTTTATACGCGAGGGCGAGAATACGCAACCCTTGTTGCGAATATTCTTCAAACCGTTCTTCAAATTTTTTCCGGGCCGGCGCCATAAACCGTTTTTGTGAAGCACCGGTGCGAATATGCGTACACATTTCTATTACTTTTTCTGGCGCGCCTTTCACATAGATACGACGATGACTATGCGGGTGTTGGTGCAACGTAGCCATAAATTTAATTTTAGAATTGAACGGAATCGAAGCGAGACGCGGTTCGCTTTCCCGCAATACTTCCGGGCTCAATCCTAAGTTCATTCCACCTAACAAAAAAGCTCGCTCAGTAAAATTTCCTACCACTACCGCTTCTTGCATGGCACTGGCTGCAACCACATGAGCATCGTTACAGAGCATGCCAATATTGAATGCAAACACTAACTCTTCTAACCCTTCCGGTTCGTGGCGCTCAACTTCATGTAATTGTTTAAAATGATAATCATGTGTAACCAACGACACAATTTGCATATTCCCTTCGGTAATCGTTCCGGTTTTGTCCGTACAAATGACACTCGTGGAACCCAGTGTTTCTGCGGCTTGTAAATTGCGCACCAGCGCATGGCGTTTCAAAATACGTTGCATACCAATAGCCAGAATAATGGTCACCGAAACCACCAAACCTTCTGGAATGGCGGAAACGGCCACAGCCACCGCGGTCGTAAAAATATGCACAAAAGGCTCCCCTTTCAACAAACCAATCAACACGATACCAATACAAATAGCGACAACAATACTGCCAATCTGCCGAGCAAAACTATCTAACCGTTTTTGCAACGGCGTTGCTTGCTGCTTCGTATGAGCCAGTAATTCGGCAACACGACCAATTTCAGTATACAATCCTGTTGCCGTCACTACGGCTTTGCCTGAACCTTTTGTCACGACCGTGCCGGTGTACACCATATTTGTTCGATCAGCCAGAGTGGTATTGGCATCGAGCTGCGCCACTTGTTTTACGATAGCCATGGATTCACCCGTGAGTGCTGCTTCATTTAATTCTAATTCGATCGCTTCAAGTAAACGTGCATCAGCAGGTACTTTGTCACCGGCATCCAAAAAAATAATATCACCGGGCACGAGTTTTTTAGCATCAATAAAATCTTCTTTGCCTGCACGTATCACTTTTGCCTGCATAGTAATAACAGTACGCAAGCTCTCTAATGCGCGCTCGGCTTTCTGTTCTTGCAAAAAACCAACAAGCACATTTAATAATACTGCCGCCAAAATAATATAGGCATCTGTGGCGTCATGCAGCGCGAAACTGACCGCTGCTGCGAGCAATAGAATACCGATCAAAAAATTAGCGAATTGTTTGAAAAACAACACAAATACACTTACCCGTTTTGCCTGCGGCAGTTGATTTGGACCGATATGCGTAAACCGTTTTTCCGCCTCATGGGGCGACAAACCATTGGCACTCGTGTGCAGCGCAGAGCACGCCTCTGCTGACGTCAAAATATAAAAATGTTTTTCTGTATTCACAAAACTATTGTAGCATTACTGTGAGTGCTATATCAATGCATGTTTCTACCGGCAAACCGTGCAGCAACGACGACGATTGCGATAAATAAAATAATACTGAAAAAAAAGACCCCCATTGATAACATCACGGCTTTTCGGACAATCGCCGTCTTCCCGGGTTCTTTCTGTTCTTTGCTGTTATCAGCCATAGACTATACCGTGCTTGAAGAAACCATTGCCCGCTTTGACTTCAAGAAAAAATAAACCACGACTCCGAAGGTAATCACTGGCGAGACCCATTCCGGAATATGAAATCCAAAGCTATGCAGTACCATAATACCACCGAGAAAAAGAATGGAATACATTGCGCCATTCTTTAAATATTTATATTTCTTAATACGCTCCACATTGCTCACCGTCAGTTGACGAACCACAATCGCGCCAATACCATTTCCCACCAAAATCAACGGCACCGAAAGTGTGAACGCAAATGCACCCAGCACGCCATCAATTGAAAATGTCGCATCGATGACTTCCAAATACAAAATTTTGCTGATGTCCGACATGCTCCCCTGTTGAATAAGTTGTTGTTCTCGTAATTCCGCATTTTTCTTAAATCCATGTGTAATGAAAAAAGCCGTAGAACCGACCACAGCACCGAAAGCCAGCAGCGGATCTTTATGCAACGCAAACCAAACAATCGTTGCTAATGCAATGGAAACCACGGCATAAAACCAAACGCCTTGACGGTAAAGAAATTTTTCTCCAAACAGACCAAAATGTTTTTCTTCCAAAAAAATCCAATGCAGAAAAAGAAAAACAAGGAATGTGCCACCACCAATGAGCAAAATAGGTGCCGATTTTTCAATCGCTGCCAATACTTGCGGATCGCTGCTAAATGTCGCGGTCAATGCACCAATGGGGCCGAGGCTTGGAATGGTTGCCCATACAATCGCCCACGGCATCAGACCGCGCACGAGAAACACCGCAATGAGAATACCCCACATCAAAAACCAACGGCGTGCTTTTTTCCCCATGGTCGAAAGCACCTCTGCATTAATAATGGCATTATCAATGCTGCTGATGGTTTCAAAGAGAACGAGTCCGCCAATAATGAGAAAAATTGAAAAAATATTCATAGGGTGGGTCGTGCAGGAATCGAACCTGCGACCATCAGCTTAAAAGGCTGTTGCTCTACCGACTGAGCTAACGACCCATGCACTTGAAAAGCATGCAGCAGTATACCAAAGATATTAATCAATGTGAAGCAGATCATACCATCATTGCAGAGTTAGGTCAAGCGGTTGAGCTTGACCAGCTTCTCCAGCATGCCTATAATTGATGGCTCGACAATGAATTTTATTAACATACTAGTCTATTTCTCATGATATATTCTCCCTCTATTCGCATGCGTATCGCCGCCGCCTTAACCTTGGCTTCTTTTTTTATCAGTGTTTTTCACATCGGTTCGGAAATACGTACAGCAAATGCACAAAAAACCAGGCAGAAAAAAAATACAATCAATGTGCCTCTCCATATTAAAAATTCGAATAGTGTACCGCGAAACAATGCCATAGTCAGCTCAGGTATTCCCCTACCCGAAGCCAACCATATCACACGAACAAAAAAATTACGCATTGTTGATGACACTGGAAAAATCATTCCTGCTCAATTTCAAGTACTTTCTCGGTGGAACGGTGGACCGCAAAATAAGCATAATCCTATTCAGTGGGTCTTAGTCGATTTTCAAGTGAAGAGCCTGCCGGCAAATGGGGAAAAAATATTTCGTTTGCAAACTGCTCCAGGAAACCATGTACCTCATAACCAAATTCACATTCAAAAAACAGCAGATCACTTTACGATCAATACCGGTGTAGCGCAGTTTGTATTAAACCGAAAACAATTTACGCTCTTTCAACAAGTGAAGATAGATAGCGATGATGATGGCACTCTCGATACAGAATTACTGAATCCAGACACGGGAGGAGCCATACTCACCATGAATGGAAAAACCTATACGACACGCAATGGTGATATGCAAACCATGAAATTTGAACACCGCGGCCCATTGCATAGCGTGCTGTTAGTCAAAGGTTGGCACGAAAATAGTGCAGGGGAAAAAGCGCTGGCATACACTACTCGGTTCCATTTTTATGCGAATAGTCCAGCAGTGACTGTGCAATATGCAGCTTGGAATGATGGAAAAATAGTGAATGAAGGTGGACAACCCGATATCAAAGAATTTGGCAGTCCAAATACAGCCATATTTAGCGGCATCACACTCAACACCCAACTACAAACACATAATTCACCATCCTACACCATCGGTGGTACAGCAGATGAGCGTTGGAATGGAACACTCTATAATGAAGCTGTATTATATCAAGATTCCAGTGGTGGTCCGAAATGGAGCCACACCCCAGATAATGTGAATAATACCTTTCGCGGATTTACCGCCACTGCAAATGACACGACGATGCATGACAGTTGCGCAAACGATGCAGATTCTGCGAATTGCCGCGCTGTTGGCTGGATTGATCTCTCTTCTTCCGCTGGTGGACTTGCCGTTGGTGTGCGTGACTTTTGGCAAAACTATCCGAAGGGATTGCGGGTGAATACAAATGGAACCGTACAGGTGGAACTGTTTCCAGAAGAATACAACGCGAATTTTGAATTGCGTGTCGGAGAACAAAAAACCCATACTATTTCCTACTACTTTCATGCACCGGATATCAGCAGTGAACAGATACAGCAACAGATGATCGGTGCAAATTCACCTCTACAAGCCTGGGCGCCTGCCAATTGGTATCTCAACAAAGCAGCCGTTTTTCACCATGCCGTCGCATACAACAAGAAAAAATTCTCAGCGTTTGAAGGCTATAACAATGCGGCTATCTCTTACAAAGATGCGAACTTGTTCTTACTCGAAGATGGCATACCAAATACAGGCTGGACGTATGGTGACCGACCAGAATCATACGGTTGGCGAAATTATGGCGACCGCATTGCCGAAGATGAAACATCTGGTGATGGCTACCCTGTATTCACGAACATGCAATACGACCATACCTGGTTCTATATTCTTCAAACAATTCGCACACTGGGCAGTGGAAACAGTCGGTCAGATGACTGGTGGAATTTAGCAGCACCAGCGGCATTGCTGCAAGGCGATATTAATATTATTCATTCACGCTGTACCGGAAAAACGGCAACAGCCATGGGATCGTGCATGGATTCAAGTACACCAATACCAATCGGTTGGGCAATGGGCGGCCGGCTGACTAACCAGTGGCATTCCTGGTCATCGGAACATATTCATCGCCACGCCTTAATTGATTCTTGGGCCGGAGGATTGCATGGCCAGCTTTATTATTACTACCTTACCGGCGACGGTTTTGTGAAAGACGCTTGGAAAGAATATGCACGTAATAGTGCCTGGCGGATGGAGAATACGCCATGCAACCAAGACATAACAACAGATTGCGACCCAGGGTATGCATCAATGAATCCTCATGCGGCTCAAGATAACGAATGGGGTCGAGGCGGAGCCTATATGTTGGAAATTCTTACTGACGCATGGAACGCCACGGGCAAGCAACGTTACTTGGATTCCGCACAAGCTGTCGTTGCAGCACTCAACCCAGATGGCACGTGGTTTACAGCACCAGATTTCACTTTAAATAGTAACGCAGAAGGAACTGGCCGTACGGTTTCACCTTGGGCAGTGGCGATGGTCACCAAATCGTTAGGATATTATCTCGATAGCTACAAAGACCATTTTGGCACCATAGATACCAATGCTCAACATGATTTAATCGAATACGCCCACGTACTGAGCAACTTTTGGCAACTAGGTGAGGACCAACCTACGCAATACCGCATTTATGAAAATGGAGCGTATACACCCGTAGAAAGTGACCCCCTGGATGTAGCTATGGCCGATGGATTGATTTGGGCGCTCGATTATGATGATGGCACACTAGACCGTGTTCGTATTGCAAAGGTGGCAGAAGCGGCTTTCAACGCCGGCAGCCATCCGTGGGGTTCATACGCCGAAAATACCTATATGACCACCAAAACCCACGTGATGATGGGAATCAATGGTTGGCGCTACATGAAATACGCACTCAACAAATAAACTGTGTGTACAACACGGGGAAAGAATGTGTCTTTCCCTGCGTTGGCATTGGCAGAAATTTACGATAAGATACGGAGACACCTATGGCAGAAACATCTCTCATCCCTCAACCCGCTCTCGGCTTTGTGCCGCCAAATAACACCGAAGCTGAACAGGCGGTCCTCGGCGCGTTGCTGATTGACCAAAACGCCATTATTCGGGTTGCCGATATTGTCGATTCTGATGATTTTTACGCCGAAAAGCACCGGTTGATTTATGAATCGATGATTGAGATTTACAGCAAACGTGAACCGATTGACCTGGTGAGTTTGACCAACCGTTTGAACGAAAAAAATGTGCTGGAAAATATTGGCGGCCGTGCCTTTCTTGCGGGACTGACCAATAGCGTCCCAACAGCCAGCAATGTCGAATTCTACGCCAAAATTGTTCACCAAAAAGCGACGCTACGTCGTTTAATCAAAACCGGTTACGACATTATCAAATTTGGACAAGAAGAAACCAATGATATTGAACATGTGTTGGACAAAGCTGAACAGGCACTCTTCACGGTATCGCAACAATCCCTGCGCCAAAACTTTGTCGCCATTCATTCTATTTTGACGGATGCCTTTGACCGGTTGGACGAAATTCATCGTAATGAAGGAAAGTTGCGTGGCGTTTCAACCGGCTACAAAGCCTTAGATAATATGCTCGGTGGATTGCAGAAATCAGATCTCATCATTTTAGCAGCTCGACCATCGATGGGAAAAACCGGTTTGGCGTTGGATATTGCGCGGCATGTGTCGGTGCGAGAAAAAATTCCCACCGCGATTGTGTCACTGGAAATGAGTAAAGACCAATTAGGCGACCGCATGTTGTGTGCCGAAGCCAGCGTCGATTTATGGAAAATGCGCACTGGCAAACTGCAAAACGATTCCGACTTTGCCAATATCGGCCGTGCGATGGGAGCACTCGCTGAAGCTCCCCTCTTCATCGACGACTCTGCGTCTGCCAATATTATGGAAATTCGCACCAAGGCCCGCCGTTTGCAAATGGAACACGGTATCGGATTATTGATTATCGATTATTTACAATTAATGGAAGGGCGCAATACCAATTCCGATAACCGCGTGCAAGAAATTGCCGAGATCTCTCGTGGGTTAAAATCGATTGCGCGTGAATTGAATGTACCGGTGCTCGCGTTGTCGCAGTTGTCTCGCGCCGTGGAACAACAAAATCCACCGATTCCAAAGCTCTCTCATTTACGTGAAAGTGGTAGCATTGAACAAGATGCCGATGTCGTCATGTTTATTTACCGTGAAGAATATTATAAAAGAGATAGCGACCGAAAAAACATTGCGGACGTGATTATCGCTAAACACCGTAACGGTCCCGTAGGCCAAATTGAACTGTTCTTCGATATTGAAAAAGCATCGTTCAAAAACCTAGAAAAACGGTTTAATGATGTTGGCCCTCCCCCACCCGAAGCGTTCTAAATAGTAGGGCAGCTAACCCGGCTTGCGAGAGTAGCTCCGCTTCGATACAATACAAACACTTAACTGATTGATAACAAGTATATGTTTCAAAAACTGAAGCAGTATAAAGACCTGCGTGGTCAAGCAAAAAAAGCGCAATCTATCCTGGAATCCGTGACGGTTCATGCCGATGCGGCTGGCGGAAAAATTGCAATTGTGATGGATGGCAACCAAAAAATTATGAATCTGGATATTGACGTTTCACTTTTTGCGCCAGAACACAAAAAGAAAGTGGAAGATGGGGTGAAAGAAGCCATTGAAAATGCAACGAAAAAATTGCAACGCGTGATGTTACAAAAAATTAAAGCGGGCGAATTGGAAATGCCAGATATGTCGAAACTGGCGTAAAACGCGCCTGACCAGTTAGCTATACCGCGAACATGAAAATTGTTCCTCCATCCATTCAACGACTCATTCGTGAATTCAACAAATTTCCGGGCATTGGTTCAAAAACGAGCGAACGCTTTGTTTTTCATTTACTGAAACAACCGCGCACGGAAATTGAACAGCTGGCGCAAACGCTGCAAGATGTAAAAGTGAAAGTGCACTTCTGTAAAGAATGTTATACGTATACCGAACAAGAGGTGTGCGAAATTTGCCGCAACCCGGAGCGGAACCGGGCATTTTTGTGCGTCGTCGCGGAGCCAAAAGATGTGTTGTCTATTGAACAAACCGGGCAGTTTGATGGCCGCTATCATGTGTTAGGTGGCGTGATCAACCACGCTGATGGCATTGGGCCAGAGCAGTTGCGCATGAATGAATTACTGGAGCGCGTGGAACGTGAACATGTGCAAGAAGTGGTGATTGCGACCAATCCAGATATGGAAGGTGAAACCACGGCGGTCTATATTGCAAAACGTTTGGAAGGAAAACCGGTGACGGTCACTCGTATTGCGCGTGGGCTACCAGTTGGTGCGGATATTGAATTTGCCGATGAAGTCACTTTAGGTAGTGCCATGAAAGCTCGCCAAAAAATTCTGTGATATGAGAATCTAAAAAACTCCGGTGATGACCGGAATTTTTTGTATCTCGCTATTATGCAGAAATTTTAGTAATTTGGAGTTCAGTATATGGTTGACGGTGGCCGTAGGTACGAGCGTAGCGAACTTTCGCTTTGAATTTCTTCACCATCACTTTGCGTGCTCTCCCCTGCTTGATAATTTTTGCCGTCACGGTTGCGCCATCCACCAGCGGACTGCCAATTTTGGCACTGCTGCCATCTTCTGCGCCAGTCATGAGGACTTCTTCAAAATTGATTGTCTCTTGTTCTTTGGCGTCCAATTTTTCTACCTGTAAAACATCTCCTTCTTTAACGAGATATTGTTTTCCGCCAGTCTTGATTACTGCCATCATATCGTTTTCCCTTGAAACTATTAATAAATGAATCGAATAATAGTGTACCAACTCTTGGGCAATGAGTCAAGCGCTGGTGGTTGCCATTTGACCAGGTAGTGACTGTGGATAACTATCTTGACCAAATAGCCGAGTTTCAGTATAGTTTCGCAACTCTTGGGTTCAAATTCCTGTTTTTTTACTGTTTCCGAACCCAAAAAACCGCGGCACCACTTCGGTGCCAATGTGCTTGTGGAGGTTGTGATGTCTCGCCATCTGTCCCGTGTTCGTTTTTCTACTCAGATGATTCTGGCTGGCATGATGCTGATTGCGGTACTCGCCGTGACCTGTTTCCTCGTTCCGAATGCCCGAGCGGCCGGCTCGAGCTTCGTGATCGAAACCGCATTCGCCAGCCAGGTGCTTCCGGAAACCCTGCGCACTAACGTGACGATTCCGGAAGGGTATCAATGCCAGGCAGGCACATTCGCGAACTACCTCGACGAGCAATCCGGTGAGACCTTCAACACCGCGCGCGTCGGTGGCTCGTTCGCATTCCTGCTCTCGACGCCCACCCCGGGGATGGTATACATCTGCGAATCCTTCCCCGACGGTTGGTACTACGGCGAGGACGGCTGGGAGTACTACGACGATCCGGTGTTCTGCTATGGGCGGACATCGGGTCGTTCGTTGAGAACCCTCATCGGCGAATGATCGCAGACCCACCGCGCTGGAACCAGGTTCCGGCGCCGTTATCTCCTGCCCAGAAAAGGCGACCACACTATGCGCGTCAAAGGTCGCCACGTGCTCCTGCTCCATGCCCTTCTTCATTCCTCCTCGTACGACGTACCTGTAATGGGCAACGTCAAACGAGCGTTCGATCAGTCGTTCCAACGGCAGACGAACAAAATGAAGCGGGGCTCTTTTTTTTACTTACCATTCAACATAACAAACACTACTCCGCATTCCCTATTTCCACACTATCGCCAACCTGTATATGATATCTATTCACATCTCCAGCATAAATTTCAATGACGCGGTTCACCGGCATATTTGGATAATACACATGTAAATTCGCATCCGCCACACCAGGTTCGGACTGCACATTCGCAGTGATATCCACAATACGGTTTCCATCAATCCACAAAAAATCTAACGGTATGAACGTATTCTTCATCCAAAAACCGGTGGTCTGTTTTCGTGGAAATTCAAACAACATGCCGTGGTGTAGCGGCAATGTGGTTCGGTTCTGCAACCCTTGTTCTCGCTCGGCATCTGAATCTGCAACTTCTAACATAAAATCCGCGTCTCCTAAACGCGCTTGTACAACCGTTTTTTCTTCCAACGCTTGTTGTGTGCGTTGTGTATGCAAATAGTACCGCACGCCGAGCACCGTTCCTGCGACCGCGGCCAACAAAAAAATGACCATTATTTTTCTCATATACTTTTTCGGCGATAGGCACGTACCACAATAGCAGCGACAACAACCATGACGAAAACCAACACACCCATCGCGACAATTTTTTGTTTTGATTCCAAAAATAACGATATGGTTCCAAACACCGCTGTTAATGTATATAACACTAATACTGCTTGCCGTTGCGACAAACCAATGTCCACCAAACGAAAATGCAAATGTTTTCGATCAGCAGCAAACGGTGAACGTTTTTCAAAAAACAACCGGCGCACAATAATCCACGCAACATCTAAAATCGGGATGCCCATAATCAACAACGCAGTCGCGATTTTTCCGCCAGAAATAATGGAAAGCACGCCTAACATAAAACCAGGATACAACGAACCGGCTTCACCCAAAAATATTTTTGCTGGGTGAAAATTCAATACCAAAAATCCAGCAAAGGCGCAGCCAACAATAAACGCAATACCCGCGGTTTCCGGTTGATACACTTCCTGCGACAAGCTCAACCAAAACAAAATGAACATGCCGATCACCGTAATCCCTGAAACCAACCCATCTAATCCATCTAAAAATTTGGTGGTATACATCATGCCCAATAACCACACAACGGTAAACACATCACTGAATACAGTGATCGAATACGGCAATCCGTTGATACGGAACAGGGTAATATCTACCACATCCAATCGCCAAATGCCGCCCAACGGGTTGGTAACATAATCAATTCCTACTCCAGAAGCCACGATCACGACCACTGCAAGAACGGGCGCAATCACTTGATAGCGCGGCGGTAAATTATACCGATCATCCAGCCCTCCACCAATGCCAATAATCAAACCGCCTAACAACACGCCGGCCAGATGTTTCCACAATAAATACCCGTGCACTAGCCAGGGCGATGCCACCAGCAACCCAATACTACAAGCGACAATCACCGCCATGCCGCCAAGTAATGGTGTCGAGCGCGCATGCTGCTTTCGTTCATGCGTTGGTTCATCAATAATATGTTTCGCTAACGCAAAACGCCGTACGAGTATAGTGAATACAACCGAAAGAAAAAATGTGCTGATTCCAATAATGAGTATATCTGTACTCAAGGTCGCAAAAATTAATGACTCGAATGTTCATCCAAAAAATTCTGCAACATAATCTGTGCGGCAACGGCATCGCGGTCTTCATTTTTCACGCCTTGCAATAATTTCTTTGCCATCTCCGTGGTTAAACGTTCATCAATCGTTTGTACGGGCACCGATACATGATTGCGTAATTTTTCAATAAACCGATTCACATGCTCGGTCATTTCCGTTGGTTCACCGCTCATATTTATTGGCAATCCCACAACCACTGATTCGACCTGATCTTCTTCAATGATCTGTTTAATACGGTCAATCACCTCTGGTTGGCTCGACAATGAAATACTTCCTTTCAATACGGCAAGACGACCTTCTGGATCAGAAATGGCAAGACCAGTGCGTTTTGAACCGTAATCAATTCCTAAGTATCGCATACATTATTGTTGAGTCAGTATTTCTGGACCGCGTTCTGTAATCACGATCGTATCTTCAAAATGTGCGGATAGTGTACCATCGAAGGTGCGAACCGTCCACCCATCATCTTCAAAAACAACACGAGCGCTGCCAATATTCACCATAGGCTCAATAGCCAATACCATCCCCGCTGCTAACCGAGGACCCGTATGTGGTTGCCCATAATTTGGTACCTGCGGTTCTTCGTGCACATCTTCGCCAACGCCGTGCCCCACCAATACACGCACCACACTAAAATTCTCCGCTTCCACATAAGTTTGAATTGCTGCACCAATATCACCAATAGTATTGTCTGGTACTAATTCTTGCACACCTAAACGTAGAGATTCCTCCGTAATGCGAATCAATTTTTGAGCCTCCGCAGTAATAATGCCCACCGGAATTGTACGCGCCATATCGGTACAAAAACCCTTGAAACGAACGCCGCAGTCTAAACTCAATATATCTCCTTCTGCAATTACCCGCTTCCCCGGAATGGCATGCACCACTTCATCATTGATCGACGTGCAGATGGATTTTGGATATCCACGATAACCTAAAAAAGAAGATTCTGCACCGTGTTGTTGAATCGTTTTAACAAATAGTGCATCCAAATCATTCGTGGTCATCCCAGGACGAACAGCATCAATCAACACCGCCATGGCGTTAGCTAAAATTTTTCCACCTTCGCGCAATGCTTGAATTTGTTTGGGTGTTTTAATCAAAGCCATACACGGGCGGTTATGCCAATGCAGCAAGCACCCGTTGCCAAACATCGTCAATACTTCCAACGCCATCAATACGGTGCAATACACCGCGCTGTTCATATCTGGCCAGCAGTGGTTCGGTTTCTTGGTGATAAATCGTTAACCGTTGTTTAATGCCTTCCGGTGTATCGTCTGGGCGTTGAATCAATTCGCGCCCACACACATCGCAGCGGTTTGCTGATTTTGGCGGTTTGAATTCTAAATGATAGGTGATATTGCAATTGGTACATGAACGTCTTTGCGACAAACGCCGTATGGATTCGCTTTCTGGAATATCAATCAACAGTGCATGCGTTACCGTCGCCATAGCATCCATCGCATTCGCTTGATCTTCATTACGTGGGTAACCATCAATAACAAACCCATTCACAGCATCTTCTTTTTCTAATTCTTTTTTCACTACCCAATTCGTCAATTCATTTGGCATCAATTTGCCGGCGTTGTAAATTTCTTCAATTTGCTGGCCAATTTCAGACTGTTGAGCAATCTCTTGCCGGAAAATATTACCTGGGTAAATATGTGGAATACCAAAAAAAGCACTCAACCGTTCGGCTTGCGTCCCCTTGCCAGATCCTTGTGGCCCAAATAAGATAATTTTTTTTGGGTCGCTCTCTGGCATATTAAAATTGTTCGTAATCACGAAGAGTGAGTTGCGCTTCAATCTGTTTCACGGTTTCGAGAGCCACAGAAACAACGATCAATAAACTGGTACCACCGATGGCAAAATTTTGTAAACCGCCACTAGCAAATGCTTGTAAAATAAGTGGTAATACCGCAATGATTCCTAAAAATAACGCACCAGTTAATAAAATACGGTTCGATGTTTGGTGCAAATAATCAGCCGTGGCTTTGCCAGGACGAACACCGGGAATAAAACTACCACCACGTTGTAAATTTTCTGCAATGCGGTCAGGGTGAAAAACAACAGCAGTATAAAAATAGGTAAAGGCGACCACCAATACAAAATAGATAATGCCATAAATAAGCTGATTGGCAAATGCAGCGATAACACGATCTAAAAACCCATTTAAATGAGGGATATTATACGGCTTCAAATATTGTGCAATTAATGAGGGAGCCAACACCAATGAAACTGCAAAAATAATGGGAATGACACCGGCTTGGTTAATACGCATGGGTAAATGACTTTGTTGCCCCGAAGTGGTGTGGTGCCGCGCGTGAGAAATAGGAATATTGCGCTGGCCTTCGGTGATAAAAACCACTCCAATAATGGTAATAAACCCAACAAGTAAAAAACCGAGCAATGATGGTAATTGAGAAGAATCAAAGGTGACAAAAACTTGTTGAATATTGGAAGGAAGCCCGGCAATAATACCCGCAAAAATAATCAGTGATACACCATTACCCACATGTTTTTCAGAGATCAGCTCACCCAACCACATGAGAAAAATAGAACCCGCCGTCACTACGGTGATTGCAACCACCCAATCAAACACACTCATACCGTTCGATAAAATACTACCACCAGAAGCATTCTGGAGCAGGGTAATCGTGCCGTATCCTTGCAACGCTGCAAGTGGAACGGCAAGCAAGCGTGTATATTGATTGATCCGTTGCTGACCAGAAGCTCCTTCTTTCGCCATCTCTTCCATTTTCGGAACAATCATCTGTAATAATTGGAAAATAATGGATGCCGTGATATATGGCCCCACGCCTAACATGACAATAGAAAAATTTTCCAACGCGCCTCCGGAAAAAATATTTAAAAACCCAAGAAATTGATTCTGGGAAAACAATGATTCCAGAGCACCGGTATTAACGCCCGGAATAGGAATATGCGCCGCAATACGAAAAATACACAGCAGCATCAAAACAATTGCAATCGTTTTGCGCAATTCTTTTGTTTTCCAAATTTTTTTCACCACGTTGTTCATTGATCTTCTCCTCCTCACTCAATGGTTATTTTTTTGTTGTGACTACTTTTTTCTTACCGCGAGATTTGATTGATTTTTTGGTCGGGTGAAGCACTGCTTCAAATGATCCTTTCGCATGAATAATGGCAGTTTGAGCAGTTGCAGATGCGGCGTGTACACGAACGGTTAAAGCTTTTTTGAGTTTACCGGTCGACAATATTTTCACTGGCGCTTCAATCGTTTGAATCAATCCTTTTGCAAGCAACGCAGCGGAATCGACCACGGCACCATTTTCAAAATGTTTTTCTAATTGTTTTAAGCTGACCACTTGGGTGCTGCCCGCTAATGAACGAAAACCTCGGGTTTTCGGCAATGCCATAATACTCTGTTTCAACCCACGCAATTTCAAACCACTGCGGCCACCAGAACGTGCACGTTGTCCTTTCAAACCACGGCCTGCATAATTTCCTTTCGAAGCATTACCACGACCATAGCGTTTGCGTTTTTTTCCGTGAGCTTTGGGGAGTGAGTGTAGAGTCAACATATTATTGATGTGCTTTTATCTTTTGAATATCCTCGCCTGTAGAGAGGCTGCGCAGCGCTTCTAACACGGCACTGACATTACTAATTTTATTCTTTGAACCTTGCATTTTCGCTACAATATTTTTAATACCGGTCAATTCCATCACCACACGAGTTGGACCACCAGCGATGACGCCAATACCTGGTTTTGCCGGTTTCAATAATATTTGCGCTCCTTTAAATTTCTGTGTCACTTGGTGCGGAATCGTACCATTCATGAGCCGTACATGAATCAAATGCTTTTTGGCTTGCTCGGTGGCTTTTGCGACTGCTAATTGAACATCTGCGCCTTTCATCACCCCCATACCAACACGACCTTTTTTGTCGCCCACCAACACACAAGCGCGGAAACTCATACGTTTGCCACCAGCCATAACGCGGGTGACGCGAGCCAAATCAATAATCGTAGATTCAAATTCATCTTTCTGGCGGTCATCACCTTTTCGACCCCGCCCTCTTCCACCACGGCCTCCGCGACCACCTTGGTTATTGCCACCACGTCCGCCTTGTCCTCCACCATAACCACCACGACCACCCGAGCGTTCATTCCGTCGGTTCGGTGATGCTACCGGTGCAGCAGAAATTGGAGCTGGTGTTGTATCCATATTTGGTGTTGCTGATAATGCTTCTGGTTGTGTCATACAATGATTCGTTCTCGTAATTATTAAAATTGCAATCCAGCTGCGCGTGCGCCTTCTGCCACTGCTTTCACTCGACCATGATAGCGAAATGCACCACGATCGAAAATCACTGCTTCAACCCCCTTTGCCTTCGCCTGTTCTGCAATCAAGGTACCAACGGCCGTTGCGCGCTGCGATTTTGCACCAGGAATTTTCTTATCATCAGCGAATGCTAACGTTGTGCCTGCATCATCATTAATCAACTGCGCGCTAATGTGTTTCAGTGTACGGTGAACAGACAGCCGTGGACGTGTTGCGGTGCCATGGATGCGCGCACGGGTGCGGTGTGCTCGGCGTGCGTTTGCTAATTGTTTCGTTTTTGCGGTATTCATAGTATGTACTGATTCATCTTATCATGTATTTATCCCTTATCACCAGCGGCTTGTTTCCCAGCCTTACGTCGGATCTGCTCATCAGCATATTTAATCCCCTTCCCTTTATATGGTTCGGGTAATCTGATTTTGCGAATATTGGCAGCAAGTTCACCAACTAACTGTTTATCAATACCGGCAAGTGTGAGTACGTTACCTTCGACACTGGCGGTGATACCCTCTGGTAATTCCACCACTACCGGGTGCGAATATCCACATTTAATAGTGAGATTCTTGCCAGCGACATTCCATCCATATCCCACGCCATTGATCTCTAACTTTTTCTCATAGCCGGCCGAAACACCAGTAATCATATTTTTCATCAGCGAGACAAAGGTGCCCCATACTGCGGACTGTTTTTTCACTTCCGGTTTTTCAACACTCACCAACACACCATCCGGCCCAATATTCATGGAGACTACCGGGTGAATCGCGTGCTGCAATGTTCCTTTTGATCCTTTAACGGTCACCACGCCGGCATCCACAGTGACGGTCACGGATTCTGGAATAATAATGGCTCGTTTTCCTGCTCGTATAGACATAGAATTAAAAAATTTCGCAAATAACTTCTCCACCAATTTTCTCTGTTCGGGCTTGCGTATTGGTCATGAGCCCTCGAGAAGTAGAGATAATGGCTAACCCAAGGTTATCAAAGACATACGGCAACTTCTTGAAACCAACATACACACGGCGCCCAGGGGTGCTAATACGTTTAATCACCTGAATGGCTGGACGTTTATTGAGGTACTTTAACTCAATCTGTAATACGGGGAATCGTTCATTTTTCAGCACATTCACGCTTTTTACATACCCTTCAGCTAATAAAATATCGGCCAGCTGATGCTTCATTTTTGAGTATGGCAACGTCACCTCGGTTTTATCAACCGCCTGAGCGTTACGTATGCGTGTTAACATGTCTGCAATTGGGTCTGTCATATATCTATAATCATTTTATCGATTTACCAGCTGGATTTCCGTATTCCTGGAATATCCCCTTTACTCGCCAGTTCGCGGAAGCAGATACGGCATAGTTCAAAATCGCGCATATATCCATGGCCGCGGCCGCACTTCCAGCAGCGTCGGTTCACCCGCGTAGAAAATTTTGCTTTCACTCGCGAGCGTCGTGATTTCACAATTTGGGATGTTTTTGCCATAGGTCGTCAACTATCGTTTCTTAGATTCTTTTGGTTCCTCTTTCTCGAATGGGAAACCGATAAGCGTGAGAAGCGCGCGACCGTGCTCATCATTCTGTGCCGAGGTCACCACATTAATTTCCATTCCCACAATCTTTTCAATTTCATCTGAAGCAATTTCTGGGAAGACAATGTGTTCATTGAAACCTAAGGAATAATTGCCTTTACCATCAAATCCCGTGCGTGGAATACCGCGGAAATCGCGCACGCGAGGCAAAGCCACATTAATCAACTTATCCAGAAAGGCATACATACGTTCACCGCGCAGAGTAACTTTTGCACCAACCACCATCCCTTTACGAATTTTGAAATTCGAAATAGACTTCTTCGCCAAGGTCTTCACTGGCTGCTGGCCAGTAATACGCGACAACACACTCACCGCTGCTTCAACAAAATCTGAATCCTGAATGGACTTTCCTAAACCAGCATTCACCACTATTTTTTGAATGCGTGGGACAGCGTGCACGTTGACAATACCCAATTGTTCTTTCAGTTTGGGTAGCACCTCTTTCTGATATTTTTCTTCAAGTCTATTCATATTAAAATGTTTCATTACATTTTTTACATTGGCGGTGTTTTTGCCGCGTCCCATCTTCTCCAACCGTCAACTGGTATGCAACACGGGTCGGCTTGCTACATTTTGGGCATACCAATGCCACTTTCGAAATGTGAATTGGAGCAAAAAAATCTAACCGTTGACCTTTTTCATCACGCCGTTGTGATTTCAGGTGACGAATCGTTTTATTCACACCGTCTACCACAATCTTTTGTAAACTTGGAAACACTTGAGATACCGTACCGGTTTTTCCTGCATCTTTCCCGCGTAATATTTTGACTGTATCTCCAGTTTTGATTTTTAACTGTGTGTTCATAAGCGTTATAATACTTCAGGAGCTAAAGAAGCAATTTTGGCAAAACCACGTTGTTTCACCTCTCGGGCGATCGGACCAAAAATACGTGTTCCTTTTGGTTCATTATTTTTTTCCACAATTACGCAGGCATTTTCGCTAAAACGAATGTAGGTTCCGTCTGGGCGGCGCATTTCTTTCGCTTGTCGAACAATCACCGCGCGCACGACATCTCCTTTTTTCACCATGCCATGCGGCTGCGCTTGTTTGACTGCACAAATAATCACATCACCAACACGGGCATACCGTGGGCGGAAACCACCAAGAATACGGAAGCATTCCACTTGTTGGGCTCCGGTATTATCAGCAACTTGTAACCATGTTTCTACTTGAATCATATCATTCGTCTTATTCGGTCTTCATTATTCCTGTTCATTTTTATAGAGCACACGCCAGCGTTTCAATTTACTAATCGGCCGGCATTCCACAAATTCCACGACATCCTTAACTGTATACTGATTTTTTTCATCATGCACATGAAATCGACGGGTGCGTTTATACAACTTACCATACAATTTATGGCGTAAGGTGCGTTCGACCGCCACGACCAGTGTTTTATCCCCTTTATCAGAAACCACGATGCCCGAAAAACGACGGTGTTGTGCTTGTACGGCTGGTTGTTTGGTTGTACTTGTTTCGGACATAGAGGTTTATGAATTAGTGGATGGTTGAATTGCTGATGACGCCTGTGTTGTTGCAGCTTGTTGTTGCAAAACGGTTTGGATACGAGCAATCGTTGTACGCACTACGCGAATGCGATGCACATCTTTGAGCTGCGCATTGACTGTTTTGAATCGCAATTCTTGCAATTCTTGACGCGCATCTTTCAAGAGTTGTTCCAATTCTTGACGAGTTTTATTTTTTAAATCATGCATGTTCATACGTGTAGATTATTTCTGAATAAAACTCGTTTTCACGGATAACTTGTGTGAAGCCAAACGCATGGCTTCTCGTGCCTGAGCTTCTGCCACACCATCAATTTCAAACAAAACAGTTCCTGGTTTAACAATGGAAACATAGTGATCCACTGCTCCTTTTCCACTACCCATGCGAATTTCTCCACCTTTCAGTGTTACCGGACGTTGTGGGAAAATACGCACCCAAATTTTTCCACCACGCTGCACAAAGCGAGTCATGGCACGACGAGCCGCTTCAATTTGGCGAGCGGTAATCCATCCACCTTCTTGTGATTTCAACCCAAACTCACCAAATGCCAATACGGTTTTCCGTGTGGCCACTTGAGGGTTCTTTGGCACCGGCTGGTTGTGCCATTTTCGATGTTTAACTTTCTTTGGGATTAACATAGAATCATGGATAGATTACTTGGTTTCTTTTTCAATCGGTGCGGGTTCAATCTTCTTCACCGCTTCTTTTTCCACATCAGCTTTTTTGCGTAAAATCAATTTCTGACCACCGGTCTGTAAATGACTGCGTTTCTGGCGCAGAGGTGCTTTTGCTGGTTTCGGTTTCTGCTCTTGCATATCTTCTTCAGAAAACACATCACCTTTATAAACCCATACTTTGATACCAATCACTCCATAGACGGTTTGAGCTACTCCACGACTGTAATCGATATTTGCGCGCAATTTCTGCAGTGGCAGTCGACCCTTTGATACGGTTTCGCGACGAGCAATATCTGCGCCATTCAACCGACCGCTAATTTGAATTTTGCAACCCAACGCGCCTCCACGCATAACATTTTCTAAAGAACGTTTGATAGCGCGACGAAATGGGATACGTTGTTCGATTTGATCACGAATACCTTGATAAATCAATTCCGCTGTTGTATCTGGATCAGAAATTTCTTGAATGTTGATATTGATCTTGATTTTTTCGCTGCCGAAAAATTTCTTTTTCACTTCTTGTTTTAATTCTTCAATGAGCGAACCACCACGACCAATCACCACACCCGGTTTTGAAGTGTGCACAATAATCTTGACTTCACCCAACGCTCGTTCGATATCAATACGTGCTACCCCACCATCACGAAATTTTTTCTGAATCAGTTTACGGATACCAATATCCACGCGCAAATTTTTCGCGAAAATTTCTCGTGAAGCAAACCAGCGCGACGGTAACTGGTACGTCGTGACTGTTCTGAATGATCGTGGGTTGACTTTTGATCCCATAATAGTTTACGGCAATGAGGTTAGGCTATTGTTTATCGTTCTTTTCTGTCTTCTTTTCGGGTTTTTTCTCCGCTTTCTTTTCAGGTTTTGGTGTTTCGGCTTTCACATCTGTTTTCACTTTTTTTGCTTTCGGAAGTCGCGTCACCTGTTCATCAAGTACAACCGTGAGTCGACTCGTGCGTTTACGAATCATACCAGCCCGGCCAAATGCGCGTGGACGAAACCGTTTAATCGTAAACCCTTGATCAGCAAAAATAGATTGAACGATTAAATTTTTTTTCTCTGCTTTATTATTGTGCACCGCATTTGCTGCAGCAGAACGAACAAGTTTCAACACTGGCTCTGCTCCTTTTTTATTCATGAATAACAATGCTCGTTCTGCTTGTTCAACAGAAAGACCACGAACTTGGTCCAAAACCAGGCGGACTTTGCGAGGAGAGATTCTGACTGATGTTGCGGTTGCGCGTACTTGCATATCCATAGATTATTTAGTCGTTGTTTGTTGCGCTTTCTGAACCTGCGCTTTTGCTGCCGCTTGTGCAGCAGCTGCTTCTTCTTTCGCCATCTTACCACCATGGCCACGGAATTTTCGTGTATGCGCAAATTCACCTAGCTTATGACCAACCATATTTTCAACCACAAACACATCCAAAAAATCTTTGCCATTGTGTACCTGAAACGTCATCCCAATCATCTCTGGAACAATAACCGAAGAGCGTGACCATGTTTTAATGGGCTTCTTGGAATTGGTTTGTTTCGCTACCATCACCTTTTTCATTAAGTGGTCAGCAACGAATGGTCCTTTTTTTAAACTTCTGCTCATAAATTATTTCTTGCGTTTTTTACGGCTGCTCACAATATAGGCATCGGATTCTTTCTGCTTACGGCGCGTTTTGACACCCAATGCTGGTTTACCTTGTGCAGTTTTTGGATGTTTCAAACCGATTGGCTGATTTCCCTCTCCACCACCATGCGGGTGATCCACAGGGTTCATGGCTTTACCACGAACACGAGGGCGAATACCCCGATAGCGCATACGACCGGCTTTTCCCCAACGAATATTTCCCCAATCTGGATTCGACACTTGACCAACTGAAGCGCGACAACGTTCATCAAACTTTCGAATTTCTCCAGAAGACAATTTCAACTGTACAAAACCACCATCTTGAGACATCACCGTGGCGCTGCTACCAGCTGAACGAACAATCGCCCCACCTTTTCCTGGAAACAATTCAATGTTGTGTACGGGTGTACCAATAGCGATATCCCCTAACGGTAAACGGTTACCTGGATTCAAATCTGCGTGTTTATCTGTGAATACAATACGATCCCCCGGTTTCATGCCATCAGCCGCTAAGATATAGGCTTGATCATCATTCGTATAGGCGATCAAGGCAATACGAGCAGAACGATTTGGATCATACTCAATGGTGAGAACATTCACGTTATCATCTAGTCGCTTTTGTGCAAAATCGACCAAGCGATAGCGTCGTTTCACTCCACCACCTTTATGACGAACGGTAATTTTTCCTTGGTTGTTACGGCCAGCATGCTTCTTCAATCGGATGGTGAGTTTTTTCACCGGCGTGCTCTTGGAAATATCAGAAAAATCATCTCCGGAAGAGAGTCGGCGCCCTGCTGATGTTGGTTTATGCTTTCTTACTGCCATATAATCATTGTCTATGTTCCTGAGTACACATTAATAGTTTCTCCTGCCTTCAAACGGACAACCGCTTTCTTCCAGTCTTTCCGCTTTCCTTCACGGTTATTCCAGCGAACCGCTTTACCGGCTACATTCATTATACGCACACTCACTGGGGTCACTCCATAAATCTGTTGAATCGCTTTCTTCACCTCTTGTTTATTCGCGTTGATGTGTGTTTGAAAAATATACACACCATGCAACGTTGCTTTTTCTGTAATAAGCGGTTTCAACATCACCTGTTCTGGACGAGCAACTAATTGTTTACCAGATTTCGCCACCTTCGCTTTTGGTGCTTTTTCCTTCACTACGTTCTTCTCTCCAGATTTCTTTGCTGGTTTTGCAGCAGCATCAGAAGAAACGACGTTGTCTGTACCCGTTTTGGAATCTTTTTTTCGTAATTTATCGAGAATACTCATAGGGGTTTATTTTGAATACTGTGCAAGAATAGATTCCACACCAGCGGTATCAATCACTAATGTATGGTATTTCAACAAGTCAATCACATTCAAGGAATCTGCTAACATGGTGCTTGCCTGTGGCATATTTTTTGCGCAGCGAGTCAACAGATCATTCTTTTTCGCTGAAGCAATAAGGAATGAGCGACCTTTCACTGGTAATTTTTTCAATGTGATAGATAAATCTTTTGTTTTTCCGGTGAGTTGATCCAGAGAATCCACAACCACAATACGGCTATCCGCTAATTTATCAGATAACACCATCGATAATGCTTTTCGGCGTGTTTTCTTGTTTACTTTTAGGGTCATATTCCTTTCGCTCGTTGGACCAAATACAATACCACCTTTTCTCCACTGTGGAGCACGAATAGAACCTTGGCGAGCACTCCCCGTGCCTTTTTGCTTCCATGGTTTTCTACCACCACCACGCACTTCAGAGCGTGTTTTTGTGTCTGCATATGGAATATGAGCATTCGCTCGTTGCGCACGAACAACAAATTGAACCAACTTTGGATCGGCTTTCACAGCAAATACCTTATCATCAAGCGTGATTTCCTTTGTTGATTCTCCTTTCAAATTGTATACCTTGATTGTGGCCATAATCCGTTATTTTTTCTTTCTGCTATTACGAGCGGTTTTGATAAACAACACCATACCTCGGCTACCAGGAACAGCACCGCGGACTTTGATTTGATTCTTTTTTGCATCCACCGAAACAATTTTCAAATTCTTGGTAGTTACCTGTGCTGCACCCATTTGGCCAGACATGCGCATACCTTTAAACACATGTTGCGGTTCACCAGCACCAATGGAACCAGACATACGCAATTGATCTTTGTGACCATGTGTTTTGAGCGAACCACTGAAACCATGACGCTTCACCACACCAGCATATCCACGACCGATCGATGTCCCAGTTACATCTACCATATCTCCTGCTTCAAACGATTCTGCGGTAATGACCTGTCCACGTTCGTACGCATCGGTTGTTTTAAATTCTTTCAGCACGGCAAATGTCCCCAAGTCTTTCAAATGGCCTTTCACGGGTTTGCTCACATTCTTTGCTTTGCGTGTACCAAAACCAACCTGAACAGCTTGATAACCATCTTTCTCTGTTTTTTTCACTTGGGTCACGGTAATTGGACCAGCTTCAAGAATAGTGACTGGTGTGACAGTGCCATCTTCACTAAATTCCTGGCTCATCTCAATTTTTTTCGCAATAATGAATTTCATGGATCTATAGTAAAAGCGGCATAGAAGCCGCGTTTAACGCAATTATTCAATTCGTTTCTCTCATACAACGACTGATATCCGAGGCGATATTTCGCGCCGGGATCACTTCCGTTCGATTGAGATAAACAACGTACTGTATCCTGACAAATATTATAACATCTTCATTTCGATGTCAACCCCTGCTGGCAAACTCAAGTTTGAGAGCGCATCAATCGTCTTTGGATTGGCACTGACAATGTCGATCAATCGCTTGTGCACCCGCATTTCAAACTGGTCACGGGCGTCTTTACGAATGAACGTGGATTTCAAAACCGTATACTTTTTCTTTTCTGTTGGAAGAGGGACTGGACCAACCACGCTCGCACCGGTGCGGACCACCGTTTCGATAATAATTTTGGTTGTTTTATCGATAATTTTATTATCGTAGGCACGAATTTTCACACGAATACGCGCAGAAACTGGTGCCTGCTCTTCGGTGTTGTTGATCTGTTCTGTGGTCTTTGTTGCTGACATGTTGGTATAAAAGAGCATTCGTCTCGTACATCTCTCGGGGCCCAGGCCCTCCTAGCCGTATCCAGAGCCCCGAGAATATGACGACGATATTATGCAATAATCTTAGTTATCACTCCTGCGCCAACGGTTCGGCCACCCTCACGGATAGCAAAGCGTTGTTTTTCTTCCATAGCGACCGTCTTTCCAAGTTTGACAGTAAAGGTAATCGTATCGCCAGGCATGACCATTTCGGTGCCTTCTTTCAATATCACCTCACCAGTCACATCAGTTGTACGCATATAGAATTGTGGCTTGTATCCTTTCGTGAATGGCGTAGCGCGTCCACCTTCTTCTTTAGAAAGAATATAGACTTCAGCTTCAAATTCCGTGTGTGGGGTAATGCTACCTGGTTTTGCGAGCACTTGACCACGTTCTACTTCATCTTTCTTTGTACCACGAAGCAATAACCCAGCATTGTCACCAGCCAAACCTTCATCTAACTGCTTGTTAAACATTTCAATACCAGTCACAACAGTCTTTTTGGTGTCCATCAAACCAACAATCTCTAATTCTTCGTTAATTTTTACCTTACCGCGTTCAATACGACCAGTCACCACCGTTCCACGACCTTCAATAGAGAAGATGTCTTCAATAGGCATCAAGAATGGCTTGTCGGTATCCCGTTCTGGTTGAGGGATATATTCATCCAACGTTTTCAACAATTCCACAATCGGCTTCGCTGCTTCTGCATCTGTTGGGTTTTCCAACGCTTTCAAGGCTGAACCACGAATAATAGGTGTTTCATCGCCAGGGAATTCGTATTTATTGAGCAAGTCGCGAATTTCCACTTCAACCAACATCAACAATTCTTCATCTTCGACTTGGTCACATTTGTTCAAGAATACCACAATCGAAGGCACACCAACCTGACGAGCCAACAAAATATGTTCGCGTGTTTGAGGCATTGGGCCGTCTGTTGCAGAAACAACCAAAATCGCGCCGTCCATTTGAGCCGCACCAGTGATCATGTTCTTCACGTAGTCAGCATGTCCTGGACAGTCAACGTGTGCGTAGTGACGGTTATCCGTTTCGTATTCAACGTGGGAGGTATTAATGGTAATACCACGCTCGCGTTCTTCTGGAGCGTTATCAATATCTGCAAATCCTTTGTTTTGAGCGGATTTTCCTTGAGCGTTACAGACCGCCAAAATAGCGGCTGTAGTTGTGGTTTTTCCATGGTCGACGTGACCAATGGTACCAACGTTGACGTGCGGTTTGGCGCGATTAAACTTGTCTGCCATACATTAGCAATTTGTTAATAAAGTAAAATAAGTCAATCAAACTCTTCGCACAAAGAATGTACGAAGGTAGAAATAACGATAATAGTTTTACGAGAAGCTGTCAAGTGTTTGGCAGGCTTCGATGCAAAACAGAATGATTATAACGACAAAGCAATAAAATGACAAGAATTACTGGTGTTTATGGTTTGTGGATAAGTAGACCAAATTTCATTATCTTTTCTCTCTCAAGCGACCAGAAAGAAATGGAGATGGAAGATAATCTTCTATGGTAGCAACTATCACTCGAGATTTATCAGTATTTGAATAGAGTGTGAGCATTGGCTCTACGCTCGCCATTTGGCTAAATTCAAATATAATTTGCCGGCACCGACCGCACGGACCACTTGGTGCATCGACAGACATACCGTCGTTGCGGACAATAGTTGCAATCGCGGTGAATTCACGCTCCCCTGCCATATTGGCCGCGAGGAAGGCCGCAACTTCAGCGCACGCAGTCATGCCGGTTGTCGAGAGCGTGACGTTTGCACCCGTATAGATTTTCCCACTTTTTCCGCGGATGGCGGCACCAACAACAAAATTCGACCGAGGATTCCAGCCTCGCTCCATCGCTTTTTCTGCAGCGTTGAGTAATTCTTGTTGTTCCGGTTCAAGTGCTTCCAATCGTTTTTCGGTCATTGTGGTGTATTTAATACTATAGTGAAAAAAGTATATCAGAAATAGATTATAACTCCCAGGCACGAATATGCTCTATGCCATTCCGGTTCCCCAGTGAAATATCATCCAAGCTGATCACTATTTTTTTATACTGATCTCGAATGGCTTCCAAATTTCCAAATTCTCTTTCTATGGTTTCCGTAGAATCCAATATATACGCTACTTGCACATAGATGCGCTCCTTTCCTTTTTCCAGAACAAAGTCTACCTCTTTATTACGCAACTCCCCCACCCGCACCGTATAGCCCTGCGCTTTGTAATGAAGAAAAATCGCATTCTCCAGAATATGCCCAATGTTGCTATCTGCTTGCTGCAAACCTTGCGAACGCAATGCCAAATCATTCAAATAATATTTTTTTGTGTTGGTGAACACGGCCTTTCCGCGAATATCAAAACGGTCGACGGCGTGAATAAGATACGTTTGCTCCAGATAGGTGAGATATTTCCCCAACGTTTCATTATTGGTGGGGGTGTGGTTACTATTCAAATAACGAACAATCTTTTCTGTAGAAAACAGACTGCCGATGTTGCCCGCAATAAATTGAAAAAGCTGTTCGAGCAACACCGCATTTTTTACTGCATATTTTTGCACCACATCTTGAAACAAAATAGTATTTACTAATGCGTGAATATAATGCGTTTGAATCTCTGTGTCTTTTTGCAAATGATATAATTCCGGCAAACCACCCAATTCCAAATAGCGCACAAACTGTTCTTTGGTTTTTGGTACATCAAAAAATTGCGTAAATTCATCAAACGAAAACGATTGCACTTCAAACGGCACATACCGGCCACTTAAATAGGTAGAGAGTTCTGAAGAGAGCATGGTGGAATTTGAACCGCTGATATACACCTCATACGCATCACGGTAATCTTGCGAAAAAGAATTGATTGCCCTCTCCCACTGATCAATTTCTTGCACCTCATCTATAAAGAGAAAAACTTTACCTTTCACCTGTTCTGTTTTTTTGTAGAGCTCAACGAGTTTTGCTAAATCGGTGTGCGTTTTCACCATTTCAAAATCGACGATCTCTTTATTGAGATAGAAAATATTTTTCGGGTTCACGCCTTGCGCAATCAATTCTTTCATTATTTGACGCAGCAAATAGCTCTTTCCCACGCGCCGCTGCCCCATAATGACTTTTATTAAACCATTATTGATGAAGGGTTTTATGCGTTCAAGATAGGTTGTTCTGGTTAAACCCGTTGGTATTTCTTGATTTTTCTCCCAAAAATTGGATTTTTTGAGATATTCTAATATTTCGTTCATATTTGAATTTTATGTTATTTTTACATATATTTCAAGTATACTTGAATTTTATGCATCTGTCAATGAATACATAACTTTGACACAAGAAATATTGGGGGTATGATAAAATTATGAAATACTGATGTAGTATACAGAAGTCGAATAATTTATTTTTTTATTCTTAGAAATAAGCCAAAATGTCATTCGCGAAACCATCAAAAGTGTCCAGAAGTCGAATAAATAAAGCCGGTAAAACTCTTAAAAAAGAGATTATTAATTCAGATTTTGAATCTGCAGTAAAGTTAGCTGATAATTGGAGAGCGTGTCATGCCTATCCCATTAATACCTTCCAATCAACATTGAGAACCAAGCTTCGAAAATATCAAAATGAACCTATCGTAGCGCAACGTCTTAAACGCATGCCAACAATTATAGATAAACTGCAACGATATCCAAACATGCAGCTAACAACAATGCAAGATATTGGAGGTATTAGGGCAATTCTAGGATCAATCGAAGATGTTTATAAACTAGCAAAAGACTACAGAGAGAACAAACGCCTTCCTCATGAACTTTATAATGAGAATAATCATATTCAGACTCCGAGAAATGAAGATGGCTATCGTAGTTTGCATCTAATGTACAAATACCGAAATCCACAAGCAAAAGAATATGATGGTCTACGAGTAGAGCTACAAATACGTACAAAAACCCAACATATTTGGGCTACAGCAGTTGAAACTATGGGAACATTTCTAGGACAAGCGCTTAAATCAAGACAGGGGGACAAAGACTGGCTCGATTTTTTTGCCACAGTATCATCTGCATTTGCTTGCATTGAGAAAACACCAGTATTACCTAGACATCAAAACATGACAAAACTAGAAATATTTAAGGCGGTTGCAAACACAGAAAAAAAACTCGGCGCATTAGAAAAAATGAATGCATTCTATAAAGCCGCAGATGAAATCACAGGAAAACGCAAAAGTGAAGGGTCATCGTATCATCTAATAATACTAAACTCATTAGAAAAAACTGTTGAAGTAAAACCATATAGTCGAGATGAGTTCAAAAAGGCAGTTGCAGATTACGCTCAAATTGAAGCTGAGGCAGTGAAGGGGAAAAAAATCGAACCAGTTCTCGTATCTGCTGGTCCATTAAGCACGCTAAAACGCGCATATCCCAACTTTTTCCTTGATATTTCTGAATTCTGTAAAGCTGTAGCAGAAATAGTAGATAAAACAAAAAAGTAAAAAGAGCCGGCGAGATGCCGACCCTTTTTATTTTCTGCGACTCAAAATTTATTCTTCGTCTTCAGTGGCGACTGAACCTCCACGCGCTTCAATCACTTCTTTGGCCACATTCTTTGGCACTTCAGCATATTTCTCGAATTCCATGGAATAGTTTGCACGACCTTGAGACATCGAACGAAGGCTGGTCGCATAACCAAACATTTCGGCCAATGGGACTAAGGCACGCACAACTTTCACAGTTCCGCGGTCGGTCATTTCCTGAATTTGTCCACGTTTAGAATTGATATCGCCCATCACATCACCCATGAACTGTTCGGGAGTCATCACTTCTACTTTCATAATCGGTTCCAACAATACTGGGTCGGCTTTACGTGCCGCATTACGGAACGCTTTTGAACCCGCAATTTTGAACGCCGCTTCTGAAGAGTCGACTTCATGGTACGAACCATCAAGCAAGGTGACGCGAATATCTAACAATGGATAGCCAGCCAAAATACCGCGATCCAGTGCTTCACGAATACCTTTTTCAACAGCAGGAATGTATTCATTTGGAATAGATGCTCCTTTAATCGCATTCTTGAATTCAAAATGTTCAACCTCTTCACCCTCTTCCACTTCGCTCTCCAACACCTGTAATGGTTCAACTTTCAATACAACATGACCATATTGACCGCGACCACCAGTCTGTTTCACATACTTCTCTTCTCCTTCTGCGGAGCGTTTAATCGTTTCTTTATAAGCCACCTGTGGTTTACCGGCAGTGGCTTCCACCCCAAATTCGCGCTTCATGCGTTCAATAATCACTTCCAAATGCAGTTCACCCATACCAGCCAAAATAGTTTGATTGGTTTCTTCGTCTGAACGCACACGCAAGGATGGGTCTTCATCTGTCAGGCGCGCGATAGCCATACCCATTTTTTCTTGGTCAGCTTTAGTTTTCGGTTCAATGGCAATAGAGATCACCGGTTCTGGTGCGATAATTGGTTCCAAAATAATTGGATGATCTTCATCGCATAATGTGGTGCCAGTTTTTGCATCTTTCACACCGACTGCTGCGGCGATATCACCGGCATGAATTTCACTAATTTCTTCACGAGAATTTGCATGCAAACGTACCAAACGCGAGATGCGTTCTTTTTTACCTGTCGCCATGTTGAGCACATACGAACCCGATTTCAATACGCCGGAATAGACGCGAATGAAAATGAGTTTGCCCACAAATGGATCTGAAGCAATTTTGAAAGCAAGTGCTGCCAATGGTTCGCCATCTTCTGGTTTACGAGAAATTTTTTGTTCTAAATCGTCTGGGTCTGAACCAACCGTTGGTGGAATGTCGAGTGGAGATGGCAAATACGCAACCACCGCATCCAACATAAACTGCACGCCTTTGTTTTTGAGCGCTGAACCGCAGAGTACTGGAACAACGTTGTTTGCAATCACGGCTTGGCGCAATACTCGGTGAATATCTGCTTCAGATGGTTCATTGCCTTCCAAGTACGCGTTCATGAGCGCTTCATCATTTTCGACAATCGCTTCAATGAGCTGTGTGCGGTACATGGCTGCGCGTTCTTTTTCTTCTGCCGGAATGTCTACTTCTTCAAATTCACGACCCATTTCATCTTTATAGATCACGGCTTTTTGACGAATGAGATCGATGATGCCTTGGAATGTATCAGCCGCACCAATAGGCAGCTGAATTGGATGCGCGTTTTTGGTGAGCCGGTCATGGATCATCCCCAAATCTTTGTAGAAATCTGCACCTGTGCGATCCATTTTGTTAATAAAACACATGCGAGGAACTTTGTATTCTTCTGCATAATGCCAGTTAGTTTCGGATTGCGGTTCCACACCGGCAACACCGTCGAATACCACCACCGCGCCGTCGAGCACGCGCAGAGAACGCTTCACTTCTACGGTAAAGTCGATGTGGCCAGGAGTATCGATGAGGTTGATTTTATGCTCTTTCCAAAAACAGGTGGTCGCTGCAGCGGTAATGGTGATACCACGTTCTTGTTCCTGTTCCATCCAGTCCATGGTTGCTTCACCTTCATGCACTTCACCAATTTTGTGAGTCTTGCCGGTGTAATACAACACCCGTTCAGACACCGTCGTTTTTCCGGCGTCGATGTGTGCAATGATACCGATGTTCCGCGTATCTTGTAATGGATATACTTTTTCTTCAGACATATATTGTGTGTATGTTAAGCGAAGTGAGCAAAGGCACGGTTAGATTCTGCCATGCGTTGCACATCTTCTTTCTTCTTCATTGCCGCACCTTCATTGCGGCTCGCATCCATCAGTTCCAACGCGAGTTTTTCGCGCATTGGTTTACCGGCACGGGCTGATGCAGCTTCAATGATCCAACGAGATGCTAATGTGAAGCGACGTTCTGGGCGCACTTCAACTGGCACCTGATAATTCGCCCCACCAATACGGCGAGCACGTACTTCCAATGATGGCGACACATTTTGCATCGCTTTCATCCACACATCATAGCCTGGTTCACCGGTTTTCTTTTCAATGTAGTCAAAGGCACCATAGACAATTTTGGTTGCCACGGTTTTTTTGCCACGTTGCATGATGTAGTTAATAAATTTCGAAACTTGTGTTGATTTATATCGTGGGTCTGGCGCGACATTGCGTTTTGGAGCTTGTTTACCTCTCATATCTTTATTGGTTCAGTGTAGTTAAATTATTTCTTTGGGCGTTTTGCGCCATACTGGGAGCGACTTTGCATTCGTTTTTCTACGCCTTGCGTATCATAGACTCCACGAACAATACGATAGCGAACACCTGGTAGGTCTGGCACGCGACCACCTTTAATCAACACAATGCTGTGCTCTTGCAAGTTGTGTCCTTCTCCAGGAATATATGCCGTTACTTCCATTCCGTTGGATAAACGGACACGAGCAATTTTTCGCAGAGCGGAGTTTGGTTTCTTTGGTGTGGTGGTGGTGACTTTCACACAAACGCCACGTTTAAAGGCCGCACCTTTTGGCAGCTTCTTTCGTTTACGATGAAGGGCATCGAAGGTGGATTGAAGGGCTGGGGTTTTGGATTTTCTCTTGGCTGTACTGCGCCCTTTGCGCACCAATTGATTCATTGTTGGCATGGAAATGCAAATTAAAAATAAAGAATGATCGTTATCATTCATTCACGATTGAAACAGTTTACAGAGTATGATCTTCTCAGTTCATTGAAGGTCACATCCAGGAAACATTGATACATATTTTTTCAAGCCTGTCAGCCATGACAAACTCGAGGAACCGAAGCGATTATAAAATATGTATAAAATATTGTCAACCGATATAAAATATGATACTATACAAATTAATATATTCTTATGGGTACAGAAATATTTCCAAAAATTCTTTTCTTCATTCAATTTGTGGTTGGCACCATCGGTGTGGTCACATTGCTCACTGTGCTGATTTCATTTATCAGCCTGCTGCGTCACCGTAACGATAAAAAAATGATCACCCAAATGCGTGAACAAATTGTGAGCGGTTTGATCGCGTTTATTATTATTCTCATTGTTTACGTGCTCTTCAGCGGCATTGGTCCAGCATTTCGTGTCCTCTTTTCAAAGTAGCGCGACGTGTAAAACTGGTGTTAGAAAATAAGTTGCAACGTCAGGTTATAGAAAAATTCGAAGAGACTGGCGATAAATCGGTCGCCAAAAAAAACGAGGGCGAGCAACAACCACATGCCATAGCGTTCGAGGAACAGCACAATGTCTGGGCGTTTGTGGCCAATAAATGTATAAAGCAGTTTAGCACCATCGAGTGGTGGAATGGGAATGAGGTTAAACACCGCCAACAAAATATTCACTTGAATCAAAATAATAAAGAACACAATCATTAAATTATCTGGCGCGAAATCGCCAAAACGGTAAATGATACTAAGGGCGGTGCCGATAACAACCACCACAAGGGTGTTAGCAATTGGCCCAGCCAGCGCCACCAGCGCCGGACCAAACCGTTTATATTTCAAGTTATATGGGTTAAATGGGGTTGGTTTTGCCCAACCAAACCCAGCAACCACCAGTAAGAAAAAACCCAACCAGTCAATGTGCGCTAACGGGTTTAATGTGAGACGACCTTCATATTCTGCGGTTTTGTCTCCTTGCAAACGACCAGCAAAGGCGTGGGAAAATTCATGAATCGTCAGCGCAAGGATCACCGCCATCACCCATAAGACAAAATAGATTGGCCGTTCTAATAAATCATTAATAAGCATAAAACGTGAATGTGAATTGACAAATTTTTTAACCGTCGCTATAATCTGAAAACTGCTGAAGAAGTATCAACCTTCATTATTACGATAATATCTGCTTATGTCAAAAGTCTGTGATATCTGCGAACGCGGATACTTAAAAGGGAATTCACGCTCTCACTCTAATATTGCGACTATCAAGCGCCAACAGGTGAACTTGCAAAGCGCAACCATCGAAGGCAAACGAGTGAAAGCCTGCACCCGCTGCATCCGCACCGTCGCCAAAAACGCTCAATAAAAATACCCGCTCTCTGTAGCGGGAATTTTTTTATTTTCGATTTTGATTTTCATAAAATGAAGAGACGGCGCTAGAAAGTTATCCACAGTCGAATTTATCTCTATCCTTAGCTAAAAATGATATTCGGCGAAAAATAGACGGCTGCACTTAGCCAATAACATAGTGGACTTTTTGCTATATCCGCGCATATACTCTATGTACCGCTCTCAACCCGGACACGACAACGAATCCTGGTTTGTACATCTACTATTGAATCCCGCCAGTTACTGAGAGCGTCGGTTGAACTGTTGTGCGTTTGTGCAGCAAATACAAACCGACGCTTTCTCTTTTTTCTTCATTTCTATATACTAAGTATAATCTACTAATAATACGTTTTTATGAAAAGAAAAAATATTATCTCCTTTTGTGCCATATTGAGCATTATAGGATTACTATCCGCGTACTATCTTTACACCAGCAAGGGTTGTGGAGTATCTTCAAAAATATGTATCGAGTCTCAACGTATAAGTATACAAATTGATATTCACAAAATTGGAAACAATGGAGTAGTAACATTTGGTGTTGGTTTAACAGATAATACCGGTACTCGATTAACAGGAACAGAACGCGATTTTCATGAACAATGGAATTTTGGTGATGAAACATCACAACCAATTCAAGAGGCCCATGCTGATGGAGCTTTGCCCACATACGAAGCAAGCTACGAAAAAAAATATAGATATACAAAACCCGGAACATATACTGCATACATGCAAATGTTAGATGCAGAAAATGAAGTGCTGCGAAAATCAAATACTATTACCGTCACAATTCCGGAATCTTCATTCACTACAGCAGCGGAAACGACAACAGACGCTACAGATAGCGCAACACAACCAGAAGAGCAACGCGGTACACTCTTCTATGCCACAAATACAAAAAAACAACTCCTTATTTCTACCTATAACCCTGATACACAAGAGACACCAACTACCCAAACCATCCCGTTTGAAGAACAGATAAACCAAACCGGTAGAAATTCTTCCGGTGGAAACGATGCGGTTCAATTCAACCCCACAACACAGGAAATATTTATTTCTACACAAGGCAAAAGTGAATCAGCCTTTGAAAATTGCATAAATACAGATGGAACCTGCACCTCGCGTATATACAAAATCACTGCCAACAGCACAACACCAACTATTCTGTACGAATCAGAAAATCCACCAATCAATTGGGTAGTCAACCCTTATGATGATTCGTTGCTACTCAGTTCAACCGTTGAGGGAAAACAGATACTCACAAAATTGAATGCGCAAGATGGTTCGGTGGTGTTTACTCAGGAATATATTATTCCCAAAAATACTGGTCTTAAAAATCTTGTGCTCAGCAATGATGGGAAAATACTCTACCAAGCTTCGATAGAATCAGAAGATGGAAAAGCAATCAACGAAACTCTCCGTTTACGTGAATTTGATACCACAACCGGCGAGCTTACAGAAGTAGAAATATTTCAATTCAACTCAATTGACGCAACAACCACTATTTCTCCTAATAACAAATGGATTGCATTTTATGTAAACGCCTACGAAGCGCCACAATTAGTCATATGGGAGATTAAGGGGAAACAACCGCCTTCAATAAATCCATATCCATACACATCAAAAACAACGGGAGAAATTAGTAATTTCAATCTTTCCTGGTCTGGTGACAGCAAACGTCTATTCTACATGCGTGCTGATGGTTTAGTGTATTTCGACACCACAACCGGAACACATTCATTTGTCACAACAAGTAAAGAACGCAGAGAAACGCCATTCGTGTTAGAAGCAACGGGCGCCGAATCAGAAAACTATGTCTTCTATGTTTCTTCTGTAGACAGAACCATTGTACTGTACAACACCGCAATAGGAAAATATATCACCACGCCATTTTCTATGGTGCAAGATAATGAATCAGTGAATATTAACGGAGTCGCCTGGTATTAAAATCGACAACTATTGATTGAGAAAATGTATGAAAAATAAAAAATGGTTTAAGGTTCTTGTTGTATTTGTAATCATTATTGTTATTATAGCGATTATTATTTTTTTAGGATTTCAAAAACATACGCTGAACACTACAGTGCTCTCTTGCACTGAAAAAAATCTCGTAACAACAACAGGAAAATATCGCTTTCCACCGCAGTGGGGATTAGAAGGATACAAAATTCTTGTTCATCCTCAACCAGGAGGAATGTTTGATGCGATTTATCCAAATCAAATATGTAATAGTGAATCAAATTTCGTTCATGAAATCATCGCTATAGAATACACGGGGTTGGGTTATATTACAGCGATTTACGTTCGTTAATTTTTATGGGGTATTTGAATTTATGAAAATGAAAATTGTATCCACGATAGGTTCGATATTTATCATCATCGCTCTACTACTCTCTTACTATTTATATACTGGCAGAAGCTGCGGTGTATCTTCAAAAATATGTATAGAATCACGAAAAATAAGTGTGGGTACGAGTGTGGAAAGAATTGGAAAAAATGGAAAAGTGATCTTTAATATCGGCTTAATAGATAATACCCGCACATATGACATTGACATGCAACTACGTGATGAATGGAATTTTGGTGATGAGAATTCTACAACGCAATTAAGCGAGGAAGTACATACCGGTAGAATGATGCCAGATTATTTAATTGCCAGCTATACAAAAGAATATACCTACACCAAGCCAGGAACATATACCGTTTTATTGAAAATCATTGATGCTACACACCACACAACATACACAGCAGAACCACTGAGCGTTACGATTCCCGAATCTGCATTCAAGTAAAAAAGCTGAACACTAAAATATTTACGCGCTCGCTTCAGCAAAACGAGCGCTGACCACTTTCCAATCAATCACGTTGAAAAAGGCTTTGATATAGTCCGCTCGGTTCACGCCGTAATCCAGCATGTACGCATGTTCAAACACATCGAGAATCAACAGCGGCACACCGCCTGCCAAGTGGCCAAGGTCGTGTTCGTTAATCCAGACATTGAATAAACGCTTCGCTTGTGGGTCGTAATAAAGAATGGCCCAACCAATGCCGCGCATACTTGCCGTCGCAATAAAATCTTTTTCCCAAGTTTCATACGCACCAAAATCTTCAACCAATTTTTTGTGCAACGAATTTTCTACATCATTTGTTTGTGGCTCTTGTGTCATGTTCCCAAAATAGAGTTCATGCAAGCGCATGCCGTTGAACTCCCAACCGAAACGGCGTTTCAATTCAGCGTATTGCGGCGAAGTGGGATCGAGCGTTTTTAATAAATCACTCACTGCATTCGTATTTTTCACATAGCCTTGATACAGCTTGAAATGATTTTCCAATAATTGATTGCTAAAGCCCGGAAGGCCGAGCAATGATGCATAGTCTTTTGCTTCGTATAACATAGGCGTGAATAAATAATTAAATTTTTCCAACTAAATCCAAACCCGGTTTGAGCGTTTTTTCGCCTGGCTTCCAATTTGCTGGGCACACTTCGGAGCCGTGTTCACGCACAAACTGCGCCGCTTGCAACTTGCGCAATAATTCAGTACTACTACGGCCAATACTATTGTCATGGACTTCATACGCTTTCAACACGCCATCGGGGTCGATAATAAATGAACCACGCAACGATAATCCTTCTGCAGGAATATAGGTGCCAAACGCTTTGCACAATTTTCCAGTTGGGTCAGCGACCATGGGGAAAGTGATTTTTTTGATCGCTTCAGATTCATCGTGCCATGCTTTGTGAACAAACACCGTATCTGTACTCACGCTCAACACTTCAGCATTCAGTTTTTGAAATTCCGGGTACAATTCCGCCATTTCTTTTAGTTCCGTCGGGCAGACAAACGTAAAATCAGCCGGGTAGAAAAACAACACTAACCATTTACCACTATAATCATTTAGCGTGATCTGTTTGACTTGTTCTTCATGGAAGGCTTCAAATTCCATCGTGCCCAGATGACCATGGCCGAGTTCACTCACCCGCTGACCGATGGAAATAGAACCAGAATTATTACACATATCGTATTTTGGCTAATCATTAATCTCTCCTTCCCAGTATAGCAACGGCTTCAAAAAAGTCGAGCTGATCACTTGCAAACTAATCATGAGACCCCCTTGCATTGCAACACTATTCAGCCTATAATAAATTAAGACGTCCCCACCCTTTGTGGGTTTTATTATTTTCTTTTTTGCTATGGATGAGGACGTTAAATGGTTACTACAAAAATTGGTTACCTGGACAAAACTCAAGCTGAAAATACATATTTTACAAGATACTCATCTTGTTTACTTTCACGAAAGAGAAATCTGGTGGTGTTCCCTAGGCATAAATATAGGATATGAACAAAACGGAAAAAATCAGTATTTTGAACGACCAGTGTTAGTGGTAAAAAAATTCAACAGATATTTACTATGGGCAGTTCCCTTAACCAGTAAACAAAAATCGGGAAAATTTTATTATGAAACATGGTATGAAGGAAAAAAATACTCTATCATTTTGTCTCAAATGAGAGCAATCAGTAGCAAACGACTGTTGAGAAAAATACGCACTGTACCGCAGTCAGAATTTACTGAGGTAAAAAAACAGATAAAACTCTTTTTATAAAAAACGATCTCCCGCGTGAAAGCGGGAGTCTCGGAGCCCAAAGGCCATTTGTATAATAAGTATATATCTATTTGTTCCTGTAGTCAATAGTGAAAATATTTTACTGAAAATCACTACGAAACATTATATTTTCTTTACATTTTTCTTCCCAGTGGGGCAAATATCGTTCAACGGGCACTGCGCACAGAGCGGACGCGGTTTGCAAATCGCGCGGCCGTGCATAATCATAAATTCATTCACGTCGAGGTAATCTTTGGGCGGAAATAATTTTTCTAAATCGGCACTAATCTTGTTTGGCGAATCATGCTTCGTTAAACCGAGCCGCGGAGCAAGACGCCGCACATGTGTATCCACGGCTACCCCAACGTGTTGGCCATGCGCCTTGGCCATAATTAAATTCGCTGACTTATACGCAACACCCGGTAGCAACAATAATTCTTCGCGCGTGCGAGGAACTTCTCCGTTAAAACGCGCAACCAACAACTCCCCTATTCCTTTCAAATATCGCGCCTTCGATTTATAAAACGTCACCGAACCGATCTCTTGTTCAAGCGTGTGCAGGTCGGCTTTCGCGTAATCTGCTGCTGTACGGTACTTGCGGAATAACGTTGGCGTGACCATGTTAATACGTTTATCCGTGCACTGCGCAGAAAGAACCACGGCAATAACTAATTCCAGTGCGTTGCTCCACTGCACAAAGGTGTCGGTTTGGCGCGTGTACAACCCGCGAAGCCGACGCAATATTTCGTGTGCGCGTTCACGCTTGGTCATACTGGTTATGCCATTTCGCTCAGCAATGCCGCCATGCAGCAAGTTAATTTTTTCACCGCCGCGATATCGAGGGCTTCATTCACAGCGTGTGCATTTCCGTTCGGACCAAGTACACCCGTAATCACAAATTGCGTTTGCGGAAAACGTTCGCCTAACATATTCATAAAGGGAATCGAACCGCCCTCGCCCATGAACGCCGGTGCGGCACCAAAATATTCTTGTGAAGCGCTGGTGAGTGCCGCGGCCAATACGGAAGAACTTGTTGGAGCATTCCACCCGTTCACCGCACTGTCAATTTCAAATGAAACACGCGCACCATAGGGCGCATCGGCTTCCAAAATTTCTTTCAAGCGCGCGGCGGCAATAGCGCTGTCACAGCGTGGTGGAATACGCAAAGATAATTTCAACGCAGTCCATGGGCGCATGACATTTCCGGCTTGGTGCATCGGCGGAAATCCATCTGCGCTAATCACTTCCATGCCCGGTTTCCACGTACGGTTCAATAATAACTCAACGATGTCGGTAGTGAGAGGGTGTGCACCAGAAACAAATGGATATTGTGCCACCAACTCAGGCGCTAAAATTTTTGCGGTTTCTCCCGCTTCACTCACGCGATGCGGTGGAATGTCTACAAAAAACACGGGATCCAAAATTTCACCAGTGATCGAATTTTCAATGCGCGACAACAACTCGCGTGCAATACGAAACGTCGATGGCACAACACCAGTGGCTTCTCCAGAATGAACACCATGCTCCAACATTTCTACTCGCAACGTTCCTGCGACAATGCCGCGCAGAGATGTGGTTAACCACAACTGATCATAGTTCCCTGCACCAGAATCTAAACAAATAATAAGCTGCGGGGTACCAATACGTTCTGCGAGTGCATCAACATAAAACGGTAAATCCGTACTGCCACTTTCTTCATCGCATTCAATAATAATCACACAACGTAGATGACGCGCACCGGCTTGTTGCACCGCTTTGATTGCCGCGATGCATGCAAATACGGCATAGCCATCGTCCACACTGCCTCGGCCATACAATTTTCCGTCACGCACAAGTGGTGAGTACGGCGCAAATCCTTCTGCCCACCCATCCAACGGAGGCTGTTTATCAATATGACCATAGAGCAATACTGTTTGGCTCGCGTCCCCTTCTATGTCTATATACATCAGCGGCGTTCGTCCTTCCAACCGTTCCACACTCACACTTAGGCCTGATACGTTTTGGGCTTTCACCCAATTCAGCACCAAGTCCATGGCCGCATCGATGTGACCATTCGTTTGCCAGTCCGGATCATATTCCGGTGATTGGTTTGGGATGCGAATATAATCTTGAAGGGTCGGCATCACCGCCTCTTCCCAATACTGATTCACAAAATCGCGAAAATTTTTCATATAAATTACGCTTAACAATATCGCTTAGTATAGCACAGGAATAAAAAATGACCCGTTGCGTGGTTCACGCCTCGAGCCATTTTTCTCCTCCTCAGATATCAGAATGAGCGAACGTTATTGCTTGTCTTTTGTACCCATACCGGCGCACATTTTACAATCGCCTTTATGCATACCAACCAAATAGAGCGCAGATAAACCAACTAATATATAGATAAGGCGTGAAAGCATGGCGTCTTGGCCGCCAAATAATTCACCAATATCCCATTTAAATAAACCAACGAGCAACCAGTTCAACCCGCCAATAATGACGAGCAAGAACGTGATCATGTGCATTCCTTTTTTATTTTGCATATTTTCCACCTCCTCTCAATGTTATATTCCTATAGTTGAGTATACCACGAATACGTATAGTGGTCATCTTTAGTGGGTGGAACGGGATCTCTCTTCTATACACAACGGGTTGTTTACAGAAGAGAGACGAGGAGCGATGGTTGCAGAAACCGGCGTGACTCAATATCGTCCCTCAATGAAGTGCGTCTTATCAGACGACCCTCATGCGTCCGCGTTGGAGATCGCGGGCGTCTTCCTCAGTTGGCTTTCGCGTCCCTGAAGCGTTTGAATGTTTGCGGGTGTGGGTTTCTCGGGCGGTTGATCAGTAGCTGGCGATGTCGTCGGGATTATTATTCTCCACGACGCAGTCCGTCATTGAGGGCTCGGCATTGCGAAGATACATTCCTCCACCACTTTCGCCCGCCGAATTTTCTGTCACTTCAACCCGAGTGAGCGTCGGGTTTGCGTGATCAATGTAGACCCCACCACCCCACAAATCAGCCTCGTTGCTGTGAATGGTGAGGTCTGTAAGTTCAACTCCCGCATCCTGTCCCACGTAGATTCCTCCACCTCCGGCCACAGCGTAATTGTCCATGAAGGAAGAATTCGTCACCACGCCGGATGAATAGCGACCGAAAGACACCCCCATGCCATAGTAGCCGACGTTGGAGTTGAAAGAACATTCAGTCACCTCAACATCAGCATCCTGATTGACATGAATACCCGCGCCGTTATAGGTCACGAAGTTCTCGGCAAAAAATGACTCTGTGACCGTCAGTTCAGCGTGTTCACCAGCATAGATACCACCTCCGTCGCCGTTGGCTACACACCAAGTGAATATGCTGTGCTGAAACGCAGCCCGCGTGAACTCGGTGTAGACACAACCTCCGTCGCCACCAGTGGTTGTAGTGGAGTTAGTGAAGGTGACGTTCCTAAAAGTTGGATCGGCATATTCCCCGATCCAGACTAACCCGCCATTTCCGCTCTCTCCATTAGTCAGGGTAAACCCATCCACAACTCCATCTTCCGTATACGCTGTGAATGACATTACTCGTCCCAAGAACTGAGCGTCGATCGTCGTCACCTCGGCGCCTTTGCTGGAGAGCAGCGTGAGTGCCTTTCCTCCGAAATGCAGGTCGTGTTCGAGATACGTCCCTGGGCCCACTGAAACAGTGTCCCCATCGTTAGCCGCGTCGATCGCGGACTGGATAGTGACGTAGCAGTTTTCCTGCACAGCCACAGTTCCCGTGTCGCTCACGCCGTCACAGTTCTGGTCTACGCCATCGCATTCCTCTGCCGCACCGGGATGAATTTCCGGATTCGTGTCGTCGCAGTCGCCATCGTCCACGGTCCAGCCGTCCCCATCGATATCGGGATCGTCACAAGACGAAATCCCGCTCAACAGCGTGCAAACGCTCGAAAAAACAACGGTGAAAAACAGGTGCCTCATGATTCACTCCTCCGCTGTGCTTCATTTCGGAATGTGGGAAAGAAATTCCCCCACATTTTCGCGTTCTTGCGCACAGCAAAATACTATCCAGTGATGCATAGTACATTGCTATAAACAAAAAAGCCTCTTAAACTGGGCTATCTTATATCGCAAAACAAATTTTTTGTCAATCGATGTCGTCTAGAGCGGGATACCAGAATCGAACTGGCGCCTCAACCTTGGGAAGGTCGCATACTACCACTATACTAATCCCGCACGGTACATAATATTGTAGAGAATTCAGGAAAACATGCAAGAGCCGCTGTACTCGCCCCAAAAAACACAAAAGCCCGGACATGCCGGGTTCTTATGTGTGCTCTGCTGCTCTTATTCATCCAGGCTTCCTGCAATATAAGTGGGCTTATGCCGCCACGACATCAGTGATGGGGCAGCACATCGCTGATACAGCATTTGTGCGAAAGGTTTAACGCCTTCGCGCAATAGTAGACAGCGCCTATTACCGCATGGGGTTCGCATCCACTCGCCAGCAAAAAAGCGGCAAGCAGATATATGAACCCTACAGGAAACGATTTGTCGAAGCTGGATGAATATGTTGTGCGAGCAGAGTGCCTTCACAAGGAAGGCATGGATATTATACATCGAAGGATCGAGTGCATCAAGCGCCAATACGATAAGGAATGGTTTTTGACTTCGTTCTGTGTTTTGTCGCAAATTGAATATGCAGTGTTTGTAACCAATCAAAATATTGACCACTCGGTTGCCCCGCAATATATTTTTCTGCGTTCAATAATTTTTCTTTTAAGGGCCGCACGCCACGTTCAACACGCTCTTGAAGACGCATCATTCTCCCTGCATCGATCATATCATCTAATTCACCATTGTTTAATCTGCGCTTCGTTTCTTGACCAAAATCATAATTCGGATTCAGCTGCAAACTCATATCCACAATACGCCGACCAATCTGTTCGTGCCCATTGGCGAGATAGGCAATGGCGGTGTTGGTAAATAGCCGATAAACTTCGCGGTTGGTAAGGTGTTGTTTGAGTAAGATTGTAAAACAGGTTTCAAATTCTTGAATCGCTTGCTCATACTGTTGTTGCTGTAAATATTCTCGTGCGCGTTCTTCGTGTTGCAACCATTCATCATTACCCAAATTCGTCACGTGAACACGCAGAGGGCGATCAATCGGTGCATCAACATTCTGCAGTAATTCCACCATATCTTGCGGAGATTTGCCAGCAAGTGATTTCAAGGGCGTAATATTATGCAAATCCTGCACCGCTCGCAATAACTCGTTCATGGCCTCCGTAGAACAACGTTCATCCAGTAACCCAATCAATATGGGCATAATCGTCTCTCTTTCGCCGGCCACTTCATTGGTGATCCATTCTTGAATTGTTTCGACGGACACCATTGAATGCAACCGACACCGTTTCAACACTGCATGCATCTGCTGGCGTACCAACTCTGGATTCAGCGTGGTTTTCTGTGCATTGTTCGCATCTGTTTTATTGGCAGCATAGAAAGTGCGATACACATACTGCGGTGTCAAGAAATCGTTTTTTCCTCCACGTAAATGCTGCCGCATGTCATCAGATAATTGAATATTTATCATCGGCGTGGTTCCGCTCATAATATTCCAGGCTTTATCCTGGCGAATCAACCGTGCAAAAATCACATTTCCTGCATGAAGCTGTAGGGTTCCCATACGTTCCTGCACAATATATTTCTTTCCCGAATGTATGTCACGCATGGTCAGACCTTTTCCTAAACGAACGCGCTCCACTTCAAAAAAACTGTAGAAGTGTGTATCACGCATTTGTATATACTGTGCAAGCTCTGCAACAGATAACTGATGTGGATTCCGTTCGCAATATTCTGCTAAGAGCGTGCGACCGGAAGTGAGCTGAAAATGGAATATCAACCATTCATTAAATAGCATTTCAACCTCTGCAGAAATTTCCGCAGGGGCGTCCGCAATCGTTTGCACATCAAAAAAATTCAGTACCGCGCGATAGAGATCACTTTCATATTCTGGTGCACTGGTATAATACTCGATAATGTTTTGAATGGAGACTGGAGACATACGATTTTTTTGTTAATGAATCTGTTGCCAAATGTGTAAAAATTCTGTTGGACTGAGAATGATTGTTTGTCCGTAGCGTTTTATAGGTAAAATATGTTTCGTATCACCAGTAATCAAAAAATCAGCTCGCACATGATGAGTGCACGCTAAAATATGATTATCGGTTTTGTCATTTTTAATACGCGTAATCTCTTTTGTTGGTGTAACAATCGTTGCGAATCGATGGAGTAATTTCATATAGGTTGTTATTTCTTTCGACGACCACTGAAATTTTAATTTTAATACTCGGGTGGTTTCTTCCAAAATGAAATCTGAGAGGTATAGTTCAACAGCTCCAAAACGAGCAAGTGTCATAATCTCATCAGGCGTGCCACCAAAAACAATTGCGGAAATAAGAATGTTGGTATCAACAACGATTTTGAGCATGGGGTGTTTATCGTCCAACCCGAATTTCATCAACAAGACGCTCTACATCTTTTTGCGTCAATTGTAACTCAGCGACCTTTTTACGACCGTAATTTTGTAACCGTCGCCACTCTCGTTCTTCTAAATAAAAACTCAACGCATCGCGCAATAGTTGGCTTTTACTTTTTTGATCTTCTTTTGCTGCTCGCTCCACCTCTTTGAGCATTGGTGGAAGAAGTGATAATGAAAGAATTTTGGTTGTGCGAGACATAAAGATATGGATATTATTTGAGTATTACTCTGTAATACAATTGTAGCATGAATTTAAAAAACGTCAATACTTATTTATTTCGTATTACCTATTTCGTATCAACACTATTAGATTACGTTTGTTTTCATTTTACCGGTGGAGTATTGATGAATAAGTGATGTAATTAACGTTTGATACGGAATGCCTTTCTGTGCAGCAAGCGATTTTACTTTCAATAAATCACCCTGAGTGATGCGAATATTCACGTTGCGTGTTTTCTCAAATGATTGCTTTGCTAAAAGCGTATATTCTTTTCGTGCAGATTGGCTATTTTTTACAGCTTTAAATTGCCCTTTTTCGTACTCTTTGAGTGTTTGTTCTTCGTTTTTATTCAGCTCGTAATATTTCATAGGTGTATTATTTTTCTTTATTATATTGTTTTGTTGCTTTACGGCTTGGAATGATAGTTTTTAAAAATATTTTTTCTTCGTCTTCTACAAAAGGTACCAGATAGACATATTCCTGCATACAAACAATAAATAGCTTCTGATTTGGATATTTTTTCTTATTCACATGCTCAACAACGTCCAGTAAACCATCTTCCGCAAGCGCAACAAGGACGTCTTCAAATGAAATACCTCTCTCAGCTTGTAATTGCATATTTTTCTCCCAATTCCAATCAAAATACTTCATAAATGAATGATATGACAGATAGTATCTTTTGTCAACTATATACTCGCAAGGTAAAAAAAAGAGCCTGGACGCGGGGGCGCGAACAGGCTTGAGGGCGGTGGACCAGAGCGCACATCATGCGTAGAAACAGATGTACGCAACCGGACCATCGCAGACGATGAGCACCGTGTCGCCGGCATTGAACTCGCGCTCAGCACCGACCAACAGAGTGTCACCGTTGACGGACATGTGTCCGTCGAGAACGCGAACCGTTTGACGACGGTCAAGCGTGAATTGGTGTTCGCCTGCCTCGAACACCCCCACCTCGACCTGCCGTTCGCCACTCAAGTAGCGCAGAGTCTGCACTGCGCCACCGTTGTGGCTCTGGTATTGAGCAGCCATGCTGTACCTCCTCCAAAAAAGGTTGTGCGTGTATGCCTACAATAAATAACACGGGCCGTCAATACTCTTTCGCTCGAACGTATATCACCGAACGAATTCGTGTTCCCAGTCCCTGGACGAATGGTGCCATAGCACTGCTGTCCCCTCCCAAATACAAAGCGTTTGGCATCATGTCGAGCAGACATCCAGAAACCATATACGACGGAGCCTGTTCCACCAAGCACCCTCGCACATTCACTTCATCGCCATACCAGCGCCGGTACAACGATGCGCGTGCCATCTCTATCCGTTGCTGCTCTTGGGCAGTGAAGGTATACACACCGGTCAATGAACCTCTCTTAGCGACCGCAACTGCCTGAGGCAATATTGTTCGCCATAGCTTGGGACTCACTTCCGTCACGAACGGTGTAGTCAACGGCATCTCAATTGGAAGAGCTTGCGCAAAAGCGGCCTGACTCAGCCGCAATTTTTGCAAAAAACTTTCCCGTGTTTCTCCCACACGCCGCAATGTTTCTTGTGAATCCGCTTCATCATCACCAATGGCAACAACAAAGCGAATCGAAATGTTATACGTTGTGCAAAACTCCCAAAACTCCGGAAGCAATCCAACAATGCGCTGAGCAACCAAGCCCACACCAGTGCCGATGCCCGTGAATGTATATTCATATGGCCGTTGCGGATCACCAGTGATGCGATAACTGTAATCTGGACAGACTACGGTGAAGAATGTGGAAGCTTCCCCGGCAATCGCACGACGCAACCACTCAACAACGGCCGGCATCACCTGCGAATTCGGTAGAATGCAATGTTGCACCAAAAACTGAGCAAACGCTTTGCCTGCATTCCCCAGTGCCAACAACGGACGCACTCGCTTCAAGATGCGAGGAGGGAACGGATCAAGTTGCAACAGCGGCGGTTGATCGATCGAAATGCGCAGTGCATTTGCAACCAAATCAGCCAGTGTCGGCTCTTGACCACCAACGGTTGGATAGTTCTCATATATAACGATCCCGGTTTCAATTCGCCAATCGAAACCAGGGTAGTACTTTTTGAGAAATTCCAAGGCTGGTGCATGACGATGAATACCCTGTGAAATCAGATTTTCTTCCATGTTTCGGAGATTCTTGGACTGCAGAAATTCTCTGGCTGCATCGCCTGAAGGAATACGACCCATGGAAATCATGTACTCACGCCAAGCTTGCCGAGTTGCGAACAGTTTCATCTCTCTTCCTTTCATGTGTTGTGCAATAATTCTCAAGCCTGAACTATGTGCACGATGGTAATGAACAATTTGTGGCCTGAATGGTGCGGACACCTACCCACACCATTCAGAACGCAAGAATCAAAAAGCCACCGGTATAACGGTGGCCCACATGAACAACGAAGCAATAAAAAACTTACGTGTATTCAGTGGGCGGTGCTGTTGTACGGCGGGTAACACAAAATACAACAGACCATGGTGTTGTCCACAGTTGCATCAGTTTCGTTTGTTGTGTTGTATTGTATGATTGTTTCATAATTTTTTTCCCTTTCTCTGGAGCATTGCGTTTGTGCAAAGCGACAAAGGAAGGGAGGGCGACGAGACGGACAAGCCACAACTTTTTCTGAAAAAGTTTGGTCATCGACGTATCGCCGCCCAGGGTGGTGCAGGCGTGGATGGCCTACACCGGCGGGTGGTTGATGGGGGATGCTCAGGGGCTGCCCAAAGGCATCGAGTCCCACCCCTTGCCCGGGCACCACCAGATTTGGCGGCGCGGGTTGTGCGGCGCGCGGACACGAGCTGGGGGAACAGAGCCCCCCCTCTCCTCGTCGGTGAGCTCCCCATTGGCCTCCGCCACGGACCGATCGGGGATATATCCGTTCAGCGCAGCCGCGGGGAGTGCGAATCCCCGCCAGTTTTCGCCCTGATCGACCCGATTCTTCGGATCAGCACACAAAGCGATACTCATAAGATACCTCCAAATCGCCCCGCTTTCGGGGCACAGACCGTTACTCAACAAACCCTCTAAATGCAGATGTACATATGCACTAAAAGGATCTGTCGAGCGACATACGGAATCACGTTTTCAAAAAGCCACCGGGGTTTCCGATGGCTTTGTTCTTGCGTAAAGTGCTAATGTATTATGCACTATATCGGGCCATCGGATTTGGTTGCAATGTGTGAATAGTAATAATAAACACACTGCGGAGTATCTTTCCGAGATAGCGTGACCATGAATTGGCGTTCAATCCAGCTTGCATAATGCCAAGAATAAATGAGTTTGCGAAAAATGTCAATAGCACGCATAACCTCTCAACAGGGCGAATATATTCGCACCGTAATTGAGGTGGGATGCATCACGATTGCTCGTACATACATCCCGTCTCCTGTTGTGGGAGTAGTGGCTCGGAAGGGCGGCGAGAGCCACAGTGAGCCGGACTCGCACGCTCAGTAGGCCTGAGCGCGGAGATAGACGACGGGGCGCAGTTTGGTGGCGTTCATCTGGTAGAACGCCGCCATGACCGCTCGGTCACCGCCGAAAATGAGGGGATTGTGGTTGTGCTCTTCAACCACCATACCCATCGCTCCGTATTCGGGAGCCTGCCGCTTGAGCACGACCAGGGCATCGACGTCAGGACCGTACCACCGCTGATACAGGCTGCGGCTGGCGGCCATGATGCGGTCCATGTCACCGGGCTTCAGCTTGATGGGACCGGTCATCTCGTCACGTTCCACCGCCGTGACACAGGCAGCGTAGGCAGATGCCCAAGAGCCGTTGGCCATCTCCGTCACCAGAGGAGTCTCGAGCTTTACCCTAGGGCAGCGCGTCACGAATGCCTGTGCGAAGGCGTGCTGAGACTCGCGCAGACGGCCGATGAAACCTTGGCGAGTGAGACCCACCCGTTCGCATGTGGTATCGACCGCTTCGAAGTCACCGATCACCACCCTGATGGTGAGATCGATTTTGTACCGCCTGGCGAAGTTCACGAAGGACGGCAGGCCGCTCAGGACACGCCCGGCCACGAGGCCAATGCCGTTGCCCAGCCCGCTGAAGGTGTAGCGTCCACCTTCGACTGTGTAGTCCGGGCAGACCGGACTGACCAGCGTGGTGAGCTCACCATCGAGCGCGCGCTTCAGCCAGCGGGCATAAGCTTCCACCATCTCGACCGGCGGCATACTCCAGGGCAGACCTTCCAGCATCCGCGCGAACTCAATACCGGGTTCTCCCAGGTCGAGCAGCGGCTTGAGCTGCCGCTGCATGCTGGGCCGAAACGTGTCAATCTGCAACAGCGGCGGTTCACCACGCTGCATTCGCCGAGCGTTCTCCACCAGATCGGCCAGTGACGGATTTTCGCCGCCGATCTGCGGGTAGCCATCGAATCCAATGATCCTGCCGTCCTTGATGAACCAGCGAAAGCCAGGATAGGCTCCAACCAGTTCTTCGAATGCACCGACCGAGCGTGGATCATCAGAGTTAGTCCGTAGACCATGGGCTTCCAGGAATGCACGGCTCTCCGCGCCTCCGGGAATACGACCAGCCGCCCGCAGGGCCGTTTTCTTCTGTTCTTTGCCTACATTTTTTCGCATCTTCCATCTCCCTTTGAGTGAGAGCAACGGGGACCACCCTCCGCTGCTTTTTTCTGACGAAATTTTTCATGTACATGTTGTGGTCCAAACGGTATGTACCATGGTACACACTGCTCGAAGCACAAGCGGTATCAAAAACGCCACCGAGGTGGTGGCGCAAGATGAGTTGGAATAAATTCCTTATATCATACAGAATGCTTGGCCACCGTTGAGTGTGAACTGAGAAAAAAATGAATAATAACCACACTAGCATTTTTCAAAATGTAGCCTAAGGGATAAATTGATATTGATGACGAGCTGTACTGTTTCATAACTTCCCACATTCTAAAAGATTCAAAAATTTTGTCAACCTCACTTCCTTTGAATTACGAAATAATATAATCTTTATGATACTGCGTTAAGTTCTCGCAGCCGTCTGCTGTTACCACCACCACATCCTCAATACGCACGCCGCCCTTTTCGGAATAGTATAACCCCGGCTCCACGGTAATCACCTGCCCCACTTCCAACACCGGTTCGGATACCATCCGCATAAACGGTTCTTCGTGAATATCTAACCCCAACCCATGACCGGTGCCGTGGCAGAACCCGCGCTCACCCACATTACTTTCATACCCCAACTCCGCAAAAATATCCACACAAATTTGGTGCACCTCTTTTCCTTTCATACCTGGGCGCAATTTTTCCATTGCTGTTTCTTGCGCGCGCAACACGGCGGCATACATGTTGCGAACATCTTCCGATGGCTCCCCTTTTACATACGTTCGAGTCATGTCAGCGAAGTACCCCGTGGCACGATGCTGCGGAAAAATATCACAGATAATTGTCTGGTTTGGGCGCAACACACCGCTGCCCGGGTGATGCGGAATTGCTGCTTGCGAACCACACGAAATAATCATGCCTTCAATGTTGATCATGTCTTGTTCGAGCAACACTTGTTCAACACGTGCCTTCAACAATTCGCTGGTGAGTGTTTCACCATTATATTTTATTTCGTCTCCTTCAATCGTTGAATCGCGCAACACTTGTTCAATCAATGCGAATGCTTTTTGTGTGCGCACTAAACTTTCACGCAACGCGGCCACTTCTTTCGCCGATTTTTTCAACCGCTCTGGGTAGAATGGAGAAATAGGCGTGAGCTTCGCACCTTTTGAACGTAAATAATCCGCCATCATCACTGGGAAATTTGCAGGGATGAAAATTTCAACGCCAAGCACGTCATACATCTTCAACAAATGAAACCCCAACTTATACTGCCATGAAACATCTTCCGTGAGTTTATTAGCTCGAGCAATAATGGGGTCTAACAACACGCATTCGATATTCGGGTTTTCATTGTGCTCTTGAAACACGCCATATTCGCGGCTGTCTAAAAACACATATTGCTTGTCGTCTTTCTCCAGCAAAAAAAATGGGTCCGGTACGTGCACTCCTACGCGGTAGAACATGTCGCTATTGTGTCCATTGGCGAAATTGAGTTTTGTCATATTGTCGTTGTGATGAATTATTGAATAATATGATTTTGAGATTTGTCCCAGCCTGGCGTAATAACTACCATCGCTTTGCCGCAGCCACGCGAACGATACTTGTTTTCCGGCTCAATCATGAGCAGGTCATGCGGTTTCAATGTGTGCCACTGGCCTTGGTATTCAATTTCCATTTCGCCTTCCAGCACGTAAATGGTTTCTGTGCAGCGGTCGTTCCGTGAATAGCCGGCCTCTGGATACACGCCATCCATTTCAATATAGGCGATGCTCTGTTCGCCTTTGGGGTGCGTTGGGTAGAGGTAGCCATGCGTGCCACCAGGAATCGTAAATTCTTGCGCGTCTTGTTGTGAATAATACATAAAAATAGACAAGAAATTATTTTTTCTTTTTGCCGAGCAGATATGGCTCAAACTCAGTGAATTCTATTCTTGCTAAACGGAGTATTCCTTTTAGGGTGCCTCGAGCTAATTCTTTATGCATGGGCACAATAGTAATCAATTCTCCAACCGATATATATTTCTTCAATTTTACGTGGCTTCCTTTTTGAGAAATAATAGAAAATTCAAAATGCTTCACCAATAATTTAACGACGAATGCCCCGGAAGCCGTTTTAGGCATATTCTACCTTCACTACAGATACAAATGGATGTTGCTGTTGTTGGAGTAATTTTTTTGGAGCACGCTCATCTTCTAAATATAATTCTACTGCCTCTTTCAAATTTTTCTCCGCTTGTTCTATCGTTTTTCCTTGCGTTACCACGCCCAATTCTAATGCTTGAGCAACATACCACTTGCCTTCTTTATTAATAATCATGGTAAACGTATATATCATAAAATTGACGATAAATGAATATACTAACTATATCTCAATAAAGTGCCACAGTCAAACTCACGAATAGAGAAAATATTTGGAAAAGAAAAAACCCGGGGATGCAGCTTGGGCTTACGAATGAGTGGGCGACCTGGAGGTCGTCCGCGCGTGTGGTTCCAGCAGTCGCTGGTGGTCCCCTTTTGGATTGGGAACTCTTCGATGACGACCTCAGCGGTCGTCGCACACACTCATTGCTTGCTTACACTACACCCTCGGGCCCGATTCCTCTACGGAATCGGTCTCGCGTCACCGCCCGTCAGCCTCGCTGGCTGCGGGCCTCAGCTCGAGCCGTCTCAGGCCTGCGGCACGTTCCGCGGGATCGCCGGGTACGCGCCCGGGAAGACCTGGGGCACATTCGGCAGCGCGTTCTCGCTGGGGATCTGCTCGGGCTTCGCCGGATGGCTGAACGGGTGCGCGGGGATGCCGGGGTACGGGAGCGCGGCGGGGATCTTCTGCATGGGACACCTCTGATGGCCCCCAACGCGTGAGCGTCGGGGGGGGTGGTTGGGCTCGCTGTAGCGTGAAGGCGGACTCTGTTCCGCTATTCTTGCTCTGCGCCGCCCGGGTGCTTTGGCCAACACGGCCTAGCTATAGATCACTCTAAACTATTCAAAAATAATGTCAAACATAAAAATGGCTAAAATTGGCATAAAAATGAACTTTTTCTCAACTAAAAAACAGCCCTGTGGACAAGTGGATGTCTATTCTCTTTTTCTCTGCCATTCAGCACTGTAAATGACACAGAAAAAGAGAAATTGTTGTAAAAAGGACCTGCCGGCGACACACTGGAATGGGTACCAATGCATCGCCGACAGTTGAACTCGCACCCGTTCAACGCGGGGCGAAGTTCATGTGACCCGGCGGCTTGCTCGGGTCGATCACCGGAGGACGCGGGGGCCAGGGCGGCCCCGACGGCAGCACAGGCTGCTTCGTGGGCGCCCCGTCCGGCGCGGCGAGGATCATTACGGGCAGACGGCGTACCGGGGGACGCTTTCGTTCCCAACTATCCTGCGGGATTTCCATGGCCATCTCCTTCCTCCGGCGAACCTTGCGGTTCAGCCGGCTTGTTGCCGTCGCCGCTGAGAATCTTCCCAAGCGGCTCTTCTTCCTCAGCCTGCTGTGGCAACGCTGAGGATTCCGCGAGCATTCTTGAGCGATCTCGCCCTAAACGGGCTTGATCGACCCAAAAATTCCAACTATCTTCAAACATATATCCTCCTCCGAGAGCAAGTGCCTCTCGAAAGAATTATTTATGTTTTCTTAAGACCTTGCACACGAATTCGCATTCGTGTGCACATTTGTAGAGTGAACGAGCGCCCGAATTCACTACACAAACGCGCACACAAGTTTCAAAAAGCCACCGGGGACTCCGGTGGCGTATACTTGCAAGTTTTGTAATAACTTATGCAGAAGTATTCGTTTCCGGAGTGGTTGCGGCGTAGACCAATGTAATAATAAAGAGACCGCGGAGTGTCTTTCCGAAATGATGAATAGAATAATTGTGCATATTCCGTTCTTGCATATAAAACAAAACATACTCTTCTCCTATAAAAAGTCAATAATTTCCCCTATTCCACTGTGGATAACTCAGCTATATGGCAATATCGCATCTACCAACTCTTTGCTATAGTGCTATTCATGGACACTCACTCCTACTCAAAACAGGCAGGAGTTTTTATTTATGCAGTATATTTTCATTGATGAATCTGGAGATATCGGCCCAAACCCAGATACACCTGGAACATCTAGGAATTTTTTAATTGCTGCGGTAATCACACAAAACAAGAAACCGCTAGAAAAAGTGGTCCGTAACACACATCAACGTCTACGCAAAAAATATCGCATGCATCATCACATGCTCCATGCGGCCAAAGAAGAACATCGTACACGGTTATATTTTTACGAACAACTAACATTGAAAGAATTGTGTGTCGCCAGCATTTGTATAGATAAAAAATCAGACCGAAAGCTGAATGCAAACACCTACATCACGATGACTGGCCAACTCATCACACAAATTATTCAACAATTATTTTTTAATACTCAGGAAAAAATAGTTATTGTGCTGTCTCGCAGAGAAACCCATGCATACCTAAACGAGTATGTTATCGATAGCCTTAAGAAAATAATCCTTCATACGTCTGAAATAGAAATTCACATTAAAAAACCACAAGAAGAGAAATCGTTACAAGTTGCGGATATGATTAGTTGGGCACTATTTCGAAAATATGAATATCAAAATTATTACTTTTATAATATCATCAAAAAGAAAATAACTATAGAAAAATACTTCATATAATACAAAGCCCCGTACGCTGTTTATGGGCAACCCTGCGGAAACCCACGTACGGGGACTTACATGATATTTATAGTATAAATTTTCTATAAAAATTGTCAACTGCTTAATTTTCCCTATTTCGCTGTGGGTAACTCAGCTATTCAACATATTTGACAAGTACGTACAATAAATGTATAGTTATACGTATAATAACACTCGCCCACCCTATGAATGTTAAACTCACCCTCAAAATGGATAAAACCATTATCGAAGAAGTGAAAGAGTTCAGTGCAGCCCATGATATCAGCGTTTCCAAGCTGGTTGAACAGTTTTTTCGTACGATTACAAAAGAAAAAAATCACCCCACAAAACAGCCAGTATCGGGCATAGTCGCAGAATTACTTGGTATTATTCCTCAGAACACTGCAAAGGAATACCGTACAGAATACACCGATTATCTCACGAAAAAATATCAATAAGCTATGTCAAAAAAAGGGGTGTCACATATTTTTATTGATGCAGATGTCATTCTCGATCTGTTGTGCCAACGAGAACCACACGTTGAACAAGCGGTAAAATTATTTACGCGTATCGAAAATGAGGAACTGCGCGGATATACATCTCCCGTCATTATGGCGAATCTTTTTTATCTATTACGAAAACAATATTCCCGTACGCAGGCAACACAATTTATGCAAAAACTCTGCTTATTGTTATCCATTGTACCGGTTAATCAGCGTATTATTCAACAAGCGCTTACTTCAAATTTCACTGATATCGAAGATGCGATTCAATATTATGCGGCAAAAGAAAGCGATATTCCGATACTGGTTACACGTAATACAAAAGATTATCGCAACGCAAAACAGGTGCGTGTCTATTCACCAACAGAATTTCTTGCACTCTATACAGAAGAGTAATTTTTTTCATAGCTTCAAGAAAGTACAACGCGATCAATGAATTTTTTCAACAAACTTGCTGCTTCTGGCGTTTCACTGACTCCAGCACACTGAACGCGATATTCTTCTTCACTGTCAAAATACGTGCCGTGTTCATAAGCCACCTGCATACCTTTGAGAACAGATTCTTTATCTAATTCCGGATGAAACTGCAAACCGTACACCGGCTTTCCCGCAACTTTGAATGCATGAAATTGCACTAATTCCGAATTCACCAGTGGAACCGCAGTGACCGGAAGTTGAATAACATCGTCGGTGCGGCCACAGTTGGCTTTGAATATTTCTGGCATATCGTGAAAAAGCGCATCTTCGCGACCAGGTGCAAGCAGGTGCAAATTATATGTTCCCAACTCTTTGCGATGTGGCATATATTCCACCGCTCCACCCAATGCATGGGCAAGCACATGCGCTCCGTAACACACGGCCAAAAGTGGCTGACCAACGGCCACACAATGCCGAACAATGTCGGCTAAATGATCTAACTGATCGTGTTGGCTTTGCGAAACACGATACAACACGGAACCACCAAGTACGACGGCATCATAGCCATCAACAATTTCTGGGTTGAGTGGCTGTGTGACGGCATCATAACTGACTACCTGCCCGGGTTGTAACTCAAAACCGCGCGTGTACCACTGTACTTGTAACTCCCACCGTTCTTCTGGAGCGGATTGTAATAACAATAAACGTAGGTCACGACGTTGTTTTGACATAACATTTTCTATTCTGTAGGCAATGTTTCTTGCTCTTGTTGTAACTTTGCTTTTATTTTTTCTTTTGACACCGTATGACGAAATAACGCCGGCCGTACACTTTCACCATAAATTTCTCCAGGATAGAGCAACTCCATAAACGAACGAAGATCAATGGGGAAAAATAATCGTTGCAGTTCGTAAGTCCGCTGGTCTTCCATTTTCGCTTGATAATCTACCTCACCAGAAACCCATTCACCTTTTTTGTTTTTTTTCGGTAAAAAAATTTGAATTTCTTTATACCGTTTTAACTGTGTTTGCGGATCAACATGTTCAATATAAAATTTGGTATATCGAACCTTTCCACCGCCACCCGGCCCCTTACTCACTATGGGTGCACCGGCCTTTGGCAATGGCGTATAGTCCAGAAGACGCACATGCGCATCTTGCAAATACCTTTTCATCAATTCACGCACAACACGTGGTGCTGAAAATTCTTTGCATGTTCGACCCTTCTTGTCTGTCACGCGTCCAGCAATACGGCAACGCACCCATTCCATGTCGCTATCAGTGAACTCATTACGATCATTTCCAAAAATAATAGCTTCCGCAAATATATCTTTAATTTCATCATGGCTTTCCACCAAACCTTCAGTAGGTAAAATATTACGCACAATGGTTTTACGCAAAAGAGACATGAGTGTTTTATGACCACCAGGACGCGTATGACGATGAAGAAAAAAATCTTTTTGGTCAAGTTGCAAGCGTGTTGGTTCATGTGCAGATTGTATAAACATGTTCTCTTCTATAGCAGTAATTGGTGCAATACCACGCTGCACCATAGTTGTTTGCATATTCCAAACGTCATTCAATAACATGAGTAACACGAGTTTGCGTTGAGCTTCCCAACGCAGACGCCGTTTTGTTTCTTCGTCTTTGGCGATACCGTCCATTTTCCCAAACGCCATAGAAAGCAATTCGCCAAGATTTGCTTCTTGTATAGCAGGCAGCTGATTCAATGGCACTGTCTCATCTACATGCGCCTCACGATACAATTGAGAAAAATACGCATTGATTTTATCAGATAATTCAGTATATGAATGTTCAAATGTTTTATTGATATATCCTTCGTTATAGATATACTGAATCAATTCATGAATAGATGGCGTCTCCGGGGTTGGCATAGTGCGTCGTTGTGTCGGATCTTTGACAACTCCATGGAGACGACGGGCGAGAAACTGATTCGATGTATCACGTTCATTTAATGGTGCGGTCGCATCAGTTGCAACCGTATACGCATGAAATAATGCTGTAAGATGCGTTAACTTTTTTGTTTGCGAATTTTTTCCTAATACTCGTAAATGTTCGCGATCAACAGATCCCCCGTTCATCAACAATGGAAACAGTAAACTGACGCTAGGGACACCGACGCCGAAACGCGCATCAAAACGACGTGTGGTGTGTGCTGCCGCAGCTTCTTGATTGGAATGCGTAAGCGCTGTGGCAATATCTGCACGTGTAAATTGAAAATCATTGATACAGCGTTGCCAAAATTGTTCTGCATTGACAATCACCCCTCGTGCTGCGGTAACAGTTTCTGCATCTTGAAAATTTCCTCCATAAAAATCCTTGCTCGCCTGTTGCAGAAAACGAATAGTAGGATAAAGAGTTTCTGGTTCCCCTTTTGACACTTGTGCAAACGATGCGTGTCGAATAAGATGTTCTAAGACGAACATTTTCTTTTCTGCTTCAATAAGATCAAAATTCAAATCAATTTCATCGTCTGCCTCTTCAACCTCTTCCTGTTCAATAACGGTATGATGGCTTTCCCTAAATTCGGTATTACGCACCATACTTGCTTGCAACCTCACCTGCGCACCATCTATGTCCACCATACCCGTACGGGCCAGTGTTCGAAATTGATTTCGCGTCACGTGCATAAAACCAATAATGTTTCCTTGATCAGCATTTAATGGATATGGCACATCAAAAGGTTGAGGAATAAGGCGTCCAATAAGTGCATGCGCTGTACGTTTTTCATGAGTGTCGTCTTGCGATTTTTGCAATGTATAGTTTTGGACACTGTGTAATGCTCGTGTACTCACTTCTGTCGGACGTACATGTGTTTCTTCAAGGACAGTTCGCTTTCCAGTATCAACAATAGATTCATGAGGGACGCGTTTTCCACCGGGGGCTATTAACTGATCTACCTTTCCACGTTCTTGAGTACGCAAAAAAATCATTCGAGTAAAATCCACTTGACCATTTTCAATATGTTCCGGTAATTGCGAAGCGTCTATCGATTGAAAAAGAAAAAAACGAACAATCTCTTCGGGTTTTTTTTCTCTCTGTTCATAACCCTGCTCTGAAAGTGGTCGTCGAAATACGGCAGTATGGCCGGTACGTCTCTCTTTTTTTTCTACCATAAGGAGCTACACACGTTCATCTTCCGCGTACACCCATTCGAAATCCATTTTTTTGTATTCAAAAATTTCTTCTGGGGTAAAAAACCGTGCAACTTCAGCTGCCGCATTTTCAACGGAATCCGACGCATGCACAATATTGGCTTGCATGCTCATGGCAAAATCACCGCGAATCGTTCCTGCATCAGCTTCGCGCGATTTCGTTTGGCCAGCAATTAAACGCACGGCATTGATCGCTTCTAAACCTTCTAAAATGAGCATGACCACTGGTGCAGATTGCATAAAACTTTTTAGTTTCGGAAAAAATGGCTTTTCTACATGGTGTGCATAATGTTCTACGACCTTCTCGTCGCTAATGCTTGCCATTTTTAATGCAATAAGTTTCAAGCCCTTGCGTTCAAAGCGATGAATAATTTCACCAAGCAAATTGCGTTGCAGGGCATCAGGTTTGATGATAACTAATGTTCGTTCCATAAAATAGATTTACTCATTTAATTGTCCTGACACGATAACAAAAAATGCCCCGTAGGGCAAATTTGATTACCATTTGTCCTTCACGTCAATTCTTCGAGAGCTTCGTTTTGCTTCGCAAAGCCGTGCTCTCGGAAGACATTGCCGTTACGGCCAAAAATTATCCAATAACTTGTTTTACTTTGTCGACCACTTCTTGAGGAGTATGGTTGGCTTTAATAAAGTAATCCGCTGCGCCTAATTCTTTCCCTTTCCGAATATCTTCTTCTTGGCCTAAATTTGTGAGCAAAATAACCGGAATTTCTTTTGTGGCATCATTTTTCTTCAATTTCTTCAACGCCACAAAACCGTCCATTTTTGGCATAATAATATCAAGCAAAATAATTGCTGGTTGGTGTTCTTCAGCCATTTGAATACCTTCGGAACCGTTAAACGCCGAAAGAACGGTATATCCTTCTTTCGTAAATTTTTGGGTGTACATGGAATGAAGCATTTCGTCGTCTTCAACCAAGAGAATGGTGTTTTTGGACATAAATGAAGTCTAGGTAGAAAATGGGTAATATATATCTTCACTATACAGTATAACACACAAAAGAAAGTGTGTCTATACACCTGTGGATTATTGACGAACTTAAATCGCTAATGGAATATGTTCCCGGTCCAACGCTGCTGCCTGCTCAACAACATGCGCGACACGCAGTAAACGCGATTCTTGAAATTGTGGCGCAATAAACTGCACCGATGTTGGGAGCCGATTGACGAAACCGATTGGTAAAGACAATGCGGGAATACCAGCTAAGCTCACCGGCAGGGTAAAAATATCGGCTAAATACATTTCTACCGGGTCATTCGACCGTTCACCTATTTTAAATGGCAACACCGGAGAAACTGGCGCTAAAATAATGTCCACGATTTGTAAGGCATGTTCAAAATCTTGCTTCACCAATGTGCGCACCTGCTGTGCTTTTTTATAATACGCATCATAATAGCCGGAAGATAAACAAAACGTGCCAATCATGATACGACGTTTCGCTTCCGGACCAAAACCCTGTTCACGGGTTTTCACAAATACTTCTTCCAGTGTTGTGGCATCAGCTGCGCGCGAACCATATTGCATGCCATCATAGCGTGCTAAATTTGAACTCACTTCGGACGGATTGAGAATATAATAGGCCGCGAGTGAGTATGGTGTATTTGGTAAAGAAATTTCTTGTATCGTCGCTCCAAGACGTTCACACAATGCAATCACTGCTTCACATTTTTTCTTAATGGCTGGATCAAAACCTTCCACCGAAAAATATTCTTTCGGAATGCCAATACGTACACCCTTCAAATCGGTTGCGCCGTGCACAGCGGCTAAATAATCATCTACCGCGACATCGGGCGTTGTCGCGTCTAACGGATCATGGCCGGCGAGTTCATGTAACAAAAAAGCACTATCTGCAACAGTTTGGGTAAACACGCCAACCGTATCAAAAGAGGAGGCTGTTGGCATGACACCATAACGAGAAATACGGCCGTACGTCGGTTTAAAACCAACAATATTACAAAACGATGCGGGCTGACGAATAGAACCACCCGTATCCGTACCAAAGGCAAACGGTACCAGTCCCGCTGCTACAGCTGCTGACGAACCACCCGAAGTACCACCGGGAACCCGTTCCAAATCATACGGGTTTTTTGTCGGACCGTACGCAGAATGTTCGGTGGAGGAACCCATCGCAAATTCATCCATATTCGTTTTGCCAAGCAGCACGGCATCATGGCACTTTTCTATCGCCGTTGCGGAATATGGCGGAATATATCCCTTCAAAATCTTGGAAGCCCCGGTTGTTTGAATGCCACGTGTACAAAAAAGATCTTTTGCCGCGTAAGGAATACCGGTAAGCGCAGAATGCTGTCCGGCATCAATTTCTGCCTGCGCGTGTGTTGCCCGTTCGCGAGCGTGTTCTGCAGTAACAGTAATAAAACTATTCAACGTTGCATTGGTATCGCTTATCCGTTCCAAATATTGTTCCGTCAATTCCAAAACAGAAATTTCTTTGGAATCTAATTTTTTGCGAATGTCTAACAAATTCATGAGAACGTTATTTAGTGACTAGGAGAATCCCCAGTAAACACCGCATGCACCTTCAAAAATCCATCTTGGTCAACAGCGGGCATAGTCTGTAACATATCTGATCGTTCAAATGTATAGCGATCTTCATCAGTGCGTAATACATTCGTAATGCCGGTTACTTGACTCATGGGTTCTACCCCTTCCGTTGATACGGCATTCAATGTATCCACCAAGTGCAAAATAGCATTCAATTCTTCTTCCATCGTATCAATCTCTTGTGCGGAAAGAGCCATTTTGGAAAGCTGGGCAATATGCGTAACCTGTAGTCGATTCAGTTTCATATATAGATCAATCTATTGATAGATGGTTCGTATTGTAACAAAATAGCTAGAACTATACAAGAAAATATGCTAGACTATGTACTATATGATTCGTTATTTCTTTTTGCTCAACAGTATATTGATATGCACTCTTGTGTTTATGTTGCCCAGTGGAGCAGCGGCAGCAACCTATACCGTCACAAAAATAACCGATTCAGCTGATGGTACGTGTAACAGTGATTGTTCATTACGCGAAGCCGTTATTGCAGCCAATAATGCGGCAGGCAGTGATAGTATTACACTTGCCGAAGGCACCTATACATTATCTATTGCTGGTCAAAATGAAGATGCAGCCGCACAAGGAGATATAGATATCACATCTACCATCACTATTACTGGAATCAGTGCAGAAGCCACCCTGATCGATGCCGATGAAATTGATGGAGTATTTCATGTCACCGGTGGTGGTGATTTGACTCTGCAAAACCTGACGGTAATGGGAGGAAACAATGTCAGTAATGGAGGTGGAATTTATTCGCAAAACATATTGAACATAAGCAACTGTACTATTCGTGACAATGGAGCAACAGATAGTGGTGGAGGCATATATGCGGTCGGGACAACTGTAATGATCACCAATGCTATTGTGAGAAATAATACCATTACGGCCAGTAGCGATGGAATAGGGGGAGGGGGTATCTATACCGGAGCTAGCACCTCTGAAATGGAAAATAGCATTGTCCGCAATAATAGCGTGACCACTACAAATGGGGTTGCTGTTGGAGGAGGAGTTAAAGGCCCTCTTACTATTCGTAATAGTCTTATCCAAGAGAATACCGTTACAGCAACTGAGGAAGCCCGAGGTGGAGGTCTGTCTGAACCATGGATTGTGGTGAATACAACAATTATCGGGAATAGCGCGACGGGTGGAGATGGAACGTATGGTGGGGGCATAGCTTCAGTAGGAGGAGCACTGTATTTTGTCACACTCACACAAAATACGGTTACGGCAACAACAGGTACAGCAACAGGCGCCAGTCTCGGCATTGCTGGTGGTGCATTATTGATGAAAGGCAGTATTATTGATGATGATGCAAATAGCAACTGTTATATAGATTCACCAGGAGGAGTATTAACTTCTCTTGGATACAATATTGAATTAGGGGATACCTGTGAGTTGAGTGAACCCACTGACCTCAATAATACCGATCCTCTGTTGGAAAATGCCCTTGCTGATAATGGAGGCTCAACCCAATCGATCGCTATTCAAACAGGTTCACCCGCTGAAGACCTGGTGCCGAGTATTGATTGTACTGATGATACGACCGACCTCCTGACACAAGACCAACGAGGATTTACCCGACCAGACGATACCAATTGTGATGCAGGAGCCTATGAACGAGATGGCGTGAATCCAATCATTACCATGACAAACGATACGACAGATGTGAATACTATTGAATGCAGCGTAGATACATTTACTGACCCGGGCGCGACCGTTACCGATAATAGTGATGATTTTTATGGCACAACGCTTTCTCTGCAAACGACAGGCAATGTTGATGAACAAACTGCCGGGACATACACCATGACCTATACAGCAACAGATGCAGCAAATAATACAAATTCAGCAACAAGAACCATCACCGTTGAAGATACCATTGCACCTTCTCTGCAATTGAGTGGAGAAACGCAAGTGAGTATAGAAGAAGGAACAACGTATACCGATGCTGGTGTTGTGGTGAGTGACCTGTGTGATGCATCAGTCACAGTCATTTCTTCAAATTCAGTAAATACGGCTGTACCCGGTGTCTATAGTGTTGTCTATACAGCCAACGATGACTCAACAAATTCCACTACAGCAACAAGAACAGTAACTGTCACTGCCGCTCCCGCCACACCAAGTGTGACAACCGTCACAGGAGCAAAAAATGGAAAAATAACGGTGATGTATGATGATGATTCTACTACCACTTATACTATTTTTACTACTGATACAGATAAAGAAACGTTGGTCACATTCTATACCGATACAGAATATGTTATTGTGCTGCATCCAAAAGGAAAAAAAATGGCGTTGGTTAATCCATCAACCGGTGAAGTGTATTCTACCGTGACGCTCTCAGATAAAAAAAAGTATGGGAAAAATGCGATGAAACAATATAACGTACGAGAAGATCAAGATACAAAAACGGAAATGATTGTGACTTCAAAAAAAGACAACGCCGTAAAACTCAGTATTGTATCGGTGAATATTGCAGAGCTCGCCTTGAAGAAAAAAGATGCGGTGACCTACAACAATAGTCATGTGAATGTCAGCAAAACGAAAACCAAGAGTAAAACGATTACGTTGCGAAATACAGATAAAGAAACGTTGCAAGCATATCACGTCAGCAAAAAGTACGCGCTATCGGAAAAATAACTATCAAAAAAATTCAGCATCTATCAACTCTCACGGATCATGTGTAAAAATACTTTTTCAGTGAGTGTAGTAATACCCAATTTTTTTGCTTTTTCCAATTTTGAACCAGCTTCATCGCCCACCACTAAATAATCTAGCTGCTTACTGACGGTGGAAATCACCGTACCTCCTAATTCACGCACGCGGTTTTTTGCATCTTCGCGAGTCATGCTCTGCAAACTGCCGGTAAAGAGAAATGATTTGCCAGCGAGTTTGCTGTTTCGAATTTTTTTAGGTGCGGTAATAGTGATAAGGGGCAAGAGTTGTTCAAGAAATTGTTGATTCGCGGTGTCAGCAAAATACGCACGCAGACTTTCTGCGGCCGCTGGGCCAACATCATGAATGGCTTCAAGCTCTTCGCGCGTCGCTTGTTGCAATTTTTTGAATGAACCAAAACACTCCGCCAACATGACTGCGGTTTGCTCGCCGACATGGCGAATACCTAACGCAAAAATAAATCGCGCCAGTGAAATATGACGCGCTACCTGAATAGCGTTGACCAGATTCTGTGCAGATTTCTCAGCAAATCCTTCGAGTTGCAACAGCTCTTCTTCTTTGAGCGTAAAAATATCTGCTGGGGTGCTCATGAGTTGCGTTTCTAATAATTGATCAATGATTTTTGGACCAAGACCGTCGATATCGAACGCTTTTTTAGAAACAACATGATAAAAACGTTCTTTTTGCTGACCAAAACAGGCTGAGTTGGTGCAGTAATACGCCACTTCCGATGCTTTGCGTGTCGTTTGCGAACCACACACCGGACATGTTTTTGGCATACGAAACGTACGTTCGCGACCCGTGCGTAAATTGGGTAACACTTGAACAATATCCGGAATAATATCACCAGCTTTTTCAACAATGACTGTGTCGCCTATTTTGAGGCCAAGCCGATGAATTTCATCGATGTTATGAAGCGTCGCGCGAGAAACCGTACTGCCAGCCACTTGCACCGGTCGCAAATGAGCCACTGGTGTCAACGCGCCGGTACGCCCAATTTGTACCTGAATATCTTCCACTACCGTTGTAGCTTGTTCAGCGGGAAATTTTACGGCGATGGCTCCCCGTGGGGCTTTGCCAACCATGCCGAATCGTTGAAAGAGCGCGTTTGAATTTACCTGCACCACAATACCATCAATTTGGCAGGAAAGTTTTTCACGTTTTTTTGCTATGGCATGATAAAACTGAATGACCTCTTTCAAGCTAGTACAAAACCGATCGTCTGGGTCGGTTCTAAAACCTAATATTTGCAACAGTTCATGTTCTTCTTTATGCGTTTTTTGCCCAAAGTCTGTTGGTAGCGCGTAAGCAAGAAACTGGAGATCGCGTTCTGCAGCCATTTTCGGATCGAGTTGACGAATAGAACCGGCAGCCGTGTTGCGAGGATTCATATACAATGGTTCGTCATTTTTTTTACGTTGTGCGTTAATCTGAGCAAACATTTTTTTTGTGAGATAGACTTCGCCACGTACTTCAACACGCGCAGGCAGCGGACGACCGGGAATAGGCCGTAAACGCAATGGAACACTTTCGATGGTGCGAATATTGTGCGTCACATCTTCACCCACACGTCCATTCCCACGCGTCGCACCAATCGTCAACACACCGTTTTCATAAATTAAACTCATGGCAAGACCATCAATTTTGGTTTCTACAAAAAAATCGAGCTTTGCTGCGGCTGCGGGATCTAACCGCTGTAAACGCTCCACCCATGCCTGCAAATCTTCTTCACTAAAAGCATCGTTGAGTGATAACATCGGCGTTTGGTGTTCCACTTTTGCAAACGTCGACAACGCTTCGCCACCTACCCGCTGTGTAGGAGAATCTGAAGTGACCAATTCTGGAAACTGTTCTTCCAGTTGTACTAATTCATTTTTCAGCGAATCTAGCGCAGCATCAGATATTTCCGCTTTATCTAAAACGTGGTATAGATACCGGTGGTGTTCAATCTCTTTTTTTAATTTATCTATTCGCTGTTTGGCTTCATGTTTCGTCATAAAAGCATTATAGGTGTCATCATTCTCCTTCTGGCTAGTATTGTACTGGCTGTTCTCTGGTTTGTGAATAGTCATGCCGGGCAACCGTTGAGTACTGCCGCATTCAATGCCCTCACTCATCCTGACGTTCCAACACAAAACCAGTGGCAATTTGCAGTGATTGGCGACACCGAAGATGTACGGCCAGTCAATGAACAGATGATTGCGGATATGAAAAATCGGCCGCTCGCGTTTGCGGTGCATGTGGGTGATATCTCTTCCCATGGCGACGAAGACGCCTTACAACAGGTGAAGACCCTATTTGCACCACTCCCCTTTCCCACCTATTATCTTCCAGGCAACAACGACCTGGTATATGATGAAACGCTCGAGATTAAAACTCCGGCCCCCTACCAACGCATCATTGACGAGCGATTATATTATTCCATTGATTATCGCCAAGCGCACATTGTACTACTAGATAATTCCTATCGCCGCTTTGGTTTTCCAGATGAAGAATTAGCCTGGTTGAAAGAAGATTTAGATAAGAACACCCAACCACTCACCTTTCTATTTTTTCATCGCCCGCTGAATGTGCCCGGACAACAACTTTTTGGTGATGATGAAACGCCAAATTCACGTGAACAAAACACCAAATTTGAAGAATTGATTGCTGGATACAACATTAGCCATATCTTCAATGGCCATATTCATATTCCTTTTTCGTACACATTGAATGAAATACCGGTCACCGTCACTGGTGGCGGAGGTGCACTGCCGCAAGATATTCTCGGTGGCGCCGACGCTGCACTTTTTCATTACTATGTCGTCACCGTAAATGAATCTCAGAACACCGCAAGCTATTCGCTAGAACGTATTGATTTTGAATAAACAATTTATTCCGTTTTATCAATTGGGTCAATCGAAAAAAGAACAAAATCTACTAGATCAAGTGCACTTGGTACCCACTTCATCTGTGCCGTCATGACTCGTTGTGATGTATTGCTTGTTCCACGCACACCAACCGTAATCACGGATGGAATATCAATCACCTCTCCGCCCCCATCATTATCGCGATAGAACTCCACATGCATAGCAGCTAAATCGCAATCCAATGGTTTTACACGAATAACATAATTTTTTGTTTCATCTGGCCAATTGGATACACTACCACATTGATATGGATTTCCAACGGCACTATCACAATTCAACATTTGCGTATTGATGACATCGTTAGACGTTCCTAATGTGTACTCATCAAAAGCGTCAAAGGTCACCTCTATTCGCGATTGACCCGTATCTGGACACGCGTTTTCATTCCACTGGAATCGCACAGATTGGGCCAATATCGTTTGGAAAGGATCATCCGGGTCATACAAATCAATTTCGAGAGAGCGATTCATCTGTACAGGTGAATCAATGCTGCTGACTGTTCGTTGCGTTATTGTTTCATCCATGGCAAAGGTTGCACCGCCCTGAGATAATGTGCGCTCGGGTGTACTAGACAACATATCCAACACATCGGCGATATCTCTATCTTGCTTACGTTGCGTGCTTACCACATGTAGCTCATATTCCAAACCGCTTTCTGCCGCATAATAACTCTTTAGTGAATCAGAAAATAACCGAGCGGTGCTGACCTCGCGGTAAATAATAGAAGCCAGTGCAAAACCGATGGTCATCATCATAGCCACAATCAATAAAGCAAAAAGCATAACGGCTCCATCTTCTGCGGTGATATGCATAGTTCGTTTATCGGACATAATAGCGTGGGGTAAATACCGTTTGTATCAAGGCAGTCTTTGTTGTGGCATAGTCAACGCTCAATTGCATCGTGACGGTAATAGTTGGAACCAGGTCGGGTGTAGAATTACCATCTGGATCAGTTTCATACGGTGAACGCGCTGGGTAGATATAAAATTTCCCCACAACAAAATGAATATGATCACCATTCATTTGAGACCATTCATCGGCCGTATTCGGATCACATGATTCTTCAATGGTTTCTACACGACACAAGAATAAATTCGTGATCCCCTCCTCTGTACGAAACCAAAATACCTGCTGCACGCCTTTTCGTGTGCGGAGCGCCAGAAACTCTGGTTGTTCAAATGGATCTCCGGTATAAAAATCATAATCCAGCGTACCTTCTTTCACTCGTTCGCTCATCGATGATAATACCGATCGACTCTCCGCTTGCATTGTTAACATATTGCGCGATTCTTTTTGACCCCGGAAAAAAATTAACAACAATGTGGTGGCAACAACAATCACAATACTGGCAACTGCCGTGGCGACCAAAATTTCCACCAAGGTAAAACCACGGTGTGTGTTAATATTTCCAGTCATAGAGATATTCTTCCAAGATATAATTTTCTGTTTCATCACCCACCGGCCATTGCACCGCCACAATCACATCCAAACCAATTTCTTGCAAACCATACTCTTCACAAGAAAAATCTTCATTGTTGATAATTACCTCTCCTGCTGGCATGGTCGTATCGCTACTGACGTTTTCTATTTCACCACAAATAGGATATAACGTGATCAACCGCGAAAACATGGTTGGTTGAAAATATTCCGGTTCAAATATCTCATCGCCCGACTGCACATACATCGTGATATTTGGGTCGTACCAAATTTTTGAACAATCATATTCCCCTGCGGATTTTGAGTAACACTGAGAGCCGAAATCGTCTGGTGCAAAATGTAATTCATACGCGGTTCCTGAATACCCAACAGTCGATGTAGGCACAGCCGTACGGTCACGGTTGTCTCCCTCTAATCCTGCAGTCCAGCTTATAGCGGATTGCGAATCATACCCCAACCAATTAGCATCACGAATACTACGCACAATTTCTATGCCTTCACGTGCAAAATTTGCTGCTAAAAACTGATTATTCATTTTTCGTGCCGCTAAAATAGATGTCGTGCTCAACAAAATCAAGCTGAGCACCCCTATGGCAATAATACCAACAGCGACTATGGTTTCCAGTAAGGTAAACCCAGCCGCTGCCCGAGGGGTGGACGTGCATTGAGCAGGTGCAGCTGGATGTGAATGAAAAAAAATATACATAAGGCGTGTACGCTTATTCCGTCAATTGCCCGGTCGTGCGATGCAGAGTAATGGTTTCTATATGTTGGCTCTTCAAATGTTTGATCACGATATCCAAGTCATTATTTTGAGCAGCATTCACAAAAATAATACCATTGCTTCTGGTGATGAATAGATCACACAAGGGTGGATTTCCTTCTTGGTTGATTTCTGGGGTACAACTCTCAATAACCATATTACTCAATAATTCATCTTCTTCAAAACTCACGGTCTTTACTACCGCATCATCTGGTTCTTTTGTATATTGATTATCCGCATTCAGATCAGCATAAATCGTATACGTATCAGTACCAGGATAGAGAACGAGCCCATAGCCATGTGGCACCGTACCCGTCGTTGATTCTCTTTTTCCACTTTGCGCCCAACTCATGGTCGTACGAATATCTTCTATCAAAATCGACTGAGCACTCCGTAAAATATTCGGGTTATTTGAGCCGGCAAATTGAAAAATAACCAACGAGGAAAGCAAACCAATAATCGCGATAACAATCAATAATTCGATAATCGTAAACCCCGCACGAAAGCGAGTGCCGTGTGTGCTCATATCAGAAGATGCATATACCAATCGATCAATGCATCTCCCCACCACAAACAGAACAGCGTAGCAACAGCAAGAAATGTGCCAAATGGAATGCGTGTATCTCGGCGTACACGACGAATAGCAAGGAGAAGAAGAGAAACAACTGCGCCACCGATATACGCAATAAAGAGTGCTGCAATGGTTTTCTGAAAACCAAGCATCGCGCCCATCAATACACCAAAACGAATATCTCCCGCGCCAATCCACCGCCCACGAGAAATAAGATATTGCAAGAGAAAAAAACCGCCCGCGACTACTGCGCCCCACACCATATTCATCATCGTGTAATCCAATACGACACCCGAAGCCAACACCGCCACCACTATACCCGGAATCATCACGCGATCTGGCAATAGCTGATACTTCAAATCATAGATAAACAAAAATAATAGAATGGCACCATAGCCAGTAACCACAAAAGCGGCAGGATTCAATGGCCCCATCATCAGAGCCGTAGCGATAAACAGTATTGCACCAATACATTCTACCAATGGATATTGCCAGGAAATCGGTTGAGCACAATACCGACAACGCCCGCGCAACACGATAAAAGAATACACAGGAATCAGATCACGTGCAGCGAGAGTCGCTTGACACTGTGGGCAACGGCTCCGTGCCGCACCGCCGTGGGTGTTGCGAATATTGGATTCACCTCGGTGCAAACGAAATTCCAGTGCGTTGATAAAACTTCCAACACACAACCCAATACAGAAATAGAGAGGGAGAACCAAATAATCATTGAACATCATATACGCTATAGTATATCAAAAAGCCCCCGCATATGCAGGGGCTTCTTTTTGATAGGTGAACTTAGCTGCCAGAAGCGTTACCAGAGAGACAATAGACTGCGGCATCACAATTCAATGTGGCGTCAACACCATCATAAGTATCGGTTGAGGTCACAGACATCCAGCCTGCACCGCCTTGAGCTGCATCAATATCTTGTTCTAATGCTTTGTGGGCTGTATCTTCTAATGTGGCTCCAATAACATACTGATCCGTATTATTCGTCAAGTAAACATACGCATCACCATTTGAATCATTCGGATCAAGCGGCAGAATATCGTTCACATAGGTCTTCATCTTGGTTTGTAATTCTACCCAAGTATCTGTACCATCGCTGAGTACAGGATAGATTGCTTTATCGTTATAGTACAATTCAAAAGCCGTTTGCAATGAACGCATGTCCGATACACGTTTGGTATCTCGAGCGCGTTGCTGAGCAGAAGTGAGGGAAACAATAGCGAGTGTTGCTAATAAACCAATAATCGCGATAACGATTAACAGTTCGATCAGCGTAAACCCTTTTTGGTTTTTCATGGTTGTGCACATGGATTAATAATTTATTATCTTTATATTAACATATTTTTAAGCGCGAGGCAAGGAGAAAGTCGATCAGTTGTCCCCACACCCCAAACTAAAATTGAGCAGTAATCGCGTAAATAGGCATCAAAATACCTAATACCAACACCAAAATACCCGCTCCTAAGAGAATAATAATCACTGGTTCAATTAAACTCACCAATGCACCGGTTAAACTATTCACCTCTCCCGTATAAAAATCAGCGACTTTAGTAAGAATTTGATCCAATCTTCCCGTTTCCTCGCCCACATTCATCATTTGCGTCATCATCGGTGGGATATATTTGCTTTTTCCTAAAGCGGACGAGAGCGAGTGACCGGCTTCCACATCTTTTCGGACTTGAAGCAAAATCTGTTTATAGGTAGCATTACCCACAATATCACTAATAATTTCAATAGAACGATTCACGGGCACACCGGCAGCAAGGAGATTGGCCATACTTCTGCTCATACGCGCCAAATAAATTTTGCGGAAAATATTTCCAATAACGGGAATATGCAACAACCCTCGATCTAAAAAATATTGCCCCTGTGGACGAGAGCGCAGCACGGTATACACGACGATCAAAATGACAACGAAAGATAACAGCACCCACCAATACTGCTGAAAGGCTGTACTGACGGTAATCAATGCACGCGTAGCCCAAGGTAATTGCGCACCGGAGGAAGCCACCACATCCAATAATTTCGGTAGCACATAAATCATCATAAAAATAAAAATTCCTACCAACACAACAACAATAAACGCTGGATAGATCAACGCACTAATCATACGAGATACCAATGCGTAATCTTTTTCTTTTTGATCAGCCAAATACGTCAGTACATCATCTAATTGCCCAGTGGTTTCTCCGGCGCGAATCATATACACAAAAAAATCATCGAAAATATGGCTATGCCGATGCAACGATGAAGATAGGCGCGCCCCTCCGTCTACTTCATTGGCAACATCGGTGATTACTCGGCGCAGTACCGGCGACTCTGTTTGCTTAGCAAGAATTCGCAACGCACGAACAATCGGCACCGTGGCGGAAATAAGCACCGCCAGCTGCCGAGAAAAAACCACCACATCTTTTGTTTTTACACGTTCGGTCAACCGTTTCCAATTAAATCCAATACGCCGCGTCCCTTGTTCTTGTAAAAAAATAACGATCAAATTTTTTTCACGCAGCATTTCTTGGGCCACGGTGAGCGATGGAGCATCAAGCTCCCCTTCTATCGAACGTCCAGCCTGGTCTTTTGCTTGATAGGTAAATTGTGGCATAGAAGAACAGTGACGAATAATCAATTAGCGAAAAAGCGCCGGGTTTTGTGCAAAATGCATAGCCACATCACGACTCACAATTCCCCGAGAAACGGCCTCTGCGAGGGCAATATCCAAACTACGTATTCCTGGCTCACGAGAAGTATAGAGAATATTGTTCAATTGCAACAGGTCACCTTTTTGAATAATAGTGCGAATCGATTCGTTTGGTATCATCACCTCGGCAATCATGGCTCGATCTCCACTGACGGTATTCACGCGACGCTGATTAATAACCCCAACGAGTGTATGGGCAAGCATCATGCGTATTTGCTGTTGTTCGATATCTGTAAACCGATAAATAATATCACTCAATACGCCCACAATAGCACTGGCAATGGCGGGAACAAATACGGTCTTCCCTGCAGCTGCCAAAGAGAGAGCAGCGGTATACGCTTGCGGTGAATCTAAGGCCGAGAGCATAACCACATCGACATCTTCTTGCGCAACAAATTGTAATGCAGATTCCACACTTGCCACATCTTTGCCCACTTCACGTTGTTCAATGACGCAGCGCTGATCGTTAAAGAGAAATTCTACGGGCTGTTCAATAGTGACGATATGCTTGGCCGCGGTTTGATTCAAATAATCCACAAAACTGGCTAGGGTTGTTGATTGTTCAGCATTCGCTGTGCCAATAACCAATACCAACCCGGCAGAGACGGTCGCTAACTGTTGTGCAGCAGCCGGCAATCCCAAAGCATTCAATGGTGGTGGGGCTAGTGGAATAAGCGTGAGCGCAGCGGAGAGATGCCCTTGCTGGTAAAACACCGCAATTTTAAATCGTTTTTTATTTTCTAATGATTTAGCTACAGTGATTTGTTTCTCGCGCTGCAAACGTTCTTGCTCTGCTGGGTCTAACCAAGAGATCACGACTTCCTGTACAAAACTGGGCGTTAACACATTTTGCTCTGGCAATGCGACCAACTGTTCGTTCACCCGAATCATCGGTGGGTTGCCCACAGACAAATGCAATACCGTAGCATGATAGGTTTCAGCCAGAGACAATATTTTCTGTATCGTAAATTGGTCAGCAGTATTCATATCTGTTGCATCATTATTCTGCGCCCACGGTCCAAACTTCTTCAATAGATGTTAAGCCCCGCAATGCGGCCAATAATCCATTTTGTTTAATCGTCACCATGCCTTGATGACGCAATTCTTCTTCCACCACTGCTGGCGTGTGAATATCACCGGCAGCAATAATAGCCCGTAACCGATCAGTCACTTCTACCGTCTCCGCCACGGCTAAACGGCCTTTGTACCCTGTATCTTCGCAGTGCTGACACCCTTTTCCTTTAAATACCTTCAACGGCGGTTGTAAGACGATGCCTTTTGGAAGTGAAGATTTCGGTATACGTTCCAACTCAGCCAAAATTTGCGATTCTAATAATGGCGGAACAATTTCTGGTACCAAACACTCCATGCAATTGCGCCGAACCAGGCGTTGAGCGATCACCAGGTTCAATGCGGAAGAGATTAAAAATGGTTCAATACCCATATCAATTAAACGCGGGATTGCACCAATCGCATCATTGGTATGTAATGTGCTCAACAACATATGTCCAGTGAGCGCTGCATGAATCGCCAATTCAGCCGTTTCATTATCGCGAATTTCTCCTACCATAATAATATCTGGATCTTGGCGCAAAATAGAGCGTAATCCACGTACAAAGGTCAACCCAATTTCTGGCCGTACTTGTGACTGTGCAATCCCGGTCATGTGGTATTCGACCGGATCTTCTAGCGTAATAATATTGCGTTCTTCGTTATTGAGAATTTGCAACATCGAATAGAGTGTGGTGGATTTACCAGAACCCGTGGGACCAGTCATGAGAATCATGCCATGCGGACGTTGGAGGTGTTCATGAATGACACTCAAGTTGCGGTCAGCGAACCCGAGGTCTTCTAAGGTCTGCAATCCAGATTCTTGATCTAAAATACGCAACACCACTTTTTCATGGTCAATCAACGGCATGGTAGACACACGAAAATCGATCTGCCGCCCATCAATTTTCATACGAAAACGGCCATCTTGTGGCAGGCGTGTTTCATCTAATTTTAAATTGGCTAACACTTTAATACGTGCCACTAAGGAATTGTGCACATTTTTTGGTAACTGCAATGACGTGTGCAAAATACCATCCACACGATATCGCACACGCGTGCCATCATCGTGGGGTTCAATATGCACGTCTGATGCGCTGCCTTCCACGGCGTAACGTAAAATAACCGCCACCATTTTTGAAACCGGTGCATTTTTTACCGATGGATCGGCGTCTGCTAATTCTTCTGCTTCATCTTGCAATACATCAACAAGATCTGTGTTTTGTTCCTTTAACGCTTGCGCCACCTCTTTGGTTAAATTTGCATACTGATGCAGCACCGCACGGAAACTTGATTCAGAAGTCAAAAAATATTTAATTTGAAGATGATCTTTGCGTGCAATAAAATCAAGCGCTTCAATCGCTTTATAATCTTGCGGGTCCACCATGGCCACAGATAACTCACTTCCGTTTCTGGCCCACGGCACGACACGATAATTCTCCGCAATATCTGGCGTGAACGCATTCAATATTTCGCTGGGAATATCTTGGTCCAGTAATGAAATATAGGGTACACGCAACACCATCGCTTTCACTTGCGTAAGCTCCTCTTCATTCACGATATGTTCTTGCACCAATACCGTTAACAAATCAACGCCAGTACGTTGAGATTCTATTTGCGCTTGTGTAAGCTGTGCAGGAGTAATGAGTTGGCGCGCCTGCAATTGCTGAACAATGGTCATGATATCTGCAAGTTTCATGGTGTCGTGTTCGTTACCGGTAACAATACAGGGATTGGCGTAAATGGTTCTGTATTGCCAGGAATAGGCATAGAAAACGCATCACTCGATGGATTACCAGAAGCATCCACTGCAACCAACGTATAATAATAATGCGCATTTGGTACAGCAGAGGTGTCTGTGAATGCTGGTATCTCACTCTGTTTGACCGTAGCAATTTGTTCACCACGAATACCATACGTAGTTGAACGGAAAATATTCAGATGATCAAAATCAACAACCGTCGGATTCACCCATTGTATATGAACACCATATTGATTATCGCTCTGTGTCGATGTAATGATAATGTCCGTGGGAGCCAATGGTGGAATGGTATCCGCCGGTATAACACTAACGGTTGGCGCTGTATCACTGGTGTACTCTATTTCGTTAAACGTATTCACTGAAACAACACGATACGTGTAGGTCTGAGCGTTATCCAGCCCGGTATCCAGAAATGATTCTTCGATAATATGTGTCGCAACTAACTCATCGGCGGTCGGTATATTTGCATGAGTTGTACTGCGGTAAATGTTGACGGACTCAACACCATCTGGGCGGGTCCAAAACAACACGGCTTCTCCTCCAATGCGGGTATTGAACGCCGTGAGGTGTGTAACCGGCGCAGGATGCTGTGAGTGTAAAAATGTTGCTTCTACTTGAGGCTGGGTCTGTGGCACAGCATGCACATCTAATGCCAACACTTGTTCATGTAACAATGTGTCTGTTGGAAAATCACTCACCACTCGACCAGTTGTTGTATCTTCACTGGTGATTAACCCAAATGCTGATTGATTATATCGAGTGGTATAGATCGCCAGACCAGCTAATACCAAAATGAGAGAGATCAATGTCCATTCTTTTGCGGTGAACGATGGTAGCCAATGACGTTTGTGGTTCATAAAGATGAAGGCGTGGAAGGTGATTTTCGATAATACGTTTCTAACTGTACAGCAAAACTACTGGAGGACGGTGAATAACTCAGGTTGCGTAGATCAAGCAAGGGAGTAGATGATTGTAACAGATTCAAAAAATCTTTTAGTGCATCGTATGAACCAGTCGCGCTCTCAATATTCAAGGTAATTACCGCTCGACCAATGCTTGTTGGAAGAGTGGTAATCGCTGCGGCATCGGTATTCCCAGATGTATTTGCGTTTGCATTCGTTGCGCTACTAGCCGACTCCACCACATCAACGCTCAGCACGTGCATAGAAGCCGCGTCTGCTAACCGTTGCAAATGAGCCATTGTTGCGGTTGCATCTATCCCTTCTGGTAACACCACATTCATTTGTTGTAGGCGCTCCGTATCTACCGCTGCATACGCATCATTCATCTGTTTCAATTGATCCAAATATTGTTGGCGTTGATTCCGTTCTTCCATTGCTGCTTGTTGCCCAATGAAACCACGTTCTTGCAAATGTTCATACTGTTGCCGCAAAAATGTGAACCAACCAATGGCACACAACAGGAGTATTTCCATGCATACTAACAAGCGATAGTGACGATGAATAAATGGATAGCGCACAACAATTTTTGAATTATTCTCCGGCATAGGCAGTTGGGGTTGATTGAAATAATGATGGCGCAAACTGAACAGTCATGCTAGAACGCACATTCTGCTGCTTGTGCTGCGTGTCATCGGATGTTGTATCTGCTTTTGTGGCTGTTGTGCCTTCGCCGGCGTCTGTTGCTGAAGTGACTTCTACTTCTTCGACCATAGGAGAATGACGAAATACATTGACTTGCGCTTCTAACTGTTCATAATCTGGAGCGATGACATCAAAAACAAAACGACCAGACGTCGCAGAACCGGAGAGCGATTCATAATAAATGGTAGGAAAAGTCAGCTCTTCTACAGTTGAAAAAAATGGCGTCCAATACACATGCGCATCGAGCACCGTTGCTAAATCTTCTAGCTGTGAATGCAGTGTTCGTGCACTATTAGCTACTGGAATGAACCCCGCAATTTGATTGTTTATATGATCAATATCTTGATGAATTTGCAGCGTATTTGTAAGTACACGATGTTCGTAAATGTTTAACCCAGCAACAGTAGAAAGCATCAGGCCAATAACCACAATCGCTATATAAAGAAAATCGTGCATACTATGCGCGCCGTTGCCGTTAGATGAACCGTGTGTGTCATGTGGGATAAGATTAACTCCAAAATTGATAATACGGTCAACTGGAAATTGCTGTTTTGCGTGACGATTTTTTCTTTGCCGTTTCGCATGAGGGCCCTGCTGCGCTGGCATTTCCTGCGGTAAAGGATGTGGCGCCGCCTTCGGTATCTCGGGCAATGGCGGCAAGGATGATGGAGTAGCCAGTGCCGCATGGAGTAAATCTGTTTCTGCTTCTTCTTTCCTGTGCTTTGGCGCAAGGTGAACCATAGCTGGTACGGGCGAAGACACAGCTGGGGTGGGTTTAATTGCAGCGGATAACGACGGAAGAGCGACAGGTCGTTGTTGGGGTTGAAGTTGGGGTTGTGCTGGTGTGTTGGGGTGTTTCTTCCTTCTCCACAACAAAAATGACCGTTTTTCGCTTGGTGCGTTCAACGGATGAACAGGAGAAGATATTGGCGCATTCATTTTCTCGCCGCTGGTATACTCAATAGCACCTCGATCACCACTGGTTGAATGAGGATGTGTTTTTCCCTTTCTGGAACCAGAAGAAAGAAAATCGATATCTCCCATAGTTAACTAATTTCTCGCATTGCAAGACCAGTGGCAACCGCGAGTCGAGGTCCAATTGTTTGTAAAATCGGTTTCAAATCGACAGGGTACATTACACGCGCCCAAGGATCACCAATATATACTTTCATATTCAATACTTGGTGGAGATATTGGGTAATATTCGGCAACCACGCAGACCCACCAGCGAGAATAATCTTTTCAATTCCCAAGTTGCCTTGGTTTTGATACAGATTCAAGACATATTTAATCTCATTGATGATGGACGCGACCATAAATTCAATCCGTTTCGGTATTTGACCACCACTACCAGAGTCTGCCGCTTGCTGTGCAAGGCCAAAATCGCGTTTGAATTGTTCAGCGCGCTCCATATCAATGTTTAAACTATTCGCAATTGCTTTGGTAATGGTACGACCACCAATATCAATGCTGCGGTTAATTAACGGAACAGAATCAACAACAACGCTAATCGTTGTCGCAACGGCACCGATATCAATAATCATAATTGGCGACTTATCGTTGCCAATAAGCGAACGTTCCAACGCAAAACTTTCTGTTTCCAAGCTTACTAAATTCAGTTTCGCTTCTTTAAAAATTTCGACATAGCGCGTAACCAAATTTTTGGGTGCAGCCGTGAGTAAAATCTTCAAAAATTTCTTTTTCTCTTTAGACGTAATAGTGGCGGGTTGTTGTGCTCCAGCGCCGCCAGACAGAGTATTCGGGTAAGCTTGCGGCATTCCTGGTTGTTGCACTGGCATACCAGGCATTTGGTTCATGCCGGCCATCGGTTGGCCTGGCGTCATGTTGGTTGCTGGGCTTATTCCAACGCTCGGATTTGCAGAAAACTGAGTAGAAATATCGCTATCAGCAAGAATTTTCCAATCCAGAATCATTTCTTCTAATGGCATCGGTACAAACTTTTTGGCTTCCCATTGCACCGCTGCAGTAAGCTCTTTTTTGGACATCTCCGGCAGGTGAATGATGGAGGTAAATACCGTATAACTCGGAAGCGCAGCAATCGCATTTGTGGATGTCGTTCGTGCAGCTTCTCGTACACGCTGCAAAGCGGAGATAATTGCTTCACGCGTTTCTTTACTATCGGATGTGAGAATTTTATTTTCTTGCTCTAGGTAACCGTACGTTAATAACTTTGGGCGACCTTTATCATTTTGTAATTCCACCACTTTCAGGGCTGAATTAGCAATATCAACACCTAAGTAACTTTCATTTGATCCAAACAATGACATACAATAATGAAAAGTGATGAGTAAATTATTCTTCTGTTATATTATAACATCTTTTGAATACCAGAGCAAGAATTATTGCCTTATTGCCCGTTTTCAAAAATCGGCAGCGTCGAAGCGAAATCGCGAAGGCCCGGTGGGGTGTTCACCAATACACGACCGTCGTAATATATGAACTCAGCTGGTTGGTCATCCCCGATTACTCCTTTATATGTACGCTGAAAATGAAATCCTTGTCCCATCATCAACCCATAAACAACGAGCTGTGATGCGGAAGCGGGTTCTGTAGTGACCATGCCATTATTCACCACCCCATCACTTTGATCGGCATCACCAATAACGAAAAAAGAACCCACCAACTGCGACACATTGGGCCCGATCGTCAGATTACCGCGAACAATCCAAGCAACAGAAGCCAAATTACTCACATCAACCAATGACGATTGTTCGTAAAAAAGATTCGCATCAATTTCCAAGTTACCGTTAATCACAAACACGCCGGAACCGTCATAGTCTTTTCCGGTAGAGGAAAGCGCCGTGCCATTCAAAAACGTCATGGCATGATCAATAATCACGGTCGTATCTGTGGGTTCGTTCGCGTCGCCCAAAACATACACCTGTCCATCTAAAAATAAATTGCTCTCCAAATCATCAATAGTATCTAGGGTGGATACCTGGTCGTTGTACGCATTTTTATCGCGCTCATCCGTGGTGAGCAGTTTATCAAAATCTAACCGACCCAATTCACTACGATATTCATTTTCACTGTTCGGCAAATTCAACGCACCATAGGTTCCAAGAGTACCATCCTCACCGACAGCGGTCGTAAAATTCACAAATTCACTTTCACCCGTGTCCGCATTGCCGACAATGAGAAACGTAGCGTTGTATTGCGTTGGAGATAAATCTCCATTCGGGTTGATAATACCACCAGCGGCATAAACGTCACCATTGATTGTCGACAGATAAGGATCATTCGGGTTTGATTCACTCGTACTCGGGAAAAAATTCATCCAACCCAACCCAACCGTTGGGTCATAACTTCCGCTGGGCACGGTTCCTCCACCCGAAAATACCCACCCGGAAAAGGAATTATTTGTATACAACAAACCAAATTCTTGATTATCTGCAGCATTTGTTCCTCGTAATAATACCCAGCCCCAATCATTATTCTTGTTGCTCGTGCCGAGAATCGTATCACCATAGGCAGCCAATGTTTCTAAACGTGCCCAACCCGAAATTTCTTTTTTATTGACGGTATCTACTTCAGCAGCGTGGCACGGTGGTGCCGGATATATGGAACCTGCTGGGCAATTTACCGTATCACCATAAGTGCTGCTATCTGGTAATGGATTTGGGTGAAAATTCAGCCAACCGGTGGATGCTGGCGGTGCTGAAGCACAAATTCCTTGACACGCAACGGCATCTGCGGCTCCTAACCACGCCCAGCCAGAAATATACCCTGTATCGGTATCCACGTTCACTTTTGGGTAATTGCCTAAGCTACTATCACATGAATTATCGCTCGCACAATCGAGATGAATAAATCCAATAGCGGAATAATCAGAAGTACCGGTCGTCGTGTTCTGGTCAGCTGGTAGGCCAATCCATGCCCACGCACTAAATTCATCATACACTTGTTGGGCAGAAGCGCTGTCATACGGAACGACAGTGACAACAAAAAATAACAATACAGCGAGTAAAAAATATTGTATGCGTATACGCGATATCAGCATATGCGTCATCATACGAAAAAAGGGAGGCCGTGGCAATGTGGGGAAACATTGCCAGGGAGTGATCTTTCTGTCTATACTACTCGATATGTTAGAAGAAAAACAATATCAGTATGCGTTTGTGTTTGGTTCGCACCCAGAACTCTCGATGGCAGAATTAGAAGCGGTGTTGACACAACAAGGCCTAACCATTTTGGAACTGAGGCGCCACCAGCAAATTTGTTTTGTGCATACGCGTGAGGCGATTGATGCAGGCAATATGATGAACCTGCTCGGCGGAACCGTAAAAATTGTAGAAATGTGTGGCAAGTTTGACGAAGAAATCTTGATGGATTGGCTGATGATGCAAATCAATACCGAAACAAAATTTCACTTTGGTTTTTCAGTCTATGCGCTGGAGGCCGGCGTTTCGTTGAACAAATATCTACGGGTCATTCATGCATTGGGTTTACAATTAAAAAAAATATTCAAAGCGGCCGGTATTTCAGCGCGATTTGTGAGTGCAAAAGAAGTGGTACTCTCTTCCGTGATTGTGCACAAAGAACGGTTATTAAAAAATGGGGTAGAAGTGGTATTGTTCAAAAGCCACGACGGATTATTATTTGGCAAAACGCTTGCTGTTCAACCGTTTCAAGAATTTTCTCGGCGCGATTACGGGCGACCATCGCGTGATTTCCGTTCAGGCATGTTGCCACCAAAATTAGCGCGCATGATGGTGAATCTCGCTCGACCTACTGCAGAGAGTGTGGTGCTCGATCCGTTTTGTGGCTCTGGTACCGTATTACAAGAAGCATTATTACTAGGATATACGCATGTCATTGGCAGTGATATCAGCGAGAAAGCGATTGCGGATACACGCGAGAACTTAGCCTGGATGAAATTTGAAAACATTCCGTTATTTGTTACAGATGCACGGGATCTGATAAAAAATCATACGCTACCAGAGCACAGCGTTGACCGAATGGTGTTTGAAGGATTTTTGGGAAAGCCAACACCGCGCGCGGAAAAAATTCCAGGAATTATTCAGGAGCTGCGCAAACTATATACAGAAACATTTCCGGTGTTAGTGCGCTTGTTAAAACCCAATGGACACATTGTTGCCGCACTGCCCTATTGGTATGCAAATAACGCATCACAATTTTTACCCATTGAACAAATGCTGAAATCGGCGGGGTTGCGGTTGGAACGTTCACCGCTCTTTTACCGCCGTCCACAATCAACTGTTGGCAGACAAATTTTAATTATGGTGAAATAGCATCACGTCACCATCTTTGACTGTGTATGTTTTTCCTTCCATACGTACTTTGCCGCTTGTTCGGGCGCCGCTCCACCCTCCATATTCCACAAAATCAGCATAACTTACCACTTCGGCACGAATGAATCCCTTTTCAAAATCAGAATGAATCACACCGGCAGCTTCAGGTGCACACGCACCGCGGTGTACGGTCCATGCACGCACTTCTTTCTCCCCTGCCGTAAAATAGGTAATTAAATTGAGCGTTTCATATCCACGGCGAATCAACGCTGAAAGACCAGTTTCCTTCATTCCTAATTCCTTCATGTATTCCACCGCTTCGTCTTCCGGCAACTGACTCAGCTCGGCTTCTATTTTTGCCGAGATCGCTACCGGGTTCAGTGCTTGTAAAAATGTCGGCAAGGTCTCCATGGTGCCACCTTCATCCACATTCGCCACAATCAAAAATGGTTTGCTGGTGAGCAGTTGTGCCGTACGGGCAATCTCCGCTTCGTCTTCCGTCAACTCCACCGTATTTGCTAATTTCCCTTCTGCAAGCGCCAGATGTAATTTTTTATATACCGCTATTTTTGCCAACGCTTCTTTATCTTGCCCACGCGCTTTCTTTTCTTCGTTGTGCATCAACTTCTCTACCACTTGCATGTCAGCCATCACCAATTCTAAATGAATGGTTTCCATATCGCTTTCTGGGTTCGCGCTGCCGGCTACGTGAATAACATTTGGGTCACTAAACACACGCACCACTTCCGCAATCGCATTCACCTCACGAATATGTTGCAAAAACTGGTTCCCCAATCCTTCACCTTTGTGCGCACCGGCAACGAGCCCAGCAATATCGACAAATTCAATGGTGGTGGGAATGGTTTTTTGAGTTTTTGCAATACTGGAAAGTATTTCTAACCGTTCATCGGGTACCGCAACCACGCCCACATTCGGGTCAATGGTGCAAAATGGAAAATTTTCCGCCGGAACAGCCGTGCGAGTGAGTGCTTGAAACAAAGTGGATTTACCAACATTCGGCAACCCCACAATTCCTATTTGTAATGCCATATTCAGAAACTATTTAAGAATTTTTTTGTTCAACTATTTTGCGTAATCAAGAAAAAAATCTTGCCACACAGATGGTTTGATGTCAATAATCATTCGCGGGTAATCCTTCACTTCTGTCACTTGCATACATTGACTCCCAAACTGCAATAGATCGATATATGTTTCAAATTTTACCTGCGCTTTCGAAATCAATGCGTCAATTGACCTGTTGTTCCAATTTCCAAATGGCGTATTGCTTTGGATTTTCTTGTAATTGCATCAAATCAACGCTCCAATTATGCATAAAAATTCTTTATTTCTTTACTCATTTTACCCTATTTTCAGATAAAAAACAAGCTTACGATTTCATAATCATATCATTTTATTTGTTTTTTTATATCATTTATGATATATTTATTGCATAAAAATGATATCATTTGAACATATTCATGAACAAAACCATAACACTCAATAAACGACAGGATGCCATATTGGAATACATAAAAGAGCACGAACAAGCATCTATTGCAGAAATTTTTTCGTTTATTCAAAAAACATTCCATACTGTTGCAAAAATCACGATCAATAGAGATCTGAAAAAACTGATCAACACCGGTTGGGTTATCCCCCTGGGTGCTGGTCGGGCAGTGGTATATGAACTCTCACGAACGTATGCATTGCTCCAACCGATTGATGTTGAACACTATTTTTCGGTTGAGCCCGATCAACGCCGCATTCATGACACATTTCAATTTGATATATTTTCACAATTGAACAATATATTCTCGGTTGAAGAATTGAACCAGCTGGAATTGTGGCAAAAAAAATATCGCCAAAAAATACAGCAACTCCCTCCAGATGCATTAAAAAAAGAATTCGAGCGCCTCACCATAGAACTCAGTTGGAAATCTTCAAAAATAGAGGGGAATACCTATACGTTATTGGAAACAGAAGAACTGATACGTCGACAAAAACAATCTCCAAACCATACTGCTGAAGAAGCGATAATGATTCTCAACCACAAAAAAACATTAAATTATATTCAACAAAATACTGAACAGTTTCATACGCTATCGCGCCACACGATTGAAGAGATTCATTCCTTACTGATTGATGGGTTAGGTGTTTCACGAAATGTGCGAAAAATTTTAGTACGCATTACGGGAACAACATATACTCCACTGGACAATGCATACCAAATTGAAGACGCGCTCGAACAGTTATGCAAACTCATAAACGCTACACAAAATCCCTTCGAGAAAGCCGTGATCGCCATGCTCCTTATTGCGTATATCCAACCCTTCGTGGATGGAAACAAACGTACCAGTCGGTTGATTGGAAATGCATTGCTCATGGCATACGATTGTTGCCCGTTATCGTATCGCAGCATGGATGAAATGGAATATAAAAAAGCAATGTTGTTATTTTACGAGCAACAACACATTGTCTATTTTAAAAAACTATTCTTAGAACAGTACCATTTTGCGATTGATCATTACTTTGGGTAGAAAAACTATTTTTCTATCATTCCCTCAATACGGCACATCGCCAGCCAAGTGTTTTGCAACAATGATGCCACGGTCATGGGACCAACCCCGCCAGGCACCGGGGTAATATACGCCGCTTTTTCAAACACCGTTTCATAATCAACATCACCCACCACGCGGCCCTTATGCTTACTAATCCCCGCATCAATCACCATCACTCCCTGTTTCACCATATCCGCGGTAATCAAATTCGCCACACCAGTTGCGGTAATTAAAATATCTGCTCGCTTGGTATGCTCCGCCAGCCCCTCGGTCAATTTGTGGCAGATGGTCACTGTTGCGCCGTGGTTTAAAAATAATTGAGCCGTCGGTTTGCCCACAATATTACTCGCGCCCACCATGACCACATGTTTGCCGCGCACATCCATTGGTGTCGATTTTACGAGTGTCCAAATACCACGGGTTGTCGCAGGCATAAAATACGGTTTTCCAATCGACAGCCAGCCAACATTTGCCGGATGAAACCCATCCACATCTTTTCGTGGGTCAATCGCTTCCAAAATTTCATATTGGTTGATATGCGCGGGCAGCGGCAACTGTACCAAAATACCATGAATTTTTTTATTCCGATTCAGCTTATCAATGACACGTAATAATTTTTTCTGACTAATGTCTTCCTCAAACTCACAGCTCTCCAACACCATGCCTACTTCCTGTGATGCCTGCGTTTTAAAATTCACATACATCTGTGACGCCGGATCTACCCCCACCAACACCACACCCAACCCAGGCTTTTTCCCCGACTTCGCAATCTTCCCTTTCAGCTCCATGCGTATCTTCGCTGCCAACCCCTTGCCATTTAAAATTTTTGTTATATGCTCATTCATAAGGCAGAGTATAGCAGAAAGTTCTCCGCTACTCAACATATCACCAGACCATAAATAACAACTATGCTAGCAAGTGAATATCGACACGGACCACGCCCAACCCGCGAACAATCATCACCAGACGCTGCGGAACGCATGCTCATTCAAGCGGCAAAAGCAGGTGATACCAATGCGTTAGGCACACTATGGCTGCGGCACGAAAAAAAATTACGCGCTGCTGTTTTGGCGCACGTACGGAATAAAACGCTTGCAGACGACATTATGCAAGATGTGTTTATACAAGCCATGACACATATCACAGACTTCCAAACCGAATCCAGTTTTCATGCATGGATTATGGCTATTGCACGGAATAAGATTATTGATCGTTCACGAAAAAAATCAGAACGGCTCACTCATTCTCTTGATGCGATAAATACACAACGTGAAGAACGCGGTGAACCAACGGTGGAGCTTGCCGCTTCCGAAGAGCACGGCCTTGGTAAAAATACAGAAAATGATTTACTCGAAACTGAATCACGAGAGCAACTTCGTGCAGCGATCACCTATTTAAGCCCGGTATTACGTGATGTCGTTGAGTTATTCTATTTTCAACATACCCCCTATAAAGACATTGCAAAAATAATCGACATTCCACTCGGCACGGTGATGAGCCGGTTAAATGAAGCAAAGAAAAAATTACAAGAGGTATTAAAACGACACCAACACGCAGAATTTTCACAACGCATCCTTCCACAACACGCAGCGCTAGAAGAGGCCATTCAACACATACCAAACGAACGCATGCGCAGAGTGATCTACTTGAGTGAAATACTCAAACTTCCACAAAAAGATATTATTCGACGCACAACATATTCAAAAGGCACCGTACAATATTGGATACAGCAATGGCGAACCGAATATATTTCCCCCGAACACGCAGCAGTGGCACAGAACAAACAAGCAGCATACCAAGAAGAATGGCAAAAAAAGATTCAACGATTACGCAACCCGCGTATACGAAAGGTGATGTACCTTACTAAGATTGAGGGAAAAACGCAGAAAGAAATTGCGACCATGATTGGCCTCTCTGAAACACAAGTAAATCATTATGCACAACTTGGTAAACTAGAACTGGCAACAATGACTGCTGCCAATGAAGCAGAAAACGAACAACGGATAGCACAACTGAAAGAACAGATAGCGCGTATCACTCCTGATCAATTAAGAACGATATTGACATTAAAAATGATTGAAGGGAAAACCAATCGGGAAATCGGTGAACGCTTAGGTGTATCAGCGGGAACAATTTTTAACCGTCTGCAAGAAGGGCAACAACTCTTAAACACCCTGCGTTCTGCAGAAGAAATTGCGCGTACTGAAAAAGAAAACAGGGAGAAAAAAGAACGGTTGGTTCGCGATATTGCACAAATGCCGAATGAACGCACCCGACAACTGCTAAGCTTATATTTGTTGGAAGCAAAAACGAGTGAAGAGATAGGCACGCTATTCCATACCGCACCACAAAATATTCGGCGTCAATTACAACGCGCGCAAGCAGAATTGCGAGCACAGCAAGCGACATCAACCAGCTCTCACCAGAACCAAGAAGCGGCATAACCCTTAATAGAGTGGGAATTGCTGCGTCAATCTTTTAACGGTTGCTTTTGCGGTTGTTTGAATTGTTGTGTCTTTTGGATTGCGAAGTAATTGAATAATGAGCTGGCCAATGTGCTGCATTTCGGGCTCTTTCATACCACGTGTCGTGAGAGCGGGTGTACCGATGCGTATACCACTTGGGTCGAGCGGTTTACGCGGGTCATTCGGAATCACATTTTTATTCACCGTAATACCCACTGCATCTAATACGGTTTCTGCTTCATGCCCCGTAAGACCCAGCGGAACAACATCAGCAAGGATTAAATGATTATCGGTTCCGCCAAACAACACTCGCAAACCACCGGCGCGTAATTCTTCACACAACACGTGGGCGTTTGCCACCACCTGCGCCGCATACTGCGAAAACTCCGGCGTTGCCGCTTCTTTCAGCGCCACCGCCAGTGCCGCAATCTGGTTTTCATGCGGGCCACCTTGCAAACCCGGAAACACCGCCTTATCTATCGCTTTTGCAAACTGGGCTTTGCATAAAATCATACCGCCACGCGGGCCGCGCAATGTTTTGTGAGTCGTCGTGGTCACAATGTCCATAATCGGCACCGGATTGCGCAATACACCGCCCGCTACCAACCCCGCGATGTGTGCCATATCCATCATACTCACTGCACCCACTTCCTGTGCAATGGCATGAAATGTTGAGTAATCCAATTCACGGGAATATGCAGAAAAACCACACAACACAATCTTTGGTTTTTCTTGTAACGCGATTTGACGAACAGCATCATAATCAATCTCTCCTGTTTCTGGGTCGCAGGTATAGCGCACAAATCGATACACTTTTGCACTTAATGTTATCGGGTGGCCATGGGTAAGGTGCCCACCATGGCCTAAGTCCATTCCCAAAATGGTGTCGCCTGGTTTACAGAACGCGGAGTAGACCGCAATGTTCATTGGCGCGCCGGAAAGCGGCTGCACGTTTGCGTGCTCTGCACCGAATAATGCCTTCGCTCGGTCGATCGCGGTTTGTTCAATAATATCAATGAATTGATTTCCACCATAATACCGCCGACCCGGGTATCCTTCGGCATATTTATTCGACGCCACAGAACCCAACGCTTCCATAACTGCAGGTGACATAAAATTTTCCGAAGCAATCATTTCTAAACTCTGTTGTTGCCGTTGCAACTCCTGTTCCAATGCATCTGCAATGGCGGGATCTTTTTGGCGAATGTGTGGATACGATATATGCATTTCTCTACTCTACCCAACTCTTGATTTTTTGGCAAAAAATTGCTATACTTTCTTGTAATATGAACATCATTATTCACGGCTCACTCGCCTTCGACCGCATCATGAATTTTCCGGGCAAATTTAAAGAGAATATTTTGCCAAACAAAATTCATAACTTGAATGTTTCATTCAATATTCACCAGATGGAAGAAATGCGTGGTGGAACGGGTGGCAATATTGTATATACGCTGGCATTACTTGGTGAACACCCGGTACTCGTGAGCTGTATTGGCAAAGATGGCTCACCATATATTGAGTTTCTTCGCAACCATGGAGTAAATACCGAGCATATTACAACGGTTGAAAATGAAGTAACGGCAGTCTGCAATATTATCACTGACACAGACAACAACCAAATTACCGCATTTTTTGTTGGCGCAGCGGCACAACCTTCGAAATGCGATTTTTCTCAATGGCAACCAGAAGAGACATTGGTGGTGTTTGCTCCGGCCAATAATAAAACAGATTCCATGCACTATATTGCGGACTGCCAACGTTTGGGCTTGCGCTACATTTTTGACCCCGGCCAAACAACGTATGATTATAATGGAAAAGAGTTAAAAGAAATTATTGGTGGTGCGTGGATGCTGGCGGTGAATGATTATGAACTGGAAGTAGTGTTGAAAAAAACTGGCTTGAGTGAACAAAATTTATTGGAACGCACGGAGGTGTTGCTGGTCACGCTTGGAAAAAAAGGTTCGGTGATGAAAACGCGCGACGGAAAAATATTTGATATCCCGGCGTTTGTGCAAGACAAGTTGGTCGACCCCACTGGCGCAGGAGATGCGTATCGCGCCGGCTTGATTAAAGGATTAGCATTAGGAAAGTCGTTAGAAGAATGTGGGAAAATGGGTGCTTGTGCGGCATCCTACGCTATTGAAAAAGTGGGCACGCAACAACACACATTTACGTTGGCGGAATTTGACGCACGGTATAAAGCGTTTTTTGCTTAAATATTCTTTATAAACAACAAGACCCCAAGTCCTGCAACATGTCACTGTACGTTTTTTAGGCGTATAGCGTCATGGCAAAAGTTGGGGCTTGCGCAATTCGTCAACATCACAGAGCCTGCTCAGCAGGCGAGAGCGTGGGAACCCAGCACATGCCGAGCCAGGAGCTCGACCACCGCACCCTCGCGAGCGGTGCGGCTCAGCTCGATCACGCCATGGGCCTTGGCATGGCCCGTACCCCTCGGCGCGAATGACTGCACCCGTGACAGGTGATTCGTTCCCTTCTCACCGATCGCCGAATCGCCACAGTGAACGATGCGCAGGTGTGAAGGGAGAACGCCAACCAACCTGGCGAGGCCATCCACTTTGTCGTATCCAGCAGGGGGCAAATAGAAATGCCCCTGCTCCGGAACAACCCAGGGGGTTTTCCGTCGGGCGAGCCCGAGCGCATCGGCCTCGTTGGCGAAAAAGCCTCCAACCTCCCGCACGAGCGCCGGTTCAGCTGGAAGCATATTTGCCAAAAAACCGAAACCACGTGACCCATCGAAGACCAAACCCCTCTCCTTTCGGGAGGGATGGCCGTTGATCGACCTGATACCGTGGAGACGAACAGATTCTGCCACGCGATCCTTGAGGCGTGCGAATCGCAGCAGTACATCGCTGCGTTCCCTCTGCCCCATGAGATAGTGGTCGACGATCCGACCACTGGTTCGAATCTGAATGCGCGTGCCAAAATCAGCGACCCTAACCGGCATCATCAAAGATTGAATGCCCAGATACCGCATCCAAGTCTCGATTCCGGAAACAGGATTGTCCGAGGCGGCGACCAAAAGGACGCCGCTCTGTCGTGCGAGCCACATCATCCACGGCAGGTTTGGATCAAACCGATGCTCCGAGTCATACAAGTTGCCATCGAAATCAATCGCGGCGAGAGTATGCACACGAGCACCCGTCTGCCCCTCTTGCTCTGCAATGGCTGCTGAAACTGCCCTTTTCAAAAAAAACATATCGCCTCCGGCTCTCATTGTTGACGTTCAAGGTGCGCGCGCTGCTTTTTCAGCGCTTTCCTATACACCGCTCAGGCGAGAGGTATACAAAAAAGCCGCTGACAAAGCGGCTAATTATGCATGAAGGTGAAAAAAGTAATGGGGTTTTGGGGTGTAATAGACTTTCTTAGGTAATACATAGACATTCAATTTGCCCTACAGTATATACAAAATATTCTTTTTGTCAATACAGTTCATATTTTCGGGGAAAAAAAGAGGTGCTGCGCATATGCTACGATGTTCGGAAAAGGGTCTTCCCACCCAGCTAGGCCGGTCAACCGGCGTAGTGGGTCACGAGACCTCTTCTATTACGTGCACAGCCGCACCTCGTGCCTCCTCCCCCTGCACGGGATCAACGGAGACCGCCCCCCCCCTGAAAAAAAACGGGGGCTCCTCTGCGGATATTTTTTACCCGAAAGAGGCTATTTTTTAAAAAACGAATTTGGCTTTATGGCCAAGCACATTATATATAGATGAGCATTTTTGTCAATGCTCATCTATTCACAAGATTTCCACTGTTAAAAATGGAATGTCCGTCTCTTCTGGAGTGAGCCCGCCATGAGAACCATAAAGAGTTTGTTCAAAGCGGCCTTCTTCAAACCAATACACGCCTTGTCCAGCAAATGGCAGAATCACGACATTTCCTAAACGTTCACGAAACGAAGGATAAACAGGCAACCCAAACAGACCTTGGTTCAATAATTCATCAATATGATACACCTCTGCAACTCCATTCAACAACGATTTGAGTTTCTTTATCACCGTGGCAACCATTATTGGTTGAATATGTAAAAATAAATCACGAGCAGACCCACCACCGGGAATGAGCAACTCGCCAGCTTTATTGCGTTGAATATATTTTTCAATTTCAGGAAAAATAGTATTGATATATACGGTAGCCGCAGGAGTCAAATCTGTTTGTCCATGATCAGCAGTTTGCACCAAAATCGTATTCTGCATATTCCCCCGAAGAGCGCTATACACTTGCTGTTCAAGAATAGTGAATGTTCGTTCCGCTGCTGCAAGCGTCTCCGGAGATTGCATACCATGTTTGTGACTTGCACTATCAATTTCATCATTATAGAAAAAATAATATGCTGGCCCTTCGGTTTGCTGAATTGTTTCTGCTAATTGTCTTGCACCATCTTCTAACGACTGATACGGTAATACATTCGCTCCAGCAAATAAAATATCAGAATATGTTGATGGGGTGTAACCAGCATACTGAAAAATGTAAGAAGGAATATTCTGTTCGGCAAGTTGTTGGTAAAATGTTTGTTTGGGAAAAATATTTCGAGGATCTATACCAGCTTCCCGTACCGTTTCACGTTGCTTGTCACCAGCAAACGAAAATAATAATGGGGCAATCAAACGATCAACCGTTGGTTCATAACAAAACCATTCATACAAACCATGCTCATTTATTGATTGCCCAGAATGGATTGTAGTTAAATTTGCTGATGTGGTTGAAGGAAATTGCGTGGTCAATTTTGAAGTAACTCCTTCGTTCACAAAACGTTGTAACCACGGATATTGATGGTGAAAACGATTAAAAAATACCCAACCAAATCCATCAATCAAAAAAACAATTATTTTGTCATATTGTTGAGCGGTTTTTGGCAACACATCTAATGGCAAGCCAGGATGTTTCGTTCCGCGGAGGAGATTCTGAATGGTATTTGGTATACCTGAAAAACAGTACGAATCATACAACGGTTTTCTAAAAGTTTTTCCAAAAAAAGATTGATCAACTGCACGTATAGAATTTTGATTCAACATATAATGAAATGAAAATAGATGAACGCATTCTAGCAGATATTATTCGAACGACCAAACATAAAATATAACGTGATTACGATCTGTTCAATGGTCTTGGAGAGTTTCACGGAAAAGCTGGGGTGTATTCACATATTATGACAATTCAAATTACTCAAAGTAAAAAATAGTGTATCATGACATGATGAAAAATATTTTACAATTACAAACATATTTGCAGGAACAACGAATACACGGCTTAGCCGTGGATATTGATGAAACGCTTTCCTGGACCATTGGATACTGGGTTGAACAAATGCAGATGCATTTTGGAAACCCTGAACAATTGAGTGTGCAAGAACTCGTTGCAAAATATCAGTATACGCAAAACGTGCCCTATTGGCAGACAGAAGAAGCATTACAGTGGATGGAAGATCAACGGAATTCAGATGAATTACAAACAAAACTACCGCTTATTCCAGATTCAAATACGACGCTTCGGGAGATCAATAACATTATTCCTGTGGTTGCCTATATAACTATTCGACCAGAATCTGTGGTGAACGGGACACAACACTGGTTGAATGCGCATGGCTTCCCGTCAGCAGAGATTATTGCTCGCCCGAGCAACATTCCAACGAACAAAGGAAATCAATGGAAAGCAGACACGCTCCAACAATTGTATCCGCAGGTGATTGGTATTATTGATGATAGCCCACATGTGGTGGAATCATTATCAGCAGATTATCCAGGAGAAGTATATTTTTATAATACGGCGAAACCAAAAAGAACAGATATTCGTATTATCCCCTGCCCCACCTGGCAAGATGTTCTCACGCATTGCAAGAAAAACGTGAACAAGGCGACACAAGTGATCGCAATGGATTAAAGTTCACTCCAAGGAATAGCGGTAATATTCTCCGCTAATTTCTCTTTTCTCTCACCCATGGTAATGACATATCCTTCTTGCGCTTGCTTTGGATAATCATTCAAAAAAATCTTCAACCCTTGTAATTCTGAATCAACAACAGTTTTTGAACTTTTAATTTCAATCGGAATCACCTTGTCGCCCATATCAATAATACAGTCCACTTCCGCACCAGTCGATGTTCTCCAGAAACAGACACGATAATTTTTATTCAACACACGTACGCGGCGAATAATTTCCAACATGACGGCATGTTCAAACAACGTTCCTTTCTGTGTATTGATTGTTTCGTGCTCTAGCGGAAAACGAGCCAAAGCATTACGCACGCCGATATCAAAAAAATAATATCGCGATGAAGAAAGAATACGCTTACGGGCATTTTTCAAATATGGTTCGACACGTTCAATAATCAACGTGTCTTCTAATACCTGATAAAATTCTTTCACCGCCGGCAAGCTTACTCCGGATTCATTGGATAATTTTGTTAAATTTGGATTGGTACCAGATTCCACTGCAGCCAATTCTAAAAACCGCGAGAACGCTCCTATTTTACGCAATACCGCTTCTGCACGAATCTCTTCTTCCAAATATATTTCTGTATACGCACGGAGCACATCTCCTCGCTCTTGTTGAGGTAATTGAATGATTCCGGGCAGAGAACCAAAAATCAACGAATCTAAAAAAGAAAAAGATCGGTTGTCATTAATATTGGCAAGTGCAATCGGGTCTATTGTATTCTCTTTGATCCACCCCAATTCACCCCAGAGGAGAGGATCCATAAAAAATCGCTTAATACGCCCGGGTAATAAATTTGCGCCACTACGTCGTAATTTTCTTGCAGAAGATCCGGTCAATACACAATAGGCTTTGTGCTGGTCAATCAATAACTGCACGGCATCAAACAGCTCTGGTATTTTTTGCGCTTCATCTATATAAACGAGCGGAGTATATTTCAATGCTTCTACTTGGCGAATAATTTTGCCCGGATCTTTTTCCAGATCTATACGCACCGTGGGGTCTTGAAGGAGGTATTCCAAACGCTGAGTAACCGCTGTAATCATCGTATTCACAAGAGTGGTTTTACCCACCTGGCGGGGACCTAAAATTAAACAGGACTGCTTTTTCGCTATACATTGCTGTAATTCAGCATCAATATATCGTAACAACACTTTATTTTTACCTTGCATAAATAAAGTGTAGTTTATATTTGTATATTTGTCAAGATTTATTACGCGACCACAATCACTGACGCAGACTACAGTGAATCACTTGAAGTTGTAAGAAGTTTTTTATACAGCGGGCTATGCTGATTCTTATCGCATATTGCCCATACTTGAAATGCAATATGGTGGGCAGCTTTTTCCAGTTCAACTTTTTCTGTCATGGGAGCAATATCAATCGATTGTTTTTTTCCTTCTTTAAGAAGCAGACAATCAATTTCATATCCATAACTATCTTCATCAGAACCATTTTTATCCCACGCTACATTTTCTTTTTGAATATCTAATTGTTTACAAAAAAATATTGTGCCTAAAAAATATTTTTCATTCAGTATCCGTTGAATGTGTTCTATTTCTTCATTAAAATATGGCGGCATGGAATCAACTGTTTTCGTGTTACTCAGCATAAGTTTCAACGCAAAAATCGTATCACTCTTCAGCTTGGCTCGTGTGGAATTTTTTTGTGCATCAGTCAGCAATTCCCCTAAACCATCAAGAATGTGCTTATTATCCATTTTTTCAAGCAGTTGAATGCATTCGGCTAATACGTTTGCAAATGGCATTTTTGCACGCTGCTCCACAATATTTTTATTGATCCCCCAACCATTCTTTGCAAAAAACCGAACATCAAAAATATCACGGCTAGTTTTTCCCACACGTTCAAGCATTGCCATAAGTTTATTGGCAAACATATCTTCCTGTACCATGACGGACATGGAAATACCGAGAGCTGTTTTCATTTCGTACCGAGAGCCAAATTTTCTTCGATTCACTTCCACTTTTATTTTTGGCGCTCCGGGGGTATGCGAAATAATAAGACAAAGATTAAACCGTTTTATACGTGAATACGTGATCGTTCCATAATTGGAAACAATTTTTTGTAACTTTTCAAATACAGCAGATTCTTTTTGTTCATCTAGCAAATCAAAATCCAAATCAACAGAGTCACGGTTTAACCCATAAAACAATAGCGCGGCGGTACCACCTTTAAAACCCAAACACGTGGCAAGGGTCGTGTCAGAATACACATCTTTTAAAATATAGAGTAATAAGGCTTTGTGTTTTGAGTAGTCCGTAGTCATGCATTTAGGCGTTTATAGTATTCAAAATATTCTTTCACTTTTTTTTCCATTCTTTTATTGTGGTAAATGGGTACCAGCTCAAAAACAGCTTCCCAATTCAATGTATCTATATTATCAAAATGGTAATCCTTACTAATATACATTCTATCTAAAAACGCTCTTTCTGCTGTTGCTATAGCATAACCACCAGACTGTTGAACTCCAGCTGTATTACTTAATACATAGTCTTTCATTCGCACATAAGAAATTTTTTGGCCATCAACAACAATTTCACGCGTCACATAGGATGCAACAAAAATATTGTTATAATATTGAAAATTTATTCCTGCGCGAGTAAGCACTGTTTCAAAGCTGATATATGCGGGAGTATAGATTCGAGTCGCCAATTCAAAACGATCATAACGTATGTCTTTAGCATAAAAACCACGTCGTATTCGTAGTAACTTTCCCGCTTGAACATATTTATGTAACCTGTTCGTGATCGTCGCCTCTCGCTCTTCACCCCATAACAAAGCCACGTCTTTCGTTGAAAAGACGGTTTGAGGAGATCGGAGTAAAACCTCTACATATTCACCTTTTATTGCTTTTTTATCCATATATTTACTGGAAATGACTTTAAAAGCAGTTTCCAGTATAATTATATAGCATTACTCGAAAAAGTGCAAGATAATACCCTCAATACTATTACAACGTTTTCACCATATACTCCCCTTCCAGGGTATAACCTAATTTCGTACGAAAATATTCTCGCACACCAATACCAGCGATGACGGCTATTTTTTTGTATCCAGCGTCACGAGCAAGCATCTCCGCTTCGGCCATCAACCGACGACCAAAACCAATATGCTGAACCGCGCCACCGCCAGAATCAATTGGCGCTAACTTTCCGTAGGTATGAATCTCTCGAATAATCGCCGCGTCTTGTAATTCTGGAATCCAATGCTTCGGCAACTGCTGTAAACGTAATCGCGTAAATGCGTACAATGTTTTCTTATCCGGCGATTCACAACTCAAAAAAATTTCGCGCCCACCAGAGGCTTCATAATCGCGCCGAACAATTTCCACATCATCCCACGCCACGACCGCGTTCTGTGGTTCACGGCATCGAATACACCGGCACTCAACGCCTTGCTGCTGCATCACTTGTCGCAAATTCGTTATGGTGTTGCCGGCGTGAATGGATTCGCTTGGAATATCACGCACGAGCCGTTCAATACGCACCCATTCTGGTACGCGTTTTTTTATTTCCACTAACAACCGGAGCAGTTCTTCTGGCGTATACGGCGTGTACTTCCCTTCTTTCCACCAACGGTACAACACCGCGGTTTTAATCACTGCGGTCGGGTAAATTTTAATATGATCGGGTTGAAAATCTGGTGTGTAAAACGCATCTTCAATCGTTTTCACATCGGATTCAAACGTGGAACCGGGCAAATCTTGCATATAGTGATGCGAAATTTTGAACCCCGCTTCTTTTAACAACCGAGTCGCCCGAATCACCTGCTCGTTGGTTTGGTCACGCTTGGTTAAGCGTAAGACTGCTTCGTCGGTAGATTGCACACCAAGTTGCACACGCGTACACCCTAAACGACGCATCCGCCGCGCTTCAGCGTATGTCACATGGTCTGGTCGCGTTTCAAGGGTTAAGCCAATGACACGATGTGAGGCCGTTTCATTCCGCTGCTTCGCTTCTTCAAATGTGCGGCAGCGTTGTTCATTAAACGCATCAAAACACCGTTTCAAAAACCACGTTTGATATGTTTTATCGTAGGCTGTCCATGTTCCCCCAAGCACAATGAGTTCACATTTATCTGTCACGTGTCCGTTGGCGCGCAATGACTCTAATCGCGTACTCACCTGCCGATATGGATCAAAATTATTGCGCAACGCCCGCGCCGCACCGGGTTCGTTTGCTAGGTACGATTTGGGCATACGTGCTTCCGTGGGGCAATACACACACCGGCCAGGACAAAAATAGGGCTTGGTCAACACGGTAATCACCGCCACTCCCGAAAGGTTTCGTATTTTGCGCTTGGAAAACAAACTCCACAGTGCTTCATTTTTTTCCAGCGTGCCGGCATCGATTAAACGGCGATATTCTGTTAAAATATCGGAGTTCGGTAACATCTCAATATCAAACTCTTTGGCAACAGCGGCCTTAATTTTTTTGAGCTCGGGATCAGTAGTGACTCCCCGCTCAATCGCTCGATAAATAATTTGGTGAATTGCTTCTGGTGAAGACATATGGATAACAGAACAGCAAAAAAAATTTTGAATAGCGTGCGGAGAGACTACAACACCATTGCTGCACACTTTTCGGATACCCGTTCACAACAATGGCCGGCCGTTCGCGCATTGGTGCAACAATATATCACCCCTGGAAAAATCGTGCTCGACCTGGGGTGTGGTAATGGCAGACTAGCTGATGTTGTCACTGAAATCAAGGCAAACTATATCGGCATCGATGTATCTCCAGAACTCATTGCCCGCGCACAACAATTACGCCCCGATAACGTTTTTCGCGTCGGCACCATGATGCAGATTCCCTTGCCAGACAACAGCGTTGATCATACGCTCCTCATCGCCAGCCTGCACCATATTCCTTCCCTTGCCTACCGCATCCAAACACTGCAAGAAATAAAACGGGTAACACGACCAGGTGGGTACATTATTTGTATGAATTGGAACCTGCACCAGTGGCGATTTTGGAAATTGCGCTTGCGTTGGAATGCGCGCAAACTGTTCAGGCGTCACCACATGGACTGGAACGATACGCTGGTACCATGGAAAAACCCCGCAGGCGCCATACTCGCGGAGCGGTACTACCACGGGTTTACAGAACAGGAAATAAAAAAATTAGCAAAAAAAATTAGCTTGCCGTTAGTCCAACAATATTACGAAACCCATGGCACTCACGTTCCTAGGTACCGTGGGCAAAACTTGGTGAGTATATTGAAAAAATAATGTCACTTGAAATCGATCATTCCATTTTGCACTATTTTTTGGAGTGATGCGCTCCAAGTCAGACAAAAAAACTGACTAAGCGGGGGGTAAGATAGAATGGGACAGATAACAATTGATACACTTTTCCTGCAATACGCATATCCTGCATCTGTAGCGGCTCACGAGAAACACGAACCAATTGATGTTCCGCCGTTTCCTCCGCAAAACGATGCAGTGAACGTAATTTCATTGCGCTTCCTGATTTCACTTCAAGACCCACAATACTGCCTTGATAGGCAAAACAAAAATCAAGTTCGGCGGAGGATTCCATTTTTGATTTTCCCCAATAGTATAATGCGAGCGGCTCATGCATACCTTGGGCGATCAGTTGCTGACCAACCACTTGCTCTGCTATGCGACCACGATAAAATTCGTGGAGGTCTTTGAGGTGCACATACTGTGCCTGAATGCCCGAACGATAGTTGACTAATCCTACATCCAAAAAGAGTAATTTTTTTACTCGCTTTTGCTGTGCAATCAGGGGCAACTGAATAGATTGCGTGGCTGAAATCTGTGAAAGGATCATGGCACGATTCAGTGTTTCAAACGCAAATCGTAAATCGCGACTGTGATAGAGTTGCTGCCCAAATTTTTCATAGGTCGTTGTAGCGCCAGCAAAAAGAGGAGACTGATCAATCACATATTGCAGGTACCGTGCTTGCGCTTGGCCCGCGTATTTATACACATCTTCTGCGTAGGTGGTCAGTAAACTGCTATAGATCGTTTGCACATCAGAGACACTCCGTGACTGCATATACGCGCGCACCACTTCCGGCATACCGCCAATCATGGTGTATTCATAAAACTGTTGCAACGCAATGTGATGCAACGGTGCACTTATTGTGCTGCCCATATCCACGGATCGTAAAAAATCGAGCAGTTGCGTCTCGCCTTTGGCTTGTAAATATTCAAAAAAATCGAGTGGGTACATGTATAAATATTCCACTCGTCCAACCGGTAAGGACAGCCCCTCGCGCATCATTTTTGCTTCTAATAAAGAACCGGCGGCAATCACATGTAACTCTGGGCGTTGTTCATAAAAAAATCGCAACAATTGTAAAAGATCTGCACTTTCCTGAATTTCATCAATGAACAGAAGGGTCTTCCCCGATATGAGTTTCTTGTTCATTTGAATATCAACAATTTGTTCAAATTCAGTAACGGTCATCGGTTGATTAAACCACCGAAAATGATCGGCCTGTTCTAGGTTGATATAGACCAAGTCAGCAAATTGCTCTTTCGCAAATTGCACAACAGCAGAAGTCTTTCCTACTTGACGCGCACCTCGAAGTATCAATGGTTTATGATTGGGCTTATCTTTCCAATTGAGTAAATAAGGAAATATGTTACGTTTGAACATGGTACCATTCTTAGACATTTATTGTACTAAAATGGTACCATTCTTTGTAAAAACTGTCAATACCTATTATTGGCAGTGTTGTTTTCACAAATAAAAAATGGTATAGTGTAATAAGTATAAAATGAATTTAATATAACAAAAATGCAGAAAAAAATTGGCGGAATCACTTACTTCCTCTTCGTGACAGCACTGGTTGGCATGGGCACGTTCATGGGAATGGGTTTAGGGGTACCACAAGGACAAGCTGTAAGCATTGCACCGGAAAATTTGCCGTCGAATGCCGAGGTCACCAATGCAGACACGAGTGGAGATAGCTTCTTTCCCACCGTTGTGGTCAAAAACGCCGAAGCAGCCACCAATGACAATGATGATGACACAGACGAACAAACACTTGGCGGTTTGTATTTTGCGGCTGGAAACACCCTAGCGTTGAACAAGAAAACTGAATCCGATGCATTCATGTCCGGGAATACATTGAACATTGATGCAACCGTTGGTGGAGACCTATTTGCTGCTGGCAATACTATTACGGTGAACAAAAATATCAATGGTTCTCTTCGCCTGGCCGCAAACACCATTGAGGTGAATAGTCATGTGGCGGGCAATGCTCTCCTGTTTGCAAATACAGTGTATATCAATGATGGTGCGGTCATTGATGGTCACGTGAATATTTTTGCTTCGGAAATTATTGTCGCTGGTGTAGTGAAAGGTAAATCTTCATTCGCTGGTGAAACCATTGAAGTACGTGGCACGTTAAAGGGTAAAGCACGGTTGTCTGGTGCATCGGTGTCTATTGGAGCAACGGCGGTGTTGGAATCTGGAGTGAGTATTGCCAGTGCACGTGTGTCGGTCGATGAATCTGCAACCGGAACCGACCACATTACGTACGACCAGTATGACAATCAGGCAAAAAAAATAAAATACGCTGGCGATATTAACAATTTCGTTGGATACTATTTCTTCTTTCTTATCTTTGGTATCATCTTCATTGCTCTGCGCCCTCAAGTCGCGCAACGTATTGCAACTACCATGCACACAGAACCGGGGCGCACATGGAAGGTAGGGGCTCTCGTATTCTTTTTCACACCATTGGTGGCCATCGTTCTCCTATTCACACTAGTGGGTATTCCATTTTCGCTCATACTCATGCTCGCGTATGCCCTGTTCTTCCTTTTTGCCAACCTCTTCACCGGTCTTGTTGTTGGACAATTTATTGTGAATAAAGAACGCTTCCGCACGAAGAAAAAACAACTCCTGATGTGTTTCATTGTTGGTTTCTTTGTTGTGGTGATCTTGCAACACATTCCATGGATCGGGTGGATCTTTAGTATACTCGCGAGCATCTGGGGTATGGGTGGTGTCTTAGTAGACAGAAAAAAAACGAAACACGAAACCTCGGTGAAAACCGTAGCAGCACAACCGGCTCTTGCAGCAACCGCAAAACCGAAGAAGAAAAAGAAAAGCGCACCCAGAAAGAAAAAAATTGCTAATGCATAAATAATCACCATGAGTACTGAATCCATTTTTAAAGCCTACGATATTCGGGGGATATATCAGGAAGAATTAACAGAAGATGTGGCGCTGCGCTCTGCGCGTGCGTTTGCTACACGTATTCAAAAAGAAGAAGGACGAGAGGATTTAACCTTTGTGGTTGGCCAAGATATGCGTTTGTCTTCGCCGGCGCTGCAAGCCGCAGTCGTTGAAGGATTAACCAAACAAGGAGTGAACGTCGTAGATATTGGATTAGTTTCTACGCCCGCATTCTATTTTGGTGTAGCCAAATTTGGTTACGATGGTGGAATCATGATTACGGCTTCGCACAACCCTGGCGAATATAACGGTTTGAAAATGGTTCGGCGTGGTGCCGCGCCAGTGAGTCGCGAGAGCGGTATTATGGAAATGAAAGAGATGGTGTGTACTGGTACGGCGTTTACGGATGCAACAACGGGAGGTACCGTGACGAAGCGCAACGATATTGTGGCAGCGCATGTGGCGGAAGGCATTCAGTTTGCTCATGCCGGAACTATTCGTCCCTTGAAGGTAGTCGCCGATTGCGCGAACAGTATGGGTGCCACATACATTCGTGAATTATTTCACCATTTGCCGTGCACGCTCATTGAAATGAATTTTGAACTCGATGGTTCATTTCCGGCACATGAAGCCGACCCATTTAAAGAAGAAAATAACCGTGATTTGATGAAACGTATTGTGGCTGAAGATGCTGATTTAGGCATTGCCACAGACGGTGATGGTGACCGCATTTTCTTTTTTGATAACACCGGTGCAATGATTGAACCCGCAATTGTGCGTGGACTGCTTGCCCAAATTTTCTTACGCGAATTCCCAGCCGCAACGATTTGTTATGATATTCGCCCAGGCCGAGTGACACGAGATATGATTGAAGAAGCAGGAGGACGCGCAGTCGTGACCCGCGTGGGGCATTCGCTGATAAAAGATGTGGCCATACGCGAGGGCGCGGTGTTTGCGGGTGAATCTTCCGGTCATTTATTTGTCAAAATGCCGCACGGCATGTTTGAAGCACCAGAAATTGTGACATTGAAATTATTAGAATATTTTAGTGCATCGGCGAAATCTGTGGCGGAACAAGTAGCGCCGTATCGCCGCTATGTCCATTCGGGAGAAATCAATTCACGCGTGGAAGATCCTGCGGCAATGATGAACAAAATAATGGAAGCCTATAGCCCTGCTGCCGAATCAACTTCTACGCTCGATGGTATGAGCATTGAATACCCAAAATTTTGGTTTAATGTACGTCCGTCTAATACCGAACCACTGCTACGTTTGAATTTGGAAGCCGTAGATGCGAATACTTGTAAAGCAAAAACCGAAGAAATATTGAACATGATTCGCTCATGAAGGCAGACCGTCCACTCGTATTACTCATTCTCGATGGCTGGGGATTAGCGCCAGCTGATGAACATAATGCGATTACCCTTGCAAAAACGCCAATCATAAAACGGCTCATGCAAGAATACACCTGGACGGCAATTGGCGCTGCTGGCGAAGCCATTGGTTTGGCACCTGGCCACCAAGGATCGACGGAAATTGGTCATCTCATTATGAGCGCTGGACGAAATGTATTGTTGCCCCAGTTGCAAATTCGTGCAGCGTTGAATGCCAGCAACGTTGGTGAAATACCGGCGTACAAGGAAGCAATGGCGCATGTTCGAAAAAACGGTACGCGCTTGCATTTGATCGGGTTGCTTTCAAATGCTGGAGTGCATTCCTATGATGAATTGTGCCATGAATTGATTCGTGCCGCTGCTCGCGCCGGTTTGAAACGTGAACAGGTGTTGATTCATATTTTTGCGGATGGTCGCGACACGCCTCCACATTCATTGCCTGAACATGTTGCACGATTGCAAGCAGTAATGAATGAAACTCATGTCGGTGTTATTGCATCATTGCAAGGACGGGTTTTTCCGATGGACAGAGACCACCGCTGGGAACGAGTTAAAGCAGCCTATCGTTTGCTGACAGAAGGAACTGGAATACGTAGTGCAAAAAATATTGAAGAAGCGATACGCCTTGCACGCACGGCAAATGAAAACGATGAGGTGATTTCGCCAACCAGTATTGTTGCCGATGGCGTGATACGTGATACTGACGCAGTGATTAATTTTAATTATCGGGTTGACCGTGAAATAGAAATTACGCAAGCACTTGTTGAAACAGATTTTCAAGCATTTCCGCGTATAGTATGGCCCCAAATGCACTATGTCGCAACTCTCCCCTACTATGCCGGAATGCCAACCACCGCGGCGTTTGAACGCCACGAGTTGTCGATGAATAATATTCTGCCAGAAGTATTGAGTGCGCATGGTCTAACGCAATACCGCGTTACCGAAACAGAAAAATGGGCGTATGTCACAAAAATTTTTAATGGCATGCGTGAAGAAACATTCATTGGTGAAACACGACACCTGATTCCTTCCGATAAAATTGATCGTTTTGATCGAAAACCCGAAATGAAAGCCCGAGAGATTGCTGCAGATATTGTTGAGCAGTTGCGTATGCAAAAATACGACGTGACGATTTCTAATATTTGTAATGCCGATATGGTTGGGCATACCGGGAACCTGGAAGCAACCATCCGTGCCTGTGAAGCGGTGGATAGCGCGGTAGGAATGATTTACGAAAAAATAAAAAAACAAAACGGGGTGCTGATGATTACCGCGGACCATGGCAATGCGGAACATTTGTGGGATCATAAAAATGATACACACCACACGCAGCACACCACAAACCAGGTACCCTGTATTTTGGCAGATACTTCAGGCGTGAAACGACAACTACGAAACAATGGCGCATTAAAAGATATTGCCCCGACTATTTTACAACTGCTGCATATTCCACAACCACCAGAAATGAGTGGTTCTTCACTTATTCGTGACTAAGAGCCACTATCTCCTTATGCACAGGCTCCCGCTATTTCTTTTCTTCTGACTGTGGTACAGAAAGCAAATGCATAATCGCATCTCTTGCAGATATTCCAAGAAAAACTCGATGTTTTTTATCCGGTGTTTCCCCAACTCCATTGCGCATCACCAACGGATGACGTACTGAAGAAGACGGCACATACGTCATTGTTGGTCGCCATGGATCTCCGACGGTATTCAAGCGTGTATCTGGATGAGTGGTTTGAATGCCGTAAATTTTTTCCTCATCCTTCTGGCGACGATCATGAATCTCTGTTTGTCGACGTTCCCAGCGCGTGCGCGCTTCTTCTGTAGAAAGATATTTTGCTTCAAAACGATGTTGATATTCCTCCTGTTCTAATTGTGAGTAGCGTTCAATGAGATGTTGACGTAATTCCACCGAAATACTCGGTAGACCTTCTGGACGGCGCTGCCCTTTCGCACTCAACAGATCCATCAAAATATGCCGTGCGGTGGCACGATGCGCATCTTCTTTGAGCAACGCACGCTGCAGAAGCACCTGCTGTTTATCGTTCAATTCCATTTCCGTAAACCTTGGCTCTTGTATTAAACGCTCCCATGCCGCTTGCCGAGATGCACGCACGAGCGGAATATCCGTCTCTCGCCAGTGCGGAACATGTTCGATACGCAGCGCTGGTACCTCTTCTCCTCTTGGCCCCTTCTGCAACTCAATATCAATAATTTCTTGTTGTGGCTCTGTGTTCGATTGGTCTGGGCGTTGTTCTGGCCCAATCACTACATAGCGATGATGAAATTTTCGCGTACGCGGTTTACGGGGTGGGTATAATGGTTTGTCTGTTGGTTCTTTGGAAGCATCAGTGTCTCCTCCTTCAGCTGGTTTTGAATGTTTTTTCTCTGGTTTAGCCAAGTCTTCTCCAACAACAGAGAGCGGCGCATACAATGAGGTCATATCATGCGCTTCAGCTATACACAATGCACGTATCACTGCGGCCAAATCTTTATGCTCTTCTGGAATGGATTCCGCAATTTGTAAATCTTGATTCAAGTGCCATTCAAAAACACTGTTCTCTCCCACACACGTGACGGTCATGGCTGGTTTATGATCAGTATCAATCGCTAAATGAACACGACACGATGGTGATAATGTAAATTCCGCTTTTTTCCATGAAAGTGCACGAAAACTGGGAACTTCTCGTATATCCGAAGCTAGGGCATCTACAATGGTATCAAATTGTTCGCGCCGGTGTTCTGGAATACGAGGTAATTCCGGTAAACCTTCTTGCGGATTGCGATCCCACTTGGTTTCTGTGACCACCTGCTGAATTGCACGACCTTTTGCATCTTGTTCACACCACTGTTCTGGTAACATGCCTATTTCAGGGCGTGGTTGATATACAGCAAGCTCATTCAATTTTTGTAATCCAAATGCATACAAGCCAGAGCTATTCATTCTGCGTGAGTGGAGATCTGTATATCCGCGCATATGCAATAAGTAGGTTGCAACTGCCTGGGTCGCTTCTGCACCATAAACATCATCAATCTGTTCAAATATAGTACGTATCAACCCTGCCTGCTCATCAAGCATCGGCGCACCTAGCATCAATTCTGGAACGGTATAAAAATGTTGACCTGCAGCACCAGCATAATATGCATGATACCCTCTCATGGCTTGCAATAATGCATGCGGTAAACGCGAATGAAATAAATTTTTTCGGAGGATTCTTTCTGCGGTTGCGTGCTGTGGGTTATTTGTTTCTGCAAGAGCTGCTCCGTATGGTCGTATATCTGTGGTAGGCACGAAGGTAGATAAGCAATCATACAAGTGCTGCATCAAGGGAGGAGTAGATATTTTCCTAACACTATCGGCATCAAAAAGCGAAGTATGGGAATTCAATATTTTCAACCGAGCAGCCAAATCAGCACGATATTCTTCTTTCAATAATGGATGAGCCGCATATTCTTTCGAACCATAATACACGCTGCCATATTGATTGACCAGGTATTGAGTAATTACTGGTAATAGTAAACGAATATCAAAAAAAGTATCTATGGGCTTATAGCGCGCAGTGGCATGTAAGGATTCAATGGCTATTCCTGCATGCTCATGGTCGGCAGTATCTGGTCGAACTTCACAAATGCGTTTGAGATATGATTCAGGCCGTTGTAAAAATAATTTGATTGGGTGGAATGGTGGAAAACGATCAATACCGACGGCTGTGTCTTGCTGTGTATGATATATATGTTGTTTACCAAGCTCTGTAGAGAGCATCACCATAGAACCAAGTACTGCACCTTGGACTGCGGGATGATATACACGGACACCAACCTCCAAAATGACACGTAACGTAGTGGCTAACTCCGTTATTTGTGCATCGCTCGCAACACTGTCTTTGGTAAACTGTTTATTATAACGATCAACCTCCGCTTGAATTAATCCGCCAACATCAACTCCACTGTGCATTGCAGAAATTAACCGTTGAATGCGCGGCTCTTCTCGACGAATTAAGGCTTTATCGATACGTTGTAATTGTTGTAATAGAGCATCTGGTTTATGTTCTTTCGCCATACGTATCAATATTTTATTACCTGGTAGTATATCAAAAATAATGAATAAAATCAAGGTGAGGAGTTGTAACTCCTCACTGGTAGAATCAAAATCACCTATACCTGTAGTGGTGACAGAAAAAAATTTATGCAACGGATTCAAACTATAGCGCCTGAACTGTTTTAACAAATTGTTTACCGCGTTCAAATTCGTTCATTTTTGGTAACCAGGTGCAACCCGGTGAAAGCATAACAATATCTCCGCGTTTTGCTACTTGCGCAGCGTATGCAACCGCTTCATCCATTTCTGCTGCTTCCATATATCGTGTTTTTGGTAATACCTTTCTGAATACATCATTTGCATTTCCTTCCAACAGAATCATGAGTTTCGTTTTTTTTGCAACAAGTTGAGCCAGTGGACGCAAATCCAACCCTTTCGAATTTCCACCACCAATCAAAATAATTTTTTTATTAAATGCTTGTAGCGCAGCAATAGTGGCATCCGGTGATGTCGCTGTAGTGTCGTTATAGTATTTTACACCGCCTACTTCGCGAATGAATTCCAAACGGTTTGGCACACCACGGAATGATTTTAACACCCGAACAATTTTTGTATTCGGCACCCCTCCGAGCTTAGCCACAGCCACAGCAGCCAACACATTCAACATATTATGTTTTCCGAGCAATTGAATATTCTTCACTGAACATACACGCTTGCCCGCAACAGTAATATAGCCCGCACTCACTACCGCCATATCTTTCGCCAACCGATTTCCACCAAACCAACACACGTGTGCCGGTGCATGTTTACCCATTGATCGTGTTTCATGATTTTCCGCATTCAATACAATATATTGATTTGGTTGTTGAAATTTCCAAATCCGTTCTTTGTCTTTTTGGTAGTGCTGCATCGAACGATATCTGTTCAAATGGTCAGGCAAAATATTCGTCACGACAGCGATGTCCAGCTGCGGTTGTAAATTATGCAACATCCACGAAGAGAGTTCGAGAACGGTGATGTCACCTTCGCGCATGGTATCTACAAACTGCAATGGCGACACGCCAATATTTCCACCAAAAAATGTATGCGACGAATGCGCTTTCAATAATTCATATATCAACGTCGTTGTGGTGCTTTTTCCTCGCGTTCCGGTCACACCAATCACCACGCCTTCTGGTTTGAATGCCAAAAACAGTCCAATATCATTGGTAATCTCTTTGCCCAATCTGTGCGCATATTGCATCATTTCGGAATCATCTGGCACTCCAGGATTCTTCACAATGAGATCCGCCCGTTCAATATCCCGCAGGGCATGCTTCCCTAAACGTAGTTCAATTTTGCGGTATTTTTTTAGTTGACGAACAGTTTTAGGAATCTGCTCTGCGGTTTTCAAATCCGTCACAATCACTTTTTTTGCTCCACGCTTCACACAAAACAAAGCTGCAGAAACACCGCTCCCCTGTTCATACCCGCCAAGACCGAGAATGAGGATCGTCTTATTACGTATCTCCATATTAGTACCCTAACCCAACAACATCGTACACTTCTTTGAGTGTTTGTGTGGCAATGGCCCGCGCACGTTCTGCACCAGCATCTAATACAGCATCTAACTCCCCAGCGTCATTCATATACGTTGCCATTTTTTCTTGAATCGGTGTAATCCATGCCACAACGGCTTCACCCAATTCTGTTTTGAAATCGCCATACCCGCGACCAACATATTCTTTCTCCAAATCCGCAATGCTTTTACCTGTCACCACGCTATAAATCGTTAACAAATTCGTGAGTGCGGGTTTGTCATCACCTGCCCGAACTTCACTTTCTGAATCCGTTACTGCGCGTTTTATTTTTTTACGAATCACATCAGGTGTGTCCGTAAGAGCGATGGCATTCCATTCACTTTCCGCGCTCTTAGACATTTTTTTGGTTGGATCATCAAGCCCCATAATACGAGCACCCTGTTTTGGTGGAACATATTCCGGCACCGTAAAGACTGGCTTGTCGTAATGATTATTAAACCGTTGAGCAAGATTGCGTATCAATTCTATATGTTGTTTCTGATCTTCACCCACGGGCACCAACTCAGTTTTGTACAACAACACATCAGCCGCCATGAGCGCCGGGTAAGTAAACAACCCGGCATTGATATTTTGCGCATGCTGTTTAGACTTATCTTTGTACTGCGTCATGCGCTCTAACTCTCCCATTTGTGTAAACGTATTCAACACCCAAGCGAGCTCCGCATGTTCCGCCACACTCGACTGCACAAAAATACTCGCTTTCTCTGGGTCTACCCCGCACGCCAAATACCCGGCTGCCGTTCTGCGAATAGCAGCACGCAGTTCTTCCGGTTTCTGCCGTACCGTAATAGCATGTAAATCCACAATACAAAAAAGGCTTTCATAGGAATGTTGTAATTCAATCCATTGCCGTACGGCACCAATATAGTTGCCTAAATGCAAGTGACCCGTCGGTTGAATGCCAGAAAGAATGCGTTTACTCATGAACCGATTCTATCACAACCCTCCACAAACGTGAAGTTTTTTTTGATGATAAAACGGTCAATATATTGATACTGCGGAAGAGTGCCACGATCAACGCATACTGCGCTTCCAGGCTGGAATTGCTCTACGGCATGCACCGCATCACGCGTATTCGGCAAACGATCTGACCCCAGAATATCATTCATATACTCCACATCGGCCTGCAAATTGATACCAAATGAAAACACGCCGAGGGCGATAAGCAACCCACCAACTATCGCTTCTTTTCTCGTGTTCCAATGCAGTCCACTTAAGGAACCAACGATCAACAGAATCGGCAGCGTCATAATGGGGAGAAGATAATGAATATAGAGCACATCCCAATAATTGGCTGCCGCAAAAAAATAAACACCAATGATCAACAACCAATGCTGCAACAAACGGCGGTCACCCCGAAAGCGCAGCAAAAAAATAATCGCAATCGCTGAAAGAAAAATTGTAGCGAGTGCATTCATGGGAAGATGAAAAAAATAGGTGCTCTGGCCAAGATCAAAATAGGTGGCGACAGCTCGATCCAACCGCTGTAATAACGTATGCGATTGCTCTCCTTTTGAAGAATGCAAAATCACCGCAAGAAATGCTTTCGTATTCGCTCCATGGCGGTGGAGCTCACCCACCCAGTACGGCAACAGCGCGAATACAGCGCTGAACACACCAATCACCGGCAACCACCATTTTTTCGTTTTCCTTATATAGATGATACTGGAAATGGCGAAAACGACCGGCATCATCAGCCACGTTGTGGAATGCAAGCTCACCAAAATCGCGCCAACCGCCCCCTGCCCAATCCATATCAGCACCTGTTTACGAGGAGACTCCGCCGTGTATGCCCATTCCATCAACACCACCATGAGTAACAAAAAAAATGGCACCGGAATTGGGTTCCATTCGCGCGTAGTGAGGTAGATATATTGGAAGACCGTGCCCCACCATAATCCAGCGGCACCAACAAGCACGAAACGCCAGTGCCGTGGCACGCCAAAAAACAAGCGATACAACACCCACATCAACGATGGAATAGATAACCAAGAACACAAAACATTCAGCAACACTTGCCAGATCGGATTCGCACCAAGCACGGTAAACGGAAAAACCAAATAATAATACAGCGGCGGTAGCGCAAACCCACCAACAGACGAAGCAGGCCCGAGCGATGGCCATACCCCATGCCACATATCCATATAGATATACGCGTCACGGATTTGATCGCCTTTGAATTCTGTGTACCAGAACATGCCGACCAAGCGCCACACCGCACCACTCACCAAACTCAATGTTATCAAGAAATATCCAAAAAATCGGACAGACGATTCTTGTAGATGAAATTTTCGTGAAATAAAACGCATATCCGAATGATTAAGACCGTTTTACTAATAACCGGTGAATAAAATCACTCAATGGGCGCAGAACTGGGTATAAAAAACGAAATGGTGAATACAGTAACCATAAACGAGTAATTGATAAAAAGGTCAATATGCTCGTACGAATGGGATGCGTGATGGTAGAATCTGGGTGGTCTTCCCATTCAATGGGCATTTCCAAAATACGACCACCAGCTCGTTTAATGTCCACCAAAAAATTAACATCAAAGGCCATGTTCGAAATGCTCAAATGCGGTAAAATTTTTGGAATCATGCTACGCCGGAGCACCTTGGCACCACACTGTGTATCTTTGATACCCAAACGAAAATAGAGTTGCACGAAAAAATGTCCAAACGCGCTCATCAAACGACGCTTCCATTTTCGGCGGGTCGCTACGGCACCTTTCATCCAACGGGAACCGATGACACAATCCAACATGGGGTTCAGAGCCAGCGTGGTACATAACCGATCCAAAATTTCCGGCCGCGTTGAACCATCGGCATCGGTGTATGCCACTAAATCTCCCGTTGCGGCTTTCAGCCCTTCAATAATTGCCCCACCTTTGCCAATCGCTTCTGAAAAATTCAGATATTGAACTGCTGAATATCTTTGCTGATACTCTTGAACTACACGCTCCGTGCCATCATGGCATCCATTCAATACAACTAAAAGAGTGTATCGCCCAACGTAGCGTTGCTCATAATATTCCGCATACTTTTGCAACATCGCACCAATGCGCTGTTCCTCATTGTACGCCGGAATGATAATCGTCAATGTATAAGTATGAGATGGCATGCAAACAATGTTATGTCGAGGCCGCAGGGGCAGTGGCTGCCGAACGATTCAGCGATTAGCGGCTAGTGAGGAGCCACTGCCGCGAGAGGCCTATACCTCAACAACGACCGGAAGAATCATCGGCCGGCGTTGAATCTTCTCAAACAAGAATTGTCCTAACTCATCACGCAATTTATTCTTCAAGTAGACGGGGTTTGGTTTTTCAGTGGTCATTTTCGGCGCCACAATTTCCACCACTTTCTTCCGTGCCTGTTCTACCAACGAGGTATTCCCTTTCATATAGATAAACCCACGGGAGATAATGTCTGGCGCACCAATCACACGACCATTTTGCCCATCAATCGTGACAATGACGACAAACATACCATCTTCCGCAAGCAATTGCCGATCTCGCAATACCACTTCAGAAACATCACCCACACCCAAACCATCCACCATCACATAATCGGATGGTAATTTTTCAGTCGTGAGACGACCATGGCCACCCGCAAATTCCATAACTTGACCATTAGAGGTAATAAATATTTTATCATCTGGCCAATCTAATACACGGGCGACATTGGCGTTGTCGTGCAACAAATGGTGGTTGCCTTCAACCGGCACATAATATGTTGGCTTCACCATACGGAGCAACAATTTCAAATCTTCTTGTTGCGCATGGCCACCCGCATGCACGTCCATCATTTGATAGTGCACGATTTTCGCCCCTTCACGCAATAACGTATCTTTTACATTTTGTACAGAACGTTCATTACCAGGAATAACTGAAGAAGAGAAAATGACCATGTCCCCTTTTTCAATTTTGAAGAATCGGTGTTCACCAGAGGCAATACGCATTAAGGAAGCATTGCCTTCTCCTTGCGCACCCGTGCCAATAATCAACACTTTGTGCGGTGGTAACTTCAATGCTTCTTGCGGCGTAATAATCGTTTTTGATTCTACCGTTAAATAGCCCAACTCTTTCGCAATCTCCACGTTAGTCTTCATCGAAAACCCTTCCAATACGACATAGCGTTCTAATTCTTGTGCACTCCATAACAGCTGCTGCACACGGTTCAAGTTCGAAGCAAACGTGCCTACAATAATGCGGCCTTCAGCTTTCTCCATAATACCTTGAATCGTTTGGCCAATATATTTTTCCGATAATTGTTGACCGGGCTTACTAGCATTCGTTGAATCTGCCAGCAGCGCGAGCACACCTTCGTTACCGAGCCGTGTCAGTTTAGCAAAATCGGTCACCTGGTCACCAATGGGAGTAAGGTCAAATTTGAAATCACCCGTGTGTAAAATCATGCCTTCCGGAGTGCGCACGACAATGGCCAGCGAATCTGGCACACTATGGTTAATACGAACAAATTCCACAATGAATTCACCCAGTTTTAATTGACCATCAATATCAACAGCGCGCAAATCTAACTTTGGTTTATCAGGAAAATCATCTTGCCGTTTCGCAATAATACCCAAGGTTAACCGTGCTGAATAAATAGGCGGGTTGTGGAGTATAGGAGCAATATAGGGAATCGCACCAATATGATCCAAGTGAGCATGGGTGATAATAATCCCGCGCACATTTTTTTCCTTGCCTTTCAGGTAAGAAACATTCGGAATAATATAATCGATTCCCGGCATCTCTTCTTCAGGAAATTGCAAACCACAGTCGATGATAATAATATCGTTGCCATATTCAAGCATGGTCATGTTTCGGCCGACTTCTTCAGCACCGCCAAGAACCGACACACGTAATTTATTGGCGCCATGGCGCGGTGCAAATTTTGTTACAGGCGTTGGATACGCATGCCCTGGTTGCGCCGTGGCAGAAACTGGTGCAGAAACTGGCGCTTGTTTCCAATTTTTTGAAATGTTTTTTACGGATTTACGTGCAGGACGTGCGGCGCCGTGAGAACGGGAGCGGAATCCTCGGCCTTGACCCTGTCCTGGCGTCTGGCCAGGTTTCGGAATAGCGGATCCCTGTTTTTGTGAGTACGGTTTGTTGTTTGGTGTCATACAGAATAATTAGTGAGAATACTGATTCGTATTCATCGTGTTTAAGTTAAGTTAATGTCATAAGTTTCTTGGTGCCGGAGGAGAGACTCGAACTCTCATGTCTTGTGGACACAGCGTTCTGAACACTGCGTGTATACCAATTTCACCACTCCGGCGTACAGGCACACGAATGTGCCTTAAGGGAAATTATTTTTTTCGTTGACGATTTGTTTTTACATACCAGTGAGCAATTTGAGAAAATCGATCGGACGGAATATTGATATATTGTTCGGCACTCAAGCCCTGCATTTTTTCATTCACCGCATACGTATACAGTGGATTGTAGAGAAAAATTGCTGGAATATCTGCCGCTAATTTATTTTGAAAATCCACATATTTCGCTGCGCGTTCATCCGCACTCGTGGTCTTGCGTGCATCTTCAAGTAATTGGTTAATATCGCGGTCTAAGAAAATAGAGAGAGCCAACCCTGGGTGTTCTTGTTGCGATGAATGCCAGAATGGGTACGGGTCAGGGTCTGTACCAATAATTTGGCCAAACAACAATGCATCATAGCTACGTTTTTTAATCACTTGTGTTTGCATCTCTTCTGGAGCAACGGTAGTCACATTCACCTTCACTCCAATCGCTTGCCAATTATTTTTCAGCATCGTCACTGTTTGCTGGTATTCTGGCAGATCAACGGTAGACAACGTAAACTCTAACTTGGTTCCATCTTTCTCACGTGGAATAAAGTCTCCTTGCCCAGCCGCATTCGAGCTTTCGGCATTTTCCGGATACACCCACCCACCATCTTGTAACAATTGCTTACTTTTTTCAAGATCAAACGCATATTTCTCTACATCTGCATTATAACCGCTATATCCAGGGAGGATGGGCGTATAGACCGGCGCACCTTCACCCCCCAGCACATCACGAATAATACTGTCACGGTCCGTTGCTGTCGCCAAGGCTGCTCTCACCGTATCGTTTTGCAACACCGCACTCTGTTTTTCATTAAAAAATACTGCCGTATACTGCGGAATACGCAAGGAATGAAATTGCAGATGCCCAATTTTCTTTTCGACTTCTGTGCGTGAACTCTGAGGCAAAAATGCTAACCCTTCAATATTTTTATTTTCTAGTGCGGTAGTTGCTGTCGCAATATCTGGGTAGAAAATAAAGTGCAACTCATTGATATAGGGTTTCTTTCCATAATAATCATCATTACGAACGAGTTCAATCGATTTCACATTTCCGGCTTGATCTTTTGTCAACGATTGAAACTGATATGGTCCCGCGCCAACTGGCTGTAAATTTAAAGCCGTCAACCGAATATTTTGTAATGGAATATTGTACCACACGTGTTCCGGTAAAATACCGAACGTCAACGAAGATAAAAATGGAGCGTACGCTTGTTTTAATTTCAATGTGAAGGAATAATCGTCTACTTTTTCTGCAGCCACATCTTTCAGCGATGAGCGCAGTGGGCTTTTGGTGAGCGGGTCTTGAATGGCACTAATGGTAAAAAGCACATCATCTGCATCTAAACGCTCACCATCATTCCATTGTACATCTGAACGCAGGAAAAATGTGTAGGTGAGGCCATCATCAGACACGACGTAATTTGTAATGACATCAGATTCTAATTGCTGTTGATCGTTATAATGAAAGATGCTGGGAAATATCAAGCGCGCAAGATCCGCATCGACATCCGATAATGACGAAAGCAATGGGTTAATATATTGTGGTGCACCAACGAGTCCTTCCGTATAACTCCCTCCTGGAGTCGGCACCATTTCAGTAAAACGATAGTAAGCACGAATACTGAAGACAATAATACTCAACAGAAACAACGCCATCATCAACGAAAACAACAAACGCTCCATGCGTGTTGTCATACGAGGAAGATATCGTAATTGTGCCAAGTTTGGCAAACGTCGTGTTGCCGTAGCTTTATACACTAAAACCTCTTGCGTAGGCATTGGCGCGGGTTGCGCCGTTGCTATTGATTCAGCAGCCTGTTTTGGTCGTACAAAAAGACGAAAAAAATTTTTCATTCGAAGTAATTAGATAAGAAAGAATACAAACCTCATTCAACTAGGTCAAAAACATGCGAGAGAGCGCTAAACCAATGAATATCGCGGAAAAAATAATGGATAGAATAAAAATACCTTTTTCTGCGCCACGTCGTGTCGATGCCACGGTATCACCACCACCAAATGCTGCCCCCAACCCATCACCTTTTTGCTGAAGTAATATACTCGCGATTAAGAGCGCGGCAACCACAATTTGTGCAATATCGAGAAATAATTTCATATTGTCTTAAAACGGATCGTTTCATCACTCACACACACCCTATCACGATGCACACAGACTGTCAACTCTCTAGGGTTATTTAACAAGAGCCAATTACTTGACAGCTGTGCTCATTGACATTAGAATCCTGCCATCACAAATGCTGAAAAATGCAAAAGTGAAGATATATACAATAGCTTATTTATTATTTAAGGAGGAAAAATGCTCTTTTTAGAACAAAAGTTACACCCAGCAAAAAACAGAGAATGATTTTTCTTTTTCTTGCTGGGTGCAATAATGTACCCAAATCAGGCGCATGCCTACTTCAGGATGCGTCGCTATGTCAGCAAAGGAGACTCCCATGAAGGCTGTATTGACTTCGGTCATTTTCGGCACGTTGTTCAGTGTGAATATGCAGGACTGCTCTCCGCCGGATGAGGAGGAACCAACTCCCCTCGGGGGAGAGATCTCTATGACAGAGGCTGATGGCGTCTTTAGCCATGAGGATCACGCTATCCTTCCCCAAGAAGCCTGTTTTACAGATTTCGATGGAGGAGGTCGGCAAGACGTCTGGCTCATGGCCGGAGCCCAGTCGGGCAGTGATGTAGGTGGAGCCTATATGGTCGAATACGGCTTTCTCGATGAAAATGTCGCGCTGAGCACGGACGCGACGGTATCTATCACGCCCCACACCGAGTCTATGACGCAATTGGCGTGCATCGGTGACGTCAACGGAGACGGCCGGGGGGACATCGCAGTCGGCATTCTAAACGAAGCCGCTGTGTATGTATTCTTCGGCAGGGACATCGAGTATGGTTCGCATACCACGATGACCACCGCAAATGCGGATGTGGCCATTGTGCAGGGCAATGGCACCTTCGGATACAACATCGCCCCTGCGGGGGACGTCACTAGCGATGGAATCGATGACTTCTTGGTTGGCGACTCCAATGCCGATATCGAAGATGAGTCTGCCAACGTGGGGGCGGTGTGGCTTATCGCGGGACGAGCCAGTTGGAGCCCCAACCCCGAACTGAGTTCGGTGGTATACACCTCGTATTGGGGAACCACCGAAGAGGAATACTTCGGAATGTATCTCGAACCGGCTGTCGGTGATCTCAACGGGGACAGCGTGCACGACGTAGTGATGGGGTCGCCGCGGGCTAACGGCGCCGGCGCTGTCTACGTTGTATTTGGCCCGGTTTCTCCGGGTTCGTATGATGCAGATGCAGCAGCTGGAGTAACCTTCTTCGGCACCGCCAACGAGGAAGTCCCCGGCTTTGATGCCAAAATCGGTGACTTCGACTGTGACGGCAGCACCGATATGGCCATTGGCGCTGGTGACAACCAGTATGGGTCCAATGGGCATGTGAGTGTATTCACCAGCTGGTCTGCGGAGACCGACGCCCGAGACGCACAAACCAGCGTTCATATCGATAAATATCTATCTCTCGGAGACGTGAACGAGGATGGGTGTACCGACATGCTGGTGGTTGGCGAGCTCGAAGAGGGCTACCTGTTGTACGGACGCACTGATTTGACGGGCGTCCTCACCGAGGAGGACATGAGCGCGACCTTCCTCAACGGGGACCCCGATGAAGTGGTTCGGCTCGGCCGCGTCAATGCCGACGACGGCAGCGTCTTATGGGGTCTAAGCGACTCCGCGGTCTACTTCCAGCAGTAGACGTCGACCACGTCGTCATCCCGCCAAATTCGTTTACCTGCCAGAATCTCTTCCTACAACATGCCTGCCCGATCACATTTCTCGTACTTCCCACCCATCGATCGCGCAGGCTTCCTATTCATTCACTACAGTGTTGCTGTAAGGAGCGAATAGGAAAAAATAGATGCTTCAAGTGTATTGCTAATAGGGCATTTTTGCTATAAAATTCGGCTATAATCCTATGTTTCAAAAAAATCGAATTATCTTTATCTTTGCGTTGTTCTTCTTTTTCTTCTTCACCGTAATCGACGAACGCTATCGACAACACCAGACTGGTTTTGGTAAAAATGATCTGGCAGTGTTTGTGGTTGCAGGGCAAAGTATCACGGGCTCGGTCAATATGGAACCCATCGAACTGTATACAAATCGAGCAAAAATAAAACGGGCCATTGCTGCGGTGCGTCCGGCAGCTGGTGGTACACATTTTCTCTACCTACCACAAAGCGCCCTGCTCTTCGTTCCATTTGTTCTATTGCACTTCAACGCTATGGCCGTGGTGTGGTTGGTGTGCAACAGCCTATTCGTGATGTTTGCCTATTATTTCAGTATTGCATACTTCGTGCGAGATCAGATTATGCGTATACGCTATTCGCTGCTGCTATGCATATTGGCATTTTCGGATACCGTACAGGGATTGATGCGCACAGGGCAAATCAACGGGTTCATCTGGCTGTTGCTCGTCGGCGGGTGCATTGTACTCCTACGAAAAAATAATGCGGTGAGTGGAGTGCTGTTTGGCATCGCTGCGACACTGAAAGTTTTCCCCCTCATTTTCTTCCCTTATCTATTATTAAAACGTTATGGAAAATCATCGATCACAATGGTGCTGACCTGTCTAGCACTGCTACTGCTCAGCTTACCTTGGTTTGGGTTTCATGGAGTTTCCACATTTACTTATGATATTTTACCGAACCTGTTACGCGGTGACGTTGGTTATATTCGAGAAAGCACTTCTCTCTTCGGTTCATTCATGAAAAGCATACAACTTGGATACTGGGATTGGCTCGGAGTATCCCGAAAAACGATTATTGCTGTTGGAAAAAATATTCATCCTGTTCTGGTGGTAGGCGTACTCGTCCTTGTTTCCGCCGTACTGTATCGACGCAGAAAAATGAAAAATGCCACAACCCTATTGATGGATTATAGTCTACTCATCCTATTCGTATTACTCTTTTCAAAAAGTATTCACTCGCAATATCAACTCTGGGTATTGCCGATTATTTTGTATCTTTTCCATTTTCCGCTGACGCGCAAAACCATTGGCGTGCACCTCACCGCCCTGGTCACACTCGTGTTCACGCAATATAGCCAGCGCCTATTCACGGACAATGCTGTCTGGTGGTATATAAAACCGGCCACATTGGGTATGCTTATACTGTTCATTGTGGCGCTCTGGTATCCTCGTTGGCGGCTCCTGTCAGAGAACAAAGCTATTCAACGATAACGGTACCCGTCATCGAAGTGTGAATATTGCAACGATATGTATATGTTCCTGGGGTATCAAAGGTAAATTCGTAGGTGTCGCCTTGGGCTAGGTTGCCACTATTCAAGTCTCCCCCATCTGTACTGGTGACGGTGTGCGTGGAAGAATCGTTATTCGTCCAAGTCACGGTAGAGCCAGCCGCAATCGTAAGGCTTGCCGGTGTGAACGCGAAATCTTCAATCGCAATAGATTCAGTCGTGATGTCCAACTCATCTCCGGAATCATCTGTAGCATCTTGATCGTTGGTGTCATCCTCGTCAGTCACAAATGACAAAATTTCTGACCATTCCCCTTCTTGTTTGTCATCGATAATCCCACGTACTTTCAATTTATAACGTTTACCCGGCTTCAATTTTTTAATCGTTTTCTTCGTAGTATTAGAATAAAGAGTGCGTAACTTCTTTTTATGTTTATTCATTAAATAAATTTGATAGCCACTGACATCATCCACCGCTGTCCATTGCAAAATGATTTTTTTCTTGAATGTATCTTTGAGTGAAACGCCTGTTACTTGTGCAATAACCGAGGTGGTGTGTTCCTGGTCATTCTGCGCATACGTTGCCCCGGCGCCGAATACTGCCACCGCGATACTCATGGTAAGCAAAAACTTTTTCATATAAAGCATGGGTTAATAGCAAATCAATTTTCATTAAGTATATCACACTATCACCGCCTGAATAGATAAAATACTCAATTACTGTTCTCGCAGAACCTTCACCGGATCAATTTTTGCCGCACGACTCATGGGCAAGAGTGAAGCAAACAGTGCGATACCAATAGTCACGATATAGAAAACCAGTAAGGCAACCACGGGAAAACCGATAAAAATAAATTTTGGTGACGGCACATCGTAGGATGTTCCGACAATGGAGACAAAGTAAAACATCTTTTCTCCCCATTTCAACGACGTAATAATGGCCAATATGTAGGCGATGCTTAAACCAACACCATACCCGAGACTACTGAGTATCCAAGAATAGATGAGATAAATTTTACGAATATCTTTTTTCTGCGCGCCCACGGCACGGAACACCCCAATCTCCTGTTTACTGTCGACAATAATTTTACCGAGCGTGGTCATCAAAAACAATGCAGAAGTCACCAGAAAGAACCCACCAATACCGTATGCCACGCGACGGAAAAATTTAAACCCTTCTTGCAACATTTCATACGGACCATACATCGGCATGACAAATGTTTCCAGTGATTGTTGGTGCGCTTTCACAAATGCATCACGTTGTTCTTTGGTATCAAATTCATACACCAAATTGTTTTCGGAATTTTTGAAAAACTGTTTCATGTTGTCCTGTGCATCCAATGCCCAATTGGGGATGATAAAATTATACCCCGGATAATATCCACCGATACTAAAAAGGTTCGATTTTGCAATACCCACCACTATAACCTGAACATCGGTCAGCTCCGTGGTATTTTGTTCATCTGAACCATCGGCATATTTCACCACTCCCAAGGTAAAGGTTTGGCCAATATATGCTGGGGCATATTGTTGAATCGCCTCGTATTGATCTTTTGGATCAGGCAGAGAAAAACCCTGCGCTCCTTTTTCTGCACCTAAAATAAACGAAGAAGGAATAATAATCGGAATTTTTCCTTCATAATTATTGTCAAAAGAATATCCGTCATATATTGCATCTGTCACAAAGAGTGAGTCACTGGAAGAAATATTTGTTGCGCTACGATTATATTTTGTCAGATCAAACTTCTCCCCACTGAATGTAAAACCAAACCGGCTGACCGTATGGCTAACATATACCTGCTTCACGCCTTCTGCTGTATACTTCTCCAGATACTGTTCCGGATGTACTTCCTTATCTGTTGTATTTTGCTCTGTATTCACATATTGTTCAGGTACTGGTGACCCGGGCATTCCTCCTAAAAAAACCGCTCCCCCTAATTGCTCAGAAGCAAATGATCGACTGGCAAGCGAATCACGAAACAGATCTTTCGCAAAATGCATAATGCCACCACTGAACACCACCAAGGTTAGAATAATAATACTACCAATGGAAAGAGAAAGCGCTGCAAAAATAGTTCGCACGCGGCGAGTTTTGAATTTTGTACGAGTGAGTTGTACGGCGTCTTGAAATCGAATCATGGGGTTATGCATTAGTCGTTACAATCTGTCCGTCCGCCAGTTGAATGATACGGTCTGCTTGTGAAGCCACATGGGAATCGTGTGTGACAATAATAAACGTGGTGTTGAATTCTTTATTCAGTTTTTTGATCAACTCCAAAATTTCGTCACCCGTTTTTTCATCCAGGTTACCGGTTGGTTCGTCCGCGAGCACAATTTCTGGTTTGTGTACGAGTGCTCGGGCAATAGCAACACGTTGCATCTGTCCGCCACTTAACTGGTTCGGCAAACGCTGTAGCATGTCCCCCAATCCCACGGTCTCCAACGCTTCTTTGGCACTCTGTTCGCGGGTGTTTTTTTCCACGCCCTGAAATATCAGCGGAATCTGCACATTTTGAGAAATGGTGAGATATGGTTGCAAGTAAAAAAACTGAAACACAAACCCAATGGTATTATTGCGATATGTCGAACGCTCACGGTCTTTCATTTTTCCCAGCTCTTTTCCATTCACGGCCACACTGCCAGACGTTGGAGTATCTAACCCACCAATTAACTGCAGCAACGTGCTTTTCCCACTGCCACTCCGGCCAATGAGCGCAATCATCTCTCCTTTTTCAATATCAAGCGTGACACCTTTCAACGCACGCACCGTCTCCTTCCCCATACGGTATTCTTTGGTCAAATGTTGAATCGTAATCTGCATAATCGTGTGTTATTTATGTTGGTTGCTAAAACGTTCCTTCGAATAGCCAACCAGTAACCAAATAATAACTCCAATTGCTGTTATTAAGTAGCCCCATACAAATCGTACATGAAAAATAAGATTAATCAACTTTACAATAATCAGTGTTATACCAAAACTCACATAAATACCATATAGCGCTTTTCTAAAACTCATAGAAAATTTTTTAAATACAACCAGATACTGCATCACCGACCCTGTGGCAAGACCGGAAAAAATCGAATTTATTTCTTTTGATTTCATCATGTTGATTATGTTCTCTTTCGAACTCTTTTCTCTATATCTCCACTTTGTACATATTTGAATGATATGGCTGCATATAGAAAACTTGAACAGACCCAAAGAATATCAATGACTATACCTCCCAAAACGCGATCAATAATCGTAAGACCTATCCACACAACTGCAAGAACAAAAACTACTCTTCTAGTAATTATTTTCACCATAAACCAGTACATTGGCTGATAATTGTATCCACCGAGAAAATACCTGCGGCAATCGATCCAAGTGACGTGTAAATTTGATTCGATGTTAATTGTTTAAATACAATCTTATCAAGTGTGATACATGAGTTGAAATAGAATATCACGCGGATTTATTTTTTAAATGGTATCACAAAATTCAATACCAAGGATAAAAAACTTAATGGCACAATAAACAAAGAATGACCTGTGATATATGCAATAAACATAGCCAAAATAAGCAAAAACCCAGAAATATATCGCAATTTATTTTTTCGTATCACACCCATCATATTTTATCTGCAATGACTATACTTTTTTACTTCTTCATCTTTCTTTTCTTCAGGTAGTCAATGAGTGGGAAAAAAAACATGAGTGGAAACAATATAGCGAAACTAATAGGAGTAAGTGTATGATCATATTTCTCATTCCTCCATGCGATGGTGAATAATGTGAGTGGAATTAAAAACGGAATAAACCGAAATTTATATTTTTTAATGTCGCTGACAATACTCATATTACCGACAATTACCACCATAATAGGCAGAATACCAAAGCCACCCATAGGTAACGGAGATCTTTACACAACCACCTCTACCATATATCCAATCAATTTGATTCGCATTCAGTGCTATAGCGCCACCTAATATAGCTGAGGGCAACCCTGCTGCTGGAATAGCTCCGGCAACGCCAAAAATAATGCTTGCCACAGTTGCATTATACTTCAGATTATATGTTTGACTACGATTCAATTCAAAATCCCAACCATACCATTTTCTAATTCGAGGATCAGCAGTGACGGGGTAGGTTATGCCTTCAACATTATGAATAATATGTTGAGTAAGTGTTTGACCGTCGGTAGTGAAATAGGTTTCCACATCGTTACCGGCGGCATCTTTGGCCCATGGGATATTAACAAATGCAATGGGCGAAACAGTTGCATCATCAACAACGACAGCACCACCCTCTTGAGTTATTTCAATGTG
>JACPGJ010000003.1:0-2771 GCA_016182555.1 Candidatus Kerfeldbacteria bacterium
TCGTCTATACCTAGCCTCTTGCAGGAGACCACACGTTAGGCGACGGGGTATCCATTTTCATAGATCCCCAACAGCGCGTTCGTGGTCCTCATACACATGAAGCATACCATCTCTGGTATGTTTTCATTATACGAACAGCGTGTATGAGGTTCAAGAAAAAGTGCGTTAATAAGTTTCAATGGTTGCACTTTTTCTTTCACCCAAATTTCGCCTCCTCTATGATAAAATAATAAGGAGGTCGGCGAAACTTCTCATACACGCGGACGTTATGCGAAATTCTTTGGCAGTAATTTTTTTCAAATATTATTTTTTTAGTTTTTAGCCTATGCAAAACGAATACTGTTTATTTTGTGACAAGGACAATAAAGAAAAACATCGCCCGATTCTTGAAAACGACCTGTTTTATTCTCGGTGGGATAATTTTCCAGTGTCAAATGGACATGCCGAGATTGTGCCTAAAAAGCACATTGTGTCATTTTTTGAATTATCCGATGAAGATGTTTTACAGATGTATGATTTAATAAGCAAAACTAAAAAAATAATATTTGAAAAATTTAATCCGGATGGCTATAATGTGGGTCTGAATGAAGGCCATGCCGCCGGGCGCACTATCCATCATTTGCATATACACATCATTCCACGATATGAAGGCGACGTTGAAAATCCACGCGGCGGCATTCGTAATATTATTCCAGGTAAGGGCGACTACTAAAAAATTACTGCCAAAGAACATCGCACAACACTCGATATCCGCAAGGGCAAAGCCACATTTCAATTCGTTTCACTCATTGAAACGTCGGATATCGAGAAACGTTATGTGCAATTCCATTTTTAGTGAAATGTAATACTTTATCAAAAATTATGGGTATAGAAAACGGCGGCAACAAACGTAAACTAAAAATAGAGTTATCAGCACCGACAAAGAAAGCAATAGAAGGTGAGTTTTCAGGTGGAAGAAAATTAACTGGTGATTCATTTAATGCATGGCCATTTGGTATTATGTGTGATGAAGTTGATGATGCGTGGCCATGGCCTGCGCAGTATTACGAAGAATACTTACGTAAACAATCACGTAACGCTGCTGAAGCCAGCTATAAATCAACGGGGGAAGAAAAATTTCTTCAAGAGGCTGATGTATATGTTGATTATGTTATACAGCGCAGCGACCCTGCCGCGGTTGTCGCCTTCGATCATCTTGTTGATGAATTTAATGCTGATTTATCAAGAATCAGAGAAGAAAATGATATGATAGCATTAAGGGAATTTCATAGAAGAGTGAAAGAGCTGATTTACAAAAAAATGTAAGTTGTAAATAAAAATGGAACAGCACATAACAGTGCGCAAACGCAATTACCTTCGGTAACTTCGCCTGCGCACGAACGTTAGGTGCAATTTTGAAAAGATTTAAATTAACATGACGCATAATATGAAAAGAAAAAAGATATTTACCTTCCTTCTAATAATGGTATTTATATTTGTTGGTTGCGTACCAAATGGATATGAAAAAGTTGAGCTGAGTGGTAGAGTACAGAATATAGACGAGTTATTATGTACGTGTTTTGAGTTAATAACAGAAGATGGCAAAATGTATAGTATTCGTTATGATGAGTTTGAAGATGCCACCAGAGATTCTGTTAATGTCAATCATCTGAAGAATGGAGACGTGGTTATAATCAAAGGCGAAAGAAAGCAAAATACGAATGATAATTCTGAAATCTTATTAAAGAAAGTTAAAGTAATAAAATAAGTACTTTTCAAAACAGCGCGTATGCGATTTTCTGTATTTACAGTTTTTGCTTCTTTGAGGCGTTTGTTTTAAGATGAAGTTGTTCAAATATTGAAAACCAATTGCCTCGCTCGTATTTTGCTACCAGCCTGCCGGCTGAAAGTGTAGCAAAATCCGGCTCGGCAACTGCGCATTACGCGCGGACGTTAGGCGCAATGCATTTTTATCTTTATTAATATAATATGATGGAAAATCAAAGAAGAAGAATTAGAGAAGTTCCAGCAATTAAGGAGGCTCGTGGAGCAACTATCTTGAGAAGGGAAAGTATTAGCAAAATTGTCGAGGAGCCATTAGTGGCAGCATCTGAGATACTATATGATAAAAATATTCGTACTTTGGAAAGTTCTGGCAATGCAGAAGATATTGAACGTGGTGAAGTTGGGATTGTTATCCAGTTTGATTCTCTTTCTCCTGAGAATCAGGAGATTGCTCGACAATCTTGCAATATTGCTGAGACAGATGATTGGGGAACTGTTGCCACCCTTGCTGTGCCGATTTCAGAGGAGATGACTATTGAAGAAATTCAGCAGAAAACTGTTGAGCTTGCAGAACGATTTAATAAGCAACCGATGACCTGGGTAGCAACAAAAACCATAGATCAACTAAAAGTAATGTTTACAACACCTGCTGATGAAGAATTTCCGATTGAGGATTTTATCAATTCACCTTGGTATAAAAGGCAAGGGTGGCACTATGATGAAAATGAAAAGTTATTCTATTTGAGTGAGGAACATTGGCAAAAAGCTCACGAGCCTGCAGATCAGAATTCTAAATGATGATAAAAATGCACAGCGCCGAACAGTGCGCAACCGCAATTGCTGCACAACTTCGGCTGCGCACGGACGTTAGGTGCAATGAATTTATTAAGTAATTTAATCAAAAATTATGGAGAATTTTGGAAGAGAACCAAAGCGAACTAACCTAGAATCAATAAAAATTCCTACAACCGTAGAAGAAGCTATTGATGCTTTTTATGATGATAAAA
>JACPGJ010000003.1:2794-86084 GCA_016182555.1 Candidatus Kerfeldbacteria bacterium
TCCTGCAGAAAATCGGACAAGCGCTTTGGTTCAATTGAGTATATTGATTGAAGAATTGCTATAGAGCACTTAATAAATTAACAGCACCTAACAGTGCGCAAACGCAATTACCTTCGGTAACTTCGCCTGCGCACGGACGTTGTATGAAATTAAATTTAATTCTATGACAAATATAGAAAGAAGATCTACTCTTACTCCAGAAAGAGCTGAGTTATTAGAAATGTTTCATGATGCAAAGAAAATGATAGAGAGTATGACAGGCTTGCAGCTAACGACAATAGAAGGTGTTGGCTTAAGAAGAATTACTGAGGAGTGTTGGAACCAGTATCAAAGATACGTAGCCCAAGGTGTACATTCAGATAATCTTTTTTCTATGACTGAGGAGGTTCCAGCACGATTTTTTGTTGAATTTTATGGATTAACTGATGCAGAGTTATCATTTCTTTTTCCATCGAATATCCCCACACCTGAATCAACGAAACAATATTTTAAAAAGCTGCAAGCCGAAAATCACCTATTATAAATTTAACTTCATACAACAGCGCACAAGCGCAATTCTCACTACGTGAAGAACAGCGCCTATGCGCGGACGTTGTACGAAATAGAAATTTAATTATTTTGCTACCATGAAATTCAAAGAAACATACAAATACATAAACCCCGCCGAATACATAAATATTTTTTCCAACCCTCAATGGTATTTGGACATACAACCTGAACTCAAGGAATTTTTTTATGATTATGACGGCAATAGGGAAAACAAATCGCAAGAATGGCTCGAGAAAAGAAACGAATTTATAAAAATGGTTTGTGAACTTTTAGAAGCTGGCAAAATTGCTCTTGGCGATTCTGGAGTGAATTGGGATAAGGAACGTTTGTCAATAGATACAATTGTTATACATCATACAAGTACACCATCAGACACCCCGATTATAGCTATTGATGCGCTAGGATTAATCCGTTTGTATACACCAAATTACAACAAAAAAGATGAAAAGCAATTTGGCCAGCCAATATGGTCAAACCATTTTTACAAAAATCAACAAACATTCATCGCTTATCACTACGTAATTAGGCAGGACGGTTCTTTTGACAACATCTTGCAAGATAATCAAATAGGTTGGCATTGTGGTAATTGGAATTATAATTGCAGAAGTATTGCAATTTGTTTTCTTGATGATTTAAAAGAAAAAAGACCAACTGAAAAAGCGCTTCAAACAGCAAATGAAATCATAAAAAAATATCCCAATTGTAATATAGTAGGTCATAGAGAAATTAAGTCCACAACGACTTGCCCGGGTAATCTGTTTCTAGGGAAAGAGGGTTGGAAAAACGACGTATTTCTGAAGCCGCAAAATAATTAAATTTTTACATCGCACAACACGGCATATACGGTTGCACTTGGCTCCACCCATATTGCTAACGCAACATCGTATATGCCGAAACGTTAGGTGAAAAATTTTGGCAGTATAGATTTGCATTGAAAAGATTGATGTGATATATAGTAACTCATTAATAGTTAAAAGTATTATATGGAAGGAAGAAGGAATAATTTTACAGGTCGTGGCGAAATCATGGAACAAGAATCTGTAGAAAGATCTGAAAAAGGTATGCAGTTGATTCATGATTTGGAGTTGGATATTGAAGCCGGCAGAAGTTCTGAATTTAATCGTGCATTTTTACAGCAAATTAATCATAATCCTGACTCAACAATTCGTGAATGTTGGGAAGCAGTTGAGAATCATTTTGCCACTCAAAATAGAGTACGGCCACGACAGTACCCTTTTAAATTCAATAACTAAATTGCCAAAATTCATCACGAACAGCGAATAACCGCAATTGTTCCATTTCGGTTATGGTGATAAAATCTTACCATAACCTTATTCCACAACTGCGTTTATTCGCAGACGTTGTACGACATGAGAAACATTTTTAATTCTTTACATAATATTAATATGAGTGATACCATTAGCGCTTTCGGAATCATTTTATCTTTAGTTGCCATTGGTATATCGGTATATTCTTGGCATAAATCAAGAGTTATTTACGATATTGAAAAATTTAAATTTCCAAAAAGAGTTGGTGATAGTAAAACAGATAATGATCAACGTTTGGAGAAAGCGCTAAAAGAAAAGTTAAAATCTGGTACTTGGCAAATATTGCATATTTATGACTGCAATGAAGAAGAATTAATGGTTGTTATTGGGAAAACAAAGAGAGGTTAATGTTTCTCACGTCGTACAACAGCGCACAAGCGCAATTCTCACTACGTGAAGAACAGCGCCTATGCGCGGACGTTAGGCGAAAAAAATTAATATAACAATGATGTCAAAATTATTTTTCATTACTCATCCCGATGTTATTATTGATTCGAATATCCCTATAGAGAAATGGGATTTATCTGAAAAGGGAGAAAACGAAGCACTATCACTTCTTATGCAACCATTTTGGCAAACGGTTGATATTATTTATACAAGTGAAGAAACCAAGGCAGTAACAGTTGGTGAAATGGCATCACAAAAATTTATGCTTCAATATATTAAAAAGGGATGTATTGGAGAGATTGATCGTTCTTCTACTGGTTATTTACCGTATGAGGAATATATGGAAGCCGTCAAACATTTCTTTGAAGAACCAGAAAAGAGTTATAATGGTTGGGAGACTGCTCAGGCTGCAACACAGAGAATAGTTAGTTGTGTAGATAAAATTGTGAGTAGTCATCCGAATCAGAATATTGCTATAATCGGGCATGGTGGCACTGCTGGATTACTTATATGTTATATGAAAGGTGTTGTTCCAAATTTCAAGAATGTTCCTGCTGATACTACTAAAGTACCTGCTGGCCTTGGTTTCTTCATAGAATTAGATTGGAAAAATAGGAAGATTAATTCTGAATGGGTGAAATATTAATTTTCATCGCCTAACGAGTATCCGATATGCTCCGCACAATCGTATACTCGTGAACGTTGTACGAAATAAATTTTGCTTCTATGATAACAAACGCATACATCTTGGACTGGACAATGAATGAGTATAATAAGCTGCTTGCTCAATTAAAGGAGGAGAATTTTGAAGTAATTCCAGAAAAAAACAGTGAAGATGTTCGTGTCGCTGTCCCATTTTCTCGCGTTGATGATTTCGCAGATAGAGTAATGGAGCATTTGAATGCACCGTACAATTATGTTGATATTCAATATCCTATTGAGAAAACCACTGTTGTAATTTTTCAACAAAAAAAGCTCTTCATAACAAATGAAGTTGATAATAACGCTGCAAAAAAATGGGCCATCGACCAAGGTCTACCAGTGGAGCAAGCAGATTGGGCAACAAGTTATTAGGAGGCAAAATTTACATCGAACAGCAAATAACCGCAATTGCTTTATTTTTAGGTTTATTCTATACTCTGAGCATATGTTAAAGAAGTTGCAACAATTGAAACCACGCAAGAAGCTTGACCCCAAAAAACCAGAAGAGCGAAAGAAAATCATTGAAAAAGCGGTGCAGCGGACAGTTGAGGAATATGGAGAAGCGTTAAAGAAATTAAGCTCTGAATAACATGAGCTATTTTCTTATAGAAGAAGATATTCGTGATATTTGTTATCAATATGCAAAGACTCATCTTACTCATGATGAACCCCTTCCATCTTTTGATACGAGATACCCAGATAAATTAGACGCCGTACTTGCTGCACCGCAACGTGAGCTATCAGGCAAATTCGTTTATCCAACTATCGAAATACAAGCCGCAGTGTTATTTTATGAAATAGTGAAACAGCATCCTTTTTTAAATGGAAACAAGCGTATGGCCTGTGTTTCACTCATGGTTTTTCTTTCGCTTAATGATATGTGGTTAAAAGTGAGTTGGAGAGAATTGTATGATGTTGCTGTGACAGTCGCTTCGTCAAAAACGGAAAATAGAGATGGAATGTTACAACTTCTTATTGGGTTAATTAAAAATAATTCTTTCCAAGAAAAATAAAGCAACAGCGTTTACTCGCGGACGTTATACGCAATTCAAAAAATATTTTTCTTTATAATTATGGAAATTTTGATAGGCTTACTAAAGAGGGATAAATTTGTTTTCTTATTTGATAGAGGGGAAATATGGTGTTTTCTCCACTACGCTTCGAAAACGATTAATTTATAAATTTCTTTAAATACATTAAAACTATGGCTAAAAAAGCATATCATGGTGGCGCATTCTTCAATGCCATAGGAAATGATTTTGCAGCACTGGAAAAATCGAACGAAATTATCAGTGCAGACGTATTAGACGCGTGGTTTGATCCTTCTCCAAAAGTCATTTCCAAAATTAAAAAATACTTGTCATTCAGCATTAAAACCTCACCCCCAACTCAATGCGAGGGGTTGATTAAAACTATTTCAAAGATTCGAAAAGTTCCTGAAGCAAATATAATCGTAGGGGGTGGCTCATCTGATTTAATGTTTTCTTTTTTCCCTCATATTTTGAAAGGGGTTGAAAGCGTACTAATTCTTGATCCAACCTACGGTGAGTATGCTCATATTTTTGAACATGTCACTAAAAACAAAATATTAAGGCACAAACTAAGCAAAGAAGCTGACTTCAAAATAAATTACAATGAACTTTCCGAACAAATTGAAAGAGAAAATCCGAGTTTAGTAATGTTGGTAAATCCAAACAGTCCAACAGGACAATATTGGGAAAGACAAAATATCTTGAATCTCATCAAAAATTTTCCGAAAATCCTTTTTGTCATCGACGAAACATACGTTGATTATATTGATCAAAAATTATCACTGGAAAAAGAAGCGGTAAAAAACGAGAACTTGGTAATAATTAAATCAATGTCAAAAGTATATGCTTTAAGTGGAGCACGGGCTGGTTATATCGTGGCACATGGAAAAGTTATCAATAAAGTGTCTTCATTCATACCTCCGTGGTCAGTAAGTTTAGTTGCTCAAATAGCAGGTGTTGAAGCACTAAAAGACCCCGCTTATTACTCAAAAAAATACAAGGAAACGCATGAACTACGACAAGGCATGATTTCTGAACTAAAGAAAATTCAATCCGTGAAAATTTACGATTCTATTGCAAACTTTTTTCTTATCGAGCTATTGGATGAAAAATTGAAAGCAGACTCAATTATTCAAAAATTAAGAAAGCAAAAAATCTATCTACGAGATTGCGCATCAATGAGCACACAATTTAAGAACAATTTCATAAGAGTTGCCGTAAAAAACAAAGCCACAAACAAAATAATTGTTGACGCACTCAAAAAAACACTATGACCCAAGCAATACTTTTTGATCTCGATGGACTTTTAGTAGATACAGAGACTCTGGGCATCCAAGTAGCAATACAAGTTTGCAAAGAATTAAGTATAGAGTTGACGCATGATGAACAAAAAAGTTTTATCGGTGTAACAGACGAAAAATTTTACCGAGAACTATTCAAAAAACGCACCCTTGATTTTAATGTTGGAGAAATATTAGCAAAACATTTCAATATTTATGATAATTTGCTAAAAACATCATTGACTCCTTTTCGAGGAGCAGATGAATTGCCTGAAATCCTGAAAAACTTTGGTTTTAAAATTGGACTCGTGTCTGGAAGCACAAGGAATCAAATCCTCATCATTCTAAATGAATTAGAGGTGGTAAAATTTTTCGACGTTATTGTTAGCTGTGAAGATATAACACAAAGCAAACCAAATCCCGAGGGATATTTAATTGCCGCAGATGAATTGCAACTCTCTCCTAAAAATTGTCTTGTGCTTGAAGATGCAGAAACTGGAGTAATCGCTGGGAAAAAAGCCGGAATGCGAGTAATTGGCGTCAAAAATAAGGGAGATCAAAATTTGAGCTTTGCTGATATTACAGTCGATGAATTACAAGAATTGGTACATAAAGATAAAGAGTTTTGGGTTCGGGCATTCACCCCTTAATCCCTGCCCAAACCCAAAACGGAAAACAAATTTATTCTTAATAACAAGTAAACCTATCAAAATGAAATTGAGTGAAAAATATTTTTTGAACTTAAGCCACGCTGCGCTCTCCTCCTTTCAGTCGTCGGGGCGTATAACAAGCTATCATCACGCTACAGCTCACTGCGCCTATGCGTAAACGTTGTGTGAAATAAATTATTTTTTAGTACTGTATGGAAGTAGCTTCCTATAATCAAGAATGGCCGAAAATTTTTCAGGCTGAAAAGAAATTGCTGTTAAAGCATTTAGGTAATCTTGATATTCACCATATAGGCAGTACTTCAATACCAGGTTTATCGGCAAAACCAGTTATCGATATTGTTGTATTAATACCTTCGCTTGAAGATGCACAAAAATACCTTTTATCTCTTGCCGAGTTAGGGTATGAATATAAACCTGCTCAGTCTTCACAGGAACGATATTTTTTTGTAAAGGGTAACCCGGCTCAATTTCACCTATCATTAGCTCAGCCTGAAAAATTTTCTTACTGGAAAAGACAAGTTTTTTTTCTTGACTATTTACGGGAACATCCGGATGCATTAAGGCAATATGAAGAACTCAAAAAAGATCTTATCAAAAAGTTTCCAGATGCTGGACCACAATATACCGAAGGAAAAAGTGAATTTATTCAGTATATTCTTTTATTAGCCGAAAAAGAACAAAAATAATTTACTACACACAGCGAGTAAGCGCAATTGCTCACTTTCCGTTGTGGTGCTAAGCTATCGCTTATAGCCTACCACAGCGTCGGTTCGTTTACTGCGGCTACTCGCAAACGTTGTGTGACATTTTCCGGCGATAAGTAAAAAAATGGATCAAACTATGAAGCAAATAGGTAAATTGAATAGGAAGTATTATTTTGCATTAAATAAACATGATAATTATAAAGTAACCACGTGTCCAAAGTGCAATAAACAAACTTTTAAAAAGAAAATACCGTTATTTATGTTTATTAAAGATCACGGTTTTATAATATTAGGAATAACATGCATTTATTGTGCAAAGTGTAAATTAATTATTACAAATCAGAGTGAATTAGAATCATATTTGGTTTCATTGTTTGAAAAAATAAATCCTAATATTATTGGAAATGAATACTTCGTCGTTGGTACTATGGATTTAAAAGAATGGAAAAAAAGAATAAACAATGATGAAAAAAGATCACTGGAACAAGAAGTTGAATTTATAAGTGATTTTAAAGGATTACTAGAATTAAATTATCAACCAGCTGGATGGTATAGAAATGTATAAAAAAACCACTCGCGGGCGTTGTATGCAATTTTCGCTACTCGTAATCATTAACCACAATATATGAAAAATAATAAATTACTCTATCAATTGGAGCAATGGCGATTGCAGTCGGAAGTTTAATAGTTTGCAACCGCAAGGAACTTGGAAAATTGATGAAAAAAAAGTTAAAGATATTCAGTGAAGCTTGTAGCAAAAATAGCATACAACAGCGAAATATTTTTTTCTTTTTTGACAATATTTTGAACATACAGTACTATACATAACGTATGGATAAAATGATAAATCTTACACCTAAAGAGCTAGAAGCCGTGCGACATATTCGCAACTGCGTTGCGCATTATGGCCGTACTCCTTCGGTGCGTGAACTCATGCGTGAATTAAAATATAAGTCACCCCGTTCCGTGCAAGATCTATTAGAAAAGCTGGAAGAAAAAATGGTTGTGAAAAGAACAAAAACAGGAAGCATACAGTTAAAAAACGATCCAGAATCTAGCTCATCACATGCTCAAACCATAAACGTCCCGATTGTTGCCACGGTATCCTGCGGTACGCCTATATGGGCGGAAGAAAATATTGAAAGTTTTGTTGCTGTATCTACCGCTATCGTTAAATCTGGAGCAAAATATTTTTTGCTTCATGCCTCCGGCGATTCAATGAACAAAGCAGGGATAAATGACGGAGATTTGGTATTAGTAAAACAGCAAGCATCTGCTCAAAATGGCGACAAAGTTGTTGCACTAATTGATGACAGAGCAACGATCAAGGAATACAAACACGCTGGAAACACTATTATACTACAACCAAAATCAACAAACCATAAACATGCGCCTATTATCCTTACCGAGGATTTTCAGATTCAAGGTGTTGTCGAGAACGTCATTCCTAACACACAATAATAATGTCAAATTATCACGTTATAAAAAATAAAGATTGAGATATGAATCTTTCTTCAATCGAAATTTTATCCAAAATTTTCAAAAATCCCGAGGATGACCTCGCGCTTTTTAAGAATTTGAATGTTTTGGAATTTTACGAGGACGAGAAAAACCGTGTGTACGTAAAAACACTCGAATACAATGGAAATGATAAAATTGTTCTTACAGAAAAAAAGACAGCCCCCGAAGAAATCGTTCGGCAGTTATTCCTGTATGAACTTCTGCATGAATATCAATATCCAAAAGACAGGATAAAACTTGAGGTTGATGTACAGTTTGGTCGTGAAATTGGAAAAAAACGTGCGGACATTGTGGTTTATCGGGAAGACATGCAAACCCCATATTTGATGGTCGAAGTAAAAAAGCCTGATGTAAAAGATGGGCTAGGACAATTAAAAAGTTATGCTAATGCAACAGGCGCACCAATCCTCATTCTCACTGATGGAAAACTACAAAATAACCTTTTAAGAACCGATCCAAACTTATTTGAGGACTTGCCTGATCTTCCAAAGTTCAATGAAACGGTCGAAGATGTGCAAAAGAAAATTATTACTTTTGATAACCTTGAAGAGGTTACAAATCTTAAACAGCTCATCCTTGATCTCGAAAATGCGGTATTGGCAAATGCTGGCGTTAATTCCTTTGAAGAAATTTTTAAACTCATTCAAACTAAGCTTTATGATGAACTTGAAACTCCACGAAATCAAAATAGGCGTTTCCGTGTTATTGCAGGAGTAAGCAATAAAGAAAATTTGGATAATATCTCACGTCTTTTTGCTGAATCTAAAAATCAATGGCGTGATGTTTTCAAAGATAAAGACGATATTGAAATACCAGCAAACGCTATCGTGCCAGCCGTATCGCTATTGCAAAAATATCGACTTTTCGGGTCTAATCTTCAAATCATTGATGATGCTTTTGAGTACCTAATCAATCAAGATGCAAAAGGTGGGAAGGGGCAATATTTTACACCACGCTTTGTGATTAACATGTGTGTAAAAATGCTTAATCCGAAAAAGAACGAAAATATTGTTGATACAGCTTCAGGAAGTTGCGGATTTTTGCTCCATGCAATGCAACATGTTTGGCGAACTGAAATTACAAAAGAAAATTTCGGCAGCAGCTATGAAATGAAGCGCAAAGAATACGCGGATCAACATTTATTTGGTATCGATTTTGACCCACGAAGCGTAAAAATCGGCAAAGCAATGATGCTTATTGCTGGCGACGGCAAAACCAATGTTACTTATGCAAATTCCTTAGACAGCGACCTTTGGGATGGAGAAGCAAAGGCAAGATTCAGTAAACTTTTACACCATTTCGACGATTTCGATTTAAACAGCAAAAATCGAGAAAAAATGACGGACTTTGATTTTGACCTTATCATGACGAACCCGCCTTTTGCAGGTGAAGTAAAAGGGACATTGCTCAACAAATATGACCTTGGCTTTAAATTTGGTAAAGATTTTGAGCGCACAAATAAGCACCAAAACAAAATGACACGCGACATTCTGTTCATTGAGCGTAACCTAGGTTTTCTTCGCCCAGGTGGTCGCATGGCCATTGTTTTACCGCAAGGAGTATTCAACAATACCAATCAGGAGTACATCCGCCGCTATATTATGAAACAGGCACGGTTGTTGGCTGTCGTGGGTTTACATGGTAATAGTTTTAAGCCACACACAGGTACAAAAACGAGCGTACTATTTTTACAAAAATGGCGAACAGATAAAGAGCGGGAACAGGCTGGTAATTATCCAATTTTTATGGCTACCAGCGAAAAGCCGGGAAAAAACAATAGCGGAGAATATGTATTCGCAATGGATGAAAATAATAACATCAGGAAAGATGAAAACGGGACGTATGTCTACGATACAGATTTAGATGAAATAGCAGTCAAATTTATTGAGTTTGCAAAGAAATATAACTTTGATTTTGTTTGATATGGCACAGATTTCTGAAATTACAGTTGAAGATTTATTGAAACATCAAAGAATTGATGCAGAATTTTTTCAACCTAAATTTTTAGATGCAGAAAGGAAAGTTGTTTCTTTTTCAAAAAAAATACAAATAAAAAAAGTCATCCACCCTAATGAGTTTAAGAGAGTATATCAAGAAAATGGGCTACAAATACTCCTTGCTCAGAATGTGAGAGATAATTGTTTAGATTTTAGCACTACTATGTTTGCAGATCCAGTGTTGAAAAATGACCTCAAACGAAACAAAGTAAATTACGATGATGTTCTCATGACAAGATCAGGTGCTAATTTTGGACAAACGGCAGTATACAAATTTGAGAATGCTGAAATTTATGCTTGTGCGGATGTTCTCATTATTAGAAGCCAAGAAATAGCTGGTGGTTACCTTTCAACATTTTTGAACTCTAAATATGGTAAAAGTTTAATAAACAGAGGCGTATATGGTGCAGCCCAACCACATATCGCACCATCATATTTATACTCTTTAGAAGTACCTCAATTAAATAAAGAGTTTGAGATAAAAATAGATCAAATTACAAATGATGCTTTTTATAAACAAGAACAATCCACATCCCTCTACGCACAAGCGCAACAACTCTTGCTTCAAGAACTTGGGCTGGATGATTTTACACCCGAATGGGTAACGGGGTACGAAATCGACCATGACAGTGTGCTTGGGGGCGCTCGTATGGACGCGGAGTACTTTCAACCGAAGTATGAAATCGTAAAAAATAAAATTCGTGCAGTCGATCACGACACGCTAGGAAATTTAGTCAAACCGCTCAAAAAAGGTATTGAAGTAGGTAGTGAGGCCTACGCAGAGGAAGGCATACCATTTTTACGTGTGTCAAATATTGAAAAATTCCGTATAGATAATTCAAGTGAACAATATATTAGCAAAGAACTATACGAGGAATTGAAAGATAAGTTTTGCCCTCAAAAAAGTGAAATTTTGCTATCCAAAGACGGAACACCAGGCATTGCCTACTTTTTAACAGAAGAAGTCAAAACGATAATTTCAGGTGGAATTGTTAGACTGAAATCGGTTGAAGTTGAACCGGAATATTTAACGCTTGTACTCAACTCTTTAATTGTTCAAACCCAAATAGAACAAGATGCAGGTGGTGCACTTATCAAACATTGGCGACCTGACCAGATCAAAACAACTCTCATTCCAATTTTGCCAAAAGAAGTGAGAGCAAAAATAGTGGCAATGGTTCAAGAAAGCTTTTCAGCACTTCACGAATCCCGCCAGCTTCTTAAACAGGCAAAGAGAGCGGTGGAGGAAATGATTGAAGCTAAAGCGTCATTTTGAAAGAATAAAGCGAAAAAATTTAGCTGCATTAAAAAAATTGCGTTTTACCGCATTATTCGGTACCATTTGCATATATGAAAATATACATTGGGCATGCTACATCGTTTGATTTTCACAATGAGCTATATACAATCATTCGTGACAGTGAAATACATCAGCAGCATGAAATTATTTTGCCTCACGAAAAAAGTAATGAACAATTTTCATCAAAAGTCTTATTTCAATCAGGATGCGATTTGATGATCGCTGAAGTGTCGTGGCCTTCAACGGGATTAGGAATTGAGCTGGGTTGGGCAGATATGTACCGCATTCCCATTGTTTGTATTTATCGAAAAGGCTCAAAGGTATCTGGCGCATTAACAGCAGTCAGTCAATATTTTCTTGAGTACGAAAATCCATCAGATATTCCTCAGGTTGTATCCACGTATTTGGCAGAGCGTGCCCCCGTCTTTGGCGAGTTGTCTGACTAATGCAGATTTGCGTAATAACGATTGTTGATCCTTTGGATACAGTTTAAGTATTGCTGATTTTGAATAATTCCAGTAGTATGGATCTATTCAGAATGAGCAATAAATTTAATTTTTTACCTCAACATTATGGAGAGCAAAACCGTCCAAATAACACCTAAGCCAGGTGAGCAAAAATTTCAGTATGCTGGATTTTGGATAAGATTCTTAGCATGTATTTTGGACTGGGTTGTTCTGGGAATTATAGGCTATATACTTTTTGGTAACGAAGTTACTCGTATAGAATCTGGTTCAATCAGTGTTCGTTATACTGGGTGGAAAAATATTATCCCTTTCTTATATGTACTATTATTTTGGCTATGGCTTTCCGCTACACCCGGTAAATTAATATGCCGTATTAAAATTATTGAAATAGATGGAAGCAAGTTATCTTGGCAAAAAGCTTTGATACGAATGTTTTCATATATACCAAGTGCATTAGCGCTATTCATCGGTTTTATTTGGGCTGGATTTGATTCTAAAAAGCAAGCTTGGCATGATAAAATAGCGAAAACCTACGTGGTAAAAAAGTGATTTATCGGTAAAAGATGAGGAGGGGAATTGAGAGCTATTCAAAAGGTAAAACCATTTTTTTCAGCGTTCTTTGAGTACTAGTGATTAGTACACACAGAAAGCTGGAGGTGGAGAGAGTACGCGATGTCGAAGCATGCGTCGTTTATATCGGCATGATCCCCGATTCTCTCCACCTCGTTGCTGTTGTCTCAGTTCTCTTCCTGCCGGAAGAGAACTGTCTCGCTCCTGTCGGGGTGGTACGTGACCACCTCCAACATGGATAATTCCTCGCCCCCCCTGCTCTGGTCGAGCAGGGGGATGACGAGGTCACGGTGGTCGCCACACTTGTGGTACCACTCGTGCTCCTCAGGACCCTCCAACCAGACCGAGGTCACGGTCTGGTTGCTTTTCCAGGTCCGCACCTTGCCGGGGTGCAGAGACATGGTCTCGAAGCCCATGTCCCGCAGAGTAGAACTGAGAGAATTATTCATGGCATCCTCCCTTTTTTATGCTAACTGGTATGCCATTACCCAGTCAGCGTTTTTGGATGTGCCGCATCCCACACTTGTGGAACACGGCGCGACGAGTAACGCAGCTGAGGCGCTTCTTTCATGAAAAAGTGAAAGTGAAATGCCCCGAATGCGTCACTCGTCAGGTATTTGTTTGAGACAACAGCTTTTCAATGTGCGTGTTCCGCTCAAACTACTTCTTTTCTACTGGTTCGGTTTTGCAGCGAACAGAACAAAATAGACTAGCATGGTTTTTACATTTTGTCAATACTTACTTCTGTCACGCCGTTGACTTTGTTCGGTATTCGTGATATAAAAAAAGTGAAAAAATGGAGCTAACTCCTCATTTTAATATAAGCATTTTTGCATATCATGCTCGAATCTGCAATACAGGTAAACAAGCTTTCTAAGGAATTTCGTATACCACATGAGCGCATTACCACCATGCGTGGTTTTTTTGTCAATATATTTAAGAAGAAACGGTATGAAGATTTTTTAGCGTTGGACAATGTTAGTTTTTCAGTACAAAAAGGAGAGTTCTTTGGAATTATTGGAAAAAATGGTTCTGGGAAATCAACGTTATTAAAAATTTTAGCGGGTATTTATAGAGCAGATACCGGAAAGATAAAAATGAATGGTCGGATCTCTCCATTTTTGGAATTAGGTATTGGTTTTAATCCAGAATTATCTGGCCGACAGAATATTTATTTAAATGGCGCAGTGTTAGGCATGACCAAGCAACAGATTGATAAAAAATTTGATGATATCGTCACGTTCTCTGAATTAGAAAGATTTATCGATCAGAAATTGAAAAATTATTCTTCGGGTATGCAAGTGCGATTAGCATTTTCCGTGGCTATCCATGCGAATCGAGATATTTTACTTATGGATGAAGTATTAGCGGTCGGGGACGCGAATTTTCAGCAAAAATGTTTAGGTGTATTTCGTCACCTTCAACGACAAGGCAAAACGATTATTTTTGTTTCTCATGATATGGAAACCATGAAACAATTTGCCGACCGAGTATTAGTGCTACACCGCGGAAAGGTTGTGACCATCAGCGCTCCTGAACGTGCAGGATATGAATATAGTCAAATTTTAATGCGTGAACATAGCGCAATTCATCAAACAGCCATTGAGCGTGAAGCTCCTGATACCGTAGACCCTACACCACCAAAACAACAGAAGAAAAAAAATCGTATTGTTGGTATACAATTATTGAATCAACATGATACAGAAACGCAGGTCTTTGAGTATGGTGATGATATACGTATTCGTATAGAGTTCGATGTACAAGAACTCGTTCCAGAAATGTATGTCGGTCTTGGCATTATTGATAAGCAAACAGATGCATGGATTTGTGGAAATAATACCTATTTTGATCGATTTAATCACCACTGGAAAGTAGGGAAAAATACCGTGGTATTGAAGTTGCCAAATACCATATTTCACAAAGGCGATTTTTATATATTGAGCAGTTTTTTTATTGGAGACCCAAAAGAGAATGCCATGATGGATTTTTATGACAGCCGTGAGCATAATTTTTATTTTCGTAGTTTTCCTCGAGATCGTCGCAATGGGTTGGTGTTAATGGATCATGAATGGAAACAATAACGTCTATGCAAACATCTATTTTTTTAATCACTTTTTGTAATCAAGATTTGTACACTCCCGTAGAAACAAATTTGTTATTACTCGATATAGAGCGGGGAACGCAGCAGTGGATTATTACTGGTAATCAATCTGGTTTAACGGGTGTTGGTGTACATGATGAATATGTATTCGTTTTGCATCAAGGCTCACGGCCGGGTATTTTAGTTCTTGCGAAAAAAAATTTCACGGTTATTGCCAAGACGTTCTTATCAGAGTTGGTGGACCCACATTCATTGGTGGTGCAGGGGAATACGCTCTTTGTCGTTTCTACAGGAACGGATAGTGTTTTAGAATATCAATTTGACCCTATACAACGAACTATTCAATATGTACGCGTGCTCTGGAAACCCGAACAGTCGTTAGGAACACAAGATCAATACCATATCAATTCTATTGTCAAACACCAGAATGATTTATATATTTCCGCATTTGGTCCAAAAGCGGGTGAAACTTGGAAAACGGCATTGCATGGTTTTGTCTATAACGTGACTGCACAGGACCCACTAGATGGCTATACAGATATTTATCATCCGCATTCGTTGGTAATGGATGGACAAGATCTCTATTTTTGTGAATCTACTGCACGTGAGGTAAGAAAAAATAATGAAACAGTAATCACTTTGCCGAATGGATATGTGCGTGGATTAACAGTTACGAATGATGTGATTTTGGTGGGAACGAGCCAAGGTCGCAAAGTGTCTAAGAGTACTGGGCAAGTGAATAATTTTTTTGAACAAGAAGGAGAGATTGATGCTGTATGCGGTGTGTCTGTTTTTGATAAAAAAACACTTGAGCAAATTCATGAGTATAATTTTTTTCCATTACACCGTGAAATTTATGAAATTGTACCTATAGAATCAATACGAGAAACAGCGTCGCTGGTGTATTTCGGTGTGCAAAATGTGGTTGATGATGTTGTCCAATTTAAACACGCCATAGAACAGAAGCAGCATACTATTGAAGAGCGAGACGCATCGCTGAATACGTTGCGACATGCTCAAGAAAAAAACGAAATTGTATTAGCGGAACGTACGCAAGAATTGCATCAAGCCCATGCGAAGATTCAACAAAAAGATCAAGAGATGAATCAGCTACAGCAGATGGTCAATATTGCTCAGCAACACACGGAGCAATTACAGGAACGAGTTGAAGAACAGAAAGATGTCATCGTTGAACAGAAAGAGACAATCACTGAACAGAAACAGTTAGTGAATACACTCAAAGAAAATGTTCAACAAGCTTATGCAGTTATCCATGATAAAGATCGTGAATTATTGAGTATGCAGGAGTCGAAATTTTGGAAATTACGCGGAGCGTACATGCAATTTAAACAGTTTATTTTGAGAAAATAAACCGAGTGGTATGAACAAAACCGTCTCTATTGTTACACTCAATTATAATGGCAAACAGTATTTGCAACCACTGTTTGAAAGCTTGCAAAAACAAACATACCAACCTTGTGAAATAGTCATGGTAGATAATGCTTCAGTTGATGGGTCTGTGGAGTTTGTTGAGCAACGGTTTCCGAATGTGCGTATTATTCGCAATAGCGAGAATGTTGGTTTTGCCGGTGGGAATAATAGCGCGCTGCGGCATTGTCGCGGTGAATATATTGCGCTCATAAACAATGACATGATTGCCGATGAACGCTACATTGAATGGTTAGTACGGTCGTTAGAAGAACAGCAAGCAGATGTTACCGGCGGCAAAATTTTGTTTTATACACCGTTTGTGACATTGCGTGTAGAGGTGAAGACATTTGTGCCGAATGAACATAACGGTGGGGGAGATGTACGCGCGTTGGGCTGTATGATTGCTTCAGATATTGCTATTGATGATGTACCATATAAAAAGAACATATTTTTGGCCAATACGTTTGGCGAAGAAAAAGCTGGTGAACTCGCATTTCATTGGTTGAGTAATGAGGCAGTGATTAAAATTCCAGTAGACTTGAAATTGTCGCGGCATCGGCTGCGTATGAAACTGGCGGTTAGCGATATGCAAAAAGAAGAGGAAGTCACTATGCGTTTGGGCGAGGAGGTTATTTTTCAAAAGCGTGTATCAAATCAGTTCAGCGAATGTACTGTGGATATTGATCCAGCGCTGATCAAAAAATATGTCTGCCATGTGGTGAATAATGCATCATCTGAATTCAATACGCATTCTGGTGGTGGCCGTGATGTTGGTATTTATGAAGACGATAAGGGTCAGTATGATACGCCGCATACCGCGCAAGCTATTTGTGGAGGGAGTATGTTGATTCGTCGTGAGGTCATTGATCGTTATGGATTATTTGATGATTATTTTTTTGCCTATTACGAAGATACCGATTTTTCTTGGCGTTTGAATCGTGCGGGCAAAAAATTATTTTTTGAGCCACGAGCGTTTGTCTATCATGTGCATACAGGAACTTCTAAAGAATGGTCTCCGTTTTTTCGATACCACGTAGAACGAAATCGTTTAGCCATGCTATTGAAAAATGCACGGTTATTCGATGCTGCACGTGAGTGGGGTGGTTTTTTTCTGAAAACAGCTCGTGATGCGTGGCGCATGGTTCGCCGTCGCGTGTTCAAACGTCAACCAAAAACTGAAGCAGATAGTGTCGTGTGGATTCATTTGCGGGTTTGTGGTGATTTGCTGCTGCATATTCCGGCATTACTCTGGAAACGTCTCTATTTCGTTATTGCTCTTGAGCAACACGATTCAGTATGAAAATCTGTATTTATAATACCTATTTGAATACCATGGGCGGTGGGGAAAAGCACATGGGTGCTCTGGCTGAATATCTCACTCAGTTTTCCGATATAGAAGTAGATATTTTAACTCACGCACAGGCTAATCTGCTGGAGTTATCCAAAAAATTGCGTATAGATTTATCGCGATGTCGGTTAATTGTACAACATGATATTCAGCAAGACATCGAAACTTATAGTGCGCAATACGATCTTTTTATTAATACAACACACTATAGTAAATTGAAACCACGGGCCAAGAAGAATGCGTTATTGTTGTTTTTCCCTATACTGCCGGAACTCAGATTTTTAGCAACATCACAACGGTTTAATCGATTATTACACCGGTTCGATGCAACAGAATCGATTCGTTTGCTCACTGGGTTTTACCATCAAGAAAAAATTGGTGCATATTTTTCACGACGGTTTGGCCAATGGACACAAAAAACATTTTCATTTCAATTACGCGCATATCAAGTAGGGCGACAACAACAGATAAAGATCAATACATTACCACTGCGTTCAGGCCGATCGTTGAGCACCCTCATTGATCACATTCGTTGTCATGGTGAGTTGGTACCATTTCGTATTCGCAAAAATACCATTTTGTTAACGTTGACACCATCAACTGCTGAATCCATTATTACAGTGAAGCTCCGTTCAGACTTTCAACCATCGAGTAGCGATACTCGGCGTTTAGGTATTTTTATCACCAGTATCCGTTCCGTTTTTCCTTTCACCGCGCTGCGGCATTGGTCTATGCAACAATTGGCACGAATTTTGAAACCGTTGCGATATTACAACTACCTTGATGCTTATGATTTCATTATGGTGAATTCAGAATATACTCAACGGTGGTTAAAAAAATTATGGAATGCCGATTCATCTATTGTGTATCCGGTGATTGATACCGAAGTATTTTATGCTCCCTCGGCACCGAAAAAAAAGATGATTATTAGCGTTGGGCGTTTTTTTGAAGGAAGCCATAACAAAAAACATCTAGCGATGATTCGAACATTTAAAAAAATGTATTTAGCAGGTGACATTCCCGATTGGGAATATCATTTGTGTGGTGGTACTCACCCGGAGCCAGTGCACCAAGCCTATTTACGCCGTATCCAAAATGAAGCTATTGGGTATCCTATTTTTGTTCACCCAGACATTCCATTTCAAGAATTGCGTAAACGGTATCCACAAGCGTTGATTTTTTGGCATGCGTCTGGTTTTGAAGAAAATGAGCAACGTCACCCAGACCGTTTTGAACATTTTGGCATTACCACGGTTGAAGCCATGACTGCTGGTTGTATTCCTGTAGTCATTGGAAAAGCGGGGCAATTAGAAATTGTTACACACGGGAAGAATGGATTTTTATGGCAAACCATGGATGAATGTATGCAGTATACCAAACGCGTGATGCAAATGCCTTCATCAGAACAGCAGCGTATGTCTGAGAGAGCTCGAGAACGTGGTACGCAATTTTCTCGAAAACATTGTGAGCAGCAACTCGCAACCGCGTTTGAACCCGTGTTGACTGAATTGCGAAAATCATGAATGGGCTTTATCGATTCTATCGAAATCATATTAAGCGCTATATTCCGCGTCGTGTATTGAATGTCATATTGAGTGTATTCGGTGTGCATGGTTTTGCCAACGAGCAGAAGCATATCGATCAGTCATTTGTGGTACGACAGCCATATGCATCATGCTTACGGGTGCGGAAATTTTTTTCTACGCGTAGACTCGCTCGTCAATTGCTCACTCGCGTTACACTGATGCCAAACATATTTGTATTGATTGATGATGGAAAATTGACGTATCAAGCATTGATGCAAAAAATGGAAAACATGCATTCGGATTATGTATTGCTGGTGAATCCGAGTGATCATTTTTTTTCTGATACATTGCTGCAATATACAGCGGCAGTGTGCGAGAATCCAGATGCAAAAATAGTCTATGGTGATTATGTGGTACGTTCTGCTGGGCGTATGACTGCCGTATATTTGCCACATTTTTCTCCGTATTATTTCCAGCAGATTCGGTATATTCCGCATACAGCCCTTATTCATATTTCGGTGATTCGCGCTTGTCAGCGCCTTCCTCAAGCGAATGAAGAGTTTATGACAGAAGCCATTGCCCAGTGCCAAACGAAAGACGTGCTACACATACCCGCATTCCTCACGAGCATTTCCCCAGCAGCTTATCAGTTACTGAATGCCGTACGGCCTGTGGTATACACGCTACAGTCGAACGCATTAGTCTCTATTATTATTCCAACCAAAGATCATCCAGAATTATTACGTGCCTGTATCGAAAGCATTGCACGTTACACCAAGCAACGATATGAAATACTGATTGTGAATAATCAATCAGAGCGCCCGGAAATGTTGAAATATTTGGCTGAATTACGAACGCAGCATACAGTGATTGATTATTCGCAACCATTTGATTATGCAGCAATGAATAATCTGGCGGCGTCACAGGCGAATGGAGCATATCTATTGTTGCTCAATGATGATATTGTGGCAACAGATGATGGTTGGCTAGAGCAAATGGTGGCGCTTGGCTCGCAGTCGAAGGTTGGAGTGGTTGGCGCTAAATTAGTATATCCCAATGGCGCTATTCAACATGCCGGATTGTGTTTGACGAGTATCAATAATGGAGTGACGTATTACTGGCATAAATATTTACGCTCTCGCCGAAAGGATGGTTCGCTTGAACCAGGATATCTTTCTTCAGTAGTGGCCGTGCGTGAAGTTGCAGCGGTAACAGGGGCTTGTTTATTGATAAAAAAGCAACTGTTTGATGAGTTGAATGGCTTTGATTCGGAGTTGCATATTGGCTATAATGATGTCGATTTGTGTTTACGAGCACGAGAACTTGGTTATAGTGTGTTATATACGCCCTATGCAGAATTGATTCACCATGAATCGATGACTCGGAAGGCGAGTGCTCAGGTATCCATGATGCAACACCCAGAAGACAGTGCACGGTTTATTCACAAATGGAGGCATGTTCTTGAAAAAGGAGATCCGTATGTTAATTCAAAACTGAGCATTAAACAATTCTAAATCTCACTTGGCCGTAGCGGCAATTCTGGAGAGAGCACGTATTTGCGAAGCAAAACGAAGCTCTCGAAGAATTGGCGCGGGAGGCCAAGTTTAATTTGTATATATCAATAGTGAATTGAGAACCACGCGGTCAGTGAATTCATGTGGTAGGAGTTGTAATTGCAAATTCAATTCGGTTACATTTTCTGGAATATCGATAGCAATATTTTTCCATTCGAAAATATCTTGTAAATGAATATCTTTTGTATTCACCACAGTGCCATCCAGTAATGTCACTATCGCACGAACAATATCATTTTCCTGAACCCCTTGGCCTTGCAGCGCAATATGCAACTGATGTTGTTGTGATGTTGAAATATGGCTATAGGTAACCTGCCCACCGGTAATATTTGTAGAAGTGATTCCATCAAATGTTCGTCCGCCAATGCTGGATTGCTGTAGGACGTTATTTTTTTCAAGAGAAATCGAGGGATTCTGATATTCATAGCTTCCTAAATCACTTGCATAGAGCAAAGTTGATTTCACCTCGCTTGTGTCTGGTTCAATCGCAACAATGATAGTTTTCTGTTCATCTGAATCATTGTTGGTATGTAATATTTCTACACGTGGTTGTTGGGAAATTTGTTCCAGCATTTTTCCCCCATTATTAGGCAATGCATCGGCATGCAGAACGACATGGGTAATACCGAGTAGTTCAAGATAATCAATGCTGGTATTATCAGGAAAATTGGAAATAACCGATTCAGAGAAATGATAATCTGGCGGAAGATATCCGCTATATCCATTGAATATCGGCTTCCAATGGCACCGAGAATTAAAAATATAGTGCACGGTTTCAAATGGATCAGCATAAAATGGGAGTTCGACTAGTGATTGTATATCTGGGTTTGTTCGTACTGCGTCATAGATAGCAGGGCATTCAACATGACTCACCACCTGGTTTGCCATATTGGTGTCATACGCATCAAAGAGAATAGAAAATGGTAGAAGCAGTGCCACGATATATCGTACAACCGGACGTTTGATATGAATGGAGCGAATCGTATAGGCAACGACAATGGAAAGGCAGAGCAATACGATAATAGCCATGCGGCTCGGTGCACGAATAAATTGAAACGCTGGTATAGATTGAATAGCGAAAAATGGAAGAGGAATTTTTAATGTTTGATCAAATAGATGGAGCGCTGGGCCCATTGAAAGAATAATAAACAGGATAACGCCCACGCCGTAGATGGAAAATATTCTACTTTCTTTTTGTAATTTTTTTCGCTGATAGATTGCATAGATGAACAATAGTAATGGAGCAAATCCAAGGAAGTTGATGTTTTCGAGCCAACGTTCTTTATGCAGCCCAACCCATGATACGAGATATTGGGGGTAGCTATAAGGAGAAGGGATGAGATATCCACCAAGATCGGCGGAATAACCAATAACCTCATGAATAGAGAATGCTGAATGTTCTTGATGATTGAATTGCATGTACGCATAGGCAAATGGACCAATCAACAGGAGAAACAGTGTGCCGGCAATGGCGATATCTATGAAGAGTGATTTACAGTGTGTTTGCAGTCGTGTTCGAATAGTTTTCATATTCGCAGCAAGTAGATAGAGTGTCAGAAATCCGAGAAACGCTCCATTATACCAGCTGGCCAGTGCTTGCGCAGCAAACAGTAAGGTAAAAATGATAAGCATTGAACGTTTCCACTGTTCTATATATTTTTGCAAACAGAGCACCGCAAAGGGAATAAAGATAATGGATAGATTTTGAAAATGATGAAAACTAATAATGCGATAGGTGGAAAATCCAAAAATAAGCCCCGCAATGAATGCCGCATATCGGTGGTGAGTATAATGAAGCGCTAAAAGGTATGCACCATATGCCGCAAGGATATAAAAAAGAAAGATGAGTATATTGTAAGTGGCAATGGTATTATGAGTGATCGCATAGATGGGGAGAGCCATGATGCTCTGCGTCAGTAATAAATCACTGTACAGAAGCACTTGGTGGTGTGGATAGAAAATATTGGCGTTGAGTAATTGTAATGGGTGAGTAGTGAGTGCGTGCATGTTCCAGCTGATGATCCAGTTGAGCAGGAGATTATCTCTATTTAAGATACGAGAGCCAACATGAGATAATAGTGGATAACAAAAAAAAGTTGCTACAAGGCTATAAAGGAAAATCACAACCAAATGATGACCATGTCGGAATTTTCCTTTGAGATGATGCATTTATTTATCAAGAAAGTTATATTTCACAATACACCACATGGCTTCAACACCATCTTTCCAGCCGATTTTTTTACCTTCGTCATAGGTGCGGCCATTATAAGAAATGGCTATTTCATAAATGCGGCATTTTCCAGCTTTCGACAGTTTTGCGAGGCGTGCAGTCATTTCTGGCTCAAAACCGAACCGCTTGGATTGCAGTTTTGGCAGAATTTCTTTCAGCATTTCTTTGGTGAACACTTTGTAACAGGTCTCCATATCGGTCAGGTTCAAGTTGGTACACATGTTGGAAAACATGGTAAGCACTTTATTGCCAACCGAATGCCAAAAATAGAGCACGCGGTGTGGGCGACCACTCAAAAAGCGTGAACCAAATACGGCATCGGCTTTCCCTTCAATGATTGGTCGAAGTAAATCAGGGTATTCATTTGGGTCATATTCCAAATCTGCGTCTTGCACAATCACAATATCGCCAGCGACATGTTCAAAACCCGTTTTCAACGCCGCGCCTTTCCCTTGATTCACCTCATGATGAACCACGGTATATTTGTCTTTGTATTTTTCTAAAATTTCGCGCGATTTGTCGCGGCTACAATCATTCACAAAAATGAGCTGTTTTTTTAAGCCCAAGGTATCAGTCGCTTCGACGCGCTCAATAATATGCTCTAATGTTCGCTCTTCGTTATAGACCGGAATAACAATGCTCACGGTAGAAAAATGTTTGGCGGAAGACATGGGAGGCAATTAATAATACCAGAGCCATCTTACACAATATGGCGGAAATATTCAATAGTTTTGCCTAATCCTTCTTCTAAAGCGATTTTGGGTTCCCAACCAAGCTCTTTTTTGGCAATGCTGATTTCTGGCTGCCGTTGTTTGGGGTCATCTTGAGGAAGTGGTTCGTAGACAATCTTGCTGGTGCTTTCCGGAATCATGCTGAGCACCTTTTCTGCGAGTTGCTTAATGGTAAATTCACCTGGGTTGCCTAAGTTCACCGGGCCAATGATATGTTCTGTATTCATCATACGCACCATCCCTTCCACGACATCATCGACATATTGAAAACTGCGGGTTTGCGAACCATCGCCGTAGATGGTGATATCTTTGTTTTGCAGAGCTTGCACAATAAAATTGGAAACCACGCGGCCGTCATTTGGGTGCATATTCGGGCCGTAGGTATTGAAAATACGCACCACGCGAATATCCACTTGATGTTGGCGGTAATAATCGAAAAACAGGGTTTCGGCGCAGCGTTTGCCTTCATCATAGCAGGAACGAATGCCAATGGGATTGACGCGGCCCCAATAGGATTCGGGTTGTGGGTGCACTTCAGGGTCGCCGTATACTTCAGAAGTCGAGGCTTGGAGAATGCGGGCGCGGGTACGTTTTGCCAGACCCAACATATTAATGGCGCCGTGAACCGATGTTTTGGTTGTTTGCACTGGGTCAAACTGGTAGTGCACAGGTGAGGCTGGGCAAGCGAGGTTATAAATTTGATTGACTTCTACATAGAGCGGAAATGTGACATCATGGCGCATCACTTCGAAATGTTTGTTCTCCATGAGGTCCAGAATATTACTTTTGTTGCCAGTAAAAAAATTATCAACACAGAGCACTTCATGCCCTTCTGAAAGTAACCGTCTGCATAAATGTGAGCCAATAAAACCAGCTCCTCCAGTGATTAATATTTTCATATATATCTTTTAACCAAAAAACCATACCATCCTTTTCTGAAAATGTAAATAATAGTATACTGATGCCTGGCCTATGAAACACCTATTTTTTCAAATGATGCGGTTCGGAGTGGTAGGGGTAGGGAACATGCTCCTCGACTTGTTGATTTACACGTTGCTCACGCGTACAAGTGATTTTTTCCAGCACTATTATCTTCTTGCTGCTTTTGTTGCGTTTATTATTTCGGCATCAAATAGCTATATTTGGAATAAGCGTTGGACATTCAAAGACAAGGTGCAATTCACCCATACACAGTTGATCAAATTTTATATTGCCTCGGCGATTGCGTTATCTATAAATGAAACAGTATTATGGATCCTTGTTCGTCATCTGGGCATATTTGATATTGTGGCAAAATTAATGGCTTCCATCTCTGCGGGTGGAATGAATTTCGTTTTACAGAAATTTTGGATTTTTCGCCTGCGCGCTATCAAACCGGAAACGCCAATGCAGGAACAATAATCTTTACGCTTTTTTTCGCATCACCAATAATTGGTGTAAAGCGTATATTTTTTTGTACTTCAAAATTTCAAATTCATCTCCAAATAAACGGTACAAATCTTCTTTAGAAAAATCGTTGACATGCCATTCAGAAAATTCTTTTTCAATACCCTTCATTAAAAAATCGAATATTTTTAAGCGATTTAATATTATTTTAATATTATTTTTTGTTTTTTCATACGGAACGGTAATAATGACATACTGTTCTGGAGTCGCAATTTTTTTCAGATTGGCAACTGCGGCATTGATATCAGGAATATGTTCCAATGTTTCAGAACAGACAATAAAATTCAAGTTCGGAATATGTAATTCCATCTGTTCACTCGCCAAATCTGATTGTTCTAATACAACTCCGTCACCTAAATTTTTTCTTGCTTCATCTAATGCGACAGTAGAAATATCTTGTCCGTAAAATTTTGCACGCGGAAAAAAAGAGCGCAAAATAGATAACAAACGACCGGCTTCACAACCAATTTCCAATAATGAAAATTGATCATTACTTTTCCGTTCACGAATTTCTTTCGCAATGGCTTCGGCTCGTTTTTTTTCTACACGACCGGCAAGGCCTGTGTAGGGTGTAGGGTGCTTCAAGAACATTTCATTATTCCACTCTGCAAGATTTTCTGCTGGTGGTTGGCTAGGAGATTTGGACATGATGGTTCATGAGTCAATTAATGATGTGCACAATAGGAGTAGTATAGCAATATAATTTCTTCCGTCAACGGTTGGGAAGTAGATGCAGTATTTTCTATACCTTGTCAATATGCCACATTTTGCTACACTAGGCCTAGTATAAAAGATAATACGGATGAAGCCATGACGAACAACTCATTTCGCCTTTCAGTCATTTTACCCATATTTAATGAAGCTGGCAGCATTCCAGAACTCGTGAAACGTTGTCGTGCAGCATTGAGTGTGTATGAGCAGTATGAATTAATTTTTGTTGATGATCGGAGCAGCGATGATTCGTTTCAGTTATTGTCTCAGCTGGCAAAAGAAGACCCGACACACATTAAAGTGATTCGCTTTTCGCGAAATTTTGGTCACCAAATAGCGATTACTGCTGGTTTGGATATTGCGTCCGGTGACGCGGTAGTGATTATGGATAGTGATTTGCAAGATCCCCCAGAATTGATTCCAGAGATGTTAGTGAAGTGGCAAGAAGGATATGAGGTAGTGTATGCACGTCGTCGTTCACGCCGTGATACTCCGTTTAAAAAAGCGACGGCATTTTTGTTCTATCGTATTCTACGCAAACTCGCCAATGTGGATATTCCAACTGATACCGGCGATTTTCGTTTAATGGATAAAAAGGTGGTGCAAGCGTTGCGTGGTATGCGTGAACACTCTCGGTTTATGCGCGGGCTCACGTCGTGGACCGGTTTTCGTCAAACCCACATTTTTTTCGACCGCGATGATCGGAAACATGGAGAAACGCATTATCCGCTCGTGAAAATGGTTAAATTTGCGCTCGATGGTATTACCTCGTTCTCCCATATTCCTCTGCGTATGGCGACCTATGTGGGTTTCTTAAGTGCCTGTGTTGGGCTGACCGGTGGGTTGTACGCGTTTTATTGGCGTTTTTTCTTACCAGAGGAAACGGTTCCTGGGTGGACCACTATTGTCGTATCCGTTTTTTTCATCGGTGGGATTCAATTGATTATTTTAGGAGTCATTGGAGAATATATCGGGCGTATTTATACTGAATTGCAAGCTCGTCCGTTGTATATTGTGGATAAAAAAATGAATCTTGACGGCGATGAATAATGTGTTCGCGCTATTTCGCCAGTATCGGCAAATGATTATCTATATCATTATTGGGTGCACCGGAGCAACCTTGGATTTTATTATCTTCAGCTTGCTCATTCATTTTGATATTTTGCATTACGTGGTCGCGAATATCGTGAGCGTTTCTCTGGCGATTACGAATAATTTTTTGTTGAATGCATTTTTTAATTTCAAAATGCGTGATCAGTTTTGGAAACGGTTTTTTTCTTTTTATGCGATTGGGGTTTTGGGGCTCATTGTCACTTCTGCGTGTTTATATCTGTTTGTTGCGGTATTTCATTTTGAAGTGCATCTATCCAAGTTTTTGATCATCTTTGTGGCATTCTTGTTGCAGTATAACTTAAATAAACGCTACAGCTTTAAACAATTTGCATAACCTATGAATAAGAAACATATCGGCATTATTGGGGGCGGATTAACAGGGATGACCGCGGCATTGGAACTGTTAAAAGATGGCCATGACATTACGATTATTGAAGGTGGATCGCAAACCGGCGGGCTTGCAGCCGGGTTTACATTTGAAGGTGCCAGCTTAGAACATGCTTACCACCATGCCTTCAAAACCGATTATGATATTTTGGATTTGATTCAAGAATTAGAATTGAAGGACCAATTGAATTGGTTTGATAGCTCGATGGGTGTGTATTACAACGGCCAATTATATCCCTTCCGCACTCCGATCGATTTACTGAAATTTCCGCCATTACGTTTTTGGAGTAAATTTCGTTTAGGCCTAACCGTATTGTATTTACAACACACAAAAAATTGGAAACGTTTTGAACACGTCACGGCAGCCGAATGGATGCGCAAGCATTGTGGTAAGCAAGCGTATGAAGTTATTTGGAAGCCGTTATTGCATGGCAAATTTCACCAATATGCTGACCAGGTATCTATGGCTTGGTTATGGGCCCGTATTCACATTCGCGCTAATTCAAAAGAAAAAGGGGATTCGCGCGAGAAATTGGGGTATATGACGGGTGGGTTTCATACACTCATTCATGCATTGGAAGAGCGCTTACGCAAAGAAGGCGTGCAGATTCATTTGAATGAAAAAGTGCGCGGCGTGCGTACCGCAGAACAGGGCACGGTACAGGTAGAAACAGAACAGAAAACGTACACATTTGATGAAGTCATTTCGACGGTTTCTACTCATCTTTTTTCACAAATGCTTGATTCAAAAGACACGACGTTAGCGAACTATAAAAAACAATTGGCGAGCGTGCAGTATTTAGGCGCAGCATTAGTCATTTTTTCTTCGGAACAATCGTTGAGCCCGTATTATTGGGTGAATGTGAATGATTCGGCTTCACCATTCTTAGCGTTCATTCAACATACGAATTTAGCACCGACGAGTTGGTACAATAATCGGCAGGTGTATTATCTGGCGACATACGTTCCCCATGGTCATCGTTTTTTTACCACCGACGAAGCTGCACTGAAAGAAGAATTTTTTACCTATCTCAAAAAAATATTTCCTCAATTTTCCCCAGAACAAATACACAACACTCAGGTGATGCGTTTGCGGTATGCGCAACATATCGTGGATACGAACTACGCAGAAAAAATGCCGGCGCATGTTACGCCGATTCCGCACGTGTACCTTGCTAATTTTTCCCAAATTTTTCCAGAAGATCGCGGCATGAGTTATGCGATTCGCGAAGGTCGCAAGCAGGCGCAATTATTACGTGAACGATTATGAATTTTCGTAAGCGATTACAACAACAATCTGTTTATTGGTATGGAGCGATGGCAGTGATGGTGCTATTTGCCGTTTTTCAATTGGCCACTATCAATCAGTACGGAGTGAGTTGGGACGAAAAAGATGAGCATCTGCTCGCAAACGCGTTGATGCAATATATAGAAACGGGGAATGTGAGTGAAATTACGTTAACCGGATATCCTGATTTACGACATTATGGTTCCTCAACGCCATTTTTGATGATGTTGTGTTCTGTGGTTTCGCGTCAATTTCTCGGGTTGAATGTGGCGAGTGCGAATCATCTGTATATTGTGTTGTTGGGTGTCGTGACTCTCGTGGCAACATATTTGTGGAGCCGGCGTGTATTTGGAAAAAGAGTCGCATTATGGAGTATTCTTTTTTTGGCGTTATTTCCGCAATTTATTGCTCATGCTCAGTATAACCCTAAAGATATTCCCCAAACAGCATATATTGCACTGACGTATTATTTTTTCTATCGGTGCTACCATGATCGAAAATTCATTTTTGCACTACTGGCTGGCGTGGTTTATGGTATTGCCTTGTCTACCGTGGTTTCAGTCTTGATTGCGCTACCTATATTTTTTGGCAGCTACGTGCTTTTTATTCTTTTTCAAGACCCCGTTTATCGTCGTGCTGATTGGAAGCAGTACCTTGGAAAAGACGCCGTATTATTTTTGGTATTTGCTGCCACTGCAGCGCTTACGATGTATGCCACCTGGCCACTCATGTGGACAGAACCGACTATTTTTATGGACGCCGTGCGCCTGTTTCAACACCATGATTGGAATGGCACGGTGTTGTACTTAGGGACTGTCTCTTATGCCGCTGAGTTGCCCTGGCATTATGCGCCGTTGTATCTCTTTATTGTTACGCCGCTGTCTACAATCATTTTTTTTGTGTTTGGGCTAGTGTATGCCGGCAAGCAGGTCTTCAAGCGGGTGCATCTTTCTGCAGCTCACCAAGAAATGACGGGCACAGTGACTGTTCATTTAACCGCGGTATTTCGCTATGGGTCTTTACTATTGTGGGCGTTGATACCATTGGCGGTGTTTATGTTACCTGGTGCAGTGAATTATGATGGCATTCGACATTTTTTTATGGCTATTCCACCACTCATGATTCTTGCTGGTATTGGATTACATGCGGTTATTGAGCGTCTCGCCAGTTTGTCTGTGCCGTACAAACGCGTGCTACCTATTGCCATTATTTGCGTGTTTTTATTTTCAATTGGTGCACAAATTGTACAAATTCATCCGTATGAAGGATCGTATATGAATGAAATTGTTCGTACCGTGATCCCTAAGCACGTTGAAGATTTTTTTGAAGTAGAGTATTGGGGACCATCCTACCGCGAAGGAGTTAAGTGGCTGAATGCCAATGCTTCACAGAAATCTCGTGTTTGCATCCCGTTTGCGCCACATCTTATTGATGCCTACCATACACGCAAAGATCTGTCTTTTGGTTGTGACCAGCCATATAGTTATGTGATGTATTTTACGCGTGGAGGAAAGCGTAATACGCCACAGGAATTAACAGATCATGTTGATCAAGCACGACTCGTGTATACCATTTCACGCCAAGGTGCAGATTATTTATATATTTATGAAACGAAGTAAGTTGTTGAATTTTTCCACAGCTGCTTATTTGCTGATTGTACTTTTTTTTATCGTGAATGTGGTGACGTTGAAGCAGTATGGCATGACATACGATGAACGGAATTATGCCATGATCGGCCAGATGAATGTGGAATATTTTCATACGCTGGATCGTTCACAAATTCACCCGTTAGATGATCTGATGATTTATTATGGACCAGCGTATCACATTGTTCAACAAGTGTTTGGTTTATTTGCGCAGGCGGTGTTTCATTTAGGGTATATTGATGCCACACATCTTTTTTTGGTATGTACTTCTACCGCCATGTTATTGGTGGTTTTTTTCTTTGCTCGGTCATTATTCCGCCCATCGGTTGGTTTGTGTACGGTTGTCTTGCTCATGCTGTTTCCACACTTTATTGCCCACGCCCATTATAACCCGAAAGATTTACCCGAAGCCGAGATGGTGACCATTAGTTTGTATCTTTTTTATCGGCTCTATAGCACAAAGCGATATGTGTACGCTATTTTAGCCGGTGCGGTTTACGGTTTTGGTTTAGCCACAGTCGTGAGCATTCTTTTAGCCGTGCCAATATTTGTTGCGAGTTATCTATCTTTTTTGGTTTTTCAAGAACGAATATATCAACGCAAAGATTGGAGGGTATATTTATTAAAAGATGTATTATTATTTTTTGTATTTGCTATCGTGCTCATGTTCACAATGGTTTTGAGTTGGCCACTGTTATGGAGCGATCCACACATATTTGTAGAATCTATTCGCTTGTTTCGTCACCATAGTTGGAATGGGCAGGTTTTATATTTTGGCCAAACCTATCTTGGTTCTGAAATTCCGTGGCATTATGTGCTGCTATCTCTATTTATGGCTACTCCACTGTTACCATTTTGCTTTTTTATTGTTGGTCTGGTTCGGTCTGGAAAACAGATACTCCATCGGAAGGAAATGTTTCCATATGCGTTCATACTGTGTTGGGCCGCTCTGCCATTGATCATATTTATGTTGCCTGGTGCTGTGAATTATGATGGAATACGACATTTTTTTATGGCTATTCCACCATTGATGATTCTCGCTGGTGTGGGGATGGATGCGGTGATACGCGGGTTAAAAAATATATTACACACTCGACCCGTGCTTCTTCCAACTATTTTTTGTATAATCGTCGTCGGTTGGTTGGTTAATGAATCACGCCAAGTACACCCGTATGAAGGTGCCTATTTTAATGAATTGGTGCGTCTCATCATTCCTGCACATATCGAAACTGTGTTTGAAGTGGAATATTGGGGCGCATCTTACCGAGAAGGTGTTGACTGGTTGAATACACATGCCGCACCAAATGCGGTGGTCTGTGTGCCTGATGGTATGCATATGGTTGAAATGTATCCACGCCGTCTAGATATTCTCTTGCATTGTGGTGATGACTCTACGTATGTCATGTATTATACGCGTGGTGGTCCAAGAAAAATTCCTGCGCCTATGTTATTGAACCAACAATCAACGCAGCGTGTCTACACTATCAGCCGGCAACATTCGGATTATCTGTATATTGTTTCTATTTCATCAGTATCGCAGTAACATGTTTCAACGTATCTATCATTGGTTCAAGATATATTGGAAGGATATTGTCGTTATATGCATTATCTATAGCCTGATATTATTTCTTTCCTCGTTTGCACCGATCAGATTTGCGGATGCGTATAACGCCGTCACTGCAGAAAATGTGGCCCATTCAGGAAAATATATATCACCATTAGGTGATGAATTCGATGTGTTTCTTTCTACTGGGCCTGCCGTTATTCTTCCGATTGCTTTTTCATTTGTATTGTTTGGTTCATCCGTGCTGGCAATTCGAGCAGTGATGGTTGCCTACACCGTTGCGTTTTTTGTTCTGTGGTTTTTGTTGATGGGTCAGTGGTTTCCCGCATGGGGAAAAATAAAAAAATACCTTGTGTTGATTTTTTCCGGATTCCTTCTTTTGAAAGTGAATATTCTTGGAGGAGATATTTTTTATAATGTTCTTGGTCAAATGCCTGGATTTTTTTATCTTTTTTTAGCGTTCTATCTTCTCACAAAATACCAACGCCGCCCATCATTGCTTTTAGTGATCTTTGCCGCTATTTCAATTGGGTTGGCTATACAATCAAAATTATTTTTTGTGTTGGCGGTTCCCTCACTGTTCTATTTATTATTTGTTCGTGCGAATGGAAAGTGGCAATCGTGGAAGAAATGGATAGGGCACAGTAGTATAGCCATTATTTTTGCATTATTACCAACAATTCTTTTTCTTGTATGGCAGTGGTGTGCGCTGGGAACAGATCAATTTTTACGCACACAGTATGCGCTATATAAAACCATGAAATATGTGCCAGATTCTTTAATTCAAATTTCTGCGGTGAACCTTATGAAACAACATGTACATACACTGGAGCAGATGTTACATGTTGATTGGTATATTTTTATTATTTTTCTTTTATCGGTTTTTGTTGGCGTGTATTATGCGTGGAGAAAAAATGTATATACCATTGTTGCATTGTCAATATTTTTATTTCTCTATAGTGGTTGGTGGTTTTTTCGTGATACCGGAAATCGAGACCGGCATACACTCTATTTGCTTTTGCCATTTGTTGTATTATGCGTCTGGCAATGGTGTTCAAGAGGTATGTGGCGAGTTGGTCGTACCCTTGCTTTGCTATCTATTACTATTATCCTTATTCGCGGTGTGCATCTTCATTCCGTGTTGGTGGAAGAACCAATAGCGACTCTTTATGCACAACAACAGCTTGTTGATTATTGGAATAACACGATGTCGCAACAGAATATTTCCGTGGTGTATGCGGGATTAGATGTCCCCGCAGATATTGCTTTTTTAGTGCATCGTCCGACATGGAATAGTGTACGTGATATGGACATGGTTGAGCGTGAATCTGGCAATATCCATTATCATATGTTAACACCGATTGGTCATGATTATGATCCGTTTGTTTATCATTATACACTAGATAATCACTGTATTCAGCCATTGCTGTATAACGCTGGCAACTATAGTATTTGTACAGCATATAATAATTCGTATTCAGAAGAAGAATATCAGTATATGCTCCAAAGAAAAGAGACGATTTGTGAGGAATTGAAACAAGGATATCTTGGATCGTGTGCAAAACAAATCGGCGATGGGTTTATTATTACACTTTCTGATTTTCTCACTTTAGGAAAAGATTTTGCAGCATGGATAAAAATGAAACCAGGTGCTCATACACTCATTCTTGATGGTAAGATGCTGCATGGTATTCCCCATCAGAATATGCATATATTTATTAATGATCAACTCGTATCGGAATATGCTGGAGACGAAGAGGAGTATTTTCGTATATCGATTGATCTAGATACCTATCAGCAAGGCGAATTAATTAAAGTGCGTATAGTGAATGATGAAGTATTTTCTCCAATTTATTCATGGCAATTTTTTAATGTGCATTATGATCAACGAAGCATAGAACTATATAATATTGTTCAAGAATAGGTTAAATAGCTTATCGTTTTTCTTGCATCTATTGAAGGTTTCCGATAGTATATCTGTATTCAATAATAGATGAATATTCATATGAAAATACTTGTCACTGGCGGCGCAGGGTTTATTGGGTCGCATATCGTGGATGCGTTGGTTCAAGCTGGGCACCAGGTAAGTGTGCTGGATAATTTTAGTACCGGCAAACGGGAATGGGTGAATGATGCTGCCGTGGTGCATGAAGCCGATATTACAGATGCAGCGCGGGTGAAAGAGGTTATTGCCGTGGCATGCCCAGAAATTATTTACCATTTTGCCGCACAGATTGATGTACGGAAATCGGTCTCTGATCCGGTGGTGGATGCACAGCAGAATATTATTGGTACACTAAATGTTTGTGAAGCGGCGCGTACGGCGCTTCCAGTTGGCACGCCGCGAAAAATTATTTTTGCGGCAACGGGTGGTATGATGTATGGTGATACCGATATTCGTCCGACACCAGAACAGGTGGAACCACGTCCGATTTCACCATATGCTATTTCAAAGTTATCGGTAGAAAAATATTTGTATTATTACAAAATGGTATACGGTATTGATTATGTTTCTTTGCGATTTGCGAATGTCTATGGTCCGCGTCAGAATCCGCATGGAGAAGCGGGTGTGGTGGCCATATTTATTAACAAAATGATGCGTGGTGAACAACCGATTATTAACGGCGATGGTACGCAAACACGTGATTACGTATTTGTGCATGATGCGGTAGATGCAGCAATGCGTGCGATGAACACTCAGACTCTATCCGGATATTATAATGTGAGTACCGGTATCGAAACCGATGTGAATAGTATTTTTGATCTGATCAATGCCGCGTTTGATAAAAAATTTACTGCGCAGCATGGTGAAGCCAAAGCTGGCGAACAACGAACGAGTGCACTCGATTATTCAAAAATTTCACAAGAAACTGGTTGGAAACCACGAGCCGTGCTTGCAGAAGGGGTGATCCAAACGGTGAAGTGGTTTTGTGAACAAATATAGTTTTTCATCTCAATGGGTTGATCATGCATAATGTATGTGGCGTTTTATCTGTCAACGCGAATTCCGTTAGGTGAGTTATTTCAGAGGCACAAGTTTGCCATTGGGTTGTAATTGAAAAATGTAATGGAGGCTATTTTTTTCAATTGTCGATACATGTGCTATGTCAATTGGAATTGCCTTAACAGTTGGGTTGTTATAGGCAATTCGTAATATTGATCCACCATTAAATATAAATAGTTCTGTAGGAAAATCTGCTGGGAACACAAAATAGAATGTTGTATTGTCACTTATATGAGGAACAAACGCTTGTACTTGTTGAGTCACCCGATCTAAACGTTCTGTAAAGTTACCATGATTTTTTGCTACCACAGTGAATTGATTATATGTGGTATAAGCAAAAAAAAGTAACCAGAAACTGAGAAGAGTATATGGAATATATATTCTCTTTTTACATAAGGAAGTTAGATAATCAATACAGACTGCAAATACAATATACAGCCCGATAATAGGCAACATGAGGTAATAACTATAGATATGGAATGGGAGAATAAGGACTGGTAAAAGTGTGCCACCTGCCCAACCAGCTCCAAACAGCATTACTTTTCTTCTATCAGCATTTGCAAAAAATGCTACTATTATTGGAATGAATAAGCTAACGGCTACAATAAAAAGATTTGATTTAACCAACAATATTCCATCTATTGCCCATGCTATATATGTACGAATATGTTCGCTCAGAAAAGAACCAAATTCAAGAGAATATGCACCTTCATTTGGATAGATCAAAAATTGTGATCTGAGAAGAAAAAATAGGATTGTCACAATAACAAATGGACCAAATTTGCGCAGTATTTCTTTTATAGAGTGATGACGTTCTACAGTTAAATGCAGAAGGAGTAAAACTCCAGGTAAGGTGATAGCCATCTCTTTTGACAGTAGAGCCAAGATAAAAGAGAATATTGATAAAAAATACTTCGTGGAAAGAGTTCTATACCCAGAATACATATAGAATAAGAGAGAAGATAAAAAGAATAGTATACTCAATAACTCTTGACATACAGATATCCAGCGTTGAGAATCAAAGCTAATTGGATTCATAATATACAACAATGCAGCAGCGGCGCTAATATATTTTTTTAATCCAAATTTTGCTAAAATGAGATATAGCAGCACACCATTGATTGCTAAAAGAATAGTATTGGAGATGTGAAAATAAATAGGATGCGGCCCAAACATCAGCTGGAGAGTACCGAAATACACATTTGTTGATATTGGTCTATAAAATATCGTATTTTGACTGGTGGAAAATAGATTCAGCAAATCAGCAAATGATCCTATAGTAGATCGTTCCACGAAAATATAATCATCCAGAAAAAAGGATTGATCAAAGGTATGGTGATAAAAGAGTAGAGTAACAATAAGGAATATAGGAATAATACATATCAGCCATCGTATATTTGCTGTATATCGCTTCAACAGAGTAGAAACTGTCATATTATAGAACTTCCGTATTTAGCTAAATGATCACAAATTAGAAGAATTTTTTGGCTAGGCCAAGAATACCTTGTTTCCATGGCACACGGTGGGAAACGCCAGATTTTCCTTCAAATTCTTTTTGATGGTCAATGTACCATTGCAAATTTCGAAGGAGCGCATCTTTGTTTGAATATTTTGGTACGTACCCCAGAATGCGTTCTGCTTTTTCAATAGAAACAAACGAATCTTCACAAGCAGTTTCATACACCCATTTATATAATGGAGAGAGGTGAAAAAATTCCAGTACTCGTAAAGCCCAAATCATGGGTGCCGCAGGAAAGCCAATAATTTTTTTTCCAAACCCAGCTTTGTCTAACACGACTTGATAATCTTCTTTCATGGTAGTGAATTCCTTTGCACCAATATTGAATGTATCGTTCACTATGCTGGTTTCTTTTGTCGCACATAAGTAAATCGCATCACATAAATCTTCCACCGCAAGTAATTGATAGCGATTATGACCACTCCCGATCATGGGAAAATTTCGGCCATCCAACGCCCAATCATACAACAACGCAAAGACGCCTAAACGCTCCGGCCCAATAAAAGATTTTGGACGAATAATGGGTACAACCATGCCATCTTTACGTGCCTGAACACAAGCTTCTTCAGCAAGAATTTTTGCTTCTCCATACGGGCCAACGCCAACAAGCTTATCGGTTTCAAATAACGGATGATGATCTGGGATACCGTACACTGCCGTAGATGAAATATGCACGACCCGTTTTACACCGTGTTTTTTTGCCGATTCCAAAATAATGCGTGTACCCTCTACGTCAGTAGAATAAATTTCTTCTTTGGAATACAATGGGAGTGCAGCGGCGCAATGAACAACAATATCCACTCCTTCCATTATTTTGTCTACCGTGTCTTTATGGCGAATATCACCAATGACCGACTGGATACGATCTTTTTCCGGATAATCAAATTCGAGCAAATCAAGAGAGCGAACGGTGTGCCCGTTTTCCAAAAGAAAGCGAATCAGATTAATCCCTAGAAATCCTGATCCGCCGGTAATGAGGTAGGTCTGTGATGCCATAGAAAAAATTATGATTTAGGTAATGAAATAAGAATAATGCCCGATAATAATAGCAATATTCCGCTGAGCTGTACACCGCTCAGTGTCTCTTTGAGATAGAATGTGGAAAAGAGAGTAATAATCAAAAAACCCCCACCGACCATCAGCGGATATGCGAGGGAGAGTGGTAATTTGGAGAGCGCTACGGAATAAAAAATCACATTCAGGGCGAAGAGTATCAGCCCAAGGATAAGTACGTAATTTTTCATCACGGCTTCGATCATTCCGACTTCTTTAAAATAATGCAAATTTTTAGAACCAACCTTGAGTGAAATGTTTGCGACGGCGTTGAGCGTGAGTGCAGTCACAAGATAAGCATATCCCATAATATTTATAGATAATGATTGAATAGTCTGAACATAACATCATCAACCGCATTGATTATTTTAATAATCGGGCGATCTTTTCCATGCTTCCTTTTCACTCGAATAAATTGGGCGCCTATACGCTTTGCAAATAGGGCATCGGTCAAAAATTTATCGCCAATAACGGTGACCGGCTGTTGCGAAAACTCGGTGGGAAGGCATTGCAGCACACGACGACTGGGTTTTTTACAATCTGGGTTGATGATTGATGTTTTTGTAATCCGTTCTATTTCTTTGCAGCGAGGTCGATTCCGTGAATTTGTACATAAATAGACAGTATTATGTTCTTTCAGTTCTTCCAATTTTTTTAATGCGGGCAGTGTGACCAATACCGCATTGTCTGGAACCAATGTTCCGTCAATATCCAACAAAATAACTGAATCACGCAATGACTGCACATTCAGCTCTTCAAAATAGTATTCAGCCATAGAGGTAAAATACACCAGTCATCCACACCATCCAGGTGAGCACCGTACAGAGCAACCACCGATCATGAAATAACATTTTTTCTGGTGCTTCCCCCTGTTCAAACTGATGAATAATATACAAATATCGAAACATGCCAAAAAAGACAAAAAATGAGGAGTAGATCATATACGGTTTATCTACCTCTACTGTGTATAAACTGTAACTGAGAATAACGCCGGTAATAACGACCGTGAGAATATGATCCAAGAATGAATCAGTATATTTGTTGAGAACAACGCGTGTCTGGTGTTCACTGCCAGCAACTGCTTTAAATTCAGCGCGTCGTTTCCCAATAATGAGAAATAATGCCAGAAAAAAAGTGACCAAAATGAGCCACGGAGAGATATAAATATTTAGCAGTTCTCCACCGGCTTTGACACGCAGTAAATACATAAATGCGACAAAGAAAATTTCAATGACTGGAATGTGTTTTAGAAAGAAGGAATAACTGATATTCATGCAGAAATACAGAAAGAGAATAATATCCACTCGTGCATTTAATTGGGTAGCGAGTGCAATAACAATGAGTAACAACAAGAACGCAATCCACTGACCTTGGCGAATACTTATTTGCCCGGCAGCAATGGGACGAAACTTTTTTTTCGGATGATGTCGGTCTTTTTCATAATCCGCAATATCGTTAATGATATAAATACTGCTGGCCAAAAATGAAAATGCAAAAAATAATAGTGCCGTGTGATAGACATTCTGCACACTAAAAAATTCAACGGCAAAAAATAATGGTGCAAAGATTAACAGATTTTTAATCCAATGATTGGCACGCATTTCTTTTACGATAGCGTGCGTGGTTGATTGACGTGGTTGCATAGGTGATAAATGTCTCGAAGGTATCATAACTGTGTGTCCGGGTATTAGTCAAGCATACGTTGGTACATTTTTTTATATTCGTCAGCTGCTTGTTGCCAAGAATACAAAAGGCTTTTTATACGGCTTGCGCTCGCGTATGTTTGCCGTAGTTTTGCGTCACGTAATAATTGGGTGAGTGCAGCGGTGAGTTGCGTTTGATTATTTTTTTCAATAATGATGCCGTTTCCGCTGGCGAGTGCTTCCGCGTCGCCAGTATTCGTGATAATCAATGGCAATCCAGATGCCATCGCTTCCAATACCGTGTTCGACATACCTTCATTATGAGACGGTAGAACAAAAATATCCGCCTGGCGATAGATTTCTGGTAATTCGCTGCGTTCCATATTGCCGTGAAAGTGTACACGTTTGCTCAACTGTAACGCTTGTGTCAGTGCCTCAAGTTCCACTCTAATATTTCCATCACCAACTATTTCTAATTCCGTTTGTGGAAATGAAGATTGTATTTCAGCGAATGATTTTATCAGTATATCAATTCCCTTTCTTTCTATTAGACGTGAAACACACAGAATGCGTACTTTTTTTTTATTTTCTTCGGCCGTAGAGGCCGAAAATGGATAGAATATTTCCGTGTCTACACCATTGGGAATAACGGGTATTTCTAATGATGCCATCGACTTATGCGCTAAATCAGCTAAACTTTGGCTATTGGCCACAACATCTGTTGCCTTTTTCCAAATATCGACAAACAATGGCTTCGCAATAGTATAAATAAATTGAAACCGTTTATTATATCCGGGCACATCGGAGCCGCGTAGAGAGATAATATATGGTAACTGACGGCGGAAACTATACGCAATAATTCCTGCTGGTACGGTAAAAAAGGCATGAACGAAATCGTATGTATTTTTTCGCACCAGGCTGCGTGCCATTAAATACCCCTGCAACAGATAACGGAATAAGTTTAATTGTGACTGATAATGCAACGAATCACGTTTATCTCCAATCGGTACACGGTACAGGGTCACATTCGGAAATGGTTGCTCTGTTGAATATCGATTGTCGATTGCTGCGGTGATGCAATCAATTGTTATGCGTTCTTCATTGCGGAATTGGCGGAATAATTCTTGTGTTGCGTATCCAGCGCCACCACCCAACGGTGGGTATTCTGAATTGAGAAAGAGAACACGCATGTTATTTTTTTATGGTGAGAATTTCTTTGATCGCGTAGGGTTTGCGTGGGCCGTCATAGTAAATACGAATCAGAATATCGGCCAACAATCCAAAGATAAAAAATTGAACACCGAGTATGGTGAGTAATACGGCCAAGAGGGGGATATTTGAATCTGCTAAGCCGTGATGAAAAATAAATTTTTTGATAAACAAAGCAATAAAAAGAAGAATAGCTCCAACAATCAACCCCAACCCAAGCCCTCCAAACAAGTGCAGCGGTCGGCGGGCATATTTTCGCCAAAACCAAATCGCCAGCATATCGATAAATCCTTTGTACACGCGCTTCCAGTTATATTTTGTCTTTCCGTGCAAGCGTGGACGGTGCGCAATCGGTGCCTCTGCAATGCTGAATCCGCTCCAGGCCAGTACGGCCGGGATAAAACGGTGCATCTCACCAAATAAATCCACTTCGTTAAAACATTCTTTTTTGTAGACTTTGAGTGAACATCCTGAATCATGGATATGATCTTTCACAAAAATACTCCGCAGGCCATAGGCACCCCGCGATACAAACCGTTTCATGAATGGGTCATGCCGTTCTTGCCGCCAACCGGAGACCACATCTACGCGCTTCTCTTCCATGACGGTGAGCAATTTTGGAATTTCACTGGGTGGATTTTGCCCGTCACCATCGAGTGTAATAATTATTTCACCGCTCGCATGTTTAATTCCAGCATCCAGTGCGGCGGTTTGTCCAAAGTTTTTTCGTAAACGAATAACGGTCAGCGGGGATAAGGTATTCAACACGCCTGCTGTTCCGTCAACGCTACCGTCATCCACGACAATCACTTCATAGGGTTGACCAAGATTGTTCATGACGGTGATCACTTCTGCATGCAGCGCAGGAATATTTTTTTCTTCATTAAATACCGGAATAATAACGGAGTATTTCATATTGTTTACTTACCATGAAATCGCTCTTCTGTAAACCAGTGCACAAATTTTTTCAAACCCGTTTCAATATCGGTTTTCGGCCTCCAATTGAGCAAGCGGCTAGCTTTTGAAATATCTGCGTATGTTTTATTCATGTCGCCAGCCGCCGCAGGTAAGTACTCAATTTTGGCTTCTTTGCCAGTGACACGTTCCAACACCGCAATATATTCTCGCATCGTTAAAGGGTGGGAATTTCCTAGGTTAATAATTTCATATTCTAATTTTTTTCCCACACACGCCATCACGCCATCGACAATGTCATCTATATACGTGAAGTCGCGCTCTGCAGAACCATCGCCATACAGTTGAATGGGCTTTCCATAAAGCAAGCTTTCCGTAAATTTATACGGAGACATATCTGGTCGGCCACGTTCACCATAGACCGTAAAAAACCGTAATCCAATACAATTCATTTGGTAGAGGTGATGATAGGTGTACGCAATCAATTCACAGGCACGTTTACTCGCGGCATACGGAGAGATAGGATGATCGACATTCGCTTCTTCTGAAAACGGTGTTTTGTTTTGGTTGCCGTACACGGAAGAAGACGAAGCAAAAATAATATCGTGTACGCCGAATTCGCGGGCGAGTTCAAATAACAAGTATGTGCCTTCCACATTCACACGTTGTGTCAGAAGCGGCTGTTCAATGGAAATACGCACACCGGCTTGCGCTGCGAGGTGAATAATTAGGTCAATCGAGTGTTGCTCAAACACCGCACGCATCGCTGCGGCATCTGTAATATCAGCGCGTACTAACTGATAGACTGCTGTTTCCGCATGTGCCTCAATGTTCGATTCTTTATATTGTGGATTATAATACGCCGAAAAATTGTCTACCGCAATCACCGTGTGTCCTTCGGCAATTAAGCGATCGGCAACGTGTGAACCAATGAACCCTGCGGCTCCAGTTAAAAGGATATTCATGACCCTCACCATACAATTTTTTGGCCTACTGGTCAACGAGAGAGTTTTTTCGTATACTGCTTGGGTATGAAGATACGTGTCAACACTATAAAACTCGCCAAAGGAATTATTTTTTTCATTCCCATCGTGATCAGTGTCTGGATGGCAGTTCAATATTTTGCTGTTTCCGGCAATTTATCTATTGGTACCAATTTTTCCAGTGCATCTCCATTTATTTCGGAGTGGTACCCACAAAACCGCGCTGGCGACCGCGAACAAAATTTACGAACAGGCGATACATATCAGCAACTTGTTGGTGAGCCAGATTATATTGATGTTGCCGTTCCGCGTTCATACGATAGTGTGGACGTGACAGTTGACTACAACAACGACGAACAACCGTTGATTGAATTTGGTCTCATTACGAACCCCGAACCATGGAGTGTGAATTTGCAAGCATTTGAAAGTACCGTCATTGATGAAGCATTGAAAACGTGGGATCGTATCGACACCGACGGCGTGACGCTTTTACAACGCACAAAACAATTCAATTCACTAGACGAATTTCGAAATGCCATGCCGTCCGACAAAGGTGTTGGCACCTATCGTTATCAATTGTATCCAACATTTATTGATCCGACGTATACACCGAGTGATGCGAGTCTCGATATTGACCGGTACTTTCGTGGTGCTCACGAATTTGTGGCGTATGTCAAAAATGAAACACTTCACATCACCTTTGACTTCGCCGATATGAACCGTGAATTTAATGCCGATCCTGTTAAAATAGAAGTGTACGATAAGGGGCAGCTGATTGATGAAAAATTATTATCAGATGATGGTGATGTAACGGCGTCAGGCGTGAACACGGCTGTGCGTTCACTCACTGTTGATATTCCAAATCTTGCTGAAGGTGCTTATACGTTGAAAGTGGTGGTGGATAACGATATGGTCACCACCCATATTCACAGTGATCAAGAAAAATTTGTTGCGCACAATCAGGTCTACATTATCAATAATGAAGAATATCGCATTCCATTTCCAGAAATGAACCTGGACGGCACGACAGTTGCGACCAATGCAACAGAATTTATTGCGAAAACCGATCATAATACGGGCGTGCAAACGATGACGATTGATGATGAGCCGCTCGATATCAATACCGTGCATGAATTTGCTTCTTGGCAAGCAGAAAACGCAACAGCGAATACCAATACTGTTCGTACGGTGGTGATGCCGAAAAATGACCTCCTCTTTATTACCCACGGCTACATGGCGTTCACTCAGGATAGTTTTTTTGACCCAGATTATTTGATTCAATCGGTTGATGAAATGAGCACACTAGACCAGCTCGATCATATTGTTTTTCAAGATTACCATTCGCCAGAAGTGCTTCGCAGAGACAAAACACAAACCGTGCATTTGGATTTAGCAGGTGTGGCGGGTGACAGAAAAAAACTCACGTTTATTTTATCCGCACCTGGCTTGGATCGAGAACGATATATGATACAAATTAATCATATCCAATTCGATTTTCAACGCGAGCCGTTATGGCAACGACTCCGCCAACGTTTCCACTTATGAGTTCCACCAACACACTACAATGGATTCGTACACTTGTTCCGTTTACTTTCCGTGTTTTGCTTTTTTGGTATCTGGTAGCAATTTTGGTTGAATATATTTTCCCTGGTTTTGTGAGCAACCAGCTCAACCTTGATCTATTTCTCTGGCTTGTTATACTGACCGCGCTTTTTTCTTTTGTTATTGAGCGGAAGAGATAATTATGCGCATCATTGTATACGGCTCGATCGCGTTTGATCGAGTGATGATATTTCCTGGAACATTTCAAGAACATATTTTACCGAACCAGATTCACAATTTGAATGTATCCTTTTTTATCGAACGTTTAGAGCAGCGGCGTGGTGGCTGCGCCGGCAATATTGCCTATAGCTTACATTTGTTGGGTGAACAACCACAACTGGTTGGCAGTATTGGTGGTGATGCCGATTCGTATATGCAATATTGGCAGCAGATGGGTTTGTCTACAGATCATGTTGCGGTATACTCAAGTGAAACAACAGGCGGCGCGTACATGATGACCGATTTGAAAAATAATCAAATTTCTGGTTTTCACCCTGGCGCAGATAGCTGCGATACTGTACTCCAACTTGAAGATTACGACCCGAAGGAGACGCTGATGATTTTTTCTCCGCGTAATAACCACGACGAAATTCTCCGTTATGTGCAGCAATGTCAGCAGTTAGGTATTCGTTATATTTTTGACCTTGGTCAAACGATTCCAACATTTTCTGGCGAAGAGTTACGCATGATGATGAATGGTGCCTATATTATTATTGTGAATGATTATGAATTCAATCTCATTCTGCACCGTGCACAGGTAACGAAAGAAGAGGTGCTCGGTTTCACAGAACAGTTGATTACGACGTTGGGTGACCACGGTTCAGTGATTGAATCGGCAACAGACCGTATAGAAATTCCCATTTGTCGTGTAGAAGAAGTGAAGGACCCCACTGGAGCAGGGGATGCGTATCGAGCTGGTTTATTGAAAGGTTTGAGCGCTGGTTGTTCATGGGAACAAGCCGGAAAATTAGGCGCTGTTGCCGCGGCGTATGCCATTGAACATTACGGCACTCAAGAACACCGCTATACATTTGCTGAATTTGCTCAACGGTATCAAGAAAATTTTAATAAACCATTTCCATTAACCGTTAATTAAAACAAGATGAAAAATTACGACGTGAAAGATTTGAAACTCGCTCCACTGGGAAAACAACGTATCGACTGGGCTGAATCACAAATGGATGTTCTCCGTGGCATTCGCGAGCGTTTCATTAAACAAAAACCACTGAAAGGCGTGCGTATTGCCGCCTGTCTTCACGTGACCACCGAAACAGCGGTGCTCGCTAAAACCCTCAAAGCCGGTGGAGCACAGGTCACGGTTGTTGCTTCGAACCCACTCAGCACCCAAGATGATACCGCAGCATCGCTTGTCAAACACGAAGGCATCCCGGTCTTTGCCATAAAAGGGGAGAACCGTGCGACGTACTATAAACACCTGAATGCGGCGCTCGATACCAAACCGCAGGTCACCATGGATGATGGTGCTGATTTAGTTTCTCTGTTGCATGGCAAACGCAAAGCACAAGCGCAATATGTGTATGGTTCCACTGAAGAAACAACAACTGGAGTTATTCGTCTCAAAGCAATGGAAAAAGGTGGCGCGTTAAAATTCCCAGCGATTGCCGTCAACGATTCCAAAACCAAACACATGTTTGATAATCAATACGGTACTGGCCAGTCGACCATCGATGGTATTATTCGTGCAACCAACTTGTTAATTGCCGGCCGAGTCGTGGTGATTGCGGGATACGGTTGGTGTGGCCGTGGTGTAGCGAACCGTGCACGGGGCATGGGTGCGCGTGTCGTTGTCACCGAAGTTGACCCGATGAAAGCACTCGAAGCCACGATGGATGGGTTTACGGTGATGCCGATGGAGAAAGCGGTCGTCCATGCGGATATTATTGTCACGCTCACTGGTAATATTCATGTGATCGATAAAGAACATTTTTTGAAAATGAAAGATGGAGCGGTGGTCTGTAATTCTGGTCACTTTGATGTAGAAATTAATTTGGAGGTGCTCCACAAAATGGCAAAAACCCGGAAGGAAGTTCGTCCATTCACGGTGGAATATACGTTGCGCGATGGCAAGCGTATTCGCGTTCTTGGTGAAGGGCGCTTAATTAACTTAGCTTCCGCAGAAGGACACCCCGCTTCGGTGATGGATATGAGTTTTGCGAACCAGGCCCTCGCTGCGGAATATATTGTGGAGCATCATAAAACACTTGAACCAAAAGTGTATGCTTTGCCGCAAGAAATGGACGAAGAGATTGCACGCCTCAAATTGCTGAGCATGGAGTTGACCATTGACACTCTGACCAAAAAACAGAAAGAATATTTGGCCTCTTGGCATATTGGAACCTAATATGATACCATTTCGCATATGAAAGCCTTAATTGCTGCGGGTGGTCGAGGGACTCGTTTACGCCCCATTACCTATTCCATGAATAAGCACTTGATTCCAGTGGCCAATATTCCACTCATTGTTTGGGCTATTCAAAAAGTGGTTGAGGCTGGCATTACGGATATTGCGATCAATATTAACGAAGGAGATACGGAATTACCGAAAGCGATTGGTGATGGTTCTACTTGGAATGTGAAGATTACCTATATTGAACAAGTCGGTGGGGCATTGGGCGTCGCTCATGTGATTAAAAATGCAAAAAATTGGTTGGGGAAAGATTCGTTTGTGTTTTATTTAGGCGATAATATTGTGCTCGGTTCTATCAACCCCTTTGTGGCCGCATTTCAAGAGCAGCACGCCAATGCATTTTTAGCACTCACTGTTGTTCCAGATCCAGAACGATTTGGTGTTCCGCAAATAAATAGCGCAGGTGAAATTGAGCGTGTGATTGAAAAACCAAGCAATCCACCCAGCCAGTTTGCGGTAACGGGTATTTACTGTTTTGATCAGACGGTGCATGACGCTATTGATACACTGCATGCAAGTAACCGTGGAGAGTTAGAAATTTCTGATACGATTACTGCCGTAATTGCCCAAGGTGGAAAGGTGAAATATCAAATAGTCGAAGGTTGGTGGAAAGATACGGGCAAACCTTATGATCTATTGGAAGGGAATAGGTTGTTGTTGGAAAGCATGAGCGATGACCGCGCGCAGGCAAAAATGATTGAAGATGGAGTGGATATTCAAGGAAAAGTACAGTTAGGGAATGGTGCGCAATTGCTGGGAAAAACCATTATTCGTGGTCCAGTCAGCATTGGAAAAAATGCTATTATTGCCGATAGCTATATTGGGCCATATACTTCCATTGGCCATGGTACAGAAATTGATGGTGGAGAAATTGAAAATTCTATTATCATGGATGATACGGATATTCAATGTTCCACTCGTATTGTTGATAGTATTATTGGTCATAACGTGACTATTCAAAATGCGCACATGACTAAACCATCCGGTCATAAATTAATGATTGGAGAAAATTCATCTATTGAATTATGAGTACACAGCAACCACTGCGGGCGGAAGATATTGCACCAGAATTCCGTCAACAAATTTTCAAACAAGATTATAGTAAAAAACCAACCATTGATGGCGTCCGCATTGTGGATTTGCCAAGTTTTTCTGATGATGGTGGATATTTTTTAGAGCTTACTCGTTTTGTTACTGGGCATCCAACGGCATTTCCAGATTTTGAACTCAAACAAATGAATTATTCTGAAATGGATCCTGGTGTGGTGAAAGCAGCGCATTTGCATTTTCAGCAAGAAGATATTTGGTTTGTTCCACCCACTCAAAAATTACTCATTGGGTTAATGGATTGTCGTGATACATCACCAACAAAAGGAATGAAGATGCGATTTGTCATGGGAGCAAAAAAAGCAAAATTGCTCTACATTCCTCGCGGTGTTGCGCATGGCGCAGCAAATTTGTGGCAACGACCTGCAGCAATTATCTATTTCGTTAATAATGTATTTGATGCTGATCCAGAAAAAACAGATGAACATCGTTTACCGTGGGATGTGTTTGGTGCGGATTTTTGGGAAATTCAAAAAGGATAATATCATAGAGCGATGAAATTACTTATTACTGGAGGTGCAGGATTTATTGGGTCAAATTTTATTCACTATTGGTTGGCCAATCATACACAAGATGAAGTGGTGAATTTTGATGCACTCACCTACGCGGGTCATTTGGAAAATGTGAAAGATATTGAACATCATCCTCGGTATTCTTTTATTCATGGCGATATTACCAATCCCGCACAGGTGGATAACGCTATGCAGGGTATAGATGTGGTTGTGCATTTTGCTGCCGAATCACATGTGGATCGTTCTATTTTAGCACCTGCAGCGTTTGTCAAAACGAATGTTGTTGGAACGCAAGTGTTACTGGACTCTGCGTTGAAACACCAGGTGAAGCGATTCCATCATATATCAACAGATGAAGTTTTTGGTACGCTTGATCTTGCGACAAACGAAAAATTTACCATCAATTCTCCGTACGCACCACGCAGCCCGTATGCAGCAAGTAAAGCCGCTTCAGATCATTTGGTGCGTGCATATTACACGACATATGGACTACCGATTACCATTACGAATTGTTCTAATAATTTCGGGCCATACCATTTTCCTGAAAAACTCATTCCACTGGCGATTACGAATATCTTAGAGGGGAAAAAAATTCCAATCTATGGTGATGGATTACAAGTGCGTGATTGGTTGTATGTAGAAGATCACTGTCGAGCGATTGATCTTGTATTACAACAGGGCAAAATAGGGGAAACATATTTGGTTGGTGGCATGCATGATTTGCTTCCCAATATTGAAATTGCCAAACATATTTTAGCGTTATTGGGTGCAGATGAAAGTCAAATTGAATTTGTAAAAGACCGCCCAGGGCATGATCAAAAATATGATATCGATTGGTCAAAAATTCATCATGAATTGGGGTGGCAACCACAATATACGTTTGATGAATGGTTGTTTAAAACTGTTGAATGGTACAAAACGCATGAAACATGGTGGAAGCCCTTAAAGCACACTGTATGATTCAATCTCCCATTATTATTCTTGGCGGCAAAGGAATGCTTGGGCAGTATCTGGTTGATCTATTTTCAGATAGGCACACGCTTGTTTGGGATAAGGAAGAATTAGATATTACCGACCTGTCTGCGGTGAAAGAACAATTGGCATCTGTTGCGCCAAAGATAGTAATCAATGCGGCGGCATATAATGCGGTTGATCAAGCGGAAACTGATGAAGGTTTTGCTATTGCCGAGCAGGTGAATGCGCAGGGGCCAAAAAATCTTGCAGAAGTGTGTGCACAGCTGGGCGCCGTGTTTGTGCACTACAGCACCGATTATGTATTTGATGGAACAAAAAAAGAAGGATATACAGAAACAGACGCACCGAATCCGAAGAGTCGATATGCGTTGTCCAAATTTCATGGAGAACAAGCTGTTGTAGCGGCTGGCGGCTATGTTATACGCACCTGTAAATTATTTGGTCATCCAGGGAGTAGTGATGGGTCAAAAAAAAGTTTTGTCGACCTGATGCTTACTCTTGCGGAAACAAAAACCGAATTGAATGTGGTGAATGAAGAATATGCATCACCAACATACGTTCGCGATCTTGCTCAGCAAACCCGCCTAATATTGGAGCAAGAATATGCGCCAGGGATATATCATGTCACCAATACTGGCGCCTGTACCTGGTACGAATTTGCCCAGGAAATTTTCCACCAAAAAGGAATCACTATTACGCTCAACCCGGTTCCTGCTTCTCGCTTTCCGCGCCCGGCTCTGCGTCCAGCATATTCGGTTCTGCTCAACACAAAATTACCGCCAATGCGGTCATGGCAAGAGGCATTAGCAGATTATTTGCAACAATAATAATCAATACAGTTCGTGGCTTGTGTTAATCGTTATATAAACTTATGCTTTTTGTTTTGTCGTTGCTGGTGAATAATAATTGTGCACCAGTTTTTGTGACACGCAAATTGCTGGCCGACGAAGCATCTGCCAATTTCCATGTTTGGCGGTGGTCCTTGTTGTCTATTTCTATTGCGTATATTCCATCTTGAGCACTAAAGAAGACATATTGCCCAGCGGGGTGAATGACCGCATCGAGCATGGGTTCTCCATGGCGTGTGAGTAGTGTATGTGTGTCATCGTGCGAATTGTATAGCCAAAGATCACTTTGGCTGGTATACACCAACAGGTGTTCATTCCAATCCGTATGCTCCATTTCCCGTTCCACCGCATCGGTGTCAATAAATGTTTTTAAAGACGGGACAATATAAGAAACGTGTGTTTGTGGGTCGACCAATATATCACGTGGACCTTCTACGGATTTTAAGGCTTCCGGATGCGCAAAACCTTCTTTTGCATAACTGGCGAGCAAATCTTGCGGTAGGGAAGAGAGCTCTTCCCGTGAAACCGTTTCAGGCATTGCTTGTGCATCAATTGGTGTTGTTGTGGTGTGGTCTAAAAATAACATCACATCATTAAACAGCATCGATTTCCCTTGTTCAATAGTAAGATGTTTTTTCCAAGGTTGGTAACCGCTTTTGCGGATAGTAATAGTGTACGTACCAGGTAAAATATCCGTGTAAATATATGGCGTGAGCGGTTCTTGTTTTTTCCCATTGAAGAATACGGTTGCTTCTGCGGGAGTCGTTTTAATACTCAGGAGTGATGTCGCAATAATGGTACCCGTTTGCCGGTCAAATTTATACCCAGCCGCATAGCTCAGAATAAGAACCGTTAAGGGGCCGGCCACAAGAATAAATATCCAAAAAATAATGGATCTTTTTCGTCGCGGCTTCAATTGACGCAGAGGTGTCATTAGCGTATACTAGCCTAATATGGAAAAGTTTATTATCGAAGGTGGACATGCGTTATCTGGCCACATTGCCGTAAACGGTGCAAAGAATCATGTCTTAAAAATGATTCCGGCATGTTTTCTTGCAAGCGAGCCAACAACCATCACCAATGTGCCAGCATTAGAAGATGTGGCACGAATGCTTGATATTGTAGAAAATATTGGCGGTACCGTCAACCGTATCAGTACACGCGAGATACAAATTATTCCACCGCAGAAATTTTCCGGTCAAATGCCTCGGGAACTCGTGAAAAAAATGCGTGCTTCTATTGTATTTGCCGGTCCATTGCTCGCTCGCTATGGCCAAGTGAGCATTGCGCATCCGGGAGGTGATAATATTGGTAAACGACCAATCGATTTTTTTATAGAAGGGTTTGCTCTGTTTGGTGCCACCGTAGAAAAAGAAGGGGATACCTATCATTTTTCTGCACCAAATGGTTTAGTGGGTGCAACTTGCTTGTTCCCAACCATGAGTGTCATGGGAACAGAAACATTAATGATGACTGCAGTATTGGCGAAGGGGCGCACGGTATTAAAAAATGCTGCGTGTGAACCGGAGATTGTTGCATTAGCAGAATATCTCAACTCTGTTGGTGCACAGATTACTGGTGCCGGCACGCACACAATAAACATCCAAGGAGTGGCTGAGTTGCGTGGTGGGACAGCGCATATTATCCCTGACCGCATTGAAGCTGGTTCATTCATTATTCTTGCCGCAGCAACAAATAGCGATGTCACGATTGATGGTTGTCACCCCGAGCATCTTGAAATTCCATTACATATTCTTGCAGATATGGGCGTGCCATTAACTATTCATTCAAACGCTGTGGAAGTTCATCAGCGAAAACAGAAACTGAAACCGTTTCATTTAATTACGCATGAATATCCTGGCTTTGCTACCGATTTACAGCCACCCATGACCGTACTGCTGACCCAAGCGGAAGGGGAAAGTAGTGTGCGTGAAACTATTTATGAAGGTCGTTTATTTTATACAGAAGTGTTGAACACCATGGGAGCGCAGATTTCATTGCTGGATCTTTATCGTGTAACGGTGAATGGGCCGACACCATTTATTGGTAAAGAAGTCACGAGCCCCGATATTCGCGCAGGCATTGCCATGGTGATTGCTGGACTCCTTGCCAAAGGAGAGACAACAGTGAATAATATTTATCATATAGACAGAGGTTATGAACGAATTGAAGAACGATTACAACACATCGGTGCCCATATCCAACGAATTACCGAATAATCCCAGCGTCACACGTTCATCTCGTCGTTTGTTTTTGTGTACCGCGACAGTTATTATATTTTTATTTGGCATCAGCGTTGGGTTTGTACTTAATAATTCCCCGAAGTTTGCAACTAATCATTATATTCGAACAATTCAAGCTTCTTTTCATGCACCAGTAACGAATTCATCTTTTGAACATCAAGCAAATTTAGATCTCTTTTGGAAAGTGTGGGATGAAATTCATACCCAATATGTGGATCAACCAGTCGATGATTCGACATTGATCTATAGTGCCATTTCCGGTATGGTCGCGGGAGTTGGTGATCAATATTCGGTTTTTTTCAATCCGGAACAATCGAAAGCGTTTTTAAGTGAGGTATACGGTAGCTTTGAAGGTATTGGCGCAGAGATTGGTATAAAAGATGATCATCTCACTATTATTGCACCGCTTCCGGGTTCTCCCGCTTCACAGGCTGGGTTGCTTGCTGGAGATACTGTACTGGCTATTAATGGCACCAATGCGTCGAGTTTTTCATTGAACGATGCTGTAGAAACTATTCGAGGTGAAAAAGGAACCACGGTGACGCTCACCATTCAACGTGTTGATACGCCTGAACCGTTTGATGTTATCGTGACACGTGATACGATTCATGTTGAAAGCGTGAAATGGGAAATGGTGAATGAAGGTGATCATCGTATTGCGCATATCACCATTACGAATTTTGCGGAAGATACGGCAACAAAATTTCAAGAAGCGATTAATAATATGTTGATTCAACAACCGGATGCGTTGATCTTGGATTTACGAAATAATCCGGGTGGATTTTTAGACGGTGCAGTGAATATTGCCTCCAAATTTATTCCAGAAGGACAAGCGGTGGTGTATGAACAGTTTGGGAATGGTGCTACACAAGCCTATAAGGCAAGTGGATTATCTCCGTTACAGAATCTGCCGACGATTATTCTCCAAAATGAAGGATCAGCATCAGCATCAGAAATTCTTGCCGGCGCCTTAGAAGACTATGGCAAGGCAAAAATTATTGGGGTGACATCGTTTGGTAAAGGTACGGTGCAAGATTTAGAAACATTCGATGATGATTCATCATTAAAGTTGACAATCGCTCGTTGGTTGACTCCAACGCAGCATTTGATCAATAACATTGGTATTTACCCAGATTATTGGGTAGAACGGACTGCCGATGATGTCGCAGCTGAGCGAGACCCGCAGTTAGATGCTGCTCTGCTCTATATTAAAGATCAAGCCGCGTTTACTGCACAATATCAGCCTTATGTGCCACCAGCGCAAGAAGAATTAACGAAGCAGAAATAATTTTTATTACACATTTTTATGAAAGTGATTATCAAAAAAACAGGCGAAGTAAAGAATGTTTCTGATGGATATGCGCGTAATTTTCTTTTTCCCCATGGTTTAGCTGTTGCCGCAACAGCTAAAGAGATCGCCAACGCTCAGAAACAGCAGCAACAGAAAAAAATGTCTTTGCAACAGCAGCAAGTGATTTGGCAAGAATTAGCGAAAACATTACCGGCCACAACGATCACTATTCATGCCCGTGCCAACACGGACGGAACGCTCTTTGGCAGTTTACAAAAATCTGTTATACTCAAAGCCATAGTGGCAGCCGGTATTTCCATGGAAGAATCATGGTTACTTTTGCCTGAACCCATCAAAAAAACTGGGAAGCAAACTATCGCCGTTCACTTCCCGAACGGAGCAGAGGCCTCATTTATTCTTGACGTCATATCATAACCTTTTCATTATGAAACATCCAAAGTATATTTTTGTTGTTGGTGGAGTCATGTCTTCTGTCGGCAAAGGCGTGGTAACTTCTTCGCTGGGAATGATTTTGCAATCACGAGGCTTTCATGTGACGGCAATGAAATTTGATCCGTACATCAATGTGGATGCCGGAACCATGAATCCGACGGAACATGGAGAAGTGTTTGTGACTGAAGATGGAGATGAAACAGACCAAGACATTGGCAATTATGAACGTTTTTTGGATGAAGATATTTATTCAGTCAATTACATGACCAACGGTCGTATTTGGTTGGAAGTGATTAATAAAGAGCGAAATTTAGAGTATAAAGGAAAGTGTGTTGAAGTCGGGTATCATATTCCGCAGGAAATTATCCGTCGTATCAAGTTGGCGCAACAAAAAAGTAGATCAGATATTATGGTGATTGAGGTAGGGGGAACCATTGGGGAATATCAAAATATTCTTTTTTTAGAAGCAGCACGAATGATGAAGTTAGAGAATCCGGGCGATGTCTTATTTGTATTAGTGAGTTACCTGCCTATTCCGTCAAAAGTGGGTGAAATGAAAACGAAGCCGACGCAACATGCGGTTCGCCAGATGAATGAAGTTGGTTTACAGCCAAATGTTATTATTGGCCGTGCAGAAAAACCACTGGATACGGTTCGCAAAAAGAAATTGGCACAATTTTGTAATATTGACGATGCGCATATTATTTCTGCACCGGATGTTGAACATATTTATGCTGTGCCGCTCATGTTTGAGCAACAGGAGTTGAGTACAAAAATATTGAAAGAATTGCATTTGCGCCCACGCACGGCTTCTGCGCAGAGTCCGCGTATGATTCAGTGGAAAAAACTTGTAAAAAATATTCAACAATCAACAGAGCCGGTACGCATTGCGGTGGTCGGCAAGTATTTTCATACGGGTGAATATGTCTTAGCGGATTCCTATATTTCTGTGATTGAAGCATTGAAACATGCCGCTTGGCAGTGTAAACGGAAAGCAGAGTTAGTGTGGTTAGACCCGGAAGAATATGAACAAGATCCGAAACGGGTGAAGGAATTAGCCGATTTTGATGGCGTCCTTATTCCCGGCGGATTTGGTTCGCGCGGGGTAGAAGGGAAAATTCAAGCCATTCAATATGTTCGGGAACACCACATTCCGTATTTTGGTTTATGTTATGGCATGCAGTTGGCGGCAATAGAAGTAGCGCGGCATGTGGTTGGGTTGCGTGGTGCCCATACGGTAGAAATTGATGAAGCACCAGAGCATCCAATTATTGTTGTGAACCCGCACCAACAGAAAAATATTTTGCAAAAGCACTATGGCGGCACCATGCGTTTAGGAAGCTACGATTGTGAAGTGATGAGTGGCACCAAAGCCGCCGTTGCTTATAAACAACCGATGGTGAAGGAACGCCATCGTCACCGTTATGAGTTTAATAATGACTATGTTCAACGTTTGCATGATGCTGGCTTGATCGTTTCCGGCCGTAATCCACAGCAAGATTTGGTGGAAATTATGGAATTAAAAGGACACCCATGGTTCTTGGGTACACAATTCCATCCAGAATTTCTCTCTCGTCCTCTTCATCCACACCCCTTATTCCTCGGTTTTATTAAAGCTGCTATTGCCCGTAATAAAAAATAGAATTGCCTTGCCAGACTGCCTAACAATGACCGTCGATCGCGACTCCTGCGGTCGCTCTCTCCTCATTCCTCGGCTCGCTCCTCGAATCGCAAGCGATTCTCGACCAAGCTCGCTGCCAGCTCCGTCACTGTACGGCAGCTGGCAATGGCAAAGAAAATTCAAAAAAGGCCGTAGAGGCAATTCCACAGCGACCATCTTTTTGCGTAGCAAAATGAGGTCGCGAGGAATTGGCTCAAAAGGCCTTCGAGGAATTGTCGCTTAAGGGTTTTTTGTAATCAGAATTATTTTCCGGAGACGACAGAGACAATTTTTGCTTTTTCGAGTTTGCCGGTAAAGCGTTTTATTTTGCGTTCAGTGAATTGTACAACGCCATCGACTAATGCAAAAATAGTGTTATCTTTGCCCATTTTTGTTCCATCACCTGGGCGGAATTTTGTACCACGTTGACGAATAAGAATGTTTCCGACAGTGACCTTCTCTCCGCCAAATTTTTTTACGCCCAGTCGTTTCGATTGTGAGTCTCGTCCATACGCGGTGGACCCACCAGCTTTGGTATGTGCCATACAATAATAGTAATAGTATAAGAAATGATAAAAATCTTCTAGACTTTTTCGTAGAAATAGTATATATTCTCCTTAAATTATTGTCAATACTTACATTAGCAAGTAATGATATGACCAGAAACATGTTGTACATTTTTCTGTAGATGAGGTATCTTATATCATAAGAACGTTCGGGAGGAGTTTTTGCTGTTCCTGAACACGGTAATTATTAACATGAATCGTATGAACAAACGATCGTTGTTCACCACAATTAGCGCAGGACTGTTGACCTTTGCGCTGCTGGTGCTTCCACACAACAGTTTTGCTTTGACCGCAGAACTGGTCAGCATTACTCCGGAACCACAACAGGACATTTCTGACATGATGACTGGTGCGCCAGATGGAGTTTCGGTATTTGCATGGCTAACAGAAACAGATACGGAATACACAGCCGTTTTTTCTGTTGATGAAGAGCCGGCAGTGATCATTACTCCCGGCGGAGATATTGCTCCGGATAATCGCTGGAGCTATGATGAAGAGGGCGGAACAGTGACCGTACCGTTTACAGCAACAGGATTAAAACAAACGAGTGATGGACCAGACAACGCCGCTATTGTTGCGCTTGTTGCAGCTGTTGAACCAGGAGAAGATGGCCCTCCGGAAGAAATGACCGGCTGTTGGTTGTCGACCAATGTGCAGGATTGGGAATTAATTCCTCCGTCAGAAGATAATGTTGCGTTTGGGTTTTCATTAACTGGCCCGGAAGGGGAAACCGGTTTTTTCCACATGTTTATGCCTGATTCAATGGTGGATTTCATGAGTGAAATGAGCGGGGAAGAGTTAACCGTAGAAGATTTAGCGGTGTTTAATGGAGACAATCAGTCTTCCATGAGCATTACTCCAGTAGACGGCGGCGCCATGATTGATATTAATGTGAAATTTCTTTCCACAGCAATCAGTGCAACATCAGAAGATGACGATGGCAGCATCACAAAAGAGATTACGGTTCGCGAGCAGCTGCCTATTAGTTTGGCGGCCAATAAAACAGAGTTGAAAAACGGCAAACAGGCTCAACTCTTTGGTTGGCTTAAAAACGGGAAGAAGAATAAGCGTGTTGAAATTTGGCGAAAAAAAGATGGAGAATCAGCATTTACCAAATGGAAAAACGTTAGAACAAAAAAGAACGGAAAATTTACTCATACATTCATTCCGAGAAACACCGCCATCTATAAAGTGAAATATCGTTCTGATGGTTCCACGATGACGAGCGAAAATCAGACCATCACTGTGGAGAATGCATAACTCAATCCCAGAGGGAGTACGCCGCCGAGATTGAGTTATAGAATTATCGTATATTGCAGTCAATCGATATCGTTGCGCAATGGATTTATTGGTGGGTTCGTACGAATTTTTTTCCCGGTATCTATTTTTTCTTGATGAAATTTCACAACAGATTCATATTCGCTGAATAGAATATTTGAACTGGAGCTCGTGGTTTGTGTGGCGAGTGTATTCCGTTCATGTTGGGCAATAATTGGTAAGTAGAAATACCAGTAGAAAAATAGCATAAAAAGAGAAAAAAGCAGAACCGCAAATATTTCAAACACCAACAATAAACGTAGAGTGAAAAATCGTTTAACTATAGTGATGAATGGAGGGTGGGGTGTTTTTATCATAATTGTTCCCAATAGGTGAGGGTATCAATAGTCATCTGCGTGGTGTGTGTAATGGAATCTTCTGAAATATTAATAGAGCGTGGGTTAATATAAAAATCAAACTCTTCTATACGGCCAAAGAAACGCATAAGGTTTTCCCATGAACCACGTGCTGTAATGGTTGCGGGAATGATCACGATGCCGTTTTTGATTGATTGTTTATCATGGAATAACTCCATTTGTTCGGTGACCGTATATGCTGTTGCTGTATTTTCCAATGATTCAATAAATTCGATAATATGGTCTTGTGTTACGAGGCTATGAGAAAGCATAGAGGTATCATCAATCTGCGCATATTCTGCTTGTTGTTGCTGAGCTCCTTCTTGAACTTGTTCTGCCATATATTCTCGTTGTTGATGAGTACGGAGTTCTTGGTTATCGAGTACAAGCTGCTGAGCGAGTGGAATACCCAGAAGCAAAATAATAGCCATACACAACACCAAGGGCAGAGCCATGTCGATGTGGTAACGATGGTATAATGTGGCAATATTATTCATAGGCTTCATAATGAAATGCGGCTGGTATAAATGTCATCGCTATGGTAAACGGAATATCTTTTGGTGCCGTTAATGCGTCGAAGGGAAATTGAGTAATAACAAATCGATTATCTTGTTCAATTTTTTGCTGCATGGCTTGTAGGTCTGTGCGCTCTGCAGCAATACCATCAATGATGAGTGTTGTTTTTTCTGCGTCAATATCTATGGAATGAATGGACACTCCTTCCGGAAGCAACGTAGAAATTTCTTGCAGTAATCCAAGATAGTTTGAGTGGTCTTTTTGAATAAGTCGTAATTGTTGGATCCGCGTATTGATATATTGAATATCAAGTCCATCATTTTGCGTAGAGGTGGTGTTTGCATGTGTCATTAATGCTGGGGCGGCAGATGCAGAAAGCACTTGTTGCAAGGAAAAATGCAATACGGCGAGTGTGCCACAAATAGAGATGAGTACAATATTCACTAATACCATACCAACGATAAGCTGCTGCTTCATTACCCATTGGCGAGTGCTTTTTTGTTTCTCTTTTGGAAGTAAATTAAAATCGTACATAGTCGTTAGAAAAGAGTAGTGGTGCGTATTGCCAGCCCAATGGCGGTACCATACGATAATAGTTCTGATTGTAGCGTATCAGGAATGACTATAGGTTCGGCCATTTTTGCTTGTTGAACAGGATAGTGAATATATTCTTCCAGGTATTGTCGAATATGGTCAATTTTTGAACCACCGCCGATGAGATAGACAACATATTGGGGTGCTTCTTGTTCAGCGGTGTGTTCTTGATGAAAGTGAATCACTCGTTTTAATTCATTGCTTAATAATGTGGTGTGTTCTTGAATAACCGCGTGAATTCGTGTATCTTCTTGCTTCGTCATTTTCATTTTTTCTGCTTCAGCTTCAGACACGTTCAACGTTTTTGCTATTGCTTCTGTGAGCATTTTACCAGAAATAAATTTGGATGTGTGCGTAAAATCTATTCGACCATGAGTCACCACAAGGATTGTGGTATGATTTCGTCCAATATCTGCTAATACAATGGTTTCTGGTATTTTCTCTCGGGGAATAAATAATCGTGCGATGGCTTGAGATTCAATTTCCAGCGCGCCTACATGAAGGCCAGCAGCTTCCACGGATTCAGCATAGGACATGGCAATATCCGTTTTTACGGCAGCAAAACTGAGCGTGTGGTCGTCACGTACCGTATCAATAGTGACTTCTGTTTCCGGAAAGGGAAGATGTTTTTGAATTTCTTTTTCAATGGGCTCATCTTGCAGGTGAATAGTTTTTATAAATCCATGATATTCCGGTAAGCTGACAACGGCTATTGTGCGATGACGACGGATATGCGTGGTCGAAAGGAGATTGGTAATCGTTTTTATAACGGCATCTTGGTTATGAATAATGCCATTCACCATCATGCCATCTGGCAGCAACTGTTGTCCAAAATGTGTTACCCGTTTTTTCTTTCCCTGTTGTTGCACGCCAACAATACGAATAACATGATCGCTCATATCCACACCAACACTGTTCAGTTTTTGATTACCGATGAACATAATTTATTCTTGATTGCGTTCTAATTCTTCCCAGGAAATGAAGGAGTATTCATTTTCTGTGGGAAAATAGGGTGGTGGATTATAGGTTAAATTTGGGTCATATTTCGTATCGGTGTAGTTGTATCCACTCGTTACTGGTCCGGTGTCTGAAGAAACCCAGCTCCATGTCCAAAAACCATTAGAAATAATGGAACCATAGATTTTTATTGTATCACGAAGGGCATAGGTTTTGTAGGGATCTTTTTTGGATTGGGAATAATAGTATCGCATCACGTGTCCATTGATAGCAAGTATTGCGCCATTTAAATCTAACGTATCATCAGAACGTAGCGGAATGAGCACATCGTCTTGGGCGATCACACCTAGTTCATCTGCACCATCATGGCCAGTGTAGTTGAGTGAATTTGGAATATAGATATCTGCCCATGGGTAAGAACCATCTGGTAACCGTGCAGCGACCACCGTTGCATGGCCGGTGACTACGCCGGATACCCACGTGTCATCTTCTAAGAAAATTAACCCATTTGATGGAAGGGGAATGTTCGTATATCCAGATAATGCGGTCCATGTTTTTTTATCGTTGGCCACGGTGATCCAACTCGTTCCATCATAGGCATTGACCGCTGGGTAGACCGTTGTGACACTGGAAATGGTTAGCGTACCTTTATTATGGAATTCAAGAAAATATCCATAGCTTCCCGAGTCACCTAAATAGATGCCGCCCGCTATTGCTTCATTTTTGAGATTTTCTAAATCAACCGAAAAAGAATGAAAATCAACGGTTTGTACAGGATATTTCCAGAATTTTGGATTTTCCCCACTGCCCCACACACCAGGTTTTACTTCATTTGTACAGCCCTGTTCCGGCCCACAAATATAACTCTCTACGGCAGATGTGACTAGCGAATCGCTGATTCCATCCATGCGAATACCACCATTGGAATGGATTTTCCCTTTAATTTTTTCTGTACTACCGAACCACACATTGCTATTTGTGAGAAAAGCGTATTCGGTGAGTGATTGTTTTCCATAGCGAACACGTATGCGACTTTCCACATTTGGTGATTCTTGAGGCGAACCTGCAGAGGTGATGACCGCAGTCGTTTGCCCGCTGGTTGGTGCTTCTACAGTTAATGTATACGTGCCAAATACGCCACCGTATGGGTCGGTATAATGATGTGTTCCCGTATCTGTCGTGAAATCTTCGGGGTCATGCGCTAAATGCCAACGGTAATAATTCGTTCCGGCTTCTGCAATACTTGTTCCTTGGGCGCGATAGACTTCATACGCTACGGCTTTGTGTTGCACCATAATAAAGCTCAGTGTTGCACCGAACATGATTAAAAAGAGTGAAGAAAAGAAGAGTGTCATGAGCAAGGCGGAGCCAGAGGGGGAATGGGTGGGTCGTTTGCGCATATCGTTAGAAATTTTCTTTCAAATTACGAAGCATCACCATGGCTTCTAATTCGCGAGTGTCAGGAACGCGATTGGGGTCCACGTTGGTGAGTACACGAATTTCCACTAAACGAATTTCTGATATATTCGTTGGTTCAGCCAACGGGTTGGTGGATGTATCTGCCGGATAATTTTGATTATAATAGGTAAACACCGGATCAGATCCATTTTGAATGTAGTGTGAAATCGTTGTGACGGTTTCGTTCTCGGGCAAATATTCCAGCGGGTCACCGCTTGGCTCGATGATTCCGCGTTGAATATTCGTTCCTTCTAAGAAGTACCGTACCCGTTCAGTTTCATTATCTTTGTCTACATCGCTGTAAAAAATAATTTCTTGTTCCGTCGCATCTTCGATAGGATATGCACCGGTGTCCGCGGGCACGGTTTCACGTAATTCACTCACCATGGTTTTTAATGCTTTACGGGATTCGGCAATGGCATCATTTTGTTCGCTGACAAAGCGTTGAATATTTAAACCGGTCACCAAGAAATGTGCCGCCATGACAGAAAGCATCGCTATAATAGCGGTCACCACCATCATTTCTATAATAGTAAATCCGTCCTTGTTCATGGGGTGAGGGTGATAAGTAATGTGGCATCTCCACTGATATCAATACTGTCGCTAAAACTCATAAATCCGTCTGCGCTTACATCGATTGTGAATGTACCCGAGATGAGGGGAGTGAAAAATGTTTGACCAGAGTCATTGGTTGTTTGAGTGAGATCAATGCTTCCATCTGCGTTCCAGAGGTGCGCCGTTGCACCCGCTAAAGGAATAGTATTACTGTCTTCGATCGTGAGGAGGAGTGTGTCTGAGGCATCGGGTGCGGTAAGAATAGTCATTGTTACCGTAGAGTCTGGCGGCAACACATACGGAAGATGCGGCGTGCTACCGGCAAAATCATACGTGCCATCAGAGAGTGTTGCGGTGTATGTATCAAACTCAATATCACTGTATACGATGTCGCCCGTGCCATTTGTGGTGTTCGTACGGTCAAATTTGGAAATATTATTGCCATCTAAATCTGTACCAATTCGTTTGTTTCCGGTGGTTCGGATTGAGGCATTGGTATTTGCTTGGTGAGAAATATAATCTTCAACATGCAAAGAGAGATCACTCACTGCATCAATCGTAAAGGTAGCGGTGGTCACCTCTGATTCAACTACCGTGAGATGAGCTGGGTCGGGGTGGGGATTGGTTTCTGCGTCGACACCATAGGTTTGCGCTGAAGAATAGCCTGTTTTTGAAATGGTTATTTGATAGGCTTGTACGGAAGGATCAGCGCCAGGAAGGAGAAATTGGCCATTACTATCTGTAGCGGAAGTAAAAGAAATAGCCGGGTCGACTTCAGTATTCACCACCTGAACTGTGGCATTCGGAATCGGTTCTGCATTTGCGTTATAGACCTCTACCCACATTGTTCCGCCGCCGGTATCTGTTTCAACTCCTTCCGGAGCAATATTGGTAATGAGAATCACCGGTTTTTGAACGACTTGTTTATTCCAACGCACCTCCACCCGAATTTTTTTATAATCGGTATTTACGGTATCAGTCGGCGCAACATCATCAAATGCATCATCGATATAACGAATATCGGTTTCCACGGTAAAGGTGTTATTATTGCGAATAGTCGTCGTGGTTTGTTCAATCGCTCCTTCCGGAATGCCGCCCACCACTCCGATATCTTCATAGGGCAAGTTTTTAATCGTTTCTAGTTGTGCCTGCGCAATACTCACCGCATCTAACCGAGCGGAATCATCACGCAATACGCGAATACCAAGTTGAATCAATGTATAGAGTGCGCTGGTTACTAAAGCAAAAATGGCAATCGCGATGATGGTTTCCAACAACGTATTACCCGCTGATTTGTTTTGTTGTTTTTTTATCATTGGCTCGTCATGATGAAGGCCCTTTATATCACATTCACTAAATTATACATGGGCCAGAGCACCGCGACCGCGATTAACCCAACAGCCACACCAAGAGAGAGCATCAACAATGGTTCAATCAGCACAGAAAGCCCATCCATAGCTGTGGATACTTCTTCTTCAAAATGTTCGGCAATTTCTTTTGTCATTTCTTCTAATGAACCGCTAGCTTCTGCAACGATAATCATTTCAACAACGGTAGCAGGGAAGAGTTGTGGATTTTGCCCAATGGCTGCTCCAATTGACACGCCGCGTTCTAATTGAGGGATGATGGTGCGCAAGAATTCTTGGTACGCACGGTTGCCAAGCGTTTTAGTAATAATCGTGAATGTTTCAATAATGGGGATATCGGTACTAATCAAGGAATGAAAAACCCGGCTAAATCGTGCGACGTTAAATTCACGAATGAGTGTTCCGACAACGGGCATGCGCAGCAATAGCCGGTGCACTGCCAGTTGAATCGCCGCTTGTTTATAGAGCAGAATGATCAGCGTAATGAATGCGATCAACACACCTGCGGTGAGGATGCCGTGCCCAATAATAAAATCGCTTAGGGTAATCACTATTCGAGTGATGAGTGGCAATTGATAGGAGGCGTCAGCGTAGAGGGCAACAATTTTGGGAATGACAAAAATCATCATGCCCGTGCCAATGAAGAGCATGGCGATGAGAATAATTGTCGGATAGGCGAGAGCATTACGCACTTTCAAGAAGAGAGAGTGTGATTTTTTCATTTGAATAGCCAATTCATTCAGGGTGAGTTCCAATTTTCCACTTAATTCACCGGCTTCAATCATATTAATAAAGAGTGGGTCAAACACTTTTTCATATCGTCGTAAAGCAGTAGCAAACGAAACACCGGATTGCACATCCAGTGCGAGATGATCGACTACTTCTTTCAAGCGTTTGTTGGTCGTTTGTTTAGCAACCGTGATTAAGCCATTTGATAATGAAAAACCAGCTTTGACTAAAACGGCTAAGTTTTGTACGAAAAAAATTTTTTCCACAGCAGAAATATGAGCCAAGGTAAAGCGTGAATGTTTTTTTGGCACAGGGTTTTTTTTCTTTTGGGGTGTTGTTTTTTTTCCCACCACTTCTTTTGTTTCCTCCGCAGGCATAGTTGTTGATTATTCTTTAGTCACACGTAAAATTTCTTCAATAGTGGTGAGCCCTTGCTTCGCTTTCAGAAATCCATCTTGCGCCATAGTCATCATTCCTTGTTGCATGGCAATATTCAACAGTTCTTTCGGTGTGGCTTGGTCCAGAATACCTTTGCGTATTTCATCCGTAATTTCAAGAATTTCATAAATACCAATACGTCCAGCATATCCTCGGTTTCCGCATTCTGCGCATCCTTTTCCTTTATAAAAATTCATCTCTTCCATTTCCGTTTCACCTTCCACGTGTTCAACAGATGTGACTGTTTCCAGAATATTTTTCAGTTGTAGTTGTTCTTCCATTTCTTTTACCAGCGAGCGTGTCATGGTGACGGTGAAGCGACAGTATTCACAAATTTTTCGAACGAGTCGTTGAGCGATAATGAGATTCGTGGTCGAGGCTACTAAATATCGGGGGACGCCCATTTCGGTTAAGCGCGGAATCGCACCGATCGCATCATTGGTATGTAGCGTGGATAACACTAAATGCCCGGTCATGGCGGCATGCGCAGCAATTTCGGCGGTTTCTCCATCGCGAATTTCACCCACCATAATAATATTGGGGTCTTGGCGCAACAGTGCGCGCAAGCCCGCTGCAAACGAAAATCCAATTTTTGGTGATATTTGCGCTTGGTTTACTCGCGGAATGCGGTATTCAATCGGGTCTTCGACTGTGGAAATATTTACACTTGGCGTATTTAATATATTCAGCACGGAATAAAGCGTTGTTGTTTTCCCAGAACCCGTCGGGCCAGTGACCAGAAGAATGCCATGTGGTTTTCGAATATTGGCGGTGACAATAGCAATGCGTTCTTTTTGAATGCCGAGTTGTTCAAAAGTGAGTACTTTGGCGGATTCATCGAGTAAACGCAATACCACTTTTTCTCCATCGTATACGGGGAAAATAGAAACACGAAACGCAATACGTTTATCGTCGACGGTTATTTTAAAACGTCCATCTTGTGGTAACCGATGTTCATCAATTTTTAAATTTGCCAATACTTTAATACGAGCAATTAGCGCTTGGTGAAGAATGCGTGGGAATTTCATGACATCCATCAGAATGCCATCAATACGATAGCGAATGATGACGTGGTTTTCCGTTGGTTCAATATGGATATCTGATGCGCCTTGATAGAGCGCATAATTCAGTAATACATCAACGACTTTTACAATCGGAACATCCCGAGCAATACGATTTAATTCCGTTATTCCAGTAAAACTATCCAGCGCCAGGGGCGCGGCAGTTACCGATTGGAGTTCTTCTTCGAGTGTTTTGTGATATTGTCCAACGATATGTGCAATACTGGCTGAGTCCGTATAATAGACTTGTAATTCCATTCCTGTTCGTTTTTGAATGAAATCGAGTGTTTGAATATCATCCGGATCACGTGTGGCAACGATGAGCATTTGTTTATTTGCATCGCGCTCTACAATAACAATGTGGTGCGTTTGTACAATGGTTTCGGGCAATAAATCAATCAGTGATTTGTCAATTGTTTTGCTATTCAAATTGATATAGGGGACACCGAATCCTTCCGCAACGGTTTGATAGATTTGTTCAGGCTTTACTCCTTTTTTTCCAGCAATTTCTTCTTCAAGGTCGATGTGTTTGTGTTTGGCATCCAGCAGCATTTGTGCGACATCATCGCTAGGAGTAAGTATTTTTTCGTGCGTGAGTATTTCTGTTATTTTTTCTGCGTGTTCCATGTCGATAGTATACAATATTTATGAGTATCCTGCACATTGCTTCAGGCTTTTTTCTATGCTACACTACAGCAGAGTCTATTCCTAATTATGAGCATAAACACTTCCCCTGCAGAAGCGACAACAGTATCGGCAACACAGCAAGTACCCGAGGCCGGTCAACCGCAAACAATGGTGCCACACAAGCCAGATCGGTTATTGTTTCTTTTTCTATTGGTTTCTATCCTGTTGTCTGCCGCGTCGTTTGGTTTGATATTGTGGAAAATTCCACCAACAGAAAATACTGTTTTTTTACATTACAACGTGTATTTCGGTGTCGATAGAACAGGAAATTGGAGAGATATATTTTGGCTTCCGGGTTCTGGTGCGGCAATGGTAGTGGTCAATGCGGCCTTGGTCTTATGGAGTAAACGAATGGATGCATTTATTCGTCGGTTAGTCCTTGCCTGTACCATGTTATTGCAGATCGTCGTATTCGTTGCTGCTGTGCTTTTGGTGTTATTAAATCATGCCTATGGATATTGAATCAATTCCAGTCGTAAAAATTCTTTTTTTATTTGCACTTTCCTTTGTGGTGACCATCTTGGTTACTCCGGTACTTACTCATTTTTTATATAAATATAAACTAGGAAAGAGCATTCGTAGCAATGCCAAGGCGCCCATTTTTTCGAAATTTCATCAAGCGAAAAGTGGCACGCCGACAATGGGAGGCATCTTGATATGGGGAACTACACTCCTTCTCGCGCTTTCATTTTATTATCTTTCTCGCTGGTTGCCGGTGTTGGTACCGCCGAGTTTTAATTTTTTGACGCGTTCAGAAACATTATTGCCCCTCGGTGCGCTCATCGCCTCTGCCGTGGTCGGCCTTGTCGATGATATTTTTAATATTCGCCAAGTTGGTGCAGATGGTGGCGGGTTGCATCTGCGCCACCGATTACTTATTTATACCATCATCGCGCTTGTTGGCGCACTCTGGTTTTATTTCAAACTCGATTGGACCATTATTCATATACCTTTTTATGGTACGGTAGAAATTGATTCGTGGGTGATTCCCATATTTATTTTTGTCATTGTGGCTACATCTTTTTCTGTAAATGAAACGGATGGATTGGATGGCCTTGCTGGTGGGGTTTGTTTGGCGGCTTTTGCAACGTATGTGGCGATTGCATTTATTGAAGGCAAATATGATTTAGCCACATTTTGCGCAGTCATTGCGGGTGCGTTGCTCGCATTTCTCTGGTTTAATATTCATCCTGCTCGTTTTATCATGGGCGATACAGGCGCCATGCCGCTCGGTGTGACTCTTGGCATTGTTGCGATGCTTACCGATACGGTTTGGCTGTTGCCGTTTATTGGGTTTATTCTGGTGATCGAATCTGGTTCAGTGATTATTCAAACAGCGTCAAAAATGTTGCGCCAAGGCAAAAAAATATTCCTATCATCACCCATTCACCATCATTTTGAAGGCATTGGTTGGCCGGAACCCAAAATTGTGATGCGGTTTTGGATTATCTCTGCGGTGATGGCGGTCATGGGACTAGTTTTTTTCTTAATCGACCGCGCTATTGTGCGTTAAAAAATGGTAACGCTGTAAATAATAGCATAGCAATGATGGCAATAATGCTAATGAAAATCCATGCTTTCTCTTGCCATCGTTTTTTCTTCTTTTTTGACATAGTATGTTCACACATTTAATTAATAAATATATTCATATTGACGAAGCGGTGATCCAGGTCATTCGCCCGTCGTTATTTTCCTATCGCGGTAAAATTTTTTTCTGTCTCTTGTTGCTACTTGGCGATTGTTTTTTCTTTTATCCGCTGCATACTTTAGGCGTGTGGGGCGATCGAATTTTTTTGTTTCTCTTGCTTGTGGCACTTTTCTGTTTTGCACGCATCGTCATTCTTTGGCTACTCAATGTGGCATTGCTCACCAATAAACGCATTATTGATATGAATCAGCCACGGCTATTTGAACGCCATGTATCGGAGTGTCCGCTCGCGCACATTCAGGAAATTCGATACAATACTCAAGGATTGTGGCGAACGTTGTGTGCCGTAGGAACGGTGGTGATAGATGCTGGGAGTAGTCGTGGTCGCATTGAGTTGGTCGATATTCCCAAACCACAAGCCGTTAAAGAGCTCATCATGAATGCACAATACCAGCATACCAAAACAGCCAGAAGATCACAAGATACTGAATCGGCCACGATAGACAAGGGCACTGCGGGTGTTGGAAACTTATTTGATGAAGAAGGAGAAGAATTATGAGGAAAGGGGAGGCATTGCACAATCGATATCAGCAAATATGGCAGTCACGCGCATTTGTGGTGGTGTTATTTGTGGTACTTTTTTTTATGTTGAGTTCAGTCACCAAAGAGTTTGCTCGCCGGTATGAAACACGGCATGACATTGCAAAATTGGAAGCGGATGTGGCGCGATTATCGCAGCGTAATAGCCAAATGCATGATTTGATTGCTCTCTTGAACACCAGCACGGCCCAAGACAAGGAAGCCCGGGTGAAACTGGGGCTGCAAGCTCCGGGTGAGCAGATGGTGATTTTGCCCAACGCCCCTGTGCGTGGAGAAATTGTACTTCCTGATAGTGATACGATAGAATATATTCCTGTGCAAACCACGAGTCCATCTCCGAAACGTTGGTTTGAATATTTTAAGCAAAAATTTTACCATTCACAAACGTTATGACGAACACGCATTCCTCTGAACACGATACACATGACCACCGCACGAGCACGGAAAAAAAACCACATGCTGCTGTTTCTGATGAACCATTGAAGACAGCTCATGAAACACCACCCCCAACCGCGACAGAGACGACCGTAAAACGAAAATCACGCAAACGAATGGTGTATATTGTTATTCTCACAGTCGTTGTGGTATTGGCACTAGTGTTTGGTGGAATGTATTGGATGGTGTATGAATCAACAGGACAGAATAGTGTAAAAACGGTGGTGGAAGACACGTTGCCGTGGCCAGTAGCGATTGTGGGCCGCCAGACTGTTCCGCTCGCAGATTACAATGCGCGTGTTACATCGACATTATATTTTCTTGATAAGCAAGATGATTTGGGTGTGAATGTCAGTTCTATCCCTTCGGAAGCGACTATTCGTTCTGGTGAATTGGACCGGTTGATTGATTTGCACATTATGGAAATGATTGCCAAAGAACGTGGTGTTTCTGTCAGTGCAGACGAAGTAGACAATTATTTTGATAATCAGATTCTTCCACAAGCCAGCGGTGGTATGGACGAAATTACCAAAACACTTTCCGATTTGTATAACTGGAATGTAGATCAATTTAAACAATATGTGGTATATGAAGTGGTGTTACGCCAGAAATTAAGTGAAGCGCTTGTCAGCGACCCGCTACTGGATGCAGAAGCCAAGGCGGAAGCTGATCGTTTGTATGTAGAAATAACCGCCACTCCAGAAGAGACAAAACCATTTTCAGATTACGCTACAGAATTTAGTGATGACCCGGGAAGTGCACCAGATGGCGGTATGCTTGGTTTTTTTGGAAAAGGGGAAATGGTACCAGAATTTGAAGCCGCGGCATTTTCTTTGAATGTTGGTGATGTTTCGGCGCCGGTGAAAACTCAATTTGGTTATCATATTATCAAGGTGACGGATAAAGATGATACAGCTGGCACGGTGCAAGCCCGACATATTTTAATTGCGCCAAAATCGGTGGATGATTTGGTAAAAGAAAAGAAAGCACAATTACGTATCATGAAATTCATGCCCAAGTACGAATAGGTTTTTGCGTGCGAATTGATCGTTTTCGTGAGCCGACGTCGAGAATCGAACTCGAGACCTGCGCGTTACGAGTGCGCTGCTCTACCGGCTGAGCTACGTCGGCATATTTTGTATGATTGATGATATAGAATAATGACCGAGCAGTCAATCGGTACCCGGTAGTTCAAGTCGTCAGACAAGTCGTCAGTCAGTTTGACATGATTGCTCATGTATTGTATTCTACACGGTACATGATGTTGAATTTTGCACCGCAGTGGCAACACGTGCGGCACAATCGACACCGTTTTTCCGGAATTCTATTACTGCTGATGGCAGTTTTTCTGTTTTTTACGCGCATTACACCGGTGGACGCAGCAAAAAAAACAACGCATAAAGATACGGAAGCCAAAACACCAACGTATAAATATGTTTCTGTTCCTAATGTAGAAGAAGTAAATATCAATTTCGACCGCGCAACTATTCAAAAAGGATATAGCATTCAAGGACCGAGTCAAGAAGTAACACTCGGCGTACCGGGTGGTTCGCTCACGGAATATGACACCGTGCATATCAATATTCGCGCACTCAAGAAAAAGTTTTTGCCGCTCGATAACGAACAATCATTAAGCCGAGTGTATGCATACAGCATTACTGAACCGCACGGAGAAAAAGTAGATGTGAGCCAACCATTGTGGTTAAGTCTGCTGGCAAAAAAAGAAAGTAAAAAGGGCTATACAATAAAATTGTGGAATGCTAAAATAGGCGAGTGGGAGACGATTCCAACAACGTTTAACGAATCGGCGAATCGTTTCAATACTACTCTAAGCAAACGCCATGCGATTGTTGGTGTCTTTGCAAAGCCGTATGTTGAATTTTCGGGCAAAGCGAGTTGGTATGATTGGTATGGTGCCGCGATGAACGATTTACCAATTGGTACGCGCATTCTGGTGATCAACCCAAATAATGGAAAGCAGGCAACGACAACGGTTGTGTCTACCGGGCCCTATGTTGCAAACAGAATCATTGATCTTCCGCGTGACATTTTTTCACAACTTGGTGAATTATCATCCGGTGTGATGGATGTCGTCGTTCGCAAAATTGATTAATCTTCGTTGTTCATGATCACGTTTGAACACGTCTCAAAATTGTATGAAGACGGCACCGTCGCTGCGGCGGATTTGAATTTTACGATTGAACCCGGCGAATTTATTTCGATTGTTGGTCATTCGGGAGCAGGGAAGACCACCATCGCCCGTATGATTATTGCGGAAGAAAAACCATCTGAAGGTCGTATTATTATTGGTGGTTGGGATATTTCTGCGATTAAACGGAGTGAAATACCAGTGTTGCGCCGGCAAATTGGTGTAGTTTTTCAAGATTTTAAATTACTGAAGAAAAAAACTGTTGAAGAAAATATTGCATTTGCGTTAGAAGTGTGTGGAGCGAAGCGAAAAAAAATTCGCAAAATCGTTCCGCAGTTGTTGCGTATTGTCGGCTTGGAAGAGAAAGCGGATAAGTTCCCGAATCAGTTGTCTGGTGGTGAACAGCAGCGAGTGGTCATTGCACGTGCATTGGTGCACCGCCCAAAAATTTTAGTGGCAGATGAACCAACCGGAAACTTGGACACCATTACCGCTCATGAAATTACTGATTTGTTGCTCAAAATCAATCAACTCGGCACAACCGTGGTGCTCGTGACCCATAACCCGGAAATTGTGAACCGTTTGCGTAAGCGGGTGATTACGGTGGACCATGGCGCTGTTTCTTCTAATAAAAAAACTGGTAAATATACACTCTAATGTTTGTTGGAATTATTCGCACTATTCGATTCGCCGTTCAAAATTTTTCCCGCAATTTGTGGTTGTCGGTGATTACCGTGTTTTTGCTTGTGCTCACTACCATGAGCATGACCCTTGTTGGCACGTTAAATATTATTGGGCAACAGGTCATTCATACCATTCAAGATAAAGTGAGTATTGATTTGTATTTTTATGATTCGGTTTCAGAAAAAGATATTATTGATACGCAGAATTTTCTGCAATCGTTGAGTGGAGTGGCAGACTTGGTGTATGTATCCAAAGATCAAGCATTGGAACAATTCAAGGAAAAACATGCAGATGACCCAGAAATTTTATCATCGCTGAGTGAAATGGAAGAAAATGTGTTGCCCGCAAGTCTCACGGTGCGTGCAAGGTCCATCGATGACTACCCGCACATTATTCGTGCGTTTCAAGCATCGCCGTATAGCGAATTTATTGATCGCACCGATTACAGCGACAACCGTGCCATTATTAACCGTGTAACGACACTTACGCATAAAGCGTACGATATTGGTTTAGGAGTAAGCTTGATATTTATTATCATTTCTATTGTGGTGATTTTTAATACCATTCGTATTACTATTTATAGCCACCGTGAAGAAGTGGGCATTATGAAATTAGTGGGTGCAACGAATTGGTTTGTCCGTGCGCCGTTTGTGTTGGAAAGTGTATTACTTGCGGTGATTGCCTCTGTTATTACCTTGTCATTGTTTTATGTGTTATTATATGGTTCAGATCCAACCATTACCGCTTTTTTTGAAGGACAATTTTCTATTTTACATTATTGTACCGAGCATATATGGCGAATTGTAGCAATTGAGTTTGGTGGCGCGATTTTATTGAGTGTAGCGTCGAGTATGATTGCTATAACAAGATATTTAAAAAAATAATATATCATTTATGAAACATGCCAACATATTGGTTCGTTTCTCGCCATTCGTTGCTGTGCTCCTTGTTGCATTAGTGGTGAGTATTATTCCTCAACCAACTTTTGCTGAAGAATTGTCATTAGGTACTTTTTCTCGCATTCCGGGTGGCCTAACATCAAATGAATTAGGAGCCTCTATTGCATCGGCAGGGGATGTGAATGGTGATGGGTATGATGATATTCTTGTGGGCGATACATTTGATAGTGAAAATGGCACCCAAGCAGGCGCAGCGTATCTTTTTTATGGTCAGTCAACACAATTTGCTTCATTAGATGATATTGATTTTACTAATGCAGTAAAATTCACCGGAGAAACAGCGGGTGACCAAGCCGGGTTTTCAGTTTCTGGTGGAGATGTGAATGGCGATGGATATGCAGATATTTTAATTGGTGCTCCTGCAAATAATAATAGTACGGGTGCGGTGTATCTTATTTATGGACGGGCACAAGCACTGACTTCAATGAATTTATCATCGGCAATTGCATTCACCGGCATGGCTGAAAATGATCGCTTTGGCCGTTCAGTTGCGGTGGTGGGGGATACCAATGGAGATACATTCGCAGATTATATTATTGGTGCACCATACCATGACAATGACTCTACAGGAGAAGTGGACGCCGGTGCCGTATATGTTGTGCTTGGTTCACCAACCGCCTTTATTTCAGGGAGTATTTTCGGAGTGGGAGACAAAATCATGTCGGAACAAATCAGTGCCTATGCCGGATTTTCTGTTGCCGGAGCAGGGGACGTGAATAGCGATGGGTTTAATGACATGCTTGTTGGTGCGCCAGGGGATGCGTCGGGTGATGGAGTTGCTTATCTGATTTTTGGCCAATCAATTAGTTATCAACAAACATTCTTTTCATTATTAGGTTTAGGAGATGCAATACAATTTAGTGGTAATCTGAGTGAATATGCCGGATTTTCTGTTGCCGGAGCAGGGGATGTGAATAACGATGGGTTTGATGATATGCTTGTTGGTGCAGAGCTTAATAGTGATGTTGCTGATAATGCTGGTGCGGCGTATTTAGTGTATGGAGCTTCATCATATCTCAGTTCAAGTGTGGCTATTGCTGATTTGAGCGTGCAATATACCGGCGTGGCAGAAGACGATGCAGCAGGTTCAGCACTCGCCGGAGTAGGGGATATCAATAACGATGGATATACGGATTTCTTAATTAGTTCTCCTGCGTATGATGTTTCCGAAGAGATGCAAGATGCTGGAGCGGTATACGCTATTATTGGTTCATCGAACTTACCTGCAGCTGGAACATCAGTGTCTCTTGCTGATGCGGCAATGTATACGATTCTTGGTGAACAAGTAGGGCAGTCAGCAGGTGAGTCAGTTTCTTCTGCCGGAGACATGGATAATGATGGGTTTATTGATGTGTTAGTTGGTTCAACAGACTATGATAGTTCGGGTGCGTTGTATATTGGTTACATTATGAATGATACCGATGCGGATAATGATGGTGTAGCGACAGAAGATGATTGTGATGATACGGATGCAACAGCTTCTACGCAAACGACGTATTATGCTGATGAAGATGAAGATGGCCTGGGAGATCCGACAGTGTCTATGGTTGCATGCGATGGAGCACTGCCTGAAGGTTATGTGATAAATAATGACGATACTAACGATACTATTTCAAATGCAGGTATAGAAATTTCAAATGATGAAGTTGATAATGACGGTGATGGCGATGTAGATGAAGTGAATACGGTTTCGGAAAATGGATATCATCCAGCGTATGGTTACAATGATCCTGCGGATGTCAATGCTTATGATGAAGCGATTACTTCATTTGTTGGCGGAAAAAACGGTAATATTAAAGTAACATTTGCAGATAATTCGGTATATCAGTACAACATTTTTGATATCACCACAGATAAGAAAACGATTGTGAAACACTATAAAAATAGTGGCTTTTTGATCGCATTGCAACCTTCTGGAAAAAAGATGAGTTTGGTGAGTCCATTTTCGGGCATTATTGCCTCAACGATTACGTTATCGAAGAATACGAAGTATGGTAAAAATGTGATTCAGCAATATAATCTTCGCAAAGATAAAGATGATGCAATTGAGATTATTGTGACTTCGACGAATAATACCGAAGCGCGGTTGTCAATTGTAAAAGTGGATTTGTCATCGCACGAGTTGAACAAAAAAGATTCGGTGACCCTGAGTAGTAACGCTGTAGACGCGACGAATACGGAAGTGAAGAGTAAACAGATCACGCTGGAAAATTCATCGGCAGCAGCGATTCAGGTGTATGCGGTGAGCAAAAAATACGAATTGACAGCGCAATAGGGAAATTTTTGGGGTAGGATTCTTTACATTCATGATAGAGTGTGTTATCGTACGGAAGCAATTTTTCGATTGTTTTTGGCTCGATAGCCACCTATTGGGGAGTCGCCAAGCGGTAAGGCACATGGTTTTGGTCCATGCATTCGGGGGTTCGATCCCCTCCTCCCCAGCCAGTAAGGATGTCCGGCATTTTCCGGAACGAGCGCGCCGAAACGAAGGCGCGTTTTGTGTAGCAGTTGAAAGGGTTTTTTGAATTGTATTTCCACCTTCCGCTCCCGCAGTTGGGCGTTCAAGCCGACCGTTTTGAGGAAATTGCTCAATTCTTCATAATCTTTATTTAACGCAACTGTTTGTGCCTGTTTTGCTTGTAATATAAATTCTCGCATCGTTCAAGCCAGCGAAAACCCTTCGCGTCCAAAGTAGCCAATTCTTGTTCTAACTGTACTTTTTGATTAAGTATCTCGGCTTTCTTTTTCGTGTATTCGTCTTTGGTAATAATGCTCTCTAAATGGCTGTCCAGTAAGCGATTGAGCTTACCTTCACATTCTGCCATTTGAGCACCTAATTTGTGGCTGTGCGAAGCTGTAAGCGTTCTGGTATCCGTTTCTTCTGTGTCCAGTTTTTGCAGAAACGCATCAGCAATCTGTTCAGGCAAAGAAACAGAAGAAAGTATCGTTGATATTTCCTTTGCTAATATTTCTTCTCGAACATAGCCCTGAGTACATGCCTGTTTCTTTTTAGTACAGCGGTAATAGTAGTGACCTTTTTGCGTTTCTGCTGTAATCGCACAGCCACATTCAGCACAGTTTAATAAGCCACGAAAAAGAAAGCTATGTTTTCGCTTTTTTGGACGCGATTTATCTTTCATAATTGCCTGTACTTGGTCAAACAATTTTTTTGATATCGCTGGCTCATGAATGCCTTGATACAACTCACCTTTGAAGCAAAAAAGGCCATAGTAAAATGGGGTTTGCAGAATCCGTTGAATGACAGAAAAAGAGTACGGTTTATTCGTCTTACTGTGTAAACCTTTATCATGCATAATTTTTTGTAGTGCCTTTAACGAATACTCACCAGTGGCATATAGCTGAAACATCTCTTTTACAAAATCAAACCGTTCAGGATCAGGCACAATCGTGTGCTTATTTCTGTCATTCAAATACCCAATAGGCGCCAGTCCCGGCTTTTCTCCATTTCGCACTTTTTGTCGCAAACCCCGTTTTACATTCTCAGAAAGATTGTCGATGTAGTATTTTGATTGCCCAAAAGCAATATTAAGCATGAATTTTCCTTGCGGAGTGTTATCAAACCAAAAGGTAGGAAACTTGAGTGCACAAATTTTTCCTCTATCAATTAAGTGGATGACCCTGCCTCCATCAACAGAATTCCGTGCCAAGCGGTCTGGATGCCAAGAAATGATGCCGTCAGCCTTACCAGCTTCCATTAAATCAAGCATTTCGTTGAATATTGGTCGTCCTGGCTCTTTGGCAGTCTGTGATTCAATAAATGTGCGAACAATATTCAAACCTTCTCGCTTGGCATATTCTTTCAGCTCAGTAATTTGTGCATCAATAGAAAGAATCTGGCGATCGGGCTCATCAGTAGATTTTCGAGCATAGAGGAAAAATTTGTTCATATATTTGTTATATTACTTTGTTTGCTTTTGGGCAATGGTGGAAAAGTCGCAATTTCCTCAAAACGGTCGGCTGGAGCATGTATTTTGAAACCAACAATTTTTCAAAATACATGCTCGCGTTGTTCCAACGCCGAACGCCCAACTGCGGGAGCGGAAGGTGGAATTAGAATTCAAAACACCCTTTCAACTGCTACACAAAACGCGCCTTCGTTTCGGCGCGCTCGTTCCGGAAAATGCCGGATATCCTGAGTGGCTGACTACTTACGACGAAATTCGAACATTTTTCAGAAACACGAGGAATGAACGGTGGAAGCGGCGGCTGCGAAACACCACCGGTCAGCCGCCGCTGTTCAAGAATCTCACATTGACGCAAATACTCTGTATGATATAGTTTTGTTAAATTATTAATATATATTCGTATGGTACGAGAAAAACAAACTGGATTTTTTCATCCTGATCAAGTACAGCCTCCACAACAAAGTGAATCTCCTATACTTGAAGTTGCGGAACAAGAACGTGAACCTGTCATTGAATCCAATTTAGAACAATTTATCCATCAACAAGATGATCCAGCATGGCGCCAACAGGTAATAGATGAATGGTTTGAAATATTATTGAAATCACAATATTTTGAGGGATTAAAATCGAGCATAATTCAGGATGTAAACTCATATTATCAAATGGCTGTTGAAAAATTACTCGAAAGAGATCTTCCTGAAACACAGCGTAAAGTTTATGAAAACCGCAGAGATTTTTATAAACAATTGCTTGATGGAGAATATACGACTGACGAGGATAAAGCTACAGTATTTGCTCGTGAATTTTTAAAAAATGAACTCTACAGGCGTGTTCCTGTTGAAGAATCTGGTATGTTAGTACCTTTCTTATCTTATTTACAGTTCAATAGAGTAGAGCAGGATGAAGCCCTTAAATTTATATATCCAAGTGAAATGGCCATTGATAGTCCGAATGTATGGGTTTATCATCCTAATTTTGCCACTATTGATGAAGTTACAAGCATGATAGAGGTTGATTGGGATTCAGTTTTTTTGGGTTTTGATAGCGCTGTTGCAGATAAAACTCCAAAAAAATATGCCTATGGTAAAGAAGGAAAGGGGAAAAGAGTATTTGTAAGAGAAGAACCTTATTCTGTATTTTCTAATAAGGAAGAAGCAATATTTGTAGGAGAAACTCCACATAAAAATACAGATGTATTGTTAAAAATGAGAATTCATCTTTTCTTAGGAACATATAATTGGATACCGATTAAAAAAGTCATAGAGTATTTTAGGCAGCAAGGCTTTAGTGTATTGCTGAAAGAAAAGGGGGGTAATGCATGTTATGCCTATCATCTTGTCAACAATTCGTCTGAAAAATAATTTTTTTAGAATTTTTACATCAATGTGAGATTCTTGAACAGCGGCGGCTGACCGGTGGTGTTTCGCAGCCGCCGCTTCCACCGTTCATTCCTCGTGTTTCTGAAAAATGTTCGAATTTCGTCGTAAGTAGTCAGCCAAGTGGAGCGCGGTTCTAAAGGTGACCCGCTAACCTATTTCTCTCAAAAGTCCTCGTACGGTGCGAGGATTTTTGATTTGTGAGTCAGTATCCCAGTTTGAGTGCAAGACCTCACAGGTTTGCATGTGGTTCGAATGGGGATGGTCAACATAATAAAAAAAATCCGCCTGGAGCCATTGCTGGCTCCCAGACGGATAATTTGCACCACTATTCCATGGTACGAATTAGTTCCTCCACCCTTTTTAAGAGGATTCGGAACTTTTGAGAGTTTTTTCCCCTCAGTTTGCAGGCAATTGCCCGTAGTTCCTCCGCTCTTTCCCTCACGGAGGAAAAACTTCCAGTAATTTCTATTGCCCTCGCCCAATCTGCGAGGGCAGATTTGATTTCAGGGGCGTTCGGAGCGACCCTGGACTTTTCAGCCTTCTCAAGGATGGCTTTGTAGCCGTCCCAAGCGAGGGTGAATAAACTTACATTTTCCACATTTTTCTCCTTGGCAACACCTGGTATGGTGTTGCTTAAAAATGAGCAATTATAAAAACACGGTCTAATTTTTTTTTACCACAAAACTAAAAATTAGCATAACATTTGTTGTGACATATTTTGACAAACGGGTTTTTTACTGCTAGAATAAGGACAAAATGAATAGTAAGAAAATAATTTAGCTAATTTTGGCTAAAAAAATACGCTATTTCTATTGTGGCATTTTACCAAAATAACGCTTCTATGCTTAAAAAACACCTTCTCCAACTTAATTTTACTTCAAATCAGGCAGATATATATGTTGCTTTGCTTGAATTAGGGCAAACAAAAATCGGGCCGCTACTACAAAAAACCGGTTTTCATCGCAATATTGCGTACAGAGCACTGGATGATTTAATCAGTAGAAAGTTAGTCACTAAAATAACTAAACGAGGTGTGGCGTATTTTCATGCGCTCGACCCTCACCCTTTACTTGATGAACTACAACAGCAAGAAGATGTTGCGAAGCTCGCGATAAAAGAAATTACTTCAAAAAAACAGGTGAGCTACTCAGAATCGCTTGTGCTTTCCGGACGAGAAGGTATTCGGGATGTGGTGGAGATGATTATTCGAGAAGGTGCGGATGTGTATTTAATTGGTTCAATAATGAATCTGCCGCGTGCTTTAGGAAAGGAACGAGACTATTTTCAAAAGCGTATTGAAAAACGAGGAATTAAACACTTTGCATTATTGCAGCCTCACATACAAAACGAACCAGATTTTTCTATTTTTGCTGATGCGCGATATTTACCGAATAATTTTCCACCTTCACCATTAGTTATTTGGATTTTTGGTAATGTTGTTGCTCACGTATTATGGGAGGAACCAGAAACTATTTTTGTGATTCGAAATAAGAAACTCGCTGAAAATTATAGACAATACTTTCAGATTTTATGGAAGCAGTCTGATAAAATAGATCTGTAAAAACTAAATAGTAGCCTCACCATTACCCAAACAGGTTTGATGAGTACAGTACAGTACAGTACTTCACTTTTTGGCCGGATTTGCTATTATAAGTAGATAGAAAGTTTTCGATTATTAACTTACCAAAGAAGCTAGTCGTCAAGAATACAACGCTGAAATAGCAGCTTTAATCGATAAAAACCATACTTTACTTGTAACCTATTATCAAATAGTAGGGCAAGCAAATAGTCGAAGACATAGAAAGGATTTAAAGAGGGTAGGGATTACTCAAGGGTGGTTTGCTACAATTTTAGATACCATCATTGCTAGTGGTTTAACGAAAGATGCTGTTGAAAAAGTTGTAAATGTATTGCTTCCCAAAGAAAAATCACAGATGGTTTATTTTTTCCAGATTAAAGATAAAAAATGATTTATGTTAAAGCTGGAAACAAAAAGAACAATACAGTATTCGTACACTTACTTTAAGTGAAGATAGTGGTGTCTCTCACAACAATGCTGTTCTGAGATCTTCTGTTTTGACGTTTCATAAACACCATCACAGAAGGCGGCGGAAGAGGGATGATGATGTGAAACATCATGCAACCTCTCCCGTGGTTCATTCATGATCAGCTGTATGCTCAAGAGAGAGCACGGTAGGAACAGCTGTCATAACTGAATGCCTCTTGTATCAGAGGGAGCGGAAGGCCTCCCTCAAGGCCGCGAAGCCGGCGTCGCCCTCCTGGAGGATGAACGCCCAGGCGACCGTGTGCAGCCGGTCGATGTTGTCGACGCGGCTGGTGAACGGTCGAATGAACTCCCGCTCCGTTTCCGGAAGCGGAGTGGAGTTACGGAAAAAATCGACCGCCTCCCGCAACCCCCTCCTGTCGGTCCATCTTTTTAGAAACGCGCCGACCGCCTCCTGCAAGGCGGTGGCCTTCTCGCTCCAGTCGGCCGGAGCGGTGTAGGATAGAAACAGGTCTGCGGCCTGTTTCCACCTCAACCGAAGAGTTGCAGGGGGGACGAATTCCCCCTTTTCCTTCTTCAGCTTGAACTTCCGACCACTGGGTGTCTGGAACACCCAGTGCCAGCCAGAGCCCGGCACCTGTCGCTCACTGACCTGGCACCTACTGGTGCGCAGGATGGCTATGCAGGGCTCGGGGCGGTCGCCCCCAGTCGGTTCCATGTACCGTGAGTTGTCGAACTGCCTGAAGGTGAACCTCCAGGCGTCGATCTCCTGCTCACGGACCACGGGCATGGCCGCGTCCCAGTTCCACCTCTCGTCGTGGAGGTGGATCATACGGCCAGCCAGCACTTCGACCAACTGGTGCATGACCTTCCCCCGAAATTCGTCCCGCCGGTGAGGATTGCGCTGGCAATCCTCCTCCAAATAGCTCAGGTAGTGGCGGGACTCGACGAGGATGGTTTCGATAGACTTGGACATAACTACCTCCATCTTTTCTTGCCGCTGCAGGAGGTGCCGCGCGACAAGAGCACCCCATTTTGGGGAAGGTTCGCGTTCTCTCTTCCGGCAGAACCACCGTGAAGAGCCCATAAGATACATTCTGTGTAATATATCCTCTGCGCTCTTCAGGTAATTCCACTATAATTGATACATGAAGCAAATTGTCATGTGCATTTATCCTTGCGTCGCAAGGACATCTTTAGCAATCAGTGCTGATTTCTGTTGTTCATATAATTACGCGTGTGTAGTAGTGTGTGTTTTTTCATTCCCTTATGAACGTTATTACTAACCTTCACACAGGAATGAGAAGTACAGGTAACTTCTCTTGTTTCGAAAAAAACTGTGCAGTTTCTATCGAAAGGAAAACCAATCTTCCATAGACCTGTTCACTGCATGCCATACCTCTGTTAGACCTTACGGTCCGTAGAGGATCAACATACGGTGACTATGGAAGTTATATCGTTCTAGTCGCGGCTGGGGGCGTCCCCGGCTTCGACGTGGCCACCGGCGATGCGGGTCACGCGGTCGCCGTTGAAGCCGATCGCCTCCCCAGACTCGAGGCCGATCGACCCGGCCTTGGTCACCCAGAGAAGCGCGGCGCTCCGCCGGACACCGCCTCCACTGGACGAAACCCAGGTTTGCCAGAGAACCCGGGAGCCACCCTTTTCACTGTCCTTGACGGGAGCGGTGATGCGGCGGTTCCAGCCCCATCTGCCCTGGCTCATCGCCCCCTCACAGAACCACACCAACGTGGCCAACGGCTCATTGCCGCGGGCCTGGTCGATGCGGGGCTTGCCGGCCTGGGTTGTCCCAATCGTGATGGGCATCCACCACGCGTTCTCCGGCACCGCCACGAAATTGCGGCGCAGGAGGGCTATGTCTTGGAACCGCTCGACCAGCGGTCCGGTACCGGTACCCGGCCGCCAGATGGGCAGGTCCGTGCCGTCGTAGTGACGGCCGGCGCTGACACCGAAGGCGAGGCGCGGGTACCCCAGCTTCGGGTGGCGCCCGTACGCCGCGGCGATCGAGGGGGAAATAAAGCAATTTCCCTTCGTCGCCCCCTCGAGCCGGGCCAGCGCTGCGAAGACGTCAGGGTCACAGAGGACCCCTTCCTTCTCCACGCGCTGCCACCAGCCTTGTGCGTTGGGCTTGAGAGCCCAGGTACCGGCCTTGAACAGCCGGTCGATGGAGTCGACCCGGTCGTTGAAGCGAGCGAGCTGACCGCCCGCTTCGACAACGTACCGGACCGGTTTGTGGTCCATTTCGTTGTAAATGCCCATCTCAACGAGACGGACACTGCCTTCAGCAACCGGCCAGCGCCGACCAACCTCGCTGATCAACGCGGTGTTGCCGTTGATCACGGCCGCGTTCAGCAGGTCGCCGTCGGTGATCGTGTTTCGGTCCTCCTCGGTCAGCTCCGCGGGGAGACCATCGACCCGGATGGGTTCGTAGTTGCCGAACCCGCGAAGACTGATCCACAGGGCCCAGGGAGCCCTCGTGGAACCGATGGCCGTGGAGTAGGCATGGTCACATGCACCATACTCACTCCACGAAAATTCGCGGGGGTACTGGTACGTGGACCGCCAAGCAGCGGCCACCTGAACCCGCTCCGCTATACTCGAGGCAGCGGCGAGCTCATTCCAGAGCTCGTCGATCGCCGCGTCCTTGCGGACTTCAGCGGCCGCGGCCTTCACCGCTTCACGCCGCTTTCCCTCCGCTTCCACGAGCTGCCAGGCATCAAAGCCGATCCGCTTCAACTGCGTACCGGGCTTGTCAGCGGCCCAGGTCTGGAGGCGGGTACGATAGTTATCGAGGTCCTCGCCCTCCGTGGGCTCCGGCACCTCGAGCCGCGACGCCGCTCGCTCATCCGCGCGCTGCTGCTTGACCCACTCACCCACAAAGGGGAGAGCGGCCTGCACCCGAGCGAGCTCACCAGCACGGGAGGGCACGCCCCTGCGACGGGCGATCTCCCCCATCATCGAGCGGAGACGCTCCCCTTCGATCAGGGAGAGCTCGTCGACCGCTTCGTCGAGCCTATCCATGAGCTCGGACACATCTGCGCCCGAGCTCCAGTTCACGGCCCGATCCAGTCCCTTCGCGAATCCATTCGCGCCGAGGAGCTGAATCCCGGCCGCGGCGAACGCGAGATACCGGGGATCGTGATCCCCGAGCTTGCCCACGGGGGCAGCCGCAGGAGCAGCCTCTTCCTGGCGCTTCTCCTCAACGACCTTCGTCGCTTCGGGGGACGCCTTGAGGCCAGCATTCTGCAGCTTTTCCATGAGAGAACCGATATTATTCTTTGCCATGGTCGTGCCTCCTTAATTGGTTGGAGTCGAATGCTTTCGCCAGCCAAGTCTTGACCAAGACTTGAAGCATTCAATTTTGTCGTGTACGGCGATCACTAGCGAGTAGTGTGATCGTCTGTGCCTGCATCATTTACAGGCAGCTCACTGGCTCGAACTGATTCGATGCCAAAAAGCTACCTGAAATGTGTGGCACAATTAACGACTAATTTATAAAGACTAAAACGATATATCAAATTGTAATGTGCAAACTGTCTAAAAATTATAGACAGTTCAACCGTTCCAAATACCTGCTTTTGGAATGTATTGAACTGCTTATAATCATTGGTTTTTGTTTTTGAATGTGCATTCTATTGTTTAAATAGACCAGACACCATAACACTATTTTTTAAATATGTCAATACCTCGTCTGAAAATGTTATTTAAAATTGAAAAGTGGACTGGCGTAAAGTTGAAAACCGGACTAATTGTGGATAAGTGGGAATAACGGTGCTTTCGTTCATACTGATGTGGTTAATCAATAACCATAGATACGTATGAGCAAAGGGCAATTACA
>JACPGJ010000004.1 GCA_016182555.1 Candidatus Kerfeldbacteria bacterium
CTCAAAAACTATTCGCATGTATTCCAACGTGGCAAAAGATCTCTACCGCCACACCCGCAAACCTCTCGGGTCACTCAGCCGAGAAGAAATAGAGCAACACCTTCAAAAAAAATTACACCAAGGGTGTAGTAGCCAAACCATCCGCGTGTACATTCAAGCGATCCATTTTCTCATGCGCGAAATCTATCGGCGAACTGACCACGAAATTTCATTCCGTTACCCAAAACGGGCATCACGTTTACCCAACATTCTCACGCGTGAAGAAATTCACGAAATGTTGCGGAAAACAAAAAACCAAAAACATCAACTGCTCCTCGCACTCGCCTACTCCGGTGGCCTACGTGTCAGCGAGGTCGTAAACCTTCGTATCGAAAATCTGGATTTTCAGTCACACACCTTAATTGTGCGAAATGGCAAAGGGCAAAAAGATCGTATCACCATTTTTTCAGAAAAATTAATTCGGCCGCTGCAACAATTCACACAACGCCGACCACCGCAACAGCACCTGTTCCCCAGTGAACGAGGTGGCCAGCTCAACACACGCACAGCACAAATAGTGTTTCACCAAGCCTGCACGCGAGCGGGAATCACAAAAACAGTTTCGTTTCATTCCCTACGACATAGTTTTGCCACGCACCTGCTTGAAAACGGCACAGATATTCGCTATGTACAGGCACTCCTCGGTCACGCGAACATTCGCACGACGCAACGGTACACGCACGTGACTCGAACAACGCTCGCAACGATACGCAGTCCACTATAAATACTGCGCGTCATTTGCATAAATGCTATTTTAGTTTACCCTTCAGCTGAGGAGAAGATAATAAAAAAATATGACACCCGTCAAATCCACCATTCTTCACCACCTGCCGATATGGCTGCTGATGGCAATCGTGTTCTGTCTCCCCTGGCAAATACGTTGGATTGCCGTTCCTGGAATCATCAATAACGCACCATGGGAATATGGTACCGTATCGCTCTATGGGCTAGATATTCTTATTCTTCTTTTTCTGTTATTTGCTTGCGGGCAAATCAAACAATCTCAACGGCGATTTCATTTTTCACTCAGTCAAGTTCTTGCATTGTTTATCGTCATCATCGCTTTTTTTTCAACGTCTTTTGCAAGCGAACGTTCCATTGCGCTGTTCTGGTTGCTGAAACTTGCGGAAGGCGTGGCGCTGTTTCTCTGCATTCCCGCAATACACTTTTCCCAACAACGCATACGGCTAGCCTTCATCGCCAGCGGCGTTATACAAAGCATTCTTGCACTCATCCAATTTTTTATGCAGTCGGTTGTGGGTTCAAAATGGGTGGGTATGGCTACGCAGAGCCCAGCCACACTCGGCGTACAAGTGGTGGAAGGCCCATGGGGGCGTGTGCTGCGCAGTTATGGTTCGCTCCCACACCCCAATATGCTCGGTGGATTGCTCGCGGTGTGCATGTTGATATGTATTGTAGCGTATATTGAAGCATCATCCCGTCGCTTCCGAGGCGCATGCACCGCTGCATTGCTAGTGCTCAGCAGTGGTCTCTGGTCCACCTTTTCTCGCCAAGCCTGGATTGCCACAGGGGTGGGAATCGCTGTACTGATTGCTTACATTTTTTTACGCGAAAAATTATTTCCTCGCCGTCTTGTGGCAAGCCTACTCTATGCCGTACTTCCGTTTCTTTTACTGAGCGCCATATTCCCCGCCCTCGTGCTCACGCGCACCCAGGCACAAAATCGCCTTGAAGAACGGTCACTGCATGAACGCGCACAATATGCTCAAGAAAGTTTAGATATATTACACGACAACTGGATTACCGGTGTCGGGATCGGCAATTATACAGTGTACGTACATGAAAAAGATATCGACAATCATCATGAACAACCGGCTTGGGCATACCAACCAGTACATGCTGTTCCGCTACTTATTTTTTCAGAATTGGGACTCTTTGGTATTCTCGCCTGGCTATGGTTTCTCATGAGCCTTTTATGGCACTGGCACTGGAAAAATGAACGCATCTTCATTTGGATGCTGCCCATGTTCATGCTGCTCATTATTGCTTTGTTTGATCATTATCTATGGTCGCTTCATTTCGGCATCATTTTTTTCTGGCTCTGCGCAGCATTTCTTGAACGCGAGAAAGAACACGCCTAGTTTGCGATATGACAAAAATCATATATATTTGGCTAATTTTAGGGCTCTTGACGTCTGCCTGGGGTTTGATTAGAATACAAATTGGCACTCTAACCCTATGAGTGCTAAAATCAAGATCGATATAATTTATTAATGTAAGCAACGCTATGCAAATCAAACCATTAGGTGACCGCGTGCTGGTACAGGTGCTGGAAAGTGAAGGCACAACAGCGAGCGGCATTGTGCTTCCAGAATCTGCAAAAGAAAAAAAAGCTCAAGGCAAATTGATCGCGATTGGTGACGGCGAAAAAGTGACCAAACTTGGCCTCGCGGTTGGCGATGTAGTGATTTTTGGTAAATATGCTGGCGATGAGGTAGAAATGGAAGATGAGGAATACAAAATTTTGAAAGAGGATGAAATCCTCGCCGTGGTTAAATAATTAAATCAAACGAACAGATATGGCAAAGCAAATTATATTTAATGAAGAGGCGCGCCGCGAAATGATGGCGGGTATTAACGCCCTCGCCAATACCGTGAAAGTCACACTCGGTCCAAAAGGACGCAATGTGGTGCTCGATAAAGGCTTCGGCTCCCCAACCATTACCAAAGATGGTGTAAGCGTTGCAAAAGAAATTGACTTGAAAGATAAAGTGCAAAACATGGGTGCTGAATTGGTAAAAGAAGTAGCAACAAAAACCAATGATGTCGCTGGAGACGGAACCACGACAGCAACTGTTCTTGCGCAAGCTATCGCTCGTGAAGGCATTAAAAATGTGGCCGCTGGTGCAAACCCAATGGCTGTGAAACATGGCATTGATAAATGTGTGGCCGCTATTGTTATTGAATTACAAAACATTTCAAAACAAGTGGATACCAAAGCGGAAATTGCACAAGTGGCTTCTATTTCTGCCAATGACAAAGAGATTGGTGAAGTCATTGCAGAAGCGATGGATGCGGTTGGGAAAGATGGAGTCATTACTGTAGAAGAATCCCAAACATTTGGTATTACCAAAGAAGTGGTGGAAGGCATGCAATTTGATAAAGGCTATGCTTCTCACTATATGATTACCAATGCAGATCGCATGGAAGCGGTGTATGAAGATTGTTTGATTCTGATTACGGATAAAAAAATTAGCTCGGTTGCAGAAATTGTTCCGGTGCTTGAACGCGTCGCGCAATCTGGCAAAAAAGAATTAGTCATTATTGCGGAAGAAGTAGATGGTGAAGCACTCGCTACACTCGTAGTAAACAAACTCCGTGGGACATTCCACACACTCGCTGTAAAAGCCCCAGGCTTTGGTGATCGCCGTAAAGAAATGTTGCAAGACATCGCAGCACTCACTGGTGGTCGGGTGATCTCTGAAGAAGTTGGGTTGAAATTGGAAAACGCAGAACTCACCGACCTCGGCCGTGCACAAAAAGTGATCGCCACCAAAGACAACACCACGATTGTGGAAGGAAAAGGTGAAAAGAAAGCGATTGAAGAACGTATTGCGTCTATCACAAAACAATACGAACAATCCGATTCTGATTTTGATAAAGAAAAATTGGCAGAACGCAAAGCGAAACTCGCTGGTGGTGTAGCCGTGATCAAAGTGGGTGCTGCAACAGAAACCGAAATGCAAGAAGTGAAGCACCGTGTGGAAGATGCGCTCGCTGCCACAAAAGCAGCTGTGGAAGAAGGTATTGTGGTTGGTGGTGGAACAGCGCTCGTACGGGCAATGAAAGCATTGGATAGCGTGAAGCTGGAAGGTGAAGAAGCTGTTGCTATTGAAATTCTTCGCCGCGCGTTAGAAGAACCCGTGCGCCAAATTGCTTCGAATGCCGGAAAAGATGGTGCCGTTGTTGTTGATAAAGTAAAACAACTCTCTGGCAACGAAGGGTACAATGCGTTAACAGATATCTACGAAGATTTGTTAGCCAACGGTATTGTGGATCCAACCAAAGTGACTCGTTCTGCCTTGGAAAATGCCGCATCGATTGCTTCATTGATTCTCACTACAGAAGCGGTGGTAACAGAATTGCCAAGCGAAAAGAATGATGGCGGCCCAGCAGGCATGGGCGCTATGGGTGGTGGTATGCCAGGAATGGGTGGCATGGGCGGCATGATGTAGTTCACACTGCGCACAAAACCAAAACTCCTTACTGTTCAAAAAAACATAAAACCTCGGCAACCGCCGGGGTTTTATGATATACTGCACACTATATGAAAGAAAATGAACGCTCACAAGAACCTGCCGAACACTATACTCGGCAACTATTTTTTCCAACACTGGTCGCTGTCATTTTGCATATATCAATGTTGCATGCCGCCAATATGGCACTGTTACGGCTAAGTCTGTATGGCCTGATGATCTTATTCATCTGTAGCCAAGGTCTCAAACAACGTGCCTCGTGGGAGACGATGACGCTCGTTGCCGGAATGAATGGTGCGATTACCGCTACGCTGGTGAATCTGTATGTTCTGTTCACCGCATTCAGTATCACTGCGCTATTCAAACTCATAACGCAAACATTTTTTACCGGGGTCATTACAGCGGTGGCTGGTGGGTTGTGCTATATTCTCATTTCCCTGGTAAAAAATACCATGCACCAACCACAACAAACTGAGAAAGGAGGTGAGCACCATGGCTAAACGCACACGAAAAACGACAAACTTTTCTGATGACACCTTCATGGGTATTCTATCGTACGTGAATATTCTCTGCTTGGTTCCTCTGGTCTTGCGGCGTGATGATTCCTTCATTCAATTTCATGCAAAACAAGGACTCGCCTTGTTTATTATCGAAGTATTTGCCTTTCTCATTTCCTGGACCGTCATCCTGGCCTGGCTTTCAACAATCATTTTCTTTTTCTGCTTTCTCGCATCTTTGTATGGCATCTCCTTAGTTGCACAAAAAAAGAAAACCGCTATCCCTGGTTTGGATTATATTATCAAAAAATTCAACCTATAAATAAAAAACCCTCCGCAGTTGAAATTCTTGCAGAGGGTTTTTTATTTATACAGGCACGAAGCGTGTGAACTTATTGCGTCTTTTTTTCTTGTTCGTACGCTTTCATCACTTCGGAACGAATCTCTTTCATCAACTTTGGATTGTCACGCAAGAAATCTTTTGCATCTTCACGACCAACACCAAGCTTAACATCTTTGAATGTATAGGTATTGCCAGATTTGGTGATCACTTCAAATTGCACACCCGTATCAAGTAAGTCTCCAGCAATGGAAATTCCTTCGTTATACATGATATCAAATTCTGTTGTTCGGAATGGCGCAGCGACTTTATTTTTCACGACCTTCACCTTCACACGGTTGCCAACAACACGCTCGCCTTTCTTAATTTGAGCCGCACGACGCACTTCAATACGCACAGAAGCATAAAACTTCAATGCCATACCACCGGTCGTTGTTTCCGGATTGCCAAACACAACACCAATCTTCATACGTGTCTGGTTGATAAAAATCACCAAACAATTGGTTTTAGAAACAATACCTGCAAGCTTTCGAAGCGCTTGGCTCATTAACCGTGCATGCAAACCCATGTGTGAATCACCCATCTCTCCTTCAATTTCTGCTTTCGGGGTGAGCGCGGCTACGGAATCGACCACAATCACATCCACCGCATTTGAACGCACGAGTGTCTCCAAAATTTCCAACGCTTGTTCCCCAGTATCCGGTTGAGAAATCAAAAGCTCGTTAATATTAATACCAATTTTTTTTGCGTAATCCGGGTCAAGCGCATGTTCGGCATCAATAAATGCTGCCGTGCCTCCCATTTTTTGTACTTCTGCCACCACATGCTGGGACAGCGTGGTTTTACCAGATGACTCTGGACCATAAATTTCAATAATACGTCCACGTGGTACCCCGCCGACGCCGAGGGCTAAATCGAGCGATAAACAACCGGTTGGCACGGCGTCTACTTCAAATCCTTTAGACTCACCAAAACGCATAATCGCACCGGTTCCGAAACGATGACGAATTTGTTCAATCGCAATATCCGCCGCTTTCGTTTTGCCAGCTTCTTTTTTCTCTCCCTCCTTTGTATCCACTTTCTTTGTTGCCATAAAATATCATTCAATTAACTTATTTATTCTCCTCCTGCTTATCATTATACAGAATATTTCGAATCTCCACACGTTCACGGCTCAGCTTCGATTTAACCGAAATCTGTATCGTATTCAGCCCCGGGTGTAGGGTTACCTCTTCGGTAAAGTGCCCATTCGGGTCCACAGCGACGCTTTGTCCATTGATTGCAGCGCTGACCTCTGGCACGGTTTGACCTTCAATTGTAATGGTGGATTTGGTGACCAAGACATCTTGCGCAGGTTGAACAATGGTTAACTCCGGCGGCGTCACTAAACGAATTACGCCCCAAGCGAAATAGAGTACGATAACCAGAACAACAACACCAAATAGCCCCAGTTTCAGAATCCGTGGAATCAGCAGGGCTTCTTGGTGGTGTGCACTCACCTCAGCCGCAGATGCACGGCGCTGCTGAGCACGAGCTCGTGTAGCCACACGAGTACCCGTAGAACGCGGCAGTACGCGATCAGTTGGTGCATGCGACGAACCAACAACTCGAATTTCCTGTGTGTACAGCGGTTCAATACGCTCCCAAGGAAGATGCAGCTCCTTCGTATATAAACGAAGATAATTTTTCACATACACCGGTGATGGAAGTTCCGTATATTTCCCTTTTTCCAAGGCTGCCAAATAACTTGCACGAATTTTCAACTTTGCGGCGATGATTTCAATGCTTCGCCCATCGCCCTCACGCGCTTGGCGAAGATAATCTGCCACCGTTTTCTGTTTTAACAACGGCTGGTGCCTAAACAAATTACTGTTCATCTTCTTCTGTTTCGGTTGCATCTTCTTTTGCATCAACACCTCCATTATTCAACCCATCCTCTTCCGCCGCTCCCACCAACGGTCTCGTGCGTACTTCACCATGTTCTTCTGATGCATCCGCATCTTCTTCGTCAAGAATCGTACCAGTAGCATTCGCAGAAAAATCGTCTTGATTCACCAAAATTTCACGTGGTTTTGCGCCATCTGCTGGACCAATAAAACCTTGCTCTTCCAGAATATCTAAGATGCGGGCGGCGCGGGCATACCCCACACGAAGACGCCGCTGTAATAACGATGCTGACGCTTTTCCAGACTGCAAAATAATATCTTTCGCATCATCGAGTAAATCGTCGCTGTTCTCGCCATTGTCACCACCATCGCTGAACCCAGGAATATTGCTCTTCACGGTTTTATCAATCACTTCCGTATTATACTGCGGGTCACCTTGGTTGCGTAGATACTCCACAACGCGTTCAATTTCGCCATCATCTAAGAATGCACCTTGTAACCGTTTCGGTTTAGACAACTTCGCATCAATATACAGCATGTCACCGCGGCCAAGCAATTTCTCTGCACCAGAAAAATCAAGAATCGTTCGTGAATCAACCAACGACGTCACGGAAAAAGCGATACGCGCGGGCATGTTGGCTTTAATCAAACCGGTAATCACATTGACCGATGGACGCTGCGTCGCCAACACCAAATGAATACCCACCGCACGCGACATTTGTGCCAAACGCACAATCGCCGCTTCCACAGAATTGGCAGCGACAGCCATCAAATCTGCCAACTCGTCGATAATGAAGACAATGTAGGCCAGCTTATCATCTTCCTCGACTGCCGTGTTATATGATTCGATATTGCGTTTACCCGCACGCGCCAATAATTCATATCGTCGATCCATTTCTGCCACAGTCCATTTCAAAGCATTGATCGTTTTCTCAACATCGGTAATCACCGGCGTGAGTAAATGCGGAATATCGTTATACATCGTCAATTCTACTCGTTTTGGATCGACCATGATAAAGCGTAGGTTATCTGGCGAATTTTGATACAGCAAACTGATAATAATGCCATTGATACAGACCGATTTTCCTGAACCCGTCGCACCAGCAATCAACATATGCGGCATAGTGGTAATAGAAGCCAAGTAGGGTTTGCCAGATACATCTTTCCCCAAGCAGAGTGCCAGGTTATCTTTGCGTTGTTTGAACTGTTTCGACGCAAGCACTTCTTTCAACGTGACCGTCGCTGCCATTTTATTCGGCACTTCAATGCCCACGTACGGCTTACCAGGAATTGGTGCCTCAATACGTACCGGATGTGCAGCCAGAGCCAGGGCAATATCGTTATGCAATGTAGTAATTTGGGTAATTTTTACTCCTTGTGCCGGCGTGAGCGTGTATTGCGTTACCATCGGACCCACATTCACCTCTCCCATTTCCACTTCGATACCAAAACTGCCGAGCGTTTCTTGAATTTTTTTCTTGTTGAATTCAATGTCGCCACTCGTCGGTTTCTCATTTCTGTCCGTGAGCAAAGACAACGGAAGGTCGATCTTTTTAAACCGTTTCCGTGGTTTTGGTGCGGTTTCTACTTCTGGGTTTAATGGAATCAGTTCCATTTGTTCTAAATCCGTCGCAGTTCTTGCTGCTTCTGTCAGCGCCTCCACCTCTTTTGATGAAAATGCTTCTGCTGCATCTTCTTCTAATTGTTCGTCTTCTTGATATGTATCAGTTTCGCCGTCCACAGTATCATCCACTGCATCTTCACCGCTCACACGATACCCATGCACACGCGCATGCAAGCGACTGCGCACCCATGTAAATGGCCTGCGAAGCAAGCGAAAAAATTTCATCTGCCCAAATAACCCACGGAGACTAGTATTGAACATCACAATCCAGGAACAGATAAAAAGCGCTATCAGGACAACAATCGTCACCCAAACACCTGTGAAACGCAGCAGTGGATACGCGAAGAGAATACCAAAGTAACCTCCACCTTTGCCCTGCGCAGCGGCATCAAGCAAGTCGTTCACTGGCACAAAGAGGTGCAACAGTCCAAGACCACTGAGCACAAATAACACCAGACCGATATAATTCAAGATTTTGATTTGGTAGGTATCCGGATGCAAAAAGATATACCCGAGTACGGCAAAAATGATTGGAGTGATGAAACGTCCCCAACCAAATAACCAACCAAAAAAACGATCAACGAACTCGCCAAAATCACCAGCGGCGTGGATAAAACTCAGGAAAGAAACCGCTGCAAGGGCAAACAGAATAATAACAAGGAGGCCTTGCTGCATCGAATCATCTTGTGCCCAGCGGCGACGTTCGGCGCGAAGTTCTGCTTTTTTACTCACTTCTTCAGCTTTCTCTTGAACCTCATCCAGGTTCCGGTTTCCCCGTTGTTTTTTGGGTTTGTGGTTACGTGTTTGCGGTTTTGCCATACGGCTGATTATACCATATTTTAAGGAACAATTGAAGATTGCCATTTTTGCTCTGCGCTGCTGCCAAACAGCCACATAACAAAAAACACCCGTGCATGGGTGTCCACACCTGCTGCTGCCGCAGAAGGTAGATTCAGTAAATCATAGTTTGCTTTTGGCGTCAACTTTTCAATCGTCACAATGACAATGGCCTTTCGCGATAATTCTTCGAGAGCTTCGTTTTGCTTCGCAAAGCCGTGCTCTCTCCAGAATTATCGCTACAGCCATTACACTAGTACGTATTCAAAAACCACCACAAGCCGCCAATAAAAATAACCAAGATAACCAACATGGCTATTTTGAATGGAAACGTGGCGTGTTTTTGGTGCATTTTTATTTGCATATGTATAAAATAGGGTGTTATTCCCACTCAATAGTGGCGGGTGGTTTATTGCTGATGTCGTAGAGTACGCTACTCACTCCTTCAATGGCCAGTATTCGGTCAACCATTTCTTGAAGCACGGCCGCGTCCATTGGGTAAAAATTCACGGTCATCGCTTCTTGCGATTCAATGGGACGGAGTACAACGACTTCACCCACCACTCCCACGCTGGCAGACAAAGGCAGCAACACCGCCGGTAATTGCCAAATAGCATCGTACAAACCGTGCGCACGAATCACTTCATCAACCACCGCGTCTACTTGGCGCAACAACTCTAACCGGTCTTTTGTGAGATACGCTTCATGTAATTGAAATCCTTGTTCCGGCAAAGCGCCACCCACATGGTAGACAACGCGATTCACTCCAGTGATGCTATTAGTGATCCGTACGGATAACTCATTTAATTGTTCCCATGGCAGCATTTCAGCAGTCGAAACCAAGGCCGGGTGCTGATACGACCGTTGATCTCCTTGTACACCAACGCTACGAATGGGCAATACACGCGCAGAAACCCCGGTTCCATAAACCTGAACTGTTTTCTGCAACTCCGCATTCACTGCCGATTCATTTGCAACGGGCTCTTCCTTCCCACTGGCGCACAATACACGAATCGATAATCCTGGCCCTGGAAAAGGCCAACGGTTCACCAACGTTTCGGGGAGACCCAATGCCAAGCCCATCTCACGCACTTCATCTTTATAGAGTTCCGCCAGTGGCTCTACTACTTTTCCGGCATTGATCATTTCTAATACTTCATCTACGCGGTTATGGTGGGTTTTAATCGTATCAGCCGTTTTTGTGCCGCCACTTTCAATCGTATCCGGATAAATAGTGCCTTGGCCCAACAACCATTCGTCAGTATTAAAACCCAAATCATCAAAAACCTGTTTTTGAATATCCAAAAATGTTTTCCCAATAATTTTACGTTTCGCTTCCGGATCCACAATACCTGCAACTGCCGAAAGAAATTGTGACGAAGCATCCACAACATGTAAATCATCAAAACCCGCTGCCGCTAATGCTTCTTCTACGTGAGCGGATTCGTGTAATCGCATAAACCCGTTATCTATATGCAACCCATAGACCCGTTCTTTACCAAGCACTTGTTCCAAAAGCGCAAATGCGACCGCTGAATCCACACCACCCGAAACCAGCAAAAATATCTTTTTTTCACCAACAAATTTCTTCAAATCGTTTTTCAAATTCTGGATATATGCTATCATATTCCAATTTTTCTCCGCACCACAAATATCAAACACAAAATTTTCGAGTATCTTCATGCCATGTAACGTATGGTTTACCTCCACATGAAATTGTAAACCGTATCGCCGGTCTTTTTCGTTTGCCATCGCGGCCACAGGACAATATGACGTACGGCCAATCACCGTAAAGCCTTCCGGTACTTGTGTAACTGAATCCCAGTGACTCATCCAGACCTGCTCATGGTTATCCAACCCAGCCAAAATAGAACGCTTATCTAACACCTCCACTGTCGCCATGCCATATTCACGATTATGGGCTGAAGTGACCACCCCTCCTAAATGCTGAGTCATTAACTGATGGCCGTAACACAACCCAAGAATCGGAATTGGTAAGTCAAATACCCCTGGATCATAGGTCAACTTCTGGTCATTCACATCATTAGGCCCACCGGAAATAATCACCCCCCACGCATCCTTCAATTCATGGGCGTTCACATCGGTCGGAAAAATTTTGCTGTGAACACCGAGCTGGCGAATACGCCGAGTAATCAGGTGCATATACTGCGACCCGAAATCTACAATAGCAATATATCGTTGTTTCATTGTCTCATGATATCGATTATGCACCAGAAAATCAAGGTATGTTCACTTTACTTGGGCTATGGTGTGGGTTATAGTGAAAAGCATGAAAAAAACATTATTATTTGGATGCATTCTTCTCACTGTACAGTGGTATGTCACCCTTCCCGTTTCAGCTGCACCAATGCTGCAACCGGAATACGACACTGCCATACCCCATGAAATTATTGTGAAATGGTCAGATACATTGCGTGGAGAAACGGCAGAACAAAAATTAGAACGCGCCACACGTGTACGCGCTGCCGCATTCGTTACCAACAATCATATCACCATCAAAAAAGATTATGCGCGACGAAATTTTTCTGTGGTGACTTCACCAACACTCAGCAGCCAAGAACTGATTGACACATTTTCACAATTACCACAGGTGGAATATGCGCAAGAAAATATGCTGTTTCATATTCAAGCGCAAACCACTCCCTGGGGTATAGGCTCAGCTGGAGTGAACGCAACCGCCGCACACACCAGTGGCTATACCGGTAATGGAATATTGGTCGCCATTATTGATACAGGTGCTGATATTGACCACGAAGATCTCGATGCCAACTTCTGGCATCCGAACAACGATGATTGTGTGATCAATGGCGTATTCACCAACGGAGGTTGTCCGAATGGAGGCTATGATATTATCAATGGAGACAATAATCCAAATGATGACAACGGCCATGGGACGCATGTGACGGGTATTCTTGCCGCAGAGGATAATGCGACCGGGGTCGTCGGCGTGGCTCCATCTGCAGATATTATGGCCATAAAAGTGCTCGATGCCGATGGTGCCGGAGATTACGCTGATATTATTGACGGTATTGATTTTGCGATTGATAACGGAGCGGATATCATAAATATGAGTTTAGGCGCCATGAGTACCGGCACTATTTTACAAGATTTTCAAGAAGCGATAAACGATGCCGAAGCCGCCGGCATTCCAGTCATTGCAGCGAGCGGGAACTATGCTTCAAATGTTCAATTTATTCCTGCATCGCTGGAAAGTGTGATTGCTGTGGGTGCGGTGCAAGAAACAACCTCGCAAGATAACCCGGATACGGATTATAACACTCGCCATGCGTATTTTTCTAACTGGGGGAAGGTGACCGTCGCCGCACCTGGCAGTCGCATTAATAGTACCACCAATGATGGCAGCTATTCTGGTGATACGTGGGATGGAACATCGATGGCTGCTCCCCATGTCGCTGGAGTGGTGGCTTTGTTGAAACAAAAAAACTCCGCTTTGACCACAACCGCAATTCGCAATGTATTAGAACACACCGCCACAGACTTGGGTGATACCGGCAAAGATGAATTTTTTGGCAGCGGTCTGGCAAATGCGGAAACAGCGCTTGCTGCGCTTGATGATGCTTCCACACAAAAAATGTTGCTCGAAGCGAATTGGTCTGATAACTCCTCTATCACCAACGGCATTGGCTACGAGCTCGAACCAACCGTCTATTCCAATTTTCTTCCCGCCGATGGTAGCACAACTTCGCTTATGCGTGTTCGCGTGATGACTGCCAACGGTACACCAATCAATGGCGCTGGGGTGAATCTTGCGACCACCGCTGGAACGATGACAAGCGGAGCAACAGTCACCACCGGCTCAGACGGCACAGCGACATTCACGCTTCAAGCACCAGAAACAGCAGGTGATGCAACGGTGACAGCAACGATCAATGCAACGGCAATATCGAGCAGTGTCGTGATCCATTTTGCGGATACACTGCTCATCACGGACGCCGGGCAACCGGTGAGCCCAGGAATTCAAGGGTGGTATTACATTTCTGCACTCAACAACTTAGGCATTCATTGGAAAGCATCACCACAAGCATACGCCATTTACGAAGATACACTCTCATCATATACAAATGTTGTGTGGCATACGGACGAATATAATTTGAATGCAAATGAACAAACGTTGATGAAAAATTATCTCGATGGTGGCGGCAATATGTTTGTTTCTGGTGGTGATATTCTCTATACCTATTACTATTACTCAACGTATGGTGGTTCGCTTTCACTTTCACAAGATATTGTGCTGAGTCCCTATTTCAACGTAAGCTATGCCAATTATATTGCACCAACGCTCACCTTCGTCGGTAGCGAAAATTTTGATGGCACCGGTGCGTTGATCAATAATTATGGTAGCACCAACGCCAACTTTGGCTATACGGATGTCATCACTGCCGAAAGTGGTGGTACCGCGATGGGATATTTCTGCTCCACGAACGATACAGCTCTGGTCACTGTCAATTCCACCTACAAATCTGCCTTTCTTGGCATAGCATTAGAAGAAGTCAGCAAAACCGACCGTGAAGAGATTATGCAAAACGCGTTGAATTTTTTAAACGGAAACGCGGCAAGCGGTGGGACGTTTACGATTCCAGATGGGTGCGATGGTGCGACAAATGGCTCTGGTAGTACCGATGGTAATAACAGTGATAACAGTGGCGAGGAACCGATCCCTGGAATTCCGGACGATCAACCCGAGGAAGTCAGCAACACCGTATTATTCAATCTTAACGTTGATAGCATTACCACCACCACGGCGACGATTTCTTGGGAAACAGATGAAGCAATCACTTCTTCGGTCATGTATGCCAAAAATACTAACACCGGAGATATTGAAGTGCGTGGTACTGGCGACATGACTACTGCTTCCATTGAAGGTCTCACACCAAATACCAATTACGAATTTTTGGTGTATGGATTATACGCAGATGAAACGAGTACCGATGCATCAAGTATTACCGACACCACTCTTCCATTACCACCAGAGACACCATCGCTTGTCTCCAAAACACGACGAACGATAACCGTTTCACTCAATGACTCCGCCAACACAGGATATGCATTTCGTGTCGAATTATCTGATAGTAACAATGATGTCGTAAAAACAAAAACACTGGAAGCAGGAGAAACAACAACAACTTTCCGCCATCTCCATGGTGACACAAACTATGATATTCGCACACAACTCGTCTACACCAATAGTGACAGCGAAGAAGTAACAAGCACATTTTCTGATACACTCACCGTGACTACCCCTGCCGGTATGATTGTCCAACCAAAAATAGTACAACGCGGGAACAACTATGCCACGATCTCTTGGAAAAAACCGAATGGCGGTGGCGTGAAAAAATACCGCGTACAACTATGGGTGAAGCAAGAGGGTAAATATAAATTATTATCCACACAGGTGATAACGAAAAAATTGAAACGCAAAATGGTGCGTTCACGACTGCGATACTTAACTCCACAAACCCATTATCGTGTGAAGCTTCGTGCGTTGTTTACCAATAGTGATATCGGTCCTTGGTCTTCATACCGAAAATTTTCTACCCGTTAATCCACTTCCCAATCAATTCATACCATCAATATTTTATCTCCGCGAACCAACACGATTTGCTTATCACGTTTTGCGTTATCAATCAACTCGCGTGTAAAACCAGACGTAGAACAAAGAATAAATTTTTGTGCATAGTTTTTTGCGGAAAGATAACCAACAAACTGCGATTGCTCTTGTAGATGGTGCAACACTGCGGAACCAACGAGCTTGCGGCTATGCTTGGCTTCCACAAAACTGATTATCCCCCGTTCATCATCTACTCCAACCATATCAATCTCAACATCTTTACTCCAAAACCGACGCGCACCCATTAAACGAAAACCCAGGGTATCTTCTTGAGATTGGAGTATCGTCTTTATCATCTGTTCATACACTCCTGATTGAAAGAGTGAAAAATCTTTCTGAATCAATTTCACCATTTCCGCTACTCGACCTTCGGCGAGTACATCACGGTGCGGGAAAATATAACGAAACCAAAATTGAATAAAGTGTTCTTCCAAAAAATATAAACCGGATTTTGATTTTTCTGGGTGGTGTCCAAATGGTACTTCGCGACGAATAAAATGCAGTCGTTGCAGATTGCTTAAATATTGCGTTATTGTTCCTTTTTGTAAACCACTACGTGCAATAATTTCCGATAATTTATGCGCCCCAAACGCAATGCTGGAAAGCAGAGAAAAATAGATGGCGGGTTCGCGCAGCTCTTCCTGAATAAGAAATTCTACTTCATCTTTGAGTAGCGCATTTTTTGTAAGCGTCATCGCCGCGACATTTTCCCAAAATGATTTTTTTCTATCGTACTGTTCCCAATAAAGCGGAATCCCCCCGCAGAGCGAATAGATATTCAAGAGATCATCAAATTTCTTTACACCAAAATATTCTTTCAGTGGCTGATAGCTCATGGGAAGAACATGTAATATACCAGTTTTCCGGCCATACAACGGCGACTGATATTCCAGCGCTAATCGTTGCATCATACTCATACTGGAACCCGCAACAATGAGTTTAATTTTTCCCTGCCCGGTTGTTGTTGCGCGTGAATGAAAAAGATGATCGAGAATATATTGAAATTCGATCGCAATATTTTTATCAGACTCCACAAGATAGGGAAATTCATCAAGCACAACCGTAATCGTTTTACCCTCTTTCAATAATCGTTCAAAGGCTTGTTTCCATGAAGAAAATCCGCGTTCGGCAATAAATGTATCTTTCAAGTACGCACCGGCTTGCTGTGAAAATTGAGCTAATTGTTGGACGCGCGGCAAGCGTTGTGCCATATAATAAAACCCTTCTTGTTTTTTAAGGATTTCTAACAATAACGATGTTTTCCCCACTCGCCTTTTCCCATACACCAGAATACATTCATTTTTTTTGCTCTGAATGGCTTGCTGCACATACGTTAATTCTTCGATTCTATTAACAAATTTCATTATTTTAGTCTATATATGATTATAATAATCGTGTATAGACTAATTATAACATGCGCTAGAAATTTGTCTACTCCGCTTTGCAATATTAGTGAGCACTTATGCTAAGAAAGTTGACAAATGTTAGTTTATATGTTATTTTAAGAATAATGATCTTCAAGAATGCTCTTAATTATAGGTTCGAAGTGAAATAAAATAAAAGTGTAATTAATCGTATGGCAGAAAGACGAGTAGCTAGGCAAGAGCATTTTATAACACGAAATAGCAGGGAGTTATTTGATCTCGTTCATAAAATATCGTTACCGGTTTCAGCACTGAGACATGAAAAATCTGATGTATTAAATCAAGCGGTTCATATTTTAGCTAAACTTGAGATAAGTACAGAAGTTTTTATGAAAGGTTTTGCCATAGAACGATTATTGATTTTGTTATCAGTAGCAGATGAATATTTAAGTACAAAAAACATTTCTGAACGTAAAGCATTGTTAGAACTCATTAAACAATTTGCGATAAATAAAGCTGAGAGTGGGAAGATTATTTCCATAAGTCCTTTTATTCAACGTTTTTCAAGAATGCCGATTCCTGAAGGTGAATCAACAGAATTACGCGATGGATTATTACGGGAGAAAACTCGTATGGCGCAATTTGATCCTGAAAAAGAGTATATCCAACCAGTGAATTCTCTACCACCAGAAAGTTTACTTTCAAATAGCAGAGAGAATATACAAATACTGCCAAAACAGTCTGAAGAATTAACGAGAGCATTAAACAATAGTCCCTCACCGTTAATTGATATAGAGGTGCAAAGATTGAGTGAAATTATGGAAAAACCATTTGTTTTTGGTCCAATCAAAGTAGAGGTATTGGATATGTCAGTAGCTGAATTTAAAAAGTATTTTGGAGGAGTGGGTTTTTGGAATCAGCCAAATATTATTATTGTTCCAAAAGACTATGGTGAAGACACGATTCGGCATGAATTTATACATATTCAAAGTGCATTTAATGGATTTGGTGTTATGACAATAAGTTCTATTAAAAAACCACATTTATTTTTTTATCTTAATGAAGGATTAACAGAAAATTTAACACGTAAGCCAAGGCATTATAAGGCTGAGCGAAGAGTAATACAAAAATTAATTCAGCAAAATCCTGCTATAGAGAATATGTTGTATAAAGCATATCTTGATTTTCGTTATAGACGTCAATTATATGATATGCTTATTACTCAGGTTGGGTTAAAAGGTTTTTTAGCCCTTGCGCGTATGAATAGTAGCTTTGAAGAAAATTATTATATGGGCCCGTTAGAGAAAAAAATTATGATTTCATGTGAGCAAGCCTATAATTTACTTTGAATAACCACTGCGCGTTTGTGGCTAAACAATCAGAAAGGTATCATACGCAATATAGAGTTTTAAGTTCTTGCTGTATGCTCTCTTTTTCTATACACTAAAGGAAAATCACTAAACGCTTTTTTATGAAACCCATTCGCGAAGCACTCACCTACGACGACGTACTTCTGGTTCCAAAATATTCAGAAATTTTACCGGCAGATGCCGTATTGAAAACACGACTTGGTTGGTTGGAACTAGAACTCCCCTTTATCAGCGCGCCAATGGATACAGTCACAGAAAGTGGAATGGCCATAGCCATGGCAAAACTCGGTGGTCTGGGTATTATTCATAAAAATATGAGTGCCGCCGATCAAGCTGGGCAAGTGAAAAAAGTAGCAACAAAAGGGTTAGCTGTGGGTGCGGCCATTTCGGTGAGCGATGAACAGTTTGAACGTGCAGCGCAGTGTGTGGAAGCAGGCGCTGCGGTCATTATCGTTGATTCTGCACATGGTCATTCCAAAGGGGTGTTGGCCCAGGTGAAACGTTTAAAAAAAACATTTAAAAAACGTGTGGTCGTGATTGGTGGAAATGTTGCCAGCAGTGAAGGAACACAAGCGCTTATCGCTGCTGGAGCAGATGTAGTGAAAGTGGGTATTGGTCCAGGTTCTATTTGTACCACACGCATTGTGGCAGGTATTGGTGTTCCTCAACTAACTGCAGTGATGGATTGTGTAGAGGCAACCCGCAAAACAAAACGCCCCGTACAGATTATTGCCGATGGTGGCATTAAATATTCTGGTGATGTGGTGAAAGCCATGGCCGCAGGTGCAGCAGCGATTATGGCTGGCGGATTATTTTCTGGTACCACAGAAGCACCCGGCGAACTGGTGATGATCGATGGCCAAGAAATGAAACAATACCGCGGCATGGGTTCAATGGAAGCGATGGAAAAAGGTTCGAAAGATCGATACGGCCAAAAAGAAACACGCGAAAAGAAAAAACTCGTACCAGAAGGGATTGTTGGGTACACACCATACAAAGGTTCAGTGAATGATATTGTTTATCAACTTGCTGGTGGTTTACGTGCAGGTATGGGCTATAATGGTACCCGCACCATCGCCGCATTACAAAAAAACCCCACATTCGTGCGTATCACAAACGCTGGGTTAAGTGAATCGCATCCACACACATTGAAAGCCATTGTGCATGCGCCGAATTACAAACGTTAATCGACGTTGAAAATTTTCCGCATCTCCCACAAACGGCTCGAAATATACGGGCGACGTGTTTCTCCAGTTGTCACCATGAGCAATTTGGTAATTTTCAAATACTCAGCGTCCGTATATAACAGAATCAACATTTCACGAATATAGTTCGTATTGAGAGTCACGTAATTATCTGTTCCTACTCCTAATTGCAAACCTTTTTTTTCCCACCAAGAAAATGGGTGATCTTTAAAATCTGGTACGAAATGCGTGAGGCGGAAATTCGATGATGGCAGGGAAACAAGGGACACCTGTTTATTGATCATGCGATTCAAAATATCGTGCTGGTAATGTTCCACTTCACGAGCCGTATGGAACTTCGCCTTCGTGAAGGTAATCATTTCTGTATACGACAGTCGTTGCCCGGCAATCAATTTATCACGCACACCCAAATCATCGTCATACCAGCCCATCTCCATCACTTCATCATATTCGATAGTTCCTTCTTTCAAAGCGCGACCATCGATATTCCATTGCACGACGCGTTGGAATAAACTATGAAAATAGTAATTCGGGTTCACTCCTAATGCAAGACCGTGTTCGAGTGAATCAATATGCCATATATTCATGGCGTTATCTACAGCTTGAATACCGCGGCGCAGAGTTTTCCAGGTTTCCCCATGGTGACTGCGAATACGAAAACCCGCGAATTGCAGTTTGCGAAACGCCTTCGTCATATCTAAATAATGCTGTTTACGGTAAAAATATTTCTCATCGCCCACCGTATCTATTTCACACAAATGATCACGTAATTGTGGATGACGCTCAATCATTTGTAACATGGCATTCACTTGATCTTCCACATCTTCTTTTTTGGTGGCGAAACGAGATTGATCAAAATAGTCTGGTTCTTTTCTGAAGACTGGTGAAAGGATAAAGTTAAAATCTGGATGCGCGCGTTGAAATTGGGCGAATCCATCATACAACCCCAGGACCACGTCTTCGGGTGTCAACCGTTCAATGCCAGGAATAATTTCGGATTCACGCGTACTATTTTTGCGTGAAAGCGTAAATTTCAAACGCACGTGTCCTACATTATATTTTGTATAGAGTTCATTTGCCAAAAAGTACGCTGCTTCTTTATGCGCTGTTCTGTTCGTCAGTACGAGCTTGGTTAAAAAAACAATTTGTAGATATCGATCAAAATATTCATTCTTTTGTAACCGAATCAGCTTGTCAACATCTGCTTTGGAGCGAATATGTGCGCTGCCCGGACCATACACATGCTCAATCTGTTCTTTGATTCGTTTTCCGTTTTTGCCGACCAGAAGTTTTTTCAAACGCGGGTAGACAAAATCCGCCGTGAGTGCACCGGTCAAATGGGTATGGTCTTCTCGATATTTCAATGGGAAATGCTGAAAAAATTGAAACAGCGCAGCAGAAACTGGATGGTCCAAAAGTGCACGAATATCCGCTTTACTAATTTGATACGCAAGCAACCGTTCACGAAAATCTGCCACAGATTTGACTGCACGCGCACTCACCTGCTCAACATGATAACTCGTCATGAGTTCCAAGGTGTCTTCCAAGCTAATACCATTGGTTTCACTAATGATACTGGTAAAAAAATGCGTCAGCTCTTTTACCAGCTTTGGGTCATGAGCACGTGTTTGTGTATTCATTAACTACAGTATATCAAAAAATTGAACGAAATGCAAGTGCAAGTGCAAGTGCGAAGGGCCATCAACACCTGTGACGTAATCATACAAAAACACCCGCTCGTGGAGAGCAGGTGTTTTGTGAAGAACAGTACGTGAATAGATCTAACCGCGGAAACCCGTGCCGACAGGAATGAGCTTACCAATGATGACATTTTCTTTCAGGCCACGGAGATGATCAATCTTTCCAGAAACCGCCGCATCAATCAAGATACGTGCTGTTTCTTGGAACGATGCCGCTGACAAAAATGAATCGACCGATAACGATGCTTTGGTAATGCCCAGCAATACTGGCTCAACCACTGCAGATTTTCCACTACGTGCTTTTGCTGCTTCATTTGCTTCGGTGAGCGTCATCTTCGACACAATATCACCAACCACTAAATCGGTATCCTTCGAATCGAGCACTTTCATGCGGGCAAACATTTGCCGAATAATGACCTCAATGTGTTTATCATTCAACTTCTGTCCTTGGGAAGAATAGATATACTGAATTTCTTTGATGATGTATTTCTGTACAGCCTCTACTCCTTGCAATGTATACAATTCATACAAATCTAAACTCCCTTCGGTCAATTGTTGCCCCATGCTGATGAGCTCACCTTTCTTCACCCAGACACCGTATCCTGCTGGCACGGTGAATTCTCGTACTTTCGTTTCTGGACCAAACAAGGTCATTTTGGTTTTTTCCACCGCAACAACACCAGACAATCGCGCTTTCACTGGGCCTTCTTCAGATTCATACAATACCTCACCCTTCTTCACTTTCGCACCATCTTTCACCTTCACCTTATCTTCCGCTTTCACCGTGTATTTTTCTTTAACGTCGGAAGTGTATTCAACGCGAATAACTTTCTGCCGATCTTCTTCCACAATTTCTGTCACCGTACCATCGACATCGGCGATAATTGCCGCTTTCTTCAATGGGCGGGCTTCAAACAATTCTTCAACACGAGGAAGACCTTGGGTAATATCGGCTCCAGCAACACCTCCAGTGTGGAACGTACGCATAGTCAGCTGCGTGCCCGGTTCACCAATCGATTGAGCGGCGATAATACCAGCAGCAGTGCCCATAGCCACTAATCGGTTATGGCCTAAATCGTAACCATAACACTTTTGACATACCCCACGGTCAATCAAGCAGGTGAGCACGGAACGTACTACGGCTTGCTTAATCTTTTTATTCTTGAATTTTTCTAAATGCTCTGTTTCCACTAACTCACCCTTACCCACTAATACCTTACCTTTTTCATCAACTAAGTCTTCGACCAATGTGCGGCCCCAAACGCGTTCAATAATTGGCGTACCAAAATCTTCCGATTCTTCGGCAGATAAATGAACACCTTCCTTCGCTCCACAATCTTCGGACACAATCACCACATCTTGCGCAACATCGACTAAACGACGAGTGAGGTAGCCAGCATTCGCTGTACGTAGAGCGGTGTCAGACAACCCTTTACGCGCACCATGAGTAGAAATGAAATATTCCAACACATCAAAACCTTCTTTAAAGTTCGCTTTCACCGGCAACTCAATCGTTTCACCAGATGGGTTAATCACCAACCCTTTCATACCCATCATTTGGGTGGTCTGCCCCCACGAACCACGAGCACCCGAGTTGATCATGGAATAGGCCGGGCTATTACGATCCAACGAATTCTGACAAATAATCGTTACATCATTTTTTGCTTTTGTCCAAATTTCAATCACTTTTGCACGACGTTCTTCGTCGGTCAGCAAACCCATATTGAAATGCGTATACACTTCGTCAACAAGCAACTCCGCTTGCTTAATCACATCGTATTTTGCTTCCGGCACAATCAAATCATCCATGCCCCAACTCATACCAGATTGGGTGACATATTCAATCGCCAAATCTTTCACATCATCCAACAATTGCACGGTGCGTTCTTGACCAAGATGATTCAAACAATCGGCAATCAATTCTTTCAACCCTTTCTTATCAATGACTTCATTCACATACTGCTGCTCCTTTGGCAAAATTTCGTTGAAAATAATGCGGCCCGGAGAAGTTTCCACCATCTCTTTGCCCATTTTCAATTTCACTAATTGTTGTAAACCAATACGTTCGGATTGATACGCGAATAATACTTCTTCTTTTGTAGCAAATGGCAACAATTCTTTATCGTCAGTCTTCTGCGCGGTAAAGGTGAGGTAATAGGTTCCCAACACAATATCCTGAGATGGAGTAACAATCGGTTCACCGGTTGCTGGTTTCAGCAAATTCTGGGTGGAGAGCATCAGTTCTTTGGCTTCCTTGCGTGCTTCTTTGGACAGCGGAACGTGCACAGCCATCTGGTCTCCATCGAAGTCGGCGTTGAACGCCGGACAGACCAATGGATGAACTTGAATCGCTTTTCCTTCAATCAGTAATGGTTGAAAGGCCTGAATACCCAAACGATGAAGAGTCGGAGCGCGGTTCAAGAGTACATGCGCATCTTTCGTTACCTCTTCCAAAATGTCCCATACTTCCGAACGATTCGATTCAATGAATCGATTCGCGGAACGTACATTATAGACATATTCTCGTTCAATCAATTTTGCAATGACAAATGATTTAAACAATTCCAGAGCCATTTTCTTTGGAAGACCACATTGGTTCAATTTCAAGTGTGGACCAACAACAATCACCGAACGGCCAGAGTAGTCAACGCGTTTACCCAACAAGTTTTGGCGGAAGCGACCTTGCTTCCCTTTCAACATATCAGCAAGTGATTTCAGTTGCCGTTTTTGACCAGTCGACGCTGTGACGGTTTTGCCATGACGGGCGCTGTTATCAATTAACGCATCAACGGCTTCTTGTAACATGCGTTTTTCGTTACGCTGAATCACCTCTGGTGCATTCAATTCCTGCAACCGCTTCAACCGATTGTTACGGTTAATCACACGGCGATACAAATCATTCAAATCCGAAGAGGCAAAACGACCACCATCTAATTGCACCATGGGGCGCAAGTCCGGAGGAATAATGGGCACCACGCGCATAATCATCCACTCTGGTTTGATGCCATTCGTTTGCAGATTTTTCACCAATTTCAAACGACGACGCAACCGATGTTGCTGATTTTTGCTTGCTTCTGCCAATTCCAATTCCAACGCTTTTCCTAATTCAGTGAGGTCAATACGTGCCAGTAGGCGGTGAATCGCTTCGGCACCAATGGCTGCTTCAAATACGTGCCCGTATTTCAAAGACAAATCATAGTATTGGCTTTCAGAAACAATTTGTAATGGCGCAAGTGATTGTAATTCTTTTCGTGCAATGCTAGCGGCTTCTTCAATATCTTTCACTTTTTCATCGCGCATAATAGCCGCGTTGATCAATTCCTGCTCAAATGCTTTTTCTTGTTTCGCGGCTTCAGCGGCTTTCATCGTCGCTCGTTCTTTCTCACTTTCTGCACGACGTTTCTTAATTTCGGCCACCACTTCGCTGCTTTCCTGACGAATCAATTTCTTCTTCTGTTCTAATTCCGATTCAATTTGTGCGAGTGTTTGTTCACGTAACTGATCGTTCACGTCACTAATAATATAGTTCGCAAAATATACAACCTTCTCTAAACTTTGCGTAGACAAATTCAGCAACAATCCGATCTTCGATGGTACCCCACGGAGAAACCAAATATGCGTTACTGGGGCCGCAAGGTCGATGTGTCCCATGCGATCACGGCGAACAATCGAACGGGTAACTTCGACACCGCATTTGTCACAGACGATGCCCTTGTAGCGAATGCGTTTATACTTTCCGCAGTAACACTCCCAATCTTTTGACGGACCGAAAATCTTTTCGCAGAACAATCCATCTTTTTCTGGTTTTTGTGTACGATAGTTAATCGTTTCTGGTCGCAGCACTTCGCCATAAGACCATTTGTGAATATCGTCCGGTGAAGCAAGCTTCAAACGAATGGCCGAGAAATCTGCAACTTGTGTGGTGTTATCATGAAATGACATAGGTATATATATTCGTTTAATGATTAGTCGGCTTTCCGCTGCGTACTCGATTTGCTCACTTTGATCACGCCTTCCTCTTCCGAATATTCATTTGCCGTTTCTCGTGAATCATCTTGATCTCTGTCACGTGCCGCCGCCGCTCTTCCTCGTTCAGAGGTATCCACCGCTACACCCTGATCATTCAACAACTCCACATCAAGACCTAATCCTTTCAACTCGCGCACCAACACATTAAATGATTCCGGCACATTCAATTTTTCAATTTCGTGTCCTTTAATGACCGCTTCATACGCTTTTGAACGGCCAGGGACGTCGTCCGATTTAATCGTTAACATTTCTTGTAAAATATGAGCCGCGCCGTACGCTTCCAATGCCCACACTTCCATTTCTCCAAAACGCTGGCCACCAAACTGCGCTTTACCACCTAATGGCTGCTGGGTCACCAGCGAGTATGGGCCAATCGAACGTTGGTGAATTTTATCTTCCACCATGTGATTCAGTTTTAACATATAGGAATATCCACACATCACCGGCGACATGAATTTTTCACCCGTGCGGCCATCATGCAATTCAATTTTTCCAGCGCGCGGGAAACCAGCGCGCTCCAATTCTTCACGAATGGTTTCTGCCGGCACGCCATCAAACACCGGCGTTGCAACTTTGTAACCGAGCGCGTGCGCCGCCATACCCAAGTGGGCTTCAAGCACCTGGCCCAAGTTCATACGAGAAACGATACCGAGCGGGTTCAGCAACAAATCCACCGGCGTTCCATCAGCAAGAAATGGCATATCAGCAATAGGTACCACGCGAGAAATGACACCTTTATTTCCGTGACGACCAGCCATTTTGTCACCCACTTGAATTTTGCGTAATTGCGCAATAGATACTTGAATGGTTTTAGTGACACCAGCCGGCAACTTGTCACCACTTTCTTTACTAAAAATTTTCACATCCACTACTTTGCCGTGTTCACCATGCGACAAATACAGGGAAGAATCTTTCACATCTTTCGCTTTTTCGCCGAAGATCGCACGTAACAATTTTTCTTCCGCAGACAATTCGGTTTCTCCTTTTGGCGTAATTTTTCCAACAAGAATATCACCAGAAGATACTTGCGCACCAATGCGGATAATGCCGTCTTCGTCTAAATTCTTCAACTTCTCTTCCGAAACATTTGGAATATCTCGTGTCACGACTTCTGGGCCCAGCTTTGTATCGCGTATATCCACAGAATAGTCTTCAATATGCACAGAGGTATAACGGTCATCTTGGACAATGCGTTCAGAAACTAAAATGGCGTCTTCGTAGTTACCACCTTCCCAGGGCATGTAGGCCACCAACACATTCTGTCCAAGCGCGAGTTCACCTTGGTCGGTGGATGCACCGTCAGCAAGGACATCTCCTTTTTGAATTTTTTCTCCTTTTTCAACAATGGGGCGTTGGTTAATAGACGTGGAGGCGTTTGAACGCACAAATCGTTTCAAACGATATTCTTTCACGGTACCGCCATCTTCTTTGATGGTAATTTTATCTGCAGAAACAGCAGCAACACTTCCTCCTTCAGCGGCAACCACCACTTGCCCAGAATCTTTTGCGGCACGGTGTTCTACGCCAGTTCCAACAATCGGCGACTGTGGCACAATACACGGCACTGCCTGACGTTGCATGTTCGTTCCCATCAATGCGCGCACCGCATCATCATGTTCCAAAAATGGAATCAACGCTGTTGAAATAGACACAATCTGCTTTGGCGACACATCCATATAATCAATCGTTTCGACCGGCGCAATAATCGGTTTCATGTGTTGCCGTACTTCAGCGCGCTCTTTCACAAAATATCCCTGTTCATCAATCGGTGTTGTAGCGGCAGTCGTTGTCGTTTTTTCTTCCGTAAATGCGTCTAAATACACCACTTCTTTTGTGACACGCGGTTTCACTGGCACGGTAGCCAAATCGCTCATTTTCTTCACATGCTCTTTGCTCATTTTCTCTCCTGCTTTGACCACAACGTTCCCATTCACTTCAATATCTTTACGAGCAATCTCGCCTTCTGCGTCTTGTGGTTTTGGATCGTGGACGACTTTACGGAAAGGGGTTTCAATAAATCCGAAATCATTAATGCGTGCAAATGAAGACAGGTGCCCTACTAAACCGATATTTGGTCCTTCTGGAGTCGCAATCGGACAAATTCTGCCATAGTGAGTACGGTGCACATCGCGAACTTCAAAGCCAGCGCGTTCTCGTGTTAAACCACCGGGGCCCATCGCGCTTAAACGGCGTTTGTGTTCCAATTCTGCTAGTGGGTTTGTTTGGTCCATGAACTGCGACAACTGCGAAGACATGAAAAATTCTTTCACTGAACCAATCACCGGACGGGCATTAATCAATTGGCCGGGAGTGAGCGTTTCAATATCTTTTGTCGACATACGATCTTTCACAATACGCTCCATGCGAGACAACCCAATACGGAATTTATTTTGCACCAATTCACCCACCGCACGAACACGACGGTTACCAAGATGGTCAATATCATCTGGTTCTTCTTGTGCGTTGTTCAAGCGAATCACTTCGCGAATAATCGCCACTAAATCTTCACGACGTAATACACGTGTTTCCGGTGTATTCTCGATATCAAAACTAAACCGTTTGTTAATTTTGTAGCGACCAACGCGGCCAAAATCATACCGATCAAAATTGAAGAACATCGCGTGAATCAAACTGCGTGCGTTATCGATCGTCGCCAAGTCCCCTGGGCGAATACGTTTATATACTTCTTTCAAGCCCTCTCCTTCAGATTTTGAAATATCTTTATCAATCGTTGCCTGAATGTATTGGTTATTTGGGTCAATATCAATATCTGTAAAGAGTGCGAGAATTTCCTCATCAGAGCCATACCCAAAGGCACGCAACAGCGCCGTTACCGCCACTTTACGTTTACGGTCAACTTTCACATAAATCACGTTATCGTGGTTTGTTTCAATTTCTAGCCAGGCACCGCGGTTTGGAATAATTTTTGCACCATAGTACATGTTGCCTTTCAAAAATTCAGAAGTAAAAAAGACACCAGCAGAACGAATAAGCTGAGAAACAACCACGCGTTCGACACCGTTAATCACAAATGTTCCGCGGTCGGTCATGAGCGGGAAATCACCCAAAAATACCTCTTGTTCTTTTATTTCATTCGTACGCTTGTTGACGAGTTTAGTATTCACACGCAACGCGGCTTCAAATGTGAGGTTCTTTTCACGCGCCGTTACTTCATCAAAACGGGGTTCGTCAAGATAATAATCTTGAAAAGAAAGCTCAAGGTCGCGACCAGTAAAATCTTGAATCGGCGAAATCTCTTCAAATAATTCTTTTAAGCCCTCTTTCAGGAACCAATCATAAGACGTTTTTTCAACCTCAATCAGGTCCGGCAACTGAGCTGCTTCATGGTTAGTGGTAAAGTACTTGCGCTGTCGCTTTGCTGTCGAGTTCGTGGATGGGGGTGTAGAAGATGTTTTCGGCATAAGGCGTCGTAAATAATTACTCGTAAGATTGGCCCATTTTTCCTTTTTTCTGATAATTTCTAGAGAACAAAAAAGCCGCATGCTGCCCATCTCTTAGATCGAGGGAGGGAAACAAACGTCAGAAAAAAGCTACTCAATTATCGGCGGTGTTGTATATGGATGATAGACACGGCGTTTTCGTTGAGGTGGGATTGTTTATGTATCAAGAGTAAATGTACGGATTTTTGCAGCAGCTGTCAAGGGGATATGGGTTTTTTTGTCAATAGGTTTTTCCACATGTATAAATTTGGCTAATGACAGCCAAGAACGAAACAAAAAAAGTTTGCAACTATTTTTTCCACCGCGAGCATGCATGAGGGTTACCCACATTCTCCACAGTGTTATGCACAGCTACTCATCAAAGTGTTTTTCTATCAAATATATAGGAGTTTCATTCCTCCCTATATCTTCGAATGTTAGGAGGCCCTGTTCACCGCTGCGCATTTTCACATGTGTTCCAGAAAATGTTGGTACATTTACCGTGTTTTCATACGGATCTCCTATTGTAAGTTGAGTATAAAGATACCGGGCAAACTCTCGATTCAATCCTAATCGTCCGAAATGATCTTTTGCCTCAAAGAATGCCTCTGCGGTGACGGGTAACAACTGACGTGGTAATATCCTCGTCTCCGCGTGTTGCCTCTGGGCAGTGTATGTTGCTTCTGCTATTTCAATAAACGCCCCGCCAAAACGTGTTTGTGGAATACTTACTTCTTTATTTTTAACGGTTGAACGCAGCACAATCTCTGGAGCAAGTGAAAACTGCGACTCTTGCTCTGCGCTGCAAGTCAAACGAAGAACCACTGTGCCTTCCGGAGGACGATGAACCAAAAAACGACGCTCTTGAAGAAAATTCAATGCGCCAGGAATTGATTGTAATTTAGACGGTGTTGCTTCTATTACGTTCCACTCTTTAGCTGATGCAATAACCCCATCCAGTGAAGGAACAGATTGAATATCTTCTAAAAATTTATTCTGCATTGCTCCTAACCGATCCATCCAATAGTCATCTCTTTTTAAGCTATCCAATCGTTCTATCGCACGCTCAACTGTTTTCAGACCATCTCGAGCCTCCTGCGCAAGCACTGGAGGAAGTGTTTGCAGTTTTGTTCTCAATTCTTGCACCAAATGATAAACGTTTTGCTGTGTTTCCTTATTTTGTGCAATAACATGCTGTATTTGTCCACTATCAATACCATAACGCTGATGTATCTTCGTACTTAAACTTGGGTACTGATCGAGATATTTAGCATATTGAGGCAGTTGCATTCTCAATGCTGCAACAAGATCTGGCAACGGTGTTTGTTCCAATAGCGGCCGCGCCTCTGTTTGTGGTTCGAATTCTCTCCTTATCATAAATAATGTATGAATATTTACCAATATATTATACACATAAACCGCCTATTTACAAGGAATGTATAATTTCACGCAAAACCTGACGGTCATCCCAATCAATTTTGCGGCCACCGGATACACACATTTTTTGTTCTGCCCCTTTGCACGGAATAATCACGACGTCACCAGGCCCCGCCAATGCACAGGCTTTCTGTATTGCTTCACGCCGATCTACAATTTCCCACATATTTTCACCCAACATTTTTCCGCCAGCACGGGTTCCTTCTGCCACCGCATTCATAATGGTCCGTGGGTCTTCATCATACGGGTCTTCATCCGTCACAATCACCACATCACAATACTTCGCGGCCACCGCACCATTTTTTTGGCGCCGCGCCACATCGCGACCGCCACCCGTAGAACTAATGAGCGTAATCAATTTTTTGCCGCCAGATGCCGCGGACAAACGTTTACGCCAAAACGCATACAATAATTCTAAACTGCGCGGTTCGTGCGCGTAGTCTACAATCACGGTAAATGGTTGGCCTGCATCAATAAATTCCATACGCCCCGGCACTTGTGGAATAGAAGGAAGTGACGAAATGATTTGTTCCAATGGCACACCAACAGCCAACGCCGCACCGGCCGCAACAATCGCATTACTCACATTCCACCGGCCAAGCAGCGGAATAGTGACCGTGTGCCCATTCAGGTCAAACACCGTATGGTTCAATTCTTCTTGAATATGTCCAATAACTAAATCATTTCCGGCCGCATCTCCAATACGGATTTTTCGGTAGTCGCCGATAGCTGCAAATTCCTGCGCATATTCTGAATCCATATTGAAGATGCCCGCTTTCTCCACGGGTTTGCCAGCAATGTTTTTCACTGGCAATTGCGCCAACCGACGAAATAATTCTAACTTTGCTGCTTTATATTCGCTAAACCCACCGTGCGCTTCCAAATGTTCAGGGGTTAAATTGGTAAACACCGCAATGTCATAGGCAATACCAATGTGGCGCCATTGTTTAATTCCTTCCGACGTGGTTTCCACAATCGCAATATCACAACCCGCATCTGCCATGCGCTTGAGCCAAGCCTGCAGTTTAAAGCGCCCGAGCATGGTCATTTTGTATGTGGACAATTCTTCGTAGGAACCCACGCGATAATTTAATGTGCCGGTAAGACCCACGGTATGTCCGGCATCGGTAAGCAATTTCCATAAAATATTACTGGTCGTCGATTTTCCTTTGGTGCCAGTCACACCAATAACTACCATACGTCGAGATGGGTGCCCATAGCGAACATCTGCGCACATGGCAAGCAACCGATGGTAGGTGGACAACCACGAAGCCGGAATAATTTTTTTGAGTACCGCTTTCACAATAAATATGTTACCGACTATTTTGTGCTCTTTGTTTTCCTGGCAACGGCATCGGATTCTGATGCAGTAAATAATGGCCCAATGACATGTAAAAGAAGTGCGATGAAGGCCGTGCCAAAAATAGCGACCATATACCATTGCGTCGCCACCGCCATACCAATCGCGGCACATACCCATAACCCCGCTGCCGTCGTAAGACCACGTACGCGTTCATTACGAAAAATAATGACCCCCGCGCCGATAAACCCAATACCGGTGACAACTTCGGACATAATACGAGACGGATCGATAATCATCGTGGGTGACGTGAACTGAACCAGCGCATGTAAGGCGATGAGCGTGAACAATGCTGAACCAAATGCAACCAGTGCATGCGTGCGCACTCCCGCTTCTTTATGGTGCGTTTCTCGTTCAAATCCAATCACCCCACCCAATGCCGCTGCCAAGATTAACTGTCCTAATACAATGAATTGAATATTCATAATGCTATTGTATCATCTGGATCAATGAAATTCCAGCAATTGAGAGAATACAAAATATAAAACAGGCGAATATGTAATATTTTTATATCATGAATACCAATATTTTGACAAATTTTTGTATTCATGATACTATTTTTTTATGTTAAAACGATTTTTTCAGCTAGAATCATTGGTAGAACCTGGGCAGGTGTTGGTTATTTATGGGCCGCGTCGCGTTGGGAAAACAACCCTCCTGCAAGAGTTTCTCTCTTTTACTTCGTTACGATATAAGAGAGATTCAGGGGATAATATTCGTGTGCAGCATATATTGAGTTCTCAAGATTTTCCCACTATTTTAGAGTATGTTGAAGGATATCAATTATTAGCTATTGATGAAGCACAAACAATTCCCCATGTTGGAAAAGGATTGAAAATTATTGTAGACGAAAGACCCGATATGATGGTTATTGCCACTGGTTCATCGTCATTTGATTTAGCCAATACTATTGGCGAGCCTCTCACTGGACGCAAACGAACAATTACCCTCTATCCGTTTGCACAGATGGAATTATTGAATATCTATAACCGTCATGAATTACGAGAGCGTCTACCTGAATTTTTAGTCTACGGTTCCTATCCTCAGGTGGTGACCGCGCAAACGCATGAGAAAAAAATAATTATTCTGCAAGAGTTGGTTGATTCTTATATTTTGAAAGATATTTTGCAGATGGAAAAAGTGAAAGGATCAAAAATATTATTAAATCTGTTAAAATTGTTGGCTTTTCAGGTTGGTCAGGAAGTGTCATATCATGAATTAGCAACGCAGCTGGGGATAAATGTAAAAACCGTACAGCGATACATCGATTTATTTGAAAAAACATTTCTTATTACGCACCTGAGTGGATTTAGTCGAAATTTGCGAAAGGAAATAACCAAGAAAAATAAATATTATTTTCTCGATAACGGTATACGCAACGCGATCATTGCGCAATTCAATTCTCTAGAAAATCGAAATGATGTAGGTGCTCTGTGGGAAAATTTTGTGGTCATGGAACGCATGAAAAAACGGAGCTATCACACACTCATTGCGAATGCGTATTTTTGGCGAACATATTCTGGGCAAGAGATTGATCTTATTGAGGAGCGCGGAGGACAGTTGTATGCGTATGAATGTAAGTGGGCACACAATAAAAATATTCGCCCACCAAAAGAATGGAGCCAAACGTATAAGCATACATCTTTTGAAGTGATCACCCCGCAAAATTATCTGGATTTTATAACGTAAAAATCCTATAGTAAAATCAAGTGTAATGGGAATAGTGATTATCAGGGCAAAAATCCCACATGTATTTGAACCAGATACGGAAAGAGTCAGCAATCTGTTGATTCACAATCACGGTAAACGAAAAATCTTCATCATCAAATCCACCGATTTGGATATTTGAAATAATATTCACCTGATCACCAAATATATCAATCGCTCCACCTGGAGCAGAATATCCGTTGGGAAGAAATTTATAGTTTTTTGTGATATCTTTCAAAATCTCAGGTAGTTGATCTTGTACTTCCCAATCAAACAGGTGATAAAATTCAATGTTCTTTCGCTTTGCTTCTTTCAAAAATTGCGGGTAGAAATGTTTCACGCGTTCATCGAGCCAGCCACCTTTTGCGGCAATAAAATACGCAGGCTCTCCAATACGCAACATATCACGCATATAGTTTTTCCATCCTTCTGGGCCTTTATAGATATACACCTCATTTTCCTTTGGTGTTGCCCGATAGAGCTTCTGTAAATCAGGGAGTGATTTTTGCAATTCTGTTTCCTTTTCTTTGAGTAATTCCAATAGTTTATCAGGATCAACCGGTTTGTAGTTGCTTTCTCCTTTTTGGAGAATAGGGAAGACTAAGCCTTTATCCATCATGCGATTGAGCACATCATAGATATTGCGACGGTTAATATTGGTCTCTATCGCTATTTTACTCACAGTCGCTTCACCGAATTCCAACAGAGTCTCATAGATTTGAGCCTCGTTTTTTGATAAGCCTAAGTTTTGTAAAAGCTCTAAATACATAGATTATTTTTATAGTGGTGGTATATACAACATCGCGGTGGTCTTTGCCACTCATAAATAAGCGTATACAATCTGAGCAGTTTAAGCAAATAAGTTATTCACAGATATGAATCAGCTTCTCACTCTGACTACCAAGCAAGGATACCTACTCTTGGTTGCCTACGGACTATTCATGATTGTCATTACGTATTTTTTTGCTCGCTGGAAGCGATATCGAAGTATTCAAGGTTTTTTGGTTGCTGAGCGTAATATAAGTTGGTGGCTTGGTGCAACCAGTATTGCTGCATCATGGATTTGGGCACCTGCATTATTTATCTCTGTACAAATGGCCTATCAAAAAGGGTTGGCTGGAATTTTTTGGTTTACGTTTCCGAATATCATTGCTTTGCTGCTCTATATTTTTCTTGCCCCAAAAATTCGTGAAAAATTGCCGTACGGATATACACTCCCACAGTGGATTCGCTATCGATTACAAAGTGAACGAGTTCATAAAATATATCTATTTCCCTATTTCTTTTATCAATTGATGGCTGTAACAGTACAGTTATATGCAGGCGGGAGCCTTGTTGCATTGCTTACAGGGATTCCATTGATCCATGCCATGCTGATTATGGCTATCACCGTGTTGATCTATGCATTAATCTCTGGTTTGGAGTCATCCTTTGTAACAGATTTTATACAATTCATTCTCATTGTTATTGGTGTAGGAGTTGTGGTTCCATGGGCGATTCATAGTGCTGGTGGATGGGCGCAAGTAACTCAAGGGTTTGGGGGGATAACTGGTGAATTTGGAAATATTTTTGATTCCTCAGTAGCGTTTTCATTTGGAATTGTCACAGCTATTGGGTTAATTTCAGGAGCTATTTCAGATCAACAATATTGGCAAAGAGCTTTTGCCATCAAAAAAGAAAATCTTGTCCCTTCATTTGTCTTTGGAGCAATAATGTTTGGCATTGTACCAATAGCGCTATCAAGTTTAGGGTTTTTAGCCGCAAATCAACAACTTGGAATTCAACTTCCTGCAGGAGTAGATATTTCAATGATTGGAGTTGCAACAGTCAGTCACTTATTGCCTGTTGGTGCGATTGGATTATTTGTTATTATGCTCTTGAGTGCATTGTATTCGACACTCGATTCAGGAGTCGTTGCCACAAGTTCACTATATGTGACAGATGTAGTGAAATATACAGAGAAGGAACAAGAAATATTGAAAAAAATTGATCGAGACGAAAAACTTCCCCCAGAAGAAGCTGAGATCGGCAAGATGCTTGATGATCGAGGAGTGTGGCATTCACGAAAGGCCATGCTCATGATTACTATCCTTGGGTTTTTTGTTGCATTAACCACACAATATATTCCTGGGTTTGGATTGAAGCATTTGTGGTGGATATTTAATACCGTGGCAGCGTGTGTAGTAGTACCAACAGTACTCAGTTTATATTGGGAACGTTTAGATGCGCGTGGGGTATTTTGGGGAGTACTGGTTGCTTTTATTATTGGAGTACCTCTTTTTGTGTATGGAAACATTATTGACAAGCCTTCGTGGATTGTTGGTGCATCAGTATTCATTATTGCTGTGAGTACAGGATTTTGTTTGGTGTTTTCTGCGGGGTGGTCGTTTTTTAATAAAACTAATACACCCAACCCGAAGCGACGGTGATGGGACCGGTGAAACCACCGAACGGGAAAAGTGTTTTTTCTAAAATACCGCCTGTCGCATTAAATACTTGAATCGTCGCTTGGCGGTCACCATTACTACCAACCACAATACGGTCGCTCCCAATTTGCGAAATATTTCCGGCCGCAATCGTACCGCCTCCGGTATAGGTTTGCACAAAACCGAAGAACCCTGGTTGCACCAACCGTGCATGACCATTGGCATTCATTCGGAATCGTTGCACAAGCACCTTTCCATTTACTGGTGTCGTCACCATATCTTCTTGCGCACTCCCACTACGCGCGACAGATGCCAAACGAATACCATCTTGCCCGAGATTATTTTCATACGGAGTAAATCGATCGAGTAATTTGCCAGTACTTGAAAAAATAAACACTTGCCCATGCCCACCCGCATCTTGTGCTACGGCAATTTCATCAGAACCAATGCCATCCCAATTGACCGCGGTAATAAATGCGCCAGTCAATAGTGAACGATCAAAGGCAAAAAAAGAATCTTGTTTTTTCCCATCTGCGTCAAACAGTCGCACTTCCGCTGGCCGTCCCGGCCCAGGTACGGTCGCGATTTCATCAATACCATCCGCATCAAAATCACCCACGGCAACACGCACTCCACCAGTGAATAATTTTTCATACGCGTTAAAATGAGCCACTTCACGGCCACTAGCTTCAAATATTTTCACGGTCGGGACACCACTCCCAGCCGCAGTCATCACTTCATCATGCAAATCACCATCTGTGTCACCTACGGCTGTTTCCATACGCGTCATACTTCCCGGTGCAAATGGTTGAAATGTTTTTTCGTACGTATTCGATTTTATGTTATACACGCGCACCGTCGGCACATCGTTATAGACGCTAGAAATCACCAAGCGTTCACGGGGTGTAAAGCGAATCGTTTTCTTTTTTGACACAGCAGTGTTGTCTAAATCATCCACCGCTTGAACTTGGTAGAGATATCGAGCGCCTGGTTTTACTTTTTTATCAATAAACGCTTTCTTCGGTTGCTTGACCGTGGCAATACGACGTAATGGTTCAACGGCACTCAGATGTGAATCATTATCGCGTTTCACAACACGAGTACGCAATACACGATACTGCGTAACATGTTCATTCCGTACCTTTGCCCATGAAACTTTCACACCATTACTGGTTTTCTGCAATGTCACCTGCTGTGGTTTTGCCACGCTCGTATCGATAATATAGGTCAATGCTGCAGCTGAATTTGAACGATTGCCCACACCATCTTCTGCCACAACACGCAGATAATATTGTACTTGATCACCGGAAATTTCTTCCGGTGAAAACGTCGTGCCCGTTTGAAATGTCCCTTTATTCACTGGCTTCGCATGTTGATCTTTTCCAAAATACACATAATACCCTGCAATACCATCATCATCCGAAACAGCAGACCAGGTAAAATACGGCGTGGTCTCGCTGCTACGTGTGTTTTGTTTGATTGCAGTCTTCTTCTTGCTGTCTATATACGCTTTCATATTGCTTGGCGCATCTGGGTTGTCGGCAAGAGCAATCCCCTCTACCGCAGCGGCCGCATCTACACGACCAGTGCCGTACGCACTACCCATATCTATATCATCAGCAGTGAGAGTAATAACGTCATGCAATTCGCTGATGCTCAGTGTCGGATCTTGCGATAATAATAACGTAGCCACGCCACTCACCACGGGTGTTGCCATAGATGTCCCTGATAGTTCTCCATACAAATTATCAAATCCATATCCATTATCATCGCTATAAAAAGTGGAATAAATATATTCACCGGGCGCCGCAACATCAACACATGCATCGCCATAATTTGAAAAAGTAGATGCTTCTCCTGCTTCAGATGTCGATGCCACACCAATGACTTGCGGATAACAGATCGGGTAAAATTCGTTCTGGTTAATATTCACTCCATCGTTGCCAGCAGCGGCAATCACCGCTACACCGTGATCAATGGCGTAATTCACTCCTTCTTCTAAAACATCTGTTGAACCATATCCTCCCAAACTCATGTGTACAATGTTTGCCCCATTATCAACAGCATATTGAATACCGGCCGCAATCGCACTATCGGTTCCAGCACCTTCATCATCGAGTACTTGCACAGCCATAAGAGAAGCATGCCACGCGACACCACTCAGACCAACACCGTTATCACCAACAGCGGCCACAATTCCTGCCACGTGTGTACCATGAGTGACGCCCGTATCAGCACCCGCATAACCGTCGTTATCACGACCATCTGGTGACGGACTAGGATTACCATTATCATCCACAAAATCGTATCCATTCACATCATCGACATAGCCATTCCCATCATCATCAATATCATTATCAGGAATTTCTCCATCATTCACCCACAAATTGTCGGCAATATCCGGGTGATCGGTATCGACGCCGGTATCGATAATCGCCACAACCACATTACGTGAACCTGTTTGCGTATCCCAAGCCTCAGCGGCGTTAATTCCTCCAGCCGCCGCTTCTTGCAAATGCCACTGATCGGAAAAATTGGGGTCATCGGGGAGTACCGTGATATGACGAAGCTGATCTTGTTGAACATTCGCAATACCTGGAGTGTGTTGTAATTCTTTCATCAGCTGTGCACGGGCATCTACATTTTCGGCCGTCACTGTAATAAATGTCTTCCCATTGAGTTGGGTAATCTGGTCTGCATGCTGAACAATGGTGCGGTACAGTGCCAGGTTATGTGCGGCAAGCGCTGCCACACCAAAGGCAGATGGCCGATATTCAATAACCAACGTATTGGTGATATCTGTGGCAGGCAGGGTAGACCCTTCGGTTTTGGCATAGCTGGTAGCTGGTAAAAATAAAAAAACAAGCAGCAGTAGGCATGCTCGAAAAATCAAAATATGCTTTATTTGTGTTAAAAAAGAAGATAACCTCCTCATACATAATACATTCTACCATTTTTTTGAATCTTTTGCAAATTTTTATATGAAAAAAAGCTTATTTTCGGTTTTTATTCGGTTATCCACAGGTAATATTTGACGTTCGGTTTTTATTCGGATATAGTGGTTTTACCGAATAATAACCGAATATCTCTATGAGCAAAATTCTGCCAAAAAAGAAACAACAAGTTCTAAAATATCTCGCTGAGTTTATGAAAGAACATGGCTATGCTCCCCCACTCACAACTATTGCCGCACACTTTGGTCTTTCATCTACCGCCACCGTACATGAACACATCGAATATCTCGAACAACACGGCTTTCTCACACGCGTGAATGGTGAAATGGAAATTGTAAAAAAAACAAATACGCAATTGAAGGAAGAAACATATATGCCGGGGAGTGCATTTCAACTCCCTGTTGTCGGGCTTATTACCGCAGGCAGTCCCATTGAAGCGATTGAAGATCGCAGTGAAATATTAAGCGTGCCACGCGAACTCGCTCGCAATCCCAATTCGTATATTTTGAAGGTAAAAGGTGATTCAATGATTGAGAGCTTTATTGATGACGGAGATTTCGTGGTTGTTCAGAAACAAGATTATGCACGTGATGGAGATATTGTGGTCGCACTACTTGATGATGGGTCCGCAACGTTGAAAGAATATCATAAAGAAAAACGCTATGTTCGTTTGCAACCGCGCAATGCCAACTACGATCCTATTCGCGTAAAGAGCGTCGTCATTCAAGGAAAAGTCGTCGGCATCATTCGTCGCTTTCAATAAATATCATCACTTATGTCATTCGCACAAAATACCCCTATACAATTTCTGCCTGGTATTGGCGTACGAACCGCCCACGTGTTGCATGAATTAGATATTCATACGGCTGGGCAGTTAGCGCGCATTCCAGAAAAAATGTTAATTGAATTATTTGGCCCAAGTATTCGTTCTGTGCTCATGCTTGTGCATGGAACAACAAAAACGTTACCCATCATGCAAAAAAAATTTAGCCCACGTGTCACAGTTGAAACGACACATATGCGACCAAAAAAAACATTCTTTCGGCGTTTACAACTCGCAACACAATTTATTGGCATGCTCTAAATATCTCTGTTGGAGGAATACGAAGATGCGTTTCTGGCCGCATGCTATGAACAAATTTTAATATCAAATCCAATGACACAAAACACTCATGAAACACGGCCTACACTCCGTGCTGCTGCCCATGTATTTCTTCGCAAAGGCAATGAAGTATTATTGTTGCGCCGATATCAAACCGGATATGAAGATGGGAATTACAGCACGATTGCGGGGCATGTAGAAAACGGAGAAAGCTGTACCGAAACCGCCATACGTGAAGCTAAAGAAGAAGCGGGTGTGCAATTGCGAAAAGAAGATTTACAGCTGGTGCATATTATGCATCGCAACGGCCTGAATTTTGATAGCATTGATACATTTTTTGTCGCCAAACGTTGGGATGGTGAGCCAAAAAATGTTGAACCAGAAAAAAGCGACGACGTGCGCTGGTATCCAGTCGATGCACTACCTGAAAACACCATTCCCTATATTCGCGCTGCACTCCAACAAATTGACTCCCCTCTCACCTACAGCGAATTTGGTTGGCACAATTAAAAAATTTATCATTGAAACGAAGAATGATGAAAGGCTTTTTTAAACATACGCTGTAATCGTGCGGCTTTTTTTGAATTGTGTGAAATGATTAACTTGCTTCTCCCTGCCGATTCAACAATATGACGCAAATCAATTGCACACTGCGTATTCAATTGTTTTGTTGTCCGATAAAATGCATCGACACGTTGAGCAATATATTTATCAATTCGTACTTCAATAATAAAATTGCCAATCATGTTCATATAATACTGTTGCGGGAATACTGGTGTTGGTCGCATATAATATTGCACATGAGTTCCATCAGCAAACTTTGCCATAGCGCGATCTAGTGGGGTGTGTGCACCAACAGTCATAAAGAATGGATGATGTGTACGACGTGCATGGTCAATCAATGCTTGCTCACTATTATAGCGTGCAATCATAAACCACCAATGCGGATTATATAAATATAATGGATCTGTTGCCGGAAATGTTTCGAGCAATACGAACAGTACATGGGTCCAAAACACATCCGTGCTTGCGGGACTTTGAAAATAGTATTGAATTTTTTCTCCATCTTGAAGATCAAGAAAATGACCCGTGCCTTGCTCGGAATGGGTATATTGATGTTCCGCAATAGAAAAAAAACGATTCATCTCTTTTAACCAGCGTATATTCAGTGATGCAGCACCATTGTGAATAACAACCATTTCCGATTTTTTCAAATTCCGTAATGCAGCATAGACGGCTTGTTTAGTGGTCTGTGGACGTGTGGATTGTACAACCTTTATCATATCTAAAATGAGTATCGGCCCTTGTTGAAGGTAGACGATAATCAAATCTTCAATACGTTGTTTGCTATGCAATTTCATGCATAACACTATAACAGAAAAAAGTATTTGAGTAAAAACATTTTTTACTGCGCCCCTCTTTTATCATTATGTCTTGCCTAAAATGAATACCCCATTCAGGATGGACGGGTACAATATATTTCTACCATTATGAAACACTTATCAACCTGGAAAAATTTAGCTCCACAGCTTGTGCGTCAACGTATTCTTATTGAGGGAACAACAAAACACATTGTTGATCCGGAGCTCATTAAAAAATATTTACTCGCTCTGTCAACATGTGTACAAATGCGGCCACTACAACAGCCATTTTCCTACCCAGCAGAAAACATGGGGTATGGCGGATGGATCCATTGGATCACCTCTGGTGCGCATTTTTATTCGTATCCAACGAATCCTCCACTATTTACTGTAGATGCGTATACATGCAAACCATTCGATGCTGAAGTGGCCGCTGAATTTACTCGTGACTATCTTCATGCTATCGAAATCGTTTGGAAAGAAATTGAGGTTTAAATAATCATGCTAAAACAAGCTGCCTTGGTGCGCAAACACAGCACCGGTGTCGGCAATATTCCACACATTGGCGAGCGTGAATTTACTTTTGTTATTGAGCAGATGACAGTATGCCTCAAACCGTTCGCCATCAAATGAAAGTATTTCAATTTTGCGCTTCGTTATTTTAGCTTTTCCTGCTTCGTCTACTTCAAAATATTCAATGTCGAGCTGTTGATGTTTTTTAAAGGCCTCGGCTAATTGTTCACGAATAGATGGTGTGCGACCCCATGGAATTTCAATCGGTCGACGTTCGCCACCTGCGGGATAATAAATGCGACCGTGTCGTAAACCGTATTCATACACATCTCGAGTTACCGCAACGTCGTCTAAACAATATTTTGCCAACGCATCCATATTCCCTTCGCGGTACCACCGAATGGCATCCAAACCGCTCGCCGATTTTCCGGTATGAATCGTTGCTTGTGCCACATTATCCAGTTTCACCCGGTGACCCAATACTTTTTCAATTTCTTTCAAAATATCGAGTTGCGGCAGACTGGCAAGTTTCAGTTGTTGAAAATAGGGCTGCAATACAGGCACGTCAAAATGAATGGAGTTAAAGCCAATGAGCAGTGGTTGTTCTTTAATGAGTATTTTTTCCAGTATCGGCAGGTCATCTTCAAAAAAACCAAATAGTTTCTGCTGCGAGTATGAATACACACCAACATACGACACGCCCAATTTTTCGCGATTTTGCACACCACCCACCTCGTCAAATGTTTTTTGGGTTTCGATATCGAAGACGATGATGTTTTGTGGGTTGATCATAAACCAGATAGTACCATTACCACTCAACGTTTTCAAGAAAAGACGGGAACCCCTCTACGCGGTCTGTATCCGCTGGTGAAAATAAGAATGGTTGAACATCTTGCGCTAAATCACCAAAATCTAATGTGCGGCAGTGTGCAAGTAATCGCTCTTTCACCTGTTGTGGCTCACCAGTACCAATCTTTTCTTCCAGATAGGCATAGCTTGGTTTTGTGCGCGCACTTAAAAATACGATATCAAAAAAATCTCTTCCTTTTGCACGCTTTCGTTCAAGCGCAGCAAGAATTTTTTGTGCTAATAGTAAATCGAGCGGTGTCACAAAAATTTGTGCAAATATATCAAATTTATTGATCTCTTTTTGATCTGGTGTATATACAAAATGGTGTGGTGCGGAATCAATTTGAATGAGAATTTTTTCTTCTGTCTTTTCTGAGAGTTGATTATCGAATAATACTCGTGGGAATTTCATATAACAACGGTAAGCACCTTTTGCGATATGGCGCATTTCAACAATATACCCTTCCAATTCCAAATCGCGTTTTACTAACTGCGCAATCTCTTGAAAATCGTGTTCACTTAATCCAAAATGATCAAAGTCCAAATCTTCGGAGAAGCGAGTATTGTTGTACACAATGCGAAGAGCCGTACCGCCAAGAAATGACAACTGACGAGCGTATGGTGAGCGAAAAATACTGCGCAATATTTTGTATTGCATGTATTCGCGCAATATGTGGCGCTTGAATTGACGCAAGTGCGGTGGATATTGTTGCTCAATTTCGGTGATGTTCAGCATAATCAATAGATGTTAAAAAATGATGTATACGTTTTTCAAGCGCTGGACTATGAAATTCTTCAAGATAGCGAAATAATTTTTGACTATCTATGCTCTCTGTGCATTCTTGTTCATTAAAACGCATGCCTTCCATGTCTTCGAGCGTATTCAGATGCGAATGAATGTAGAAATAATCAAGGATTGTTTTTTCTGGTTCAGCCATGCGTATGGTTCGTCCGTGATATTGCGCTAAATGATAGCCAAAAAATAACGCTGGTTTGATTGTGTGATAAAAAAAAGTTGTATGTAATGCATTCCGTAGTGTCGCTGTTTTTTTTGTTGTCGCAGACGTAATGCTATAGACTCCTTCCGGAATAAAACCATAATACGACAAGGCGCTTTCAAAAGAAACATAGGAGGGTGAATAGACGGTATTGGCAATAAAAAAGAGGGTTTGTTCGTTCAATGGCAAGTCAGAAAAAATATAATACCCTCGAGCCACCCGCTGAATATAGCCTTTTTTGAACCATTGCGTTAACTGCTTCTTGTCAAAATTTGGCTCAAGTAAGCGAATATCTGCAATAGAAAACACACCATATTTCTGAAATTTTTCCTTAAATTGAATATAATTCATTTCTATTGGATACTAAAAATAGTAACTAATGGAATTATATAGTATTCTACTGAGTATGTCAATAACCTACAACTCCCCGGCCTCGATCATCACTTCCACTTGCGCGCGGGCAGGGCAAATAGGTAAATAGTCACAGCTTTTGCAATAGGTATTTGGGGTTGGAGTAAATTCTTTTTCTTGGCGAATTTGTTCCACTTGTTCTTTTACCAAATCGACAGCGGCTTCAGCCTCTTCTTGGCTAATATCCACGGAGTGCCATTCCCAGGTAGGCAAAAAGAGATAACTCGCTTTCGTGACTGGTCGTTTCTGATTGGCAGAAACGATGAGCGCATACAAAATCAATTGCAAATTCGACACATCGTCGGGGGTATACTTTCCGGTTTTGTAATCAATCACGTGCAACGTACCATCTTCTAACTGGTCAGCGCGGTCAATGCGGCCAAGAATTTTGAGTGTTGGGTCAACTTCAATATCATAATAATCTTCTAACATTACCGGCGTCACTTGCATATCCATGCGGTGCACAAATAAGCGCAACATATTCAGCGCTTTCACACCCCATTTTGCTTCGTCTTCGCGCGTGGCAAATCCTTTGCGGTTTTCCAACCAGCGTTTGCGTAACATTTTTTCGAGCCGTTCATACGTGCGGTCTTCGGGTTCGAGTTGTTCATAAAAATCTTTCAACGCATTGTGAACATGCGCTCCCATGGTGAGGTATGGTTTCGGTTTTTTGTATTCTTTGTCCAAGTGGTCAATATACGAAAACTTGTACTGCTGCGGGCAAGTTTCGTACATGCGCAATTTAAATGGCGAGGCTTTGAACATAGGGGAAATATCACTATTGTTTCTCTTCTACTAATGAACGAAAATATTCTGCATAGCTGTGTAAAATAGCCGTACGCTGTGTAGCAAATTCATCAGGCCAGTAAATATCAATGCCATTACTTAATTCTATAAGCTTTGGCTTTCCTTTTTCATTAAAAAAGAAATCGACCATAAATAGTTTATGCGGAAATAACGCAAAATGATTTTGTATTTTTTTAATAATCACCAGAATAGATTTTGGTATTTTTGCTATTGGCACAAGAATCATTTTACCATTCTGTTGTAGGTTACACAGCAGTTTTCCTGGCGCAGGAATACGCATATAGGAAATGATTATCGTATCATCAATGAGCACTACTCGAAAATCATGCGTACCAATGTACAGATTCGGCACTCCGGCACGCGTATCGATGAATTCTTGCACAATCGAAGGAACACTCACCTGCACTGTAGCGGTTTGTGAACGTAAAACAATTTGGATACCCTTCCCACCAGAACCAAAACGCGGTTTTACGACTATGCGTGTTGTACGAATTTTTTTTGCTGCTGCCTGTAACTCTTGTGCATTATTCACTGGAATAGTTTGTGGGACATCATCCGGAAATAACAGCGGAACAAAAATTTTATCTGAAGTGATGAGTTGTAATTCCACGGGGTTAATAACTGTCGTATACGCTTCAAGTCGTTGAATATCTGCTAAAAATTCGTAAGATATTCGTGTTTTATCGTGTACAATATCAGGTTGAATAGAACGATGTATTTTATTCCATTGACCTTTTTTGAATTCCCAATATTTTGTAAACTGCTTTCCATCAAACCAACTCAAACACACCCGTACCATACGCACATGGTAATCTTTATCCGCGATATTATACAATTCTTCATAACATTTACGTTGTAATGTATTGCTAAATGGATGTTCTTTATGCCAATCACTTCCTAAAAATAGCATGGCGACAACTGGCTTCTTTTTGCGCATAGACGTATAAAGTAAAATCTTAAAATGTGGCTAATGTTACTATAGCACACTCTCGAGATCTATATGACAAAAAATAGCTCTACTTCACTTTGAATGTTTTTTGCTCTATCAACTCTGTAAAATACTGTAAATACGTATGTGCAAGATAATAAAATTCTTTATCAAATTCCTTTGGCCAATAAATATTAATACCGGTATTCATTTCAATAAGCAATGGTTTATTTTTAAAAAAGAAAAAATCAATCATGAAAATGGCATGAGGGAATATAGAAAAACGGTTTTGAATTATTTGAACCGATGATCGCACAGATGATGGCAATTGATTCAAACGTAACCGCACTAATTCTGCACCCTGTGAAACATTGCACAATAGCTGATTTGTTTTTGCCGCACGAATATACGTGAGTACCACCCTTCCTCCAACCACAATACATCGTAAATCATGGATACCTTTGTACACACCAGGGATACCGGCTCGCGAATTAATAAAAGACTGAACAATCATGTGTGGACCAATTCGAAGCGTAGCAATATCGTGGCGATCTACAATTTGAATACCCAGCCCACTGTGACCAAAACGAGGTTTCACAATAATTTTTTTTGTGGGTATTTTTTTCACTGCCAGCACTAAATCGTGCTCGGTATTAACGGCATAGGTTGGTGGCACCAGGTCGGGAAAAGCAATCGCAGGAAATAATTTATCTGAAATTTGCATTTCTAATTCCCACGGATTCACCACAAGAAATCGTTCACACATACTTTGCAACAGCGGTAGTGCTTCATATCGAAATGAAGCTTTATTGTGAATCAAGTCAGGCACAATAGCTTTATTCATTTTTTTCCATTTTCCATGAGTGAATGTCCAATATTTTTTAAATGCTTTACCATCAAACCATTCTATAGCCACACGAATGCATTGAATATCATATTCATTATTAGCCAATGTATAAAAATCTTCATAACGCTTGCGTTGAAGTTCGTTAGAAAATGGTTGAGACTTCTCCCAATCACTCCCTGCATATAGTAGTGCAACAATATAACGATTCTTTTTCATAATTTATTTCGTCATATGCTCATTCACAAGCTTCGAGAGTGCTTCTGTATCTGGAATCCAATAATATAGCTCCTTGCCAAAAGCTGGTGTATATATCTTCCCGCTTGCACCCGGTACAGAAGCTTCAACAATATCACCAGTGGAAAAATGGCCATTCCGTGCAATACCAGCGCCCACGGCAAAACGAATCGATTGCAGTTGCGAATACCGTAACCGTGCTTGATTTGAATCTTCAAAATATTGCAGTAGCATGCGCATCTTCGTTGGAGTGACTGCTTTCATCACTAAAGAGCGCAATACTTCACGTTCATCGGCTTGTCGATTAAAATCTGAACGACCATTGGTAAAGCGATCGCGAATAATTGCCAAGGCTGCAGCACCGTTTGTTGTCGTGCCGTCGACTGTTGTTCCGCCCAAATTATTCACAATCTCTTCAAAACTTCTGAATGTCACTTCAACCGTGGTGTCTATATGCATACTAATCAGCGTTTCAACCTGCTGTTGAGTAAGTTCGATGTTGCCCAACTCTTTCCCGTCATCTGGTCGTTCACCAAATGCATAAAAATGAGTGATTTTTTGCAATCCCCACTCCTGGTCATCAATTTTCGTATCACGAGGAATGCTCAATAAAAATATTGGCTGTTTTGGATTTTTTGGAATAGACAACAAAAACAAAACATCTGATCGTGCACGCTCCGTACCACGTTGATCTGAACCAACAAACAAGATCGTATAACGCTCCGGCGCAGTAATATAAACAAAAAAGAGAGTAGAAATAATAAGAATACACATCGTGAACAGAAATCCAAACAGAAATGCATTCACCCTCTTCATACTAGGCAACAAGTGTTGAAAAATAACGTAAATATGCATGATATAATTTCGTTCGATTTTTCAGAAATTCTGGTGGGAAGAAAAAATCTGCCTTGGCGTTCAATTCAACAATGAGTGGTCGACCGTTAGTAAAGAAAAAATCTGCTGTATACACTTTATAAGGAAACAAAGAAAGAGATTTTTGAATTGAGCGAATGATTGGAAAAACTGTTTTGGGAATTTCGGATATGGAAATAAACCGTGCCCCACCCTGTTGGGACATATTACATAATAATGTTCCAGGAGCAGGGGTACGAATATAGGCACCAATGATTTTTTCTCCTGTAAAAAGCATCCGCAAATCATGGATAGATGGATAGACATTGGGAATACCTTTCTGCGTATCAATGAATTCTTGCACAATAATTGGAAATCGAATCTGTTTCTCACGAATTGCTGACTTTGCAGCGATAATAATTCCCGCACCACCTAAACCAATGCGCGGTTTAATCACTACTTTTTTTCCAGGAACACGCCGCAGTGCAGCACGTAACTCTTCTGAAGTGTTAGCATGTGTTGTATACGGAATATATTGTGGAAAAAGAATAGGTAAAAATAATTTATCACTGACTAACAATTCTAATTCCCAGGGATTCACCAGCACATACTGTGTGGCGATTTCTTTTTTCACTGGAATCGTTTCATATGCAAATGCGGATTTATCTAAAATAATATCTGGAATAATAGAACGTGTTATTTTTTGCCAACGTTTATTTTTATATGCCCAAAATTGTCGAAAAGACTTACCCTGAAACCAATCAATGCATACACGCACAATGGTCATCTGATATTCTTTTTCAGCCAATGCGTACAACTGTTCATAACATTCGCGCTGAATGCTATTTGTAAAAGGTATTTTTTTTCGCGCGTCATCGCCTGAATACAGGATAGCGAGAATTTTATTTTTCATAGGCATTTATTTATTCATCCACGCTTGAATGAGTAATCGTTTGACATTGACCCCCTGCCCTTCCACTATCGGTTTTTCATGAATAGCGTAATCTGGATTATTATTCATTTCAATAACAGCGTAGCATTGTTTTGGATTATTCGATGTAATATCTTCAGTCACTAAATCGATACCAACAAAATCTACCCCTAACGTACGAGCACTATCAATCGCTACTTTTTTAAATCGAGCACTGATACGATCCGTATAATCTATTGCTCGCCCACCCTGACTAATGTTTGCCACAGCACGTACTTGCACCTGTTGACCTTTCGGTAATATGGATGAGAGCTTGAGAGAACACCGCTTGAGTGTCGCTCGCACTTCTGCATCGACGATCAATTGAAAAGCATCTGGGCGATCCTGATTCAATGCAAAAATCAATTCATGAATGGAAGACGTGCCGTCTCCAATCAATGTTGCTGGAATTCGCATGACACAAGCAATCACTTTGCCCCGCAATACCAACACACGATGATCATTGCCAGGAACCATCTCCTCAATTAAACAATGTCGCGGATGTTCTGGGTTCAAGCTTTGCTTTTTTGTATAGAGGCTCAAAACAGCATTCATCGCGGCTTGTAATTCGGAATTATTTTTTATATTGAGATGTACCCCCATTCCCTTCCATAAATCAATCGGCTTCACGACGACAGGAAATTTGAGATGTGCTTTTTTTCTTTGCTGAACCGCTTCTTGGGGCGTCGTTGCTGTGGTCCCTTTTGGCGTAGAAATACCCTGTCGAGAGAGCAACATTTTTGTTAACTCTTTGTTGATCGTAAAATAACTATTGGGTTGAGTATTAAAAAATAATTCTTCATTATATAAATACGCTTTTTTTCCTTTGTAACTCAGCTCAATTAAACGAAATTGCTCTGCAATAAAACGCATCTTTACTCCCATCTGCTGCATTTCCATGCACAGGTTTTTTTTATACGGATGTTCCAGTGAGTTAATATATCTGTTTATTGCGTTCATAATACTATAGACTATTCAGTTATAGACGCTCGAGATAAATCTGGACCGGAGAAGAATGTAGCTCCTGTAAAAAATAGAAGAATCAGCAACGCATACGTATGGCTTTCAATAGCTCTATACTCTGCGTCTGTTTCTAGTGTTTCAAAAGATATGTAGTCATCAACAACACTCTGTAGCATTGCCCACGCTTCTGCATACTGAACCTCAAAATGACATAATTTCATACATAATGCAACTTCAATAAGTGTATCGATATCGGTGCGCTGGCGGATTTCTTCAATATGATTCGCGAAATACATGATGATCCATTCGTATTGCCCAGGTAAATCGTGCTCATAATACTGAGTATCCGCCAAAATAATATGGGTCATGCTATATATCACGGAATGATATTCGTCATCCGTGAGGTCCGCGACTAATTCATCACTGGCGTTAAAATAGATCTTTCGAAATAGCTGCTGTGCTTCTTCGAATAATGCTGAAGAAACGTGAATGTGTTTGAGAAAGGCTAACGTGTTGAATGTAAAAGAACTATTATACCGAATCGCCTCTTCATTGATATACAGCGTTCTCAGCTCATCGAGAGACAATTGGGAAAGGAGTTGCGGATATTGCTGCGCATACATTGTCATATGCAATCCATATTTCTGTATAAAAAAAAGATGGTGGATAAAACGATCAAAAAATTGTAACTTGGGTTGCTGTTGATACAGGTCTTCTCTTTTTTTTCTGCGTTCACTGAATTTTTTATAATAATAATGACGCGTATAGGAAAACTGACCAGTTTTCAATAGCGCCAAATCAGCAACAATTCGCGGTTGCTTCACCAAAAAAAAATAAAACGCGATAATTTTTTTATACTGCTCTTCACCGGTCACCTTATATGCTCGATAGGCAAAATGCGCCAGGTTATCTAGAGGAAGTGATGCACAGTTTCTATTGTAGATATCCAGAATGCGTTTTGAAGAGATTGCGCTATGCATAGATTGCGGGAATACTATTGATATTTATTTTTGAGCGTTTGAATCGTATTCTCAGTTTCCTGTAACACTTTCTTTAATTGCTGAGCGATTTTGAGGCCACGTTCAAATTCTTTCAAACCTTCGGTGAGATCCAGTTCATCGGTTTCAAATTTCTGCACAAGCTGCTCTAATTCTTCAAATTGTTGAGCAAAGGTGGCGGTTGGTGTAACCTGTTTCTTTTTTGGCATATAAACGAAAATTATTTTTTGACAATTGAACGCACTCTACCATCCAGCAACACCGTCGTCAATTCGTCACCAGTATGAGTAGCGGCTGCTGTTTTGAGTACGCGACCTTGAGCGTCAAGCGTAAGACTGAAACCACGCTTGAGAATATGGCGTGGATTCAACGATTCAAGCAAACGGACAACATGATCAATCCGCTGCTGCTGTGATTGAATGCGGTTCGTGAACTGGTTGAACGCCTGGTCGAGACGACGTTCCATGGTTTGAAAAGTGGTAAGCTGTGTTCGTGTATAGACTTCGAGCGTATTCACCGCGTCATGTAAACGCTGTTGGTGGTTATAGACAGCTGATTCGAAAGAGCGTTCACAACGATTCAGCAGATGACCAATCTCTGCTGTGACGTCATCACGATGCGGCACAACAAGCTCAGCCGCGTTGGATGGCGTGGATGCACGAACATCAGCCGCCAAGTCAGCCAGAGTAATATCGCGTTCGTGGCCAACAGCGGAAACCACGGGAATAGTAGAAGCAAAAATCGCGCGCACCACCTCTTCGGTATTAAACGCTTGCAAATCTTCAAGCGAACCACCACCACGAGTAAGAATAAGCGCGTCCAGTTCGGGCATTTCTTCATTGAATGCCGCAAGCGCGGCCACAATACTATTTGCGGCGGCTGCGCCTTGCACCTGAGCGTTCACATGATAAATCTGCAATCCACTCCAACGATTATTCAAAATGCGCAGCACGTCGGTATACGCCGCGGCGTCACGACTAGTCACCAGCCCAATGTGACGAGGGAAACGTGGGAGCGAGCGTTTACGGCTGTCATCAAACAACCCTTCTTTGCTGAGTTTTGTTTTGAGTAACTCATACGCTTTTTGTAATGAGCCTTCACCAACAAGTTCAACGCTGCGTGGCTGAAAAACAAATTGTCCCTTTTTGAACAATGTTGGCGAGCCGACAATGCGAACTTCCATCCCTTCTTCCAGCGGCACCTGCAGTTTGAACGCGAGCATAAAACATTTAAGCACCGTTGAATCATCCACAATCGAAAACCAGACAAAGCGATTTTGGGAAATATGAAAATCGGAAATCTCTCCTTGGATCGCTACCGTTACTTGGCCAAGGAGTTCATTTATTTCGGTGCGGAATTCTGAAACAGTGTAGATGCGCATTAATATCCTGCCCCTACTTCAAACTGATAATTATCCAAACGTGAAATATAGTGTGCTTTTCCTGTATATGTTGAACGAATATACTGCTGTTTTCCACCTAATAACTCATTCCACTGCTGCACATTATTTGGATCGGCAAAAAATGCAGCGAACCCATCAACTGTTCCCTGGTCAACCGTATCAGCCCCAATAAATATGCGTTCTGCTCGATCAATATAACTTTTAGCGGAATACGCCATAATAAAATTCGGTTAATGATTGAATGGTGATGTCGGCGCGATGACACGGTTCATGCTCATAGGGGTTCCCCGATCTGCGAATCCAGATGGTTTGTATGCTCGGAAGCACCTGTTTCATGCGGTCAATCTCGCTACCGCGATCACTAATATAAAGTGTATCACTGCCAGAGGCAATATTCAACTGCTCTATATGCAGCTCTTTTGCGGTGTCAACCAGGACAATATCATCAAAGAAATGGACCAATCCAGATCCATCAATTTTTCTTCGTTGCCATTGTGGATTGCCGAAAGAAAACAACATTATTCTTTTCCCTTTTTCAACTGTGATCTGTTCTAAAAATGCTATCGCGTCAGGGTAGACACAATCTTGAGCATCATCAACAATGTGATACGCTTTTTGTAGCGGGTAGCCAGCCAACAATTGCATATGTGCTTCCAGTGTATACAACTGAGTTTTTTTTAATTCAGCCTCTGCCTTGCGGTATTCATCCTCTGAAACATGAAGGGCGGCCACCAGCTTTCGCCGCAAACATTCTGTATCAAACAATGTGTAATCAAAATCGATTATGAGTTGCATAATTTCATAATGACGGCGGCGGCTTTTGGTCCAGAAACCAACGCGGGATTATTGTCATTTGCGATATCATCAACGATCATCTCATCTAATTTCGCTGGAGCGAGATACCGCTCTACCGTGGCATAAAAATCCTGCGGCGTAAAATGATCTGTTTCGCCCGGTTTTGTAGAACGGTTACAGATATAGACCACTCGTGCCTTGCTTTGCGCAATCGCTTGTGTTACTCCAGCGACTAATAAATTCGGAATCAAGCTGGTAAACAGATCGCCCATCGAAAGAACAACCATATCTGCGTCTGCAATCGCTTGGCGTACTTGTGGAGTGGTGGTTGCAGCCGGATCTAGCCACACAGATTCGATCCGCAACGAAGGATCGTGCTTGGGAATGTCGATATTCGTTTCGCCGCGGACAATTGAACCATCTTCCAAGCGCGCAATGAGATTGGTTTGTTCAAGTGTCACTGGTAATACGTTTCCACGAATCTGATATCGCTCTTGAATATGCTGCAATGCTTCATGAACATCGCCATATTTCTGAAAAGCTTCTAACAATACTAAATTTCCAACCGTATGCCCAGCATTCGGACCATCCGAAAAACGATGCTCCCATTCGGAAACGAGTTCAGGCCGCGCAGAAAGCGCAGCGAGACATCGACGAATATCCCCTGGCGGTAAAATGCCATACTTTTCACGTAAGCGTCCACTTGAACCACCATTATCAATAGTTGTCACAATCGCCGTGAGATCAACATCATACTCACGCAACCCACGCAACAACTCTGGCTGACCGGTGCCTCCACCAATGGTGACAATTCGCTTACGCATAGAGTTTAAGAAAAATGTTCTTGAATAAATTGCTCAACCAACGGCAGATCTTCTGGTTTGCCCAATTCAATTCCAGCGCCAGCTGGCAAAGAAACCACTTTCACCAGATGCTGCGCCGCCAATGCATTAATGGCATCTGGAATTTCATATTCACCACGAGGAGACGGAACAACAGCATCAATGGCTGGAAAAATAGCTGGAGTAAAAGAATATAATGCATTATTAATTTCGTATGTACCTGGTTCTGAAGATTGTTCGACGATGCGTTTCAACCATCCGTTTTTTTGCTCCACGATACCAAATTGATGGGGCACCTGGTATGGCATACTACTGGCACGGCAAAAACCATCTTCAACGCGAAGCGGTGCATACACCTCTGGCGTATAGACCCAATCGCCCATTTGATACACAAATGATTGTTCACCAATACTATGGCGAGCGGCTTCAACAACAGAAGCCGTACCATATTTTTCTCCAACGACTTCTGCTTGATCTACCACTTCCACTGGGTAGGGCAATGATGACAGAAACTCACGCATGCGTGCTGCATGGTGCCCAACGACGACAATAATTCGTTGAAAACCAGCAGCACGAATACTGGACAATGTGTAATAAAAAAATGGTCGCCCGGCAATTTCGACTAAGTGTTTAGAATGATTCTGCGCCAGGTGCTTCATGCGCGTACCCCGCCCAGCAGCAGCCAGAACAATCGTGCGAATCATATTATGACCGTAAACGTTTAGCCAGTACGTACAGCCTATACCAGAAACGAGAAAAAGGAAATTCAAAGGTGCCAGGGTAATCCACGCTTGTTCCACAGAAACCGATTTTGAAATCTGTCACTGTTGCCAAGCGATGCGTGCTATCACCTTCTGGACCGATGCCATAAAAATCGTACCATCGAAAACCAGCTACCTTTGCACGACGAATGGTCTCCCATTGCAAGCCATACGCGGCTTTTAAATTTGTTTTGTGACGCGTGGACCCGGCATGCAGATAGGTCACGGTGTCTCCATAGCGAACCATCATATTCATAATCAATAAATCTCCTTCATGCCAGGCTTGTCCAAATTCGATCATTCCCTGTGAAACGAGTGCTTCACAAATGGCGATGTAGTGCTCTTTCGGATGCTGACGAATACCGTGCCGGGCGCTTGTTTCACCAAGCAGTTGCCAAAACTGCTCAACGAGTGGCGCGATCTCCGCGGAATTTTTTGGCGCATGAAAACGCATCTCGACGCCTTTCTTTACGGCGAGGCGAACATTGTACCGCGTGCGCATTTTCATCGCCGCCAACAATTCTTCTTCTGTATGTGTGAGATCTAAAAGATGAGTGCGTGACGGTTCCACATCTGAAACTCGGTGACAACGCTGTGAAAAATTCGTAGCAGAAAACGGTGCATCTGCTGCGGGTTCAAAGCGCCAAAATACCACGCGTTCATTTCGAATAATATCTTGCACAACAGCACTCGTACTCAGCGCAGTATATACTTCACCTGAATCCACGCCAGGCGCACAAATTGGACCACGTGGAGAAAACAAAAACGCTCTTCCATAAGGCAACGGCAACAACACACATAACGCGGCGCCCACTGCTACACTTGCTTCATTCTGCACCAAGAAACGATACACTTGTCGCCCTTCTTTCTCATACATTTCTCCCCACTGCCAGGATTGTAAAAACGAAATATGTTCACCCGATTGGTGAAGTAAAAAATCTTCCCATTTTTCTTTATTCTGACACTGAACGATTTGCATAATATGCTACGGCCGGTAGCGGCAATTCCGGAGAGAGCACGTATTTGCGAAGCAAAACGAAGCTCTCGAGGAATTGGCGCGAGAGGCCAAAAAACGGATTAGGTTGCATGAAATGTACGTAACGCTTGGCGAACCTGTTCTTCCACCGGCAATGTCGAGTCAATACCCTGTAATGCGGCCACGGCTTCAGACTGACTATACCCAAGTGCGAGTAACGCATCAATGGCATTCACTGTTGCACGTTCTGTACCCGCCACCGAGGCGACACCGTCACTCGCCGCACCAGAAAACGCGACCTGTTCTTTTAAATCCAAAATCATTCGCTGTGCCGTCTTCTTCCCAATCCCGGAAATGCTCGTCAAAAATGTGGTATCACTATGAATAATAGCCCGCTTCACTTCGTCTGCTGAAAATTGCGACAAGACGGCTAACGCAATTTTTGGCCCCACGCCAGAAACACTAATCAACTGCTCAAAAAACTGGCGGTCTTCTGCCACAGTAAATCCATACAAATCCAACGCGTCTTCACGAATATGTTGATACGTATATAATTCAACCGCTGCACCAACAATTAACGATTCAGCAACACGCGAAGGAACACGAACACCATACCCAATACCCGCAACGAGCACAATCAGCTCATCTATATCCTTGGAATGAAGCGTTCCAGTAATAAATCGAATCATAGGGTTGTCATGGTTGGCGTCGCTGGTTTTGGAGTGCCATTCTTTTTTGCTGCGACTTTTTTGATAGAACGCTTTGTGGGGTCAATCAAGAAACGAGTTAAATTCCTATTGCCAATGAGCAAAGGGTATTCTAACCGTGATCGATCGAAGACATTCGGTTCAATACTCATTTTATGCCCCGCTAGGAAAATAGACAATGGAATATGAAAACGAATCGAGGCACCATGAGAAGAGTGCACTTTCGATATGCGGGCAATTTGTGGGTGGGCTTTGGGCAAACGTTGTTGCAAATCTTCTAATAACCGCTTGGCCTCTTCTTCACTTAATTCTTCCGGAATATGTTCTGCCGCGAATGCATCAATCGCGTCTCCGAAACCGAGTTCGCGAGCGAGCGCCATATCAATCGAACTATCGTCAGCTCCGGTATCAATTTTTGCTTTCACCTGTTTTTGCTTGTCTTCCACACCATAAACGGTCACCGACTCTACCAATCCCACCACCTGCCGACCCGTCACGCTTGTCACTTCAGCTTGAAAATGACCACCGAATAAATCTTTCGCAATTGTAATCCCATGTTCTGGGCTTTCAACACGCAATCCTTTAATACGATCCAAACGCTCACGCAAAGGAATCATGTTCGCCACTTGAATACCTAAACCTGGCCGCGCATTTAATTCCAATACTACTGGCCCTTTTTTCTTATCGATCGAAATGTCCACCCGCGTGTACTTCAACTTTACCGATTGCGATGCGAGCACCGCTGTTTTCAAAATTTCTTCCCAATACGGAATACGCATACCGCGCAACAGTACATCATTATCTGGGTGACGTTCAATTTCTCTCTCTCCCCACCACGCCTTCATCACAACATGTGTTGTTAAGCCGGTCGAGATATCAATACCGATTGCTAAGCCGCCTTGCATCAAATTTGCTTTTCCACCTGATTTTTTCGTGGGCACGCGAATAAAGGCCATCACCGGTACCAAATTATAGACAACCACACCAATATCTGGAATGCCGTATTCACCAAAACGTTTGAACAAGGGGTCAATGGATAAGCGTGATTCCAAAAAAGCAATATCGGGAGTGTTCAATAATGAATAATCACCGTCTAAAATGTCCGCTACATGCACCACAAAATCTTCTACCGTCAATTGCCGTTTATTGGTCGTTAGCCAATTTCCATTTTTCAATCGGTTGTAGACCACCACAATTCCTTCACCACCTAACCCACGGTTGGGTTTAATCACAAAACTGGAAGGTAGTGATTCCCAATCAAATTCACGCAATTCATGACGATTCCGAATGACGGCAATTAAATCAGCGGTAGGAATGCCGATGTTTTTCATACACGCTTTCGTCGCTAATTTATCATCAGCGCGTTTGCGGGCAGATGGTTTATTCTCGCGCAGGTATATACTGCTGCGCGCATTGATACCAAGGACCGCTTTATGATTTTTCCACATGGCGCGCATGTTTAAAAACGTTTCTAAAACGAATATATTCGACCAACCGCAAACCAGAAAATTTTCCGATAATGTAATTGAAGATCAACGTTAACAAAATGAGTTCCGGATAGGCAAGCAGCAAGGATTTAAATAATGTCCAATCTCCAATGAAATAACCCAACAACGATAACACCACTGTTTCAATCATCAGCTTGATCGCCGCTTTGTAGCCTTGTTCAATTTGCACCGAAACGAAATGTTCGGTCAGGACGGTCATAATGAGAATCGGGAAAATAGATATCGCGATGAAACCGGTTTTATGGAAATAGGCACCAACAAAAAAGAGCGCGAAAATAGCGAGGGCAATAATCGAGAGCACAATCGCCATACGTGGTAAATACAGCAAGCGAAATTTGCGTGCGAAAATACGCGATAATGTTCCCACCGCGACAACCACAAAAAATACGGTCAAGCCATATTTCAAACCAGTGGACAAAAATGACAATGCAATAACCGTTGGCGCAAAAATACCGAATGCTTTAATCCCGACTAGCTGGCGTGCGGTCGCAATAATCGTCGCCATCACCGGCAACATGAGAATCAAGAAGAGTGAGTTGATTGGCACACCGCGGTGGATCATAAAATTCATCGCGTAGGACATGAAATTCAGTGGAGTGAGGCGATCAAATCCACGAGCCGTATACGCACTAATAATTTGGTACTCCGCCCGGACCTGCGATAATCGATCTTCCAACCGGCTCGATGTGCCCGCAGCGACCACGTCATCTAAAATATCGTTCGTCGACACCACAATAAATTTCGGTTGGACCACTTGAAATGCGCGCTGGGCACTTTTGATACTCGACACACGCGGTTGATTATTCACCGCCACAATCGCTTTGGAATCAAAATCGAAACGGTCAACAGCGGTGTTGCTCAGCGTAGAAATTTGCGATAAGGCGATAAGAGAGTTCAACCCAACATCACCAGAGGTCCAGGTGATAATAATATCTGATGCAATAAGATCTTCTTCACTTTTCAATAATTGCTGGGCAATATTTTGGACCGTCAAATATTCTTGATCTACGCCAGAATCACGAATGGGAATGACCAATGTTCCGCGGGTGAGTCCATAATCTTGTAACCGCTGAATCTCTTTTTCTGGCACACTCTGGTCAGAAATCAAAATCACTAGGTGTTCTTGAACAGACACGGTAATACTATCTTCACTCGTCTGCGCATCTGCGCCTTCTCCAGTGGTCACCTGCAGTACCACTTTATACGTACCCGCTGATTTATACGCATGGGTTGCATCAATGCCTTTTGCGCTGGTGTTATCTCCAAAATCCCAGTGATAAAACAATGCGGCTCCTTCTGGCCCCGTCGATGCCGATGCATCAAACAACACCGTGCGACCAATGGCCACATTTCGATCTTTTCCCGCTTTTGCTTTCAGCAGCGTTTCCTCCACAATGACTTCTGGTATTGACTCTGAAGGGGGCGTTATTTCTTCACCAGTTTGCTGGTCTGTCGGCGTTGCTGATTCCTGAGCATGAACGTTTACTGGAATGAAGAGAAAGAACAAGGTGAATATGCTCAAGGATAGTATCGCTCGCGAAGCCCCCGAGAGCAAAAAAGCCCGATGCCTATGAGGGCTTTTTGCGTATGGGGTAGCGAGCACGCAGTTTCTATACATAATCATAGTGAATAATTGATTTTATTTTTTCATGTGATATCGCGCTGCGGCCGTGAGAGCAATGGCAATGGCATCAGCAGCGTCGTCTGGTTGTGGCGGCGCAGTTAACTGAAACCGCAATTGAATCATCCGTTGTACCGCTTTTTTGTCCGCATGACCAGATCCAACAATGGCCGATTTCACTTCCACGGGTTTCACTTCCTCTATTGTGCAGCCAGATTGCTGCAATGTAAAGAGAATCACCCCGCGCGCCTGGCCAACGACGAACGCTGTTTTCGCATTCTTCGCAAAAAATAACTCTTCTACCCCCACACACACAATGTCTTGATGCCGCGAAAGTAACTCGCTTAAATCTGTATGCAACATCTCCAAACGTTCCGGCAACGTGAGTGTCCGTGGTGTGCGCAACACGCCATATTCGAGTAAACGATGATGCGCTCGGTCAATATCAACGATGCCAAAGCCTGTAATTTCTATTCCCGGGTCTATACCCAAAAATTTCATAGTGTTTACAATTGCGCGTTGGAGTACACATTCATCACATCCTCATTCTCCTCAATTGCTTCAATCAATTGCGCTACTTTTTCTTTCTGGCTTGAGTCTGGTTCAATCATATTCTGTGTGATCCACTCCACTTCGCTTGAAGCAAGCGTGCACCCATGTTGCTCCAGTGCCGTTTTTACCTCCACTAATTTTTCACGCGCCGTAAAAATAGTACACCCCTCTTCTTCAATCTGAATATCATCTGCACCTGCATCAATTGCTACCAATGCAATCGCTTCAGTATCTTGCGCTTGACCTTCTGGCTTGGCAATACGAATGACTCCTTTTTGCTCGAACATGTAGAGCACGCTGCCACTGTTTCCCAGTGAACCACCAAACTTCGTGAGTAACGCGCGAAGATCAGATACCGTCCGGTTGGTATTATCTGTCACACAATCGATAATCAACGCCACGCCTGCCGAACCATAGGCTTCGTAGCGCACTTCTTCATATGTCACACCCGGCAATTCGCCCGCTCCTTTCAGAATCGCTTTTTCAACATTCTCTTTCGGCATATTCGCTGCTTTTGCCGCATCTATCGCCGTGCGGAGTGCAGGGTTCATATCGGGGTCTTTTCCGTTTTTTGCCGCAAGCGCAATATTTTTCACCAAACGCGTAAAAATCGCGCCTTTTTTCGCGTCAGTGACTGCTTTTTTTCTTTTAATCGTTGCCCATTTGGAATGTCCAGACATAAAATAGTATTGTGTTATGCGTATACATACTATACACTTATTCGAAACCAATCAAGCGGCATCGCATGAGTACAAATTTCTGCTTGACGCTGTCATAACACCATGATAGTTTCAACGCAGTGTTCCCGGAAATGGAGGAAAAAGAGCGGGAACTGCTCCCGCTACACCCATGCTGAGTAGCGGGAGATTTCATATTATATGCCAGAGCACCCATTCAACACACTCAAACACTATTGGCGTCAATATCCGTTACTTGGAACCGCGACCGTATGCTGTTTGTCCGCACTTGCTTATGCATGGTGGATTGCCGCACCCACCTTTACGGATCCCGATTCGTTCTACCATATACAGATGACACAGCTCATCATGAAGCATCACCGTGCGGTTACCAATTTTGTTTGGCTTCCGTATACCACCCTCGCCCATTCTTACGTTGACCATCATTTTCTCTACCACATTTTTCTCATTCCCTTTTTTCTCGTATTCAATGCCGTGCTCGGCATGAAAATCGCCACCGTGGTGCTTGCCGCGTCTACCAGCGTGTTATTTTACCTTGTTCTGCGTTCACTCAATGTTCGCTACAGCTTCCTATTCACCTTATTGTTAATCACCACAGAAGGATTTTCCTTTCGCATAGGCCTCTCCAAAGCGCCCAGTTTCAGTTTTCTGTTTATGATGGCGGGCGCATACGCCATTATTCACTACAAACCAAAACTCATCGCGATTCTTTCTTTCTTTTTTGTGTGGTCATACGGCGGTTTTTTACTCATGCTCATTTTAACCGGCGTTCATGCAAGCGTTGGTTTCTTACGTGCGTATCTTCGTGGAGTACCACTCACGCGACAGGAAAAAAAAGAACGCCTAGTCATGGTTACCGGAGCATTCTCGGGCACGCTCATGGGTCTGCTGATTCACCCCTCATTTCCGCAACACCTGCGCTTTTATTGGGAACAAATTATTCAAATTGGTTTAGTCAATTACCGGGGTGTAATTGGTGTTGGCGGTGAATGGTATCCCGCGAATGTTCCCAATCTCATTGGCGAACACACCATCTTTTTTTTAGTGCTCATTATCAGTATGATCGCTTTTGGTTTCACCGCCGGAAAACAACGCGCCTATAGCTGGACCATCGGTGGCATGTTTTTTTTCTTCTTCGTGTTCACGCTCAAATCTCAACGCTATATTGAATATGCCATGCCCTGGGGCTATCTCTTCTCTGCGTGTGCCTTACAAGAAAGTGGCTGGCTGAACCATGTACACCACGTTGTGCAACGAGCGCTCTATCGTTCCACCGCTCATGTGTTCACGCTCAGCGCCGCGCTACTCCTTATTGCGTATGGGTTGTTTATTATTCCTGGCATGATGATTGATACCAGCCTGAACCTTGAGCACGACCTCCACCGTGGCAGATCGGTTGATGAATTTGCGGCAGTAGGAAAATGGCTCCGCGACCACAGCACCACCGGTGACATTGTTTTTCACAGCGATTGGGATGAATTTCCAGCGTTATTTTACCAAGTACCAAAAGACCGGTTTATTGCCGGCCTAGATCCCACATTTTTTTACCGAGAGCACCCAGCAGATAACGACCTCTATTGGGAATGGGTGAATATCACCACCGGAAAACAAAGCGACCAGCTTCTAGAAACGCTGCAACAACATTTTCATGCGCGCTTTGTCTTCATCGCCGACGGACACAACAGTATGCGTGCTAACTTCATTCGTGATGGTCGTTTCCGAAAAGTGTATGAAGATGATGAAGCGACTATTTTCCGGGTTCCGCGCCGTGCACAAGACGTGGAGCAGAGCCAAACGGCCGATGATACACCAATAACTCCGGTGTCGCCTGTTCCAGAATCAAATCCTGCGCTGTAATCAATTGCGCTAATCGTTGTTGTGCGCCAGGGAAACGCGATAACTCTTGCTGATCAACAACCAACCAATCGATATATGCTGGAGGAATGTAGGGTTCATTCGAATAATGTTGAGTGCCGTGCAATAAGTGTATTGTTGGATATATCCGCTCTCTGTTCGATAGTTGAGGATACAGCACCGGAGAAACCATCACCGCATCATCTGGAGCAATGTCTTGAAGCACACTCACCATCGTTGCTCGGTCTCGATCGTGACGATGCATGAATAATACGCCGAAGCGATACCATGGGCCGAAAAGAGTTACCTGCACCAGAATAATTGCTAGGAGACCCATACGGCACATCGAATATAGGTAAATGTAGTCTGCTTTCGTGTCCAACCAAGTGAATAGTTTCGTCACACCGTAGAGTGAAGCAATCATCAGCCACGGAAAAATAATCGCGGAATAATGCGCATGAAAAAATGCATCAAATAACGATCGATCGATCAACAAATATTCTACAGCTGGCCCAGCCAATGGCAAAAGATAACGCGGACGAAGCAATGGTAAAAAGGCACATGAGGAAAAAAGCAATACAAGAACAAGGACATGATCTTCGCCAAATGCCCCATGAAGTGTTTGGATTGGATGAGAGAACATAAATCGACCATATTCCCAAGGTCCATTCCCCATCCAAGAATAAAATGCACCAAATTTTAGGGCCTGTTTTGGAGCAAGAGCTGCACCGAAACGTGCCATGATAATGAACCACAGCACACTCACCGCCATGATACCAAAACCGATCCAACGCCATCGCTTGTTGTTTTGCATACCCTGACCAAATACCAATAACAGCAATCCCACACCAGATGTCATGACTGCCACATCATCACGCACCAACAACAATAGAATAAATATCACTATGGTACGAAGACGCTGGCCGCTTATCATACACAACCACCACCACAACGTAAGCGGCAACACAAAAGAGAGCGCATGAAATTCAAATAACACTACCGCATGAGTCAACGGATGCAAAAGATATACCACCACACTGACAAGCGCCAACCGATCACGCCCACGCACAGACAAACCTTGGGCAATTTGCCGCGCCAAGAGATAGGTGGGAATAGCGCCGGTCGCGATAACCGCGGTTTGCAATACCAACAACGTCATCGGGTGTTGCACCAACGCATACACCGGGAGTAATAACAGCACGCCCCATTCACGATGATCAACCAGATATGAATACGGATTAAAAGAATATTGAAACCACCGCCCATGCACGCTATTCCAAAATACTTGATTATAAATGCCTAAATCATATTGGTTGTAAAAAAAGAAATGATACTGAAACCAGCAAGCTACTATAGAAAAAACAAAAAAAACTATTACCAGCCTCCATACACGTTTTGGAACATTCAACAACATATTCTTCTAGTATAAAGAAAATACACAGAAATAAAAAACCCGCTTCTTAAGAAACCGCGGGTTTTTTATATTGCTGTTGTGTACTAGACAAAATAGACCATACCTTGAATATTAGCGTTGGTAGACTCAGCCAACTTACCAATAACGTATGTTGCGAGCGCCCAAGAGATCATCACGAATGCCAAACCGATAACAGCGGCAACCAATAATTTCTTGGCTTTATCTACTTTACCAGGGTCTCCTGCTGCAGTCATCCATTTGAAACCACCAATAATAATGATGATGACGGCGACCAGCGCGAGTAACGAAAGTGCGAGATTTACGATATCAGTCACAATATTCACTGGGTCATTTGTCCCAAGATTATCAGAGATTTCATCATAACCATCACCGCTCGTCGTAATCTGAGCGAATGCTGTTGTTGCTGTTGCCACCCATCCTAATGTGATAGCGGCACCAGAAGCGAATTTTTTTGAAATTTTCATTGTTTCACCTCCTTTCTGAAAGTTAATGAATAAAAACAGAGGTTTCTGTATTCCTGTATTGTGACAGATCATGAAATAACGGTCAATATCCAAGATATTTCACCACAGACTTTGTGACCGCCCATGCAATCATCACCAGCACGATCCCAAACATCGCACCCATTAACAAGCCACGGGCCTTATCTGCCACCGGGTGATTCCCTGAAGATGTTAACAATTTAAACGTGCCGACCATTAAACAGATAATCGATATCAAAGCAATCAACGATAATATCAAATTCACGGTTGTAATAATCAGATCACCGGTTCCTGAATCATCTGGCGTATCAACCGCTGTATTATCCGGCACATATCCACCGTTGATATTCGTTTGCGCAGAAGCGATTGCTGGCGCAACAAAAAAAATACCAACAAAAAAAATACTACTCACTATACTCATCTTGGTGATACGTGAAACACCTATATACATACAATAAAAAAATGCACTCTTATTGTGACAAAGAATATCATTGCGGTCAATGTAGCGGAACGTTGCTAAACAGATAAAGATGTGGTATAGTGTATTCAATATGATGCAACGAATATTTTTTATTCTGGTCGGAATCTGCGCTCCTATTGCTGCCTCTGCCGCAACTTCCAAATTATTGAGTGGGGATACTGGGAAAGCATTGGATAGTACCGGTCTTGGCAAAACCGACCCGGTCAAAGCTACCGCATTTATTATCAATACCGTTTTGGGCATTATCGCGTTGTTGGCGGTTGCATTACTTATTTATGGTGGGTTTCGGTATATGTCATCTCGCGGAAATCCTCAGGAAGTAGATAAAGCAAAAAATGTACTCAAGGCAACCATTGCTGGTTTGGTATTAGTCATGGTGGCGTGGTCCATTACTACCTACGTCATCGGAAAAATTCAAAAAGCAACCAACGGAGAATCTACTTCTTCGACACCAACGTCAGAAGAAGACCCAGATGTGCAGCAAGATACTGAAGATAATACCTACGAAATAGGATATAATGATGGGTGGAATATCGGATATGGTGATGAAGGTGAGGGCGGATATGCAGACGGGTATGGCAATGGGTATGAGACCGGTTATAATACAGGATATACAGAAACGGGTATATATCAAACAAGCTACGATGATAGTGATAAAGGAACAGATGTGGAATATGACGAATCTATTGGTTTAGGTGATTATGCTGATGGGTATGCTGATGGAAAAAATGACGGCGAGCAATCGGGATATTATTATGGTTATGAAGATGGATATGCAGACGGGTACGACACAGGATGGGCTAAGAAAGTGAATGGTTTATGATAAACACTCTCGTAAAAAAACAATGGCACATCATCTTCTCTCGTCTATTGTTTATTGTTGTTGGTAGCTGTTATCTATCCTTACCAGCCCATGCTACTGAATTGATTGATGAAGATGCTGCCAGTAGCGCTACTACACTTGGCACACAATCACCCGTAGAAGTCGCGGCGTTAATTATTAGCGCATTTCTTGGTTTGCTGGGCATTATCGCGGTCACCTATATTATTTATGCCGGTTTTTTGTGGATGACTGCCGGTGGTAACCCACAAAAAGCAGACAAAGCGAAGGGTATTTTGAAATCGGCGGTGATTGGGTTAGTGTTGATCATGGCTTCATACAGTCTCGCGACCTACGTTTTTGGCGCATTAGAACAAGCAACCGGTTATCAATAATATGTACAAAACACGCACCATGAAAAAATGGATTCCTCTCGTTTTTGAGAGTGTTCTATTGTTCACGGTCGGGTTCATTCTCTTGCACCCGTACATCGCATTTGGTGTTGAATTTGATCCAGGCGGAACCCTCAAAAGCTCCACCGAACTTTCGAATACCGATGCGAATACCTATGTATTCACGATTATTAAAGGTTTTTTAACCCTTGTTGGAGTCGTGGCGTTGGTGCTCATTATCTATGGTGGTTTTATTATTCTTATTGCGCGTGGTGACAACAATAAAATTCAAAAAGGAAAAGATACACTCTTTTGGGCGATTATTGGTACACTCATTATTCTCGCTTCCCTCGGTATTGTAAATTTCCTCGAAGGAATTTTGTAAGACGTATTACCCTAACGCCTTGAAGAGCGTGCTGGCAAGAGCGTAAGAACCAAAAATGATAATCAGGCCGACGAGTGCCCAGGTAAGGGTATCGCGGCCTTTTTTAACGTAGTTGGAATCGCCATGAGAAATCAGCATCATCACCCCCCCATAAATAAAAATAAGCAACGTAATGCCGCCCACTACACCAAGAAGTGTTTTGATTACATTCCCAATTAAGGCATTTGGGTCTTTTGCGCCATTCTCACCCAATGGATTTGCTAGCTCACTCGCAAAGACGGGTAAGGCTGTACAAAAATACCAAACAACGAAAGCGGTGAATAAGCGATGAAAAAATGTTTTGCTCATACAGACAAATAATTATTGATTAAGGTGTGCAGCACACTTGACCCGTGGGACACAACGATTCATCTGTACTTTCTGTGCCGATACAATAGTTATTATCACCATCCACATCTTTAACACAATAGGCGCCTGTATTCTGTGTATTTCCGAGGTACTGACAATCGGGCATACAAGAGCGGCCGAGACACACACAATTCTCTGCACAACTCTCTGTCGTGCATGTTTGCCCATCTGGCGTACCAGAGCATACTTCCGTATCATCAGATTCGTCTGCAACAGTGCTGGTTGAAGAAGCTCCGGTATCTTTTGGCGCACGTTCTTTGCAATATTCCGACCAATGGTTTTTCCCAAATAGTTTCACATCTGTCCCAATTTTCGACGCATCTAACCCCAAAAATGCAGCGATAATAAAATTGATTAACACATACGACACAAACACCAGCGTAATACCAATAATCGACCCCGTCATCACGGCTTTGCCTTTATTTACACGGTCAGGCTTACCGGCAGAAATCACAAAATAGAACCCTCCAAGGACAAACGTAAATAATGCGACGCCGCTTGCCCATTGTTGAATCACCGAAGCCGCGTTGCCAACAAAGTCGAGTATATCACACGTATCACAACTTCCATCTCCTACGGCACAATCGGGTAAAAATGTTTGGTCTGCAGCATGCACATCTGGAGTAATGCTCAAGGAGAACCCAAAGAGAATGAGGGCGATGAAGAAAGAAAAAATGAAACGACGATTCTTCATATTATTGCTTTTCAATCGTCAACTGTACTTTCTGCGCACCAATATTCACAATGTCTTCCATGGGCATCGTTCGTTGATTTGCTGTGTCAACCATTTCAGCAAAGGCTTCAATCGCCGCATCTGGATCAAAACCATGGTACCAGGTTTTTGCTGTCAACGCTTGTTGCACATAAGAACCCAAAATAGGATCTCGCTGTAACTCAGAAATCAATGCGCGGCGTGCAGAAATACGGCCTGTCGTTTCGGTAAACTTTCTATTTTGTTCTTCTGAAGCCGCAAAATGAATAAAATTCCATGCGTGTTCTTTTTGTGGACTATTGATAAACACGGTCTCCACCGGATAACTGGCAATAGTGACAGGATTATCCGGGTTGGTTTGCGGGAATGTGGTAAATGAAAAATTCAAATTCGGAGCCCGCTGTTCAATGACTGGTAAATCGTGATAATAGCCAATGTAAAAACCTAAATTTCCAGCAGTAAATGATTCCAATGCATCCGGTTTTGTATCGTCCCACGTATATGGTTTCACTGCCGGGTTGCTAAAGGCCGTATAGAAATTCAACGCTAATGCACCCGGTAATTGTTTGTTTGCGTCTTCCAGAGAAAATGTCACTTGCCCACGATCTGTTGCCATTGTTGCACCGGTTTGCATCATAATGGTTCCGAGAATATCAAAAAAGTAGGGGACATTATTCGCAGTCCCCAACGCCGCCGCTGGTTGCACTACTTTACGATCTTTATCTAAAACTACCATCGCCTCCACGGCATTCACAAACTCTTGCATGGTTTTCGGTGGAACAGCAATATTCGCTCGAGCGAGCAAATCATAATTATAAAATAATGTCAGTGTATCAAAACTCAATGGCAACCCATACACCTGATCATCAAATACCACATCCTTTGGTACGGCATCAACATAGCTATCTTTGAGACGGCTTGCTCCAATGAATGTCACTGTTCGTTCATCTATGACGGTTTTACTGCCAAACAATGTTTTTTTCGTTTGCGGTCTAGTAATCTTCACACTTTGCGGCATCGGTGCAATAAATTCCTTAAACTTCCCCAAACGCATGTTGGGAACAGAAAAAATATCCGGCCCCTCTCCTTTCGCCCACGCCGAAACTAATGCATCTTCATATTCATCTTTCTTCAATGTCTTGTAGGTAATGCTCACATTAGGATATTGTGCTATATATGCCGCAATCGTATCTGCAAAATCATCTTCACTATCTTCGCTGCGCCAAATCAACAGTTTCACACCAGCAGGAGGCGTGACATCTTTGGAACACCCCGCACCAACAGTGCTCAGTACCACAAAAAAAAGTGACAGTACAAAGAATGCTTTCCGAACAGCGGGAAAGCGAAGATGGCGGCGTATTGAGTGAAGAGAAGATATCATGCGTATATGTATTTTTATTAAAGAGAATCGATATAGTTACGCACATCTGGACCAATATCCTTGTGTTTCAGTGCAAATGAAATCACCGCTTTTACATATTCTAACTTATTGCCACAATCACGATACACGCCTTCATATTGCTTTGCGTATCCTGTACGTGTGTGAATAAGTGCACGAACTGCATCGGTTAATTGAATCTCTCCACCATTACCCGGCTTCACTTGCTCTAAATGTTCAAAAATATCTGGCGTCAGTAACCAACGTGCGGTGGCGGCGTAGGTAGATGGCGCTTCCTCCACAGATGGTTTTTCAATAATATCTTTTAAACGAAAAATTCCCTCTTCAATCGTTTCTACCGGGTCAATTACTCCGTACCGGTTCACTGTTTCTCGTTCCACTTGAATGACTCCCATCACCGGCCCATCAAAACGCATATACACATCGATAAGCTGTTGGCTGGCTGGAATATCTGATTCAATAATGTCATCACCACCGTAAACAATAAACGGTTCATCGCCTACCACCTCTTTTGCCAGCAACACCGCATGACCAAACCCGAGCGGCTCTGCCTGGCGAACATAAATAAAATTTGCCATGCTTGATAGGGCTTTGATTTTGGAAATCTCTTCCTGCTTCTGCCGCTGTTCTAAAATACACTCCAACGCAGAATCACGATCAAAATATTGTTCAATCGCTATTTTATCTTCGCTCGTAATAAAAATAATATCTTCAATACCGGATTGAACCGCTTCTTCAACGATATATTGAATCACTGGCGTATCAACCAATGGCAATAATTCCTTTGGCACCGCTTTAGTGGCAGGAAGAAAACGAGTTCCTAAGCCCGCAACCGGAATAACGGCTTTACGAATTTTTTTTGGCATAATAATCTCTAGTATTCCTCCATGATTAACCTATTCTTCAAACATATTATAAAATAGACGAGCACAAAATGCAATTATTTATGATATGGGTGGCCAACCAGCAGTGTTTGGGCACGATAGAGTTGTTCCAATATAAGCACGCGCGCTAATTCATGGGGGAAAGTCAGTGGGGAAAGCGACACTGCCTGCACGTATGTAGCACGTATATCCGCAGGAATACCCGCCGCGTCACCAATCACAAACACCGCACTCTTTGCGCTGCGGGTCAACCGATCCATATAGCGCGCAAACGTTGGAGTATCCATCTGCTTTCCACGCTCTTCAAGTAAAATGACTGTCGCTGAGGTCTCTTGCAAGTATTTCCGCAACTCTTTTTCATTCTTCACATAGTGTCGGCGGCAACTAAAACGCCCACGAATACGGCGTTCGTAGGTATCTTCCAAGCTGCGGCATTGCGAAGATGTTGTTTTTCCAATAGAGAGGAGAATGATCTGCATAGTCGGTTTGGCTTGCTTGTATACTCCGTACACGATATCATATATCTATCTATGCATATAGTTTTACAACCAAATGAAACCATTGTGAAACAAGGATTTGGTACGCATTTTGTTCGCATGATGGCGATGACCGGAAAACTATTTTTGACTAATCAGCGTGTGTATTTTGTTACACATCCTTTGAATTTTCAGCGATATGATTTGTCGTTTTCTTTTGATACGATTGACCGAGTATACGCGAAGAATAATTTGCGTATTTTCCCACAGGGCTTAGTAATTCGGCTGCGAGATGGGCAAGAGCACCGGTTTGTAGTGTGGGGCCGCAAACAGTGGAAAACCGCTATTGAGGAGTATTTGCAGTAAATTTGGCATTCCTTAGCGGAATATTTTTACCGTTTTTTCCCTAACTTTACAAAAATTTTTAGATATGTTAGAACTTCTGCATCTTGAAGCGAGCGGAGAGATTTTTAGGTGCATGGCGCACCGCAAAGGTCTCTCCGACGAGGAGGTGATATGCAAAGATTTGTGAGAGTACCGGCCTCGCCTGTCGTGGCGACCGAACCGGCGAGTGTTCGATGCCCGCCGGTGATTCCCGTGTCTTCTCGGAAAGAAATTCCCGAGAAGGCAGTTGAGCTCTCGCGCGATCTGCGCGCCCGCCGAGAGGCGCGCAGTGACTGAGAGAGCCGAGGGGTCGGAAACCACACCGTTGTGGCATCCGACCCTTCTTTTTTTCCAAGCGTAGTGAGCCCTGGCTGCACAGGCTTAAAACAAAGGCATCTGCTGTTCAATACTTTTTGCCTTTTCTTGAACGCGTTGTGCGGCAGAAATAAAATCTTTCAATGGTAAATACTCTGTGGTTAAACCAAAATATTTTACTTTATTTTTCACCTCTTGTTCTTCAATAATTCCAGCGTCTTTTAACGGTTTAATATAATACGTGGATATATTTGATTGAAATGTACCGAATTTTTTTGCAATGTCTTTTTGAGTGACTGTTCGTTCGTGGTCTATGATATAACGTAAAAATTCTTTTCGTTTATCCGTGAATGCAATGGTCTGTTCAATGCGTTCCCATAATTCTTTTCCCAATAGTCATAATGCTTCATCGATAGAGAGGGCGGTTCCTCCTGGTGTGGAGTATTGTAATAGAATACTATTCAAAGCAGACATAATAGAACGAATATCTCCGTGATATAAATCATAGAGCCGAAAAATCACCTCATCTTCAAATGGCTTAATGTATCCTTGCACTTCATCGGATTGTAATAAACTCATACGTTCATTGAATGCCTGAATAATTTCTGTTTTCGACAATGGTTGTAATAGGATGGGCGATTGGAGAAATACACTTTTCACCCGTTAGTGTGGCGCAATGATATGCTGAAAAGAGAGAGATCATTTCCTTCTACAAGTGGGCGATAGTATATATATGTTATACGTTTATATATATATTTATTCTCCCCAAATCGCATCAATAATATGCATGCGCAATGTTTTGTGAATCGGAATATAGGCCCCTAAAAATGACACAATCAATAATGCCAACGCTCGCATATACATCACGCCCGTATCAATAATCAGCGACACATTGCCCACCGGCAAATGGAGCGGCCGGCGAATAAACATCGGAATAATCACAACATTAAATAATATCATTCCCAGAATAATACCAACCACCGCATACAACAGAGCACGCAACAAATAAGAAATGGCAATGGAATTTTCCGCAATACCAATCGCTCGCAAAATACCAATTTGTTTGCGGCGGTTTACCACATCCACATACATCACAATAAAAATGGTAATGCCAGCGACGATAATTCCCACAATACTCACAATAAAATTCACAATGGTGAAGCTTGCGGTAAAACTTTCGACTACGCCGGCCGTGTCTTTCCAAGTGCGAATGTTTGCATCAATCGAACGTGATTCAATATCACTCACCACCGCATCTACATCATACACATCGCTATGATCCATGCGAACGGCCATTTCCGATGCCTGATTTTTTAACTCCGGGAATAAAGAAAAATATTCATCGGCATTCACAAAAAACCGGTTATCCGCTTGCACAAAATCATTATCAAAAATACCCACCACGGTATAAGTTTTCTCTAATCCGTTCGCAAATGTCATCTTCACCGCATCACCCACCTGCACATTTTTCAACGAATATTCATGCAGTTCCACGTCTTCACCGCCCGTAATTTGGTTTCCTAAAATAACCGCATTTGTATCATCGGGTTCCAAAAATCGACCAGCAACAACATGATTTTTTACCGTCGTTACTGCCGCCTCTTTTTCTGTATCAATGGCAACACCGCGGTACGACCCTTTCTCACCGTTGTATTCTAACTCCGCAGAAAAATTCGTGCGCGGACTCACGTGTGATATTCCGTTTACGTGCATCAATTCTTTCTCAACAGCCGTCGCATCCGCAAGAGACCCTTTCCCTGCGGCTGGTTCCACTAAAATATGACCAGTCAATGTTTCAATAATTTGGTTATAGGCAGTATGCACCAGGCCGTTAATAATGGAGGTTAAAAAAATGAGATTCACAAAAATCATCGCCATCATGAAAATAGTCATCAACGTAGTGCTCACATTACCCCGTGTCAATGAACGCACGGTGAGAAAAAACCCCACTTTCCATGTACGCAATGTCTGTTTCATATCGCGGTTTTATGGTGAATCAATTTACCATCTTTCATCCAAAGCGTTTTGTGCAAATACCGTTCATCATCTGGTTCATGCGTCACTAATATAATGGTTTGTTTCAATTCTTTGTTTAATTTTTGAAATGTTTCCATCACAATTTTGCTCGATGTTGAATCTAAGCTGGCCGTGGGTTCATCTGCAAATAATACCTTTGGGGTGTTAATCAAGGAACGCGCAATGGCCACGCGTTGCTGCTGACCGCCAGACAATTGCTTTGGTCGGTGATGGATGCGATCACCTAAATCGACAATTTCCAATAATTCTGTAGCGCGACGTTCGTAATCTTCCCGTTTTTCTCCTTTCATCATTCCTGGCAACATGACATTTTCCAGCGCGGTCAATTCCGGAATGAGTGCAAACTCTTGAAAAATATACCCAAGGTAGGTTAACCGAAAATGTGAACGCTCTCGTAATGACAACTCATGGGTGGGTTTATCGTCATAAAAAATTTCCCCTTTTGTTGGTTCATCAATCAGACCTAACTGGCGAAGCAAGGTCGATTTTCCTGAACCACTTTTTCCCATAATCCCAACAAATTCACCGTCTGCAATTTCAAAACTCACACCGCGCAAGGCATGAACCTGCACTTCGCCCATCACAAATGTTTTATAAAGATTTTCAACGCGGATCATAGACCAGTAATTTACTCAGCAACGATCACATCACCTTCTTTTAGACCATCCGTAATTTCGGTATAGTCATCGCCTTCAAACCCAATCTGTACCTCGACCGATTCTATTGTTTGGTCTGTTTTATCAATCCCAAGACGTTTCAAATGCACTCGGCGTTCTTCCACCACGCGGTTCACATAATACTGTTCATCTTGTGTATATAAGCTGGCATTCGGTACGGCTAGAACGTCATCAGCGGTGGAATCGAGCACAATATGCACATCCGCATGCATTCCGTTACGCACATGTTCAGGAATTTCATCAACATCTACAATCACTTCATATTCCGTGACATCACCAGAAATGGTGGGGTCATCAGCAATAGTATAAATAGTTCCCTGCTCTTCTGCATCAATCGCATCAATACTTAAGTCTACTTCTTGATCGGTGGATAGGCTATCAACATCATCTTCATCAACAAAAAATTGAACCACTTGCTGATCTGCATCATCAATAGTTCGTTTGGTAATAACGCCTGTGTCGTCGAGTGTTCGTTCAATAGAGCGCTGGGTCACGGTTGCGGTGGTATAGGCAGTAGCTTGCGATTTGGGTTTCCAGGTAATGAGGACAATGAGTACCGCAATGACGAGTATGAAAAATATTGCATAGAGTATTTTTCGAAGCCAAGAAGAGACATGTTTACGCATAGAAAAAAATTCATTGCTTAAATTCTTATTTATACAGTATAATATTTGTACTAATTCGTCTAGTACAGCAGGTACTGTAACCTGTCTACAACTATTGATTAATGTATGGACAAAAGTGCTAAAGTGCTTGCTCAGGCCCGCAAAGGGGTACCAGCAGCTCTGACGGAACTCTATGAAACCAACATACGGGAGGTCTATCGTTTTATTTACTATAAAGTTGGGAATAAAGAAGACGCCGAAGACCTTGCCCAAGATGTGTTTATTGCGGCTTTTGCGGGGTTAAAAAAATTCCGTGGCGAAGCAAGCTTTCGCAACTGGTGCTACGAAATTGCTAAACGCAAAATTGCCGATTTGTGGAGAGAAAAATATGGCATGCCAACCGTAGATATTGAAGCGGTGCTCGGCATTCATACCACAATCGAAACGGCAGAAATGCAAGCAGAAGCAGCGGAGCAGGACACCGTAAAAATGACCGCCGTGGAACAGGTGCTTGGACAGCTCAAAGACAATTATCGCGAGATATTAGAATATCGTTTTCTGAAAAATTATTCTATCAAAGAAACAGCTGACGCGATGGGTATTAGTGTCAGTAATGCGAAGGTATTACAACATCGCGCGCTGAAAAAAGCGGCAACTCTGGAATCCTCCCCCCTGCTCATCACTCCAACTACTTCATCACCATTATGAAATCAGAAAAAATATCATTGGCACAAGACACCGCACACGCAGAACAGTTGAACAATGCACTCGACGATCTTCGTGCTGGCCGTTCACCAGAATATTTTTCTGCCGAGCCAGCATTTCAAACCGCGTTGCGTTTACATATTTCTAGTTCACCAACATCTGCAGAAATCGATGATGCGTATGAGGAACAATTACAGCACCGATTATTGCGTCAATTCACCGAGGAAGAACCCTCTCGCGGCTTGCGGTGGTGGATGCCACGTATCGCCCCCGTAATTGGATTGGCTCTCGTATTGGTTATTGCATTAAATGTGAATACTGCTGTTGATGACCAACCAAACCAATTGGCAATACAAACAAACAATACCAATACATCCACATCCAACAACAATGCTGAAGGCGAAACCGTACAAGGGCTACAGCCAAATATGGCCAACAACAATGTTGAAACAACGTCCGATAACACAAATATAGATGATGGTGTGACCACAAACAATGACGATGGTGGAAATGAAAACGTGAATATCAATACCACAAACGACAATGCTCATGTGTTAGACGCCGACATTGCGAGCGCAGACCTGACTGCGGATGATATAACTGCCGCTTCCACTACGCTCACCACAACACTCACCGGTGCGGAAACTGACGTGGATGACAGTGTGGCTTATTCAGATATTTCAACTATCGGGACTACAGATATCGATTTGATGATGACTTCTCTTTCATCGTTATGAAACGCCTATTCACCGTTATCATCAGCATGAATATTCTACTGGTAATGACATTCCCACACGTACTTTTTGCTGCACCGCAAACCCCGGGACAGATACCACCAGTACAGATCACTAATGATACCACTGCCCCAGATAATGAAGTGATGGTGCAACAACTTCGATCACGCGTGGACCAAGCTATCGTTATGATGCTTGCTAAACTCACCCAACGCGAGAATACGATTCACCAACATGCGAAATTACGACCAACATTACAACAGGAACTATTGTCCGACACTGCTGAGACACGGTCATTCCTTGTTGCTCAACAACAAGCATTACATAACACCTCAACGCTAGAAGGTGTTCGCGGCATTGCGCAAAAAATCCGTGAATTCATGCAACAACAAAAAGATCAATTAGTGCAACGCCAAACAGAACTCAATGAAAAAAATATTGCCATTATTAACCGTGTTCAGGAGGCGGCCACGGCTCTGTTTCGGATACTCAACCGCGCTGTCGCCCAATTAGAACGGAGTGGTCAAGATACCACTGAACTGAAAACGCTCATGACTCAACTGCAAACAGATATTGATGCGCTATCAAAAGAAGATGTTCATAATGACCCAGTAAAATTACAATCGACACTACGAACTATTCATAGCGAACTTTCTACAGTCATTCAAAAAATAAATACGGCGCTGACAGCTGAAGATGAATAGGTGATACGATAACACGGGTTGTCGCTCTGCTCGAACCTCTTGTATAATAGCCGTATGATAAAAAAACTCCTGTGTGGTATCGTTGCATTCTTGTTATTAATGCCGACCACTGCCTCTGCGCATGTCAAATGGTTTGTGGATGAAGATACCGTTATACCCAATCCGATAGAACATTTTTCTCTGACCAATTCTGCCGTTATTATTTGGATTGTTATTCTATTTTGCATCATATTAGTGGCGTGGTGGTTAGACGGACGCCTTGCCGGGTTACCAGATGCGTGGGTAAAAAAAAGCACACAACGCCGAAAACAATTGTTATGGATAGTTCAATTATGCGTTGGCGTATGGTTACTCAATACTACCTGGCATGGAGCAGTGATTGCTCCACCATTACACGGCCATAGTGGTGATCTATTCAGCCAAATCTTATTGGGCACACAATTGGCGGCTGGCATACTGCTGATTATCAATCTCCTGGTTCCGCTGAGCGGCGCATTGTTGCTCTTATTATTTACTGGGGCCTGTATAACATTCGGTTTTTTGGAAATGTTGGAGCATGTGTTTGTGGTGGGTCTGGGGTTGTTTCTCATCATACAAAAAAGTAAACGCCGAACCGCCATAGGAAAAAAATTAATGTGGGCTACACCGTTATTGCGTGTGACGACCGGAATTTCACTCATAACCCTTGCCTTGGATGAAAAATTACTTCATCCAGAATTGGGGTTGACCTTTCTCCAAACGCATCAATGGAATTTCATGCAAATACTTGGTATGGCTGGTTTTAGCAACCAACTATTTATTCTGTCCGCCGGGTTCATGGAATTAACATTTGGCCTCCTCTTCGTTCTCGGATTAGTCACTCGTTTGAATACATTCGCAATGAGCATATTCTTTATCGGTTCGGCAATCATGTTGGGGCCCCGGGAAGTGATTGGCCACCTACCGATATTTGCCATAGCGATGGTCTTGCTTATCTATGGGTCCGGTACACGGTTGAAACTCAAACGCCAATAAATTGATATGTTTGGGCAAACCATTTATGCGATTGACAAGTATCAGCACTCACCCTGACTACCCGTAACCCAGCGGCGACTACATTTTTTTATAGTCATACGGGTCATGCTATACTGATTATATACTTACCGTATCACACTTACGCTATGAAAAAAAACACATTTGCCGAGAAAGTCTATGCTGTGGTCAAAGCCATTCCAAAAGGAAAATATATGACCTACCAAGAAGTTGCACGACGCGCGGGAAGTCCGCGTGCCTACCGCGCTGTTGGAAATATTTTGAGTAAAAATTGGGATCCGGCGATTCCCTGTCACCGGGTTGTACGATCAGATGGGACGCCTGGGGGATATAACCGCGGCGCATCTCGCAAAGTGACATTATTACAATCTGAACAAGCTATTCGCTCTCGTTAACGCTATGGCCACACCATCAACGCACCCATTTAATTGTAGTCGCTGTGCAAACCACAATGTTTCAGAATTTGCTATTTATGAACCCACAGATAATTGGCTCATTGTCTATCCAAAAATTCGTCTCATTCATGCGCACTTGGGTATTGCCACCTGGGACGATCGTTCCAGTACAGAAGAAGCTGCATGGATACAAGCAACATTAGAAAAAATATATACACAACATTCACCGACGACATTTCTTATTTTTGTTGATTTAACGCGTAGTGATGACAGTGAGTTTCCTTCTCGCAAAGCGTTAAAAATCTACGCTGAAATTTTTAAACATACGCAAACTGCCTCGATGGTGCTCTATGGCGTATCGACTGCTATGCAAGGCATTATCCAAATCGTTTTACATCTCTCTGGGGCACATAAAAAAGTACAAGTCGTAAAAAATATTCACCAAGCTGATACCTGTTTTCGTGAATGGAGTAAAAAAAATAAAACACGAGCTGTATAGGCTCGTGTTTTTTATTGTAGAACAGAAAACGGAAAAATTTATTCTTCAACAACCAAGCTGCCGGTCATTTCTGTGTGCCCCGCGCCACAAACAACATTACAAGCAAAGGAGAACGTTCCTGCTTTGTCAGCAACAAACTCAACAGTCACTGTTTTTCCTGGCGTAAGTGTTTCGCTGATATTAAAATCGGGGAGAGAAAATCCATGGGTAGTATCGTTGCTCTTCAAATTCAACGTCACGGTATCACCTTTTTTCACGGTGATGGTGGAAGGGCTGAATGTAAATTGGCTGGCTTCAATCGTAAATGTTTTCTGTGTACTAGCCGTATCGCCGGTGGTGACATTCGCATTTTCAGCCAACCGTGAATCATCACTGCTGTTTGCATTACTGGTATTGGTGCTATTTACATTTGTTGTGTTTGTACTGTTCGTGCTGTTGGTATTGCTTGCCGTATTCCCACAACCAGCGCCAACGAATAAGATCGTGGCAACAAACAAGGTAGCGAGGGAGAGTCTTTGTGATGTGCTCTTCATAATGCGTATCTACTAATAATTATTATAGCTCGTAGTATATCACAGCGTTGAACTACTGAAAACCTGCGTATTCTGAACAACCTTTCGCGACTACATTGGCTGCCACATCATATCCAAATTCTTGCGTCCATTCGTTGATACGTGCTTGTAAAATCTGATTGCCAATTTCGGGGTTCGTTGCACCAGCAATTTCGGCTGCAAACTTCGCATTCCGTTTTTGTTCATCTTCTGATGCACCACCAAAATCATAGCCATAAAAATCAACAGTGGTCACCAATGATTTGTTTACCAGTTCCGCGGCGGTGTTCGGCAAATCTTTATTTTTGTTAAATGCCACATTCGCAAATGCCACCAACTTGTCTTCTCGGTTGATATCACCAAACACAGTAATCTTATCCGGCGTTATTTTTGCTTGCGTCAACAATTCTTGGCTATTATCAATATTCTGCCAAGAAACAATCGCGCACTCTTCTTTGTAAATACGCACACCGCGGTCGAGCAGTTGTTTCGTGTCCACAATGCTGTTGAAGTAGGCATTCATTGATTCTGCTTCTGAAGTATCTTTCAAGCTGGAATAGCTACCGGTAAACACCACTGCATCTACGCCATTCTGTTCATCGGTGACATACGCTACTACTTTTTTAATATACCCTTCATACCCCACGTTGCCTTTCACCGGCGCGCCATAGCCAGGCACAATGACGGTGTGTTGTTCGTTAGTGTCGGTGAGCGATACTTTAATATCTTTCGCGAAGCCGATCCATTCACCAAACGTATGGAACTGTGCTTTTGGCGAACATCCAAAAAATACGAGTGAAAATAGTGGGAGGAGAGTGAGAAAAAATATTTTTTTCATACACGTGTCTTTAGGAACTATTCATAGAGGCATTATACCATTATACACTACCGTCTCCCACGCCCCCGAGAAGAAGAGGTGCGAAATGGACGACGAGATCGTGGTGGTCGGCTTCGATTTCCACGACTCGGTGCAAATGCTTGCGGCGCTGCTTGTTCAGCCGTACTCAATGTATTCGTCACTTGTAGTGTCTTTCTGATCAACCGTTCAATATCGCGAATATCTCTTTTTTGGTCTGGTGTGGCCAATGAAATTGCACGCCCAGTATTGCCAGCACGTCCAGTTCGCCCAATACGATGAACATAATCTTCCGAATTATCAGGCAAATCAAAATTAATCACCAGTTCAATATTATGAACATCAATGCCACGCGCCGCAATATCTGTTGCCACCAGTACCCGATATTTTCCTGATTTAAAACCTGCCAATGCTTCACGGCGTTGTGCAAGCGATCGATTCGAATGAATCTCTGCCACATGGTGACCAAGGGCATGAATATCGCGTGTAATTTTTTTCGCTCCGTGTTTCGTTCGAGAAAACACCAACACCGTTCCGCGGTATTCATTCAATAATTTTTCTAATACTTCTCGCTTTTTTTCTTTTTTCACAATAATCATCTCTTGTTCCACTTGTTCTGATGAAGTCCCTGCTGGAGCCACTTCAATGCGTACGGGCAGTTGCATGTGCTTTGTGGCAATTTGCATAATGGCGTGCGGCATGGTAGCGGAAAATAGCATCGTTTGTCGTTGATCCGGTTTCGGCAAATGGGCAATAATTTTATTGAGCTGTGGTGCAAAACCCATATCAAACATTCGGTCAGCTTCATCTAATACAAAAATGGCTACCTGGTCCAATTTTACTGTGCGCTGTTGCAAGTGATCTACTAGTCGCCCAGGAGTGGCAATAATGACATGTGGGTGCGCGCGAAGGCTTCGTATTTGCCGCTGTTGGGGTTCTCCGCCAATTAATACTGTTGTGCGTATGCCAAGACTGCGGCCAATCTGCTGTAATGTTTCATCTACCTGCTGTGCCAGCTCGCGCGTTGGAAGAACCACTAATCCCATTTTGCCTTTATGGATACGGCCAAGACGTTGCAACATCGGAATACCAAAAGCAAGCGTTTTGCCTGTACCGGTTTGCGCGATACCAACAACATCTTTTCCATCAATACCCGCAGGAATGGCTTGATGTTGAATGGGGGTTGGTTGGATAAATTTATTGTGCGTCAACACCGCCAACAGTTTTGGCGCAATGCCTAAACCCTGAAAGCTTGTCGGTTGATTCGATTGTGTTAAATTGTTTTGCATAACATGAATAAGGGGTAGAGTATACCAACTATTCTGAATTTGTCAAGCATTGAAATAGCGTTGAAATAGATTTTTTCTCGTATGTATTGGCAGCCAACGGAATCCCTTATCGTTTTCGACGCAGAATAAAAACCAACAAGAACAACCCTGCGACTGCAGTCATTGTGATACCAACTGTAAAGAACACCGTGGCCACATGATTGCCCCCAATAATGACAGTATCTTTGATGAGCGGTTGTACTTGGCTCGGCAGATCGCTTTCTCGTAAGCGCTGCTGCACCACTGCTGGGAACCGGGAACGAGCCACCATACTTATTCCACTGATGATTATCCCTGGTGGTAGCAAAGCAAAACCCACCCAATAAAGGATGCGCCACGGTTGATGATAGTTGATGGCGCTGAGTATCAATAACAAGATAACGCTTACCGTGACAAGAGCAATAAGAAGATAACGAACACGATATACAATCAGTCGAACTTGTTTCAACTGATCACGAACCCGTGCATCCTCTTTTACTTGTGTATTCAAATCAATCGAAGCTGGAATATTGGAAAAAATTTCATCCACTTGCGTTTGCACTTCTGCTTCGTTTACCAGCGTATTCGGATTCGTTTGAAATTTTTTATGGATGACTTCCTGCAATTGTTGGCGCAATTTGTTGGAAACCTCTTTCAACGGGATTTGTAAACGCGGTGTCGTAAGATCACCGTGCAAATAGGCAAAAAAATCCTGAACTGCCTGTGTCACTTGCTGCCGTAAAAAATCTTCATCAATAGCATTAGTGATCACGATTTCACCATCAGCTTCATTCAATAAAGCTAACGGATTGCTTGCATGATCTGTCGTATCTCCATTGTTTTGTTGGTTCTGCAAATAATCAATCAATAACTGCGGAACAATGTGTATAGCTTCGTGGTAAACGTCAGCTTCATCCAATGTCGAGAGATACAGTTGTGGATACAGTAATAAAAACCACGCGTTCACTCCAATAACCGTTGCCAATAGGAGTGGCCACAGGAACAATACCAAAAATGATGAACATACCCTCCTCAACATATGCTGTACTGGTATTGTACGCTTTTTTGCTGAGGAAGCAAATTTATTTCAGAGACAACACCTCGTCCAATGGTTCATCGTTCATAAATATCTCTACCTCTTTTATATTCTCAAACTGCAAGGCGGTGTCTTCAAGCTGTGCTTTTACGCGCGGGCTATCGCATTCTCCACCCTGAATCAAGGTACCAGATAGATGAACAATCGCCTTCTCTCCTTCAATAGCCACACGATCGACCTTCAAATTCGATTGATATAATGCATTATATAATCCTGATTTGCCATAGAATTGATCTTTCAATGACAATAATTTTTCTAATGCCGCAGTAATGGTTGGCACCGTAGAGGTGATGGTTGTTTCTACGGCTATACTACTATCACCACACCCAATTTTTTCTCCCGATTGTCCGTTATCTTCCTGCGCAATCAAATACAAATTCACGGTTGCTTGCTGATTTTCACCCGTTTGATTGGTAAAGACACTTGCATCACAGTTATTATTATCTGGCGTACAGCCAATCTGCATCCACTCATAGAATGCGGTAGGGTCTTCATTGATCGCATAGATCACTTTTTGCACACCACTAAATTGTTTGAGCGTAAGATCGGTAGAGGCAAAAAATTCCTGGCTAGCACAGCTGGCATTGGCATTCGGCAAAATGGTCCGAATATCATTCAGATCAACATAGGCCGTATAGTCTTGAATAGTCACTTGTTTGAGCATGTTCGCTGAACCTTCAGAAAAAAGAGACGTATACCCTTCAGCCTGCTCTCTCGTGGTTGGACCAGCAAATAGTTGGTTCAACGCTTCTTGCGCAAATGCAGCTGTCGTTTCATCTTCTGGCGTTGGAGCCGTGCGGTTTACACCATCCACGTTTCCACAATCTTGTTCGTTGGTATTATTATCGGGGTGCTGAAAAAAAACAGAAAAATGCATCGTCTTAATTGTATTCGTGTTATTGATATTTCCCGCATCATTCGTTGTATTCACGTTTTGGTTTGTCTGGTCAATGTTTGTTTGAGTGTTCCGACCAGATTGCTGCCATAGATATACTCCACCGCCGACAACAAGCGCGGTGGCCAAAATGGCGATAATCATTTTGAGCATCATCATATTACGTTGTGAAGCATTTGTTGGTGTCGGTTCCATAGAAAAAATACTCAATAATAATATAATCTACTCTAGTAGTATGCTCCAAGATACACATTGAAGCAACTGGTCGAAATAACCGCTTATTGATAGAATATGGATAATTATTATTAGGCGTATTTTCTATGCCCACTCCTGTCTCGACATCTCCGTGGTTTGCCTTTCCACCAGATCAGCCCAGGTATCCTGTACTCAAAAAAGAGCTTTCTGCTGATGTGGTAATTCTTGGCGGCGGAATTGTTGGTGTAATGACTGCCTGGGAGTTAGCCAAACATGGAATGTCGGTAGTCGTGGTAGAAAAAAATGTCATCGCTTCTGGAGATACGGGTCTGACAACCGCCTTCCTCAGCCGTGTTCCAGACACATCGCTACCTGCCATAGCAAAACGGTACGGGCAAGGTATGGTGAATGCATTATTGAGCGCAACAAGCAGCGCACAGGAATCCCTCTTTAACACGATTGAGCAAGAACAGATTGATTGTGATTTTGATCGCTGCAGGTCCTATACCTATTCCTATGAAGCCGGTGATAAACGAATGGATGACTTGTGGGCTGTTATTCAACAAGCAGATAAACGAACTCAACGGGTGAATGCCACACATGCGGAAGCAACTGGTGCGCCCATAGCCGACGCCGTGTGTATGGAAAATGAAGGACGATTTCACATTCGCAAATTTTTATTTGGTTTACTTGAACGACCACAAGCAAAAAAAATACACATCTTTGAAGAAACGGAAGCAACGGCTGTAACGGTCAATGAACATGGAGTGATTGTGACCACACCACATGGCGCAGTGCGTGCAAAAAAACTCATTGTAACGACCGGGTTACCGCATGATGCATTTGCCGAATTGCGCCCGCTGTTTACCCATGTGCTCACCTATGTCATGTCGGTGCAGTTTGAAAAAAAAGTTCCGATTTCTGATGATTTATTCTGGGATATTCACCACCCGTATTTTTACTATCGAAGGCTAGATGACCATACGATGATTCTGGGTGGAGCAGATACCGAAGTCGCCACCATGGATCCAACACAAAAACCGTTCGCTGAATTATCACGTTTTGTGACGAAATATTTTCCCGAAAAAAGCCACGTGACTCATACCTGGTCTGGAAGCCTCTTCTTGACCGAAGATGAATTACCGTATATCAGCGAGCACCCACACTATGCTGATCGAGTGTATGTGGCGAGTGGTTTTTCTGGTAATGGCATGGTCATGGGCGCTATGGCCGGAACCATATTAGCAGACCTCGTTCGTCATGTTGCCAATCCTTACGCTACACTATTTTCGTTTACGCGAACTGGAATCCACATACCAAAACCGCAACCCTACCCGAGCGCATCTTCTCAACAACATAGCCGCCAAAAAACACCACTCGTGCTGAAACGCTTCTTTCAAATACTGATTCCGCTATTCTATATTGCCATACTCATTCTGCCTGGATATCTCTTTTTCACAAGTCGCGGTGGTCTTTCATTTCTTAATGGGTTAGAACCACCTATTGTGCTGTTGCTCATTTTTCCGCTTGTTGGTTTATACGCATTTACGATCTTGTGGGCACAATTTATGATGGGAACGAATATGCCCTATTTACGTCGTCTATTTCCGTGGATTCTTCGGGCCCATATTACCCAAGGCATTTTTGTGTTGTTATTTGCCCTCGCGCATCCACTCTTGCTGATCAACGGTATTGGATTCACCTCATATGTACATTATGAATTTGTAGGAAAAAAATTGATTCCGTATGCGGTTCTTGGTCAAATAAGCGTATTCATTTTAATGCTTACTATAGCAACTGGACTATTGCGCAAATCCAAATGGTTGCAAAATAAATGGTGGTATATTCACTTGTTGAATTACGCACTCTTTGTATTCACCTGGATTCATTCGTGGAATATTGGGAGTGATACCCAAATCGGCAATATGAAATATCTGTGGTTATTTTTTGGAACCACGGGCGTATTGTCTATTCTGGTGCGGATTGGTCGAGCGCTACGGAAACGATTTCCAAAAACCGTATCTTCGGAAAAGCATGAAACATTTACCCGCGTCGCTAGTATCGGCGATGTTGTTGAAGGGAAGCCGCTGTGCGTTTCGTTCAATGGACGGAAAGTGGCATTATTTCATGTTGGTGACTACTACTATGCTATTGATAATACTTGCACGCATGCTGGCGGGCCAATCTGCGAAGGCAAAATGGAAGGAACGACAGTGCAATGCCCGTGGCATGGCGCCAAATTTAATGTGACTACCGGTGAAGTGGTTGGCCCACCGGCAAAAATGCCACTAAAAAAATACCACGTCCGCGTTCGAGGCAACGATATTGTAGTGCGTCTTTAAAAAAGAAGAAATTTAATTCCCATCAGTATCAACACTATTCCACCAAAAATTTCCGCTTTACTTTCTAACCATGTTCCACTCTGTTTTCCAATAAAAACACCACCCACACTAAAGACAAAGGTAGTTGTTCCGATGACAAGACACGCGATATACGGATTGATTGCCAGTAACGTAAAACTGAAACCCGCAGCCATGGCATCAATGCTCGTAGCGATAGCAAGCATGAGCATGACTTTATTCGTCACATGCGAAATATCTTCTTCAATACCCTCTTGCAAACCTTCATAAAGCGTTTTTGTACCAATAAGAACCAATAAACCAAAAGCGACCCAGTGGGTATAGGCCTCTATCCAACCGAGAACACCCTTGCCGCCCAGATACCCAATGAGTGGCATAAAAGCTTGAAAAACACCAAAAAATACTCCTGCTTTGATTGCTTGATTTACTCCGTTTTTCTTGGCACCCAAACCAATAGATACAGCAAATGCATCCATGCTGAGCGCGATGGCGAGAATAATAACTTCAAACATAGTGTTTTATGGTTTTTTTAAAAACCTCTGCAAAAATTATTCACGACTCATGATAGCCATTTTGATATTTCGTTATTCACCTCCACTCAGGTAAAACTGATATTAACGCCCAAATCATTCAACAAGCTTAGACTAGCAGTTGCTGTTTTATTATGCAAATCTTTTTCCTCATGCCAAGCAGATACAGAAATAGCAACAATATTTCTGTTCGCCAATGATTCGAAAAGGGCTTTCATGTCTGAAAAACTTGGGCCGGATTTTACATGATATTTGAGAGCTGGCATTTCTTTTTCAGCATCAACGACGTCTGTATCCCAATGAAAATATATGCTTTCGTCTTGTCGTGGAAGATGTTTGGAGATATCCGCAATACGACATCGCGTTACTTTTGAATTTTGCAACGCCTCCTTTTCTCCTGGGTCGAGATCTCGCCCATCAGCAAGAACGATTTGACCTTCGGGATAAGGTTTTAGCCCGGCCATCTCGACGATTCGCTGGTCACCTCGTCCCACAAGCATCGCTAAAGGCATCCCACCGATATACTTTGTTTGTGTTGTTTCCCAAGTATGAAAATCGCCATGAGCATCGAGCCAAAGTATTCGTTCTGGTTGTTTTCCAGCTTTTTGTAATCCAGCAAGTACACCGAGCGTCGAGACGCAATCTCCGGCGATACTTACCGGAATAAAATCATCATTTACCATTTCTTTGATTTTTTCGGAAAGGAGGAAATATATTTTAGCCATTCTTTGAATCTTTTCGTCTGAGTTTGGAAGGATCACCTCTCTGCATTCAGGTACTTCCAGCACTTCCCAGGGGTTATAATCAATATCGCGAACACGGCAAAGCCCATCTCGCCACTGTCCCATTAAGAACGGTGTTATTATTTTTCGATACTTTTTCATAACCATGTTTCGGAATCCATTTTATATGCAAGCAAAGCCATCATTTCCCTAACTTCCTTTTGCTCTCCGATTTTGAGCATCTGCTTTTCTCTTTTTAACCAACGCCTTGCTTTTGGAGTTTCTATAGCCATTACAACGGGGAGGCTTATGGATCCTAACTCCCGTAAACCGAGGTAAGTAGTAATTTGTTTTATCGTCTCTTTCGGTTCTGATAAGACTTGTTCAAAAGAAATTTGCAACTTCGACACTTTACTTTCAAGAATGGCCTCATGGGCAGACAGCCATTGATTAAGACAAACATCTTCTAGCCTCGCGGTTGTGAATTCTTGCCAATTTGGAGGCAGATCAAACTTCCACCAATGCTTACCAAATTCAACCAAATCAGAATAACCCTTAATGTTCAAAGATATTCCCGCCCCTTTTAAATTGTGAGAAAAGAATCCTACCGGCGAGAGCCAACCATCCATAAGTCCGTTGACAGATTGAGCGTATCCACGAGTCAAGTGAATATATTTTATTTCAGCGTTTGGAAAAATTTGTTCGTACATCCCGATTCGGTATGCATCCGGAGGTGTTTTAAAAAGTAATGTTTTGTTTTCTACATCATCAGCTGTAAACGATCTTGCATAAAGTCGGGGGACAACAAAAGGTGGCTCCTCGATTTTCAACTCATCGAAAAAAAGTTTTGTGTCGGAAACTGTATAACCGTCGTAATAGCTCATTCTCCACGGTGAATTTCTAAAGATTTTCCTGAGAATGAGCTTTTGTAATTCTTTTTCTTCCTTAATATCCGATGCTTTTATTTTAGTGAAAACGCTATCGAGTAATTCGATAAGCTCTGCGTGTCCTTCTGTTCCAGAAAAGACTGCTGGGAATTGCAAAAGCAACCTCTTTTCCCAACGCTTCTTTAGAATCTCCGATGGAGGCAAATCTTCGAATGGTATCGTGAGGCCATCAAGGATATTACTGGCTAATTCATTTTTGTTCGATAAAATTTCGATCGCATCACTATTCGAGTTATAGCCAAATCCGTTTCTTGATAGGGTAAGGAGTGGTTCTATTTCTCCATCGAGGGAAGCAATGTCAGAATGCGTCCTCAAAATGCTTTTTACCAGACTCGATCCAGAACGTGGGCTCGTCAAAATAACTGCAACTTTTTTAACCGATTCGTTCAAGTTTGAATCAGAGACGTTGCGAAGCGCATTTATTTTTTTGATAAGGTCATCCATAGTATTATCTCGGCTTCAAGACAAACGCATAAAATACTTTTCCATCGGCAGACTGGCGACCGATTACTTTAATGGAAAATCTCGCCGCTTTTGCCAGTGTTTTTATCTCTTCTATCGCTCCGAAATTAGATTGAGCGAAATATATTCTTCCTTTTGGTCTAAGGTGTTTTCTTACCTCTTTAAAAAACTGTTTATTCGTTTTTAAACCGGTATCCCATTGAGATTTAGCCACTACATCGTGTGCCCGTTTATTTCTGAAAGGAAGATTTGCTGTAATAACATCAAATTGTTCTTTTCCAATGTTTTCAAAAAGGTTGGAGCGTTTGACCACAATCATTTTTTCGAAACCGTGCATTTTAGCATTATGGCGCGTGCTCTTGATGGCCGCAGGATTTATGTCCACTGCGACAACTTTTTCCGCACCCCGATAACAAGCAAAAATGGCGATAACACCAGAACCCGTGCCCATATCCAAAACATGTTCGCCCTTTTTGATTTTGAAGTTTTTCACAAGAGGCTGGCTATCTCTAAACGGCCAAAACGTATTTTTATACACGACAAATGTCTTTCCAAGGTACTGGATTATTTTTCCTTGAGCAGATACTGCCTTAAACATGCGTTGTCTCTCCTGCTGCCACTCATCTATTTTTGAGATGTTTTTAGGCATGTACACCATAAATCATTCTTTCCCTAAATCGTACTTGCCAACTATCCTTCTTGATGCTGGATGACATACCGCATTGCACGTAATCACCTGTACTTTTTCGACTTTGAATTTCCCAATTTTTACATCTCTCATCTTTTGAACTTCGTTAATAAAAGCAATTTGAGGATTTTTGGCAAAACGACAAATTGTTATATTTCCCCAAAATACAGAAGTTGAAAAATATTTTTTATTATCCGGTACACCAATTTTTTGTAGTCCTTCATCCAAAGCGTAAACCAATTTTTGAAGTGTCTCGTCTGAATAACCCATGATGGACAAACTTGTTGGGAACATTAAAACATCCTCAACAGTAAATTCAAAAATGGGAAATTGCGGAATTATCTCGTTAAATAATTCATTGACTTTATTGATATCTGTTTCTGAAAATACAGGTGGTTTATTTATCGTTCTGATATTCTTAATTGTTACATGCATTGATTCTGGCAAGTAAAAATAATGATGGGGTTCTGTCTTTTTCAATTTTTCAATGACATCTGACATTATTTTTTGTGAAATATCATCGGGAATAAAAACTACCGAAGTCAAACAAATTTGATCGTCATGTACATAATCTTTTTGCATCTCAACAACAGTCGATTTATGAACTCTGTTCATAAAAGAATCCTCAAGCTGTTTTACCAATTTCTTTTGTTGTAAAAAATAATCGCTGTTTATATACATTCTTACTGTAGTAAATCTTCAATTTCTCCAGTAATGAAAACCGGTTTTATTCAGCAACGCCAATGGTCATTTCCGCACCTCCAATAATATTACGTGAACGAATTTTGTTTTTGCCCACTCCATACGCCACACGTCGACCCACTTGAATAGTAAATGTATCACCATCTAATTTTTCCTGAGCCGCAGCATATGTTAATACTATAGCCTCTTTTGTTTCCACAATAGTTTGATCCACTTTTTCTCCATCGACGTACAAAATAAATGCATCACCAATTTGTACATTATTTTTTGGAATACGCAATTCAAATTTTTCTCCAGCATTGATCATAGCATCAGCCGACGATGCGGTCGTGGATTCTAGTGATGATCCCAGTTCGTCATTTTCTTCAATGATGTCATTTTCAATATCTGTTGTATCTGGTGAAAATGCTAAACCGTTTTCCAATAACAACACATAAATGTTACTCGGGTCAGCCTTTGTGCCGAATAATTGGACGGTGAATTGTTTATGGGCCCCTTGAATGGTTCTGTTGATGACACTCACTACTTCAGCATTAATGAGTGATGTGCTACCAAGACTGGGGTCTACGAGGTCAAAAACATTGAATTGTGGGTCCATCGCTTTAATATTGGTTCCTTCATCACCATTGGCCGTATACATGATTAAATAATTCGTACCATCAATCTCTCTGCTGAGTTGCATTTTGTTCAGAATTTTATTTTGTTTACCAAAATCGTAAATATTGTTCCATTCGGTATTTGATCCGTCGTATTGAAAGAGCGATGCACCATTTTGCATATCTTGATTACCCACAAATAATTCATTATTGAACCATTCAATAGATGGTAAGTTTGGATTCGTTTCATCATCCGCATTCATATTTTCCAAATACTGTTCACCGATGACCGTATAGGAAGAGCCATCAAAAAAAGTGACTTCGCCGCTGGTAAAAGAGAGTGCGATAGCACCATTACGTTCTTTAGATGCTTCGAGTGGCGCTCCGGTCGGTTGGTTTTGTGCATTGGTGACATCTGTACATGTCCCTGTGGCATCACATTCCGTGTATCCCCCTTGAAAAAACATATAGAGCTTGTCATTGAGCACGGCGGAGGTTGGATACCCCGCATTGTCTCCAGTAGAATGCGTATGAATCAATGACACCGATTTTTTACCAGTGAGTATAAAAATTTGTCCGCCTTGATCGCATGTTCCACCAATATACATATCATCATTGTATAATTGCACACTATGGCGCCCCACTTGAGTACAACCATAGCTGCTGAGTGGATTACTCTGGACTTGTTTCCATTTCAGCCCAAGTGGTCCGGAAATCCACCATTCCGCACCAACATCATTTGTGGTCATCGCAATAAAACCCGGTTGGTTTGGAAAATAGGTTACTACAGATTCAGTATTAGATCCTGTATTTGGTGTAAGATGTGCTGCTTTATATAATGCACCATAGACAGATGTAGCCATCACTGGCGTGCTGCTTGAAAGCCAAATGAATGTACTGACAATCAAAGTAAATATAAACGTTTTTTTCAACATAACAATGAAATTAATAATTTTTCAATTCTCTTTATTCAATAATATACACTATTTTTTATATAGGAGCAATAGCGATTTCGCTGAATGTAAAACTTGGCGGAGAGGGAGGGATTCGAACCCTCGAGACCGTTTCGGGCCTAGTCGCTTTCGAAACGACCGCACTCGACCACTATGCGACCTCTCCAAATGTAAAATACGCTTACTGAGCGTACCGAAAAAAGTCACGGTTGGCAAGACAATGGCAACAGCAAGCAAGCCAGTATCAGCTAAAATAACGCGTGCTGTTTTGGTTGGAACGTTGCTCGCTCCGCTTCAGTAAATACATGCACGGTTCCGAACACGCCATCATATCCCGGATTGATGTGCAGTTTACCAGCACGCACTCGCAAAATCGCTTCGGCCACAATCGGCTGTGCAACACGCTCCAGCTCCGCGCGTGAAGCATCTAATAACACATGAAATTCATTACCAAGGCTATCAATAATTTTTTGAAATTCGGTGTGTACTTTTTTTGACGCAACACCAACACCAAAACTATCGGCAATAATTTCCGGCAACGGCACAATACTGTTGAACGGAATTTTTGTACGCGGCGCTGCCTGTATAGTTTGGTCGGCTAATACTTCAACCCGATTCATCACACCAACGACTAATGGCAAGCCACATTTTGGACACACTCCTTTATGTTTTGCTGTTTGTTGTGGGGTGAATTGAATATGGCAAGCACGGTGGCCATCCAAATGATACTTTCCTTCCTCAGGGTAGAATTCAATAGTGTATGCTATATCCGTTTGATTTTTTATTGATTGATATAATGCATGATATGTACGTGTTGCCCAATCAAAGACCGTCGCCTCACGACCGATTTTTTCTGGAGAATGCGCATCTGAATTTGAAAGAATCGTCACGTTGTTCAGCGCAGACACTCGCCAATTCATTTCTGGGTCAGATGATAAACCTGTTTCAATGCCATAAATATACGGCGTCATCTCTTCAAAACATTCTTCCAAAGAATCAAAACCAGACTTTGAGCCAAACACCGCAAACCACGGCGTCCAAATATGCGCAGGAATAATCAGCGCATCAGGGTCGGCATCCAGATAAATTTTCGCTAGTTCTTTTACATCCATTCCTACAATGGGACGACCATCGTACGCTAAATTAAAACCCGCATCAGTCAACCGTTTGTTTACTTGCCGAGCCGCGGCAATTGAGGAAACGCCGAATAATGTATGCACCCGACGACCACGCCCATGTTTCGTATACACACTCGCAATCTCGCCAAACAACGTAAACAGCACGGAAGAAGAACCATCACGTAAACGAAAAAAACCAGAACCATCTTCTTCCAAATCACGTTCAATCTCATTCATCCATTTCGGATGAGTAATATCTCCGGTCGCGATGACATCCACTCCTTTTATGGCCGCATATTTTGCAATACCTGCTATGGTCAACTTTTTCGACGTTGCCCGCGAATAGTAGGAATGTATATGTAAATCGACAATCGTACGCATGAAAACAGTTTCTCATGCTTGCTCCCACTGGTCAACTCGTCATTTTTTACGTTGTTTCTTTTTTGTGGTCAATGTCACGGGTTCAGAAAATTTGGTTAATTCATCGTTAATATAATGCGCACGTAGCTGTACTGTGTATGTATGTTGCGGGCGCATATTTCGCACAATACTTGCTGTAGTGGTATTTGGAATATTGCGTAATCTGCGAAACAGCTTCCCATTCTTTTTCTTTATTTGCAAGATATATGCAGATACAAAATCATCACTATTCCAACGAATAGTCGCTCGACGCGCCATGATCTTCTTTTTAGGAACATGTGGTCGCGTATATTGTTGCTCTGAAATTCGCTGTGCATCTGTGGTTACTGTTGTGGATGACTGCGCCTCGGTTTCACACACTGCTGTGGCAGCGATCACTTGTACAATATATTCCATATTCGTATCAAGATTCGTAATCAAATATTCCGTTTCTGGAAAAACAGATATCGTTTCTACCGTTGTTTCATCAACACTCTTCCACCATGATAGCGTATATGTCGTCGCACTATTCACTGCATCCCATTCCACAGCGATATTTGTTCCAAAAACATTCGCTGTCAGCCCATCAATAGTTTTTGTGGAACAATCAATACCATCCGTGATTTCAAATACAGCAGATGCCATATAATCCATATCGATACTAACGACAGGCGATGTCGAGATAGCAGCAACATAATTCCCTTCATCACCGGGGTTCAACACTCCTGATATCACCAAACGAACAGGGCCCGCTGGTATACTATTACTGATATGAATATGACCAACAGTGCCATTCTGCTCAGGAATAAATTCCGCCCCTTCCATGATACCAAAATCAACAGTGACATTGGTCAAATCTATTCCCGATGCGGTCGGATTTGTATTGCCTTCTGGCAGAAGATAGAACCAGATGGTATCTTCTTGGCGAAGTTCTTCTGCTGTCACAAAATCAACTGTATAGGTGACGGGGGCATTATCTGCGTTGCGCGGAAGATAGGAAGAAGCAGAAAAATCAACGGACAAAATTCGATCATCGTTGACAGCACGTGTCTCTTGTTGGGTGAAAACCATAGCATTCACAAATGTTGCGCCGACAAGTACAAACGTGGTAGCAATGCCACTTAATCGTAAACCACGGGACCATGAACGATGGTGTGTATACGAATACGTGTAACCACTTTTCGAGGATGGTTGATGAAAATATTCAAAACTCTGTGCTGGCGATAATACCAACACCGCAAGAGAAAAACAACAAGCATAGATGACATAAAGAAAAAACAGTTCGATACTTAAAAATAAACGATGCAATGGAAAATGAGCGTGAACAATAGCCTGTTCACTATCAATAATATGGGCATAGACAAACTGCCGCAGAACAATAAAACCATGAATAATCCTCGACCTCCTCATGGAGTATAGTATATCATAGAGAACAGAAATATATGTACATCTTTCGTTCACTCGCACGCGATTCTGCGTTACACAAATTACTGTGGGTATGTTTTAGCATCAAATTATTGCACGTGCTCCTGATTATTGTTGTCTATTACTCGTTCGGTATATGGGAACTCGCACGGTCGTCCAATTTCCTTGCACAGCCTGATGAACTCCGTTCGTTATTGAGCGCATTCACCACCTGGGATGCTCAACACTATATTTTCCTGGCGCAACATTGGTATGCCCCTGCCCAGCAAAGCAATGCATTCTATCCACTCTTTCCATTGCTCATACGAATGATCACCTTCATTTTTCCACACGTTGCGTTGAATGGTATAGTACTGGCGAATCTTTTTTCCTGCGTGGCTGTCGTGTTATTCTATTTTTTTGTTCGGAAAATTTATGGAGAAAAAACCGCATTCCGTGCGACCGTGCTGCTGATGACATTTCCGATGACCTATTATTTCAGCCTTCCCTATGTGGAGTCACTGTTTTTAACATGCATACTCTTCACATTCATTGGTATCTATACGCACCGGCTGGGATTCATCATTTGTGCAGCACTCCTGTTACCATTGGCAAAGCCGCAAGGAATAATTGCTGCGATCCCCATTCTCTATGGTGTATGGGTGCAGTGGAAAGGATATGGCCGACCACGATATATCGCCCTGCTACTCACGTTCATTGCATTTCTCATCTCTGCGGCAACATATTTTTTTCTCATGCACGTATTTGCCGGCTCAGCGTTGGCAGGGTTTGCAGCGCAACAATATTTTGATACCAATTATTCCGTAAACAATCTTTTACACCCACTGGCCTGGCTCCACCGTAATATATTCAACTTACACCTCACTATCTATTTAGATCCAAACAACAGTGTGAGCAACCGCATATTCTTTTTCTGTTTTTTAACCTTGGTGTATGGCGCTGCTCGCTATACAGACAAGATACAAACGTTCTATCTAGCATTCCTTGGTTGCTTTGCTGCGTTCACTGGCGACCTCGCCTCTTTCCCACGATATCTGCTTGTCTTATTCCCCATCTATATTGTCCTAGCTCAACGCTACGAAAAAAAATATTGGGTGGTGGCGAGCACAATGTTCGTGTTGCAGCTGCTGTATCTCACGCTGCACAGCATGAATTTTTGGGTGGCATAAGTGGCATAAAATGTGAGTAGCTTTGCCGCAGATGCAATAGCAGAAACATTCACCAAATGAAAAACCCTTCCGAAAAGGAAGGGTTGATCATAAACTGGCAGCGACCTACTTTCACCCGAAAGCTATCATCGGCGCTAAAGAGCTTAACTGCTGTGTTCGGAATGGGAACAGGTGTGACCTCTTTGCTAGAACCACCAGAAATTCGGCGGCGTACAACATAAAATATGTTTTCACGTAGCGCGCACCGAGTTTCTGGTGGCTCTTATTTTGCTGCCAGTAACACTGTTGGTTGTACAAGAACGAATACGGTGCCAATGACGATGGTCAATGTGAGAAAGAGTCCCACAAATTTCCATGCCACGGCGTACGTTTTCAATGTCTTCATACGGACAAGTAAAAATATTCTCTAAAACAAATACGGTGTAGTAGTACAGTATACATCAATTTTCGCCAAACGCAAGTGATACCCACTACGCGTCGGGAATATGCTATTAGTACTCCTCAGCTTCACCCCTTGCGGGGCTTCTACTTGGAGCCTATCAACCTGGTCGTCTTCCAGGAGCTTACGAAATCTAATCTTGGGGAAGGCTTCCCGCTTAGATGCTTTCAGCGGTTATCCCAACCGAAGGTCGCTACCCGGCAATGCAGCTGGTGCTACAACCGGTACACGAGAGCTTCGTCCTTTTCGGTCCTCTCGTACTAGAAAAGGATCCCCTCAAATTTCAACGCCCGCAACGGATAGGAGACCGACATTCTGTTACTTTGCTAACCACATCAAGTACGGTGAGTGCGCGGTGGTGGATTGATGCGAATCAATCTCTGCATGTCGCCATGCAGTTCGGACTATATCTTTATCGCAGTTATTACTGCGACGTTTCGCGTATAGTCTCTGAGGATTCTACGATACGTATCAGATCTTGTTGCGCAACCTTTCTTCGCTTACCAGAGTCGTTCATCTGATACGCTGTTGTGATAATGCCTTTTGCACCAACACCAGTTTGGTGTTTCCCTTCATTCATCATGTGCACTACTTTTGCAAAGAATTGAAAATCCTTAGCTTTCATAGTACGTAATGAATACTGTTGAAAGAATGGAATGATGCGTTTGAGCAAATCATCACGATTGCGGACAACATACACGTATGTATGATCTGTTTTGCTTCCACGATGGTTGACTTTGATATATCCGCATTGAAAAAATTGTTGCAATTCTTCCAATACGATTTTTGATGGGGAATTTTGTGATACATGAAATTCCGGTATCACTTTCAATTGTGTTTTCATCCGTTCATCTTTATACAAAGCGATATGAAAACTTCCTTCTCCATCTACCAAACCAACGATATACCATGGATGCGGTAATCGTAGCCTTTCCTGCTGGTTGTCTGCACTCAACACATTTTCACTTGCCATAATTGAATTATAGCAGAGTAGTGTGAGATTCACGAGTCCTCTATTTCTCCAATAGGACTCTTCAGAGTTTCCAGCATATAGCGAAATTTATAGACAGCACAAATCTACTGTCTCACGACGTTCTGAACCCAGCTCGCGTGCCGCTTTAATTGGCGAACAGCCAAACCCTTGGGAGCTGCTTCACCCCCAGGATGCGACGGGCCGACATCGAGGTGCCGAACCTGGTCGTCTATGTGAGCTATTGGACCAGACTAGCCTGTTATCCCCGGAGTAACTTTTATCCGATGAGCTTCCGCCGTCCTATTTCGTACGGTCGGATCACTAAGTCCTACTTTCGTAACTGCGCGACTTGTAGGTCTTGCAGTAAAGCTGGCTTGTGCCTTTACACTATCGGTTCGATTTCCATCCGAACCTAGCCAACCTTTGTGAACGCCTCCGTTACCTTTTAGGAGGCATCCGCCCCAGACAAACTACCCACCAGACACTGTCCCCTCGCCGGATTCACGGCTAAAGGTTAGATATATCAATCCGTCAGGGTGGTATCTCACTGGTGACTCTGGAAGCGCCGAAGCGCCCCTTCAAAGTCTCCCACCTATACTGAGCAAACAAATTCATATACCAATCCCAAGTTGTAGTTAAGCTTCACGGGGTCTTTTCGTCATGCTGCGGGTAGCCAGCATCTTTACTGGCCCTGGAATTTCGCCGAGTCCCTCGTTGAGACAGTTTTCAAGTCGTTATGCCATTCGTGCAGGTCGGAACTTACCCGACAAGGAATTTCGCTCAAATATTACATCACATTTTTAATAAAATGTCAATGTCTTCTTTCGAAGCTGCATATCGCTATGCAGATTGGACTATATCTTCTCTAAATAATTAGAGTTTGGCGTGTAGTCTCTGAGGATTCTTGCTTTCAATCAAGAAAACAAGTCTTTCCTGCTGATTGTCTGCACTCGACGCATTGTCACTGATATAAATCAGTAGCGCGAGATACACAGATATTCCAGCATATAGCCAAATTTTACTAAGGCAGCATTTTTCCACCTTAGGACGATTCGTATTGTTACTCTTTTGAGGAGTCTCCGCATAGTACTACGGAACTGCATATCGCTATGCAGGTCGGACTCTATCTTCTTCGTTCTCTTCTTTATGAAGAGCGATGTCTAACGTATTAGTCTCTGAGGATTTTCTTGGCAGAACTGTTCATAGTCCTGTAATGCATATTTCCGTGTTCTTCCTTTCCCTTCATTTAGCTTTTCTCGTAATTCCATAATCTGCTGCAAACCATCACGCTCAAGATGTCTCTTATTCGTAACGAGTTGTGCAATTTGTTTGAAGATCATGAAATTTCGTTGTTTTTTCTGAGAACAAAAAGTAAATCGTTCAAAAAAAGGAATGACCCTTTCCGTGATCGAACGCGGATTCACAACGACGTAATAATATACGCCGTCTTTTCTTGATTGAAGACGCCCACACCCGAGCAATTTTTTAAATTGCGCAAGAATGTATTCTTCCTTTTGAGAAACATTAAAACATAATTCTGTTTGCCAACCTATTTGATGATCTGGTCGTTTACGTATGGATACGTTAAAACTTCCTTCACCATCAGTAAAGCCTGCAAAATAATGTCCCTTCTCTGGAGGAATGGTCTTCAACCATTCTTCTATTGTTGGTTGCATATGTTCAAGAATCTTTCCTGCGGATTGTCTGCTGCTCTGGCATAGAGCTGATCATTGATTTTTACTGCCGTTTCAAACGACGAGTACAACGATATTAAGCAGAGTTTCCCGCAAATAGTTAGATTTTATAACTACAATCGTTTTTATAGTTATCGCCGGCGTTCATCCGCGCTTCAGTTGCAAGCTTCGCCCCGAAGGGCTAACCCGCTTCCTTAACGTTCGGACACTGGCCAGGCATCAGCCCCTATACTTCAGCTTACGCTTTCGCAGGGACCTGTGTTTTTGGTAAACAGTCGCTTGAAATCTTTTACTGCGGCCTTGATTGCTCAAGGCAGGCCTTATCCCGAAGTTACGGCCGTTGTTTTGCCGAGTTCCTAAACGAGGGTTCTCTCGTACGCCTGAGGATACTCTCCTCGCCCACCTGTGTTGGTTTACGGTACGGTTACCATAGATCACGCGTGCGCACCTTTTCTTGGCCCATTGTCAACCTGTCTTGAGCTTGGGTTTCCCCGTACTCTTGTCACACTGTTTTGCAACAGCGCAAATGCCCCAGTCCATGAGGGCACACACACCTTCAACATGCGTCAGTACGCACAAATCTATGGTAGGGACGGAATATTAACCGTCTGTCCATCGACTACGCCTTTCGGCCTCGCCTTAGGACCGCCTAACCCTAGGTCGATCATCGTTGCCCAGGAATCCTTGGGCTTACGGCGTCATTGATTCTCACAATGATTTTTGCTACTCATGCCGACATTTTCGCTTCGCTACGCTCCATCGGCCCTCACGGGTCCAACTTCATTGCGGTAGCAAATGCTCCTCTACCGATTGTTCATCATAAATGATGAAGCAATCCCACAGCTTCGGTACTCTGTTTAGCCCCGTTACATTTTCGGCGCAAAGTAACTCGACCAGTGAGCTATTACGCTTTCTTTAAAAGATGGCTGCTTCTAAGCCAACTTCCTGGTTGTTTGAGTCACGATACCACCTTTAACACTTAACAGAGTTTAGGGACCTTAGCTGGTGATCTGGGCTGTTTCCCTTTTGACGTGTGAAGCTTAGCCCCCACAGTCTGACTTCGATAATAGTCTCTTCCGGCATTCGGAGTTTGGTTAGGCAGGATATCTTGCGACTCCAAGCCCATTCAGTGCTCTACCTCCGGAAGGTAGTTTATCAAGCTATCCCAAAAGATATTTCGAGGAGAACCAGCTATTTCCGAGTTCGATTACAATTTCTGCGCTAACCACAGCTCATCCCCAGGCGTTACACGACCTGTGGGTTCGGGCTTCCCCTACCTGTTACGGCAGGTTCACCCTGGCCATGGCTAGATCACTCGGTTTCGGGTCTATAACGAACGACAATAATTCTACTCAATACTGGTTTGCGGCAAAGCCGCACCCAGTATTAAATAGAAAATCGCGCTATTCACACTCGGTTTCCCTATGACTTCTCCCTATGCGGGATTAATCGTGCCGTTCGTAATAACTCGTCGGCTCATTCTTCAATAGGCACACCGTGACACAGCCTTGCGGCCGTGCTCCGATTTATTGTAAGCACATGGTTTCAAATACTATTTCACTCCCCTTCCGGGGTACTTTTCACCTTTCCCTCACGGTACTTGTTCACTATCGATCATTATACGTATTTAGCCTTACCGCATAGTCGCGGCAGATTCACATAGGATTTCTCGTGTCCCATGCTACTTGAGGACAGAAACCATAGAGTAAGTGTGCATTTCATGTACGGGGCTATCACCGTCTTTGGCTAGGCATTCCAGCCTATTCTATTACACACACTTCTTTTTTCTCTATCTCCGGTAAACCGGAACGTCTCTGCCTCGCAACCCCACAAATGATTTAAAAAATTACTCATGGTTTGGGCTTCTCCCCGTTCGTTCGCCACTACTAAGGGAATGCAATTGTTGTTTCTTTTCCACCAGGTACTAAGATGTTTCAGTTCCCTGGGTCTACTCCTATACGCCTATGTATTCAGCGCATGGTTCTGCAGGTGTACTGCAGAGGGTTGCCCCATTCGGATATTCCCGGATCAAAGCTTGCTTGTCAGCTCCCCGAGACTTTTCGCAGACTGCTACGTCCTTCATCGTCGTATAATGTCAAGGTATCCACCATATGCTCTTACTTCCCGACGCAAAGTTGATACTCTTGCGTCTAATCATTGTAGTTGTATCAGTATCTTCGCACAATTTGGATTCGACGAAATTTTGATGTTGTCCTCTATGCGCAGGATGGGGCATAGAGAACGTCTGTATCTTCTATATATATGGCGCATGGCGTTAATATGCCCATATATCAATTGATGTCTTTGAGAATATTCACTTGTCAATGAACAGGTGTGCTGAAACGGTGACTAATACAGTATTTTCAGCACAGATCTACCGCTCGTTGTTTGCGTGGAGGCAGGTCTGCGATGAAAATGGGGCACAAAAAAACCGCGGCTCAAGCGCGGCCCGTACAGAAAACTGGCGGTGGGCTATGCGCTTGTTTCGTTAAGGGGTAAATTCGTATATGTCATAGAAAATTTCGATCGATTTACACAGGTTTTATGCTTGACTGTGGACAAGATATGGAAAAACCTGCTTCAAACGCTCGTATCGGTGTTACTTTCTAAAGGTAACAAGAATTATATACGTATCAAAAAATCTTGTCAAATCTAAAAACTATGATAGGGTCAATATGGTTTATGGTTGCCCTGCCGAGGGCACAAAGGGGGTTTGAAAAACCAAGGTATTCGCAACTTTGCGAACCTTGTGCTTATTTTGAGCCAAGCCCCTGATTCGAATGCGTTCTGTCGAGCTCATTCAGTGAACAACTGAATTGGTGCTCCCGACGCGTTTGGACAAAAAATGAGAAGGAGAAGGAGAACTAGGGGGTGAGTCACATATAGCTTTCGAGCTTGAAAACGTGACTCACCCCGCTTTATGTTTTGAAAAGAAAATTAATACGCTCGAGCAAAGATAACTTGCTCAGAGGTTGCCGCATTACAAATCATACACTTGCCATTTTGTTGCTGTTTTTCAAATGGAATACACCGAATAGTGGCTTTTGTTTCTTCTTTGACACGTGTTTCGCATTCCGCACTGCCACACCACAACGCCAAAAAGAACCCACCAGTTTCAATTTGTGTTTTGAAGGTTTCATAGGAATCCACCGTTACTGTACGTTCTTGTAGTCGCTGCTGTGAACTTGCAAATAGGGCTTTTTGCATCGCTTCAAGAACTGTGGAAATTTCTGAAGCCACCTGGTCAATTGCCACCGACTTTTTCTCGCCGGTATCACGCCGAGCCATCATCACCTGGTTCTGTGCCAAATCGCGTGGGCCAATTTCTATACGTACCGGCACACCCTTTTTCTCCCAGCCATATACTTTTGTGCCGAATGTTTCATAATCGCGAGCGTCTATATGCACACGAACACCAACGTGCTGCAACTGTTCACGCAATGCACTCACCTGTTCCATAACCGCTGCTTTCTCTTCTTCTTTTTTCCAGAGTGGCAACACCACCACTTGATACGGCGCGATTTCCGGAGGCAATACCAAACCCTTGTCATCACTGTGGGACATAATCAGTGCACCCATCAAACGGGTGCTTACTCCCCAACTCGTCATCCAACAATATTGTTGTTGGTTGTCTTGATCTAAAAATTTCACTTCAAATGCTTTGGCAAAATTCTGTCCCAAATTGTGCGACGTTCCCGATTGCAATGCCTTGCCATCTTGCATCATGGCTTCAATGGTATACGTGCGCAGTGCTCCGGCAAACCGTTCAGATTCCGATTTTTCACCTGGTATCACTTCCATAGCCAGAACTTCTCGCGCAAACCACGCATACATATCTAACATTTTTCGTGCTTCCTCTTCGGCGTCAGCTTCTGTAGCGTGTGCAGTGTGTCCTTCTTGCCACAAAAATTCGCTGGTGCGTAAAAACAATCGCGTTCGCATTTCCCAACGCACCACATTTGCCCATTGGTTAATGAGCAATGGCAAATCACGCCACGATTTAATCCAACGTGCAAATGCTGCATGAATCACGGTTTCAGAAGTTGGCCGCACAACCAATTCTTCCTCTAATTTCGATTCCGGGTCAACCACCACTCCTTCACCATTCGGGTTATTCATTAACCGATGATGCGTCACCACCGCGCATTCCTTCGCGAATCCTTCCACATGTGTTGCTTCACGACTCAAAAACGACTTGGGAATAAACATTGGAAAATACGCATTCTGATGACCGGTTTCTTTAATTTTGTCGTCGAGGATGTGTTGCATCCGTTCCCATATCGCATATCCGTAGGGTTTGATAATCATGGTGCCTTTCACATCACCATGTTCGGCTAAATCTGCAGCGGCAATAATATCTAAATACCACTGCGCATAATCTTGCGCGCGGGAGGTGATGGATTGTGCGTGTTGTGCTCGGGTGTGTTGAGTGACCATGCTTGTACTATACGTTGATGGATATTTTTTTTCAAGATGGGACACACATTGACGATATTGTTCGTTTCTTCTATGGTGGGGAAAGAATAACAACCAACGTATGCGCAAATATCTCTTTTTTTCTTTTATATTCGTGCTTTTTTTTACTGTGACGCCTACGGTTTCTGCGCAAGTATGTCTTAACCCATTAGATGAAACCATTGAAACAATCGACATCGGCACCGCCGTGGGTCTAGAAATAGCAACAGGAACAACAGAAACAGAAACTAATGATGTCGTTGGTTCGTGTGGTGGGGATGACATGCCTGATGTGGCATTTTTATGGACAGCACCTTACGATGGAGAATACCAAATAGATACAGAAGGGTCATACTACAATGTGCTCATGTATGTCTTAGATAGCAATTCATGTTCAACGGCAATAGAGTTAGCTTGTTCAGACAATTATGCGTCATCTACGTTCATTTCTTCGGTCAATATTACCGCTGTTACCGGTCAACAATTTATTATTGTGATCGATGGCTATTATGATCCTGCAGAAGGTGACCCGACTTTTGGGAAGGGGGCGTATGATTTGAACATTGAGCTCCTGCATGACCTGGATGAAGATGGATATGTGCATGTTGATTACGGTGGTAATGATTGTAATGATTCAGATCGAAATGTGCATCCGGGAGTGGCAGATGTCTATAATAATGAAGATGATGATTGCGATGGAACGGTGGACGAAGATAAGGTAGATGGTGATAGTGATGGGTATTATGATGGATATATACTTGATGCGGACTGTAATGATAGTGATGTAACTATTCATCCGAATGCCTCAGAAGTTGTGTATGATGGTATTGATCAAGATTGTGATGGAATAGATGACTTCGATATGGACAATGATGGGTATGGTATTGATACTGTTACAACGGGTTATGACTGTAATGATAGTGATGTGACTATTCATCCGAATGCCTCAGAAGTTGTGTATGATGGTATTGATCAAGATTGTGATGGATTAACAGATGAAGATGATACGTTTGTTCTTTCTTCGGCCACGCCGGTTGCTGTTCCACCAGATGATGCATCGACTCCTGAGGTAGAAACCACGGGTACGACAAGCGTAACCTTTACTATTGATGAGAGTTACCCTATTACGGATATTGATCTTCTTTTGGATATTACCCATACATATCTGAGCGATTTACAGATGCGGCTCATTTCTCCGCAGGGAACATCTGTATATCTGAGCTATCAAATATTGATGTCCGGAGAAGAATTGAATCAAATAGTATTTGATGATGCGGCCTATCGGAATATTGATGATGCCAGCACTCCTGCTTCTGGTGCTTTTCAACCAGTTGAGCCACTTGCATTATTGAATGGTGAAATGAGTGCTGGCACTTGGACATTGGAGATTATAGATGTGGGTCAAGCTGATTATGGCACATTAAATGAATGGGCACTGCGCATGAGTGTGGATACGGATGAAGATAATGATACCTATTTTACTACTCCCATGAGTGGTTCAGATTGTGATGATCATAATGCCCAAGTATATCCTGATGCAACGGAGATTCTTGATGGTATTGATAATAACTGTGATGGGGTGGTCGATAATATTATTGAAGTGCCCTCGGATCCGCCAATAGAAACGCCCGTGGAAACACCGGCATCGGAAAACAATACCACCGTTGATGCCAATGAACCACCACCAAGTAATGAAACGCCCGGTGAAAATACGGAAAATGAATTACCGGTAGAAAATGATGAGTCAGATGATGCGACTACTGGTACAAATACTTCGAAAGCGGAAACGATTTTTGTGACAACATTACGCCCAACGAAAAGAGGCGTTCGGGTATGGTATTCCAATGACACCTCTCATGTATTCAAGCTATTTAAACGTCGTGGGAAAAAACGTACGCGCCTGATAATCATGAACGATCGTTTGGCAATGGTTGTTCACGCTAATGGCAAACACGGAGTATTATTTCAATATGTGAAAGGGAAGATACGTTCTCGAAAAAAACTTTCTTCATTACGAGCAAAAAATACTCGTATAAAGAATGTTCGCATAAAGAAAAAACGATATATTGTTGTGACGGCAAAAAAGAAAAGGAAGATGCAGGCCAGTCTTTCTATTCTTCGCGTGAAAATGAAAAAAAAGCGGCTGGGCAAAGTTCGATTTATGGTGCTTCATCATGCAAAAGCAAAAAAAATCGCTCCAAAAAAAACGCGTATTCATAAACGATTTATCTATCTACGCAACAAACACGCCCATCGTTTATTTAGATTGAAATTCAAGAAAACAAACCGTTTATTCTTATTGCCAAAAAAACGCTCCTCCTAATGATCACGTGACCCCAATATCCTTCCGAAATATCAAGGCATGGCTGTTGCATGGAAGGATGGAAATAGTAAAATCAGTTATTGAACAGTCAATGTGACAAAAACCTGGTATACTATGGTGTATGTATACCATCAAACGCATTCTTCCCAAAACCAAACCCTGGAAAACTGGGTTCACGTGGGTATTCGCTGCAGCGATTGGTTATGGTACCTCTATCATCATTCAACGATTTAGCACATTTCCAACATATCGTACGCAACCGGTATTGGCAGAAATTTTTGGAGACACTATTCAATTACAACACGCGCTCATCATCGCGCTGGTCATTATCAGTGTGGTTATCGCTCTGGAGCTACAACAAATACGCTTCTTCGCCAATCCGTATAGCCAGATTGTTCACGAAGAGTTGCGCAACTTTACCCGGCTGTTTCAATTACCCATCCAAACCAAACCGCATGTCGGCATTTCAAAAAAACAATTGCTCTTGCTCGGGTTTTTTCTACCGATTGGTATTGTCGTGTGGGTGTCACCAAAAATATTTAACCGTATCGCGCTCGACCCTGGTATAACGCGCTATATCGCCGTGGCCGTTAGCATACTCTATCTGCTCGGTTTAATCATTTGGTTTGTTTCGCTTTTTCGTAAACGCAAACAAGACGGAGTAACAATTTTGAATGATATCTGTGCACGCGTGCAAGGGAGGGATGGTTCAACACAATTGCATCCGCAAATGCTTGGCGATTATCATATACCACTGCGAAATTTTCAGCTGGCAGTTGACGGATTGTTCCGTGGACGGCGGGTGTTATGTAGCGCTCGCGTGAATGACACTGGGATAGAAGCACGGACAGCATTTAGCACGTATCACCAAATGCGCATACACCAACTCGCCATTCATGAGCGGAACCCAGAATGGAAAACACTGAAAGGACGTGATGTAAATGACTGTTTTCAGAAACGTTTTGAAGTGGTGGGCATGGAGGCGCAATATATTCCACAGCAACTGAAAGAATTACTGGTTCGTGCACCGCAACCTATTCACCTCAATCTGAGTAACCAACAAATTATTTTTGAAAATACCCACGCTCTGCCGTTCTATTCTATAGAAGGATTATTCGTTTGGCTCCATCTGTGCAACCAAATAGTTTCTTCGGTGGAACAGATATAGAATAATCAGCATGTGGTGCTATGCCTCGTTGTTCTGCATCAAGCGCAACAAAAACAACGTTTCGCTTTTCAATTTCGTTTTCGCCCAGGCTTTTTGTTTTGGGTCAAGAAGTTCACCCATGCCATCTAAAATTTTTGTGTCATCAAATTTTTCCAGCTTCACAATACATTTTTCTAAAAATTCTTTAAACGACAACCCCGACCGTTGCTCAACGAGCTGTGTATTGATTTCCCAATTATTTTTTGCAAAAAACCACACATCAAAAATATCGCGATTTGATCTACCCATACGCTCAAACATCGCCATCAACTTATTCGCAAACATATCTTCTTGAATCATGACCAGTAACGAAATGCCCATATACGATTTCAGTTCATACCGCGATCCAAAATTTCGTCGGTTAATTTCAACTTTCACATTCTGCGCATCTGTTTTTTTGCCATAATACGAAACGAGATAAAATAGATTGAACCGTTTTTTTTCTGCATTTTTGATGTTGCCAAATTGCTTTAAAATTTGTTCAACGCGTGCAAATACCTGGTCCTCTTTCGCCGAATCAAGCAAGTCAAAATCCAGATCAACCGAGTGACGATTCAATCCATAAAATAGATACGCCGCCGTACCACCCTTGAATCCTAAAAATGGACCAATAGTGTTGTCGGAATAAATTGCGGTCAATATTTGAATGAGAACACTTTTGTGAGTAGCGGGGTTGAGAACCATAATTTATTTCGTCGCTTGATAATAATCATAATATTTTTGCACAGTCTTCACCATTTTTTTATTTTCATACAGAGGAAGTAGTGCAAATACTTTTTCCCAATCCAATGGAGAAAGATTGTCGAAATAATAATCTTTACTTCGGTAAATCGTATCAAGAAAAGCACGTTCCGTTATTGCTATTGGGTATTGTTCGCTTTGATCAATACCCGCAGGGTTGATAAGTGTGTCGAATTTGATTGTACGAAATGCGTATTCTTGTCCGTCGCAGATGATATCACGATTCACATAAGAAGCGACAAAAATTTGGCCGTAATATTGAAAGGTGATACCCGCTGCACCAAGAACAGTTTCAAAACTGATATATGCTGGGCGAAGAATATTTGTTGCAAGTTCATATCTACTATATTCATAATCTTTTGCATACACACCTTTGCGTACATGAATCAACTTTCCACTTTTTATATAAGAATGCAAACGAACACGAGCAGCGTTCATGCTTTTTTCGCGCCACAATAACGCAATATCTTTGGTGGTAAAGATCGTTTTTGGCGAACGAAGCAGTATATCTAAATAATCCCCTCTCTTCATAATTCTACTGAAAATTAGCTTAATGCTAATATACAGTATAATTATATATCATTTCGTCATTTTATGCAAGTCCACTTGCTTTTTGCTGGTTAGGATATAATACATTTTTGTATGATATCTAACTGCTATCTACAATTTTTCTTCAACTTCTCTTAAGATGATTTCTTTCATGTGCACACCAATGTTTTTACTAAATTGTTCATCTTCTATAAACGCTGCTAAATCAAGCTGAATACTACGCGTATCAACCTTCCTCACTATCTCCAGCAACCGCTTTTTTAACTCGCTCAAATTTTCTATTCCCTGAATACACTCCATATTCGGTTGTACGCCTTTTTGCAAATACCACATCAAGTCAAAATAATCTCTGCCTTTTACGGTAATAATTGTTTTCCCCGATCGGTCTGTCTTCTCCCATTTGCGATTCAACACCGCATTTATTTTTGACGCCATGAGTGTGGGCAAATCAAATGTCCGCACAATAATAGATTTATTTTCTATAAACAACGGCATGAATTGCATTTGATATTTTGGGCAATAATCAAATACCGGACAAATTTCTACTTTCACAAACAACTGGTCAGATTCACTGGCATCAGCCGCCCCCAGCTCATGCAAAATATCGAATTTCACATAGATACGAAATTTTTGAATTTTTGTTTTTACGCGCACATCGGTGTTCTTCGCAAAAAAGTGTTCAATGTCCTTTGCGAGCGTTGGTAACGAAATACTCGCATTCATATCTACAAAATCTAAATCTTCTGACAATCGGGGCAGGCCAAAACAATGCGCTAAACAGGTACCGCCATAAAAATATAATTCAGTATATGGCGGTGTTGAATACAAAAAATCTAACAACAAAATTTGCAAATAGCGCTTGAGCTTATTTTTTGTGAATGCGGCATTGTGCGTACCAGATTCATGAATAATAGCACGCAAATTCGCCAATGTATTTTCCATAGATTTAATTTTCAATCATATATTTTCCGATATCTTGCAGGTGTTTTGACTGCGCTTGCTTGATAAAGCTTCGAAATTCTTTTTTATCCTTTTGTGTCAGCTGATCGGTATTTATACGAAGCGCATCGATGGCGGTCGCATCAAAAAGCAGATGCTGTCGTAAGTAGAGAAAATCAAACAATGCTTTAGCTTTCGTTGCCTGTTGCACAGAGAAACCACCAATCATTTTTTTTGTGAACCCATGAAACAATCCGGACTTGATACTGTGGTAGTTAAACTGACCAAACGCATTCTGGAATGTTTGCGTTTTTCGTGTGCTGATAGATGTGTAGTGCACCGGCATTTCGGTCAACAGATGATATTCAAACAACATATATTCCAGGCTCAAATATGACGGTTCATATAACAGATTTGCCAGGAATGATTTATACCCGTTGAAACGTTGTGTCTTTTCCAGTCTATCAATATATTCGGGGGCAACGTAGAGCCCACGTTTTAATCGAACAAGTTTACCTTTTTTTGCATAACGCCCAAGAAGGATTTTGAGATACGTTGTATCCTGCTCTATGGGAGAAATATCTGCTAATGTAAAGGCTGGCAAATTTTTTACCACCTCATAAATTGTATGAATTCGTGAATTTCTATTGTTTCTCATAATATACTTAAATAGTATACCAAAAGAAATGATTTGTCAAATGCGCCAACGCACTGCCACTTCGTGATGCGTTCGCGCTCAAACTGCCGTCACTGCAAGATTTTTCAATAATTTCAAAAACGTGTATGCTGCATGGGGCCTCATGTAGACGCCCAGTTGTACCTGGTTATTCCGCCAGCTGCAGGCTGTATACGGCCGCCAGGGAATCCCCCCAGGCGCGCCCTGCCGTTCTCAGACCCTGTGGCGAGAATTTCCTCGTCACATTCTTAGGAGTGGATACCGTTACCTTTTGGGTGCGTGAATGATTGATTTTTTGGCTAATGTATGCTAATATTTGATGGTTTAACTAGTTAAATAGCGTATAATGGTAAAAAAAACAGAATCCGTATTGTCCAAAATGTGAGAGCGGATCAACAATCAAACGCGGGAGCCGTGGTGGTTTGAAACGATATTCTTGTCAGAGCTGCACAGGCTCTTTTTCAGTTGATCATCGACGAAAAGAAGCCGTATTGTGGGTTCCGCATATTAATGGGATACCATTTCGAAAACTCGGTGATGAGCGAGGAATGTCAGGAAAGCAAGCATACACTCGTGTGTTTGTAGAACTCGGTACTCTTCCAGACAATACAGTGCTCACTCAAAAATACTGTACCTACACGTCAGGTATCCTCATCATTGATGGGAAATATGTGAAGGTGCGAGGATACAAACAAAAGATTCCATTTATCTATGCCATAGATTATGAAACGCATGATATTTTGTTTGGTATCCTTGCAGCTTCAGAAGACACTGAAGCATTCTTGGAGTGTTTTCGTATATTGAAACAACTGAACTATCCATTACGTGTTGTGGTTGCTGATGATCGATCGAGCCTGCCAATAGCGCTGAAACAGATATATCCAGATATCCCGCTTCAACTTTGTCAGAATCACTATATTGAAAATATTAGAAAACTTCTTCACATTCGATCTGAGACAACACACCAGCATTTCTTCAATTCACTCAAGAAACACGTCTTTGATGAATACTCCAATGATGAAAAATTGAATACTGCATTACACCATGTACTCACACAGAGGTGTGAAAACATGGAGATTCGTCAAACAATCGTTATGGAAATCGATCGAAGACGAACAGAACTCTTTACGTATCCCACAATCCCAAATTGTCCCAAAGACACCAACCTCATTGAACTATTCAATTCTCACTTCAATGCACGGATCAAATCGCTCAAGGGATTCAAAACTCTTCTCCATGCAACTCTCTGGCTCAATGGTCTTCTTATTCGTAGAAGAACAAAACCATTCACTGATTGCTCCCCTAAATTCAAGCATCTCAATGGTAAATGCTCTCTCCAAATGTCTATCAAAAAACAGGCTCACTGGCCTGAAATTCTCGGTCTAAAAGCACCCAAAAGGTAACGGTAACTTAGGAGTGAAGCTATGAATACGAAAACGAAGAGCCTATCGATGTCCACCTGTTCCCATCTCGACGCACTCAAAGCATCGCTCGAAGTCAGGAGGCTGGCGTTTGTCGGTCACCGGATCGACCCGGAGAACAATGCATTGTGCGCTCCGAGGCTCCCCGAGCCCAATCTCGTCCGCGTCTTCGGCCGACCAGCCAATTTCGATGAATTGGTAGATGTGTGGATGAGCGACGTGGGAACGTTTATCGTAGCCCCAAAGGGAACCACGATAAAGTTCGATAAATACACGTGGGTTCAGGTGGATGGCGAGACGCTGGAGATGGCGGCCCGGTATGAGATCGGGTTGGTCACAAGCTTATACAACAGCACGTTCTGTACGATCATGTGGTTGCCTCCCCACATGATCAATTTTTTCTGATGCGGGGAAGGTGTGAGCGTCAGCCTTTCTGGTGCTTCGTCTGCGTTGGTAAGGAGTCCGCCTGTGCAAGACGAGTTAAGCGACTCAAGTACACGCAAGCCAATCGCGTGTGCGAGGGGTGAATGAGATTGATGCATTTTGTATCTCTCTATCATCCCTTGGCTTCTGTGCTCATCTGTCGTTGCAGGTGAATAGAGAAGGGTTCACAAGAACATTCTTGTGAGTAAACACATTCCGCAGGAAACGAAAACGAGTTTCATCGATTATTTGTCAGCGTTAACAAAAACGAACGAGGTACCTAGTAACTATCTGTGGTGCCGGGGAAGAGACTCGAACTCTTATGTCTTGCGACACCAGCTCCTAAGGCTGGCGTGTATACCAATTTCACCACCCCGGCGAAATAACGCGTTATCAGCGTATCAAGACATGGCATTCTTGACAACTTTTTTCTGCGGAGTATGATGCGTTGTAATGGACACCAGCTCTTCTTTTGGGAGAGCTTTTGTTATTTTATGAAACAGACAAACCATTCTGCGCGGTGCTCTGTTCGTGTACTTTTTGGGCTCCTTGTCCTTTTTATATTTGCCTCTGTGCGCCCTACATTCGCATGCGAAGAAGAAAGTGAAACGACAACATCAACGACCACCTATTCTTCGGCTATGCAACTATCGGAACTCTACCCACGGCCCGCGAGCGAAGACGAAGAAGAATTTATCGAACTGTATAATTCCAGTGATGCGGTCATCGATGTGAATGGTTGGAAGGTGGCTGATGCTTCGGGTAAAACGTATGCCATCAACAGTGAACAATTCATTTCGACATCCGTAAACGGGCACGGATATTTCGTGATCCCGCAAAGTATTTCTAAAATTTACCTCAACAATGATGAAGATAGTGTAACGCTATATCAACCCAATGACACCGCGCTGGATTCGACAACATACACAGATGCAACGGAACAACAATCGTGGTCACAGTCTAGCGGGGATTGGCAATGGTCGACAACCGTAACAGAAGGCGAAAAAAATATTATTACGGCAGTCGCTGAAGATAAGAATACGGATGCAACCGACGATGATTCCGGTGATTCGACTGATAACAGTTCCAATGACTCCACTACCAACACGCCAGAAGCAAATAGCGACGATTTTGAAACATCTACTGCCGTGAGCTTAAGCGAACTCTTACCCGACCCAACCGGTGTCGATAGCACCGATGAATGGATAGAAATTGCGAATACCGGAGACGGCGCTGTATACATTGGCGGGTGGCAACTCACGGACCAAAGTACGTATTACACGATTGGCGACCTCACAATTGCGGCCGGTGAATATTTACTTTTTGAAATTGGCGAAACGGGGATGAGTTTGAATAACAGCGGCGACACCGTTTACCTGATTGATCCGTATGGCGATATTGTGAATGGAACGCAGTATGTAAATGCACCAGAAGGAGAATCGTGGGCACGGTTTGGTGACGACTGGCAATGGACCAACGCGCTTACTCCCGCTGAAGCAAATGCCACAAGCACCACCAGCGACGAGGGAAGCTCGAACGACAGCGAAAGTAATGATGCCAGTTCAGATAATGAAGAAGAAACTGGAGATGTTGACGTTGTTTCGATCGAATTACTTCGTACACTCGAAGATGGCCAAGGAGCGACTGTAGAAGGTGTGGTCACGGTATTGCCGGGTGTTCTTGGTTCGCAATATTTCTATATTCAAGATGATACGAGTGGCGTACAAGTCTATTCCTATTCAAAAACATTTCCGGAGGGGTTGGCGCTGGGTGACCGTGTGCGCGTGACTGGCGAAAAATCTACGTCGCGCGGAGAAACACGAATAAAAACATCAACGGCAGACAATTATGTAGTGGTTGGACATGGAGAAACCGTGACGCCTCGAGATGCATCCATACTCGATGAATCGCTGGAGGGATTATTGGTGCAAGTAGAAGGATCAGTGGTGGATAGTAGTAGCACAGAGGCAAATATCGACGATCTCATCACCGTTGTATTAAAATCTTCAGCCAATATTGATAGCAGCTTATTAGAAGAAGGAAAAAATGTGGCGGTGGTTGGCATTGTTGGACAATCGGATACTGAATATCGCTTGATGCCACGAAGTAACGATGATATTACCGAACTGGCAAGCGACGATATTGCCCTGATTCAACCGGCACAAGCGGCGACAACGGGAAACCCAGCAGCACTTTCCAGCATTATCGCGGCAAAACAGCGTAAAAATACTACCTTACTGGTGGTTGTTATTATCGCGCTGCTCGCGGTTATTAGCGGTTTGAGTATTCGCTACAAAAAAACAATCGCGGCGGCGGTCGTGGGAATAAAAAAACAGGGCACAACTTCCACAACACCTAACGCAGCGACAACCAATACAGCGACCCCAAGTAAAACCACCACTATTTTCGACATCGCGCGCAAAAAGATAGAGCAGTAGCACCTTCTCTTGGCTATGCTACAATATGGGCATGGCCAAAAAGAAAAAATTTTTACTGATCGATGCGCATGCGTTAATTCACCGTGCGTTTCATGCTCTTCCCCCTCTAACAACAAAAAACGGACGGCTGGTAAATGCGCTCTATGGTTTTTTATTGATCACCATGCGGGCATTGAAAGACATGAAACCGGACTATGTCGCAGTGACATTTGATAGCAAGGGCGACACCTTTCGGCATAAAATATATACGGCGTATAAAGCGAACCGTACCGAAACACCAGATGAACTCATTTCCCAATTTCCGTTGGTTCGCGAAATGATGGATGCATTTGGATTTCCAACATTTGCCGTGGCTGGATACGAAGCAGATGACTTGATCGGCACCATTTGCAAGCAATATGATAAACGTGCAGATGTCGAAACCATTATCGTGACTGGCGACATGGACTTATTGCAATTAGTAGATAAAAACACCAAGGTACTCAAGGTGCACAAAGGAGTAAAAGAAACCATTGTCTTCGATGAGGCGATGGTAAAACAGCAACTTGGCCTACGGCCAGACCAAGTGATTGACTACAAAGCACTGCGTGGAGACGCATCAGACAATATTCCTGGTGTGCGCGGCATTGGCGAAAAGACCGCGGTGGAATTATTGCAAAAATATGATACTGTCGAAAACGTCTTCCAACATGTAGCGGATATTTCTGGCCGAGCAAGCAAACCGTTGCAACAACCCAATGCAGAAAAAGATGCGCGCCTCTCAAAAGAATTAGCGACCATTGTTCAAGACGCGCCACTAAAATTTTCTCTACAAGATGCGGCCGTTGGAAAATATGACCGCGCGCGCATCACCAACTTGTTTCAGAAATATGAATTTACATCGCTCCTTGCACAGTTAAAAAACTTACCCGGCTTTGAACAACAGATGGGTTTGTTCGCTGAGACAATACAAGAAACAGAAAATTCTACTCCGATGAAAGAACGGGCGGCGAGAGCAAAAACAATACCCGTAACACAACGCGCGCAGGGTACTGAACAGTATGAATTAGTTGAATCTGAAGAAGACATTGCCCAGCTTGCCGCAACATTAACAAAACAACAGATATTCGCTTTTGATACAGAAACAACAGGATTGAACCCATTGGATGACGCGTTGGTGGGCATGAGCTTTAGTTGGAAAGCCGGTAGAGGGTATTACGTACCAGCAAAAAATGGTCGCGTACCAAAAGAGTTAAAACATGTATTTGAAAACCCACGCATTCACAAAACCGGGCACAACACCAAGTTTGATATTGAAGTGTTGCATCATGCTGGCGTAAACATTTCCAGTGTCAGCTTCGATACCATGATCGCCTCTTATTTACTCAACGCGGGTTCCCGTGGGCACAGCTTAGACAACCTGGCGTTTGTTGAATGTGGTTATGAAATGCAACCGATTGAAGAACTCATTGGAAAAGGAAAAAACCAAATTTCGATGCGTGACGTACCTGTAGAAAAAGTGTCCTGGTATGCGTGTGAAGACGCTGATTTTTCGTGGCGCTTGTATGAAAAATTTTTACCCCGTGTTGAAGACAAACGAACAAAAACAGCAACACTTTTACATGATATTGAATTACCAACAATGCATGTGTTAGTCGCCATGGAAGAAGCTGGGGTAAAAATTGATACTCGGTTTCTGGCAAAGATGTCTAAAAAAATGCATGTGCGTATTGCCGAATTAAATGAGGAAATCCAAAACTTGGCTGGCATGGAATTTAATGTCGCATCGAACGTACAGCTCAAAGAAGTGCTGTTTAAAAAAATGAATCTTTCGACCACGAAACTCAAAAAAACAAAAACTGGTGTTTCTACCGCAGCCGATGAGCTGGAAAAGCTCCGCGGGCAGCACCCGATTATCGATTTACTCTTTGAATTTCGTGAGTTGTCGAAACTCACTTCAACCTATATCGATGCATTACCTCGATTGGTGAACAAACGCACTGGCCGCATTCATACCAGCTTCAACCAAACCATTGCCGCCACCGGTCGCTTGTCTTCCACAGATCCCAACCTACAAAATATTCCTATTCGTACCGAACTCGGCCGTGAAATCCGCAAAGCATTTATTCCTGAACACGGCAACGCGCTGCTCTCGCTCGACTATTCACAAATTGAATTGCGCATTGTCGCACACCTGGCACAAGATCGCGTGATGATGAACGCATTCAAAAACCAAGAGGACATTCATGCGCGCACGGCGGCAGAACTCAATGATGTATCGCTCGAGCAAGTCACTAAAGATATGCGGCGCGCCGCAAAAGCCATTAACTTCGGTATTCTCTACGGCATGGGCGTGCAGGGCATTATGCGCGATTCTGGCATTTCTCGTGAAGAAGCGCGTGCCTTTTTAGATAAATATTTTACTATTCACACCGGCATTCGCGATTATATTGAACAAATTAAAACCCAAACCCACAAAGATGGGTACGCAGAAACACTGTTCGGGCGACGTCGCTATCTTCCAGACATTCGCTCCAGCAACCGCATGCTCGCGGCTCGCGCCGAACGTGCTGCCGTGAACATGCCAACGCAAGGTACAGCCGCTGATATTATGAAGCTAGCGATGATCGCGGTGCATAAAGCGATTCAAGCCGGGAAAATTCACGCGAACATGATTTTGCAAGTACATGATGAACTGGTCTTTGAGGTGGAAACCAAGCATGTGGAAACAGAAGCGAAAAAAATAAAGAAAATGATGGAAAACGTTTACATACTCAGTGTGCCGCTCACTGTTGAGGCCGAGTACGGTGATAATTGGGGAGAATTATAATAGAACATTATGATATACAAAAAAATCTTCTTCGCTATTGGTGCGCTACTGGTATGGTTCGTTCCGGTTGCCGTTGCCGCAGAAACCGCCGTTCCGCACTCAGAAAAAATTACATCGTTTCACAGCGACATTACTGTTGAGGAAAACAGCACACTTCGTGTAACAGAAACCATTACTGTCATCGCCAATGACATAAACATTCGCCACGGTATTTATCGAGATTTTCCAACAGTCTACCCACACCCACGCATTCCATTTTTGCGCACCACAACTGGTTTTACTGTACAAAGCGTCACCAAAAATGGTATGCCCGAACCATATACGACACGAACCGCCCCTAATGGAAAACGCGTGTATATTGGTGATGAAGTGTTGACCCTAGATCCTGGTGAGTATACGTATGCCATCACCTATACGACCAATCATCAACTCTATTTTGGCGTAGACCATGATGAACTTTTTTGGAATGTCACAGGCAATGGCTGGTCATTTCCCATCAGCGAAGCATCGGCCACTGTTCATTTACCCTCCACCATTTCAGAAAATGACACGCTTGTACTTGATGGGTTCACCGGCGCACAAGGTGCAACAGAAAAAAATTTCACGGCAACAGTAAACAAAAGCGGGATTCCAACGTTTAAAACAACTACTCCGCTGCTGCAAAATGAAGGCTTCAGTATTATTATCCAGTTTCCGAAAGGGCACGTGCGTGCAGAAAATATTCTTTCTCCGAACAAACTTCTGCGCGACAACCCGGAATTGCTGATCACGATCATTGTCGTATTGTATTATCTTCTATTATGGTTTGCGATTGGCCGAGATCCACACAAAACTACGCTCATTCCTCTTTATGAACCACCGCAGAATTTATCGCCCGCTGCTGCACGCTACATTATGCGTATGTCACCAGGCTCTGAAGATAAACGTGGCGTCGCGGCAGCAATTATTAACATGGGAGTGAAAGGCTGGATTCAACTTTCCAAAGAAGGAAAAACGTATACGCTACATAAAATATTGAATCCAAAAAAACAAACGCCACTCTCGGCAGATGAAGAAGCTCTGTTTAATGGGTTATTTAAAACTCTCTTGAACAAATTATTTCATAACGAAAATTCCGTTGTGTTACAACAGAGTAATCATCTACATATTAGTACGGCGATTGATGCCTTTGGTGACGTGCTGCGACACACCTACAAAAAAGAAAATTTTCGTACGCATACTGGCTATTGGTTGCTTGGGTTTCTGATTGCGAGCGCAGTTTGTATTGTTCCAATTACTCTGTTCCATTCAGTAACTGCTGGCACGGGCATCCTTACGGCATTTCTGTTTATACTCGTCATCATATTCCATTTTCTGCTCAAAGCCCCAACGCGCGCCGGGCAAAAACTGCGCAGAGAAATTGAAGGTTTCAAATGGTTTTTATCAGTCACGGAAAAAGAACGGCTCGCCTTTGCTCACCCACCCAAAAAAACACCCGAGTTGTTTGAACAATTCCTTCCCTATGCGCTGGCATTAGGCGTAGAAAATAAATGGGCGCAGCAGTTTGCAGATGTGTTTGCACAAATGGAAAAAACTGGTCAATCTTCTGGGCTTTCGTGGTATACCGGTATGCATCTTGCCGCATTCACCAGTGGCCATGAACTCTCTTCATTTGGTTCTGCGTTAACATCCACTATTTCTTCGTCTGCCGCAACACCATCTTCTGGTCGTTCGGGTGGCGGATCCTCTGATGGTGGGGGCGGCGGCGGTGGAGGCGGTGGTTGGTAATGGTATTCTTGTTTGTTGAGCTAGTTTTTTGCTGCGAAAAAATAATAGACGATCTATTGGACAGTTTTATGAATAAAAAGGTTTTTTATTAGCCAAAAATAGATAAGTAAAACGTATGATTTTTTTTATAATGAACACACCTTTAGTCCTTTTACAATTTCATGTTGTTCAAATCCTGAGTCAGGACGAAGGTTTTTTTGTGAAGAAAAAAACAGAGGGGGGTCTCTGTGGAGAATCAATCTATGTCACTTTACGTTCGATTGGCGGTTTTTTTTCTCATTTCTTTTTGTTTTTTTTATTCGGACATCGTTGCGGCGCAGGCCGTTCCAACTACTGCTGGCGATGACTGCGCCAGCTATATAGGTACTCTGGAGAGACTTGAAAGTGAAAAGCAGGACGAAACGGTGCGGGCAGATAGGGCGGAACAGCAAACGGTTAGCGCGCAAAAACAGATGCAAATCATGCGGCGTCGCCTGACTGAGATCACCCGTCTCAACGCGCAGCTGCGACAAGCTGCGCTGATTGGATACAGAAAGGGCAGGGCGGAAGAGTCCGCCTATAACGCTACACTTACTCCCGTCGAGCGGGAGGTATATCTGGGGGCCGAACAGGCCAACAACTCCGACTCCTCATCTGCAAGTGAGCCGGATCTCTACCAACCCATTTCGGTCTATGGTCTTGGGGCGACTTCCTCAACGCCCCTCGAAAAAATGAAATCATCTACGCCTCCCGTTCGAGACAACATCATTTTTGCGTGTTTGGTTACGTTGTTCTTTTGTACTGTTCTTGCTTGGCGAGAACAGCATCACTTCCAGCATCGTGAGCTGAAGAGGGTAGTGACAGAAAATCGAAAGTTGAAGAAGATATCTGTACACGCCCTTCGTCTGAGCCATGCGCGCGCCGGGCACAATGGATTTTACCAGGATCTTGCTAGAAGTCTGCAAGCTATCCAGGCCACGGTTACCGAAGTGGCTTGTGGACTTCGGGGAAAAAATGAAATTTACGTTTTCAGGCAACGTATGGTCTGGGTATCCGCTACGCTCAACATTTGTGTTGAGCAAGTGACCACCCAAATACAAAAACTGGCTCCGGGTGGAGCTATTCCAGAGGAGGCGACATGAAGCAAAAATTCACCGAAACCCTGAACAGGAGAAAGCATGAAAGAAAAAAACCGGCCAGGCGCCGGAGAGCATTAGAAAATTAGCGGAAAAAATAGCATCGGGCACCTATTCTTCCGCGCCCCGCCGTCTTGACCAACTGGACAAGTAGTGGGGATTTTTTTATATTTGATGAAACTATTTCGCTGAGAAAGAAAGACAAATATCCTAGAAAGTATCCTGTTTGTTGTGCTTAACTTTACTACTTCATAGATAATCTTTCAAACACACAACCTGAATATCTTTTACTTTTTTCAATGCTCTATCGTTCGTGATGAATAGACTTGCACCGCTTCGAATACTACAGGCAAGATGTAATGCATCTGGTAGAAGTATACGATACTCTGCGCGAATCTGTGCAGCAATCTTTGCAACCGCATAATCAACATCGATAAGAGAAAACTGCGGCAACGCAGAAAATACTTGTTCATACAGCGCAATCGTTTCAATGTCTTTCTTCATAAACGGTTGAACAAACACTTCGCTGACCAATAGGCTCGAAGCGGTAATAAAAATTTTTTCGCGTGTCAATAATTCAAAAATAACCGAACAGAGGGGCTCGAATTGTGGATGTTGTTCAAATTGATAAATAAAAATACTTGCATCAACACCAATATTTTTGTGTTTTGACAATACTCGTTTGAATGCGGCTATTTTTGCCATTCTTTTTTCAGCTGCTTCAAATACATATCCGTATCTACACCTTCCCATACGCGTTTTCCAAGACCGGAAAGATGTTGTGCCCAATTTTTTGGGCGACGTGAAACCAAAACCATTGGCTCTGCGTTTGTACGAATAATTTGCCAAATCAGTTCTTCGTGCATTTTGATTCCTAATTCTTGACGAATAGCCGCGGGAATCACCGTTTGATATTTTGTAGTAATGCTACTTTGTGAGGTAAGACTTTTTTTCATATGTCTTACTTTAACAAATCTAACGAGTTGTGTCAAAAAAAATCTCTCGGCCGAACGTGGTGGTGTTCGCGTTGGCTGCGTACATTTGTGTGCCGCAGCGCCGAGAGGTTGCTCTAAAACGTGATCTTCGCCCCGCCGAGCACGCGGAGCGAGGGGTCGTCGTGGCTGACCAAGGGCGCCAGCCAAAACGTGAAGCGCCCGGGGGTAAGCTGGAAACGCAAGCCGCTCCCAGCACCTGCACGGGACATGACACCGACCTTCAGCCACGTAAGCGGGGTATTCGCAAGAATCTGGCTATGATACCAGAAACCCGAACCGCCCCACTCGACCGTGGCGAACGCCGAGCCATAACGATTCCACATTGCCGCCGAGGCATTCAACCTCAGCGGCATGCTCGCCTGCTCGAACCCTGCGCCGAGCGCGACCTGCGACCAGTTTGTGAGCGCAAATGTCGCACCACCATACGCTTCCGCCCATTTCGGCGTAACGAGCACCCAACCGTAGGCGCCGATTCGCCCACGAGCCGGCTGGAACGTCGCATACACGTCCAGCATCGGTTTGCAGCCATCGGTTGTGCACAGCGTCTGCGCCTCGAACGACCACTTGGTTTTCGAGACGACCGGTTCTTCAGCACGGACGATGGTGGTGCAGGCGAAGAGCAGCACGAGAGCGAGAAAAATTTTTTTGGCCATTGCTGGCCTCCTTTCTCAAACGACTTTCTCCTCCGCAGCTGAGAACACCTCAACTACTAAAGAAGAACAGATGAGATTACGTTAAAAATACAAAATTGTCAATCATTTTATGATGACAATTTTATTATGATTCATGTAAATGATCTAAAATTAGCCAAAAAGTTATCCATACGGAAAATTTTGACTCGACAAATAATACTTATTTTGCTATCATTAAAATAATGACAAAATAAAATTGACTAATCTTCGCCTAAAATCCCCTCTATGAACCTATCAGAAAAACTCATACAACTCGGTTTTACGAAAAACCAAGCCGCTGTCTACTCTTCTCTCATTGAGCTGGGTCAATGCAAGGCTAGCGAAATTATTAAAAAGACTGGCCTGCATAGAAATATTGTGTACGAAGCGCTCGATGAACTGGTACTGAAACGACTCGCTTTCAAAACGAGTAAGGGCGGCGTCGCACTGTTTCAACTTTCAGATGCAAACACACTGGTAAATGATGCTCAATCGCAATTAACAACAGCAAAAGATATTGCACAAGAGATCAACCACTTACGAAAAAAATCAACTCATGAGATAAAACTCTATGAGGGAATGAATGGGCTCAAATCACATCGTGAAAGAGTGTTAGAAGATTTAAAAAATATCAATTCATCAGAAAAAGAATTATTAATGCTCGGAACGACGCCAAAAGTATCTGGTGAGCCGTATGAATCCTTTTGGAAAAAATATCATGAACATCGTGCGAAAGAAGGAGTATCAGCGCGCATGCTATTTCCCGTAGAAAGTAAAAAACAAGCAGAAGCCCGCGCACAAATTCCCCTAACACAAACGAAATTGCTCCCTCAAGAAATGAAAAATCCAATCATGATTGATGTTTGGAAAGATAATGCCGCATTTATGTTATTTGACGCTGATCCATTTATTATTTCTGTAAAAAACGCGCATCTTGCACAATCATTTCGAGAATATTTTGAAACACTGTGGCAACAAGACGCTACCGTGTATCGCGGAGTAGAGGGAATGAAAATAATTATGGAAGAATCGTTGAAGTATTCTGACAATTGGTTTATTGGTGGGAATGGAGGCATTGACCGTGTCATGCCAGAATATTGGGAAGAGTATAACAAACGCAGAATTGCAAAAAAAGTATGGTGGCACGATTTAGTAGATGTTGGATCACATTTACGTGGAGTTCAAGTATTACCGCCCGGGGTAAAAGATGAAGAACGATATATCGAATTTAAATATTTACCTGAGGAAGTGGGCTCAATATCAGTTATTTTTATTTATGGGAACTTTGTTGCAAATATTATTTGGGACGCCAAGCCAGAGCCCATTGCATTTGTGGTTGAAAATACAGATGTGGTAGAATCGTACAAAAAATATTTTAATTATCTGTGGAATCAGGATACGTTTGTCGTTACGGGTTTACCCGCCGTACAAGAACTATTTTATCGAAAAATGCGAGAACTAAAAGCAGGAGAAGAATATGTTGTGTTAGGAGCAAATTATGGTGTGGAAAGTAAGCAAGTACTGACGCAGTGGTTTATTGAATATCATGCGGAACGTAGCGCTCGAAAGATAAAAGTAAAATTATTAGGATTTGAAAATGACCAACAAAGATTAATGGAAGAAATTATTCAAGGCGGCGATCCGAAATTCGTTCATACAGAATTACGATTTTTGTCTGATGATTTTACTTCTCCTATGCAAATTAATATCTACCCAGATTCCATCATGATGGTGTACTGGGGGCTAGGTGAAAAAGCGGTTGCCGTTGAAATTCAACGAAAAGACATACAAAAATCAATGATGGCGTATTTTACCGGATTATGGAATCAAGATACGCATATCATCACCGGACGAGAAAATGTGGAAAAATTACTACACAGAAAATTAGACGAAATGCATCCAGGAGAAAGGCATTATTGTTATGGTGGTCAATATGGAGAAAAAAATCCAGAATATTTCTTTCGTTTTTGGAGTGATTTTAATGCAAAACGAAATGCAAAAGGAAATACAGTACAGTTAATTGGATTCGAGCATATTCGTAAAAACCTCTTGAAAGAAGTACAGGTTGGTGACACAGAAATGAAAAATGCTGAAGTTCGTTTTCTTGATCAAGAGCTACTCACTCCGACGCTAACAATGATCTACCCAAACAGCGCAGTAATTATTTTATGGGATTACGATGAAGCAATGGCCATTGAAACAACACGAGAATCAGCAAGAAAAATGCTCCTCAATCACTTTCAATCGTTGTGGAAAATTGCTAAACAGTAAGCATCATAACTGTATAGTTGACGGGAACGCGGTTGTATTATAATATAGTACTGTACTATTAAATAATACAGCTATATGCGTTCTGTTATTACCATGAGCGTGCCTGAGGCAGTGAAAGCAAAAATTGATGCGATTTCGCGAAATGAACACCTCCCTCGAAGCCAGGTCATTCAATTGGCGCTGAACGAATTTTTTATCAAATACGAATTTGATCAAATTAGAAAATCTCTTGTTCCCAAAGCGCAAAAACTTGGTCTGTTTACTGATGAAGATGTCTTTGAACGTCTGTCATGAAAATCGTTTTTGATACAAATGTCATTATTGCCGCATTCATGACTCAGGGGTATTGTCATGAAATAGTGGAATATGCCTGTGAAAAACATCAAGTGATCGTGTCACCATATATTCTAAATGAATTAGAAAAAAAATTGGTGAAGAAGCTTCGTTTTCAACAAAAAGACGTGCGAAAAATTATTGGATATTTGAATGAGCACTGTACACTGGCTTCTCGTGTACAAAAATTATCGCAACCTGCATCCAGAGACAAAACAGATGATCCGGTTATCGCTGTTGCGTTTCAAGAAAATGTTCATGCACTATTCAGTGGAGATAACGATCTATTAGTACTAAAAAAATATCAATACATTCCCATACTGGCGCCAAAAGCTTTTTGGGAATATGAATCTCAACAGCTCTTGGACACACATACTGTTGAATAGCTGGGAGGGGCGCACGAGTTGATTCGATCAGTAATGTATGGCACAATAGCTCCACTATGGTGATATTTTTATACGGAGAAGATGGGTATCGGCGTGCACAGCGCGTTCAGGTGTTGCGTGATGCCTTTGTAAAAAAATTTGACTCGAGCAGCGTGAGCACAAGCGAGATCGCTGGCACGAATTTTTCCATAGACGAATTTCGAAAAGCGATACGCAGTGGTGGGCTGTTTACTCAAAAACGGTTTGTGGTATTGACCGATGTATGGCATATTCCCTCGGACACTCAAAAACAATTGGCGCAAGAATTCGATAGTATCAGCGCAGATACGATCCTCTGCATCAGCGCAGAGACCCCGCCACGCAAAGACAATGCGTTATTCAAACGGTTGCTCACCGTCGATACCGTAGAGGCATACACGGCACTCACACAAACACAACTGCGTGGATTTATTCAAAAAACATGTACAAAACTCAATGCGACTATCGATTCACGCGCAACTGAAAAACTGATGGTAACGTTCGGTAACGATCTATGGGCATTAACGCACGAAATTCACAAACTGGCCAATTACTCAAAACAGATTACGACAGACACGCTCGCCATATTCATTGATGAAGCACTGAACGATAATATTTTTCACCTCACGGATGCGCTGGGAAACCGCAACGCCAAACGCGCAACGGAATTGCTGCATGATCAATTTGATTCTGGAGCGAATGCGCAATATCTCATTGCCATGCTTGGCCGACACATTGGTACCTTGCTCAAAGTAAAAAAAACCGCTGGCCGTGGATTGAAACTGCATTCATTCGTACTTGAAAAATCACTTGCTCAAGCAAAAAGATTTTCAGAACAAGAATTGGATTCACTGTATTGGCGATTACTAGAAATCGATCAAAAACTAAAAACAAGTAACACTTCAACGCCAATTCTCCTCGATCTCTATATCATCGACATCTGCCAAACAAAAACTCCCGCTTAATATGCGGGAGCTGCTGTTATTTCTTGAGTAGCGCGTTGAGTTTTCGTTGCAGCGCCGATTTATGTCGTGCGGCTTTGTTGCGGTGAATGGTGTTCGTTTTCGCTGCTTTATCAAGTGCTTGAATGACCTGCGAAATCATCGCTGCCGCATCTGCTGGGCTTGCAGCCAGGGCTTTCGTAAACTGCTTTGTCAACTCTTTAATTTTTTTCTTCTTTGCATCGTTGCGTGTAGTACGCTTTTTGGTTTGGCGCAATGCCTTTTTTGCCGCGTTAATATTTGGCATGGTAAACAAATTTAATTCATGAAGTAAGTGAGAGCGAGTGTGAAGATACCATACGAACAAAATTTTGACAAGCCCTACGGCCGTATGAACGAACTTTTATAGCGTTCGGGCATATAGGCATCTACACGTACCACTTGCCACCCGCCTTCCGGTAACTGTGCCCGTTGGTCATACCCTAAACAGATCACATCTGGAGCAATGTCTTCCAACACCTGCAAGTGCTCCCCCCATTTTTCGTAACCAAGACGCGCTTCATCAACTGCAAAATATGTGGCGACGTTTGCCAGACGCGTGGCTTCGGTATCATGTGGGCGCTTGCCTTTGATACGTTCAACATTGTTGTCTCGCGCGACCACCACCACTAACCGCGTACCGTGTTTTTTTGCCTCGCGCAAAAAATATTCATGTCCTGGATGAAATACATCGTATGTGCCAAATGCGAGAACAGTTTTCGGTTTTGCCGTCATACTATCGTTTCTTCTTACGCGTGCTTTTCTTTTTTCCAAACAATCCGCTTGGGCGCTCTTTCTCTAATTGCTCAATTTGGTCACGCAACGTTGCCGCTTTTTCAAATTCCAAATTCTGCGCGGCCAACTGCATTTGTGCATACAAATCTTTCAACAAGTGCTCGTACTCTTCTTCGTGTAAATTTTTTGCGGCGTCCATTGCGGGGAATCCGACCGGTTCTTCTTCTTTTTTGCCGCCCAAACGATCATCACGAATGCGTTTTAAAATAGTTTGTGGCGTGATTCCGTGTTTTGTATTATACGCTAACTGAATCGCACGGCGGCGATTGACTTCATCTATTGCACGCTGCATAGAACCAGTAATGGTGTCTGCGTACATAATCACGGTACCATCAATGTGCCGTGCAGCACGACCCATCGTTTGAATCAGTGAAGTGTCAGAACGCAAGAATCCTTCTTTGTCGGCATCAATAATGGCAACCAAAGACACCTCCGGCAAATCCAACCCCTCGCGCAACAAGTTAATACCCACCAACACATCATACGTTCCTAAGCGCAAGTCGCGTAAAATTTCGAGACGCTCTAACGTGTCCACTTCCGAATGTAAGTACTGCACTGCAACTCCTTTTTCGTTCAAAAAATCAGCCAGCTCTTCGGCCATGCGTTTTGTGAGTGTCGTCACCAATACGCGTTGCTTTTGATCCGTGCGTTTCACAATCTCTTCCAACAAATTCGGAATTTGTCCGCGGGTGGGGCGAATATCAATATGCGGTTCTGTAATACCGGTCGGACGAATAATTTGTTCCGCAATCACTTTTGCGCGTTCTTTTTCATAGGGCCCGGGAGTCGCGGAAATATAAATCGTCTGCCCCATGCGTTGCTCAAATTCTGAAAATTGTAACGGCCGATTATCAAACGCCGCTTGCATACGAAATCCGTGTTGCACCAACATCTCTTTGCGAGAACGATCTCCGGCATACATGCCACGAATCTGCGGAACAGACTGATGAGATTCATCTATAAGCAGTAAATAGTCTTTTGGGAAATAATCAAATAGCGTAAATGGTGTTTCACCGGGGGTTCGCCCATCAAAATAACGCGAATAATTTTCAATACCATTCACAAACCCCACATTTTGAATCATCTCCAAATCGTATTTTACGCGTTGCTCTAAACGATGCGCTTCAAATTCTTTTCCCGCGGCTTTGAACGCCGCCACTTCTTTTTCCAAATCCATGCGCATCTGTTGCAACGCTTGTTCAAAGTGCACAGTTTGCGCCTGATACAATGTTGCTGGGTAAATATCTACCTCATCAAATTCATTGATCACTTCTCCGGTGAGCGTGTCTACTTCTTGAATACGCTCCAGTGTTTCACCAAAAAAATCAAACCGGTGCGCGGTGTGTTCCGCCGATTTTTGAAACACCTCCACAATATCGCCACGTACACGAAATGTGCCACGGAAAAAATCGATATCGTTTCGTTGATAATTCATCTCTACCAACTTAATCAACATTTGTCGACGGTTCACGCCGTTCTCTTTGCTCACATGAAAACTGGCGCGTTTATATTCTTGTGGTGAACCTAAACCGTAAATACACGAAACCGATGCAACAATAATCGTATCACGGCGAGAGAGCACGCTTTGCACTGCCGCATGACGCAAACGGTCGATCTCTTCATTTAACTGCGTTTCTTTTTCTATGTACGTGTCAGATTTAGCAATGTATGCTTCGGGTTGATAATAGTCGTAGTAGGAAACAAAATATTGCACGGCGTTGTGCGGAAAAAATTCACGAAACTCTGAAGCGAGTTGCGCGGCGAGTGTTTTGTTATGCGAAATGACGAGTGTCGGGCGTTGAAGTTTTTGAATCACTTGTGATGCTGTGTACGTTTTCCCGCTGCCCGTTACACCCAATAAAATCGAATTCCGTTCACCTTTTTCCACAGCCGAAACCAGTGTTTTTATCGCTTCTGGCTGGTCTCCACTGGGTTTGAAAGGAGCTTCCAATTGAAATTTCATAGGTGCTTGTACTATAATCGACTTTCACCCTTTTGCCAAAAATTCTTGGAACAGCTTGTTTCTTGACTGTTTACAGTTGACAGTAAACTGTAAACAGTCTATACTAAGTATATGAAAAATAGTATAGATGAAAAAATAATTGCTTATATTAGCCAAAAAAATCAAGCTTCTCCGATAGAGCTGGTGGGTTATTTGAGTATTTCTCGACAAACCGTAGCTAAAAAGCTAAAAAAACTTATCGAACAGGGAAAGCTATCAAAAACCGGGGCTCCACCAAAAGTATTTTATTCTCTCGCCTCTCCAAAAGAGCTCACGGCGAACAAGGTAGTCACGGTTCTCGCGCCAGATATTGCTCGCATTATTAACGAACGCTATTTGTATACATCACCCGCTGGAGAAATGAAAGAGGGTGTTGCGGGGTTCAACTATTGGTGCAACAAAACCGGGCAGCCGGTAAAAAAAACAGCTCAAGAATATATTCACACACTCGCCAAATATGATGCATATAAAAAACATGGGTATATCAACGGCATGAAAAAATTCCGCAGTACATTTACAGAAATATTTCTGGATGAAATTTTCTATCTTGATTTTTATAGCATCGAGCGTTTTGGAAAAACCCGTTTGGGTCAACTACTTCTCTATGCAAAACAAGGACAGAACCGGCGATTGATGAACCAATTGGTGAATGACATACGCCCACACGTTGAATATCTGATTGCAGAATACCGTATTGATGCCATCGGATTTATTCCACCAACCGTGAAGCGCGAAGTGCAGCTTATGCATGAATTGAAACGGCGCTTGGCAGTACCACAACGTAACATTGCTCTTACAAAAGTGACTAGCGATGTTGCGGTGCCACAAAAAACACTTTCCAAATTAGAAGATCGTATTGAAAATGCGAATAAAACAATTCTACTCACAGAAAAACAACCGGAAAAAAATATTTTACTTATCGATGATGCCGTTGGTTCTGGCGCTACACTCAATGAAGTCGCTCAAAAACTACGCACACAAAATTTGTGTACCGGAAAAATTATTGGCCTCGCCATTACCGGCAGCTTCAAAAGATTTGATGTAGTTAGCGAAGTATAGACTATTCATCCGATCATCACTATGAAACAGTTTGACCCACATCGCTATCACATCATCGGCATGAGTCCGGGAAACAGTTACTTCAAAGATGAAGAGGTACATTATTTGCTCAAAAGTATCGTTGATCGTTTCGGCAGAGTCGCTATTCTGATTGCTGATATTCCTGCAGTCTCTACATGTGTCGCTTTAGGGTACCCAGAAAACCGAGCACGGCGTGACAAAGCTTTGCCAAAAGGAAATGCGTTAAAAAACCGGGTTCGCAAAACGATTGCGGGTGTTGATTTTCCGCACAACCGTCAAGTCTACGTTCCGCAACTCTCTGACAATATGGAAACGCTGCGCTTTGTTGCTGACGGACGTGCGGATTTTACATTTGTTGAACCATTTCTTGCTGAATATTTTAATACTTGTTCTCATCTGAAGGTCACGTCGTGTTCAACAACGCCGATTCGAATGTATGAGAATACGTTTATGCTTAAACGAAACGAGCAGCGATTGAAAGAGTTGCTTGATAGGGAAATTCAGTCTATCAAACAGAGTGGTTTTCTGAAAAAATTGATCAAAAAATATACCAAATCAGAGGATACGTTTGTGTTTTAATCCGTGCTGGAAATTTCAGCCGCTCTATTCTGATGCAAACAAAATTACTGCGTACATTGAGTGTAAATAAACAAGGGGCCGCACTTATTCGAAAAGCAAAAAAGATTTTTATTGATAACACCACATTGTTGTATGCAATCAACGGTGAGCTAGGAAAGCAGACAAATGTCGGAACACAGCGGGAATTGTTTGTGCTCAATCAGTTACAGAATGCGGGATACGTGCCCACCCATAGTACCAGCGGGGATATAATAGTAAATAAAATAGTTCTAGCGGTTGGAGGAAAAAATAAAGATCGATCTCAAATCGCTCACACCAATCATGCATATCTTGTTCTCGATGATATACTCATTGGAGATAAATACACTATTCCCTTGTACTTGTTCGGATTTCTGTATTAGGATTTCATGCTCACGTTCCAGAGAAAATCGAAAATGTGGCGGAAGGAGAAAGCGAGGTCTGGGGAATAGATAATAAATGCGGCGGATTCTTTTTTGGTGGAGATCACAGCGATATTATTTTCGTAGATGTATATGGAAGATTTTAAATCCACATACGCTGGCAAATAGCGAATTTGTCGTAAATATTTTTCTTCTTCCATAAATATTGCTTCACCGCGCACGTCACGGCCCTTCACGCGGAGGGACTTTGATTGAATGCCTTTTTTCACACGCCGGGCTACCCAAGTTTTCATGTACGCCTTGTCCACCATCGAATAGGTAAGGTTCTGGGGAGATAAATAACAATATTCTTTTTTGGTCACCGCTAAAATATCTTCAAACACTTCGCGAGCTGCATGAGTACCCGTGAACATTTGCACAAACGGTTGCTTCCCTTCTTCGGCATAGAGTGCTAAAAAATCAGGCAATAGGTCTTTCAACTGTTGCTTCTGTTGATCGAATTTTTTATACAGTTCTTTGGGGTGCAGCGGTACAAATATTTTCCGCTTTCCTTCGTGCAGCGTATGCATATAGCCACGCTGTTCCAATACACGTAAATTGTCATATACCGCAGTACGCCCCAACCCAACTGTATCCGCAATCTCTTTTGCCGTTGCTTCACCCAGCGACAATGTAGCCAAATAGACCTGCGCCCGCTGTTCATCCAACCCTGTTGTTATAAGCCATTGGAGTAATTGTGTATTCATATTTTTCAATTTTTTTTGACATCTTATTTATTAAAAAGTATTTATTATTAGCCAAAATATTCACTTCGCGTATTATTCTTCATTTTTATTTTATACTCTTTTGTTGTCGCTGTACAGTAACTTCGTTAATCGCTCTTCACAACTTATTTCTTATTTGGAGGAACCCCATGAAAACGCTCATCATTTTCTTTTGTGTTGAGTCTAAGGAGAGCAATCCTTTGACCGAAGATGATTGTAAAGAGGTTAGTCACATTGCTGAAAAGCTGGGGACGATAGTGAACACTGTACCAACTATTCTTTCTCCCAGCGGTCGTCGTTCGTCAGATAGCGCACAAATCATCGCTTCTGCATTCTCAACCACCGCTGAAGAATCCAAAACTCTCTGGAGGGAAAGCCATCACGAAGTGCTTGATTTGGTACTCTCTCAAAAAACTGAAACGGTGATTCTGGTCAGTGACAGGGAGGTGTCAGCGTTAGGATTCTTCTTTCATTTTTGCAGAAATAATTTTTTGTTACAAAGCGTAGCGGCGCTTCCATCACGAAAACCCAAAGCAGTGGTTATAGACTGCACACAGAGGTTGGTCACTATCGTTCATTCCTAGGGGACAACCATCTCAATTACAACGAGGGGATACATGGACGCAACACAGGTAGAGCAGTTGAAATCTGCGGGTATTGAAGTTTGGGAAAACCCTTCAAATCACGAAAGTGGAGGGCGCATTGGATCCGCATGGTTGTTTGAGTGGCGACCGAGCAACGGGATTTGGTTCGCCAGACCACAATGCGGATGGCCAAGCTCGAATGACCTCCCTCTGGACATTGATGGATTCCTATGCCGAGAAGGTTCGGGAATTCAGAGGGATGGGTGGACACGCGCATTTCTTGTTGAGAATCATGCTCTGGCCACCTTCAAAGTGGCAGTAGAAATTGTTATGTTTTTTAAAAAAGCATAACAATTTCACGCACACGCCCGCATCATTCTTTGGAGGACGAGATGCGGGATTTTTTTATTCTTTCACGCCGTTTTCTTTTTTATCACAAACGCCGTTCCGTACTTACCCCTATTACCAATATCTATTTCTATAGGGGCACCTGTTGGCAACTCTTTTTTCATGTGTTGAATTTTTCCAAAATCTCGAGCATGCACCGCTGCAACATACAGCTCTCCACCCGGAAGCAACTTTGCAATTGCCGCACGAAGAACATCTGAAAAATAAGGCAAATTCGTGGCATAAATATCTCCTTGACCTGAATACAAAAATTCTCCGTTGGTGTCAATAATTAAATCAAACTCCTCAAAATCTCTCATTTCTAAAATACTGCGAAGTTTTCTATCGTTCGGATGAATCGTGTCATTTAATTGTTCTGTGCTTCCTGGGGGTAGTGATAATTCTTTTTTACAAACCGCGTTAACAATCGCTCGTTTCTGCTTTGTCGCCACTTCAGGCTGAACGAGGTTTTCAATAGACGTGCCAAACACCACAACATCCTTACCAAATTTTTTTCTTATCTGGTCAGTAAAAAATCCAAAACCGCAACCCATATCCAGAATTCTCACTGGTCGATGGTCATTTTCCTGACGAACCCGTTCAATGATGCGTGGAATAATATCTTCCATAAAATTGACGCCATGCTCGGCGTTGATTCCAATAGATTCTCCATCTTGATTCAAAGAAATGATTCCCTCAGCTAAACGACAACGCTCAACGCGTCTATTGGTGATTCTTTCTGCGTAATGTGCTCGTACCGCCGGATTCCATTTTTCTGTGGCAAGGTTCTTCCACCCTGGCCACGGTTTTTTTGCAAAGGGCTCTCCTCCACGACCACGAATTCTATTTTTTGGCATAGTAGTACATTTATATCAACCCTTTCAAAAATGCTATTGCGGGCGCAACTCGAATCTTGTCCGTTATATAATTCTTTTTTCCGATAGCACTAATCTGCCACATTTCACACTCAGGAAACCGTGCTTGAAAATACCGCAACGTTTGGCTGACATCTGCATCTTGCCATTTACATTCTATGGCTTGAGTGGGTTTGCCATTGCGAGTAATGATAAAATCTATTTCTCGTTTATCAACATCACGGAAATAACGCAGATCAACATCTTCTCCCTTCACGTCTTGTTGAAACTGTACCCATTTCAATAAATGCCCGGCCACCATATTTTCAAAGCGAAATGATTCGTCTTGCACCAATGTCCAATCTACCTGATAGTGTTTCTGCGCTTGTTTGTTGGCACGCACTTGCGGTGCGCCAAAGGGCGACAAACGGAATATTGCATACAGCCGTTCGAGAATTTCAATCCAATGTTCCACTGTTTTGTGCGCCACTTGTAAATCTGCACGTAACGCGTTCAGTGAAAGCGGTGAACCAACCAAATCCGGCAAACGCAACATGAGTAACTCGAATTGACCAATGTCTTGCACGCGCTCGAGTGTACGGATATCTTCTTCAAGAAGACGGGTGCGATATTCACGCAACCATCGCTTTGCTTCCACCGCACTGCTACTAAAAAACGGTTCGGGAAAACCGCCCAAATTCAACAATTCCAACAATTCTTTTTGTGTAGTCATTTTGAGCTCCGCCACAGACAATGGATGAAGGTGCAAATAATGGTAGCGCCCTTGCAATGAATCACCGCCGTACCGATAAAAACCCAAATGCGCGCTGCCAGTAACGAGAATTTGTTTTTGTTGGTGATATTGATCGTACACACCCTTGAGTAAATCTCGCCATTTTCTATATTTATGAATTTCATCAAATATCCAAAGCGTTCCTGTTGGTAACTCGCGCTTGAGAATACGTTCGCGATCTTCCGGAATATCCCAATTCAAATACCCACCCGTGCGCTTGCCAAGGAGCTGTCGTGCGATCGTTGTTTTACCCACCTGTCGCGGGCCACCAACAAAAACCATCTTTTTTTGAAGATCGTTATGGATTTGGTCGAACAAATAACGTTTAGTCGGTTTCATAGAGGAACTGTGTGATTTTGTCTATTTCTATGATACTATAAATTTCGCCTAGTGTCAAAATTACTCGCGAGTATTTTTGCCCGTGGGTGAAATTACGTGTTTCGTCAATTATGCGTATACTCCTTGCCGATGATTGATATCAATAACGAAGACCATCAACTTTTGTGCATAGACTGTGTAGATAATGCGATATGGCCAGACGCGTAAGGAATAAAAACCAGCGAATTCCCCTTTGAGCGGTTTTCCCAAATACGGTTCTGTTTCTAATACACACAACGCGCTCAAAATACGTTTACGATAGCGGTTATCTATTTTTTTGAGATTTTTGTGTGCGGATTTTTTGACGACGACTTCGTACATCTATTCTATCTTTAGGAATGACGCGCTCTTCCTCCTCCAGAATCGCTCGTAATGAAATAAAATCTTTTTTCGCAAATACTTTCCGTGCAGATCGTATGGTTCGAACAAGGCGTGGGTTGCTTGCGATGTCGATCGTCTCTATCCAGGAATCAAACTCATCAGCAGATATAACGACCGCACACGCACGCCCGTGTTCTGTTAACGTACTGTACTGGCTTCCTTTTTGGACAAATTTGGCAATATCAAAAATACGTTTTCTGGCTTCTGTGATAGAAAGTGTTTTAAGTGAGGTATTCATACTAGGTACAGAATAACGTACGTTTTTATACTTGTCAAATTTTCGCGAATGCCTGGAACAATTTTTTCAAAAACAGCACGGCTTTGCGAAGCAAAACACACCCCTGGCGATGGTTGTTTTACCCGCTTACCGCTTTTATCTTGGTTTAGAGAAATGCGGTTTCATTTTTTTTAACAACTCTACTCCAATTCTTCTATAAATTTGTGCAATTTTTTCAAAATCATCTTCAGTAAAATATCTTCTTGCAGAGACAAATACGTCATCATGATTTTCATCATCTGAATTTTCAGCCTCCTTAATTAAATCTTCTATAATGCCTGTAGGGTTGTGATAACCTTTTTGTTTTAATACGTGCTCCATTGCATGTTTTTGTACCTGATAGCTGTACCAATACCTGTCATTTTCTGCTGTTATTTTTACTTTTTGATAGTACTCACTATTTGGATCCATGGCATAAAGTGGGTTGAAAAATCTAAAATACACTCCGTTTTTACCACCAATAACCCACTCAGAAACATCGGATAAAAATTCTGCTGCTTGTGCATTGTTCTTAAACGTTAAACCCGGTACTTCCGTCGTAAAAGATTTGAATGGTTCATCTAACCGTTGATGATCATTTTCTAAAAAAAGTGAGGGGAAATATTTATATTGAATTTCATGAGTGATTTCATTTGCTACAGTGCCGTCAAATGCACTTTGAGTATCTACTGTATACCCTGCTTTTTGGGCTGGTGACATGAACCAATCATCTAACTCCCCCGTATATGCTTCTATTCCCATAACGATTTCAGTTTTTCCTCCATATCTATGTCCTTCTCTATACATTCCTCCACTTCTACCATCAGGAACTTCCAACCAATCAATTTTCTCTCCTTCTAACTGTATTCCAGCATCTTGGAAAATGTGTTCCAGTGGGTGCGAATGATCGAGTGTTGTTTGATGATGTTTGCAACCCAATTGTTCGGCAGCTAAAAAAGTTTTATCCCTGCCATTTCTTAAAAAATAATGGTGTATGCGAACTTTTGGTGTAAGTGTAAAATACTCTTTATTAGGAACAGTTGGGGAAAAGCTTGGGTTTAGTAATTCTGAATTTGTGTATAGCCTATCTCCATATAATCCTGAAAATTTTTGAGCATAATCTTCATAAAAACTTTTTTGTCTTAATTCTTCTAGCTTTTTTTCTTGTTCTTTTTGTGCGTTCACAACTGTTTCTATTCCGGTTAATCCTTGACTGGCCAAGGCCGCAGCTGTAATCACTTTGGTGGTTTTTATTAAAAAATCTCTTCTACTCATACCGTTACCTTCAGAAGATTCTTGTGGAATACGTGTTGGAAATTTTTCTGACATGTATATCAAATCACAAGATTAAACGGTTGAATATTATTTTCTTAGCGTAATAAATTTGCGTTTACCGACTTGAACCGTGTCGCCATCTGCAAATGCAAGTGCCGTGTGCGCATCGTTCACTTTCTTTCCATTCAACTTCACGCCACCTTGTTCAATCAACCGCCGTGTTTCTGCTTTTGAAACCGCCAACCCCGCACGCACAATCACATCCACTATGCTCACATCTTCCACAGCAAGATGGTACACTGGAATATCTGTTGGTGCGCCTTTTTGTTGAAACACCTGAATAAATTCTTTTTCTGCCGCGTTTGCCGCTTCCACAGAATGATATAACGCAATAATTTTGCGCGCTAAACACATTTTCAAATCGCGCGGATTCTCTCCCTTACTCAATGCATGCTTCACGCCTTGCACATCTTGTACTGAAGAATTTGTACAGAGCCAAAAATACTCCGGTATCAATTCATCTTTCAAAGACATCACCTTTCCAAACATATCATTTGGTGAATCATCCACGCCAATCACATTTCCAAAACTTTTACTCATTTTGCGACCATCCAACCCGGGTAATAATTCAAACGTCACCACCACCTTTTCTTTCTTGTTCATCATTTGCTGCAGGCTACGGCCAGTGAGCATATTAAACAACTGGTCATTCCCACCAAATTCTGCGTCCACATCCATCGCGACCGAATCATACCCTTGCATAATTGGATACAAAAATTCATGCACATGGATCGGTTTCCCTTCTTGCATCCGTTTTTCAAACATGTCGCGCTCCAACATTTGCTGAACCGTGAAACGCGCAGACAATTCAATGACATCCGAAAAACGTAACTTGTCTAGCCATTTCGCATTAAATTCTAAACGTGCGGGGTTTGACGCGCTATCAGAAAAATCTAAAATCTTTGCGGCCTGTTCTTTATAGGTCGCCGCATTGGCGAGCACCTCTTCATGCGTCAGGGTCGTCCGCGCTGCAGAACGATCGGTAGGATCACCAATACGTGCAGTAAAATCGCCAATCAACAAAATAATTTCATGCCCCAAATCTTGCAACTGACGCATTTTTCGTAAAATAACGGCATGACCAATATGAATAACCGGACCAGTAGGATCTACCCCTAAATACAAACGCATCCGTTCACCGGTTTGTAACTTTTTGGTAAAAATATCCTTTGGGATAATACCTGCAACACCGCGAGTCAGTAAATCTTCCAACATCATTGGGTCGTCTACTTTCTGTGCTTGATTTTTTACTTGTTTTTCTGGCATAATAAGCATATTGTAACATAAAATAGACAACTCAGCCACTCACAAACCATACCCCTATGCCCATACCTCAATTAGAGAAAAAACACTCGAAAAATGATGCTCCGCACGTGCGCAGCGCCGCTAGTGTACGCAGAAAACGAATGGCTTCCAGAGAAGAAAAGACAGCCAACGGCTCGGCTCGGGAACAGCGTAAAACCGGTAGCCGGTGGAAACGCTTTTCCATTAAAAAAAAGATTCTTGTTATTGTCGCATTCTTGGGTGTTGTTGGTCTGGGCCTGGGAGCAACGGCGGTTGGCGCGGCGTATATGTGGGTATCGAAAGACTTGGCGGATATTAGCGATTTAGAACAACGCGCGACAGATGAAAGTACAAAAATTTATGCGCGTGATGGAGAAACTCTTCTGTATGAAGTGGGTGATAACCGACGCATTGATACGCCAATCGACCAAATCGATAAGCACATTCAACAAGCCACGGTAGCGATTGAAGACCGCCGTTTTTATGAACATTCCGGTATTGATATTAAGGGTATTTTCCGGGCGGTATTCAAATTCCGTGGTGTGGGAAGCGCACAAGGAGCGTCCACGCTTACCCAACAACTGGTGAGTAATACCATTCTTTCCAAAGATCGAAACATCAAACGAAAATTGAAGGAGTTGATTCTGGCTATCCGCTTGGAACAAAAATATAGCAAGGATCAAATTCTTGCTATGTATATGAATGAAGTCTACTATGGGCCGAATTATCAAGGGGTGGGGATTGCAGCGCAAGAATATTTTGGACACTCCGCTGCTCAGGTAAGCATTGCAGAGGCCGCAACACTCGCTTCGTTACCAAAATCTCCCTCGGCGCTACCATACAATCCAGACCGACTCAAAACTCGGCGCGATTACACACTCTCGATTATGAAAGAACAGGGATATATTACGGCAGCAGAAGAAGAACAAGCAAAGGCGGAGCCGGTAGTGATGAATACCGAATTTGATACGCCGATTAAAGCTGCGCATTTCGTATTTTATGTCAAAGATTATTTAGAAGAAAAATACGGCCAAACAACGGTGAATAACGGTGGGCTGCGCGTGGTCACTACCCTCGAGTGGGACAAACAACAAAAGGCTGAGAAGGCCATAAGCAATAATATTGCCAATATTGAAAACTATGGCGGCGATAATGCTGCGCTCGTTTCGATAGATGCACATAATGGTCAAATCTTAGCCCTGGTTGGTTCACGTGGATTTTTTGATGATGAGCACCACGGACAAGTTAACGTTGCGACCAGCCCGAACCAACAACCCGGCTCTTCGTTTAAACCATTGGTGTATTACACCGCATTTACGAAAGGGTATATTCCCGAAACACGCATCTATGATTTGGAAACAGATTTTCCAATCGAAACAGGCGTGTATCATCCGCATAACTTTGATGGACATGAACATGGTTTACTCACCTTGCGCACAGCACTCGACCAATCGTATAACATTCCCGCGGTTAAAATGATGTATCTTGCTGGCAAAGATGAGGTGATTAATAATGCGGAAAAAATTGGCTACACAACGTTTGGTGATCGCAACCGTTTTGGATTATCCATGGCCTTGGGCGCCGGCGATGTGTCCTTATTGGAACATACGGCAGCCTACGCCACCTTTGCCCGCGAAGGGGAATATCATCGCCCTGGTGCGATTTTGAAAGTCATGGATCGAGAGGGTAATACATTAGAAGAGTGGCAAGACCGTGCTGAACAAACGCTCGACCAAAACGCTGTACGGACACTCAATAATGTCCTTTCTGATGCTGCTGCTCGGGGAAGTATTTTCCGTGGGCTGAACCTCTCTGATCGGCCTGTCGCTGCAAAAACCGGCACAAGCAATGAATTCCGTGATGCCTGGGCAATGGGCTACACCCCATCAATTGCTACTGGTGTATGGACCGGACGCAATGACAATGCGCCGATGAATAACTATGCTGATGGTATTGTGATTGCGGCGCCACTCTGGCATGAATATATGGAATCCATTCTGGGCGGCTCTCCGGTAGAAACATTTAACAGCCCGTCGTATAAAGCCGGCAACGAAGTACTGGGTGGAAATTTGGATACAGAAAAAGAATATTCCGTAGACAGCATCACTGGTGAAATTATTCCCGATGAGTGTGTGAGCACTTACCCAGCAGAATATGTGACTAAAAAAACACTAAAAGAAACTCACACTATTCTCCACTACATCAATCGTGAAGATCCAACCGGGTCCGCTCCGGAAGACCCCACCAAAGACCCTATGTACAATTCGTGGGAAGCGGCCGTGCAACGGTATGCCGAAAGTAAACCAACTGAATACGTGACCGATAAAACACCGCGTGCTGATTGCCACATGCGAGATGTCAACCAACAGCCAACCGTACATATTGCATCATTAGAAGAAGGAGAAACCTATCTTCGACGACAGTTGATTATTTCCGCCGAAGTCACCCCAGGAAGCGGAAGAACAATTACCACTATTCGCTATTTAATTGACGATTTTCTGGTTGATACAGATGAAGGAGAATCAATAACCGGAAAACAAAGCGTCACGTCACAATATACTCCACGAAATCTCACGGCTGGTCGACATACGGTTTCTGTTGAAGTTATCGATGACCGTGGAAATACGAACACGGATTCGGTCAACATTACCTACCTACGGGATTAGTACCCTTCTCGTGGTTGTTTCGTAACAAACACAAAGCGGAGAATCTCTGGCCGACCGAGACGGTTGTTCATTTCGGAAATCAACGCCTCTTCACAGCGCTGTATCTCTTCAGCAACAGCGGGGTGAGCAATTTCAATAGCGAGTGTTCTATTTTTTATTGAACGCGGGTGAGCATGTGATGCGACCCCTTCTCCAAAACGTTCTCGCAGCACTTCGGCGGCGAGTGTGATCGTACGGAAACCCTCCACTTGTTGGTGAATACCAGCACGTTTGAGGTTTTGATTGAGAAAAGAATAACTAACTTTACGAAACATGCGAAAAATAGATAATGAAGTGTAAATGATTTACTGCTTTATAGGCATGATAATATAGAGATATTCCTCTACCGCGCTCCCTTCTGCGGCTGGCCGGAAAACACCTGGGTTTGTGGCATCAATTAACGATAGTTTTGTTTTGCTCGTAGAAATATGGGCCAAGCCATCTAACAAATAACGGTGGTTAAAGACCGCGCTATTCGATTCACCAGTAATTTCTGCCGCCACCTTTGTCACATTTTCTCCAACCTGATTATTCACCGTAGTGATAGTGATTGTTTGTTGCTCGGGAGAAAAATGTAAGTTGACATCATGAATCCCAGATTTTGAAAATAACCCCGCAGCCTTCACCGCTTTACTAAAAGATTCCCGGTCAACCAACACTGTCGTTTGTTCGCTTTGAGGAATAATCTGTTCATAGTCTGGAAATGCTCCTTCAATCAAACGACTCGTCATATCAAATTCATTTGTGTGAAATAACACCTGGCTATCGCTCATGTAAACGATAACCGGTTCGTTTGTGTCTGGCAAAATACGCACCAGTTCAATTAACGCGCTTGCGGGAATAATCAGCTTCTTCTCTGGAGCTGCAATATACGGCTGCTGCGTGGTCAGTTTGCGTTCGGTTAACCGATAGCTATCTGTGGCTACAAAAACGACTGTACGGTCTTTAACGACGCAGAGAACACCCGTCAGCTCTGGACGAGAGTAATCATGGGATACGGCGAAAAAGGTTTGTTTCAAGGCTTCTTTTAGTGTGTTTGACGGAAGAGTAAAGGAATCTGTTTTTTCTACTTCAGGAATCAGTGGAAATTCACTCGCGGCCTCTCCGCGTATTTTTGTATGTTGGCTTCCCGCTTGCACCACTAAATCTTTATCTTCTTGCGCGACATCCACACGTTCTGAAGAAACTAGATTCATGTAGTTGGAAAAAATTTGTGCCGGGATGGTAAATGAACCCAGTGTTTCTACCTTGCCACGAATATGCATACGAATACCAATTTCTAAATTCGTTGCCACCAAATCAATCCCTTCTTGTTTTGCATCAATGAGAATGTTGTGCAAAATTGGTAAATGTACATTTCGTGAAGTAATGTGCCCAACGACACTCAGCCCATGATTAATATTTTCTTGTGTGCAGGAAAATTTCATATTAATAATTTAATTAAATTTATAGAAGTAGTAATAGTAATAATAAGGGCTGTGGAGAGAGTGGATAATTGATATAGTCGTTTATTTACGGATACGAAATAATTTTCTCTCTGTGCATGGGTGGTGGCGTTTTCAGGTGGATAGTGATTGAAAGAACTGTGGAGAAAAATTTTCAAACGGCTGACGAAAATTTGGGGGCGACGTTTAACACGTTTTATGAACAAGTTTTCCTAAATTATTTTTTGTTTTATACCTGCTTTACTCACTGTTTATTCACAGCTTACTCACGAAATGGCCGTAGTGTTTAATTGTACAACCGCTGTTTAATCATATTCACATCATTTTCTATCCGTTCATCATCATGAACCATCTTCGTAATTTTTTGGCACGCATGCATCGCTGTCGTGTGGTCTCGTCCGCCGAGTTCTTGACCAATGTTTGGATAAGAAGCATGGATCTCTTCTCGCATTAAATACATGGCGATTTGGCGTGGCACAACGAGTTCTTTTTTTCGGCTATTTCCCACAATATCTTTCATATCCACTTCATAAAATTCCGCTACGGTGTTCAATATTTTCTTTGTGGTGATCGCGCCACGTTTTGGTGATTGTGACAAGGTCGAAAGCAGCGAACGTACAGAATCCAGAGTCGGTTCAGTTTTGTGGAGTTGATGGAATGCGACCACCCGATTCAGCGCCCCTTCCAATTCCCGAATATTACTTTGTACATTTGACGCCATGAATTGAGTGATTTCTGGATTGAGTGTATACCCGCGCTCTGCACACTTTTGTTTTAAAATAGCGATGCGAGTTTCCAAATCAGGAATATTCACATCGACCATCATACCGGCCTCTAAACGAGAGAACAAACGTGGTTCCAGTGTTGGAATGGCGCGCGGCGGTCGGTCGGAAGAAACGAGCACCTGTTTATTATATTGATGCAGGTGATTAAATGTGTGAAAAAATTCTTCCTGCGTGCCCTCTTTCCCAGCTAAAAATTGAATATCATCGACCATGAGTACATCCACCGAACGATATTTATCTTTAAACTCTTTTGCTCTGCCATCTTGCACAGCTTTAATAAATTCATTCGTAAATGCTTCACAGGTGACGTAGAGAATTTTTTTGTTCGGGTCTCGTTTTAATACAGCGTGTCCCACAGCCTGCATTAAATGTGTTTTTCCAAGACCAACACCACCATAAATAAATAACGGATTATAGACAATGCCCGGTCGCTCCGCAATTGCTAAACAGGCCGCATGGGCCAATTCATTTTTTTTGCCAACAATAAAGTGTTCGAATGTATACCGTGGATTGAGACCAACCGCGTCTATTGGCGGCAAGGTATTTCCATCGCTATTTGGTGTTGGAGTTGCTGTTTTAATAGAAGTGTTGTTCTGATTTATTTTCGTTTTTTGTTCAGCTGCCGCGGTCGTATTTCCACTTTCGACTGGTGACGTGGCCGTTTGTGATGCACTAATCGCTTGCTGTAACTGAGATGAATTTTTTCGTGTCGCAATGGTGTACACAACGGTACGAATGTCATCATCAGAGATACGGCGCAATGCTTTTAGAATAGAATGGTGATATTTGCCCTCAAACCACTTTTTTGTAAAGTCGTTTGGCACACCAATGGTAATTTTCCCCTCACCACTTTGTAAAATAAACGTATCTTTAAACCACGTAATAAAATTGGCTTTGGAAAGCTCAAGTTCTAATTCTCCTAAGGCCGCGTTCCACAATTGATCAGGGGACATAAGTGAAATTCATTAATCGTATTGCCTATCATAGCATAGATACTCCATTTTCTAAATGAATTTGGTCTTGCACAGGATGTTTACAAGATGTGTACACGTTGTGCATGAGTATGTATTGAATAGTTGAATCAGTTGACTACGAGACGTTCATTTGATATTCTACACGGGCTTTATTGTTAATATCAAATATGCCGAAGAGAACATTTCAGCCGAATACTCGTAAACGCAAAAAGAAGCATGGTTTTCGCGCACGACAGAAACAAGCGAAGAAATCTAATGCCTCTAATGCAGTGAAGCGTCGGCGAACAAAAGGACGAAAGCGATTAACGGCGTAATTATTCATGTTGCCAGCGCTATTTCGTTTACGGAAGAAGAAAGATTTCGATGGGGTGTACCATTCAGCGGCGAGCAAAACCCTTCATACCGCTTTGTTTCGCATAAAAACGGCGCCAAATACCCTTAATCATCCCCGTTTTGGGATTGTTGTTCCGAATAAATTGATCAAAAAAGCGGTGGAGCGTAATAAAAAACGGCGCCAAATACGGGCGGTGCTTGGGAGCCTCCTTCCAGATATGCAGGCGCATGGATATGATATTATTCTTTTAGGACAGCCACGGTTGTGTCATGCAGAATTTCTGGACATCAAGAATGATTTAGTTGCCGCGCTTACAAAAATTCGCTTTATTTAGCCAAATATTCACTAAACTGGTTCGTATGAAACGCCCATTGATTACCATGATTCGGCTCTATCAACGTGTGTTTTCTCCAGACCACGGTCTTTTTTCGGGGTATACGATGGCCGGGTGTCGATATTATCCCTCTTGTTCTGAATATATGATACGCTCTATTCAGGTTCAGGGAACTATTTTGGGTGTTGCTCGAGGATTGTGGCGCATTATTCGCTGTAATCCTTTTTCACGCGGCGGTGTCGATGAACCATTTAAACCGACTATACATATTTTATGAGTCAATTATTTCATACGTTTTTGTACCAGCCGTTACTTAATTTATTGATTTGGATTTATAATGTGCTGCCGTATAAAGATTTAGGCATAACCATTATTATTCTTACATTACTGGTCAAACTGGTATTATTTTACCCATCATTAAAAGCAATGCGTTCACAAAAAGCATTGCAAGAGGTACAACCGAAACTGGAAGCGTTGAAGAAACAGTATGCTGATGACAAAGAGGAGCTTGGGCGCCAGATGATGAATTTTTATAAGGAAAATAAGGTCAATCCATTTTCCTCTTGTTTGCCGATTATTATTCAATTGCCTATTTTGATAGCGCTATACCGTGTCTTTTTTGATGGACTGGCGACGGATCCGGTGACTGGCATACTCGCGCCCACACAATTACAATATTTGTATGAACCACTGCGCGCGATTTATGCAACAACACCCATTAACCACATGTTTTTAGGGTTTGTGAATTTATCAGCCAACCATAATATCGTGTTGGCGGTATTATCTGGAGCGGCCCAATTTTTTCAAGCCAGAATGTTATCTTCAAAGCGCGCGGCATTAAAAACACCAGGCTCGAAAGATGAAGATATGGCCGCAGCAATGAACAAACAGATGCTGTATTTTTTACCAATTATCACGGTGGTGTTTGGATATCAATTTCCAGCGGGGGTGACGTTATACTGGTTTAGTTCTACGATGTTTACCTGGGTACAACAGCTCATTTTTTTGAAAGAGAAAAAGCGAGACCACGAAGCAAAGAAGGCGGAAATTATTGACGTGAAATAATTCAGGTCGCCCCCCCCACAGCATATTTTTTTTCGCTCATAAGACCGCTTCGATCCTTTATACCAATTCCTCGATCGCTTTCACGTACTGCGCATATCCACCCCAAACCGGCTTGATATCTGAATCGATTTCGTATATCCTCTAGTTGTACGCAATTCAAAATTCTTTTATGTTTAAATAGGTTGATCATGACAGCAGAAGAGCTCGCCAAAGAACTGAGAAATATTGGACCAATTGTCGCAAATAAGTTAATTAACGCAGGTATTGATACCCCTGCTAAGTTAAGGAAAGCTGGTGCAAAGAAAGCATATCTTCGTATTTTCCAAACAGGTGGGTTTTGTGGTAAGTTTCATGCAGCATACCTGTATGCTTTGGAAGGAGCTATTTTGGATTGTGATTGGCGAGCTATTCCTGACAAGAAGAAAAAAGAGTTTAAAGCATTTACTGAAGAATTACGCAGTTCAATGTGAGAATTTTGAACAGCGTACAACAGTGCGCAAACGCAATTAGCTTCGCTAACTTCGCCTGCGCACAGACGTTAGGCGCAATAGCAAAAAATATAATAAGTTAATTTTTAAGAATAAATTTATGACAAAGGAAAAAAGTGTAAAAGACGATTTTACTACAATGGGTATAAAGAGTGCCCAAGAAATTCAACAAAAGAGCGGTGTCTATTATGAGATAGGGCAAGATGTTTGCCACCCCGGTGATGATGGCACCTATGAATTAAAGGAGATAGATTTTACAACACAGACAGCCAAAGTATGGAGACCGGAAGAAGGAGAAGCATCAGTCAAGCAATTTCCTTTGTCAGAAATTTATGATCCACATCTTGCCGAAAGTGAAGCATTAAGATTAAGGGAGGAAAAAGGTAAATTTCGTGAAGTCAAAAGGAGTAGACCTTTATAACTTTTTTGCTACAGCGCCTAACACTGCGTATGCGGTTACGTCTTGCTCCGTACCTCCGCAAGCCTCCACCCATATTTGCCAGTGGTGAGCACTTCGTGCAATTATACCACTGGCAAACATCGCATACGCAGGAACGTTAGGCAAAATATTTTGGTGGCAATTTGACACAATAAATTTAAAAACTTTTATTTTTTAAGAAAATATTATGGACAATTCAAATTCATGCGGGTGTAGTTGCAGCCCAGAAAAAAAATCCAACAACGATAAAAATTTGGCAATTGAGTTTTTGTATCTTGACCTTTCTACTTGCGGTAGGTGTCAATGGACAGACACGGTGATAGATGAAAGTATTGCAGATATAAAAGAAATCTTGGGTGAAATTGGCTATTCTCTTTCACTTACAAAAACTCATATTCAAGATGAACAATCTGCCAAAAATCATGCCTTTTTAAGTTCCCCAACAATCCGTATTAATGGTAAAGACATTGTTTTGCAAAACAAAGAAAGCAACTGTTCTTCTTGTGGAGATTATTGCGGAACAGAGATCGATTGTCGCGATTGGGAGTGGAATGGAAAAACTTATGATTCACCACCAAAAGGCATGATTATTGATGCAATCTTTCGAGCAATATACAATAAGGACTTTGGTCAATTGCCAAATTTTAAAGATTATAAAATTCCTAAGAATATTAGAAAATTCCTTGAGGCGTGTAGTGAAAAAGAGGAAAAAAAATAAAAGTTTTTAAGAATAATAAGGAAAATTGCCACCAAAATACTCAAGGGGACGCTGCGCTTTCGCTCCACTCCGTTTCGCTCACCCTCGCCTAACACGGGATAAAAGGTGAGGCACTCTGCTCGGGCTTCACCCAAATTTTTCCTTCGCTACGCTACGGAAAAACTTCTTTTATCCCGATACGTTATATGAAATATACTTTTCATTTCTTTCAAGGAACAAATTTGATTTTTATTTTTTAAAGAGGGGGGAGCTCAAACTGCTAAAATAATTTGATTTGGTAAATATAAAAATGTTTACTATTGACAGTTGGTGGATCAATGTGATAACGTATTTTTGTATGAAATATTTTGTGATCAAAAATAATAACAATAATAATCCACCTTCCAGCGGGATGTAATTGTTATTATCAAAATCACAGATGATATTACACCCGCTAACGAGCGGGATATTTTTTATTCCGAGGTAGTTGAGTTGGTACAACGCCATGCTGTTAACATGGATATCGCAGGTTCAAGTCCTGCCCTCGGAGCCAAATTAACCAACATAATTAATATTTTATGCTATTACTCAGTGCATTCATCATCGGTTTTACAGCCGCAGCATTACCAGGCGCAGTACAAACGACTGTCCTTCAAACGGCAATTACTGGCAAATGGAAGCAGGGGTTACGTTTTTCTGCTGGTGCCGCATTCATGGATGGTTTCTTATTACTTCTGGCGTTTGCTGGAATAATTCAATTTATTGTCAGCATTTTCTGGATTAAAATGAGCATTGGAATTTTAGGTGTGGGGTATATGCTTATACTTGGTATTACTGGTTTATTAAAGAGTATTGGGAAAATGGATCAAAAAGAGACGGTGATTAATAAACAAACATTTTGGAATGGTGCTTTGTTAGTTATTCTTCATCCACCAACTATACTGTATTTTATTGGCGTTGCCGCCACTCTCTTTGCGACAACTAATTTATCATGGTCAGTTGTAGGACTTGCATCTTTTTTTCTATTCCTTGGTGCATTTGTATGTTTTCTTATAGTAGCTATCTGTGGTTGGGGTATTCATAAACTGAATAATACATTTCTTCTTACATTGTTTCGAATCATTACTTCATTGATTCTTATATTTTTTGCCCTTAAATTATTATACTCTTTGATTATTCAATAATAATAGGTGTTTTGGCTGCGGGTCATTCACCCCCGGCCCCGCAGCCAAGACGAAAATCAAATTTGCTTTTTTAAGGAAAAGTATGCATCATATAACTACCTATATAGTGGTCAAGAGGGATGATGTGGAAAAGTGATTATTGTGTTTCTTGATAGGGTGTGTTGTGTTTCCAAACGGCGTGGATAACACGGGCGAGTTTGTTCATGGTAGCGACGAGAGCAACTCTGTAGGGTTTTCCTTCAGATTTTTTTTTGAGGAAG
>JACPGJ010000006.1 GCA_016182555.1 Candidatus Kerfeldbacteria bacterium
AAAGAAGGAAAACGATACAAAGAAGCAACTGTCGCAACAGCAAGAAAAATACTCTACCGAGTATTTGCCGTATGGAAAAGAGGCGCGCCCTACGAAAAACGTAATGATATTTCCTCTGAGAAAAATGTATCTAAAAAGTTATCCACTTGACACGAGATTCCAGGTCTCGAACTGGCAGGTGGTGGAGAAAAAAGTGCGGTTTTGTTGGGCGAATGAATGGGACATGGCCGCACGGAACGGTACATTTTGCGGAATGAGCGGGTAGCGGGAGTCGAACCCGCGTCATCAGTTTGGAAAACTGAGATAATAGCCGTTATACGATACCCGCAAATGAGTGACGTAGGAAATAGTGTAGCTGAAATACTCTATTTAATCAAGAGAATGGTATTTGATGTTCAAAAAATAATTTCTATGAATCGGTGACTGTTATTTTTTACCACCGGTTTGAAAATACATAGCTCGTTTGTCTGGATCAATCAATGTTTCGTATGCTTCAGATAATTTTTTAAATTCTGCCTCTTTCTTTTCATTGCCTGGATGAAGATCAGGATGGCACTCCTTTACTAATCTATAATACGTGGGTCTAATGATTGTTTTAATTTCTTTTTCCGTTTTACCCACAAAATCTTTTATTGTCACACCAAAAATATTCAAAAACTGTAAGGATTCCACAGAAGCTTTTTGAATATCAAAATGGAATACTCGATCATCATCCAATACTGATTTTTTTGCATCCTCAGCTGACATCATGCCAGTAAGCCACGCGAAAGCGGAATCTCCTTGAGAAAAGCCACTTTTTGAAAATGCTCGTTCATGCTTTTCGCATAGTTCCATAACACGCTGACGCAAGGCTTTGAAATCAGCAATGGTACGAGAATTATAATGTGCTATACTCGTTGAACGAGATTCAGCAAGCATGGCACTCCATACCGCTCGATCAACCAAAAGTGTTCTGCGAATATTCGCCAGGGTACGAAAATCAACCGGTAAAATGAGCCCTTTCGCTGAAGGGGTGTCTTGTAACGGTTGAACTGTTTCACGAACTACGGCCAATAACCCACGAAGTTCATCAGCATATAATTGCAGCGAAGAAGGCCCTCGAGCATCACGCCTCTCCTCCAATTTAGACTGTAATGGAATAACATCTGCTGGTATTCCCTGAAAAGCTGCTGCTGGTAGAGCGCCATAGATTCCTTGTAAAATAGTATCAATTCCCTCTACAATACGTTGAGTTGATTCCGCACACTGTCTTTGCTTATCTGCTCTATATGGTTCCTCTTGCCGTCCAGCGACACCAAGCGCTGAACCTTCTGATCCGAACGCGCCACTCCATATCACTGTCGTTACTGGTTGTAAAAACAATTCCTGGATGCGTTGTGTTACACGATACACATCTTCTGTTTTTGAACGATCACTCCCATCAAACTGTGCGGCAAATTTTTGTTCTAAATCTGTAATTGTCGTGCCTAAAGCTGACCAACCCTCTTTGTCAGCTGGATCCTCTTGTTTTGGTGATTTATCAAACCAGTTCTTAAAAAAACCCATGAACGTGTATTTAAATAAAGTATTATTAAAAATAATGAACTATTTTTTCTTGTCCTTTTTTGGTTTCTTTGTCTCTTTTTTATGCGAGTTATTTCCTTTAGCCATAAATAGAAAGTGATTATGTTATCGTCATTTACTGAAATGAGTATATCCTAAAAGCACATTGTTTACAAGCCACTATTTGTTATTGAGAATGGTATTTGACAAACGCAACTCAGTTGCATTATAGTATATTCATGCCACTTCATATAACACTTATTGAACAATTGAAAAATGCAGGACATCGCATGACCACCACACGACGTGAAATTATTATACTGCTCTCTGAATGCACCGCGCCCATTACGGCGATGGAATTATTGGCCCAGTTAAAAAAACGTCACCGTGCGGTGAACAAAACGACAGTGTACCGTGAGCTTGATTTCTTACAAGCACAACAGTTGATTCATGTTGTCCAATTTGGTGAAGGACACAAGCATTTTGAACTTGCCGAAACGGAACACCATCATCATTTACGTTGCATAAAATGTGAACGTGTAGAAGATGTGCATGTTGATAATGAATTGCGGTTAGCGGAGAGACAAATTCGCAAAAAAAGTCGGTTCAAAATTATGAATCATTCTCTGGAATTTTTTGGTTTATGTGTACAATGTCAATAATATGAATCCCAACCCAACCTCTCCATCTCCATCCAGCAGTTGTGTGGAATTCCACCGCGTGAATTTCCAATATGATAGCACACCCGTCTTGCACGATATTAATTTTCGTATTGATTTTGGAGATTATGTGGGTATTTTAGGGCCGAACGGCAGCGGAAAAACCACTGTACTGAAAATTATGTTGGGTTTGCTCAAACCGACCAGCGGTATGGTGAAGCTCTTTGGCGAAGACATAAACTATTTCAAAGATTTTTCTTGGATTGGGTATGTCTCTCAATGGGTGTCGCATTCGGGGTGGGGGTTCCCGGCAACTGTGCAAGAGGTGGTGCGTACTGGTCGTATTGCCAAGGTAGGCATACTGCGCCGGTTTCAACCAGAGGATTATGCTGCGGTTGAACAAGCAATGGAAACGACGGGTATTCGTCAATTTGCTAACCGTTTAATTACTCAGTTGTCGGGCGGTGAACGGCAGCGCGTATTTATTGCACGTGCCTTGGCTGCACAGCCGAAGATGCTTATTTTAGACGAACCCACGGTCGGCGTTGATTTACCTTCTCAAGAACAATTTTATACCTTGATTCGCAAGTTGAATGAAGAAATGGGCATGACGATTATTTTTGTTTCACATGATATTGACGTGATCACTCACGAATCAAAAAATATTCTGTGTTTAAACCGTGAGCTCATTTGTCATGTGGCATCAAAAGATTTTATTAGCAGTGAACACTTAGAAAAATTGTACGGACGCAAGGGGAAATATATTTTACACGGACACTAATATGCTAGATATCTTTCAATTCGATTTCATGATTCGTGCATTTATCGCTGGAGGAGTAATTGCTATTTGCGCTCCGTTCATTGGTACGTTTTTAGTGGTACGTAGATATTCTTTAATGGCCGATACCTTGGCGCATGTGGCATTAGCTGGTGTGGCTGTCGGGTTGCTCACCAAAACTCAACCCATAGTGACCGCCATCATTGCGGCGGTGGTTGCGGCCATTGGTATTGAACGTTTGCGTAGTACGAAGCGTATTTTTGGTGAATCTGTATTGGCACTTTTTCTTTCGGGAAGTTTAGCGATTGCGGCGGTGTTGCTGAGCCTGGCAAAAGGATTTAATGTGAATTTATTTTCTTTTTTGTTTGGCAGCATTGCAACCGTTACCCCCACAGATCTTTCTATTATTGTGACATTAGGCATCGTCGTGTGTGTTCTTATTCTCGCGCTCTATAAAGAATTATTTTTTGTTTCATTTGATGAAGAGTTAGCGAAAGCGAATGGGTTACGCGTGCGAATGTTAAATATGTTATTGGTCATTTTAGCCGCGGTGACAGTGGCATTGGCTATGCGCATTGTGGGCGTGCTGCTCATTGGTGCGCTGATGGTCATTCCGGTTATTACCGCCATGCAAGTGGCGCGTAGTTTTCTTCACACAATGGTTATCGCTGTCATGGTTTCCCTGGTTGCGGTTTATAGTGGGCTTTTCTTTTCCTATTACTTGGATTTAGCCAGTGGTGGCACAATTGTCGTTGTCGCGCTTCTCTTTTTCATTATCAGTACGGTTATTCAAAAACGAGTATAATACACAAAATAAAACAGCCCTCGTTGTGAGGGCTGTTTTGATATCGACATTATTCTTGTTCTGTATCGTCTGTGCCTTCGTTCGTGTTGTTATCTGTCCAATCTTTTTCCATGACACGTAAGCGTACTTCGGCTTTTGCTAAGTTTGCTCGTGCTTTCAAAAATGATTTTCCAGCGCTGGCCATATCTTCCACATCGGAGTCATCATCACCATCTTTTGCTGCAGCGTAGAGTGTTGCTCCCGCGTCATAATCTGCTTGTGCAAGTATAATTAAAGCTTCAGTGCGAGTCGTGTCATAACCCAGTGTTTGATAAGCATCAGCGGTGAGCTGTGCATAGTTTAAGCTCCATTGCATGTACGTATTAAATGCTTTCACTTTCAATTGCAGGAATTCGAAAGCTGTGTCTTTGAACGCGTCTTTGTTTGCAACAAAGTAATCTTCAATCTCTTGCAGCTGCGCATCTAATTGCGCGGTTGCTTCTTCTTCTGTGATTGTTGTTGCTTGGAGGTCGGCATCAATTGCTTGCACTGCTTCTAATTGTACACGAACCTCTGAACGGATCACCATAAGTTGAGTGAACATGATTTTTTTCTCTGCAACATTTGCAAAAAGAAGAAAAGGAATTTTTGAATAGGCCGTTTCAATGTCGGCGTCTGCTTGCGTCAACACATCTTCTGCGGTTGCGATGCGTATTTCAACATCCGACGCACCGGAATCTTCTAACGCTTGAATTTCCGTGATACGGGATTCAATACGTGTTTGTAATTCATTGACTGCTGCTTGCAATTTTTCTTGTGCGGTTTGCGCATGAACAGCAGGAGCTGCCACGAACAGAATACTGAGCATCGCTCCAGATAGAGCGCCGATCGTTTTTTTCTTCATAGAAAACGTTGAATGATTAATTATTGTATAGTATATCCTCAACAATACTGTTGAGTCAACGCGTTATTGGTCGAACTGGGGTTACAGTGTATGGGTATGGCGTTGATTTGGTCGGGCTGCCGAGAATTGAACTCGGTCTACATCCACCCCATGGACGCGTACTACCGGTATACTACAGCCCGTTATGGTAAAAACTATTGTAGCACATCAACTGTGTGCGTCTACCTGCCCGCTAGCCCGTGCTTTATTTTTCCTTTATACTATGTGCATGAAAGAATTATTTTTGACGTATGACGATATTCATCGTCTGTGCCAGAAGGTGGCCAAAGAGATAACCGTAGACTCGTGGAAGCCTGATTGTATTGTCGCTATCGCTGGTGGTGGACTGATTCCTGCCCGTATTCTGCGCTTGTTTTTGGAGGTGCCTATTTATGTGATTAGTGTACGCCGATATGACGATACAAAACTCGTGAGCCAAGTTCCACAAATCATGCAGTGGTTTGATGACCCGGTGCAACAAGTGGACGGCAAGCGTATATTGCTTGTGGATGAAGTGGACGATACCCGCGTGACTCTTGCATTTTGTGCGAAGAAAGTGCTGGCGGAAAACCCAGCGAGTTTGCGTATTGCGGTACTCACTCAAAAACAGAAACCGAAAGACGCGGAGTTACCTGAAGATGTAGAAAAAGTGTACGCTGCAAAAATTATTGACGACCTGTGGGTGAACCACCCATGGGAATCTCAAGATATTGAAAAGCATAATGCTGGCATTCGTACATAATATGGGGGATTTTCAGAGAAATAAAAAATACCCGTATCACGGGTATTTTTTGTTGTCGGGGTGGTGGGACTCGAACCCACGACCCCCTGGTCCCAAACCAGGTGCCCTAGCCAACTGGGCCACACCCCGAAAAGAATCGCCGATGTATACTATCAAATCGAGCGAAAAAGGCAATAGCTTATATAAAAAAATAGAACGCCCCATAATGAGGCGTCTATTTTTTGCGCGCAGTGTGCCGGGGGCCAGAATTGAACTGGCTACGCCTGCCTTTTCAGGGCAGCGCTCTACCAATGAGCTACCCCGGCATATACGGGAGCTATTTTCCGTGTGGGCATGTCTGGACTTGAACCAGAGGCCTCCTCATTATCAGTGAGGTGCTCTAACCAGCTGAGCTACATGCCCAAATTTTTTTTGACTCGGCACAAGATATGCTACCAAAAGTGTATGATGTTGTAAAGTCACACCCCGGTGATCAATGATTCAATTGATGATTGAAAAATGCCCCCAGGTGGGGGCATTTCTTTGACCGCTGAATACACGATAAGCATCACAAACCAAAACTGATATTTTTTCACACATTCATAATTGAATGTTCGACCAGTTGAGGCTCATCAACCGAAGTTGAGTCCTCATCTTCTCCCTAGAAAGGAGGTGATCCACCCACAGCTTCCGCTACGGGTGCCTTGTTACGACTTCATCCTTGTCACCAGTCCTACCTTCGTCCTTTCTTACTGAAAGGCCTTCGGGTATTACCGGCTTCCCTGATGTGACGGGCGGTGTGTACAAGACCCGAGAACGTATTCACCGCGCCATGGCTGATACGCGGTTACTAGCGATTCCAACTTCATGAGGGCGAGTTGCAGCCCTCAATCCGAACTGGGGGAAGGTTTGATGGGATTTGCTCCACCTTACGGTTTGGCGTCCCATTGTTACTTCCCATTGTAGTACGTGTGTCGCCCCGGTCATAAGGGACATGCTGATTTGACGTCATCCCCACCTTCCTCCCTGTTGTCCAGGGCAGTTTGGTATGACACGTAGTAACATACCATAGGGGTTGCGCTCGTTAACGGACTTAACCGTACACCTCAAGGCTCGAGCTGACGACAACCATGCAGCACCTGTCTTAGCGCTCCCTTGCGGGCACCCCCCCGTTTCCGAGAGGTTCGCTAGATGTCAAGACCTGGTAAGGTTCTTCGTTTGTTGTCGATCCCCGTCAATTCCTTTGAGTTTTAAGCTTGCGCTCGTACTCCCCAGGCGGGATGCTTAACGTGTTAACTTCATGATACCGGGGGGGTCGACTCCCCCAATACCTAGCATCCATCGTTTACGGCGTGGACTACAGGGGTATCTAATCCCTTTCGCTACCCACGCTTTCGCTCGTGTAGTGTCAGGTGCGTCCAAGTAAGTTGCTTTCGCCATCGGTGTTCCTGCTGATATTAACGCATTTAACTGCTACACCAGCAATTCCACTTACCCTTTCCGACCTCTAGTTGAGTAGTTTCAAGCACGGATCCGAAGTTAAGCTTCGGGCTTTCATGCCTGACTTACACAACCACCGTTGAGCTCTTTACGCCCAGTAAATCCGGATAACGCTTGGGGCCTTCGTATTACCGCTGCTGCTGGCCACTAAAATTGATTTTTAGATCTATGTGGACTATATCACCTTCCATAATTATGGAGGCTCGGCGTCTGATAGAAGTTTAATTCCTGAATATCAGGTACCTTCTATCTCACCCTTACGGGTTCAGTCTCTGAGGGGTCAAGATGTTTAAATAATGGGAGCTTATACGCAAAACAACTAAGAATATACGGCTGAATGGTTTGAAGAAATTGATCTCGACCACGTTTGCCGATATATAATTTAATATACTTTTTCCCTCGTGAAGAAGGAGATTGGATTGACGATTCAATTGAAAATGTATTCCAGAGTACTGTTTGGAGAGTTTTGACCTCTTTTATAGAAAAGGCATCGGTACTCATTGAAAAAGAGTAATGATATTTTTCTCTAAAATCGAGGGTTCCATCATCCATATACCAAATAGCCAGTGTGAGCGGTGATTGAAAGAGTTTGGTAATAGTAGAAGGAATAATTTTTCGACCGCCTTGGTAAAATAGTTTTTTTATAGTCGTGAATTCTTCAATATAACGAGTTCCAAAGTACCATTGATTGTTATCTTGCCGGTGCTGCGGAGGTGTTTTGACTAGGTGAGAAAATTGCTCATATAGCCAGAAAACATACTCTTTTTTTGCTGCAGTCTGCTTGATTTGCAATCGAGTGCCAATATAACCGTTATATTCTAGTGATCCATCACCAAGGAGTAATCCGATCAGTATATCTTGTTGTTGTTGCGATAAGATATTGACCATTATTGTATCATATCCGACTTCCCTGCTGATTGTCTATCGGGATCTTGAATGAATTCAAGACGCAGCCCCATACTAGATTTCCAGCATATAAGCCAAGTTTGCTATTCGTCTTACGACGAAAAGTCGCGCACGGTATTTTATCTACGAAATTTTATTGCTATTTGTACTGCTATGTACTTTTTTCACGAAGTTAGCAGCCCCTTATTCCTGTGGTACCATCGCAAGTTTTTCCCACAGAAAAGCAGTTTACACTCCGAAAAGCGTCTTCCTGCACGCGGCGTCGCTCCCTCAGACTTTCGTCCATTGGGGAAGATTCTCGACTGCAGCCACCCGTAGGTGTCTGGGCAGTGTCTCAGTCCCAGTGAGGCGGGTCATGCTCTCACACCCGCTACCCGTCGTCGCCTTGGTGAGCTTTTACCTCACCAACTAGCTGATAGGCCAAAGGTCCCTCTCGAAGCGAAAAATCATTTACATAGGAATGTCATATGACCTCCTATGTCCATCGGGTATTAGCCACCGTTTCCGGTGGTTGTCCCCGTCTTCGAGGTAGGTTACCACTGTCTTACGCACCCGTTTGCCACTATATCGTTCGACTTGCATGCCTTAGACACGCCGCCAGCGTTCATCCTGAGCCAGGATCAAACTCTCAATAAAAGAACACTTGATTGCTTAAAGATTGCTCTTTAAGGCTTTTTTGAATATTGCGTGAACGCAATATCCGGATTTACAGAATTGGTTTATTATCTTATCGTGTATTCAGTTGTCAAATGGCAGACGTTTCTAAATCCGCTCCGCAAAAAATATTTCTGCTATTCGCGGAGAATGCAGTACCACTTAAGGCGCAAAAAAACGTCTAAATTTAGGCAAAATGCTTTGTGTTCCGCCCAAGTTTAGCCGTTTTTCCTACAAAGATTAAATTGTAAGGAAGTTATTTTTCAATTGCCTGTATATAATACAGATAGTCTAAAAAGCTGTCAAGCGGCGAAGGGTTCGTATTCCAGCACACATTGTGCACAATTTGTAAACACATATACAGGATCAGAAATGACCGTTCGCGCCAGTGCCCCTTCACTAGCCGCTAATCGCTGAATCGTTCAGGAGCACTGCCGCTACGGTTAAAATTGTTATTCTACTTTACCAGAGTGATATTTACGCCATTCGCTAATTTTTTTGTGGTCGCCGGAAAGGAGAACCGGTGGCACACTTTGGCCTTCATATATTTCGGGGCGAGTATATTGTGGGTATTCTAAATAGCCTGGTTGGGAATGTGATTCGTCGGTGGACGATTCCTCGTGACCCAGCACACCAGGGCGTAGGCGTGAAACAGCGTCAATAATCACCAATGCGCCTAATTCTCCACCGGTAAGCACAAAGTCACCAATCGATATTTCTTCATCAACATAATGCAATACACGTTCATCTACCCCTTCATATCGTCCGCAGATCAATATCAGTTGGTCGTAGTCTTGAGCCAGTTGTTGTACTTTTGTTTGAGTAAGCCGCGAACCTTTTGCAGAAAGGAGAATGCAGCGTGAACGTTTTCGACGGCGAATGGATTTGAGTGTTTTGGCGATGGGTTCAACCTTCATCACCATTCCTGGTCCGCCCCCGTATGGGCTATCATCAACAGTATGATGTTTGTCTGTCGTTTTATTCCGTGGATTAAAAAAACGGACATCTATTTTTTTTGCTTGTCTGGCTCGTTTCAAAATACTGGCACCGAGTACTGAATCAAAGAGTTCCGGGAAAATAGTGACGACGTCAAAACGAATATTCATTACTGAAGCACTTCGTTGGTATTTTCTTCCCCGCTGTTCACATTTGGAAAATCGGTAGTGGTTTCATCATTTGTATCTTCATCCGTCGGGTTTTCCACGGTGTCATTAGTCAAGTCGATGACATCACCGGTATTTGCTTCGCCATTTTCTTCATCGAGTTGCAGATCCTCGAAATCATCTTCATTAAAGGGTTGATATTTGATGCCGGTAATTTTCCATTTGCGGAACGGCTGTTTAAACAACGACCAGGTGTCATTTGCATCGCGTTTCAATTTGATTGTGACATCATCTTGAAATTCATCGAAACCAACCGTGACAAAAGCATGATAATGGTGAGCAAAGTATTTTGGTAATGGTTTAATTTCTTTTTCTTGGTACCCGTATTTGTTGATTTGTGGAATTTGTTCGCCATTTTCTTCTGTGAACAATAATTGGGAGCGCCAGGCTTCGTCTGATGTGACTGCGGTTGTCACTGTTTTGGCGGCAATCCAATCTTCGACAAACCATTGAATATTTTCTTGTTTACCTGGTTTTATCGTGTCACTCACATACGACATTGCTTTTTCTTGGTCTTTGGCTTCTAATGCGCTGAGGAATGCATTTAGTGTGCGTTGTGGGCTCGTCATCCATAATCCAATGGCCACGGCTACAAAAACGATGACCACAGTACCCAGAACGATGAAGAGTATTTTTTTTCCACGTGAGAGCATAAAATATTCAATTACTCATTAATAAAGACATCATTAGTATACTCCATGTTAAAAAACTTTCAAAATGCGAAAATTAAAAATCCCGCCGTGCGGCAGGATTTTTGGTTTTATCGTTGATATTAGATATCGAGGTTATCAATCGCACTGGATGTGGAATTCATTGATGGAGCAGGAGCGTCCATGGATGAATCCATTGGTCGTTGTTCATGACGACGCATGCGATCTCCTTCTGGTTCGTTAATCTTCAAGTTCACACGAGCTTGGTTCTTCGCTCCAACAACACGCAATAATGTGCGAATTGCTTTTGCGGTAGCACCTTGGCGGCCGATGACCTGACCCAAATCTTTTGGATCAACAGTGAGTGTAATCAGTACACCCATTTCATCTGTGCGACGTTGCGTGGAAACCGCATCTGGGTTGTCAACGATAGATTTGACAACGAATTCCACGAACTGTTGGTCTTTGTACTCTTCCATTGCAGTAGAGTTAATGGTTATCACGCTGTATTATATTTTGTGTATGAATGGTCAGCGTGTCATCCGTTCATCCACAGTAATGAATATCATATCATATACACAAGGTGTGTCAATGAACAAAAACACCCGCTGCATGAGCGGGTGTTACAGTATTGTGCTGATTTATTTTTTTGCTGGGGTTGCTTCAGGGGCGGTTCCTTCTGTTGCTGCTGCCTCTCCTTCTGCAGATTTTTTATTCATATGCACCACGCGTTTTTTCTTCCCAGTCATGATACCAGTTTCGATGAGCATATTGTGTACAGTAGGTGATGGTTGCGCGCCTTTCGATAACCAATAAAGAATGCGTTCTTTATTCAATTGCATTTGTTCTTCACGCTTTGGTAAATGTGGGTTATACGAACCCAGAGTTTCTTGTGCGGCTGATTTTGGTGCACGCGTTTTTTCTTGCAACACCATGCGGAACGCCGCAGTATTTTTTCGCCCGATACGAGCGAGTCTAATCGTAAGCATTGGAGGATAATCAATAGTCATTAAAACGAGAGCACGCGATAGTGCCATTCAGTATACGGAATGGGGAGTAATTGTCAAGCATTCTATTGTCATTCTCAGAAAAAGGGGATAGCATAGAAGCTAGAAATAATAATTATTTTGATGAGCGCACTCTATGGCGGAATTACAACCCTTTAGGCAAGTATTGAGAACAAGCTGGGAAACGTATACGAATCAATTTCGGTTTTTCCTGATTGTCGTCCTCTGTTTTGTTTTTCCATTGCAATTATTGAGCTCGTGGGCATTACCGAATCCATTGAGCGAACAATTGATGGATCGGTTAACGCAAAGCGACGTGACCACCGCGAATGTTTCTCATATTGCAACGGATTTGGTGAGGCAGCAATTGACCGAGAATGATGACACGAGAATGATGGTTGGATATGGAGCGTTGGTCATCTCCTGGCTATTGTCGTTTTATTTAATGGCAGCAATAATATTGGGTGTTTGGCGGGTGGCGAAACATGCACCTGGCGATCAGGAACAATTAGTCGTACAAGATATACTTCGTGATGCAAAACAATATTGGTGGCCGCTGTTTTGGACCCAGCTGCTTATGAGTTTGTTATTGGGTTTTTTCTTCGTTTTATTTATTATTCCGGCTATTATTTTTTCTGTGTATTGGGCATTTGCTGGTGTTGCCGTTGTCGTTACCAATAGAAAATATATGCACGCCTTGCAATATAGCCGTCGAATTGTTCGGGGATATTGGTGGCCAACCGCCGCACGTTTTTTCCTCGTTGGCGCAATGGTTAGTATTGTAGTGACTATTATCAGTATTCCTGTGGCGACATTGGCCGGGCAATTTTCTGCGATCCAAGCCGTGTTGGTGGCGATTAGCGAATTGATGGGATTATTTATTTCTGTATGGACGGTCTATTATTTTCAAGATTTGCAACGTGTATATGAATCACGTCTGTCTGCCGGCACACAAACAACGGGCCATGTGATTGAACAGCACGCAGAAGAAAACGAACAAGAAGAATCTGAACAAGATCACCAAGAAGAGTAATACTATTCTTGGACTAATTCTTCCGCTTCGGTGAGTTCAACGCTGAGGATATGTGATTTACCTTCTTTGCCAACAGTGACACCATAGAGAATATCGGCAGCGCGCATAGTGACGCGGTTATGGGTGATAATCACAATTTGTGTTTTGTGGCTGAGCTCCGAAATAATGGCTGCGAGTTTTTCTGAATTTTCTTCATCTAATGCTGCTTCAACTTCATCGAGCACGACAAATGGAGATGGATTGTGTGCAATAATTGCGCAGAGCAGCGCAATAGAGATAAGCGATTTCTCTCCGCCAGAAAGAGCAGTCACATTCGTGATTTTTTTCCCTGCGGGCGATGCCATAACATCAATGCCCGAAATGACTTTTTGTCTCTTCTTCTTTTTGCCAATCAGTTCGCGTTCTTTTTCTTGTTGAATACTTTCTGTGGCGCCATCAGACACTACGGTATCAGTCGCATCAACGTTTTCTTCTTCAGTATCGGTGAGCATTAATAATTTTGCTGCGCCTCCACCAAAGAGCACCGTGAAATATTTTTGGAAATGTTCATTGATCCGTTTAAAGTTTTTTTGGAATTGTGCATGAATGGTTTTATCTAATTCATCAATGATTTTTTCGAGTGAAATAATTGCCGTAGAAAGATCGGTTGTTTGTTTTTGTAAGAAATCAAAGCGTTCTTTGGTTTCTTCATATTCTTTCATCATCTCTGGGTCAATGCTACCGATGGATTCCAATTGGCGACTGAGTGAAGCCATCTTTTCTTCAGCGGCATGGCGTGCAGTCAATGGTTCGCCGGTGTAATGATAAATGGCGTCAATAGATTCACTTGGCAATGCTCGCGTAATGGTATTTTGTACATCTTCTCGGCGTGTTTCTATTCGAGCAATATGAATTTCAATACTATTGGCTTGTTGGCGGATAGCGGTGAGTTTGCGCTGCAGTGTACGAATATCGCTTTGAATACTCACTAAACGCGTTTTCTTTTCTTCTTCTTCTTGGTTGAACTGGTCAATGTTCGCGCGAACCGCATTCAATTTTGTATCGTCGTGTGCAATCTGTCCTTCTAATTCGTTGAGTGTTTCATGTTGACGTTTGATTTGGTCTTGTGCTTCGTTACTTTCTTTTTCTGCACTGGCAGCCGTGATATCAGATTGAATGGTTGCCAGTTCGTCTTCACCGCGGCGAATTTGCGTATGCAGCATCTGTACTTTTGCACGACAAGATTCAATACTCACTCGCAGTTCATTCAGTTGGTGTTGAGCGGTGTCGCGTTCTTGCACTAATCGTTCCAACAGTTGTTCCTGATGTTTCATTTCTACACGTAGTGCTTCCACGGCGTCTTTTTCTTCTGCATGTAGGCGATCCATAAATTCGGCAAATTGTTGTGTAAGGCGTTTGCCATGTGACTGGACACTTTTGAATTCTTCCAGCGATTTTGTTTGCAGTAATTGGCGCAAGAAATCTTGTTGTTGTGCAAATAAATTTTGTAGTTCGGTTTGAATTTCGGGAATCGTCATCGCATGTGATCGTGTTTCAATCTGTTCTTTCAATTTCAAAATATTGTATTCTTGTTCACGAAATTCATTCTTGAGCGATTCCACATTTTTTTCGGCACGCGCGAGTTCGTTTTGTTCACGGTGCATCTGCTCTTCTAATAATTGTACGCTGCCAGCTTGCTCTTGAATGTCTTTCAAAATTTCATCTTCTTTGCGTTTCATCCATACGAGGCTGAGTTCCCCTTGTTTTTGATGCTCTAATTCTAACTTGCCTTTTAATACGGCTTGTTCTTTTAATAAAAAACTTTTGTGTTCGAGCAGCTCATTAAACTGTTGTTGGAGTTGTTGATAGCGTTCTCCACGGGATGCTTCTTGCGAAATAGCGTCGCTTGCTGTTTGTGCGGTAGCAAGGTCTGATTCTAATTGTTGTGTTGTCGTTTGTTGTTGCGCCAGCTCTGTTTTGAGTGTGTGATGCTCCGCGGTTAATTCGTTCCACAGTGAACCATAGTATTGAATTTGGAGTGCGCGTAATTCTGTTTCTAATTTTTCCCGTTTTTCTAAGCGTTTCACTTGGCGCGTCAATGATTGTAAATGTGGTTCAATTTCGGTCAACAATACTTCGCCTTGTACCAAGTGTTCTTCAGTGCGGATCAATTTATTTATGGCTTGGTCGCGTTTAATTTGAAATTCACGCACGCCGGTGGCTTCGTCAAGAAATATTTTTCTCTCTTGAGGTGTGGCATTCAGGAAATGGGTAATCATGCCTTGGCCAATAACTGCATAAGATTTTTGACCAAACTTGGCTTGGGCAAGCATGAGGATAATATCTTGCAAACGCACCTGCGCATTATTCACCCGATATTCCGATTCGCCGCTGCGGAAAATTTTACGAGAGATGACCACCTCATTGTAATCGAGCGGAAGTTTATGGTCGCGGTTATCGAGGTGGAGTTCGACTTGTGCCATGCCCAGACGAGAGAGTTGATCGGAACCGCCAAAAATAACATCATGCGAAGATTTGCTGCGCAGTGTTTTCATGCTCTGTTCTCCTAATACCCAGCGAATGGCATCGGCGATATTAGATTTTCCTGAACCATTTGGCCCAACAATAGCCGTGAAGTTTTTTGGGAATTCAAAAACAGTTTTATCGGCAAAAGATTTAAACCCGTGGAGAACCAGTTTATCTAAACGCATAGGCTGGATTATACCAGAATTATCCTGAAAATGGTATACTTTAACAAGACTATTTTATCATGGTCCTTCCATGGTCCTGTGCGATCATTCTTCGAGAGCTTCGTTTTGCTTCGCAAATACGTGCTCTCTCCAGAATGAACGCGAAGGCCATACTCCTATAACTCTATTTTATGCATACATACAAAAAAATTTGGTTTGCCTTAGTGCTGTTGAGTGCAGTTGTTTTTCCATCATTCGTTTTTGCAGCCGGGCCACAGATTACGATAGATAATACCGAAGACGCTGTAACCATTTTGAAAAATCCAGACAGTTTTTCTGGAGAAACGTTTATATTGTCCTATGACGGCGCTCAAGATATTCAGGCGATGCGGATCAATCGTGATGACGTGTATTACGTCGTGACGGCAGTCAAAAAAGCCAATGCCATTCGTTTACGATTATATACTAATGCCGGAGAGAAATTAGCTGGGCGTTTGGTATTTAGTAAAACGGATGAACAAGCATTCGGTGCAATGAAGTTTGATGTGCTGACGAATAATGAACAAGTGGCTTTTCGCGTTCGCACGGTGAAAATGAACGCCAGCGGCCGCCCAACACGTTTTTTGCGTAAAACATTTTATATTCGCCCCACCAGCGACCATACGATGAAGCGGCGTACCGCTGGTGTGAAAAAAATTGAGTATCCGAATTTTTCCGATAAAACAAATGAAGAAGGTGGGCTGGCATTATTGAACTATCAACGTCTTGCTTCGGGCATTTTGCCAGTACAGCGCACCACGGAATTGGATTCTGGTTGCGCCTTGCATGTAGAGTATTTACGGTTGAATGACACGCTTTCTCACTTTGAGGAAGAAGGAAACCCGGGCTATACCGAAGAAGGGAGTGCTGCGGGTCAAGCGAGTAATTTAGCTGGCATGTACAACAATACGAGCATGATTAAAGCCATTGGTATTTGGACCACTGCGATTTATCACCGTTTGCCGATGTTCAATAATGGTTTGCAGTCGGTGGGTTGGGCGGTGTCCAGTACGAGTGCCAGCAATTATAATTATGCCTGTATTAATGTGGGGACGAGTAAAGATTATGGCGAGCTGACCCAAAGCGGTACGGAAAATAATTTTACCTATTACGATCCCTATAACCATGACCCCATTCCCTACCCAGGGGTTGGACAAACCCATATTCCAACGACCTTTGGTACGGGTGAATCTCCGGATCCGTTGGAAGATTTTAACGGAACGTATCCAGCAGGTGAACCGATTTCGTTGATATTTTCTGACAATGATACGGTCTCAGATATGGCAATGACTCTCACTGATGCCAGTGGGAATTCCCTATCTGGTTATTTCCGTGCACCAGATGATCCTGAAGACCCAAATAGCATTTACCAAGGTAATAGCGTAACATTTATTGCTGAAGAGCCGCTGGATTCTGCCATGACCTATACAGTGAATGTGACCGGAAAAGTGAATGATACTTCCTACTCAAAAGAGTGGAGTTTCACCACGGAGTAGGATAAAGGATAGCGAGTTAAGCGCGCTTATTCGTGTTCGTAGGTGAGCCAATTTTTTTTATGGAGAGCAGCTTCTGCCGCTTTCATTTGTGCTTCTTGTTTTGATGTGCCTTCCCCTGTGGCAATGAGCTCATCATGCAGGTATACACCGACGATAAATATTTTGTTGTGGTCTGGGCCAGATTCTTTCTGTACACGGTAATTTGGTGTTGCGCCAACTAATTCTTGTGCCGCTTCTTGGAAGCGACTTTTGGCATCCAGGTACAATTTGTATTTTAAAATGTGCGGCAACTTTGAAATAATATTTTTGTGAATAAATGTCGCGGCAATGTCATATTCTTTATCCAAATAAATAGAACCGATAATTGCTTCCACCGCATTCGCTAAAATAGATTGTCGTGCTTTGGTGTTGCTATCTTTGGCTTCACCGCGGGATAAATACAAGAATTGTTCAATTTCGAGTTGTTCCGCAATAATGGAAAGCATTTGTGAATTCACTAAACTCGCTCGCCAATTCGTTAACTCCCCTTCTGGATTCGGGTAGGTGGTAAAGAGATGTTCCGTGACGACCAATTCTAATACGGCATCACCTAAAAATTCTAAGCGCTCATTGTGGTCGAGTGGAAAATCGCGGTGTTCATTTAAATAGGAGCGGTGAACCAGGGCTTGGCGCAACAAATTTGGATTACTGAATTTAACCTCTAGGGTTTTTTCAAGCTTTGCAATATTTTTATCCATAGGTGTGTATGGATGTCGGACGTCGCCGGTGTTGTCATAACACCTCCAACGTTCAACATCAATCAATGAATTATTAATTTTTTTATGATGGTGTCGTGCCAAGAGTTTTTCGTTCCCCGTCTTCATCAAGCTCACCATTTTTTTCCATATCGCGGAAGATAGAACCAAGGACGCCATTCACAAATTTCCCAGACGATTCTCCGCCAAATGATTTGCCTAATTCAATCGATTCGTTAATGGCAACTTTTGGTGGGATATCGGTATCCATTTTCAATTCATAAATACCGATACGCAATACATTGCGATCGATATTGGTGATCTGTTCTAGCGGCCAATCTGGTGCGTAGTGTTGAATCGTTTCGTTAATCGTTTGCACGTGGGCAATAATGCCATTCAACAGTTTTTTGGTAAACTCCGCATCATCAAATTTTTCCGCGAATTCGGCTAAATTGTGTTCCAAAATACTTTCCAGTGGCTTTGTGCCATTGTAGAAATCCCATTCAAAGAGTGTTTGGAGGGCAATGATGCGTCCAAGGTGGCGATTTGACATACAATGAAATGAACCGCTTCGGCTAATTATTTGTTTTCTTTGGTGCTCGCTTTACGAATTTTTTTCTCTACCACCGTTTGTTTTTTCAGCACATCTTTCCCTCGGTATTTCCCACATGATGGGCAAGCATAATGAGGTTTCATTGGTTGTTTGCATGATGGACATTCAATCACCGTTGGAACTGAAAGGGCATGGTGAGAACGACGGTTACGTGTTCGGCGTTTACTAATACGTTTTTTCTGTACAGACATATGTTGATTTTATTATTCCTGTCCACGGACTATACAGGATACATCCATTTTTTGCAAGTGTCGCCTGAGATAGTGTATGATACAGCACATGGTGAACCATTACCTTATAGCCAATTGGAAAATGCATAAATTGTCAGCTGAAGCGCTGCAGTTTATTGCTGGGTTTAGCTCTACCAGCCTCCCAGACAATACGGCAGTTATTATTGCCCCTTCTTTTCCATTATTACCCGTTATGCGTACGGCAATAGAAGGAGCTCGACTACCGGTCATGCTTGCAGCTCAAAATATGTTCTACGAAGAACATGGGGCATTTACAGGTGAAGTTTCCCCGCAGCAAATTTATGATGCCGGCGCCAAATATGTCATTATTGGGCATTCTGAGCGTCGAACATTGATGAATGAGCACTATAATATGCTTTCCCAAAAGTTGAAAGCGGCGTTGACGGCAGAGCTTACTCCCATTTATTGTCTTGGTGAAAACCTTCAGGAACGTGAGGCCGGCCATTCAAAAGAGGTGGTTTCTGGCCAAGTACAGCAATTAGTAAAGGATTTTTCTTCTGCCGATATTCGCAAAATGATTATTGCTTATGAGCCAATATGGGCGATTGGCACCGGAAAAAGCGCTACGCCAGAGGAGGTAGAGGAAATTCATGCACTGATGGCTACTATGCTGCCACCTGGAATGCCAATGGTCTATGGTGGTTCGGTGAATGCCCAAAATGCTCAACAATTTTTACAACAGCCGCATATTTCCGGTTTGCTTGTTGGTTCGGCGAGCCTTGACATTCAAGAATTTCAGCGAATTCTAGCAATTTTTTAGAACATAAAATATAATATTTTGCAAACATATTTTGCAAGCCATTTGACTTATAACTGTTTTTATGGTATCATTTCATTTGTTATAGGTGTGTCTTTTGTCCAGGAGGCGAAAACCACCAAAAAAGTGTGTAAAAAAGAAAAACAAAATAAAATTTCAAAATTGTGGCTACGTTTGTTGAATCTATCCACCAAGCAGAATTGAAGCTGCTTCGTGGACACTATGGTCCACTGAAACGACTGGGTATGCAAATACAGTTGTTGTTTTTGTATATCGGCTATGCAGCGTATTCAGCGTGGTTCATGCTTTTTTCATCTTCGCGCACCAGTTTTACTTCTCTTTACCACCAAGACCAGCAAGGCACGTGGGCACAATCGTATGATGATCATATCCATTTGCAGCGTGGCTTACGTCTATTTTCCCTTTCGTCATTATGCGTCATTGTGCTGTCATCGGTGGTCATTTTTAGTATCGTGGAATTTGTTTTTCCTCCCAGTGCCACTTTTTTTGCGCAAGCAGCTGATAATACCTATACCGTCACTACGAGTGCAAATTCTGGGTCTGGTTCACTGCGTACCGCTATTAATAACGCTAATGGGAGTACGGGGTCGGTAGAAATTGTATTGAATATTGTTGATGTTGATAAAACGATCGAGTTAGTCACTGCACTGCCTACGCTGACCAAGCCGGTAGAATTTACGACACAGCAATTGATGCCGGTTGTTGTTGATGGTGAATTATTGGCTCCAGGTACTGATTGTTTTGAAATCGCTGCCGGCGCTGAAGGAACGACGCTCGTTGGAATGGGCTTTCGTTATTGTCCGGGAAATGATTTGGTGGTGTCTGCAGCCAGTGGAATTACGATTGGTGGAGATGTGACAACAGAATATGTCTATGTTTCTGGCGCCGGTGAAAGTGGATTGATATTTGGTGCATCAAATTCAACGATTATGGGGGTGACCGCAGGATATCCGGTTGCGGTGAATCTTGACCCACACGAAGAAGGGAACGCACTATATGGAATTCATGTCACCGGTGATAATAATACATTGACGAATATTACCAGTGTGCAAAATGCCATGGCAGGAATATTCATTGATGCCGGAGCAGAAGGAAATACAATGACCAGTTCTTTTATTGGTGTTCGTGCGGCCATAGCTACTAGCGGTCTTGGAAATGATAGCTATGGTATTTTTATCGCCGGAGACAACACCATGATTGGCGGGACAATGAATCAAAAAAATAGTATTTCGAATAATGGCGGGAGCGGAGTGTATATCAGTAACGCGACCGGGGTACAAATACTGAGTAATAATATTGGCGTCGATGAAGAGGGTGATGATGCGGCGGCTAATGGGAGTTTTGGTATTGAAATGAGTAACGCAGATAGTGTAGATATTGGATGGGGTGGTTCAGCGGGCAACGGAAATACGATTGCCAATAATAGTAGTGGTGGCATGCAATTAACCACGTGTACGACTGCGACGATTCGTAACAATGAGATCTATACAAATACCGGTGACGGCATCACCGTAGTTGGTGGATCAGATCATATTATTGCAGCCAATAGGATTGGTACAGATTTGCTCGGCACCGCTGGATTGGGTAATACAGATTTTGGTATCTCCCTTTCTTCTGCAGCAACAGATATCCTGGTTGGAGGCAGTACATCTGATGAAGCAAATATGTTTGCCGACAATACCAATGGCGGCGTGCAAATAAGTGGCAGTGGTTCAGTGCGTAATTTCATTTCGCAAAATCATTTTAGCAATCAGACCACCGGAAAAGCAATTAGTGTGGAAGATGGTGCTCAACAATCTATTCTCACGCCTGTTATTACCGGTGCTGGCTCTGAGTTGATTCATGGCATGTATGCAGAAGAGCATGGCGTTGTTCAAATTTATCTGGATGGTGTCTACTTCACCGAAGGTAGGAGTATCGATGCCTCCGGCGAATGGAGTGTCAGTAATGATTTCACCAGTGAAATGACACAGAGTATTATGGCGTTGTCGATTGATGCTCTCAATAACACCTCAGAATTTTCTGATTCAGCGGTTTTTACGACAGAGCCACGCACATTGACTGTCACCGACAGTGCCACATTTATAAACACAATGACGGTTGAGGCAGAATTAGATGGTGGTGGCACGCTGTACTATACGTTAGATGGTTCTACTCCAACGGTAAGCTCGACCTCTAGTGAGAGCCCGTTATCATTGACGGTTGATGAAACAACGACGATGAATATTTTCGGTACGGATATCAACGGCAATGATACCAATATTCAAACCGAAACATATACAAAAGAATCTGATTCAGATAGTGATGATGGTGATGGCGGAAGCGATGATAACGATGGTGATAATGACAACGGAGAAGGTGATAATACCGGTGATGATGATAATGACAACGTTGACGCTTCACGGTTTAGTTATTTGAAACCCACTAATATGTTGATCAACGGTCAACCGGTGTACGAAGCAGACAAGCGTATCTTTGTTCCGCGGAATAAGATTCATATTGTGGGAACAGGTGCAAATGAGAAAGATCGTATTCGTTTGATTATAAAAAACAGTAAAGATATTTCAGTGGATAGCGCCTGGGAAGATGTCGAAGATCAAACATGGCGCCATACTGTTTCTGAGCCATTACAAAAAGGAAAAGTGTATTCTGTGAATGCAAAGGCACAAATCATATTGCCACCACAGAAAGAATCTGCGGTAAAAACCCTCGCGACCATTGTGGCTTCTCATCCGGCGCCGCATATTGCCACGCTCACTGGCGATGTGACAGTGACGACTCAACCAGAAAAATTAGTGTTTGGTGGAGCATTTCAAGAGAAAATGGATGCGGCGGTATTTAAAATTCAAGACCAACAAACTGGTCAAATAGTCAACGAATGTCGTATCGATGATGCAGAAAAAACGGTTGATGGTCAGGAAGGGGCTTGCACATTAACGGACACGTTAACGACTGGGCAATATCGAGTATTATTTCATTCATTAGACCATCAGTTATTGAGTGCACCAGATTTTACTCAATTAGTAGTGACTCCGGCCGTGGACCGTTCTGTATTGAATACCGACGAGCGCAATACCGATTTTGATTATCGCATCACGACGAGTGCAAACCCACTGGTGGTTGGCTTGGGTCCAGAAGGAGCGCTTGCGCGAGTATATTTGAATGGAGAACTGGTTGGTGAGGCTACATATATTTCTGCTATTGGTTGGCAGTATGCATTAGATTTGAGTAGTCAATCACGGGGCAAAGATTATTTGTTGGCATTGAAATTTTTTCACCCAGAAAGTGGGAAAGAATATGTCGATGCAGCGATCTCGTATGCATTCCATTATGGATATACCGTGGTACAGCCGGTTGTGCATACCAGCATACCCGCTCAAGTCGTTGTTGGTACTGTTTTGCCAATTGATATTGGAGGTGGCGCAGGAAATACTGTGCGTGTATATGATAATCATCATCTCATTGCCGAACAAGCGATTATAGATAACATTACTGGAGCAACCGGTATGATCACTATTGATTTACCAACCGTTTCTTTAGGTGAGCATACAGTAACAGTGCAGACAGAAGATTTTATTGGCCTCAACAGTACAGTGGTGAGTGTTGCATATACTGTTATTTCACGCCCAGTGATAACACCACCTACAGAACAAACTCCATCTACAGTTGATGAAGAGGAAAATGGCGATCAAGAAACACCGGGCACGCCACCGTCGGATGCAACGGATGAAGATGATGAAGATTCAGAACAAACGAATACGGACACCGGGAACAATAGTAACGATGGTGATAATGGAAATGCCAATTCAAATAGTGATTCACCCAATGATGGGGAAGCAGAAATTCCAGATGAATGGAAAACACCAGTGACGAATCCGCAAGAGCAAGTGGTGGTGAAAGAGCGTTTAAATCAGTATAATAGCGAATCGTTGAATGTGAGTGCAGAAGTACAAGTGCAGAATGCGCAAGGAGAAGTGATTGATACGATTCCAGTGGAGCATACGGTCAATACACCAACCGTGCTGACAAGCCAACGTGTCATTGGGTTGAAACCATTAAATTTTTTGGGCCTGGGGAGTACGGTTCAAGATTCGGTAGTGACGTTTAGTGGCCAAACTGATCCGTATGCAGAAGTTCGTTTAACCATCCATTCTAATCCGATTGTACAAGTGACGCGTGCCGATGTAGAAGGAAAATGGACCATGACTGTTCCTGTGAGTGTGTTGCCTCCTGGAGATCACACGGCGAGTGTACAAACGACTTCACGTGGTGTGACTTCTGATGAAGTACAGATCGCCCAGTTTGTGGTGATGGAACAGAGTAAGATGAGTAATACAACTTGGATATTTATTATCAATATTGCGATTGCGATGATTGTATTGCTGGTATCGATTGCCATGCAGATTCGATACCGTGGTAAACGCATGGCGAATTACACAACCCCACCGATTGCCGCTCGTTCCACCGATACCGGTGCAAGAAGTGATGCTGCGCAAATTCAGTCCATTGCTCAAGCGAGCGAACAGCATTCTACAACAATAAGCAACTCCAATACTGGTGAGACAGAAAAACCATCTTCAACGCATCACTCTCCGCTATCGGAATAAAATAAAAAACAGCCGTACTTTTTCCGGCTGTTTTTTTAAATATGTATTTAGATCAATGTGACGGAAGCCACAATATCTTTTGCTTCCTTGAAGCGCATCAATCGTACACCTTGCGTGGCTCGACCAAGAACACTAACGGATTTTAGCGGCAAGCGAATCACTTGTCCTTGAACAGAGATAATCACTAAATCTCGCTCCTCTTCAGTAGCTTGGATGGCAAACGCCGAGATAATGCTTCCAGTTTTCGGCGTAATATTCGCTGTTTTGATACCCGAGCCGCCGCGGTTTTGTATTTTGTATTGTGACAGAGTACTTCGTTTTCCAAATCCGTTCGACATAATCACTACTAACTGATCATTTTTTTCTCCGCCGTTGCTGACAATGCTCATACCGCTAATACTGCTCTTTTCTTTCAGTTTCATGCCGCGTACACCTGCAGCGGTCCGGCCCATGGCCCGAACATCTTTTTCGTTGAAGCGAATGGCTTGGCCATTGTCAGACACCAGAATGATATGATCTTTTCCGGTCGATGGTTGAACCCACATGAGTTGATCGCCATCTTTAATTTTGAGCGCGATCAAACCAGAGCGGCGGACATTGCTAAAATCAGCCAATTCCGTTTTCTTAATGACTCCATGCTGCGTCACCATGACTAAATATTTTTTGTCCCCTAAATTTTCTAGGCTCAGCGTGGCGGAGAGCTTTTCTTCCGGCCCGAGTTGTAAGAAATTGACTATCGCTTGTCCTTTTGCGGTGCGCGAAGATGGTGGAACTTCATAGGCTTTCAATTGGAACACACGACCACGGGAGGTAAAGAATAATAAATCGGCATGGGTATTAGTCATGAACATATCAGAAACCGAATCTTCTTCTTTTGTTGTTAAGCCAATAACGCCTTTCCCCCCACGGTGTTGTTTTTTGAATGTATCTGGTGGTAAGCGTTTAATATATCCATCGGTCGTGATCATCACCACGGTTTGTTCTTTCGGAATTAAGTCTTCTTGCGAGAATTCACCAACGGGGTGTGGCACCACTTGTGTCCGGCGATTGCTGCCGTAATTGGTGTTGATTTCAAGAATTTCATTTTTCACCACGTTCAAAATATTTTTACGTGAAGAGAGAATCGTTTTCAGTTCTTTAATCAATTTTTGTTTTTCTTTCAATTCTTCTTCTACGCGTAAGCGTTCTAAGTTGGCCAACTGTTGCAATTTCATTTCGAGAATAGCCACTGCTTGGCGTTCCGTCATGCGGAATTTTTTGATCAAATTTGTTTTTGCATCATTGCGATCTTTCGATTTTTTAATCGTGTTGATCACATCATTAATTTTTTCGAGCGCCATGACTAAGCCTTCCAAAATATGTGCACGGTCTTCGGCTTTGCGTAAATCAAATTCGGTGCGGCGTTTCACCACCACCTCACGGTGTTTTACAAATTCTTCTAATACCATTTTCAGGGTGAGAACGCGTGGTTGAATGCTATCGACTAATGCGAGCATGTTCACGTGGAATGTTTCTTGTAGTTGCGTCAGTTTATAGAGTTGGTTCAATACTTTTTTTGGATACGCCCCTTTTTTTAGTTCGACAACTACCCGCACGCCGTCACGGTCAGATTCATCACGTAAATCTTTAATTTGGTCAATTTTTTTATCACGCACCAGCAGCGCAATTTTTTCAATCAACGTCGCTTTGTTCACCATGTACGGAATTTCGGTAATCAAAATTTGGTGCGCGCCACCATTGCCTTCGACAATTTCTGCGCGGCCTCGCATGACAATTGGCCCACGTCCGGTGGCATACGTTTGCAAAATATCTTTTCTATTAAAAATTTGTCCGCCGGTTGGAAAATCGGGTCCTTTGACATGCTCCATCAAATCTTCCACGGTCACTTCCGGGTTTTCAATCAGCATCATGAGTGCATCACACAACTCGCTTAAGTTATGGGGCGGAATACTCGTCGCCATACCCACGGCAATACCCACGGTACCATTCACTAATAGTTGCGGGAATTTGGCCGGCAACACTTTTGGTTCTTGGTGGACACCATCATAGTTTGGCATGAAGTCGACAGTTTCTCGGTCGATGTCGAGCAACATTTCTTCTGCAATTTTTGTGAGCTTGGCTTCAGTATTGTGGTTAATGAATCCATTGGCTGTAAATGAATGGCACACACTATCCACTCGTACGGAATATACTTCCGTTTCATTTTGCATCTCTTCAATCGTTTGAATACGGTCAAAAAGGTACTCGTGTTTCAGTAGCCATTCAATGAGTTTGCAGTCTTGTGGAGAGAAATATTTTTTGAAACGAGTATAATTTTTTTCTAACGCATTGTAGCGATCGAAATTATTTCTGCTCACAAAATCTTGCGTGTATCGCGCACGAAGATATGCGTTCAAAAATGGAATGAAATCATTTTTGCTCAACCGAGCATCATTGACTTCATGAATACGGTGCAGCACCGCTTTTTTTCGCGTAGAATAAAAACCGATCTCTTTTTCAAAACGGAGAATATTTGGTCGCCCACTGATGCACAGTTTATAGCACTCATTCCGTTTATCCTGTGTTGGCGCGGTGGTCACAATACCAAAATTCAGTAAGACGGTTTTTAATTCTGAAATCAACTGTGCACTTTTGGAGCAATACACCAGTTCAACCACCTGTCCACCATGGCGTTTATCGGTATGAAAAACCACCGACCCATCACTTTCGAATAAGCCACGTAAAAAAGCGCTAACACTTTTTTTTGTGGATTGCAGTACAGAAAATGGAATCGTTTTTTTATCTGCACGAACATTATGCAACCCAGCGACCTCTAATAAGTCAACAGCCGTTTTTTGATAAAAATCAAATTCGAGGCAATCACCTTTTATTGTGCGTTCATACACCCGTGTTCCAGCAAATTCTGCCAGCAGCGCGTCACGAACCGTTTCGTAATATTGCCGGTCTTTATTGTTAAAAATAATTTTGCCTTGATGAAAACTGCCTTCGGCAACCAATGCGCCCATCGCAAATGCTAAACGAGGGGTCATTTTTTTTGGTAAACGAATCGGTGTGGTGCGTACACGTTTTGGTAGACGCAGCGTGGTTAAATCAAAATCTGTTTTGGCAAACAGCGAACCCCGACGATTGATGAGTGCATAATCTTGTGTGGTTATATCTTTCAACAATTTCCAGTTCAACGTTGGGAAGCCAAATTCATTTAACGACCAACACATCACGGGGTGGTTTTGAGAGCCCATGAGGCGGTAGCCATGTTGGGTGGTGATGCGCACAACGCGATGCTTTCCAGAATTGAAAAATCGTGACGCACGAACGGTTTTATTTTTATAATTCACTACAGAAAGGTTCACCGCTGTTTCTTCTTTGGAAGAAATAGAAGCGATAGGAATCATTCCGCGGTCACTCAAGAGCAAGGTGTCTCCACTGACACAATAGCGCATGGCGGCAGCCGAATCTCCATCCATTGAACCAAAGTTTCCTTGGCCGTTCACGAGTGGATTACGCATGGCAAAATCTTGTGCCATACGCACCATGGAATCATACACTGCCACATCTCCATGTGGATGATATTTACCGAGTACTTCACCGACTACAGTAGCAGATTTACGAAATTTGGCGTTGGCTTTTAAACCGATATCCCACATGGCATACAAAATACGACGGTGTACCGGTTTCATGCCGTCGCGAACATCTGGTAATGCGCGTGTCACAATGACGGACATGGCATAGTCAATATAGGAATTGGACATTTCTTCAACAATCGGACGAGGATTGACGTGCCCAATATTATTTTTCCCCGGTTCAACGGTGTTGCTGCGCGCTTGCGGTGAAGAATTTTTTTTTGCCATAGAAGTTAATCAATTATGGTAGATAAGGAGTGGAACCCGGTACCGAACAGAGAACCAATATTGTGAAAGAGTTGTTTTGCCCCCGGTGTGCCATTGCGTGGCGTGGTGAGATTGAAGGGAAGTGTCGCGATCCAGAATAAGATGAGGATGAGACAAGCGAGGCTCACCAGCAGTGCGAATTTGCGCTGTTGTTTTGGGGTGACCGTGGGTTGTGGAGTAGATGTTTTTTTCCCAGAGCGTGCGGGCATAAAAGCAGATTAAGCAATATCGAGTATGGTGATTTGTGTTTCTTCTGCGGGTAAATCGCGCACTTTTAAAATGACTTTTTTTTCTGGCGTAATGTTTTTTACCCCCATTTCCTTCAGAAACGCGTCAATAGGATCAAGCGCTGAGGTTGTTTTCCCAGTGGCGTATTGCACAGGAATAATGACCCGTGGCTCCAGTTCGCTGATCAGCGTCGCACGAGTTGCGGCTGTGCCACCGGTCACCGGAAGAAAAAGAAGATCAACACCTTCTAAAAATTTGACTGTTTCGTCACTCAGCGCATGAGCAGCGATACCAGGATACCCAATGCGCATGCCTTCACTTTCAATCATGTACACGGTTTGACCGTTGCTATTTGGAAGACCGTAGACAAAAAAATCTTTCACTTCATATTCGCCGGGGCCGCTAATCACAAACGGTTCACCTTGTAAGCGTTCGAAGTTGTTGCATTGGTCATTATTTGGGTCACTGGAGGCGACAATGTCCACCTTCAATTTTGGCATGCTAAGAGAGCCGGAATCTTGAAATGGATTCAAGAGGAGAGTGCCTTGTTGGGTCTGTAGTTTCACGCAGCTAAAACCGTGCCAGGTAATATGCATAGAAGGGAAAATAAGTAATTTTTTAGGGTATCGTTACCCCTGGATTTTAGCAAACCAGAGGAAATAATTCAACTCCGCGGGCGATGAGATGTGTGAAAGAAAAACCGCTCGAGGGTGAGCGGTTTTTTTGTGCTATTTTGCAGCTTCTTCGGTGGGGGTGGAAGTTTCTTCCGCGTTCTTTTCTTCTGTTGCTGCAGTTGGCTCTTCTGCCGGCGTTGGTTCAGTTGCCGTTGGAGCGGCTTCTTTTTCTGTTTTTTCTTTGTCTTCTTTCCCTTCAGCGGCCTCCTCTTTCTCCTTACTTCCTGGGCGTGGAGTCAGTTGTTTAACAGATAACCCAAGGCGGTGATGATCTGGTTCAATAGACACAATCTTGAATTCGCGTTCTTCACCAGATTTTAATACTTCTTCTGGGGAATGAATCTTTTTCCAAGAGAGTTCAGAGATATGAGCAAGGCCATGAATATCGTTATCCAGTTCCACAAATGCACCAAATGGGTTTAATTTCAACACTTTTCCTTTCACCATATCGCCAATTTTGTATCTTACTGCCACATCTTTCCATGGGTCTTGTTGCAGGCGGCGCATGGACAACGAAATTTTGCCACCTTCAATAGCGATAATTTGAGCGGTAATCGTGTCGCCAACATTGATGACATCTTTCGGGTTATCAATACGTTGCCAAGCAAGTTCTGAAATATGTACTAATCCTTCTAGTCCTTCACCAAATTCAACGAATGCCCCGAAATCGACTACTCCGGTGACTACGCCAGTCACATTGTTGCCTACTTTATATTCAGATAATTTCGCTGATTGTTCATTTTCACGAGCGGCTTTTTCAGAGAAAATTAGCTTATTCTCTTTTTCATCCACGTCAATAATGCGTACCTTGAATGCTTGGCCAACGTATGTTTGCAAGCGTTGTAAAATTTTGGCTTTATTTGCACCTTCCACACGTGGATAATGCTCAACAGCTAACTGGGATACCGGTAAAAAGCCGGATACATTTCCTGTACGGGCAATCAACCCACCTTTATTTGCATCGAGAATATGCGCATCCACAATTTCTTGTTCACGGAAGAGGCGAGCCAGTTCTTCCCAGGCTTTTTGGTGCCCTGCTTCACGGAAAGACAACTCAATCTCTCCTAATTCATTTTCAATATCGAGAACCGTTGCTGTAACCTGTTCACCGGGCTGTAGATTTGTATAGAGACCAGATTCGTCTACTAATTCTGGCCCACGCACCACGCCGGTGGCAATACCGCCGAGATCGATATGAATTTCATTATTCGCCGCAGAAATAACTACCCCTTCCACAATATCACCAACGTCTGGTAATGTAATTGGGTGTTTTTCGAGTAATGCTTGCATCTGGTCTGCTCCAGATGTTTGTGCTTGCTTGGATTTGGCCATAATTATCAATTATTGTTAACCGAAACGTGACCACGTTTGCGGCGCTGGTAGTCCAGCTGTTGTAAATAGAGAATGCCATGATATCAGAAAATATTTTTCCTGGCAAGTCAAGGGTCATGCCAGACATGCTAGCGCTTGATTATCGTGTGGGTTTGCCGTATAATGCGTTCACAAGAATTAATGAAATTATTTCAGAAAACGATCATGCCCAAAAAACAACAACAACCAAAAAATCTTTTTCGTCATTTCTTAGGTTTTTTGCTCATCTTTATTATCATCGCTTCGGTGTTATCGCTCTACAATTCGCCGTTTCATAAACCAGAAAAAGTGCCGTTTAATACGGTTGTGGAGTATATTCAGCAAGGAAAAGTGCAGGACATTCAGGTCATTGAAGGCTCTCAGTTGAAAGTGACGTTGAATGACGAAGCGAGTACGGTGGTTGAATCGACCAAAGAAAGTAATGAAGCATTGCCAACGCTGCTGACAGCATACGGCATCACGCCAGAGCAACTCGCGAAAACCAGTATTTCTGTGGAAGGTACTAGTGGGTGGAAATTTTTTGTGGTGAATATTTTACCTATTCTGTTGCCAGCAGTTTTCATTATCTTCTTTTTCTGGTTGATGATGCGCCAAGTGCAAGGAACGAACAACCGCGCTATGATGTTTGGCCAAAATACAAGCAAATTGGTTGACCCAGAACGCAAAAATAAAACCACCTTTAAAGATGTAGCTGGAGCCACTGAAGCCAAAGAAGAGTTGACCGAAATTGTGGATTTTCTGAAAAACCCGAAAAAATATACTTCTATTGGTGCTCGTATTCCGAAAGGCGTGTTGCTGATGGGGCCTCCGGGAACGGGAAAGTGTATTACCGGTGATTCTCTTGTGCTGACCAATAAAGGCATGATGCGTATTCAAGATGTGCCAAAATATTTCTTTGTCGATCCAGTGACCGATAAAGTGCATGGTGCACAGGTTCCTGCCGTGGACCCAGCAGATTTATCAACCGCAACCGTTCCTGCCAGCCATTGGTATGATTTGGGTATGCAGCAAACATTGCGTATTCGCACCCAGCTCGGCTATGAGCTGGAAGGTACCCCAGAACATCCAGTATTGGTGTTGGACACGGGTGGCAGCATTCAATTTCGCCGTCTAGATGAATTAAAAGAAGAAGACAAGGTGGTCATCAAATATGGCACGAAACAATTTGGTTATTCAACGGCCATTCCTGATCAAGAAACGGCTTATATCATCGGTTTGCTGATTGGTGATGGATGCGTTACAGTTCGAGATCGACTCATCTTCTCCACTAGCGACGCAGAATTGTTACAGAAATTCAGTTCGTTTTTTGCAGAACGGTTTGGATATGCAGTAAAGAAAACGAGCGGTCCGTATGATTGGATGGTTTCTGATCAAGCCATTTCAAGATTGTTTAGACAAGAGTATGGATTGGGTGCGTTGTATGCAAAAGACAAGGTAATTCCGGATACGATTTTACAAAGTCCAGAACATATTGTTCGTGCATTTTTGCAAGGGTTGTTTGATACTGATGGCACAGCAACGAAAGATGGACAAGTGCAATTTTCCAGCGCAAGCAAAACGTTGGCAAAACAAGTGGGGTGTTTGCTGTTGAATTTTGGAGTAGTGAATCGAGTGCATGAACGTCAATTGAAAGTGAATGGTAAGAAATATTTCTATCTGGATATCACCGGTGATTTTTTGCGTGCGTTCTCTGAAGAAATTGGTTTTCAATTAACACGAAAACAGCAGCGAGTGAATGAATATGTCGTCACGCATGAAACAAATTCGAATACAAATTTGTTGTATCATCAACAAACGGTATTTTCAGCTATTTGGAAAAAATTGGAATTGGCTGGCGTGGCGGTATATTCTACATTTGAACAGGCAAGCGGAGGAATGAATTATAAAAATTTGATTCGATATGTAAGTGGAGAGCGGAATCCCTCAGTGACCACGGCACGGAATTTTACAACTGCGGTGATGGAACTCGATTCAACAATGAATACACTGCCAGCATTCAACCAGTTAAATCGTTTAGCCAACGATAATTTCTATTTTACACCAGTGACCAAAATTACGGTGGGAGAAGCACGGGTGTATGATTTTACCGTTCCGCAGCGTCATTCATTTATTTCTAATGGGTTGGTGTCGCATAATACATTACTCGCTCGTGCAGTGGCAGGTGAAGCGAATGTGCCATTCTTTCATATTTCTGGTTCAGAATTCGTGGAAATGTTTGTGGGCGTGGGTGCTAGCCGCGTGCGTGATTTTTTCCGTAAAGCCCAGAAAGCCGCACCAGCAATTTTATTCATTGATGAAATTGATGCCGTTGGGCGCCAGCGTGGAACAGGTTTGGGTGGTTCGCACGATGAACGTGAACAAACATTGAATCAAATTCTGACTGAAATGGATGGTTTTGATAACGAAACAAATGTGATTGTCATTGCTGCGACCAATCGCCCAGACGTTCTGGATCCGGCATTGTTGCGCCCTGGTCGGTTTGACCGCCGAGTCATGTTAGACCTGCCAGACATTCGTGAGCGTGAAGAAATTTTGCATGTGCATGTCAAGAATAAAATGTTGCAAGAAGACGTGAAACTGAAAGTGCTGGCTCAGCGTACCACCGGTTTTTCTGGTGCGGATTTGATGAATTTGCTCAACGAAGCTGCCATTTTTGCGGCGCGTGAAAACCACAAAAAAGTATCTATGGAGAATTGTTTGGAATCGATTGATAAAGTATTACTTGGCCCACAACGCAAGAGTGTGAAGTATTCTGATCGTGAGAAATCTATTACGGCGTATCATGAAGCTGGCCATGCATTGGTAGCGCACATGTTGCCCGATTCTGACCCGGTGCACAAAATTACGATTATCCCCCGTGGTCGCGCTGGTGGATATACATTGAAGTTGCCAGAAGATGATAAAAAGTTGCATTCGAAGAAAGAATTGCTTGCCGATATTGCGGTTGCATTGGGTGGACATGCGGCAGAGCAGTTTCAGTTTGATGACATTACGACCGGTGCGTCGAGTGATTTAAGCAAAGCCACGAAACTCGCACGGAGTTTAGTGATGCATTACGGTATGAGTGAGAAAATGGGGCCACGAACATTTGGGGCAACGAGTGAGATGGTGTTTTTGGGCAAAGAAATTCACGAGCAGCGTGATTATAGTGAACAAACCGCGCAAGAGATTGATGCTGAAATTGCTTCTATTATTTCTACACAGTATACGGTGGTAAAAGAATTGATGAAAAAATATACACACAAACTCGATTTGATCGCTTCGAAACTGGTGGAAGTGGAAACCATTGAACGAGAAGCATTTGAAGCGTTGCTTGCCGATGTTCCGCCTGTCGGTAGCGCGGCTTCTCCTGTTGCCGAAGCAGCGGCATAGGAGTATAGTAGAGGAGGAATTCTATGCAATTGTATCGCACTCTTTTTCAACAATCTTGGTTGATCACCAAACGCCATAAGCTGTTATGGTTTTTTGGTTTCTTCGCTTTGTTTTTTGGTGGAAAAGGGTTGGACATTGAATTGTTTTTCACGAATGCGAAATTGATTGGCAGTCACGCCAGCCCATTTCAGCCGACATTTTGGGAACAAAAAAATTGGACCACGGTATTAGATCTATTTGGTTGGCGCGCTTCGGTATTGATTGCGTCACTGTTGCTGCTTGGTCTGCTCGCGCTGGCCGTAATGATGATTTCGCAAATTGGTTTAGTGGATGCCTTTGGCCGATACGCTCGTGCCAAGAAATCGGCCACTATATATACTGTTGATCATGCATTGCAAGCAACCCGTGAGCATTTTTTTCCGGTGCTTGGGGTGAATGTTCTTGGGCGATTGGTGGTGTACGGGTTGTTGGCCGTGGTTGCTTCGCCATTATTTTTTGGCCGCTATAACACATCACATTTTACTTCAACTGTGGTGCTCTTTTTTGTCTTGATGCCCATTGCCGTGGTTGTTTCCTTAGTAGTGAAATATGCGGTGAATTTTATGGTGTTAAAAGATTATACATTCCGCGAAGCGTTGCGTTCTGCATGGCAACTCTTTCGAAGAAATATTGGTCTGTCCATTGAAATGGCGGTGGTGATGTCGATGGCGTTTTTTGTAGCGAATGTGGTGGGTATTGTTGTTGGAGTGTTGGTGACCATGCCGTTGTTATTGCTCGCCATGGTATCTGCGCTGTTGTTTCAATCCGTGGCTATGGTAGCGCTCTATTATTTTGCTGTGTATTTTGCGATTGTGGTGGGGTTAGTTGTGACGGCAATTATTTTCTCTGCATGGCATTTTGGAAATTGGACGTTGTTGTTTTTGGAGTTGACAAAAGAGGATAAACGGTCGACAATACACCGGCTTTTCCGCGGTGAAAAAATCACCGGCATTTCATAATATTTTCTGATTATCCGTACGCACTAGGCTCCCGTAGCTCAGTTGGTTAGAGCACCGAGCTTATATCTCGGCGGCCTCAGGTTCAAGTCCTGACGGGAGTACAGATAATAGGTATAAAAAATCACCCCTGCGCGGGGTGGTTTTTATTCTTCTGAATATCACTGCAGTGGTGTACAGAAGAATAACGAATGACGAGCCTACAGCCTCCTCTCTATTGGTTCGTCATTCACGCCTTGAGGCCTTAGAAGCAGTCGCTCTTGACAAAGTGAATGAAATGCTGAATATATATACGTCGACTCAACGATGAGTTTGACTTTTATGGCCCCCAACCCTCAAAGAAAGAAGGGAAAGTACATGAAAACGCTCTTTCACAGGTTCTCTCTCGCCGTTGCTCTCCTGTGTTCTTCCGTCGCCTTCGCTGAAGACCCCGCACCTGCTCAAGCACCGCCTCTGGATGCGAAGGATGCGACGGCCATTCGGAACGATGTGAAGCAGCTCGGGCAGATCTTCGGCATCCAGTCGAACTTGCCTGCAACTCCTAAGTCTCAGGATGGGACAACGAAGGATTCTGCGCCTCAGAAGACCATGGCCGATGTTGCCGACAAGGCTGTCACCATGGCCGGTCAGGCCATCGCCAGCATCGCTGCCAACGTCCAGAAGGTGGCGCCCGAGGTCTGGCGAATCATGTTGCTTCAGCAGGTAGTGAAAGGGGTCAAAGGGATCATCATCCCGGTCGGCATCCTGATCCTCCTGCAGGTCTACATCTTCTTCGTTAACCGCTACTGGTGGAAGGCGCCTGAGGCTCCGAAAACCGAACCTGATGACACGCATACGTGGCGTATTATTATTACCCGCGTCGTGCCCATCATGTTCTCGTTCGGATTCGCCATCTGGTGTTTCGTCGCGCTGGCGGATGCGGCGGGGTATCTGATCAATCCCGAATTCTACGCGATTCAGGATCTCCTCAGAATCATATTGAGCTCAAACGAGGTCCCTCAGTAACACAATGGAGGAAATATGGGCAACCATATTCGAGATGGGCCGTAGAGCCTATCAACGCTGCTGTACAGCAAATGTACAGATGAAAAGAGCATACAGCTCCAGCGTTCGGTAGGCTTTTTTCATTCCATTACTCACTTTGAAGGTGGTACGGTTCTATTGCAAAGTTAACCAATAATGAAAGAGAAATTACAACTTTACTGCACAAACTTCTTGCGTAATCTTTTGCTTTGCAACAGTTTCTGCTATTTGGTTCCAGTATATCATTGCATCAGCATTTCTCAGGATAATCGCAAAGAGTTCGTGTGAGTTCTGTGCTAGAGTACAAAACAAACAATTGACAGTCATCACAAAGCTGCGTAGACTACACAATGCTTTCTTATAGGGGCGGTTAGCTCAGTTGGTTAGAGCGCTTGCTCGACACGCAAGAGGTCACAAGTTCGAATCTTGTATCGCCCACCACATGCTAGTACATCAGAGCCTGCAAATGCAGGTTCTTTGTCGCCGGTGCTTCGGCCGTGCTACAATAGACCGGTTAACAAGATAATGATTATTTTATGCCTGTTCGTAAATCAAACAAACCCAAAACGACGCAAAAAAAAACACGCCCAACGCGCAAATTGAAACCGCGCGATGGTGCTATGCCGAAACCGTCATTTACGCATACATACCAGACGCCATCACAGCGCAAAACCTATAGCCAAGAAGAACAAACCCGTAAAGCTACACTGGCTGGCGAAGTGATTCACCCATCAGAATTTAAAAGTGGCCGCGCGACCTGGCGTATTTTTCGTATTATGGCCGAATTTGTGGAAGGGTATAATTTTTTATCGAAATTGACTGCAGATATTACTATCTTTGGTTCTGCACGTACAAAACCGGGAGAAAAGTATTATAAAGTAGCAGAGAAACTGGGTCGCTTGCTTGCACAAGAAGGATTTTCGGTGATTACGGGCGGTGGCCCAGGTATTATGGAAGCGGCGAATAAAGGAGCCTACGAAGCTGGTGGTGAATCGATTGGCCTTGGTGTGCAATTGCCTTTCGAACAGCGTATGAACGATTATATTTTGCATGGTATTGGTTTCAATTTTTTCTTTACCCGAAAAGTCATGCTCACTTCGCCATCACAAGCATTTATTGCTTTTCCCGGTGGCTATGGCACGATTGATGAAATTTTTGAAGTGCTTACATTGATTAAGACTCACAAAATGCAGCCGGTACCAGTGATTTTAGTTGGCAAAGAATTTTGGGGACAATTGCGCAAGTTTTTGAAAGAACAGATGCTCGACAAACACCAAACCATCAATGAAGAAGAGCTTCATGTGTTTGATATTGTGGATACCGCAGAAGAAGCTATACAAATTTTGCGCCAACGCATTGTATCGCGTGATAGCATGACTCAAGTATTGAATCAGGAATAGCCACCTTAACGATTTCATTATCTATGCCCAAAAAAATTTCGCCAAAAGAGTTTGTGGTGATTGTTGACCAAGCGCACAATGATTGGCGATTAGATCAATTTCTCACCGAACAGATGACGGGTGTTTCACGTTCGCAAATTCAACGGTTAATTGTGGGAAAGCGAGTGCGCGTGAATGACAAAGCGGTGAGTAAGCACCATTTTTTGCGTACGGGTGACCATGTGGTGGTGATGCAAGATGATGTGTCTGATGCCCCACAGGAAAAACCAGCAGTTATTATTCCAACGATTTCGATTCTTTTTGAAGATGATGCATTGATTGTTTTGGATAAACCGGTTGGAGTATTGGTCCATGCGGCTGCGCATTCTTCTGATTCGACGGTGGTTGATTTTTTACTTAATCATTGTTCGCAAATTGCGAGCGTAGGAGATGATGCAGCGCGCCCAGGCATTGTACATCGGTTAGATAGACCGGTGTCTGGTGTGTTAATCGTGGCGAAAACGGCAGAAGCATTTACGGCATTGAAAAAACAGTTTAGTGAACGCACAGTGGAAAAGGAATATCGTGCTATTGTTCATGGTAAACCATCCCGTGAAGTAGATACGATTCGGTTTGTGATTGCGCGCTCTCGCACCCGTTCTGGGAAAATGGCCGCACGACCAGAGCATGAAGAAGGCAAAGATGCTTGGACCGAATATGAATTGATCCAGTCCACGCCACCATATAGTGAATTGCTTGTGCGCATTAAAACTGGGCGAACTCACCAAATACGTGCTCACTTAGCCGCGATTAACTGTCCCGTTGTTGGCGATCCATTATATACTTCGAAGCAATATCGGTCTGGCAAATATCCACGGCTGTTTCTCCATGCCCATCGGTTGAGTATCACCCACCCCTTGACTCACAAAAAGATGACTTTTGTATCGCCTATACCCGCCGTGTTTCCAGAATTTCTTCAGCGGGCTTGAAACTTGACGCAACAGGCTGTCTTTTGTATACTACGAAAGCTTTGAATTTTAATTGAATTTTTTTGTATGTCCGATACGGAGAAAAAACCTGAAGAAGAAGGCCAAACAGAGCCACAAACAACCCCAACAACACCCGAAACTACGCCAACTCCAGCAGAAACCGCTCCCGCAGCAGCGGTGGAAGAGACGCCTGCTCCAGAACCAGTGGAAGACCCAGAAAAAATTGCGCAGCAAGAAGCCTTGGCTAAACAACAAGCCGAAGAAGAACGTATGGCTGCCGAGACTCTGGCTCGTACTAAATATGATTCCCTTCGCCCGGGCATGACTATTCGTGTTCACCAGAAAATTAAAGAAGGAGAAAAAGAGCGTATTCAGGTTTTCCAAGGCATGATTATTGCATTGCGTGGAAAGACACATGAAACGAAAACCATCACCGTTCAGAAAAATTCATTTGGCGTGTTGGTTGATAAAATTTTCCCCCTTGCCTCACCACTCATTGATAAAATTGAAATCGTCAAAGTGGCTCGTGTTCGCCGCGCCAAATTATATTTCTTGAAGAAATACGGCAAACGCCTCAAAGAGACATTGGTGAGACAATCGTAATATAACGTGGCCACGGCCACACACGCCCAGGTGGCGAAACTGGTACACGCACTACCTTGAGGTGGTAGCGCCCACAAGGCATGGAGGTTCGAATCCTCTCCTGGGCACAGCGATATTGTGAGGCTCATTGGCATGCATGGAACACCATTGAAGTTTTTTCAATATTTTGTTACGCTAGAGTCATAAAATAAAAATGAACAATAGCGTATGAACCACCATGCCATGCAGAGCAAGGATGTTACGCTTGAAAATTGGCAATTTGCTCTTGCTCCATTAAGCGAAGAGGAACAGCGAAAAATTCATGTCGCGTTGCTTGGGGTGCATACCTTAGCGCAACATGTGCGTACGGATAGTTCGGTTGGCGAACTTGATTTTGTTGCCGGGTGTATGGCCGACCTGATTTGCAACGACATTAACACAAAAGTACAGATACGCAAGTTACTCAATCATGCACTGGCCCGTGCGCTGCAAGAAGGCGCAGAAAAGAAATAATAAGGACGGTTAGCTCAGTTGGTTAGAGCATCTGCTTTACACGCAGAGGGCCGCAGGTTCGAGTCCTGCACTGTCCACCACATATAGTTATTACATCCATCATGGACAAAAAAATCGAGCAATATATTCGTGAGCAGATTTTGCCACACTATCCCATCAATGGAGTGTTGCATATTGCGCCGATTGAATTGAGTTTAATCAACCGGAATTTTTATATTCACACACAAGAAGGTGCGTTCATTTTGCAGCGCATGGCCAAGATTTTTACCACGGCGACAGTGGAAGATATGGCGAAAGTGATAGAACATTTGACACACAAAGGTATTTCCACATTAGAACTTATCCCAGCAATAGATGGCCACTGGTATTATGAAGACCAGCGTGGGTATTTGTGGAAACTCATGGTCGCGGTAGATGGCGAGACCTACCATGTCGTGCCTAACACTCATATTGCGTATGAAGCCGGAAAATTACTTGGTGCGTTTTTATATGGTTTGAAAGATTTTGATTATACGCAATTAAAAAATCCGCTGCGTTTGCATAATACGCAAGAGATTATTGATCGGTACAATAGAGTTTTTGAACAGCTTTGTGCGCAAGAATCAGACGAGATATTTCGTGAGGCATATATCTCTATTCATAAAGAATTACCCCAGTCTTTACTGCCTGCCACATTACCATGGTCCGTTGTGCATGGTGACCCTAAAATATCGAATTTTATTTTTGGGCATGGGTCTGATGGGCAAGGGATTTGCATGATCGATTTAGATACGACGATGCACCATACGCCGCTGGTGGATATCGGCGATGGTTTGCGTTCGTGGTGTGGGCAGCATGAGGAAGATCCGAACAACACATTTGCGCTGGATATTTTTGAAGCAGCAATGCGTGGGTATTTTTCAGTGATGCCGCTTTCGCCACTCGAAGTGAATCATGTGTACACGGCGATTCGTATGATTACGCTTGAACTGGCAGCGCGCTTCGCCACCGATGTAGTGGACGATAACTATTTCGGTTGGAACGATGCCTTATTCCCTTCGCGCAAAGCCCATAATCGTGCCCGGGCATATAGCATGGTGGCGTTGGCACGAGATGTTGCTACCAAAGAACAAGAAATTCGTGATATACTTCACGGTATATGAAATATCTATTTGGTATACTACTCATTGTTTTAGGATTCGTCGTTATTTGGAAAACGAATTGGTTTCTTCAAATGTTTGGCCGTAATGCCTGGGCAGAAGAAAAATTTGGATATGGTGGAACATGGACGATGTATAAAATACTGGGTGTTCTTTTGATTATCGTCGCATTCTTGGTCATGTCTGGTGGTGCATTCAAGGTTCTTGACTTTCTCTTTATCCCAGGCTAAACTGTGTAGGCATTTTCGTATATCTTACGGGCCCGTAGCTCATTTGGTAGAGCACCTGCTTTGCACGCAGGGGGCGAGGAGTTCGAGTCTCCTCGGGTCCACAACTGCTACATATAAAAACGAGATTATTTTTTAACAAATTTTTTATGGGTAGTAAATGTTTAGTTTCACTCCTCATCGCGATACTATTTGCAAGCCCTTTGATCGCATTTACAGCCACAAGCGATACGGTTTTTGATTTTACGGACCAAATAGGGACCACTGCAAATAACACAAAGCTTTTTAAATATACAGGTAAATTGTATGCGATTCATTCACATGGGGATCAATTTATCACGGAGAAATCGGACGACACTACCAATCCTATTCAAGTATCGGTTGCAACCAATCAAGATCTGAGTTCTTGGGCGGATGTTTCAAGCTCTGCTCCATTTTCTACGTTGACTGACCATGTATTTGAGATAGAAAAGTTTTTCACTTTCAAAAAATACATCTATGCCTTTGTTGTCACCACAGAGAATACCCCCGAGTTATGGCGCTTAAGGAAAAAGCGTGACGGTGCGGTTTGGGAACAAATTGGAGAAGATGTTTTTTCAACTCAACTCATAGATTTCACATCTGCAGTTGTTCGGCTTGCCACCGTCAACGTCAACCCAGCTTTATTTGTCATTGGGCACACGGTTAATGGTAATCATATATATAAAACAACCGATGGTGTGCATTGGCAACGCGTCAACGCGAACGCTCTTTTTGTAGGTGATGGAACAGCTCCAATAGTGCGTCTTGTGAAACACACAGTTGATGATACTCGTTATGCATATGCTTTTACTCAAGATGGTCAGGTACTGCGCGCAGAACTCGATCATATGGATACTTGGGAAAATGTTTTCACTATTCAAGCAGTCAGTAGTGATGCTGATACTCCGAATCCCGATTTCACGCTCACCTCAGCCGGTCAAATTGGCGGGAAATTATATGTGATTGGACAAGCGGAAAATGACGAACCGGGCGGACAATTATTTGTTTCTACAGATTGGGAAACAGCATCTCTCACTCAATCCTTCAACAACAGTTCTGGGAATTGGATATTCCATAAATTTGCTTCCAATAATACACTCTATATTTTAGCCGATGTGAATGAAGGTATGGCATGGTTTGCACGCATGACAGATAATAACACCACTGAAACGCTTTTATTGAGTGATGTTGATTTTGATCATGATGAGTCGGCGCAGTTCACGAGTCTGCTTACTTATAAAGACAGAAATTACTTTTCTTATCGCACATCGAACGGTTCGCTGATCTATTCTTTATCGGAATAGATATGCGTATTTAATCTGTCGGAAGTAAGTTTGAAATTTTTATAACCATTATGAAAATAAAATTGGCACATATTTTCCTCAATCAAGAAAAAATGATATCCTTATCATATTCATACATCATTACCAGTAATTTTTTGAATTATGCCTACCCCGCAACAACACTTCGGTTCTACGCCTGAACCAGTGGATATGTTTGATGCGCTTCCGCAACAGCAACAATCAGCGCAAGTGCAACCCATGCAGCAACCCCTGGCTGCACAACCCGCAGCATCTCCAATGCCGACTATATCGCCCGAACCATTGATGAATCAGGGGGAAATGAATATTCCTACTACGCCACCGCGAAAAAAGAAAAAAATTATTCTTCTCTGTGTGTTGCTTGTCGTGTGTATGCTGATTGGTGTAGGCGCCTACGCCGGATATTCTTTTTATTATTCTCCGCAGCGTGTAGCCAAAAAAACTATAGAAAATTTTTTGCAAATTAAAACGGTTGCCTATGCTGTAGATATTACTCCAGAATTTGTTGCTGATCAGCCATCATTCATGCCAGTATTGGGTCACGGTCTGAGCGGTATTCGTGCAACGATTGCTGGGCACAGCGATATGCGTGATCAAGATAATCCACGAGGTACAGCTGATGTCAGTTTGTATATGAGTGACAGTAGGGGTGGTGAAGAAATTTATTCATTTGAAACAAAAAGTATAGACCATAGCCTGTATTTGAATATTAGTCGCGGACCATCTTTTCCCTCGTTTCCCTCAGACAAGGTAGAGAATCAATGGATTGAATTGAACACCCAAAAATTAGCCGAAACGTTTCCACTGCCACGAAATATTAAAAATAAGTTGGAAAATGTAAAACAATCGAAGCTCACCAATGAACAAAAACAACAATTAAAAAATGCCTTTGTTCAGCATCCTTTCATTTCGTTGGGTCAACGCGTGGGTGCAGAAGACATTCATGGGGTGAAGACCAATCACTATACGACCACAGTCGATAAAGAGGTATTGAAAGCATTTTTGCAAACAGTACAATCCATTTTGAATAATGGTATTGTATCGTCAGAGAAGATTGATGAATTTTTGCAAGATTTCGATCATGCTTCAGCTGTGCAATTCGATGTTTGGATTGGGAAAAAAGATTATCAACTCTATCAATGGAAGTTAGTGGTACCAATAGATACACAGAGCTTCAAATCTCTTTCCGTGACGGGGCAATTATGGGATCATAATGTGTCCGTAGATATTGCCGCGCCAGAAGATGCTGTGCCGCTTGATGAATTTATACAAACTGCTTTCGGTATTGATATCAATGCATTAACGAAAGAGTCTACACCAACACCAGAGGTAGAAAATGTGAATGACGATGATGTGACCGTGAGTGAAGAAACGACAACCACGAATGGTGACCGTGATTCAGATGCTGATGGATTGTCCGACGAAGATGAACAACAATATGGTACAGATCCAAAAAATTTAGATTCGGATAGTGATGGTTATACTGACTGGGAAGAGGTGGAATATGGATACAATCCTATGGGCGCTGGTGCATTGCCCGCGAGCGATGAATAATTAGTGTATACCGATAGCGCGAACGACGCGCGTTCCAGAGATGAGCTGATCTTGATGCATGAGTTGGACCGGATAGTATTTCACGATTGGTTCACCAGTATCATTTTTGGGCGCGCTAAATGTAAAAGTAATCGTGCCTTGTGCTCCGGGTGCCACCAATTCAGAAAATGTACCTCGTTCTTTATTGTTGAATAACAGTGTCACAGTATCATCCCAGGTTTGTTCACCAGTATTTTGAAATGTGAAAGAGACATCTTGGCTAGTTTCATGGACCATTGCTAATGGAAATGTCGTTGCTGTGAGCGTGCCTGCATACGAATGAATAAAATGAAATGACGCTGTTCCATTGGATTTAGCAATTTTGCGTTTTCCGACATAGAGCTTCGTCAATATATTTTTTTGTACGGGGTCTTTCGGTGTGCGGATTTGGAAGGTAAAGCTCGCTGTTTCGTTTGGCGCAACACTGGTTTCATTCATCGCAATATGCCCATGGTCATTTTCCCACGATGCATGACGTAATCGAGTGCGGTTTGTGCCTAGGCCATTAAATATTTTTAATCGCGTTGATGTTTGTTCCCATGTGCGGTCACCGGTATTGGTATAGGTCACCGTGACCATGACCGGTTCACCAATTTCTACATGCTCTAAATCTATTGGAGCTTCTTCTTGTTCGTCCGCGGTTTCTGTGTCGCTTGGTGATATCGCCGTGACGGCACTGAGTGCGCCACGAAATGGATGTTGGGTGAGCGTTTGGTATTGTTGCTGTGCGAGTGAGCGAATATGGTCTACATCATCATGCACGACGGTTCCTGGGCAAGTAGTGGCATCTAAATCTCGATGCCCAACAATACGATTGATATCTTGGCCCAGTAAGTTTGTTTGAGAATTCGGTTTGATGTGCAAATGTGCAGAAAGTGTCCCAATGAGTTTTCCGAGCGCGGCTTCCATTTCCGGAGTGAGTTCTGTTTCTGTATCGCAAACAGAGTCATAGCAACCGAGTAAGGCAATACCAATAGTTCCAATATTAAAATTTGTATTTGTTTCACTGTTGTACGTATGCCCACCAATCACGCCGAGTTTTCCTTTGCGTCCTTTATAAATATTCCCTGAACGATCGATTAAAAAATTATATCCAATATCACCCCAACCGTTGACAACCGTATGCCAATAGTGAATGGCCCGTACGGTGGCTGCGGGGTCATCGCCACCGTCTCCGCCAGCAGTATGGTGCACGACAAATGCTTTTACCTTGGCATATTCTGGTACCCATGTTGGGTTACCTTCTTCATCTTGGGCTAATGTTTCATCAGCGCCCCAGTTTTCTCTGGAAATAATTTCGTCTTGCAAAGTTGCATATGTTGTTGTTTGCTGTGCTGCTGAAAATGTCGTTTCACCACTCGATTGTGCCGAAAAACCACTTTGCATGGCCGCATCTGTTATTGGCTGTTGCGTATTGTAGTAGATAATTTGTACCTCTTCCACTTGTGGGCTTGTTCCATCTGCCTGCCGACGTAGAGTGACGTCAACACTCAATGAATTAGCACGAGAAACAATCAACGGTTCTGTGACATGTTTTCCTGTAGGCAGTTGTTCTTTCAGATCATCACCTAGTGTGGGGAAATCGCGAGAGATATATTCATTCGAATCTTGAATGTGTGCGGTAAATGACACTGTGGGACTTTCTCCTTCTTCTGGGTCGCTCCCTTGACCATACCAGATGATTCCCACGGCAGAAAATGTGAATGCTGTTTCGGGAAGAGTAATAGTGTAGGATGTTGATTCTTGTCCGTTTGGAATGAGCAGTGTTTCCGTATCTATAGTGGAGCTGCTGGAAGCAGAAAGTGTTTGTGGAGAAGAGGTTGGAGTATTGAATGTACGAACATCTAGTATTCCATGAGGAATCGATTCGGCAGCGAATACCGTATCTGTTTGAAGAAAAAAGAGGAAAGAAAGAAGGATGACGAGCGATAGACTACCAACTCGTTTATTACACCAGTAATTGAGTAAAAATGAATGTGCCATGAAGCATTTTTGAGTTTAGTTATTATACCTCAAAAATTCCTTTTTGTCCAGCGTTCACTGAATACAAAATGTATACAAAAATTTGTCAAAGTATATGTAAATAAATTATACATCGATCAACATTTATTAAAAATAGTTACAAAAAATCCGCTGAATAATTCAGGGATTTTTTGTCTTCATTGATGATCATCATTGAGAAATGAGGGTTTTGAAAAGGTGAACCCACAACCGACTGTGCTATTAACCTGGCTGGAATGCGTAACCGCGGCCCGGTGCTGCATTTTCATGGGAAGACATTGCACGAGCAACATAGGTCACATGCTCTTGCGCTTCCTGAACAGTGATTGAGGTAAAACAATCGTACCACGCCTCTTCACATTCCCAGGGAACAACGAGTGTATCTTTATACTGATGAAATCGTTGTTCCCAAGTGCTGCGTGAGATCTCTTTTCCTGCAATCGCTGCAAGCTGCTGAGCATAGTTGTAATCGTGGAACACTTGACTTGAAGGTGACCCGTGATTGAGCCAGTAGATATCAGTTTCACACTGATCCAACTGTATGCCTAACGCAGAACGAGCCCATTCAAAGAATTCGAGTGAACGTTGGCAGGATTCGTGTGTTTCTCCGGATGAACCGAAGATCAGCGAAAAGTGCAGGTGGGCACCGCTTGAGGCAATATGGCGTACTGCCTGGCGGTTTTCTTCAATGCGTGAACCACCCGATTGCGTCGCTTTCACAACACCGCGTGCGAGCATCCGTTCATCGCCAGAGTCCATCCCGACATTCACCAGAAGCCGACCACCAGTCAGTGACAGCCAGTCTTCTAAGTATTCTGGATGTCGAGATATCCCCCATGCCCGGCCGTACAACATCAGTCCTTCGCTGAAGTGTGCACCCAAACTTTGCAGTGTATGGCACACCGAACGCATTTCATACGCGGAGTCGGTTACATTGAAGAGATAATTTATCCCAAATGCTTCATACACCTCCAGCAGTTCTTTGAGATATTCCTGCGTGGGAAGCCGTATGTCCGCCACACCAGCGATGGTGCAGTAGGAACAGACATCGGCTGTGCCCGTACGGGTGCATCCTTGCGCGAATAGTGAGAGTGCATTCCGTACCTGCGCAGTGGTGATGTGTTTGTGGCCGAATACAGTACGATAGTTGTGCCACACCTTCTGCCAATACTCGTCTCCGAACAGATCGAGCTTGGGTACCACGAACACATCATGCGGATCGAACTTTCCCTGTTGTCGAAGTTGTGCACGCATTTCTCGTTCGGCTTGAATAACCACGCGCTCGTTGGACGGAGTGAATCCACCAGGAACAACAGCCACTCCTGGAATGTTGAGTTTGTTCAGATTAACCGATCCGACTTGCCGCACAAATTCGCGCACAGCTGTGAGGCTGTTGCTGGTGAATACGGCATCAATTGGATGATCTGGAAGTCGAAGCAATTGATCGACTCTGAAAATTGCGGAATCGTTGCCGGCAATGATAATGCGTGCACCAAGATTTTTTGCTTGTCGCGCTAGCTCAATTCCTCGCTCCATGCCAGTAGCAACCAGACTCAAGCCGACCATGTCACCTGGCTGGACGATCCGTTCCAGATCAACATAGCCTTGAACGAGTTCGTCGTGCAGAACAACCTCCCACCCTTCTTCATGTACAACTGTGCCGACCGTAAGTATACCCAGGTGAGGCCACAGCCGGTACTGGGTGGTATCCCCAGAGAGAGTGTTGATGGTATGCTCGACATTGATCAGAACCAGTCGACTATTTTGAATATGCTGTGAAAGAGCCATTGTCTATCCTCCTATAACTGCAGTTGTATGTCTTAAGACAAGGGTACCGTACAGGAAAATAGAAAAAATAAAATAGATACTTTGACAATAGGTGAGTTTTTTGCTAAAATTAAATAAAAATACTGTATAATTTTTTTGACAACAATGTCGAATAAAAACATAAAAAGCTCTCCACAAGCAAAATTTGGCGAATTTCTGCGCACTCTTGGTCTCTCTGAAAATGAAACAGCAGTGTATTTGGCTTCGTTGCAGCTGGGTAACGCTATTGTGAAAGATATTGCAAAGCGAGCACGGCTGAACCGCACAACAACATATAATATTCTGCTACAGCTGCGAAAAATGGGAATTGTGTCGAGTTATCAAAAGAACAATATTATTCATTTCAGTGCGGCTGAACCGCACCGCATTACCGATTTATTGAATAAACGGATACAGAAACAGAATGAGTTGAAAAATTTACTCAATAATTTACTACCAGAAATTAAAGTGTTATATCGCAAGCAGGCGTCTGGTGCTTCTATCAAAATTTTTGAAGGTATTGATAGCATGCCCGATATTTATGGGAGTGTGTATCGTAACCTGCGTCCGAATACAGAAAGTTTGGAGTTTACGAACTGGGGTGGAAAATATGATTTGTTTCCTGAGCAATTTCGGTATGATATGTTTGAAAAATTACAAAAACAGGGCATCTGGTCACGTTCAATGCTCATTGAAGATGACATGACGCGTTCATGGTACGAAAAATCCAAAGAAGGAAATCTTGCAGAGCAGCGAAAAAAAATTAAGCTACTATCAAATCCTGGTTGGGATTTTTTTTGTAATATTGAATTATACGAAAACCGTTTCGCGATTGTGACGTATAAGGATGATATTGATTTTCAGGGTGTGCTCATTGAAAGCAACGAATTATCTTCAATGTTTCGTTTTCTCTTTGATGCCGTATGGAGTGTAGAGTAAATTTAACTTTAAAAGTAGAGAATTGGTCAATACTTTGTTCAATGCAAAGAATACTTTCCATCAGGGTTGGATCACGATGCATTTTTTTCCTCTATCGCGAATAGTTTTTGTACAAACAGGAGACTCAACCAAAACCAGAAGAGGATTGAGAGATCGTTTTTGAAATAGGGCACGTCAACTAGTCCATAGACAAGAATGCTGATAAAGACGCCAAATAATATGAGGCCCAGTGGTTTTTTTGCGTGAATGGTTTTCGCAATAGTGATGAAACTATAGATCAATATCATCATGATCCAGATCAAACCAAGCAGCCCAAGCTGTACCCAAAAATCGAAAAAGATATTATGCGCATATTCTAATAATTCAATATGTGAAGGTAGGCGGTAGATATCATAGAGGATGGGAAATCCCGCAAGACCGGAACCGACAAACGGATGGGCACGAAGCAAGTGCAGCGTTCCTGTCCATAGTGCTAGGCGAACATCTCCAGAGACATCTTGAAACAGTAACACGTGGCGAATAGGTGGAAGTGTCAACGCCAGCATTAGGCCAACTGTGCCAATAGTGAGGGTTGCCCACCGCCATTTGGTGAAGAGTAGCATGCAGCCGGTCGCAGCGATCACCGCAACAATAGCACCGTCAGATCGTGAAACAATTAACGCTCCAAAACAGAGGATGATCATACACACCATAGCAAGATTTTTTTTTCTTCCGGTAAAAAAACCACTCAGGAGTGTCCCGATGAGCATAGTCAGGATAGGTGCAATGTAGAGCCCAACAGCATTTGGGTAACCATAGAAAGCGGTTGCTCGGCGATTGGGAAGGTCGTGCCACGGTGCCGGAATATGCCAGCCAGTGAAATATTGAAACACGGCCACCGCAGCGATGATTGTTGCCGAAAGCCCAAGTGCGCTGAGGCAGAGCGCCACGTCTTTTCGTGTACGAATAGACTGTGTGCAGATGATAAAAAAGAGAATGGGTTCAATGATATAGGCTTTCCATATCCCTGCTCCTGCCCGTATATCAGGAGTCACGAGAAGACCAATGACTGAAGCAATAAGTAATAAGGCTATATTTCCATACCAGAATTTGTTGCTCGCGTCCTTCAACAGGCTTAGGGGGGTAGACCACCGTGTCATGGTGAGCCTGTCGAACCATGAAGGGATGAACGCGCGGAAGGGTGTAGCGAGCACGATACTTTTTATGATATGTATGAAAAAAAGAACTATAATCATCACTTCAAGCAATGTGAATGGAATGCCAAATATGGAAAAACGAATGAGGTAACTGGGAAGTAATAGTAAAACAAAAGCAACGCCCCATACTCGATTTTTGATAGTAAGAACAATAGTAATAATGCTGAAAAGTATGGCGATGATCATGTTATGAGTGTATCCGGCTGTAGCGGCAATTCTGGAGAAAGCACGGCTTTGCGAAGCAAAACGAAGCTTTCAAAGAATTGGCGCGAAAGGCCGGAAGGATAAACATATCTATTCATAAAGAATGACGTTTTAGCAACACCATATTTTGTAATGCAATCAGCAGACCAATGGTAAACCAGACATGAACAATATAGAGAATGGAAAAAGTATTGTACTGCACTAAAATAGCGACGAAGGCTGTGGTTGCGCCGACAAGCACAGCACGAACGAATGCATCTTGCGCACGTTGTATCGCTTTTAATGAACGAACAAGCACAATCAGGAAAACCAGTATCATGCTTCCAAAACCAAGAACGCCGGTTTCTGCGAGTAATTCTAAATATTCATTATTCACAATATGCCAACCTTGATCTGGAATGATATAGGGATGTCCGCTTTCATAAGGACCAAAACTTCCTGGGCCGATACCAATAATCGGGTGTGTATGAAATGCAACCAACGCTACTTCAAACATTTCTACACGTTCGGAGTATGATGCCCCAGAAAAAATATTGGTGACATGTCCAAGGAAATTTTCTGATAATGTATCAATGCCAATAAAGCGAAACACGATAATCACACCGAAAACGAAAGCGACCAATGCGCTGGTGATCGTACGCATACTGAGCAGTTGACGTTGAAAGAAATAGTAACAAAGAATAAGGCCAATACTGATGCCAAAAGCAATATACCCACCCCGAGCAACGGTGAGTAACAAATTGAGTACGCCAATACCAGCAATAACTAACAGCTGTAGCGGAGTACATTTTTTCACCTGCGCAATAAATAATGAAATCACGATAGATAATGGCGCCAGCAAGTAGTTGGCAAAATAGAGTGGTTCCAGCGCCGTGGATTGAACACGCGGGAAACCGAGCACTTCTTTTGTATAGAGCTCACGTAAGCCAGTCAGTGCTGTGGGGAGGCCAATGAGATCGCCGACAAATTGATAGAGTCCGAATACACACACGAGAAACAATGAAATGAAATACCACGTTAACAGTTGTTGCAGTTGTGTGGTGTTTTGCACCAAAAATGGAATCATGAGGCCGATTGCGATGGTAAATATGGTGAAACAGAACACCAGCACAGACCGATCCAAGTTTGGTGCATTAAATAATCCGCATACATTCACAAAAAGAAAAATGATGATTGGCCAGACAATGGGGTTTTTGGGTAGGCGGAAGCGCCGAGTGCCGAGACCATTCACCACCAGTGAAATCATGATGCATAGCGCGATAATTTGAGACGGTCGTATAGTGGAACCGGCAAAGTCATATGAACCAATGCGTTCAAACGGCAGGAAAAAAATAAATAGAAGCATGCCATGCCACGGATTGTTGATAATCAGCATGCCGATGAGCACACAACCTAAACCGCCAAATAGAAGAATGGGTGAGGTGCGAGTACTCAGCCAACCGAGCAGCACAATGAGTGCGCCACTGAATATCCACCACAAGAGGGGGAGGGCTTTGATCCGATGTATCATGGATTGCAGGGTCATACGCTCCTTATCCTACAACACGTTCAATAATTGACAAGGTTGCTGTTGCGGTTTGTTCCCACGAAAATTGTTGAGCATGTCTGAATGATTTTTGTTGCATCTCTTGGCGGAGTTGATTGTTTTGTAAAAGCAAATCCAGTCGTGCGCGAATGGATTGTACATCATACGGATCAAACAATACCCCAGCTTCTCCGGTCACTTCTGGCAGGGACGTATTTTGTGCCACAGCCACGGGTGCCCCACAGTTCATGGCTTCCAATGCGGGTAGCCCAAACCCTTCAAAGAGTGATGGCATGATAAAGAATAGGCACGCATTATACAGTGCAACCAGTTGTTCTTGGGTGATGTAATCAAGAATGATCACCGTCTCTTGCATATGGTATTTACGAATCGTTTCAAATATTTCGGCATACTCCCATCCTTTTTTTCCGACAATGACCAGTTTTGTTTCGCCACGTTTGGTGAATGCAAACGCTTCAATGAGTCGTGCAAAATTTTTTCGTGGTTCCAAGGTGCCAACACTGAGAATAAATGGTGTGGTGATTTTCATCTCGTGCAGTGATTTTTTTATTCCCTCCACATCATCCAGTACCCGAAATTCTTTTCCAGCGGCAAGTGGTACTACCTGAAGTTTCGACTCATCAATATGGAGATAATCCACAATAGTTTTTTTTGTATATTCAGAAACGCAGATTAATTGTTCTGCGCGTTTGAATGAACGAGGAAGAAGCTTGGTCCAGTAATATGCTGCGGCACCAGAAAAACGATCTGGGTGAATGATACCGAAGATATCGTGTGCAGTCATCACCACGGGTTTTGGAAAACGTGGTGCAGAAAATGCGGGCGTAAAAAGCACATCAATTTTTTTGTTCAGAAATGATAAGGGCACACCAATTTGATCCCAGAGAATGCGCTGGGGGGTGCGTAAGTTTTTTTTTACCCGATGTAATTCCACCAATTCATGATTTCCGGGTAATGCATGTAGTGCGCTGACAATATGTTCGACATAAAAACCGAGTCCGCTTTTTTGTCCGGCCGTTGCGGCCATGTCGATACCAATGCGTAATGATTTTTTCATAGTGACTATTTTATGCGCACCAATGAACGTAATTCCTGTGGACGAATGGCGCGGGTGAGAAAAAGCGCTGCGAGATAAATGATGCCACCCAGTGGAACAAGCAGAGCAAGGGCAATGAATGCGAAGGTGAAATGTGATAGAGTGATATGCCTGTTGTTCAGGAAATATTGTAATGCGCGGAGCAGCAGACCGAGCACGATATACATCACCGCTGCCGATACAATAGATTTAATGAATCGGTTCAAACCCACGTTGATATGCGCTGTACGCAAAATTAATGTGAGTGAAATCAGCATCATCGCCACTTCAGAATACACAGTCACCCATGCCGCGCCAGTAATAGAAAATCGAGGGATGACAACCATATATCCAAGCAATGAGGTGAGGGCAATAAAGAAATAGCCCCAGACCATCGCACGTTGTCGGTTCACTGCTACGACGATATAGCCGGTGAGCGTGCCAATAAATATAGCAGCGGTGGCAATAATGAGTATGCGTAAAATATGTTCTGAATGTACGCCATCATCTCCTTGAATAATGGTCATCATCATCGGGGCGAGTACCCACGTACCCGCAATCATCGGTAGCGCAATCATCGCCAGAGCATCAAATGATTTTTGAAATAATTCTTGAAAACGCATTTTGTCTTGTTGTTGCCAAGCACCAGCGAGAATCGGCAAGGCGAGCCCAGTAAACATCGCTGGTAGGGAGACCAGTACTTCCAGAATTTTGTAGGGCGCACCATACCATCCAATTTCTTGACTCGTTTTGTAGAAACTGAGCACCACCACATCGCCTTTGAAATAGATTAACCCAAACGCGATTGAGAGAGCGATTGGCCAGGCTTCGGTGAGAACAGAACGACATACCGCCCGGTCAAACCTAAAATGAATAGAGAAATATTTTCGTGAAGCAAAAAAGTTAATAAAGAAATTCGTTGCACTTGAAAGAACCAAGGTGAATAGAATTGCTAGTAAGCCAAGGTGGAGCCAGATAACCGCCACGGTTGCCGCACACAAAACAATTTTTCCAACAAATTCCGCAATCGCAATCCAGCTGGTTCGCAAAAATTTTTGAAAAATGGCAGCGATGAGCTGGTTGAGTGAAATAAAGAGAAAGAAGAGAGAAGTGAGAGCAATGCCACTTATCATTTCTCCAGAATATTGAGGGTGTCTGAAACTGATGAGCCATGCGCCAAGGGGAGCGGCGGCAAGAAAAATAATTCCAGAAATTAAGCGTACGGTGAAGATGGTATCCACTACTATCGATTCACGGCCATCAATATTTGCCATCCGTTTCACCAAAATAACATAGAGGCCCAGATCCATGAGAATACCGAAGATTTGAAGGAAGGAAAGAATGGTGGTGTATTGTCCAAAGCCAGTATCGTGTAAGTGGCGATACACAAGGCTGGCAACGACCAAAGATAAAACCGTACCAGCAATTTTGCCGACCATTTGAATGGCCGTATTATATGCAATTTTTCTTCGTAGTGACATAAGATTGGTGTTGCGATCGTACCATTTTTTACTCTGGACAGCAAGTGAATTTTTTGCTATGTTATTTAAAATTGAAAAGTGGACTGGCGTAAAGTTGAAAACCGGACTAATTGTGGATAAGTGGGAATAACGGTGCTTTCGTTCATACTGATGTGGTTAATCAATAACCATAGATACGTATGAGCAAAGGGCAATTACA
>JACPGJ010000005.1 GCA_016182555.1 Candidatus Kerfeldbacteria bacterium
AATTTCCGCCATCGAAAAATCCGAAAGCGAAGCCCGCGCGGATTCCTCCCCAGACCCAGTATGAGAGAATAGACATGCTAGAGTGTAGAGATGGGATGCAGTATGACACACCCTGACCCTGTCGCTTCGAGCAGCTGTTCGAAGAACGACTCATGAGGGATTGTCCTGCATTCTGTCCGTGCACCGGCAATGAGCAGATAGCGGATGGTCGGCCAACAAGTGACGTTTAGGTTTGTTGGTAATGACTCACGTATACTGGGAATTCAGCTGATGCACAAGAGCTAATAACATAATGTTTGTGCCTATGCAAACGTCATCTGTTTTTGTGCGTGAGCGAACACTCTTTGTGGGTATTGATGTTCACAAAGATACCCATACCGCCGTTGGAATAAATCCATTTGGCGAAAAGGTGTTCGAACTCACGATTGGAAATCAACAGGAGGATTTTCAATCATTGTCAGATCGTGTGAAAGCGAGTGAACAAGAAACAACACTTTCACCACACTTTGGTTTGGAAGATTGTCATGGATATGGAGAGCGGCTCGCCGATTTTCTGGTTGGTGTGGGATATCCGGTAGTGCATGTTCCACCAATATTGGTAGATCATGCTCGTAAACGCAATACGCACCCAGAAAAAAATGATGCTCTGGATGCGTACGGGGTTGCTGAAGTCATGATCCATAAGATTGACACGCTTCCCATATATACGGTAACTGAGGATTCAAAAAAAGCCAAGGATATCAAAGGAATATCACTGGATAGAGAATATTTAGTGCAAGAACGCACCAGAATCAAGAATCATTTGCACACCATTCTGCATCGTATTCACAACACAGAGTATCGCACGCAATTCAAAGACCCCTTTTCAAAAAAAGCACTCACGTATTGGATGCGTTCCTGTCCAAAAAACACTCCACCATTTTTGAAACGGATGATGCAACGCAAGGTCAAACGACTCATGAGTATTCGTGAAGAAATTAAAGAATTGGAAACAGAATTGGATCAACTCATCACTGATTCCGGTCATACGCTTACTACGGCCAGCGGTTGTGGTACGGTCATCGCCGCAGAACTCATTGGAGAAATCGGTGACATCAACCGATTCCATTCACCGGCATCTCTCGCCAAATATGCCGGCTGTGCTCCACGTGAACACTCCTCCGGCAAAACATTTCGACATCGTAAAACCAAAGCGGGAAACCGACGACTCAATCGTGCATTCCACAGAATGGCTCTTTCACAAATATCTCGCTCGGGAAATGAAAAAGCACAAGCATACTTCAAAAGAAAAATTACTGAAGGAAAATCTAAATCTCAAGCACTCGTCTGTCTCCGACGTCAACTCATAAATATTGTTTGGATGATGATGAAACACAAAACGGAGTATCGCCGCACTGAAAATTAAATCCACTTATCCACATGAAATTTTGACATAGCGGATCTCTCCTCCGCGCGGGAAATCAGCCGAGGTTTTGCCAAATCCTTTTCCCCAGAAAATAGTTTTGGCAAAACCGAGTCCGCATTGAAGCCCCGCCACACTGCCCGAATACTTGGAGGGCAGAACACCAAAGAAAAATGTCCTTTCCTTTTTTAAGAAAAAATTGGTCGCGCGCAAATCCGAAAAGCAAGGAACATTTTTCTTTGGGGTTGCCGAGCGGAGCGAGGCAGTGGCGGGGCTTTCATCATTCACGAATTTTTGATAAAGTAAGTTCGAGCGAAGTCGTAAAGACACTCCACTAATTCCAACTATTCATGTCCATTGACTATGCAGAATCTGAAACCAGAAATTTCTATAGTCATTCCGGCACATAACGAAGAAAAATATATTACCCGCACCATTCGTTCACTCCAAGAACAAGATTTTTCTGGAGCCTACGAAATTATTGTGGTTGATAATGCAAGCAGCGATGCAACAGCGAGCGTGGCCATAGCAGCAGGTGCTCGGGTAGTTCATGCAGCACAAAAAGGGGTGTGCTATGCGCGGCAAGCCGGCACAGAAGCGGCTCAGAGTCGCATTATTGTTTCGACCGATGCCGACACGACATTCCCTACACATTGGCTATCAAATATTGCTGCGGCATTCGCTCAAAATGAACATGTGGTTGCCGCCAGTGGTAGTTTTTCGTTTACGCCACCGCCTCGATGGAGCGTGTGGTTTAGTAAAACCATCTTTCGCGTTGTGGCGTTGCTTTTTCAGTTACGCGAAACAGTTGCCTATGCACCCGCGTGTAACTTCGCATTTACCGCTGCTGCCTGGCGCGCGGTTGGTGGCTACAATACCAAACTTACGCAAGGTGGAGATGAATATGACCTGTTGCGAAAATTGAAAAAAGAAGGGCGCGTTATTTTTCTTCCAAATCATGTAGTGACCACATCAAGCCGCCGCTTACAATATGGCTTATTATATAATATGATTGTCACATTGGGGTTGTATTATATTGTAGAATACTTGCTCTCACGCTTGCTGGGGAAATCGTTTTTGGGTGGCTACCCAGCATACCGAGAAGAAGAAATATCACGCCGAACGGCATTCGTTCGTTCCGCCATGGTGGTCGTTGGCTTATTCGTATTTTGGCGAGTCTGTTCTTCTTCACTGGAATTTGCTCATGCGCACCAATTGGGTTTACGGGCACTACGAATACACCGCGGATGAAGAGACGATTACAAACAACAGAAAAAATAGTTGCTCTCACATTTGATGATGGGCCCAATGAACCATATACATCTGAGCTGCTTGATTTGTTGAAAGCGGAAGGCATACATGCGACATTTTTTGTGGTTGGTGCAAACGCTAAAAAATATCCTGGCGTGGTGCAGCGTATCGTGGCGGAAGGACACACGCTGGGAAACCACTCAACAAATCATCTCTTCCGCAATTATTTTTTGCAACCCAGCTTTCGCCGCGAAATTGAAGAGACACAAAAAATTCTTGAAGAGATCGCTGGCCTTCGACCGCGATTTTTTCGTTCCCCGTGGTTATTTCGACATCCATTGTTATTGCGTTCGGTGAAGCGTGCTAGGTTAACAGCGGTATTTGGTGTGTTTGGGAGTGAATGGGAAGTATTTCAACGAAACCCACAGGCGATGATGCAACGTGCACTGCACAAACTCCAGCCAGGCACGATCTATATTTTTCATGATGGGTATAACAACAAAGGCGCATATCGTGGTGCAACCGTAGAAGCGCTGCGCCAACTCATTCCGCTTCTGCGTGCTCAAGGGTATCGTTTTGTAACTATTGAAGATGCTTTATAGAAAATATCCACAGGGTGGCTATTGACCAAATGTAAAAAGTATTTTACAATCTAAAATGTAAAGTATATTTTACATTTCAACGCATCTTACGCATGCCGAAAATTCAAACAAAACTAAAACTCTATCGCACGCAACGCGGTATGACGCAAGAAGAATTGGCCCAGCAACTGAACGTGACCCGGCAAACAATCAATGCTATTGAGCAGGGAAAGTATCAACCAACCCTACACCTCGCCTATAACTGCGCCAAACTTTTTGATGTCCGCATTGAAGATATATTTACTTTTATCGATTAACGCAGAACGTATGTTGAATCCAAAAAAATTTCTCTGGTGGGCATTTGAACCATCCGATGAACGCGAAGAAGCCATTCTTCGTCGTGCCTATAAATTCAGTTTCTTTTTTTTACTGTTTTTTTGGTTGAGCCTTGGCAATATTTTTCTGGAACTCACGGAAGCAAAAAAAGAAATAACCGGTATGCAACTCGATACGTTAATTATTGTGAGTTTTACTATTGCGACCATCGTGGGGTATTTCACCCTACGAAAAGAAGAACTGCCATACACATTTCAATATATGCCAAAATGGGGTCGTGGAAATTTTCTTTTACTGGTTTGCGGTGGACTGATCATTGATTTCATGCCCGATATTATTCGTGGGCTACGAATAGCATTTCCCATATTGCAATCTTTTTCACTGCTATCAATGAGTACTACGGTTGCGATCGTCGCTTCACTTTCTTACATTGGTTGGTATATCCGTTGGCAGAAACAACAACGAAAAAATAACGCATTTACTTTATGAAACACCCAAAAAATGTTCTCTGGTTTTTGCACAAGCCACAAGATGAGAGAGAAATCGCTATGTATCAACGCGCGTATCACCGTGCATTCCTGGCACTTGCTTTAACACTTTCAGTCGCATTGCTCATCAGCATTGTCACTGCACCATTTATTTCTGATGTCTCACTCTCTTTTGTGTTGGTGGGTATTCTGTTTGCGCTGTTCATTGCACACAGTGTGGGTTGGTTGCAGATATATACTGAAGATGTATCAACAGGAGATGATGCAACACAAACCCGTCTGACGGTGGTCCATTTTCTTGGTATTGTCCTCACGAGCATGGTCTTAGTTACTCTGCTCATGCTCTGGAAACCCGCATTTTACTTTTTATGGTTCATGGTGACGTATGGCAGCATTCACCTCTATATTATTTTTTGGGCGTTTGCGGTGACGCGGCATCTTCCATTGTACCTTCGCTTGTTATTGTGTTTATTGGTGCCGGAAATAACGGTGGCAATCTATCATCCAGCAGCGAAAAACTCTGGTAAAAAAATAAGTTTATTTTTTGGATTAGTATGTATCTATTTTGCTACCCAATTATTTGGCGCGCTGGTTGTGCGTGGAACCATTGCCGATTTATTTTATGTGAATACTCCGGCGTTTGAACCAACCTATATGCAAGGAGAATTTGTGATTGTTGACCGCCGAGAAAAAAATATTGAACCTGGTATGTATGTGGTGTTCCGCCCCACAGAAAAGCCGGGATTTACTTTTGCAGAAGTGCTTGCCGTGAATGGTGACATGTTAAACGTGAAGACGAGCAGCACGCAAGTCGATATTCCTCGGTCAACTGTAGTGGGCAAAGTGTTGAAAGATGGCACTCGCTCACTGAATTTTGTCATACAATGGAGCGAGGAACATGTGAAAGAATAGTGGTGCATATTAGCTGCAATCAAGGGTCAATTTTAGGTCTATATGAATACTCAACGCGTTCAAGAGAACTATATTATGTCTCGAGACGAAAAAGAGGCTTTTGTTGACGTTATTCGAAGATTTCCTTGGTTATATACTCCAATACTGCAACAATTAGAAGCATATATACAGAATGGGAATACGCTTGTTGATATCGGCTGTGGTGATGGTTACTTACTTCAACTTATTCACGAAAAATTTCCTGCTTTGAAATTGACTGGAGTAGATGTAGATTCGTTTATGATAGATAGAGCCAGAAGATTACCGTTTACATTTATAAATACAGGTGTAGAAGATTTTTCCAGCACAGCGGACATTATTATTTCTAATTTAGCTTTACATCATTTTCAACAGCCTCAAACTATTCTGACCAAACTATATAGTCTTGCAAAGAACGTGTTGATTATCTCCGATCAAATACGGCCGCAAACTGTATCTGAATTACAAACACGATTAACAAAAAGAAAAGAGATGGTTGGTGAGAATGATGTTCTCTATTATAGAGAATCTGAAGAACAATCAATATTAGAAGCCTATAATAAAAACGAAATTATAGACTTGTTTACTACTCTTGCTCTACAATATAAAATATATTTCTATGACACAGATTATTATGAACGATTTGTGGCCGTATTTGAAAAAGATAACCGTATGTGACTTTTGATAGCGGCGAACAGCGCATTAACGCCTTCGCTTCGCCCAGAAGCAAACCTCGTTTGGTGGGCATTGGCGTACCATTATACCAACGCAAACATCAGTTGACATTAAAATATACTAATTGATATACTTTGTATACATTCATAAAAAGATGTAAGCAAACTATGCAGCATACTGAAATCGGTCAATATAAAACACAACCAAGGAAGAACTAAGGACAAAAATTTTTCTACTGTTGATGAATGTCATAAGGAAGTTGAAAAATTAATAAAAGAAAAAATCAACAAGGGTTATCAAGAAATTTCAGATATTGCAAATATTTCAGAAAAACCAACTCAAACTTATACACCAATGAACGAAGATGTTTTTTGGGAAATCATCGCATTATTCAATTGGGATAAAACTGGCGATGACGACGCCGTGTTAAGACCCGCAGTGAAAAAATTAGCTTCCATGGCAATTGAAGATATCTATCAGTTTGCCGATATTCTTTCAGAGAAATTGTACTTGCTGGATGGGATTGAATATGCTTCAAACATTGGAGAAGAATCTTATAAAGGAGAAGACAAATATTTCTCCGTTGACAATTTTTTATATGTTAGATGTTGCGTAGTTGCTAATGGCAAAGATTATTTTAATCGTATCATTGCCAATCCAGAACAAATGCCTAAAGAAATAGATTTTGAACCATTATTATATTTACCAAATGAAGCATACAATAAAAAAACCAAATCTGAGGATTATGATCATGAACCCAAATTTAATTTTGAAACGTTTAGTAATAGTGATGGTTGGAAGAAAAAGTTTGAACATTTTTTATGAATCCTGAAATAAAACCACACAACCCTTCCAATAACCACCAAGGACTCGAAATGTATTTTTCGCCAAAAATCGTTGAAAAATTTGCTGAACTTGAGCAGAACGAAAAAAATCTCAAAGTTGCTCAAATTGTCGATACCATACTGCTTCAAGAATCCATCGGTTTAAAAACTCCAATATATTCTGCGGAGTTAGGCGGTGGCGCGCATCCAGATAGATATGACGCATTTTTTAGCAAATTGATTAACGAGGGCGGACACATGGACTGGGTTGATGTTGCACCACTCATGCTTGAACTGGCTAAAAAATACATTTCGAACGAAAAATATCAAAACCGAAAACAGGTCCTCACCTTCGTCAAGAGTGAAATGTTGGAATATTTACGTGGAATTGAAAATGAAAAACTTGACCTTGCGATCATGAAATACACCATTGATCATGTTGATCATCTTGAAGTGTTGTTTGAACTGCTTTCTGTAAAATTGACGCGGGGCGGTAAACTTATCGCCACAATTGGAAGTACAAGCCCGGAATTAAAAAGCTACTCGACCAATGCGCGATTTCTATATAACGGCGAACAATTTCCAGACAATGAAACTCGTACATTAACAGATGGTGATAATTTTACGGTCAAGTTTTTCAAGGTATCCGGTGACCCAACGGCTGGTTATCTTGAAGGTGCTGAAACGTTAAAATATTATCATTCAGCCGAGAAGATAAAACGGTTCGCTGAATCTTTTGGTTTTGATATTTTTCTCGGCGATTGGAAAGATTTTGTTCCGCAAGAGAATCAAAAAGGTGAAACAATAAATCAAGATGTGTTAGTGTTAACAAAAAAATAAAATTGGACAAGTTAACTATTTTTTGATATACTTGTATAAACAAATACAAATTTAATATTATGGAACCAAGAAGAATTGAAACAGGGCCAGGTGTTATTCATATCAACCCCCCTACGTCTTAGAACAAATACGCCTTATGTAATGGGTAGAGATATACAGGTGGTCACTGATACTGGTCCGTTAGAAATAAAAGCCGGAACGGTATTTTCTGTATTTCATTTTGACCATTATGAATTAGAAATTCCACAGAAAGATGGCTCCAAAAAACAGTTTACTATTTCTGCAAATTATCTTCCAAAAACCTTTCCAATTAGGGTGTAATCATTTTACAGCGGACAATGCGTATCCGACCACCTGTTCAGAGGTGGTTTTGCATTCTAGAATGAATTGACTTAGTATAACTTTGAGATATTGATAACCAATTACCCACGGCAACTTCATCGACACGCAAACGCTAGTACCATTTTATTTTCTGTTATGAATGCCTATATTTTTTTAGGACCTACATTTGCACACTATAGAAAAGCATTGGAATGTGATATTTGGTTTAGAGGGAGTGTTACAGCAGAAGATCAGAAGAGAATAGAATTATTGATACCATATCCACTCTCTTTGAATTTAAAATGGGGAGAATGTTTTTTACATTGTGCAACGGATGATATTTTTGAAATGCGCGTAAGAGAAAAGTATGGCAATTTTCTGAGAGCTATAAGTAGTGCCTTTTTTGGATTTACAGTCAGGGCAAACGAAAAAGAGCTGGAACGTTTTTCATTGGCTCTCAGTCATGCTTTGGATATAATTCATACGATCCATCCTATCTTGTTTTTTCTTCAACCAAAAGAAGATGGAGAATGTAAAGATAAACAAAAATTTTCAAATTGGCATGAGGAGAATGTTTCTAAAATAAGAACAGAAATCGTACCGGCGCTCATTCATTTTTTTGTTTCAAAAGAAACCAGCAATCAAGACAAGGCACAGGGAGCTTGGATTGTCAATAATCTTTTTTCTTACATTCCTCTAAACATAGAAAAAGAATATATAGATGAACTGATTAAATTAGTCAAATGCTCATTAGGGCATGATAAATATATAGATAGATATAATCATGACATTTTGGACAAACTAATAAAAAGGGTAAAGGAATAGCGCGCAAAATACAAAACGCAAAAATCTTGATTTTCTTATGGGAATTTGATATACTGTTAATACATGATGGCTCCCAAAAACACAAATAAAAAAATTGATTTGTTATTAACCGCGGCTGTGCAACAAAGAGCCTCGGATTTACATTTAGCAGTAAAGATGCCACCAACGCTTCGGGTGAACGGTGATTTGGTTGAATTATCGAATGAAGGCCCTCTATCTTCTGCGAATGTTGAAGAAATGGTTATGTCGATGTTGACTAAAGATGAGCAGAAAAAATTTATTGAAAATCGGGAGTTGGATTTTTCTTATGAAGTTGTTGGTGTGTCGCGTTTCCGTGTGAATATCCATTGGGAAAAGGAGCATATTGGGTTGGTGGCTCGTGTTGTTTCCAACCATATTCCCACTATGGAAGAACTCTACTTCCCACAAACCGTTTACAATTTAGTGCGCGGTCGGCAAGGATTGATTTTAATCACTGGTCCGACCGGGTGTGGCAAGTCTACCTCTCTTGCCGCGATGATTGATTTGATTAACACAGAGCGTCGTGCGCATATTGTCACACTGGAAGACCCAATTGAATTTATTCATACATCCAAACAGTCTTTGATACGCCAACGTCAACTACATTCAGACTTTCTCTCTTTTGCAGAAGCGCTGAAACACGTGGTGCGCCAAGATCCGAATGTGATTATGGTTGGTGAAATGCGCGACATGGAAACGATTGCAGCGGCGATTACGGTGGCGGAAACAGGCCATTTAGTGTTCGCAACCCTTCATACGATCAGCGCAGCAGAAACGATAGATCGTATCGTCGATATTTTTCCCCCACACCAACAAGAGCAAATTCGCGTCCAATTAGCGGCTGAATTGCGAGGAGTTATTTCTCAGCAATTGCTTCCTCGTGTGTCTGGTGGTCGTGTGGCCGCGCGAGAAATTTTGGTGAATACCCCAGCGATTGCGAATTTGATTCGTGAGAATAAAATTTCACAAATAAAAACAGTCATACAAACAAGCGCCAACATAGGCATGCAAACGCTTGACCAAGACATTCGTGGATTATATCAACGCGGTGAAATTACAGAAGACACCGCGAAGATGTATATGAGCAACCCGATGGGGTTGGAATAACTACATAAACTCCTTGAAAAGCGGGGTGATGTCGATATTGGTGATGTCGTGCTCCACAAGCGGTTTTTCGGCAATGGCTGGAAGGCTATCTTCGTATGTTGGGGTGTCGACTTGGTAAAAAATGCCCGTAGCGATGCGCGTATCCCATTCTTCACAGCGCTCCATGGCCATTTTTTTATTTGTGTTGTCGTATGTGGTGTCTTCATCCAACCGATAGACGCGTGATTTAAAAAATTCGTAGGTGTTGAGTTTATTGAATGTCACACACGGTTGCAATACGTCGATGAGCGCAAAACCGTTGTGTTTCATGCCAGCAAGAATAATATCATGCAAGAATTGAATATCTCCGGCAAAACCACGGGCAATAAAGCTGATGCCCTCAGAGGCAAGTGCAAGTTTAATTGGGTTCACGGGTGTTTCAATCGCGCCAAATGGAGAAGAAGATGTTTTCATCCCTGGCTCAGTGGTTGGCGAGTACTGTCCTTTGGTGAGTCCATAGACTTGGTTGTTATGCACAATATAGGTCATGTCCATATTGCGGCGCATGGCGTGCATAAAGTGCGCCATCCCAATGCCGTAACCATCACCATCTCCTCCAACCGCGACCACATTCAGTTTGTGGTTCGCCAGGTGCACGGCGGCAGCCAGTGGAAGTGCGCGTCCGTGAATACCTTCAAAACCGTAGGTGTTTACAAAATGATTTAATTTTCCGGAACAGCCAATGCCAGAAACAATACAGGTTTCGTGGAGGGGGCGTTCAAGCGCGATGAGCGCTTTTTTGATACCCATGAGAATACCAAAATCTCCGCAGCCTGGGCACCAGTCTGGGTTTTCGGTTGTTTGCAGATTAGTGAGTTTCATGGTCATAGGTGTTTTTTTGCTTGCTCAAGAATTTCTTCCGGATAGAATGGCCGGCCACCGTATTTGCGGAAATGATCGCTCATGGTGATGCCGGCGTGTTCACGAACCCAGCCTTCTAACTGCCCAAGTTTATTGCCCTCCACACACAGTGTCTTTTTTGTTTTGCGCAGCGCCTCTTGAACGAGCTTGAGTGGAAGCGGATCGATATAAATAAAATGAAGATAATTTATGGATAAGCCAGCAGCTTCAGCCATACGCACGGCTTCCAGCGCTGGTTGTTTTGTGGAACCCCAACCAACAATCGTGAGGTCAGCATTTTCCGGGCCATAAAATACCGGGCCTTTGGCATCGGTTTTCAAAAAGGTTTGAAGTTTTTCAAAACGTTTGTCATTTTGTTTCACGGTTTCCAGTTCGTCTTCGGTTGTTGCGCCAGATTCAACATGTTCGTAGGAAGAGGCGATGTGCCGCCCGTGTTCCATGCCCGGCAATGCGCGTGGTGAAACGCCGTCTTGGGTATATTTGTGGCGAAGGTACGCTGCTCCATTTTCCACAGCAGCATTTAATTCATCTTGTGTGAGTAATTTTCCGCGGTCAATAGATGTGGTTGCTTCATATAACTCGACCGATTTCCATGATTCTTGTACATATTTATCAACAACGACGATGACCGGCGTTTGGTATTTTTCTGCCAGGTTAAAGGCTTCATAAGTAGATTGAAAACATTCTTCAGCATCGCCAGGTGTGAGCACGATGCGTGGGAATTCGCCTTGTGATGCGTGCAACACAAAACGGAGATCGGCTTGCGATGTCCACGTTGGTAAACCGGTGGACGGCCCTGGGCGTTGACCCATAATCACCACAATCGGTACCTCGGCAAGACCAGCCATACCGAGTGCTTCGCCCATTAAAGCAAAGCCACCGCCAGAGGTTGCGGTCATAGCGCGCACTCCAGCAAACCCGGCACCGATAATCATATTCATTGCCGCAATTTCGTCTTCCGTGTGCTTCACGACCAAATCCATCTTTCTTTCTTGTCGCGAAAGGTAACCGAGAATATCAGAGGATGGAGTCATGGGGTAGGCAGCAAAAAATTTCATGCCGGCTTTCATGGCGCCCATGGCAATAGAACCATTACCAGAAATAACCATGTGTGGTTTTGCAGGGGTTCGTGCTTCTATGTTGTAGTTAAACGTGGCGTATTTTCCCGCCACCGCATCGTACCCGATTTTCGTGAGCGCGACGTTTTCTTCTGCTAGGTGCGGTTTCTTTTTTCCGAACCAATCGCTGATCACCCCTTCAATAATTTCCCATGGGCATTGTAATAAACCAAGAGATGCGCCAATAGCAATCGTATTACGTGCAACCCGATGCCCTTCTCGTTCTTTGATAATTTGGTTCATCGGCACCGGTACCCAGATGAGTTGTTTTCCTTCAATAGTGGGAAGGCCGTCTTTAAAATCAGCAGGGTCATAAATAATCGCTGAACCGTCAATCAGTTCTTCCGTATGCAATGTGATCGTTTCTTTGTTTAGCGCCACCAAAATATGAACAGGGTGGATTTGCGTACTCGCTTGTTCGGCATCGACAAAGACCTGGTAGGTGTTGTGACCGCCGCGAATCAGTGAAGGATATTCTGGATACGCAAATGTTTTTAAGCCTGCTCGCATACAGACACGTGAAAAAACGAGGCCGGTGGTCATAATGCCAAAACCCGCTTCGCCTCCAATTTTCCACTGAAATCTGTTTGTTTCCATTCAAAAAGTATAAACTATTCTTTCTATTGAAGCAATTTGGTTCGTCGAATTATTGTCCAAAACTGAAACCGTCTGCAATTTCGATATTAGCGCCATTGACGCTGTGATTTTCTGCCATTACCAGAAACGAAATGACGCGAGTGATATCAGCAAATGCGACATACTTTCCTGTTGGTGTGGGAATTTTCACTACAGATGATTCAAGAATACCTGGTGAAATAGTATTCACGGTAATACCAAAGCGCGCGTTGTCTGCCGCGAGCTGTTTGGTGAGCATGATGATACCCGTTTTGGCGATGTAATACGGAGTGGTGCGTGGGCGAACAATCATACGTGCAGCATCTACTGCACCAAGGTTGATAATGCGACCACCACGATTTTTCCGCATGTGTGGGATAACGGCGTTACAGATATAAAATGTCGCATTCAGATTAGTGTTCATGACCTCTTGCCAATCGGTAGTGCTTGTTTGCGCGAGTGGTTTAAAAATAAACCCGCCAACATTATTGACTACGACATCTAATCGGCCATATCGTTGAATAATAAGATCAATCATTGCATGTGCTTCTTCTGCATCGCGCAGATCAGCGCGGAGCATTGAAGAGTCTTGGTTGCTTCGGCGTAATCCACGTACCAATGCCGTTGCTTCTTTTTCGCTGTGAAAATAATGAACGACAACCATGTAACCATCTTTCGCTAATTGTTTAGCGGTCGCGGCGCCTAAACCTTTTGCTGCGCCAGTCACAAGCGCAACACGTTGCGTTGTATTGCTTGGTTTTTTTTTCATACGAGTTGATGTAATTGAGCTATACTAATTTCATTGAAATTTCGAATTATCTGTATTGCGTGTTCCAAGTCTTGAGCTGGAAAGGTCGTCAGTAGAGCGACAACAGTAATACCTGCTAACCGGGCAGATTCGATGCCGGGCGGTGAATCTTCAAACGCTACTACTTCATGGGGAGAAAGGTTGAGCTGATCGAGCGCGGCGCGGTAGGGGGCTGGGTGTGGTTTACGAGCGGGCACATCTTCACACGCAATAATACAGGAAAAAAATTTTCGTAGATTTACACGGTCCAATTCATTTTCAATGAAAGATCGAAAACCAGAAGAAACAATGGCGAGCGCAATATTGGCATCAGCAACTGCCGAAATAAATGTTTTTGCACCGGGGAGTAGTGTATCGTGTTCATCAACATGTTGTTGAAAATAGCGATAAGCTTTTTTTGACAGTTCAGCGATGCGATCTTCGTCATCAATGCCGCGCATGGCCAATGCGTGTCCCAAACGTTCGGGATATAGGAGGCCCGAATACGCACGTAGTTCATCTGGGTCGATATCCACGCCCAGTTCTTCCTGTAACGTGTGTGCAATCGCCAGCCGATGAATACGTTCGGTAGAAAAAAGTGTACCATCAAAATCTAAAAACACCCCTCGCACGTTGCCCGTGTGTGGGTATGCGGACACTGGCATAATTAGTGGGCGCTTTCAATTTCTAAATCACCCTCTACTTGGCATTGGCAAGCGAGTCTTTGGCCGGGTTCTGCACCCATGGCTGAAAGGGTTTCTTTTTCCTGATCTTCTATGTCGGAAATATTTTCTTCGCCAACAGGTATGTTAATGAGGCAAGTACCACAAATGCCTTGCTCACAACCAAAGGGAATGCTGGCGCCCTCTGCTTGCGCGGTATCGCGTAAATTTGCGCCCATTTCTGCCTCGACGGTGAGATCATCATCTTTGAATGTTACTTTTGGCATGGGAGAGTCATTTTATTTTTAATTCGGCTCCCATTATAGCACGCGTGTTTTTTGCTGCAAGCATTCGCATTGACGAAGCTGCAGTTTTTTTGTATGCTCATTGAGCTATTGAAAAAATAGTGTGCGCGCCCGTGGTGAAATGGATATCACAGCAGACTTCGGATCTGTTTTTGGGGGTTCGAATCCCTCCGGGCGCACATGAGGCCTTCGCCTCTTTGGGCGCATAGCTCAGCTGGTAGAGCAGTTGACTCTTAATCAATTGGTCGCAGGTTCGAATCCTGCTGCGCCCACCACTATTCTGTGACAACGGTTTTCAACGCGTCTTTCAAATTTTTTCCTGCTTTGAATTTTGGAATCACCACGGCCGGCACTTGAATGCGCTGCGTCGGGTTTTGTGGATTCACACCCATGCGTGCGCCACGATGTTTTGCCATGAACGTACCAAAACCGGCAAGTGTTACTTCTTCACCGCTCACCAGCGTTTCTTTAATCACCTCAACCAACAATTCGAGCATATCTTCGCACTGTTTTTTTGATAATCCGGAGCGTTGTGCGAGAACCTCGGCCAATTTCACTTTGTTCATACTTCCCCCTCAAAATTAATATATTAAATTACTCATAGTATATTATAGCACAACCTTCTGGTCAATTCTGCAAATGTTTTCTGCCCGTTTTGTTGTGGTATTGATAGAAACCAGCACTCCAGACGCAACAACCTCCCGGGGGTTTTCTGGTGGTTCTAAGCTGATGTCCAATCCTTGCGCAACTTTTTTTATTACTAACTCTTTGTTCATACCAAGTGAAGAATCGGTGGCACCGGTCATGCCAAGATCTGAAATATATGCTGTTCCTTGAGTGAGTATTTGTTCATCTGCGGTTTGTACATGTGTATGCGTACCAACCACAACAGAAGCGCGTCCATCGACATACCAACCGAATGCACGTTTTTCACCTGTTGCTTCGGCATGCAGATCGACAATCGTGATTGCATCTTTGCCGTGTGCCGCATAGAGTTCATCAAATGCGGTAAACGGTGAGGTAATATTTTTTTCATCTGGCATGAACACTTGTCCCATAAGATTGATGATGCAGAGCGCCGTGCCCCCCACTATCACCGATGACCACCCGCGCCCTGGTCGATCAGCGGGATAATTTGCTGGGCGCAGAATGTTGCGTGGATTGGCTTGCAACAGTTGCGCGCCCTTTTCATTTTTCCAAACATGGTTGCCCGAAGTAAAAAAATCTACTTCTGCATCACGCAATTCTTGTATAGTGTCTGGAGTAATGCCAAATCCATGCGCCAAATTTTCGACATTGGCGATCACGAAATCCACCCCGTGTTTTTTGCGTAATTCAGGCACGGCTTTCTTTAAAGCAATCCTTCCTGGTTTTCCAACAACATCACCAAATAAGAGAATATTCATATGTTTTATTCTAGGGTAGGGTTTTGGGCCGCGTGAGGCCCGCGAACGTTACCGCGCATATTCAATGATACGCGTTTCACGGATAACGTTGACCTTAATTTCTCCTGGATATTTCAACTCTTCTTCAATCTTTTTGGCGATATTGCGTGCGAGTGTATGCGCAGCAAAATCATCAATTTTTTCTGGTTCCACAAACACACGCACTTCGCGACCAGCCTGAATAGCAAATGCTTTTTGTACACCATCAAAACCCGCGGCAGTATTTTCCAATTCTTCTAACCGTTGAATATATTGTTCATACGAATCTTTACGTGCACCTGGGCGACCGCCAGAAATACAGTCAGCGACCTTGACAATGACACCCTCAATGGTTGGCGGGTAATCATCGTGGTGGCAAAATGCTGCATCTGATAATTCTTGGTTGAAACCAAATTTTCGACCAATATCACGGCCAATTTCAGGGTGTGTGCCTTGAATGTCATGATCTAAGGCTTTACCAATGTCATGAAACAAACCGGCTTTGCGACACATTGCCACATCGGCACCCAGTTCTTCCGCAATCAACGCGGCGAGGAAACCAACTTCAATAGAGTGACGTAAAACATTTTGGCCATAGCTCGTGCGGTAGCGTAGGCGCCCAAGAATTTGTGTCAGTTTTGGGTCAACACCCGGAATGCCAATTTCATATAACGCTTCTTCTCCAGCACGACGAATTTCTCCGGCCAATTCTTTCTTCGCCATCTCTACGGCCTCTTCAATTTTGGTTGGATGAATACGTCCATCATCGATCAATTTATCGAGTGTCCGTTTTGCTAAGTGGCGGCGGATGGGAGAAAATCCAGAAATCAAAATAGATTCTGGGGTATCATCAACAATAACCTCGACACCAGTTAATTCTTCAATGCGTTTAATGTTGCGCCCCTCGCGACCGATGATTCGCCCTTTCATTTCATCGCTTGGTAAATGTAAGACAGTCGATGTCGTTTCTGCCGCATGAGACATGCCACAGCGTTGAATAGCATCGGTGAGAATGCGGCGCGCTTTTTCATCATAGACATCGCTCGACTCAGCTTCCAGCTTTTTGATACGTGATGCGAGCGCTTCGCTCATTTCTTTTTCTACATTTTTGAGCAGAATTTCTTTTGCACGTTCACGGTCGAGTTCAGCCACACGCTCCAATTTTGCTAACTGTTCTTTTTTTACCGCAATAATTTCTTCTTTCACGTGGTCAATCTCTTCTGCCTTTTTTTGTAGTTGTTCTTTTTTCTGTTCAATATCTAATAGTTTTTGGTCAAACAGGCCTTCGCGTTTTTCTATGCGTTGTTGCATTTGTTGAATTTCTTTTCGGCGTTCCTGCTCTTCTTTCTTGGCTTCGTCAATAATAGAAAGAGCACGGTCCTTTGCTTCGAGTAGCACCTCTTGTTGTTTCGTTTTTGCTTCTTTTAGCATGCTTTCCGCTTTCATCTCTGCGGAATTTTGATTGGCGGATGCTTTGAGGTGACGCACCACCCAACCACCGCCAAAACCAGCCACGACGGCAATTAATGCAATAATAATATCCATACATTCGTCTTGTTTAGAATGGATGGTCAACCAGCGAACGGGATGATTTTAGAACAATTTGAATGGAAATGAAAAAAGACCGTATTCTATTCGATTATGTACACGGTGGGCAAGTATCCAAAGTTGATCGAACAAAAAGGGCCATAAAGCGCACATTTTAGAGGGAAATTTTCATATCCACATTCACCCAAGTAACTGACGACATCCAGAAAGTTAATAAAGTACGTATTGTATGTGCAGTTTAACTGTTTCACCTGCCAGAGTCAAGCAACCAAAAAACCCCGATATTCTCGGGGTCATTTGCTATGGTTTACTACGAGTTTGTAATTTAATCTGTGGTTTCCACAAATTCAACCATCGTGGGACCAGCAATACCGACGACTTCAGATGCCGGGCGTCCTTGCTGCATAATTTCCAAAAAGCGTTTGTTTTTCATACCGGAACTACCAATGGTGAACGCCAGCTGGCCATCGGGAATATCTTTGAGACGATTATAACAAGGAAGGCGAAGCTGTTTGTTTTCGCTCACCCGAATCACGACCTTTTTCCCTACTTCAAACTGTACCTCTTCTGGGAGAATATTAGTTTTGAGGTTTCCAAATGAATCTACCCAACAGATGGCCATCGGCATTTCTGAAACTTCACTATATTCTTCGTAGGGAAGATCTTTACCGGCCATGAGCGCCGCGGCTAAGCGAGGAAGGTAATCCAAACTGCGGAATTGTGTATGAATAATGCGGTCTTGAACTTTTTCTTCTAATTCCATGTGCGGGACAACGGTAGGAATGTCATACACTTTAATGACCAATTTTTCGCCCACCATTTTTTGCACCAAACTGAGTGTGTATCCATCAACGGTGGAAAAAATATCAATGTTGCCGACCTTCACCCATCCAAACGGGGTACCATTCGGCCAGCGTTTGGCCTTGCCATGTCGGTGTGCCACATTCGCTAAAATCATTCCTGGGCGTCCTTCAAAGGCATCAATCACATCCACAATATTGATTGCGGCTTCGAGATCGGCAGCGTCTGCGGTTTCTAAATTGCTGGTCACACCAACAAAGATAATAGTACTTTCTGGAAAATAAGTGGCGACACGAGTTTTTAAACGACCCTGGGTATTATCATCACGACAGTCGGTGATGTAGGCAATAGGCACGGGTGATTTGCTCATAAGTGATAAGATAAACGTTTCCGTTATTTAATTATTTTATCAATAATACCGTATTTTTTTGCTTCGTCTGCGCTCATGAAATAGTCGCGGTCGGTATCTTGTTCAATGCGACTGAGTGGTTGTTTTGTGTGCTGCACGAGAATTTTGTTTAAACGATCTTTGACACGAAGAATATGCTCGGCAGCAATTTTGATATCCGATGCTTGTCCTTCTGTGCCACCCATCACTTGATGAATCATGACCTCGGCGTTGGGTAGGGTGAATCTTTTTCCTGCAGTACCGGCAGCCAGGAGAATGGCACCCATGGATGCCGCAATACCCACACAGATAGTGGAAACATCTGGTTTAATATATTGCATGGTGTCGTACACCGCTAGTCCTGCTGTGACGGAGCCACCCGGAGAATTGATATACAATTTAATATCTTTTTCTGCATCTTGTGATTCCAAAAAGAGCAGCTGGGCAATCACGGTATTGGCAACGCTGTCATCAATTGGTGATCCTAAAAAAATAATTCGCTCTTTGAGTAAGCGCGAGTAAATGTCGTATGCCCGTTCCCCGTAGCTCGATTTTTCGATAACGGTTGGGATGAGATAATTGGCGGTTTTGCTCATGCGGTTGTTGCATTAGTTGGTTCAATCGACCACTGGCCATTTGTACACTGCAGACGACCTGGAACAGTAAACCCTGCCGCTTTTTTATGACCACCTCCACCAAGTAGTATAGCAAGTTTTGAGACATCAATCAATGGGTGCGTCGTTCGAAGGCTTCCTTTTATGATGCCTGGTGTGCGTTCATAGAGCACCATTACCGCCTTTGCTGTCGTTTGGTCATCAAGCGAATTCAAAAAATTGGCGACACCTTCAATGGCAGTTTCTGTGGCGCCGCATTCTTCCAAATCTTGTTGGGTAATAACAGTGGTCACGATACCAGAGTGGCTTTGTGTTAATCGTTCCAATGCGCGTCCCCATAATTTCAACGTATTCACCGAACGATTTTGTAGCGTATGGTTGGTAATTTGTCGTAGGTTTGCGCCTTTAAGTAACAGTTTCGAAGCGGCGGTAATGGCAGAAGCGGTGGTGGCGAGGTTCGTAAAGCCGCCGGTATCGGTAATGAGGCCAGTCATTAAGCAGGTGGCGATTTGTTTGTTAAGGACGTTTGCTGAATTGAGCAGTTCATGAACAATTTCACAAGTCGATGAAGCGGTGGTCATGACGAGGTTGATATGACCGTATTGCGCGTTCGTTGCATGATGGTCAATATTGATAATCGTAAAATCGTGCGATAGTTTATCCACGTAATCCGCAATACCACTATATTTAAGATCGCCCGCATCAAAAACAATGAGCAAATCAAATTGAGCGTTAGCTGGATGCCAGTGTTCGGGACTAGTAGTAATTTTTTCTTTTCCTGGCAGAAAATGCAGCGTAGGTGAAAGAGTATCCACGCAGAAACAGGTATGTGGTTTGCCGATGATATCCAGATAATGTGCCACAGCAAGTGATGCCCCAGCCGTATCTCCATCTGGTTTTTGGTGCATCACTAACATCACGTGCTGCGCCCGGTCAATGGCTTCAAATATTTGTTTATAAATAGATGTGTAATTGTTTGTCATAAAGATGAAAAACAGGTCACTCTATATGAGGACACACTGGTTGTCAAGCGCAAGCATGTCCAGCATAAACAGTTATATGCTGTCCATCACATCAAAAATACGTTGTGCTTTAATTTCACGTTCATCAAAGAGGAAATTCAGGTGCGGAATAAATTTTGTTTTCATCCGTTTGCTTAAGCATTTGCGAATCACTCCACGCCGAGATTCAATCATTTTTATGGTTGATACTCGTTTATGATCTGGCAGCACCGTAAGATAGACAGCGGCGGTTTTTAAATCTGGAGCGGTTTCGACATGCGTAATGGTTACAAAAACATCCAACGGTAATTCAATTTCACGAGCAATAATCTCTGCGACATGATGACGCACCAGTTCATTCACTCTTCGCATGCGGTCTCCGGCCATACACTATTCTGCGGTTATTCTAATGTTCTCTCTTTCTCCTGAGCTTCGTAGGCTTCAATCGTGTCTCCGGTTTGTACATTAGGGGTGCCATCAATTCGCAAACCACATTCTGAACCAGAGGTCACTTCCCCAGCATTTTTTTTCTCCTTTTGTAGTTGGCCAATGGTTCCTTCAGCAACCATTTGTCCTTTGCGTACAATTTTTACCGGAGCATGATTTTTCATCACACCATCTTCTACACGACCACCGACAATAATATGATTCGTACCCGTTTTGAATACCGCTAACACGCGTAAACTGCCAATGCGTTCATAGGTTACGGCCTTGCTCAACAATTTTTGTAATCCATCTTTCACGGCATCAATTAACTCATAAATAATTTCAAATTGTTTGATTTCTACCTGTTCATCGCGTGCAAATTTTTCTGCTCCTGGTGTAGCGCTCACATGAAAGCCGATCACGAATGCGCCAGAAGACCGAGCGAGGGCAATATCATTTTCAGTAACGTTTCCTAATCCTTTTTGAATAATTTCTACACGGACTTCTTCATGAGTAATACCATGCAGCGATTGAATAATGGCTTCAAGCGACCCTAACTTATCCGCCCGCAAAATAATCGGCAGAGAATTTTTTTCTTCATGACGGTCTTTTTTCTGTGTGCGTAAAAATGAGAATGAATCGTAGGCTTTGACGTGCTGTTTTAATATTTTTTTGTCTTTCACCACTTGCAATACATCTCCAACCACCGGTGATTTTTTCAACCCCAATACTTGTACAGGCATCGAAGCATCGGCTTGCTTCACTTCACGGCCTTGCCAGTTTTTCATGGAACGAACGCGACCTGGCACATTGCCAATGAGAATAATATCGCCAATGCGAAGTGTGCCATTTTGCACCAAGACTGTCGCCACCGGGCCTGTATGTTTATCGACATGTGATTCAATAATTGTTCCCACCGTTTCGCCCTTCGGGTTGGCCACAATATTTTCTTTTTCCATTTCTGCCAGAAGCAACAACGTATCTAAGAGTTCATCAATATGTTTGTTTTGCATTGCGCTCACCGGCACACAGATTGTTTTTCCTCCGTAATCTTCAGGAATGAGGTTCAGTTCAGATAACTCTTTTTTCACGCGGTCAATATCTGCACCCGGTTTGTCGATTTTGTTGATGGCAACAATAAAGGGCAATTTGGCCTCTTCCATAATATGAATCGACTCGATCGTTTGCGGCTTGATCCCATCGTCTGCGGCAACCACTAAAATAGCAATATCGGCCACGCGGGCACCACGAGAACGCATGGTGGTAAATGCTTCGTGTCCAGGCGTATCAATAAAGGTAATCAGCTTCTCGTTGCGTATGACTTGATAGGCACCAATATGTTGTGTAATTCCACCCGATTCTTTGGCTACCACATTGGTTTGGCGAATCGTATCGAGCAATGTGGTTTTGCCGTGGTCAACGTGGCCCATAATGACCACCACGGGTGGGCGTGGTAACAATTTTTCCGCATCTTCTCGTTCTAAACTTTCGGTAATGAGGTGCGATCGGTCTTCCGGTTTGTTCACGTCTTCTTCTCGAACTCCTAGCTCGGGCTTGAAGCCCATGTCTTCGGCAATAATGGCAGCAGTTTCAAAATCGAGCGTTTCATTAATGGTAGCCATAATACCGTTGCGCATGAGAATCGCAATCAGGTCCGCTACTCGTTTTTGAACGACATCGGCGAATTCTTTCACCGTAATTTTTTCAGGAATTTTCAATATACGCTTGGTTGCAGCATCCGTGGCGGTTTCTTCTGGTGTGGGCGGTTCATCTGTAGCAAAAATGCTGCGTTTTCCGGCCAGTTTTCGTTTTTGTTTAATGGCATCAATAATTTTTACAGCGACCCGATCGTCAATTTTAATGGCACGTTCTCCAATATCAAAACCCAGCTCTTGCACCAGGGTGAAGAACTCCTCTTTGGTCATCTTTAATTCGCGATAGAGCTCTGTAACATTCATCGTCTATCTACATTATAGATATCGTAGGCGGTTGTCAATCATTTGGTCTTCTGTCGCGGGTTTTTACTCCTCTACTCGTTAACATGGCGGAGTTTTCTGTTGGGTCCAACGATCACTTTTATTCCTTGTGGAATGATTTCCACTGTGCAGGGTGTATTGACTGTGGCAATACCATCGACACTGAGCGTCACCGCATCGCCAGTTGATTGTACATCAACATGTTGTGCTAAAAATAAACTTTCTCTTTTTTTTGATGCGCGTCCAAACGGTAACAATTTTTTTGCAATGAGTGGTTCAACAATAATAGTCAATCGTCCATCTGCAGCGTCTGCAAGCTCAAGTTCGGGGGCACCCACAATATCACCCATGTTCAGTATTCGCACCTCGTTCATCTGGTTAGTGGATTGTATGGAATATGAACGATCACAGCGCATCGATAAGTGAGTGCCATTGTGTATCACTCGTACGGATCCTAAAAAATACTGGGTTCCAATTTTACCAACATCGAGCGTTGTATATCGACGCCTGGAGATTACACTACATGCTTCTTCTCCAATCGGCATGCCTAGCGCTTGTGCGAATCGTGAATCCGGATCAAACGGGATAAACCCCAACGCCACATTGAAGGGGGCAATAATATTGACGAGTGTCGCAAACGTTTTATCATTTCCAACGGCGACAATTGTTTGTGCACCGTGTTTAATAGAATCTTCAATTAATTCTTTTGCGTTTTTAAAGATAGATAATTTTTCAATACGACCGTTAATACCTAAGTCAATCAAGCGCGTTTCCATTTTGTTAAGCGCGGCTTGATATTTTTGATCTTGGATAAATTTGTCGTAAAAATAAAAATACATATCATGTTCTGCTTATCCTCCATTCAGTCCTCATTGATGTATCATTATTTTTTTGTTCCGCCGGTTTTTGATCCGGTATCATTTTTTTTCTCTCCAGTCACGCACTGGCCTTGCATAATCGCACCAGTATCAATCGAGATAACCTGCGTAGAAATATCGCCATACACGCGTGAAGACGCGGCAAGTTTTGTGGTACCGGAAGTTGCAATATTCCCATGCACCTCTCCGGCAACCGTCACATTTGCTGCTGAAATGTTTGCTTTAATGTTTGCTTCTTTCCCAATGGTAACATCTTTGCTGGTCGTAATGGTTCCCACCACTTCACCTTCAATAAGCATATTATCTTGGCTAGTAAATGTACCTTCTACTTTTACCGTGTGGCCAATAACCGTTTCTGCCACGCCGTGCATGCGTTGTTCTGCTGGTTCTTGATCCCCTCCTTTTGAAAACATGGCTGCCATAGTGTGCGTGAATATTTAGTAATAATGAATATCACCAGGGTAGCCAAATCCTTGGGTGTTGTCAAAATAGAAAAAAAGATATTTAATATAGAGGTATCTGTTTTTGCAGAATGACAGATGGTTCACCCTCATTAAATAATCACCACGCTATGGAGCAACAACTCCGACACCAATACATTCAACGCGATTTGTTATTAATTTTGTGCCTTGTGGTTTTTATGCTGTTTGTGCTCTCGGCATTGAAATACGCGGATACGCATTATGGAGTTATTGATCGTTGGTCACACGCGTTCTATCAATTTGTATTGAGGCAAAAATAATTTTAGTGAGCATATATTTTGCTAATATTAGCCAAATATATATATTTTTGTCCCTGTAGTTCAATGGATAGAACAAGGCACTCCTAACGCCTAGATGGTGGTTCGACTCCTCCCGGGGACACATCCATGGGCCTGTAGCTCAGCTGGTAGAGCGCAGCATTCGCATTGCTGAGGTAAGCGGTTCAAGTCCGCTCAGGTCCACTACGGCATTTGCCAATGCGCATGGGTGCATGTAGAATATTGAAAGTTTTATGAATTACGGACGGTTAGCTCAGTTGGTTAGAGCGCACGATTCACATTCGTGAGGTCACAAGTTCGAATCTTGTACCGTCCACATAGGTATATATTGAAAATGTTCCACGTGGAACAATATGGGCCATTAGCTCAGTTGGCTAGAGCGCTTCCATGGCATGGAAGAGGTCGTCGGTTCAAGTCCGATATGGTCCACCACAGTAAAATAGATAAAACATAGATATATGGGATTAGAAATCTATCGTGCGGCAGAATTGCGCCGTACAGCGTATCGAGATATCAAAGATGGCCCAAAAGAAAGAAATATTGATGAGCAAATTGAAATTCATTTTCGTGGTGGCGACTTGTGTAGTGATGTTTTAGGTGGTTTGGTGCCACTCACTATGGTGCTAAGAAAAGAAAGATTTGAATCATTACGACCAATGCTTTCGTATGAAGAGTATGTTCGAACGAGTTTTAGTGGCTATGGTACGGAATATGTAGATGCTGTACTGGAAAGAAGTAATAAGAGCAAGATTTTGGAATATAATCGTCTTGTTTCAGATTTTAATGCGAGTATTCCAAGAATTGTTCAGGAAAAAGATTCGCAGGCAGTAAGCGTTTTTGAAACAAATATTACAGCTCTTTTTTCGCCGTCAATGGGTGAAACTATTCATTAATTTCAAATTGTTCCACGTGGAACAATTTAAAAATATGTACAGAAAACCAAAAGCAGGAATAGATTATGTTGGTGTATCTATCGTCTTTTTTTGTCATGATGGGCAAGGTCGCGTTTTAATGGCAAAACGAAGCGAAAATGCTCGTGATGAACACGGTAAATGGGATATTGGCGCGGGAAAGGTAGAAGTCGGTGATTCGGTTGAAGAAACATTGCATAAAGAGATTCAAGAAGAATATTCAACAGAAGTGATCTCTTATGAATTTCTTGGTTTTCGAGATGTGCACCGTATGCAAAACGAGGTGCATACCCATTGGATTACTTTGGATTTCAAGGTGCTTGTCCGGCCGGAAAACGTTGCCATTGGTGAGCCAGCAAAATTTTCTGATATTGGCTGGTTTAATAAGAACCAGATACCTTCAAATGAGCAGCTTCATTCACAACTGCCATTCTTTTTTCAGAAATATAGCGAACAGTTGTAAATGTTCCACGTGGAACATTGGATTCACCAATTGCTATTGACAAAACGTGAATTTTCGTGTAATATTTATAATTGTAACTACCTAATAATTTCATTTAAAAAAATATGGGATGTGGAGAAAATTGCGCTTGCAGCGCGGTAAAGGAAGCAGAACTTCCAACAATGGAAATGAAAGACGCACACGGATGCTCTTCAGATGAGTGCAAGAACGGTGAATGTGAGAACTGCAAAGCTGAAGGTGAACAAAAAGAGCATGCAGGCCACTGCTGCTAACGGTATTCAGTAAACAAATAGGGCCAGCATAGCGCTGGCTTTTTTGTTTTTCACAAATTGTTCCACGTGGAACAAAAAGAAGGTACAGACTATTCATCTGTACCCAACCCCTGCTTACCAATGATTATTTTTTCGATATTTTAACCATTGATAGGAGAGAACTATTGTGCAGACAAATCCCGCCAAATCTGGCGGTATCTGCCACCAAGAAGCGCTGAGGATCCCATAGGCGATCCGGGAACCATAAACGATTCCGGGAAGGAGAATCAATGCTGGGTCGATCCCGCATCGCTTCTCCTGGTTGTTTTTTTTGATCTGGCGTGGAAACGCCAGAAGCGTCATCAATAATCCAGAGCAAAATACTATACCTCCAAAGACATCTTTCATCATTTATCCCTCCACAACAGTTCGATTTCTTCATGAAACCGAACAGATTAGTATACATAATTATATTAAAAAAACAATATAAATTATTTAAAATTTGCAAAAAAATATAAATTGTATATTATAAAGTATACAAAAATAATTTTTTACCTCTATGATCACATATCATGAGCTGCATCAACAATTGTACAATTCGCTTACCGAGCTTGGTTTAACTGAGAACGAAATGAAGTTATACACACTCTCATTATTTCACGGTCCGCGACCTGTAGCACAGCTTGCTCAGCTTATGGGTATTCCACGACCGAATATCTATAAACTTATTGTTGGACTTGAAGCGTATGGCCTTGCTCATTTTTCCCATCGCAAACGATATACACGGACATTTGTTGTAGAACCACCAAGCGCGCTTCTTGAACAACTCAGAAAAAAAAGAGAACAGATAGTCAAACTTGATCAAACCGTTACAATGCTCATGCCAGATTTGTATGCGCTATACCATCAAGGAGAAACGCCAACTAAAATTCAGATTCTCTCTGGTGCACATCAGTATGAAAAAGCGATTCGAGAGATGTTTGATGAAGTTAAAGACGAACTTTATTTTTTTGGCTCAGTGTCACATTTTATTGATTCAGTATCGCCACAAGTATTCAGCCGCCTAACAGAGCGGCGTATTGAGCGACAGATTTGCCTAAAAGCAATGATGGTCGACGAACCCCATGTTCAAGAATTAATACAGCGTGCAAAAGAAGAATTAAGAGAAGTCAAACTGCTTCCGCAAGACAAGCAGTGCATTACGTCATTTCAACTCTCTGCTCACACCGCCCTCATTTGGCAACCAGCCGCGCCATTGGCTGTGCGGATTCAAGATGAATATATCGTTGCAATGCTGAAATTACTATTTGAACAAGTATGGAGCTCCACTCCATAATCAGCAATAACGTGAAGATGGTTTCATTGACAGCAGTCTCATTTTGAATTATACTGAAACTATACCATTTTACTTTTTTAATAATATGGTTAAAAAACTGAAACGTATACAAGTAGAAGAAAAACTCAAAACCCTCGGACTACTCGTCTTTACTCCACAACAGTTCAAAAATATTTTTGGAGTGACCAAAGAAACGGCTTCCGTGTTTATTTCTCACAATATCAGCGTAGGGGGTATTTTCATCAAGCTGCGCAATGGGTTCTACACGGTGAAAGATGCCTACGTTTCGCATTTTTTTATAGCAAACAAACTCTATGAACCTTCATATATTTCCATGGCTACCGCGCTGTCCCATTATGGTATTATTCCGGAAGTCGTCTACACCATCACATCCATCACGATAAAAATTTCCCGCGAATTCAACACCCCAAAAGGCGTTTTTCTTTACCAACATATCAAAAAAGAAGCATTCACGGGCTATAGCTTACAACATATTGATAACACCAAAGTACTGATCGCTGCACCAGAAAAAGCGTTGGCCGACTATCTGTATTTTGTGGATTTAAAACGAGTTTCTTTAAACGATCGATTGGAATTAAAAAACATCAAAAAATCTGTGCTTCTGGAGTTCGTCAAACTATTCGAACGCCCGAGCATGTTACAATTAGTTGACCATATATATGTTGCATATAAAAAACCTCGAACAATTTACTGATCGATCACAAACCACCATGATGAATGTGGTGCGGGAGTATTGCCAGCATCTTTTTTTATCACATCTCTATAAACAGCCGGGATCAGAAAAATTGCTCTTTAAGGGCGGTACGGCGCTTCGTATTGTTTTTGGGAGTCCACGATATTCTGAAGATTTAGATTTTACTGGTACAAACATTACGGAGCGAGAAATAGAAGATATTTTTACTGATACCTTGGCGAGTGTAGAAAAAACCGGTATACAGGTGACGCTAGAGGAAGGTCAACCAACGAGTGGTGGCTATATTGGCATTATGTCGTTCAATGCATACGAAAAAACCATGCCAATACAAATTGAAATTTCGCTGCGGAAGGGTCGACCAGTAAAAGGCACCGTTGCGCTTATTGATAATGAGTATATTCCAGCATACACCCTGGTGCATTTATCCAAGGAATCCATTGTGGAGGGAAAGATGCAAGCCCTTATCAATCGCCATAAACCAAGGGATTTTTATGATTATTTCTTTTTATTGTCGGGCAATTATCCATTGGTGAAAGAAAAAAAGAATCTCACTATTGTTCAGCAGCTACTTGATGAAACAAAAATTAATTTCCGAAGCGAATTGAGAGAATTTCTCCCTGCCAGTCACTCCATGCACTTACGCGATTTTAAGAAGGTATTGGAACAGAAAATTAGCATTTTCCTTGGGTAAATAAGCGATTCCATTTTTCATTTTGAAGAAGTCGTGATTTTGTATCATCCCGCTCAGCTCTTGCAAGAATGCGTACATGCTGTATGATGCGAGGGCAATATATTATGGACAGTGAAATATCGTTGTTGATCGTATTGGTTATTTTATCAGGGCTATTTTCAGGCGCAGAGATCGCTTTTTTTTCTTTATCTGAAGCAAAGGTTCATGCGTTAATGCAGCAGGGTCGCAAGCGAGCCAAATTACTGGCGTATATAAAAAAAGATCCTCAAAAGTTACTCATTACTATTTCTATTGCTGATAATATTTCTGATATTGGTGCTTCGGCACTCGCAACAGCAGTGGCGATTGAAAAATTTGGCTCTGTGGGCATTGGCATCGCAACGGGTATCATGACGTTGGTTATTATGTTTTTTGGGGAAATTATTCCCAAATCTGTGGCGCAAAAAAATGCCGCATCCATTGCTCTGGCTGCTGCGCCAATGGTTCGGTTATTGATGATTATGCTCTATCCAGTTGTGTGGTTGATGAACCATCTTTCTTCTTTTTTTCAGCGATTATTAGGCGTGCATCAACAAGAAAGTAGTATTTCGGAAGATGAGGTGAAGGCGATGATTCATTTAAGCCATGAAGAAGGGTCGCTGGAAGAAAATGAAAAAGAGATGATTGAAAATGTATTTTTGCTCAACGACATTTCCGCAGAAGATGTGATGACTCCAGCCGAATATATTATTGGTTTCGATGCAGACACCACATTGCGTGAAGCGATGTCTATTATGTATGAATCTGGACATTCTCGCTTTCCGATTTATTCTGTGGGTGAAAGTGATGTCCAGGGTGTGTTATATCTGAAAGATGTTTTTCGACAACTTTCTGAAGTGCAAAAAACTCATTCAGACGGGCAAAATAAAAAAACAATGGAAGAGGTGCTAGCGCAACGGGTATCAAGCTTAGAAAAACCACCGGTCTTTGTGCCTGAGACGATGCATGCCGATGATTTGCTAAAAGATTTTCAGCAACGTCGCGTGCATTTGGCCATTGTTGTTGATGAATATGGTGCCGTGCAAGGATTGGTGACGTTAGAAGATTTACTAGAGGAATTGGTTGGTGAAATTATTGATGAAACAGACGTGGACACCGAAATGATTGAGCGTATTGACAAGCAAACGATTATTGTAGATCCGCGAGTGAGCATTGGCCAAGTGAATGATTTTTTTCGTGTGAGTTTGAAGGGTAGCCGTCAAAAAACAGTGGGGTGGTTGATTTTGAAACATTTTGGTCGCATTCCTCAAACAGGTGAAAGTGAACGCATTGCCGACTGTGATTTTGTGATTGAAGAAGCTGAAGATCATCGGGTGAAACGGATTCGGATTGTGAAAACTATTCGGGCGAATAAATAAATTTTTTCATGGTTTGGTTAAGGAATTTAGAGCCGAGTTGTCTTCTTTTTGCTCTGTGTTACAATAGTTTTACCATACAGATTATTAACTTATATTTATGGCAAAAGAAGTGACCGATAGTACATTTCAAGGGGAAGTGCTCGAAGCAAAAGAGCCCGTGTTAGTCGATTTTTGGGCACCGTGGTGTGGACCGTGCCGAGTGCTTGGACCCATTGTGGAAGAGCTGGCAAAAGATAATGAAGGCAAACCGGTAAAGATTGTCAAAATGAATATTGATGAAAATAATGATACACCCAGCAAGTACGGAGTGATGAGTATTCCTACTTTGATTTTTTTCAAAGGTGGACAGCCAGTAGACCAGATGGTTGGTGTACAAGATAAAACAGTGTTGCAGCAAAAATTGAATGAGTTGGCTGGATAAGCTTAAACGATCATGAAAGACTCCAGCGGACAAGAAAAGATATATGATGTCATTATCGTTGGTGGGGCCGCCGCTGGTTTAACTGCGGCGTTGTATTGTGCTCGCCGAACATTACATACATTGGTGCTGACGAAGTCGCTGGGCGGGCAGGCGGCGATGACTCCGGCGATTGAAAATTATCCTGGGACAAAAAAAATTGCAGGCGTGGATTTAATGTTACAATTTCAAAATCATGCCAAGTCGTATGGTGCGCAGTTTGCCTATGAAACAGTGACATCCCTGACGAAAGAAAAAGAGGTGTTCACCGTGAAAACCACAACCGGACAGTACATGGCACGCGCAGTCATTTTAGCGTTTGGGTTAACACCGCGAAATTTAGAGGTGCCCGGTGAACAGGGGTTACAAGGCAAGGGTGTGGTCTATTGCGCCACCTGTGATGCGCCATTATTTAAAGGAAAAGATGTTGCGGTGGTGGGTGGCACATTTGAAGCGTTGGATGCGGCGTTGTTACTCGCACGTATGCATTGCCGTGTGACACTGGTTCATGAAAAAGATGGCTATCCGACACACAAAAAATTATTTGAACAAGTGCAGCAGAATCCACAAATTCAGTTGCGGATGAATTCCGCGGTGGTGCGTGTGGAGGGAACACAAAAAGTGGAAGCAGTTGTGATTCATGGAAAGGAAGCTGCGGAAGAAGAGCGTATTCCCGTCGCTGGCGTATTTGTCGAGAAAGGACATAAAATTGATTCGGCTTGGGTTGGCGACTTAGTAGAATTTGATAAACAGAAAGCGATATTGATTAGTCTGAATAACGAAACAAAAACACCGGGGTTATTTGCCGCGGGAGATGTAACGCCATTGCGTGATAAACAGGTGGTGATCTCTGCTGGTGAGGGTGCTAAAGCCGCATTGTCCGCCTATCATTATTTACAAAAGCAATCGGGTAAACCAGTGTTGCTGGTTGATTGGAAACATTCGGAGGAGTAATAATCCACTACCTTTTTTGTATGGCAAATCCATTTCGACAAGCGATGCAGCAGTTAGAGCATGCGGCAGGGTATATACAACTGCATCCCGATATTCTTGAGCGATTAAAAAAACCGATGCGTGAGATGCAAGCGGCGATTCCGGTACGTATGGACGATGGGGCGCTTCATGTGTTTTCTGGATACCGGGTGCAATATGATAATTCACGCGGTCCATTTAAGGGCGGTATTCGTTTTCATCCAAAAACAAACCCAGATGAAGTGCGTGCGCTAGCTTTTTGGATGACCATGAAATGTGCAACTGTCGGCATTCCGTATGGCGGTGGAAAAGGCGGCGTAACCGTGGACCCAAAAAAACTTTCACAACGTGAGTTGGAGATGTTATCTCGTGGCTGGGTGAGAGCGATGCGTGATATGGTGGGAGTAGATACGGATATTCCAGCGCCAGATGTGTATACGAATCCAAAAGTGATGGGATGGATGATGGATGAATATGAACAGCTCGTGGGCCATCATGAGCCAGGCATGATTACTGGAAAACCGATATCTATTGGTGGGTCTGCTGGGCGTGGGACAGCGACGGCGCAAGGTGGGATATATGTGACCGAGCAATTGTTGAAGAAGTTGAACATTCAACGACCACGAATTATTGTACAGGGCTTTGGAAATGCGGGCGCAGTATATGCAAGTCTCGCGGCCGAACACGGGTGGCGTGTGGTTGGGGTCTCAGATTCAAAAGGAGCACTGTATAATGAAAAAGGACTTGATGTGGAATTGCTGGCAAAACACAAATTACAAACCGGAAGCGTTGCAGGATTTTTTACGGGTGCAGCCAAAACAATGACGAATGAAAAATTATTATTGCAGCCCTGCGATCTATTGGTGCCAGCAGCGCTGGAAGGTGTATTGACGTCTATCAATGCTGGTCGAGTAAAAGCTCGGGCAGTTGTGGAATTAGCCAATGGTCCCACCACCCCAGAAGCTGATGAAAAATTATTCAAAAAAGGTGTGGTCGTGGTACCAGATATTCTGGCTAATGCTGGTGGCGTGACGGTGTCTTATTTTGAATGGGTACAAAATCGAATGGGGTATTATTGGGCTGAACAAGAAGTGTTTGATAGGTTGCGTCCAATGATGATACAAGCGTTTACAGACGTGTGGAATCAATCAAAAAAATATTCTTGTGATATGCGTACTGGTGCGTATATTCACAGTTTGGCTCGCATTGCGGAAGCGATGCAAGACCGTGGGCGTATTTAAAAATAAAGAATGTTATGTCAACAGAGATTGAAAAACATAAAAATCCATACGATATTTTAATGAACATTATTCAAGATGCTGCTGCAGCAACTCAACAAGACGAATCCAGAAAATTTCCAGAATTGTTTTTGCAAAAATTAGAAGAGGCTTATGGACAAGATCGAGATGAAATAGAAAAATTATTTGTCGATGCTTTTACTGCTGGAAAGGAGCAAGGAGTAGAACTTTTTGTACTTAAACATTTATGGGTTTTGCCAATGGATGAAATATCAAAAAGTCGATTGCTTACGGCTTGTTTACTTAAAGAGAAAGAGGGTCGAATACGCCAATACATTTCTGCAATATTTGATATTAACGAGAGAGATGAACGCTCACACATAGAAAAAGTAAAAGAAGCCGGCAAGGTGTTTGGTCGGGTTGATCGTATGCGCACAAAAATGAAAAAAGAACGCGGTATACGTATTATTCCGGTGAAAAAATAAAATAGTTGTACGTATTTATACCCATTCACGTTCAGCTGTTTGCAAACCGGTGTTTTTTGAAATATCGAACCATTTGCCTTGAAATGGATATCCAATAAGGTAGCCAGTTTTTGCCACTTGCGGAAGAACATCTTTTTCCAGTGAGACCGCATCGCTTGTTAAATATTCAAAAATTTCTGGTTCAAATACATAAATACCGGCGTTCACCAAACCATGTTTGCTATCTTCGCCGGGTTTTTCAACATATTCGACAATTTTGTTTCCCTCCATGCGTGCCACACCATAATGTTCCGGAGATTTTTTATATGTTAACGCGACTGTTCCCACAGCTTCTGATTGTCGATGGTGCTCTACATAATCACTTAAATTGATATCTGCCAAAACGTCACTATAGAGTAATAAAAATGTTTGATGAATGAGTGGTTTGACGAGAGTGAGTGTCGAACCAGTGCCTTCAGCATGCGGTCCCTGTACATATTCGACATGCAACCCCCACTGTTTTCCGTCGCCAATATATTCACGCAACGGTGTACCATATTCATCTACGACAAAAATGATATTTCGAATACCGTGGTTTTTGAGCATATCAAAAATATATCCGATGATTGGTCGGTGACGTATTTGTGTGAGCGTATGTACGGTGTGCGCTGTATCAGCACCCGCAAAAATGACCGCTTGCTCAATACCTAAACCGAGGTGTTGCCCTAAAATATATTCAATGGCATGGGATCGGTTGCGTATGCGTTCTCCATCTACAAATTTATCGAGCAATGGAAGCAGGTCTTTGCGTAGTGTAATAGTAATGCGGTCTTTTCCATTGTTTTTCTCCATATATCCATAGTACTGGGCGAGGACTGCAATTGTCAACCCAAGTACCGCGTTCAATTTTTGCTTGTTCTTTCGACCATAAAAATTGTATAGTAGTATCGTTCGGTTTTCTCTTGATTATAAAAATACGTTTAGTTGGTATGTCATTATCACATGAAGAGGCATTGATGGCCGAAGGAATACAGTTTATGGCCGGTATTGATGAGGCTGGGCGTGGCACATGGGCTGGTCCGGTGGTAGCAGCGGCAGTCATTATGCCTTCGTCTACGCTGGCTGCGCGCATTGTTGGCATTGCGGATTCGAAAACGTTGTCCCCTAAAAAACGTGAACGGCTTGCTGTGGAAATTCGTGCGGTGGCGGTTGCCGTGGGTATTGGCAGTGCGTCGCATGCAGAAATTGATGCGATTGGTATTGCGCCGGCAAACCGGTTGGCGATGGTGCGTGCAGTGGAAGCCTTGGGTATAGTACCCGAACACCTGCTCATTGACGCATTTTTTTTACCAGAATTGTCGCACATTCCTCAAACACCGATTATTCGTGGAGACGCCACGGTGTATTCTATTGGTGCGGCGTCAATTATCGCAAAAGTGACCCGTGATCAGATGATGCAAAAATTTCATGAAGAATTTCCAGCGTATGGATTTAATGAACACAAAGGATACGGTACGGCTGCTCATCGTACAGCATTGGAACGGTATGGGTTGTGTTTGATTCACCGCCGAACTTTTCACCCAATGAAGACAATGATATGATGCATGTATATGGAAGGAATGAATCAAGATAATCTGTTTGATGCGGCTGCTTTGCTCAAGCGTGCGGGCGTGCAAGAAGGCATGACCGTGGCCGATTGTGGTGTTGGCCGAACGGCAGCGGTGACTCTTGCTGCTGCTCAGCTTGTTGGTGAGCGTGGTGTGGTGTATGCGTGTGATGTCGTTCGTAGTGTGTTAGATGTTGTGAAAGCCAAAGTGGAATTAGCGCACGCGGGTAATGTACGTTTGGTGTGGACGGACTTAGAGGTGTACCGTGCCGCGAAACAAATTATTGATGAATCGGTTGATGTCGTCGTTCTTGCAGATACGTTGTCCCAATCGCAGCGGCGGGCGGCCATGTTGCATGAGTGCGCGCGTATGGTTAAGCCTGGTGGAACATTGCTGGTGGTTGAGTGGAAGCCAGATCAAACTGTGCTGGGACCGAAAGTAGAACATCGGCTGTATACAGAAGAACTTAAACCGATTGCCGAATTGAATCGGCTGGAGATACTTGAAGAATTTGAAGCTGGGGAGTATCATTGGGGGGCGTTATTACACAAGCGGTAGCGCAGGACAGGAATATTTTTTGTATACTCTCCCCTGACGGGGATTTTTTTATGACTAGACAAACCATGGGAGCGGTGGGAGAAGAAGTTGTTGTGCGTGCTCTGAAGCGGCGCGGTTTTGATATTCTGGGGCGAAATTTGCATACCCGTTCTGGAGAGATTGATATTTTGGCGCTGGAAGATGGAGCCGGCAAGCGTGTGCTGCATGTCATAGAAGTAAAAACACGTCGTGGTGAATTTTTTGGTGGTGTAGAAACAGCACTCACCCGAACAAAGTTTCAAAAAATGAAACTGGCGTTGTATGAGTTGCAGGAAAAAATGGATTTGCCGTCAGTGAGCGTGGTGCAATTTGATTTTGCGGCACTCGAGGTTGTTTCCGGCAAACAGGTTCGTCTAAAATGGTTTTGGAATATTGGTGGAGATGATTTCCATTGAAATTTTTTGTCCCACTCGGAAATTGTACAATAAAAAAAGAGGCCAACAAGTGATGTGCTCACTGCTGGCCTGGTGTGTTGCAGCGGATATAAAGACATATCAAACCGCGAATGTCTCATATAGCTGCATCACCCGAGCGTTGAACTCGGCAGTAAACACTGCCGGCTTTGCCAGGCACCCCACGTTGACTTGCGCGGGTTGGCTGTAGTTGCGGGTCTGCTGCCAGGCCCACACAATGCCGTTTTGGAGTAACTGCTCCGGCGTGACAGTGTCTTGCCACTCCGTGTGGTCTGCACCCGGGCAGCGCAGCAACTGACCGGTTTCCCGAATCAGGAGCCCGCTGCAGAGTTGTGCGCAGTGGGCGATTCCCGCATACGGTGCTGGGCCGTGTTTCTGAAAATAATCTTCAGAAATGAGCCCACGCTGCACTGAATAGCGGTGTGCCTGTGCATAGTACTGCGCAAACTGTTCCATGAACTCGTTGTTGAGTCCACGGTATAGCTTGCCTCCGCAGCCACTCTGCATGGAGGTTGTCGAGCACACCGGAATACCGCGATCGGTGAAGTATTTGAAGATTTCAAATGCTTCACCGATGGTTTCGTGTGTTATTGGTGTGTTGATGAGCATGAGCCGCCCAGGTCGGCCGCGCCCAATCTCCGCTTGCACGAAATACTTGTGCAACAGCTGAAGAGCCCGCGTCTGTACACGCTTGTAGTCGCCGGTGTAGTCTGTCTTTCCGGCAAACCCACCGCGAACAAGGTGGTTCGTCACCCAGTCATCAAACGAGCGAAAGTTGTAGAGTATCCGCAAATTTGTATAACAGGCAAGCCGCTCCACAAACTGCTCTGCGGTGTGCAGCCCCTGCGAGCCGAAGAACTGTTCCACCTCGCAATCGTCGCCAAGCATCGGGTCTTTTGCAAATATATTCAAAAAAATGCCGAGCTGTGCGAAGCGATCCAGGTGAGCAAACAGTTCCTTGTCACGAAGAAACTCCGTGGGTCCCAGATACTTTAACGTTCTGGTGCCGAGGTTTTGAACAGCTTCCTCGATCAACGCGAAAATCTGTTCAGGATACAACAGGTCTCGCCCTTGATAGAGGTTCGGCTGCTTCACGTAGCAGCCTTTACAGTTCAGCCGGCAGTTGCCCCACAGCTTCTGCACAAGCAGTGTTTCGCGCTCTTCGCTTGGAGCCGCATTATACGCGCACACCAGTTCAGCCGGCAGCCAGTTGAACTCCAATGAGAGGAGCGGACGCAGCAGCCCGTTTGGCAACACTTGCGTAAGCTCTTCAGGAGCTACCGCAATACCTTCCAGGCTCGCGTTCATCTGAACGCCGATGTCCCGAAAAGTTTGAGTGTCAGAAGAAAAAAGTGGATCTACGTGAGACAGGGGATATACTTTCACGATATTCTCCTTGTGAAGGTTCGTCTCAAGAGTTGTTCTTGAGAACACAAAAGAATATCAGCAAAACACTTAATTGTTTATACTCATACCGACATGTTGTTAAATATTTGCTATTTTTTAGCTAATATTATATAATAATAGTGTCGAAATATTTTCCACAAATACAAATCAACTATTGCAATTTTTAATAGAAAATACGATCTATTGACAATCAGGTTAATAATATGTATCATAAAGGTAAGATTTTTTCTTACCTTTACGTCTCAAATTAATAATTTGTATGAATAATCCCCTTATTTTGCTAGAAAGATCAAAAAAAACAGTCTTTACAACAAAAGAACTGGCTATTCTTTGGGGTGAACAAAATATCCAAACATTAAAATCGAAAGTGAACTACTATGTAAAAAGAGGTAAAATCATCCACATTAGAAAAGGGTTGTATGCAAAAAATGAGCACTATAACCAACATGAACTTGCGGCCAGTATTTTCGTACCATCATATATTAGTTTTGAAACCATCCTACAACAAAATGGAATAAATTTTCAATATTACGAAACAATTTTTGTTGCCGGCATCCGATCCGCTGCTGTTGCTATTCAAAAACAAAAAATACTTTTTCATAAAATGAAAAAAAACATTCTCTACAACACCAATGGGCTTATTCATAAAGAAACATACACAGAAGCATCAACAGAACGGGCCGTGTTAGACCTTCTCTATCTGAACAAATTAGAACATTTGGATAATCCGCGAGGGGTTGATTGGAACAAGTGCGAAGAATTGACTCCACTCTACAATAATCAACAACTTATAAAACGTTTAAAAATTTTACGAAAACAATTCGCAGAATAATTATCACTATGCTCAACAAAGAAAAACATCATCGAATTTTGCTCCAAATCACCAAAGATATGTATACAAATATTCGCATTTCCTCGCTGCTTGGTTTTAAAGGTGGTACAGCTGCATATTTGATTTATAATCTACCACGTTTTTCGGTTGACCTTGATTTTGATTTAATTGACCCAACACCCGCGCGTATTGCCACAGTACATAAAGAGGTGCGTACAATTCTTCAGCACTATGGAACAATACAAGATGAATACAAAAAAAATTATACGTTGTTTTTTTTGTTATCGTACGAAGAAAAACATCATCATATTAAAATAGATATTTCAACTCGTGGCTGGCACAATGAGTATACTGTTCAGGAATACTTGGGTATTCCAATGTTGGTTATGAACCCGTCATATATGTTTGCAAACAAACTGGCAGCGCTTACTGATAGAAAAAAAGTATTTATGCGAGATGTGTATGATATTTGGTATTTTTTTACGAGGCGTTGGGAAATTGAAGAATCGGTCATTCAAAAACGCACAGGAAAAACAGTGAAGCAATATATTACTAGCGATTGTGTGCCGGTAATTGAAAAAATTAAAAATGAAGAACTCCTGCTTGGACTTGGCGAATATCTCAATGAATCACAGAGAAGTTTTGTAAAAACAAAATTGAAGCAAGAAGTATTATTTCAGTTGCGTATTTTGGCCGATTCATTGAAATAATGAAATAAAACACTATGATTTACCCTAAAATTTTGCAACAACTTGGATTTTCGCAAAAAGAAATAGCAGTGTATGCGGCGTTATTGGAATTGGATAGCGCAACAGCTGGCGAAATTGCAGACAAAACAGAAATTAACCGAACCAGCTGTTATGACATTCTCGATTCACTCATGAAAAAAGGCATCATCAGCAAATTCAAAAAAAAGACAAAAATTTATTTTCATGCCGGCGACCCAAAACGGTTAATTGCCTACCTGGAACGTGAACGCGAAGAGGCAAATAAAAAAATTACCAAACAACAACAACTGGTGAAAGAAGCTTTGCCCGAACTGTCTTCATTGTTGCATCCGCAAAACACTAAGCCAAAGGTCACTTTTTTTGAAGGCGAAAAAGGTATGCGTGAAGCATATGAAGATACGCTTACTTCTACAGAAACGATTCTTGCATACGCGAATGCTGAAACGATGCATAAAGGATTGCCAAATTTTTTCCCGGAATATTATAAAAGAAGAGCAGGCGCAGGCATTTCTATTAAAGCGATTATTCCAGACAATGAGGTAGATCGAAAACAAATTGTGCATAATGCAGAAGAAGCACGTGAATCAGTTTTTTTACCCAACCCTGAAATGACTTTTTCACCAGAAGTGAATATTTATAACGATAAAGTCTTGATTGCATCGTGGAATGAAAAAATGGCAGTGCTTATTGAATCGCGTGAATTCGCTCAATTGCAAAAACTCATCTATCAGTTACTTTGGAAAAGTTTGAAAAGCAAATAATCATCTTTCATGATTACATAAATTTGCCGTCGGTGGCCGCAGTGCAATTCGATTTCGCGGCGTTGGAAGTGTTGCCCGAAAAACACGCTCGCCTGCAATGGTTCTGGAATATCAGCGCCGAGGACTTTCGTTAAATGATGGTTGATTTTGATTTGACATATTGGATATTTTTGGATACACTGTGATTATAATATCCAAACAGAGCTTTATGCTTATTTTAGAAAAAATAGATGCGCTTCGTGAAGCTATTCAGACATTTCGACCATTTAATGATAGCCTGCAAAAAACACTGCAAGAGCAATTACGCATTGAATGGACATACAATTCTAACGCGATTGAAGGGAACACGCTCACGCTCGGAGAGACCGCATTTTTTTTGCGTGAAGGGTTAACGTCAGAAGGTCGGCCGTTGAAAGATTATTTGGAAGCAAAAAACCACGCTGAAGCAATCGACCGCTTGAATGATATTGTTCAAGGAAAGCGTTCAATAACAGAGTCACTCATTAAGGAGCTTCATGGTGTGTTGATGAAAGGCATGGATTTTACTATTGCCCGTGGAATGGACGGTCAGATGATTCATAAACGCCTACATGTCGGTGAATATAAAAAGCAACCGAATCATGTACTCACACTTTCTGGAAAGATTCACGAATACGCCGATCCCATTCATGTGCACGATGAAATGGAAGCATTGCTGGATTGGGTCGGGTCGGAAACAACCATGCACCCCGTTGAACGAGCAGCGCGTTTCCATTATCGCTTCGTGAGTATTCACCCGTTTGATGATGGCAATGGGAGAATGAGTCGATTGTTGATGAATTTACTCCTGACGCAGGCAGGGTATTACCCTTGCATTATTCAAAATGCCCATCGTCGAAAATATATTCAAACGCTAGAAGAAGCGGACAGTTCTCAAAATGATACCACTTTTATACAGTTTGTTGCAGATGAATTGCTTGCGACAGAGCAAAAAGTGTTCGATATTATTCAAGGGAAAGTTGTGGCACTTACTCAAGCAACGACCATATTGAATAGCGTGGAGCGCCGAGAACGTATTATGCATGTGTTGCGTACTGCCGATTCCCCACTGGCGATGGGACAAATGAGTGAGCTGTTGCCAGAGCTTAAGCGACCAACGCTGAAAAAAGATTTGCAGCAATTAGTGCGGGAGCGCTTGGTGAGCTCTTATGGCAAAGGGAGAAACATGTTGTATGCGGTACCACAAAAGAAAATCTAGCCGACTCTCTGCAACAGTGAAAATTTTGGGATTGCAAAAACCAATATAAGGGATCATACGCAAAAGCACAGGTAGAAGGTTATAATTTAAGCATAGAGTTTACCAACCCTGAAAAGGAAGGGATATCTCTGACACCACGAAGGATCATACGCAATATAGGGTTCTAGCCATATATTGCGTATGATCCCTAAAGAACTGCAATTACAACTATTGAGTAATGACTCTTTTTCTTGACAAAATTTTTGGTGGAAGTATACTGCTAATAAGACTAGCATCCATATGCTGGTTTTTTTGATGATTAAAAAATAGATCAATATAACCAAGAAGCTCTATGGCAAAAAGTGAACTGATCGCCGCCATTGAACAGGTGTGCGATGAAAAAAACATTCCATTCGATTCCGTTGTGGATTCGATCGAGGCCGCCCTTGCGGTGGCGTACCGAAAAGAATTCGGTAATAAAATGCTGAACTGCCGCGTGGAATTCAACCCGGAAGATGGTTCTTCGCGCATTTTTGATGTGAAAACTGTTGTGGAAGATCCGAAAGAGGAAGACCTCGCTGCACAAGCAGAAGAAGAAAAAAAGAAAGCGGAAGAAGCGGTGAAAGGGAAAAGGCGTGAACGTCGAGGTCGCGATGAAGAAAAAAGCGAACCGGCAGAAGATGATGTGAAGCGGTTCAACCCACGCACAGACCTTTCACTGACCGAAGCAAAAAAAGTGAAAGCAGATGCCGAAATTGGAGATGAAATGATTAGTGAGCTTCCGGTACCAGAAGGCTATGGTCGTGTAGCCGCACAAACTGCCAAACAGGTGATTATTCAAAAGTTGCGTGAAGCAGAGCGTGAAACATTATACAACCAGTATAAAGATCGTATTGGCGAAATTGTGAATGCGACAGTACAACGCGTAGAGGGACCGTTGGTCTATATGGACTTGGGTCAAGCGACAGCGATTATGCCACCAAATCAACAGTCACCCAACGAACGCTATCATATTGGTGCCCGCTTCAAAGTATTGTTGCTTTCCGTGGAAAAAACGAACAAAGGACCAGAGATTATTGCTTCCCGTACGGCGCCGGAAATGGTGAAAGTATTTTTCGCCATGGAAGTACCGGAAATTGCATCTGAGTCTATTGAAATCATGTCAGTTGCGCGTGAAGCGGGTTCGCGAACCAAAATTGCGGTGCGAAGTCTTGTAGATAATATTGACCCCATCGGTTCGTGCGTTGGTCAACGTGGCGCGCGTGTACAAACAGTCATGAGCGAAATCGGTGGCGAAAAAATTGATATTATTGAATACAGCGATGATGCTGTGCGCTTTATTGTGAATGCATTGTCACCCGCTAAAGTGGTTTCTGTGCAATTAGATGAAGCAGAAAAAGTGGCGAAAGCATACGTGGCAGAAGATCAGTTGTCTTTGGCAATTGGTAAAGGCGGTCAGAATGTTCGCTTAGCCGCAAAACTGACGGGTTGGAAAATTGATGTGGTGAAAGACGCTAGCTCTCCAGAAGCAGAAAATACGGAGGAAGCTGTTGGTGAATCAGAAACTGAAACACCAACTGAAGAAGTAACTGTTGAACCGATGGAAGAAAAATCCAACGAAGTGGAAAAAGAAAAGGCCGCTGAATCCGAAAAATAATAAATAGTAATACTATATTTATGAGCATGAATCTTTGGCACGATGTTCCTTTGGGCGATAATGCACCAAAAACATTCAACACGATCATCGAAATTCCCCGCAACTCTGCGAACAAGTATGAAGTGGATAAGGAGACTGGATTGATTAAACTTGACCGCGTGCTTTTCAGTTCTCAATATTATCCTTTCGACTATGGGTTCGCTCCGCAAACGTATTGGCATGATGGTGACCCGCTCGATGTGATGGTGCTCACGACGTTTCCACTCGCTCCGGGGTTGTTGGTCGAAGTGCGTCCGATCGGTGTACTCACCATGATTGACGGTGGTGATTCTGATGACAAGGTGCTTGCTGTCCCCGCCGAAGACCCACGCTATGAACATTACCAAACACTGGCTGATGTTGGAGAACACTGTTTGAAAGAAATTAAAAACTTCTTTGAAACCTATAAAATTTTACAAGGCAAAGAGGTCGTGTGTAAAGATTGGCGTGATCGCGATGACGCTATGAAAACCGTGGAGGAATCCGTGCAACTCTATAAAGACAAATTCGTTAAATAATAGACGCCATGAAAGTTACATCGAAAGTGTTGCCGAACACGACAGCAGAATTAACGATTGAATTATCAGTCGAAGAAGTGCATCCATTTGTACAGGCTGCAGCGAAACGTATTTCACAAGAAGTCACCGTGAAAGGGTTCCGTAAAGGCCATGTGCCCTACGATGTGTTGAAACAGCAAGTGGGAGAAGGTACTATCTATGAAGAAGCCTTCAACGCACTCGTTCAAGATTCGTACCCAAAGGCGGTGGACCAAGAAAAATTGCAAACGGTAGGCCGCGCAAATATTGATGTAGAAAAAATTGCACCAGGAAACCCCGTGGTCTACAAAGCGACGGTACCATTGATGCCAAAGGTAGCGTTAGGAGAGTACAAAAAATTGAAATCGAAAAAACCTGCCGTGGAGTTGGATCAAAAGAAATACGATAAAACCATGGCCGAAATTCGGAAGATGCGCGCTAAAGAAACATTGGTGGATCGCGCCGCAGCCATGGGTGATAAAGTATTAGTAGATTTTGAAGTGAAGGTGGATGGAGTGGTCATTGAGGGCGGCCAAGCACAGAAACAGCCGATCGTTTTAGGTGATGCGCAATTCATTCCAGGTTTTGAAGAAGCGATTGTGGGTATGAAGAAGGGTGAAGAGAAAAATGTGGAGCTGAGCTTTCCAAAAGAATATAAAAAAGATTTAGCCGGCAAGCCCGCACAGTTTCATTTGAACGTACATGATGTGTATGCTATTGAATTGCCAGAACTCAATGATGAAATGGCCAAGGAGATGAATTTTGAATCGCTTTCGACCATGCAAGAAGAAATTCGCAAAAATATTATGCGCGAATTAGAACAAGCAGAACAAGAAAAATTCGAAGTTGCCGTGATTGAAGAAATTGTGGCCAAGTCCACATTTGACCCATTGCCAGATCAATTGATTGATGAAGAGGTAGATAAAATGATGCGCGAAATCGAACAAGACATTACCCGCCAGGGATTGAAGTTTGATGATTATTTAGCGCACATGAAAAAAACACCCGATGAACTGAAAAAAGATTTTCGTGATCGCGCTGGACAGCGCATTAAAGCGGCGCTGGTGATGCGTGAAGTGGCTGTGGCAGAAAAAATTGAAGTAGACGCGGCAGAGTTGCAGAAAGAGATTGATGAGCTGAAAAAGTTGTATGATCAAATTCCAGATATGATTTCACAGATAGATTCAGAAGCTCATCGTAGCCGTATGGAAAATATGATGATGCATCGTAAAACTTTTGAACGCTTGGAATCGTTTACGAAGTAATAAAAATTGCCACACTGTCTCCCGTGATGTTTCTCAAGACAGGTGGCAATTTTTAATTCACGTATATTTTGTTATAATCTCTATATGAAAATAGCGACATGGAATATTGGAAGCGGATTTATTTCGCGTGATCAAAAAAAATTTGATCACCAAGATTTGAATTATTTTATTGAAGAGTTGCGAAAACAGAATGCGGACGTGATTTGTTTACAGGAGGTTAATACTCCAGCAGAACACCCGAAACAAACTCAATCGCACGACATCGCTGACGCTCTGGGTTTTTCGCACATTGCCGCACAGGTGATGCACCCAAACCACCTGCAACCCGGCAATGAACTCTCTGTTGCTGTGCTCAGCCGCTTTCCTGTTCTCTCCACAGAATATGTGACCGTACCAAACCCGGGTATTTTCGCCACCGGTTCAAACGGAGCACGGTGGATTTCATTCGATAAAGGGTTTCTGTTTTGTGATATCAATATGGAAGGAAAAACAGTGCGAGTAGCTTCTGGGCACATGCTCCCGTTTCATAAATTTAAACGCAATTTTTTAGAAAACGAATTTACCCACATTCGCACAGCCATTGCAGAAATTATTTTTGAACACTCAACACTGCCATTGGTCATTGGTGCAGATATGAATTTTGCTGATGTTCATGCCTTGGTGCCACAATTATTTGAAAGCGGTTTTACCGACCTGTTTCAAACCGATACTACGCCAGATTACGGCCAGTGTGATCACCTGATCGTTTCAAAAGAGTGGAAGGCACAGTCGTGGCAAGTCATTCCAGGCAATGCAGATCATTATTTGTGTATTGCTGAGATACAATTAAATTAAAGTATTTTCTACCCAAGTAGAAAATACCCGACATTTTTTTCGACTACGGTAGAAAATTCTTGATTTTTACTGTTTTAAGCATATGATGAATCGTCATTATGGTATTCGTAATCCTGAATTGACAACCAGAATAGTCTATTGAATTATGATATACTATACATATGCAAAAGATTGGTGCACATGTATCGGCAGCGGGTGGGGTGAGTAATGCTCCGCTCAATGCCCAAAAAGAAGCATGCGAGGTATTCCAGTTTTTTTTGAACCCACCACAGACGTATAAGTTCACGCCAATCTCGGAAGAGCAAATCGCCGCGTTTAAAAAGAATTGCAAAGAATTGGGCTATACAGAAACTTATGTTCATGCGTCTTACCTTATTAATCTCTGCTCGCCAAAAAATAGTACACGGTATGGTTCGATGAGTTTGTTACGCAAAGGGTTGGAAGAAGCCAGCAAGCTCGGCATACAAGGGATGATGTTTCATACCGGCTCAGCCACTGGTTGCCCAGATAAACCTACAGCCATCAAAACCGCCATTGAATCGATCAATAAAATTCTCGATGGCTATACAGGTTCTACAAAATTATTGATTGAAAATGCAGCAGGATCTGGGAACACCGTTGGCGTCAGTTTTGCCGAAGTGGGCACGCTCTTGAAGGGGATAAAAAATAAAAAACAGGTTGGTGTGTGTTTAGACACGCAACATTCATTTGCATCTGGTTATGACTGGCGCACACCGATTGGTACGAACGCCGCGTTGAAAGAATTCGATAAAGAGATTGGGCTGAAAAATTTAACGGTGATTCAGGCGAATGATTCGAAAGTAGATTGTGGAGCAAATAAAGACCGGCATGAACATATCCACCTCGGGAAAATGGGCACAACCGCATTTAAAAATTTGTTACATCATCCAAAACTTGCAAACACTGCGTTTGTACTCGAAACAGAACCAGAGGGACGTGCACAAGATATGGCGTGGCTCAAAAAATTCCGCAATAAAAAATAACGCCTATGGCCAAAATATTTTGTACACCACCGTTTCAAGAATTCGCACTGGGGTTAGCATTGCGTGGTGGCACAATGTTGAAGCGCAATTTTTTTGATAGTGTCCGTCACACAACAACCACGCGTGCAAAAAAACATGCGCTCGTTACAGCAAGTGACCGTGAGGTTCACCAATTTGCTGTGGCGAAAATTCAGCAATATTTTCCGGATCATAATATCGTCAGTGAAGAAGGTGCTCCAATTGAGCGGGGTTCTGCTTATACATGGGTTATTGATCCGCTCGATGGCACTCGCAACTACACGATTGCGAATCCATTTTTTTGCACATCAGTTACTCTACTCAAAAATAATCAGCCGATTGTCAGTGCTATTTACGCGCCATTGTTGAATGAAATTTTTGTGGCAGAAAAAGGTCAGCCAGCACGTTTAAATGAACGGGTGATTCAGGTGTCGAATGAAAAACGTCTTGCCCGTGCCGTATTATCCTTTTCGTATTTCTGTCGCGATGAAATTACACGTGCGCAAGCAATGCAATTGTGGGCTTCATTAGAAGATCGTTCTTGCGCCATGCGCCACCTCGGGTGTGTCAGCTTAGAGCTCGCTTATATTGCTGCTGGCCGCATGGATGCACAAATTTTGGTACCACCGATTCGGTTGTGGGATGTCACTGCTGGTATGCTGCTGGTGCAATGCGCTGGTGGACGTATTACGAATTTTTTCGGCAAGCCGTGGCGTGAGGCTAGCGATGGTTTTATCGCTTCCAATAGTTTGCTCCGCGACCCACTTCTTACATTGGTGACAAGAAAGTAAATCTTTGAAGCATCGACTATTGACAAAAATTATTGTTCTGTTACTATCTTTCCATTATGAAACATACGAATTGCCAAAACTACACACATATTACTATGCCGCGCCCTATGGGTTTGTATTTTGTTGCGCAAGATACAAAAGGGCTATTTAGCTTAGGCAATGTTTGTATATCGAGAACATAATATTTTCTCTATAATTTTCAAAGATCGCCTCGGCTAGATAGTCCGAGGCGATTTTGTTTTCGACTATCTATTCAGTTCACGGTTCTTTTACAACTTGGGAGGGTATCATGGCCGCACAAACGATTCGCTTGTATTATGTTTTGTGGTTGATAACAGAATTTGGATTGAGTATGACGTTCGTGACGTATGCACTTTTTCTCAAAGAATTTGGCGGACTCGGATTTCTAGGTATCTGTTGCATGAATTTATTCCATTTCACTGTGAAGGCGTGCATGGAAGTGCCAACCGGTGCTGCGGCAGATCTTCTTGGAAGAAAATTTCTTTCTGTCTTTTCCTGTATCATCATCGCTGCGGCATCGTTATTGTATGGAGGGAGCACGTCGATTGCTGGTTTTCTTGTCGCGGAAGGAATATTCGCTATTGGATTTGCGTGTGCAAATGGGGCTTTCAGCGCATGGATGCGAGATCGCGTGATCTATTTCGGTTACACAGCTGAACAGGTGAACCCAGTGTACATTCGTAGAGATCTGTATACGCGGTTGACGTGGATCTGTTCGGGCCCACTGGGTGCATGGCTGTATACGGTGGACCCCACTCTGCCGTGGACGAGTGGAGGTCTGGTTATTGGTGTGGGAGCGGTGTGCAGGTTTGTGTTAATGAAGGAGGATCACACGCCACAACGCACTACACCGCGGCGTAAAAAAAGAGGAACGGTGAAGGATCAATGGTTCGCATTTGTGATGCACACTCAATTGTGCCACCGCCATATTCAGCGCAGCCAACCAATGAAAGCAATTCTGCTCATGGTGTTGGTGCAAAATTTTGCGGTGCAAGCGCCAAACATGTTTTGGCAGTTGCACTTTTCTGCGCTACTAGGCAATACGGTATTTCTTGGCCCGTTCTTCTCGGCGTCGTCGGTAAGTATGTTCGTTGGTATTCTACTGTGCGCTTCAGTGCGGCGGCGCATCGGCGTACGAAAAACGTTGCTGCTCATTCAGCTGGTGATTGGGTTTGGCATCGCATTTGCTGGATTGCCGTATGCAGCAGTTGCGGTGAGTGTATTTCTTGTTCATGAAGCGGGACGCGGCATGTTCGGTCCGGTGAATGAGGCGTATCTCAATACACTCATACCACCGCGCAAATCGAGTAAGCGAGCGACAGTGTTGTCGTTTGAGTCCATGTTCGGGCACATGGGCAGCATCATCGGGCTGTTATTTGCGGGCGTCACGGCAGAACTCACTAACTCTATTCCCACCACATGGCTGCTTGCGGGCAGCATTCTTGTGTTTGTCACCTACGGACTAGTCCGTCTAAAAAATAAATAACGTTACGTATGGTTTTTTGGAGGCGCAGAGCGGGGAGATCATTTTTTTGATCAACCCGCTTTTTTCTTTATCTGCACATGATGCAGCGGACAGATTTTTTTCTCCCATGTTTTTGCTTGTTCCCAGGCTAAATCAAAAATTTTTCGTTGCGCTTGTGCCATTTCTGCGCTTTCAATAATCATGGCAAACTGGTCGCGCCAGAAGAAAAATACCACTTTGTTATCGTAGATGTTTATTTCCGGAGTGAATTGATAGGTGTCTGCTGGCACAAGTAGTGACGTTCTATCTTCCTGTTTATCACGCTTATGCAATGCCACCGCCATTTTGGTGTGCGGGAAAATTGCGTCAATATGTATTTTACGTTTTGCTCGGCGTTTGTAGTATTCGGGAAAGTAATCCGGCAGTGTATTTTCAGTATCGTCCACCGATGCGTATGCTTTAATGCTTTCAGAAGAGGTCAGCGTGTCTTCGTAGGCACTCTGAATTCCTTTTTTTCCTTCGTAGATTTGCACTTTTGGTGTATGGATTCCACTGTTGACTAATGATTTCAGCTCCGGCAGAATTTTTCGTGCTTTTTCCGCCATTTGCGTAAATTGTTTTGCCCGAAATTCCATGAGGCTCACAAATCGGTCTGGGGGAACCGCGGTGAATGTTTTTTTGTTGTTGCGTTCGGATTGAATAATTAACCCTTGTTGTGCAAGTTCGCGCAGGATCACGTACGCGGTGGAGCGGTTCAAACGCGCTTGCACGGCAATGCGAGCTGGCGAGGTTGTGCCGAGTTTGAGGGTTGATAAATAGACCAAAGATTGTTTGGGCGACAGGCCGAATTGTTGTAAGTGGTCTTCCAGGATCATAGATATTGTTGTTAGTAAGTATAAACAATTTTTTATAAAATGTCAATATTTAGCTAAAATTAAATAAAATTAGCCATACATATATTTTGTATCTATTAACAAAAATGCTTTTTCTGATATATTACGCTGTTCTTCAGTCACACGCGTATCTTGACAATTTAACAACGGAAGGCGTCAAAGCCTTCGAGGAGGAAACCATGGCAATCGCAATTGGGGAACGGATACCCTTGGGTTGGTTCCCTGAGTTGAAGTTCACTTTTTTCCTCACTGAAAATGTTAAGAGAGAAAGAGAAGAGAAAGATAATGCCTGGATAGTAGAGGGGCATCCATACAAGCTTATCTATACTGTCACAAGTGATTTCGATTACCAGGATCAGATGTGTAATGATCGACGTCTTCGGTACGTTTTCATCTACAGTGACAGGGGAGTAGTTACGTATTTTCCCACCATTAAGGAATGGGAAGTGGAATCTGATGAGTATGGAGAGAGGATGAAAGAAGAAATGAAGAAAATTTTTTCAATTGAGGAGGAAGTATGAATCCGAACACGTTTCTTTTGTGTTCTTCGATTGCTGTGATTTTGGCGATTCTTCTCCAGTTAAAATGGGCGAACGACGGCACACTTACTCCGAAAAACAAGTGGCGCGCATCGGTGAAACCCCACAGCGTGAGTAGGGATTATTATGAGATACAGAATATTGCTTCAGCGATTTTTTCAGCAATATTCTATACCCTACCTGATAGGGTGACAGTGTATTCTAATAATAATACGCAGTGGGTTTTCGTTCGGAGAGATGCCCCGCCGGTTCCAATATGTATGGAGTGGGAGGATGTGCTCGTGCATTTGGATGCCTATACGGTGGTATCTATGCGGTGGGATTCATCCTCTATCATTTTTTTGCGGGTCAAAGAAGAAAAACTCGAGAATGCAATACGTGCTGCTGTTGACGCATTGCATTACTACCGCCGAATCATTATCCGAAAGCCTAATGATGGCTGGGATGATATTGATGGAGCGGCATAAACAGAGAACAGCGTGAGGAAAGCGGCGGGCTCTTAAACAAGGTCAGCGATCGAGACATACATCGACGCTGGCCTCTTTTTTTCAAAAAACGAGGCTATTTTTTAGCTAAAATTCGCATAAATTAACCACAAAATACTTTTTTGTATACTCTAATATACAAATATTGACGTTTTTTGTATATTGTAATATACTATAAATATGAAAATTCAAATTACCCAATATATTCAAGAGCAATTAGTCCGTGCGCAAGATCGGTTGAGAGCAAATACCGTCTCTTCTGTCGGGATCGTGTACCCTGAGCGTCACATTTTCATAACCCTGAAAAAAAAAATTCATGATTTTTATGCGAATGTTTCTCAGGAACGGTGGGTCGTTATTCCAGGGCTGCGCGGTGTAGGAAAAACCACGGTTGTCTCACAGCTTTATTTTTATATTGTTCAAGAAATGAAGGTTGCACAAAACCGCGTGTTATATGTTTCTCTGGATGAAGTTGAAGACTTGGGCGGGTCGCTGCAAGATGTGTTAGCGAGTTATGAATATATTCTTGGTCAAAGTTATGAATCACAACAAGAACCGTTGTTTTTATTATTAGACGAAGTACAAGTAGATACTCGCTGGGCCAAAACACTTAAAACACTCTATGAACGTTCTCATACAGTATTTGTGTTGTGCACGGGGTCGTCTGCAGTGGAGCTACAGTCGACAGCCGATGCAGAACGCCGAGCCATTTTCCATAAAATGTTTCCCATGAGTTTTTCCGAATATCAAATGATCAAAAATCAGGTGTATCCCGAAAACGGTTTACAACAGAGTTTGATTAACGCCGTGTATTATGCGAACTCTGTTCAAGAAGCGCACCAACAATTGTCCGTTCTCGATCAACAAATTCAAAAGTATTGGTCGATGATTGATCAATTCGATATACAAGAATATTTTTCTATCGGCACATTACCATTCGCTATTGGGCGCACAAATGAATACCAAGTGTATCAAGCCATTCTACGATTGTTAGACCAGGTGATTATGAAAGATATTCAGAGCATGAGTAATTTTGAATATGAGACAACGCTCAAAATAAAATCGCTACTGTATTTGTTAGCAGACAGTAATGACGTGCTGTCGTTTAGCACTATCGGGAACACCATTGGTTTACTTCGCCTAACACTCAACGATATTTTTGAAGCATTAGAAAAAACCGAATTACTGATACGGGCGTATCCGCATGGATCAAATACAGGTAGAGCCACAAAGCCTTCAAAATTTGTATTTATGAGTCCGGCAATTCGCCAAGCATTAACCATTATCTCTGGCAAAAAAGCGACAAATGAAACTGCGCGTGGGCATTTGTTGGAAGATGTTGTGGGTTTGCATGTATACAGAGAATTTGTGACGCAGCATAAAGGTTCGTTGACGTATGATGCTTCTGAAGGTGGAGCGGACTTTATTTTAGAATTGCACAATCAACGACAAATTGTTATTGAAGTGGGTATGAATAAAAAAGACTCGAAACAAGTGCAAAAAACAATGAATAAAATTGGGAGTGATTACGGTATGGTGATTAGCCAGCAAGAATTGAATGTAGATGCAGAGAAAAATATGTTGTTTCTTCCGTTGAAGGTGTTTTTGTTGATGTAAGGTAGAAAAAATTCCATACAAGTCGTGTAATGAAACGGTGAAAATGGGTAGCTTGACAATATATTCGATCATGATAGAATATATATAAGAATGTATCGTAATTTGGCTAATTAGAGATAAAATATGATTGATAAAATCCTCGAACAATTAAATCCTTGGTGGTCAGCACAGCCTATAGACAACGGAATACTTCGAACCAAGTATCTAGATATTTTGAATGAAAACCGAACGAATAAAGAGGTGATATTTTTATTGGGTTCTCGGCGCGTGGGCAAAACAACTATTATGAAGCAATGGGTGGGGGAGTTAATTACCAAGTATGGCGTTCAGCCAAAACAAATTTTGTATGTCTTGTTGGATCATCCAGAATTAGATAATTATTCTATTTCACAAATCATTGAAACAGCCCGCACGCTGGCTGGCGAAGTGAAGTATGTATTATTAGACGAAATTCAATATCGCTCTGGTTGGGATCAAGAATTGAAGGCGTTATATGAAACGCAGAAGATGAAGTTTGTTATTTCGGGTTCCGCAATTACGGTACTTTCAAAACAGAAGTCATATCTCACGGGCCGCTATCTTAAATATATTGTACACTCATTGAATTTTACAGAGTTTCAGCAATTCTCGGCTAAGAAAACAATACAAGATTATTTAACTATTGGCGGATATCCCGAATATGTATTACGAAATAATCCGCAATATTTATTAGATTTAATCGACCATATTGTTTATAAAGATATTGTGGAAGTCTATGGCATTCGTCATCCGAAAGCGATTGCTGACTTGCTGCTTATTTTGGCTCGAAGTGTCGGGCATAAAATTAGTTTATCTAAAATTTCACGCACGTTACAGATATCCATTGATACAGTGAAAGAATATATTCAGCATTTGGAAGAGGTCTATCTTATTCATGAAGTACCAAAATTTTCCCGTTCATTAAATGAACAATTGTATAATGAAAAAAAGTATTATTTTTATGATACGGGGTTATGTAGTGTATTAAACGCAGAACAACAGATGGGTGCATTAGCAGAGAATGCAGTGGCGAATTACCTCAAAAAGCAACAACGAACTTTCTTTTATTACTATGCGAATAAACGCGAGTGTGATTTTGTGATTGAACAGTTTGGTGGTGTCGCAGAAAAAACATATACGCCGATTGAAAGTAAATTTGATCCTGAAGGGAATAGTATAGAATGGGATGACAAACGATTGAGTGGTTTTTATGAAGCTATTGATAAACTCCATCCAGAACACGCCAGTATTATTACATCGAAACAGCACGGAGAGAAAAAATACGGCCATACTTCTTTAGATATGATTTCATTAGAAGTATTTTTGAGTGCGCAATAACTTATATGACCATACAATTAGTACAAAAAGCTGGAGTATTTGCGGAAAGTAAAGAGGTTGCACGAGCTATACGAATTCAGCAGCTTATTCCGACTCTCGAAAAAAATGAGGATATTATTCTGGACTTTACAGGCATTGAATGGACTAATCAAGCGTTTATTCACGTGCTCATTAGCGACTTGATCAGAAATTATGGAAACGACGTACTGGAAAAAATTCAGTTTAAATTTTGTAATGAAACCGTGAAAGGAATTATCTCTATTGTGACCGATTACATGCAAGAAAGTGAGTAACGTTTTGTTGAACCAGAGTTATGTAAACAACACATAAATACCAGAAAACATAATCAATGCACCAATGGATTTTTTTACCAGCGTTTTTGCGGAAATATCTTCATGGATAATATGTGGAAGAAATATTGTCAACGCAAAACCAATAATAATGGCATAGAAAGACTGCACTTGCATGACGACGGTGACTAATCCGGCCGATGGGGCAGAGGCCAGCGCTTTTTTAATGCTCATTTGGCCAAAAAAATCTAACAGATTATTGGCAGCAAAGTATATTTACCAGTGACGGCAGATTTCAAGCCATGAAAGATTTGTTTTCGCATAGAGGGAACGAGTAACAATAGTGGCCCCGCTAGCGCCGAACCAAGCGTATCGAGCAGAAAATAATTCCAAAATGATATTTTTGTAAGACCGTAATCTATAAAAAGAGTCATCACAGACCATAGGAGAATAGCAATACAGATCATTCCGAAGCCCTTAAAAAATATTTTTTTGCTTTTCTCAAGTGAAATGAGAAGTGCGCCGACGAAAACAATTATAAATCCGAGCACTTGATGAGAAGATAATGTTTGGCCAAGAAAAAGGAAAGCTAAAATAACCGTGAGTACGGGAATGAGTTTAAATGTAATTACCAGAGTAGAGGTGTCTCCTTGTTCTAGGGCTTTTCCATAAAAACCATAAGAATAGATGAGCATCACGCCAGTGAGTATTGGTATCCAGGAATAGATTGTGAGGGTGGGAATGCCAATAAAAATAAACAACAATCCAAACAACAACCAGCTGGTGATTGTTGAAAAGAACATAAAATCAAAAATGCCCTTACTGTATTTCCCCAGAATATATTTATCGATGAAGTTGGAGCCTGCCCAAAAGAGCGGGGCAAGTAGTGAAAGAAAAATCCAATGCATATTATTTTTATAGATTTTTAGTTATCAACTGACTTCCAGAGATACAGACAGGCAACCGTGCGATGTCCCCTCCATCCGGCGGCAAGTTGCTGCATACGTTTTGCAGAAGGAAGCTGGCGAAGTTTGAACAACCGTTGAAATGCTTTCTGAATAGCGAGATCTCCGACTGGTAATATATCTGGACGGTTGAGGGCAAAAATCAAAAACATATCTACGGTCCACTGACCAATTCCTTTCACTTGTATCAAGTGCTTCGAAATTTCTTCGTCGGTCATGCTGGCAAATAAACGTGGGGTAATGGTGCCATCTTCAAATCGGCGTGCCAAGTCAATTAAGTAAGAAGCTTTTTGGTTCGAAACTCCCGCAGTGCGCAATAGATCAACGGGACTGTTGAGCACTTCTACAGGTAGAGGAAATTTTTTCTGCGTACCATCCGCGTCATATAAAGCGACGAATCGTTTATAAATGGTTCCCGCTGCTTTGCTAGAGAGTTGTTGGTAAATAATCGATTCAGCCAGCGATTGAAACGCATTCCGTGTTTTGCGCAATTCTGGTTTTGTGTGTTTCTGAATGAGCCGGCGCAGACGTTCATCTTTTCGTAGGTGCGCTAACGACGCTTCCAAATCAACCGTACGAGAATTTTTTTTCATAGGTGCTGTAAATTATATACTTTGCGCGAACCTTTTTTGAGAAGAACTGACTACCCCCGCTTCGCCCTTGCTTCCGGCATTTCGACGAAAAAATCCGGCGGCTAGGAATACTTATCTAAAAATTCACCAATAATTTGGTTTGCTTCTTCAATTATTTCCGGATGATAACGATAATCATGATCTGAATTTAGTGCGTGTATTTCTTTGGGTGCGGCAGATTCTTCATACGCCTTCTTCACATCTTCGAGATCGTTCATATCATCATTCACGCCGTAGAAAAACAGTTTTGGTTTGGTGCAGTTTTTTAGTTCAGGCAAAGCATTATATTGTTTGCCATCTTCAAAGTAATTGAGTGGCAAACCAAATTCTTTTTGCTCCTTAGTTTTCATATTTCCTGGCGGTAAATCTCTATAACTCATTACTTTCCCATCAATAATTCTTTCATTTAATGGATCGCTTGGCGCGCCGTAATAAGAAAAAATCGGAATGATGCAGGTAACGCAAGAATTTTTTGGACCAGCAAGCATTGCAATAGTTCCTCCGCGACTATGGCCTGCAAGTATGGTGGGTTTATTGCCAAAAAACTCTATCAGTTCATCCACCGATTTTATAAGGTTAGTTGTGGTGTATAAATTTATATCTCCCGGACTTTTCCAAGTACCCGGTGGATCAAATGACAACGCAAAATATCCATGACTTGCGAGATAATCAACTAAACTTGTGTTGTGAATGTAATCTTTAGTATCTAATCTTCCCGGTATCACAATCGCAAGTTTTGACGAATTCTTATTGCCCTTTTCGTATATAGCCAGTTCAAAAGTTTTGGTTTTTATAATTCTCATAACTATTTTTCGGAAAGCTCCTTCCGCAATCCACTCCGACCCAAATTGAGCCAATACTCCGTTTCTTCGGTTGCGTTTCCTTTGATAAATTTTTCTTGATGACCGCCCATAAATTCCATAGCAACGCCAGCTAACGCATAAGCGTAGAGATGTTTTTTCTCATCTGGTGTAAGCGGGGTTAGTTTGTCGTACATTTCCGAAACTCGTTCGGTTCTATTACGAAGTGTTTGCGAGCTATTTTCTTCGTGTAATAAATTTGCGGCAATAACGGCAAGCTCTTGAATTCGTGGATACCAATTAGCAACCGAGAAATCTAAGACATAGATTTTACCGTCATTACCTTTCATTATATTGGCTTTCGTAAAATCTCCGTGAACAAAACAATGCGGTAAATTATTAACAGGGATTTCTGCGTATTGTGTCATTGCTTGTTTAATAAGTTGAATATCCTGTGATTGAATAAATTGTTTTGTCCTCTCAAACATTGCTTTGATATTTGGAATAGCCCAAGAATCAAGAAGATAAGGCGGATGATAATCAATGCCATTCACTTTTACTGCTTGCTCAACTACTGCTTTTTCTTCTTCCTCGTCGGGAGCCCGATCAAGTTCAAGAAAAGTTTGCCCGTCCACAAATTTCATCAATACCATCGAAATATCGTTTGCTTCGCCATCAGAATAAACTACTCTGCCGTCAGCAGTTTTTATTAGCGGTGGATGATTTATCCCCACCTCAACAGCTTTCTCCATTATTATACTATAACGAATAATAGCTTCTGAGTTTCTGTCTTTGGAAAATATCTTTGCCACATATTTGCCGCTTGGAGTTTCTATGACAACATTGCAATCTTCATATCCAACGCCGATGACAGAAAAGTTAGTCGGGCTACCGATTTTGTAAACACCGGCGAGACGATTTATAACCGCTCCGATTTCGCCGGAGTAATTTAATCTATCAAGCGGGGTTTGTTTTTCTGTAGTCATATTCTCAATATTGCTGATATAGCTCCTATCAACTTTTAATGCCCGCGCAATATCTCCTTTTTTCGCCGAAATGTCAGTTTTTCTCAAAAAAGGTTCGCGCAAAGTTTGATTGTGCCCGGGGCCGGACTCGAACCGGCATGGATTGCTCCGCAGCATTTTAAGTGCTGTGCGTATACCAATTTCGCCACCCGGGCAAATAAGAAGCCTTACATTTTAGGCTCTGTGTAGTATAATGAAAGCTCAAGTAAAAATCAAGCCTTTTTATGGACCATATCGAGAATTATATTCAAAAAATTCATTCGGCCCTTCGTGGTGGCAGTACCGTAAGAATTTCATCTTTTGTCGATGAACACGCTGCCGTGCTTCCGGTGCTCCACCCGCATGTGCGTGCAAAAAAAGCTGATATTTCAGCCTTGATTTATTCTATTTTACGTCTTCCGTCAGAAATACTGTTGGCTCGCTCTGTGATTATGGGTCAGTCGGACCGGGTATTTGAACAAGTAGGCATTCAAATGGCGAGCAAACAGTGGCTTACCACAAAAGCGATCGCACGGGAGCGACAGTGTGCGTACAATAAACGGACAAGTACCATCGCCGTGTTTGTGGCCAGCATTTCTGATGTGGAAGATTTAATTACTATTTTGACGGCATTCTATATTGAAGTGCAAAAGTTGCATCAGCAATTGCAAGAAGACGGCATCACGCTTGCCGATTGTTTTTCGCCAGAAGATTACAGTAAATTACAAGAAGTGCTGAGTAATCAGTGGAAGCGATTTGAAACACTCGTTGCCGCCCCCATTGACTATGAATTGAAACTTCTTGCCGGTTCAAGCGTGGACTATTCAAAAACGGTTCAACAGTGGTGGATTCATATTGCTTCTTCGCGTAAAGAATATCCATTCGATGTGTATAAACAACCGGTCTATTTTGTTTCTTCGAATTCGCATTCGCTCATCAATACGCTTTCTGGTTTCCCGCTCAAAAATGCAAAAATGTTATTTGCTGACAATGCAGAATTTTTAGAAAAGAATGCAGAAGCGTTTGCCCAAGAACATGTCCCGAAGGAAAATATTTGTTCTTATCTTTCACGGTTTACGCAGCGACGGAACCCACAGTTCATGAAAGACAAACTACAGTATGAAAAAAAACAAGGATTAATTCGTTTGAAACCCTACCACCACATTGATATTGAAGCGCAAATTTTTTCTATTCGAGATGTGATAACAAATAAGTGGTTGGACCCCCGGTTAAAAATAAATGAACGCATGCGCAAGCAGCTGATCCGCAGCAATGCGCTCATCGTGAATATTGCGTATCCACTCGGCATGGGAGCGTATTCTATTTTACGTGAAGTGAGTGAAAATGTGCCGGAAGTGAGAGGGGTGTATATTATGGGTAAGTGTGCGTCATTAAATGCGAGTATTGGCGATATTACTATTCCACATTATGTGCGTGATTTGCATACAAAAAATCAAATGTTTGTGAATAATATATTTTCATCAGACACATTTGCGCCGTATGTGGAAAAAAATTCTGTGTTGACCAATCAAAAAGCCGTTTCTGTACGCGGTACGTTTTTACAAAATGAACATTCACTGCAACAGGATTACAAAGATGGATATACCATTGTTGAAATGGAAGCCGGGCCGTATTTGAACCGTGTGTATGAAATGATCTACCCGGAACGTTATCCTACTCATTCTACTGTGGTGTTGGATCCAGATTTCCGTTTGGGCTTAGCGTACTATGTGTCTGATACGCCTCACAAAAAAGGGTTGAACTTGGGCGCGAAACGGTTGACGTGGGAAGGCCTGAATGGCACCTATGCCATTAGCCTTGGCATCCTCCGCGATATTTTTTCCACCGAAGCCGGACAGTCACGATAAATGAATTGTGCTGAGCGGAAACCAAGCTGTTAGGTAACGTATTTTAGCTGCGTAATAAATGTAAAAGTTCCTTCTCCGCTTCATCAGTATTTCTATATACTTTATAGCCATATTTTTTTACCTCATCTGTAAGTCGGCTGCCATGATGGTTAAAGAACCATTCCGCCTCAATTCTCTGCAACTCTTCTGTCTTACCCCATCGTGGTACAAGTTTGTTTCTCTCAAAAGTCGATTCAAATGATTCGCCCACAAGAAATATACCTGAAAAATCTAAATCTCTCGCTGCCAAATGTGGTAAAAAAGTATCGCCTTCAAAAATAGCAGTAGGATATTGGTGACGGACTTCACTGATCTTTCGAAGAATCGTTGGCCAAAAAGCTTCTGCTTGTTTCACAGCATCGTTCCAATATATTTCTGGAGTTAATGTTCTCCAATATTCAACTTCATCCTTATTCCAAAAAAAATTTACGTACGGCTCCAATTGTGGCTCTTTTACCATTTCAGCTCGCAAATCATCCATCGCAAAATGAGGGCAGCCGACTTCCTTTGCCACCTTTTTCCCCAAATAGGTTTTTCCTGCGGTTGGAATTCCACCAATAAAAGCGTATGCCATAGATATTGAGCTAAAATATGTTACCTAACATCCGCGAGTAAACGTCAGTTGCGGCACAAGAGATGGCACAATCATACTACCATAACCGAAGTGAAGCAATTGCGGTTCGGCGCTGTTCTATTTTTCTGGCTTGATACCCAGTTCTGCTTCTACTTGAGAAAGATATGAATTGAGCTCAGCCGTGCGGTTAGGGTTGAACAGTCTTAGAATAACAATAAATATTTTGAAAGATAGTGCCGGTTTTTCCTCTGTTCATTTTTTGTTAACTGTGCAAAAGAAACAATTTTCTTTCTACATCTTCTTGATTCACACCCACATACAATAGCATCCTCAGCTGCATTTTTTGCCCATTCATACTCGGTCATGTAATACGAAAAAGTTAACTCTTCTCCTTTTTTGATATTTTTCATCGCCAACCAGTCCGGAAATCCATCTTTGCGAGTTTTAATATAACAATTGGGCTCACAAGAATGATTCCAATATCTCCCCGTCCACTTCCTGGGCAAAAAATGTTTCTTTATTCCTATTTGAACTGATATATGACCCGTCTGATGATCAATGATTTTTCCAAAACCGTGTACCACAATTTCGCCTGCTCGAAAATTTTTCTTTGCATAATACGTATAGCCATACCCCTTTTTACTCGGGCCCGGCACTACTGTATTTTTATTAAATTCAACAATGTCTCTTTCGATCATATAAATTTCACCTAACGTTTAAACTAAACCTTTTTATACCTCGCACTTCTGCCTTGACCTATTCTTTCTATTTTTTTCAACTTTAACAATACCTCAAGCGCTTGCTTGACGGTTGGTCTTGGTATATTCGTTTCCTTAACAATTTCTCCCGTTCTGGAAATTTCGATTTTTTCGAAATATTTCCAAACGATAAGTTGTTTTTCAGACAATAACTTTTCAATATTTTCTTTTGAAAGTAAATCAATTGCTGACTGAGATTGCTTTTGTAAAACAGTAAAGAAAAAATCAAGCCATGGCGCAATGTCTTCCTTTTTTGTCCCAAAAGTTTTTTGACTGCGTCTAAGCGCAAGGTAATATTCTGTTTTGTTATCCTCCACAAGTTTTTCGTGCGAAACATAAGGCATGTATAGATACCCGCTTTGCAGTAATAGCAGGTTTGTCAAAACTCTGGAAATTCTTCCGTTGCCATCCTGAAAAGGATGAATTTTTAAAAATTCAACTAAAAAGTTGGCGATGAGTAGTAGCGGGTGGTATTTTTTCTCTGTAAGTGAGGCATTTGTTGATTCCACAAGTTCTGACATTTCTTTCGGTGTAAGGTGCGGCGAGGTTGGATTGAAAATAATCCCAACTTCCTTGCCTGTGCTGTCATACGCAACTACTTTATTTTCTCCGAATTTGTAATCACCTAGATGACCTTGGTCTTTGTCGGAGTATTTTAAAAGCTCTTTGTGAAAATGTTTGATTGAGCTTTCATTGAATTTCAAATTGTTCCAGGAGTTAAAAATATTTTCTAGGAGTTCATAATAGCCTTTGACCTCCTGCTTGTCGCGGTCGGCAAATTTTTGAATGTTAATGCCGCGCATTACTTTCTCGATATCCTCATCGGAGAGTTGGACACCCTCAATACGAGTAGATGCGCCAGTTGAGGTAATCAAAACAGAGCGCTTGAGGCGCCCGAGGGCTTGTGGGCTTAATTGTGCGCCCGTTACCCAACTTCCTTTAAGTTCGTCAATTTTGGCGATTTTTGAGATAATTTCAGCAGGGATATTGCTGAATCTTTTTGCAAATTTGTTTGCAACAGGGCTATTTTTTTGGCTTTTTTTAGTCATAATTTTTGGATATATTAACTATGTCCAATTATATCCAATTAACACTTTTTTGTCAAATGCTATGTTTATTTATTCATCCTTATTGCGTAAGATAATCTGAGATATAACCTTTATATTTTTCGCGCAAATCTTCCGATAATGTTTCGTAACTTCCGAACTTACCTCTACAAATTTTCGAACCACAATGACACTCCATTTCTTGTTTCAATTTCAATTCATCGTATCTTGAAACAATCATAGCATAATCTATTGTAATTTCCTCATTTTATTATTATTGTTTTAGAGATTATTATTCTTGCGCGAAAACCGTCCATAATGTACGCTTTCTGCGCATGGCTTACGAAGGCCGCCTGAATACTTTTTTTCATATCCGACACTGCCTTATATAAAGATGTTTCGTGAAATAATTTCAAAAATCAAAATTGCATATAACGTTTCTGAACCGCATGTCCAGTGTTATGTGATGTACATTTTTTCTTCTAACGCGCGGGGGAACCGCTGTGCGTAGTCAAATTAAAAATTAACTGTTCCTTTAATTTTTCTTAAATGCAAATACTTTTCTATTGGCTAACGCCCATATTGCGAATACTAACAAAAAAATACTTGTTGATATGTAAATTGCTGGCAAATTCCAAATTTTACTGATTATTCCAAATATTAGCGTTAAAAAAACTCCGAAAAAGTTTATTAACAAGGCACTTACAGATGTTACAGTCGCTCTGCCAACAGATTTAATATTGTGCTGAATTTTGCTATCAATCAATACTTCGAGTGGTGACGTAATGAAATATGAAAGCAAAAGTACGCCAATCATTAGAATACTTGGTTTAAGACCTACAAAGAAAAGTAAAATTACAGCAACGAATGGAAACATATAAAATAGCCAAGTAGTATTTTTGAACTTATGGGCATAATAAGAACCAAAGGAATTTAAGACTGACCAAAGAAACCCAACCAAGCCAAAAGCAAAAATCGGCAGTCCTGAAAGTTGATAGTATAGTTGATCAAACTCTTCAATATCTCCAAAAATAGATATTCCAAAAGAATAGGCCAAAAGGATTAATAACACTCTGTTACTTTTTACTTCACGATACGCCATTTTGATATATTCGAAATAATGAATTTCCTCGGTAGATTTTGCTTTTGGCGTTTCTTTGATAAGGAGAGCAAAAAATGCTGATAGTAAAAGCGGGAAAATAGAAAAAATCAAAGCCCAGTCTAAATTGTAGTGAGCGATAAATCCACCCGAAATTGTTGAAATAGCCAAAGCAATATGAAAATAGAATTTTTTCTGTCCAAGTACTTTTTCATATTCATCTTTTTTCTTAAAAGCGACTAATTCATCATAAAGCAGAGCTTCTGTTGTTCCTGAAACAAGCGAACTACCGATAGCCCAGAAAAGAAAACCAAGACCATATAAATAAAAATTACCATCCGCAAGAAACCATGTTACGAAACAGAACGCTTTAATGACAGGAGCTATTACAAGCATTTTTTTGCGGCTCCAATAATCTGCAAGTGCCCCTGATGGAATTTCGAGCAACATTGCGGCAAGTGCCCACCATGCAAGAAGTATTGAGATTTCGAAAACAGAAAGTCCACGAATGTTGAAAAGTACATTGTAAATGTTAGGGAAAGTTGAAAACCGGACTGTGTAAAGTTCAAAAGTGGACTATAGTTTTGAGTTGTTGAAGCGGGAGATGTTGAGTGCCAAGGAAATCACCAGCATGCCAGAATCTAATTTGGGCAATATTTTTTTCAAGGAT
>JACPGJ010000002.1 GCA_016182555.1 Candidatus Kerfeldbacteria bacterium
TGGTAGCGACGACATCAACAGCTATTACAAATACTGCAGGTGTGATTGATTTAAATATCACCGCAGCAGACGCCGCAGTGGTTGGTTCAGATATTAATTTGACCCAGGCTGATGGTGCAACAGCAGCTCGAGATGCGATTGCAGAAAATCTCACATTAACAGCTAATGATGCCGATGGAGACATGTTTGGTCTTCAAATTACTGGTACCGCAACAGTCAACGCAGCCGCAGGTTCATATACCGGTATCTTTATTGACAATGCAGAAAATATCGCTGACAGTATGTCCGATGCGATCTTAGTGACAGCTAGTGGAGGCGATACGACCGTCACTGATGCGTTGGATGCTTCTGCTGCAAACATTGTGAATGCAGTAAACGTTGGCGCAAACACTATTACTGGTACAACAGCAGTAGTAGACTTTACCGACTTTGATGTGGATGCCGATGGGTTATTAGCCTTTACGCAGTGGTAATGCGGATTACCAAGCATTAGTTGCAAGCGCGACAACAACAGCGAGCACCAATACCGCAGGTCTTGTGGACTTAAACTTGAATGCAGGAGATGCCGCAGTGGATGTATTGAATATCGCGTTAACACAAAATGATGGTGCAACCGGAGCAGTAGACGCAACAGCAGCAGAGATTTTGTTGACCGGTAATGATGCTGATGGCGATGTCTTTGGTCTGACCATTACTGGTGCTGCAACAACAAACGCAGCCGCAGGAACATATACCGGTATCTTGATTGACAATGCAGAGAACGTTGCTGACACCATGTCGGATGCCATTTTAGTCACAGCCACTGGAGGTGACACAACCGTTACTGACGGGTTGGATGTGTCAGCGTCAAACATTGTAAACGGTGTAAACTTAGGTGCCAATGTGTTAGCCATGACAACCGGTACTATTGGTTCAAATGGTGCAGCAGTGGTTGATTTCACCGACTTTGATGTAGATGCGGATGGGTTAGTGACCTTTACAACAGACGGAGCCGGTGATCAATTGAACATGACTGGAAACAATGCGGATTATCAAGCATTGGTAGCGACGACATCAACAGCTATTACAAATACTGCAGGTGTGATTGATTTAAATATCACCGCAGCAGACGCCGTGACCCAGGCTGATGGTGCAACAGCAGCTCGAGATGCGATTGGAGAAAACATTACACTGACAGCAAACGATGCTGATGGAGATATGTTTGGTCTTCAGATTACTGGAGCAGCAACAACGAATGCCGCAGCGGGTTCATATACTGGTATCTTGATTGACAATGCAGAGAACGTTGCTGACACCATGTCGGATGCCATTTTAGTCACAGCCACTGGAGGTGATACAACCGTTACTGATGGGTTGGATGTGTCAGCGTCAAACATTGTAAACGGTGTAAACTTAGGTGCCAATGTGTTAGCCATGACAACCGGTACTATTGGTTCAAATGGTGCAGCAGTGGTTGATTTTGCAGATTTTGATGTGGATGCCGATGGTCAGGTCGACTTAGCACCGGACAGTGCTGGCGATGCACTATCCATTGTGACTGCCGCAGGAGCTATTGAAGCAATTTCTGTCGATGCGCTTACTGCAGAAAATACTGATACAGATGGTATTGTTGACCTCGATGTGGCTTCTCAAACTGGTGGAGCGGAAGGTGTTAACGTCAACTTTGATGTTGTAGATGACGCTGGCGCAGGAGAAGTCTACCAAGGTGTGTATGTGAACATGGATAATAATGCTACAACAGCAGATGACACGGTATATGGTGTGACTGTAGAAACAGAAGATGGTGTTGCGGTTTCAGATGCATTCCTGTTCTTGGACAATTCAGATACAAACACCACGATGGCTGATGGTATTTTATTCAACGATGATGGTGGTGCTATCACCGACGCGATTGATGCAACAGATACGGGTATTGTGAATGCACTCAATGCAGCAACAAATACCATTGCTATTACCACTGGTACAATCGGTTCAAATGACGCGACAGTGGTTGACTTTGTAGACTTTGATGTGAGTGCAGATGGTATTACTACCTGGGCACCGGATGCTGCAGGAGATGTATTGACTGCAACATCAGCAGCAGGTGATTCACGTATTCTGGTTGCAGATGCAACAGCAGATACGACGAATACCTCTGGTGTGATTGATGTAAATGTTGATGCAGGAAACGCTGCAGTTGATGGTTTGAACATCGATATGGAACAGGCTGACGGTGCAGCAGCAGCTGTAGACGCAACAGCAGCAGAGATTTTACTCACTGGTAATGATGCTGATGGAGACATGTTTGGTTTGACGATTACTGGAGCAGCAACAACGAATGCTGCAGCAGGTTCATACGAGGCTGGTATCGTGATTGACAATGCTGAAGAAACCGCTGCTTCAATGACTGATGGATTGTTGATCAAAGCAACCACAGACACGGCAACGACCGACGGTGTGGATGTGTCAGACGCAGAACTCGTGAACGGTATAAACTTAGGTACAAACGTGTTGGCTATGACAACCGGTACTATTGGTTCAAATGGTGCAGCAGTGGTTGATTTTACCGACTTTGATGTGAGCGCAGACGGTGCGGTTGTATTGGCTCCAGACACTGCAGGTAATGCACTGACGATCAATTTTGGTACAGCAGATCAAGATGACCAAGCATTGGTCGTAGATGCAGCAACAAATGATAACATTTCTACTGAAGGTGTGATTGACTTAGATATTGATGCCGGAAACGCCGCAGTAGATGGTATCAGTATTGATATGGAATCAGCCGGTACCATTACCGCTGCAACAGATATTACCGCGTTAGAAATTACTTCCACTGCAACAGATGTGGATGCGGATAACTTCGGTATCGTTGTCCTCAGTGCAGCAACAGCAGCTGTAGTCGGAGCAGATGACTATGAGGCAATGATCAAATTAGACAACATAGAAAATACGGCAGGAGTTGTAGCTGATGCAATCAACATTTCAAATTCTGGTGGTACCGCTTCGGCAATCACCACTGGTTTGGACTTTGATTACGACGAAGATAACTTGATCGAATTTGGTGCAAATAATAACGCCAAAGTTGGTTGGGTTGCCGCAGGATTCGATGATGAAAACACCGATCATGATGCGCTCGTCTTTGATGCAACAGCAGCCAATGACCAAGCATTTGTATTCCAAACTCGTGATGGTGCAGCAAATTGGGAAATGGCATTCGGTTCAGATATCAGTGAAAAAGAAAATGTTACAGTGAATGCTGCAGCAGATAACGCATTATTGGTGATCTCTGATGATACAAATAGCAATGACATCTTCATCATTAAAGAAGATGGTACATCGATTGCTGACGGTGCGCTTACCAGCACCGGTGCCGACCTTGCAGAGTACTACAATAGTCTCTCTGGATATGATTACTCATCTGGAACAGTCGTTTGTGCAGCTCCATCTAAAGAAGCTATCCGCCCATGTTCAAGAGAATATGATGCAAACGTGGTTGGTATCGTGCCAACACAACCTGGTGTGGTGATGGGTCATGGTAAAGGTGATGTAATGGTCGCGCTTGCTGGACGTGTTCCAACATACTTCGATAATCGTAACGGTGAAGTAAAACCAGGTGATCTTCTGACCACTGCACCAAACGGTAAAGCGATGAAGCAAATTAGTGCTGGAGCAACCGTTGGTAAAGCATTAGAAAACTCTACTGGAAAGAGCTCAATCATTGTCTTCGTTGCTGCTGGCTGGGATTCTCCAAACAGCTTAACAAAAGAAGATTTATCAGACTTGGCTGTTGAAGAAGTACTCTTCCGTGGAAACTTCACAGTGGCTGGTGATGTCGAATTTGGTGGTAAATTAGTTGTGGCTGGTGATGTGAAAGTTGGTGGTAACTTGGATGTGAGCGGTGCCTTGGTACAAGAATTCAACGGTAAGAACTTGACGGTCGGTGATGTTGTCTACATCAGTGGTGCAAACGAAGTGAAGAAAGCACTGGCTGATGGTTCAACCGGACCAGCTATTGGTATCGTTGCTGCAATTGAAAAAGATGGTGTGGTGAAAGTCGCTGTGGGTGGTACGCTTGGTGGCCTGAAGAACTTGCAAGTGGGTCAAACCTACTACCTCGGTAATGATGCTGGTAAATATAGCGTGAACGCTCCAACAGAAGCTGGACATATCGTACAAACTCTTGGTGTGGCGCGAGCAAAAGATGCATTACTCGTCATGCCAAGTCTGGATGTGCGGTACATTGAAGTAGATGAATCTCCGGCGCCAGCAGAAGATGCAGCGCCAGCAGAAGATCCATCAGAGGTATTGCAACCAGAAATTTCAGCTCCGAAAGTAGAAGCACAGAAAGCGCCGGTACAACAACCAGCGCCCAAGAAGCAAACAACAGAAAAGAAGAACAAATAGTTACAGGTGAATAGATAGAAATACGCGAAGGGATGGAGGAACCTTTCTCCATCCCTTTTGCGTAAAAAAATATTAACGGCAATGATTTATGGAACAATTTTCGCCTCAATCTGGTCGATCCACCATGCTCGCTCCTTATCGCCAAACACTTATCGGTTTGGCAATGCTTCTTTTTATTTTTGTTGTGTTTTGGTTTATGGGGCAGAGAAAGACAGCACAAGTCAATGAATCGATCGATACCTCGACCTATCAAATTGTCACGTTGGATTCCGGCAGAAGTTACTTTGGAAAACTGTCCGGCTTGGACGAAGAGTATATCTTACTCGCCAATGCATTTTTTTTGAAAGCGAATGAACCGCAGCTCGATGAAAATGGAGAAGCAATAGAACCGGAAGAAGGGGACTTGCCGTTTACGTTGCAACGCATTGGGAATCAAGTATACGAACCGACAGACGACGTATACTTAAAATCGGAGCATGTATTGAGTTGGCAAAATTTGAATAAAGACTCTTCAGTGGTGACGGCGATAAATGAGTATTTGGAAACAAAAGAGTAAATTATTTTTTAGCTAATTTTAGCCAAAAAATAAATCACAATTTTTCAATCATTGTTGTTGACAGCTTATGAATATTTCGCTAATATTAAAGAAGAATTTCTATCTTATCCACACTAATTAATTAACATGGAAAACGAAGAAAAATCTATGATGAACTCAATGTCAAAAGAAATGGGAGGCATGATGCTGATGCGTCTTGCTGTCGCAGTAGTTTTTATCGTTGGAGGTATGTTCCTCTATCGAATGTGGGTGGTGACCCCAGCATTGCCAGATGATTTAGGCAATGGTGAAATTAAAGCCGTGTTCTTAGATAACGGTCAAGCGTACTTTGGAAAGATTTCATCGGCGAATAAGGATTTTTTAATCATTGATAAACCGTATTATTTGCAGAAACAAACCGTATTGCAAGAACCGGTACAAGATGGTCAAGAACCAAAAACAAAACAACAGCTTTCATTAACAGCACTTGGCGGAAAAGGATTACAAATCCATGGTCCAGAGCGTTCGATGTATGTTCCTTGGGATACCGTGCTTTATATTGAAAATTTGCGTGATGATTCTGAAGTAGTGAAGCTCATTACGAATGACACGACAACAGATACACCAACAGATACCACTAATACGAACGCAGCAAACACCAACACGGCTCAGTAAAGATTAATTATTTTCAACCATGGATACTTCCCACACAACCTGCCAGTGTAAGCGCATGGGGTATATCAGCCTCATCGTCATTGCCGCGGCATTGGTGCTCATGCTTTTGATTGTGGTAGCAGGAGCAATGAAGATTAAACGCGAGGTGAATTTTGAACAATCGCAAGTGAAAACGGATACTACCCAAGCCGTATTCTTGAGTGATGGTCAGGTGTATTTTGGTGATATTACCGAAATCAATAAATCGACACTCGCTCTTGAGCACGTATTCTATTTGCAAGAAAATCAGAAATTGCAATCTGGAGAATCTGAAACGCTTCCAGGTGATGCATCGAATTTTTCTTTGGTGAAGCTTGGCACCAGCGAATTGCACTTGCCACAAGATACAATGGTGATTAACCGCGATGAAGTGATGTTTTGGGAGAATTTGAAAACCGAATCGCCCGTGGTAAAAGCGATCACCAACTACAAACCATAGTCTTCGGTATTTTCCGTTGATATAGTGTATTTTTCAAAAACCCTCCTCACCCGAGGGTTTTTGAATTTTCGGACTAACCCTAGACAACGGTGAGTAAATATAGTATGTTATTCACACTACAAAGAGTAGTCGTTTTCTCTTTTGTGGGCAGAAAAAATACTCCGAATAGCTGCTGTATAGTATTATACAGAGGAAAGTCCGAACACCAATGGGTGCGTATGCGCCCGGAAAGCGGCAGTTGCTAACGGCAACCCGGATATAAATGAACGTAGACGACCTTAAGACGTGTGCGTTCTAGTAAACCGAGGGACGAGTGCCACAGAGACAATACTCGGCTGGTGCGGCGTTCGCGTCGTCCGGTCAAAAGGTGAAAAGCGGTGTGGTGTGTATGTTTCGCTGTAACGGCGAGGCATGCGCTACACATCTTTCGCTCACGTGAGTGAGACGAATGGTAAACCCTGCCTGGTGCAACCTGGATAAAGGGCTTGAGGGTGACGGCAACGTCATTCCCAGATAGATAGCTATTGTTTCGTTGCTGATTTTTTCAGCGCGAGAAACAGAATTCGGCTTACACGAATGTTTTCCCCTGCCCACAAAAAAGTATATGAAAAAAGCTGAATTAATTTTTGGTGCAATCCTTGTACCAATCGATTATCTGATGCTTACCGCTGCAGGGCTCACGGCCTATTTTTTGCGTTTCAAGAGTCCGGTGACTGATTTTCAGCCAGTGCTCTATGAAATTCCGTTTCGCCAATATCTGGCGATGGCGAGCATTGTGGCGTTGGTATGGTTAGTCATTTTTGCTTTTTCTGGTTTATATCGTATTCGTGGTACACGACGCCTTATTGAAGAAGCGCGAAAAATTTTTCTCGCCTGTTCCACGGGAGTACTCGCGATCATTATTTTATTTTTCTTTCAACGTGATCTGTTTTCGTCGCGGTTTATTATTCTGGCGGCGTATGTCTGCGCCGTGGTCTATGTCACCATTGCTCGTTTTGTCGTTATTTACATTGAACGGGCATTATTTCGTCGTGGAATTGGCGTGCACCATGTTGTGCTCATTGGTCATACACGGTTAGCGAATATTATTGCCAGTGAAATGCGGCATAAACCGACGTTGGGTTTACAAGTAGTGGAACAATTTGATGCCTTTACCGATACAACCAAGAAACGCATTTTGTCTTTGATTGAACAGGGGCAGTTGGATGAACTTATTCAAACGAACCCCAATACCACAAACGAAAAAAATGAAGAGATATCTGAATTTTGTGATGATCATCATCTGGTGTTCAAATACGCCGCGGCATTATTTGATACACAATCTGTTAATATGGCCATCCAGCCTATTGCGGGCATTCCCATTGTTGAAATTCAAAAAACACCTCTTGATGGATGGGGGAGAATAGTGAAACGGACATTTGATATTGTTGGTTCACTGCTACTCATTATACTCACCTCACCCGTGATGCTTATCACCAGTCTATTGATTTATCTCGAATCCGGACGCCCAATATTTTATTCACGAGAAAATGATGAAAAAAACGGAAAACGTTCCGAACGTATTGGTCAATATGGCAAACCATTCTTTTATTTTAAATTCCGCAGCATGCAACAGGGAAAACACAGGATGCGCTATACAGAGTTGCAAGATAAAGATATTCGTAAAGGTTCTCCATTAGTAAAAATTATTGATGATCCCCGCATTACGCGTGTCGGGAAATGTATTCGAAAATTTTCCATCGATGAATTACCAGAGTTTTTTTTGGTGTTTAAAGGAGAAATGAGTTTAGTTGGTCCACGCCCGCATTTACCCGAAGAAGTTGCGAAATATAAGAAACACCATAAACGCGTGCTGAATATGAAGCCAGGCATTACTGGTTTGGCGCAAATTTCCGGTCGGTCCGACCTTGATTTTGAAGACGAAGTACGGTTAGATACCTTTTATATGGAAAACTGGGCATTATGGTTAGATTTAGTTATACTCATCAAGACCCCGTTTGTGTTATTTAAAAAACGTCGAGCCTTATAACGTGTGCACAAATGAATACTGTCCCACCTATGAAAATCGCTTTAGTTCATGACCACCTCGCTCAAGATGGAGGAGCGGAGATTGTTCTGCGCGCATTTGCCGAAATTTGGCCAGAAGCGCCGATTTTTGTATTAGTCCACAACCCAGAACAGGCGAATGCGTTTTTTGCGCAGCGTGATATTCGCACGTCATTTATTCAGCGAATGCCTTTGGGTTTGCGAAAATATCAATGGTTCTTTCCCTTGATGCCAGCAGCAATGGAAGATTTTGATTTATCTGGCTATGATGTGGTGCTCTCATCGTCTTCTTCGTTTGCAAAAGGGATTGTGACACGGCCCGGGACGATGCATATTAATTATTGTCATACGCCAACGCGGTTTTTATGGAGCGACACCCATTCCTATGTTGATGAACTTGGTGTCAATCGCGTTGTGAAAAAAATTATTCCATTATTTTTGTCGCATATTCGCATGTGGGATCGTTTGGCGGCAGAACGTGCTGATGCGATGATCGCCAATTCCACAACGGTCGCAAAACGCATTGTTAAATATTATCATCGAGAAAGTACGGTGATCTACCCGCCAGTCAATACCAAAGATTTCACTGTTGCAGAACCCAGCGCCGTGAGAGAGTATTTTCTCGCGGGTGGGCGTTTAGTGCCATACAAACGGTTTGATTTGTTAGTAGAAGCCTTTAACAAATTAAACCGTCCATTGAAAATTTTTGGCAATGGACCTGAGTGTGCAGAATTGAAACGCCAGGCGCATAGTAATATCGAGTTCGTCGGGCGTGTTTCAGATGCGGAATTAAAAAAATTGTATGCGGAGTGTACTGCTTTTCTCAACCCACAAGAAGAAGATTTTGGAATTACGATGATTGAAGCCATGGCGGCTGGGCGACCGGTTATTGCCTATAGCAAAGGAGGAGCAGCAGAAATTATTGAACACGGAAAAACAGGGTTGTTGATTGATTATCAAACCTGGGAAGATTTTGCTGATGCCGTCATTGGTTTTGACCATACGCAATTTGATCCGAAACACATTCGCAAACGTGCGCAGGATTTTGAACACGAAGTGTTTAAAGCACAGATCCGTACATTTGTGGAAAAAGAATGGCATACATTTCAAAAAAATTATTAATCCTTCAATATATTTATGGAATTACGTACGCATGCTCACATTCTGAAAAACGCTCGTTGGTTTTTGCTGATTAGCACGGTATTGGTTGGTTTGGCCGCATTTATTTTTGCGTTCTTACGCCCCATGTCCTATAAAGCCGTTGTTTCATTTGATGTGCATTTGGTGAACCGCCCGGCAACAGTCGATTACCAATATGGAACCTATTATGATTTGAAAGCTGCCGAATTGTATACGCAGCATTTAATGAGTCTCATGATTACTCCGGCAATCGTTGAAGAGGTGTATCGCACGGCTGGAGTTGGATATACCATTGATTCCATTGAACGGTTTACCCATCGTTTTCAAACAAAACAATATTCGGCTCAAAATTTTGTGGTTATTTTTCATGATATCAATCGTGAGAATGCAGAAAAGTTATCGAAGGGGATTAGTGCGGTGGTGGAAAAGCGTGCCGTGGAAGGTGTGAATATCAATGACCAAGCCGCATTTTCTGTGAATGCCGAACCGGCGGTGATTGCGGAAGCGAATGATAATGTTTGGATAGTGACCCTCGTCGGTGTCATTGCTGGCTTTCTTCTCGGCGTGATATTGGTCTATTTACGAGAATATTTCCGAAATTAATCCATGCGCATCGGCATTGATTGTCGCAGTTTGCAGGAGCCACAACCAAGTGGTGTGTCGGTTTATACGCGGGAGCTGTTACATGCACTGGTACAGTTACCGGAAGCGGCGCAGCATGAGTTTGTCTTTTTTTTGAATGCCTATTCTTTACGCGGAGGTTCACCTCTACTGGCTTCGCTTCAAGCGGAGTTTCCACAATCGAATATTCACTGGTCGGTGCGAAATGTGCCGAGTAAATGTTTCACCCTTGCGCAAAGTTTTTTTTCGCGGCCATCCATTGCCTGGATGTTTGGAAATGTCGATGTGGTGTTTCTTTCAAATATCGATTTTTTTCCGGTGCGTGATACACGTGTACCTGTAGTACTCACCGTTCATGATTTATCATTTGAGAAATATCGCGAATGTTTTTCACTGAAAAGTCGATTGCGTTATCGGTATTTTTTGCACCCACGTCAATTCGTGAAACGTGCGGCGGCCATTATTGCTGTTTCGCAACATACAAAATCAGATTTGGTTTCTCTTTATAAAACACCAGAAGAAAAAATTTCCGTTATCTATCCTGGTTTACGCGAAGCCATGGTTCGACCATACAAAAATGAACAGAGGCAAAAATACATTCTCTCCATTGCCACCATTGAACCACGAAAAAATTTTGACACGTTACTTGAAGCGTTTGCGCTATTACGTCAGAAACACCCAGTGATGCGATTAGTCATTGCCGGTGGGTTTGGCTGGAAATCCGCCCATACGTTGCGTCGCATGAAAGAAATTCCTGGTGTGGAATATTTAGGCTATGTAGATGATGCCAAAAAAGAGCAGTTATACGCTGGAGCATCGGTGTTTGTGTACCCCTCTTTTTATGAAGGCTTTGGATTTCCGCCGCTTGAAGCACAAGGTCGCGGTGTGCCGGTGATTGCTGGTTTGCATTCGTCATTACCAGAAGTTTTGGGTGAAAGCGCGTTGTATGCTGATGTTTTCGATGTTCATTCTTTGACCCGCGCCATGGATCATCTTATGACCGATCATAGCTTACGCACGAACTATATCACAAAAGGTAAGGAAAACAGTAAACGGTTTTCCTGGCAGCAGAGTGCGCAGCAGACACTAGAATTATTAACTTCATATATATGATTCACAAAGCCGGTGGCATTATTGTGCGTACGAATCCCGCGGGTGAACGGGAAATTTATCTTATTCACCGTCCTCGCTATAATGATTGGTCTCTGCCCAAGGGCCACATTGAAGCAGGGGAGACAAACGAAACGGCAGCGCTGCGAGAAATTGAAGAAGAAACAGGGTTCCGTTGCCACATGTTGCGCATGTTGCCACCGTATACCTATGTCCTTCCATCTGGTGAAGGCGCTGAAGTTGCGATGATTGAAGTAGAAGTGGTCGCAGCAGATGCAACAAAAGATGACGAATCTGATGAAGGCGTTTGGAAAACTATTCCGCAAGCGATTGAACTCATTTCTTATCCATCATTGGCTGATTACATTCAACACGTCTATAGTATCATTTCTTGAAAGGCGTTTTGTGCAGAAGAAGCGTAGATGATATAATCCCTATGGAAATTATCCCTATGCTTTTTTTGAATACCATTCGCTTTATATTTACGGATCTTTTGTTGAGTGTTTTGTATTTTCCGATATGGTGGTATACCACGGGTGTGAAAAAAGTGGTGGAACTCATTGTTCATCATTCACGTGCACTGGCACACTCGCTCCGCATTGGTGTGTTGCTCCGTTTTCTCTTTCAACCCATGTTCGGCATGACGGATATATGGAGCCGTATGATTAGTTTTGGTGTCCGTGTTATCCATTTTCTCATACTTTCACTTGCAACATTTCTGTATACATTGTTGCTGTTCGTTGGCCTCATTGTTTGGTTGTTGTTGCCGCCGTTTATTCTTTACAGTATTTCTTTTCATTTATCATTGGTGAATATTGCAGATTATGTCTAAACCGGTCAAAACAGAGTTAGAATTTTTTGACTGCCAGCAATGCAAAGGGTTTGGGTATGTGATGAATCCGGCGAAAGAACACGTGCCTTGTACGGTGTGCCACAACCACCCCAGCATGTATGCCATGCTTGATCAGCAGGTGTTATATTGGGGCACACAGATATCCGAAGCAGCAGTACGTCAGAGAAAAATTCAGCAGATCGTTCGTCATGTATTTCGCGGAGTGTTATTGTTGTGTGGTATTGGTGGTATGGTTACGCTTGTTTTTGCGGCGTATCAATTTTACAACAGCAATGGTACGCTTTTGAATTTTTTTACCACACCGAATCGTTTGCTGGCCTTGTTTTGGTGTTCAATATGGACTGACCTCATTCTCTATTATCATTTTGAACGAGAGGGTATTATTCGTCATCAGTTACGCTACACGGCAGAGGGTGCTGCGCATCAGCGCATAGCAAAACGTCCAGCAAACCCCACGTATCCCAAATTTCATCAACTGCCGCGTCATGTGCGTATTGATATTGCACCATTTTTTACCCCAGATGCGTTGAGTGCCATTGAGTGGTCTGCAGCCATTGCGCGTAAACTTGGTCACCATCAAATAACGCCGTTGCATTTGTTTAGTGCGCTGTTGCGCACAAATGCGATAGCAACGATTATGACGCGACTTGGCATGAACGCGCAGGAATTATACGCCAAAATTGGGAGCGCCATGTCACGTGAAGGAATGGATAGTGGGCGCAGTTTGGATATGAGTGTTGAGTCGTACCGCGCATTGTTCTATGCATACGAAGAGGCGGTGCATGCTCGCCGTCGCCGTGTAGACACGATGGAGATATTAATTGCCCTCGTTCATGCTGATCCGTGGATTGCGCAAATTTTTGATGAGCTGAATATTACGGACCGCGTGTTGCACAATGTGATTGAATGGATTCATATTCAACGACGTTTAAAAGAACAGTACATGCGTTGGAAAGCACAATCTGCTTCGAAGCCAAAAGGGGTCATGGATCGTGCGCTGACTGCACGCCCTTCGCCATTACTGCAATCCATTTCACAAGATTATACCGCGCTTGCTCGCCAAGGTGGTTTTTTCCCGCCAGTTGGCCGCGCTGCCGAAATGGAACAGTTGTTGCGTATCATTCAAGAACCCACTGGTAATGTCTTGCTTGTTGGCGCGCCTGGGGTAGGGAAATCCACCTTGCTGGAAGGATTGGCGCAGCGCATGACGGCAGAAGAGGTTCCGTCAGCGTTGCAAGATAAACGGTTAGTCGTGTTGGACCCGGGTGCCTTAATTGCCGATGCCCGCGGCACGGGTGTATTGGAAGGTCGTATGCAGCGGATTATTCTTGAAATTGCGCAGGCAAAAAATATTGTCCTTGGCGTAGAAGATATTCATCACCTGTTGAATATGCGCTCTGGTAGCGGTTCAGAAGATGCAGGCAGTATGTTGATGAATGCGCTCTCGCGTGGGTTTGTGAAAGTAGTGGCCACGACCACAACACAAGAATATGAGCAGTTTATTCAAAATCACGGAGCATTTGTTCGCCGGTTTCAAGTGGTGAATGTTGCTGAGTTAACCCGCGATGATGCTATTCTGGTTTTGGAAGCTCGGGCGGGTTCCATTGAATACAAGCATCGAGTATTTTTTTCGTATAGTGCATTGGAGTCCGCGGTGGATTTGTCTTCACAATTTATTCAAGATCGGTTTTTGCCAGCCAAAGCGTTAGATGTGCTGACAGAAGCGGCGGCGTATGCGCACTCTGCGCGTGGCGATGATGCGATTGTTGTTAAAGAAGATGTGGCGGAAGTTATTGCCGAAAAAACAAATGTGCAAGTGACTGCCATTAACGATGACGAACGGCAAAAGTTATTGAACTTGGAATCGATTATGCATGAACGCATTGTTGGGCAAGATGAAGCCGTGAATGCGGTGGCTGGGGCGTTGCGTCGCGCTCGAGAAGGTTTACGGCAAAGCGGCCGGCCGATAGCAAATTTTCTTTTCTTAGGTCCTACGGGGGTTGGAAAAACTGAAATGGCCAAAACCATTGCGGAGGTGTATTTTGGGAATGAAGAGAATATGATTCGGTTGGATATGTCAGAGTATCAGGAAGCGGCTGCGGTGCAGAAACTTATTGGCGGTTCCGGAGAACAAGGTCTGTTGACGCAAGCGGTGCGCCGAAAACCATTTGCATTGGTGTTATTAGATGAATTTGAAAAAGCGCATCCGCAAGTGTTGAATATTTTTTTGCAAGCGATGGATGATGGGCGTTTGACGGATGGCACGGGCTATACCGTGGATTTGAGTAATGCCATGATTATTGCCACATCGAATGCAGCCACGCAGCAGATTCAGAATAGTATTGCGGCTGGTGTTTCACAGGAACAAATTCGTACGCGCTTGTTGGAAGAATTTTTGCCTCATATATTCTCACCAGAATTGGTGAATAGGTTTGATTCGGTGGTGGTGTTTACGCCATTGGGGCTGCCAGAAGTGGAATTGATTTCGCAGCGCTTGATTGCGGCTTTGGTAGCGCGGTTGGAAGCGGAGCGGGGGATTGTGTTGAATGTGTTGCCAGCGGCAGTGGCGGAATTGGCACGTGCTGGATATGACCCACTCTATGGTGCGCGCCCATTAAAGCGCGTGATTACTGAACGCGTGGAAGATGCAGTAGCGAAGTTATTACTCTCGCAGCAGGTGAACCGGCGTGATACGATCATCCTTGGCCCTGGTGGGCAGGTGACTATTGAGCACGCGGATCGGTTGTAAATAGGTGGTGAGAGTTGACGGGGACATGAAGTTGGAGATATACTGGAATTCACCCAAATTAATCATTAAGTACCCATAGGGCGTATGGATACTCAAACAACTGTGCAACAACCAGATATGACCGTTGCGGAACTCGCTGGTCATATGAACGATTATGCCACTCATATTGAGGGCGAAATTGGTGTATTAAAAAGTGACGTGAGCGTGCTGAAAGGAGATGTCTCTTCATTAAAAAAAGACGTCTCTTCACTAAAAAAAGATGTTTCTTCATTGAAAAAAGACGTATCTTCACTGAAAGAAACGGTTTCTACAATGGATGCTCGACTCATTAATGTTGAGCAAACCATGCTAACAAAGGATGAATTTCATCAAACGATAAAAAATATCTCTGATGATCTCTATACGATGTTAGATCGCATTTTAGTGAGTACGGAGACTCAACGCACCGAACAAGCTGCCGAGCAAGCAAAATATGGACGATATGATGAGCAATTAGAAAACCATCAAGGCCGCTTAGTGACTATCGAGCAGCATTTGCGAATTACATAAACAAAAAAAGCTGTGGTGCAGCTTGTATAAAAGAATCAGATTGCGGCGCCGAGCAGGGGTTTCCTACTCGACGCCGCTTTCGTTTCGCCCACCATCACGCTACCTGGGTTTGAAGCCAGGCAACGAGCTGGTCGAGCGCGCGGGTTCGGTGAGTGCCGAGGGAGTTTTTTTCCTCCGTCGTCATCTCACCGAATGTCTTGGCCTGTCCGTTGGGTACAGTCAACGGGTCGTACCCAAATCCAAGTGACCCGCGAGCCTCAGTCACGATTGTGACTTTCAACTCGCCAGTCGTCTCGAATAGGATTTCCCCGCTGATGTCCACTAGGCACAACGCGGCTGCGTAGTGCCCAGTGCGTCGTGCCGTCGGAACGGCCGTGAGGAGCTGCAAAAGCTGGGTGTTGTTTGCCTGGGCAACGCCCATCGTCTCCTGCATCTCCTTCGGAGCGAACCGCTTCGAAAAAACGCCAAGCTTGCCAGGCAGAGCGTAGACGAACAGCCCAGAATCTTCGGCAAGAAATGCGATTTCCCCGCCAAAGACTTGTCCGAGAACCGGACCGAGCTGTTTGTACCACCCCTCTGTCTTCAGCCAGGCGTTTTCCTCAAGGGTGTGGCCGTCTTCAACCACATTTGGAGCCGTGAGGCTCAGCCCGAAGGCCGAGTTAATCTCCTCAATGCTCCAGATTTTTGTACCTGCTACATTCCACCTAGCACGAATCTCGGCGATTTTACCCTCGTTATCCGTGCACAACAGAATGTTTACTGGCCTTTTTTCCATAATCTACACCTCCCAAATAATGGTGTTGTTGACCTTATCCAATAAATTATGCAGTTGTCAACAATCTCGACGTTGCATGAAATAACACATGTGCTAAGTTGGTTTTGTTTTACGGTCTCTTTGAAATTTTCTTTTTTTTTCGAATCAACATCGCTGCGTTTCAGCAGCACAACCATGAGGTGCTCATGAGCACAATTGAAGATCTCGAAAACATCCTTTGTCAACCCGGTAGACCCCTGTGGGAGCTTGCCGCTCTGGCTGCGCGTGACGGAATTGCACTTTCGTTCGACGACGTCACGCTCGAGCAGGGTATGAGTGACAGCACGAGCCGAGCCGACGTAGATCCGAGCACTTGGTTTGCTCGGGATATGCGCATGACCGGCGGCTTCATCTGCTTGGCACCCATGCCTGATCTCTCCTGGTTCAAGGCCGCGCGAGCGGCCGCGAAAGCAGGAATCGTAGCATGCGTTCATCGGATGCCTTTAGCAGACTGGTGGGACGGTGATGAGGCGGTGCTCAATCGGTTGTCCCAGGAGGATCTCGAGCGTGAAGTTATTCGTCGCCAGACCGATGGTTTTCAGGCGTTTCTCCAGGACGGATTCGATCCGCTGCAGATCTGCCTCTCAATTTCTCTGGCCACGTACCGGCGGGGACATGTGGATGCGCTCTGGGAAGTTGCTCATCGGGTTGGATATCCCGGACGTCTCTGCGTCCTTTTCGACACTGCGAATGGTGATAATACCTACATCTACGAGGCCATCACTGCCCTGCGACGGCGTTTTGGTATGAGCATTATCCTCGGAGCTGGTAACTTCACGACAGGTCACGCGTTTCTCCGCGCTGCTCAGGCCGGAGCTGACTTCGCCCGCGGGCCGATCGGCACGGGAAATCTATGTACAACTACGAATGTTGCCGGAGTCGGTGTACCGGCGATCACTGTCCTGGCGCAGGGAATGACTATCCTGCGCAAGAATGATCTGCTCTTCCGCGAGAGTGGCAGAGGCATGACGATCATTCAGGATGGTGGAACCGGCGGCGAAGGAAACCGAATCAAGGGACTCTGCGCTGGTGCTGACAGCTCCATGCGCGGTACTTCCATGATGAGCGTTCTCGAGAGCGGTGCTCAGCGCATCGAACTCACCGACAACGATGGCAAGATTCGCCTCTATATTGTTGCCCGTGGTGCGGCGTCCGAAGAAATAGTCCGCTCGGTTCGGCCGAGAGACTATCATCGAATCGTCGCAGAAGGGGCTATAACGGCGTTTCGCGTCGACCCCGAGAATCCCGTGACTGTCGCGGACGTAGTCGCCCATAGCAATGGTGCTTTGGGCTCAACGTGCGGCTACTGGGGTGCTCGGAATATTACGGAGCTTCGCGAGAAGCACCGTGGATGGCGCGTTACTGGTCGGGGAGCCAAGCACGGCATCGCTCGGGCAGCGGTGGAGAATCCACTGCCGCCTGACGAAATCGCTGCAGCCCTTGCCGCTCGCAACGGCAGGGGTGGTCACGGCGACCACTAACGAAAAACCGCGCGCCTCCGGCGGGAAGCGGAGGCTGGGAAGGAGATTTATGGAATTTTGGAAATTGCCCGAGGGGGCAATATTCCGGTGGCGCGGTTACAAATACCGCAAAGTCGGCGGTACGGCAGAGCCGATAGATCTGCCGGGTAACCCCGAAATGATGTCCCCGTCCGATCTGGTCGACTACGGCACGCCGTCGTTCGACCACCTGTGCAGGGCGACCGATGCCCTGCTCAACGAGCTCAACGGCGTCTGAGCCGCTCACTCCGCCAACGGCGGCTCGACGCAAGACAACCAGACACCCCGCGTTTCGCGAATGTGTACGTCCACAAGACAAGCGCAATCACGATTCTCGGGGTGGTTTTTTTTGCACATTATTGACACTAATGTACCATTGCTGTTGAATGACCATAAACATTCACATCAAGAATTTTTATACCTATGTCAAAGCCTAAGAAAAAAATTCCAAAATTTAAAAACGAAGCAGAAGAACGAAGATTTTGGGCAACCCATGATTCAACAGACTACCTTGACTGGTCAAAAGCAGAGAAGGTTTCTTTTCCAAATTTGAAACCGTCCACCAAAACAATCTCTTTACGTTTACCGGAGCCACTCTTGAACCGCTTGAAAGTGGCTGCGCATAAGCAAGATATTCCGTATCAATCGTTTATTAAAGTGTTACTAGATTCACGAGTTAGTCAGCACACGAACCAAAAAAAGAGCAAACAGGTTTTCTAGCATCCAAACGTTGCTTTTCGCATAGGCAATAATTTGGTATAGTAGACAACATGCGTTCAATCAACAACAGTTATTTTTTGTTACAAAAGAATATACAGCAGAGTAGAGTGCTCACGGCTATTGTTTTTTTGCTCATCATTGCCACCGCCACAGGATTGATCACCCGCAACACGCCAACGGCACATGCGGCGGCAACATATAGCTACTCCGGTTGTTTTGAGCGTGAAAATACCGGCACCAGTGCAACACTGTGGATGCAAGCGCCGCGTTGTACGATTCATTTCACCAACAGCGAAGCCACCACCTTTTCCTACCCATTCACTATTCTCAACCTCGACCCACAACAATATATTGTCACTAATAGCAGCGGCGAACAAATCAGTGTCACTCGTAACGAAACATCCCTTTCCTTTTACGCAACCATTGCCGCGCAAACAACCGAAACCCTCACCATCACCCCGTGGGATTATGATCCGAACGCGACCGATTTTTGGTTCGGTGCTATTTCTGACCCACAATCTCAACCCGGTGGCGACAAACCCAACCCGATTTTCGTAAAAATTATGAACCAAATGGAAGTGTTTCACCCACGTTTTGTTACAGCATCTGGCGACATGATTGGTGGTGATGAGGAAGACCCGGCCGAACATGAATTAGAATATGAACTCTATGATCTGGTCTATCAAGGGTTTGAAGGCACAACGATGGCTGTGCCAGGCGACCATGATGCGAAACAATCAATTTCTGATTATTACGAACATTTTTATGGGCCGGATTATTACACGTTTACTTATGGCAATACCCGCTTTATTGGATTAGATGATTCCGAAACTCTCGAAAGCGAAGGCACGATTTCTGATGAACAAATGGCGTGGCTGGAAACAACTCTCGCCGCCGCCACCGAAGAACATATTATTGTATTCATGCAGCACCCTATTATTCCTCCAACCTGGTCGAATTCCCAAGGAATTGACGAAGAATACCGCTTGCCGATTGCCCAATTATTTACGCAATATGATGTCGAGCTCGTTCTCTGCGGAGATGCACATGGATACGACGACATGATGATCAACAGTGATGTGCTTCCTGGCCTTACGGGCAGTTATCGCCAAGTGGATGTTGCCGGAGCGGGTGGAAAATATAATACCTACGATGGTGATCATTTTTTTGTTATGGTGCATGTCAGCGACGATATCATCGAGCATTACAAGTTTGATTATTCCGATGTTGATGTGACGACGGATTACACCAGCCTGAACGATGGTTCAGAAACTGAAGTCAGTTTTACAGCGACCAACAAGAGTGCTGTTGCTATTCCCTATATTCGGGCTAAATTCAATGTACAAGCATCGAAAAAATTATATGCAATGACGACCGCGGGTGATTTCCTGCCCGTGACTTCCGCTGATATTGATGGTGTGCGGCGTGGATATGTCACACTCAGTTTGAATCCGGGAGAATCGCTTGGTATTATCGTGAAAGAACGGACGAAGATATTGACGAATACAAAAAATATTGTGGATACTGATGGATTGATTACTTTTCCCAATTTACCCACTGCCACTTCACAAGAAACCGAACTGAAAGTACAATCCGCAAAATATACATCGACCATCGAAATATTGAATTGGGATGCGATGGCAGAGAATCGACAATGGCACGAGACAACAGTGCAAGGTGCACGAACCAATTTTACTATTTCGGGCATGATTCCTGATCGGGAATATATTGTGTATGTTGGTGACACACCGCGGTATCGAGTGGCATCGGACGAAGAAGGCATGCTCACATTTTCCCACCGCGAACATGCGGCAATTCGTCAATATCATCTGAAGCGTTTAGACCAACAGCCGATCAAGAATATTGCGGTGCTCCCAGCGTCTCGTGGAGGTGCGCAAGTCCGTATATTTAATAAAAAAGGGGAAGTCACTGATTCTTTTTTTGCATACGATACCGACTTGAATCATGGATTTCATTCTCTATGGGCTGATATTGATGGCGACGACGTATTAGAGCTCATCACCGTTCCAGAAACTGGTGCGATTGGTCATGTGCGTGCATTTGAAGAAAATGGAGAAACTCTTGCCGGCGTATTTCCCTTTGGTAAAGCATTTACCGGTGGTGTCAATATGATGGCTGCCGACGTAGATAACGATGGTATAGATGAGTTAATTGTTTCCCCGCAAGCAAAAAAAAATCCGGAAGTGCGAGTGTATCGTTATCAAGCGAGTGCGAAAAAATTTACGCTCATCGATTTATTTGAGGTTTTTGATAAACACTATATTGGTGGTGTGAATATCGCTGTTGGCAATATCGATGGTGTGCGTGGCGAAGAAATTGTGGTGGGTGCTCGCAGTGAAAAACCGGTCATTGCAGTCTATCGCTGGTCTGAAAAAACGCTGCAAATGGAAGAGTGGTTGCGGAAACGCGCCTATGACCCAATCAATACCGATTATTATACCGGCGGTTTTTCTCTCGCAACCGGCGACATGAATTTCGATGGACGTGATGAGGTCATTATTGGGTCATGGAGTGGTGGCAGTCTCATTCGAGCATTCGCGTACCAGCCCAAGAAACAACGTCTACACCTGGCCAATGAACAGCAAGCCTTTGAAGACACATTTAGCGGTGGAGTATATGTTACTACCGGTAATGTGAATACTACTCCGCAAGAAGAAATTATTGTGTCACCACGTTCAACTCACGCAGAGGAGAGCCGCATTCGTATTTTTACTAAACCAACACAGAAGAAAAAAATGCGCATGATTGCTGACACCGCGCCTGTTACTGGCTATACTGGTGGCTTGCATATCAGCGTCGTTGACCCAAACGGGGATTGGAAGCAAGAATTGGCGGTTACTCAAGATACCGGTTCTTCCTATATTTTTGTCTATGCCAAACGAAAAATAGGATTGAAGAATACCGCAACCTATTTGGCCTATGACCGAGCATTTACCGGCGGTCTTACTCTTGCTCAATAATTATTGATTGATAGAACGATGATTTTTGCTCATGGCCCCCTCGGATTTGTTACCACGCTGACGCTACGCAACGCATGGATAAAACGCTATCCCAAGAAGCGCCGTTTTGGTTATTGGTTGTTAGCTATTGGTTGGTTCGGCGCGATTTTTCCTGATGTCGACCTGTTATATTTTTACTTACATAATGCCTCTGGTTCGCACCGTGATTTTATTACCCATACGCCAATACTCTATCTAGGTGTATTGGTTGTTGGTTGTCTCATTGCCTGGCTTACGAAAAATACGAAGCTGTTGTTTGCCACATTCGCATTCACGCTTGGCACGGCTACGCACCTCCTCACCGATACCGTTATTGGTCAAATAAAAATTTTCTACCCGTTTTCTTATGAATTTTATGGTATTGCAGATTTCCATCGTTTTAGCATTACCACCAACCTGCTCTTTTTCAATTTTTTGTTAGAAGGAATCTGTTTCTTTTTTTTCTTCTATGCTTGTCTTCGTTTATTTGTGCACAACCGCCGTACGTACGCTATTGTACTCAGCGTTTTACTACTGGTGTTTGCCGCAGGCGTATGGTCATTGATGCAATTGAATAACCATGTGTACCATGGGCCACACAATGGTTATTTTGATGATAGCGATGCAGATGGCCAAGATAATTATGTTGATCTGGATATGGATGGTGATGGCGTTCGCAATACGGATGATATCGATAGTGATGGTGACGAAAAATCTAATGCACAGGAGATTATTGAAAATAGCCAATGGTTTTTGCCGGTATGGTACGATAAAAGTGAAGGTGGATTTATTCAAATACCTGAACGTCTTGGGTTAATCACCACTATTGATATGCCATCTCGGTTGTATGGAACCGTCGGTGTGTATATAAAAGAAGAATTGCAAGATGATTATGCCCATAATCCCAATGGCTATGTGCTGCCACCAACAGATGAAAATTTTGATCGCAATAGTGAAAATTTTCGTACGTGGTTTGCCCATCGCGGCCGGTTAGAAACCGAACCAATGGCTGGTCGAAATCAAATTGGTGATATGCTTTTTTTGCAGAGTGGTCATATCGTTGTGGTGAGCGGCTTCACGCTAACAGGTGAAACATTGGTTCTTGATGTGCACAAAAATCGCGACATCCATGAAGTATCATTAGAATCCCTAAATGATCAAGTTATTGCCCGCGGTAAAATGTTTTTAACGCAGCAGTAGAAAGAATACCAAAGTGAGTATCGTTCCAGTCACTGCACCCGCAAACGCTTCTTTGTAGGTATGCCCAAGCCGTTCTTCTAATTGTTTGGGAAATGTCGCACGCACATCGGGTGGCAAAGTATGAATCAAATGATTTAATACTTTTCCATGAAAGCCCAGTGCCCAGCGGATACCTACGGCATCGCGAATAAATGTCAGCGAGACAAGTGCGGTAACGGCAAATAAGGCAGTCGAAAAACCATGAATGAGCCCAACGCTTAAGGTGAGCGAAACAAAGCCAGCAGTGTGAGAAGAAGGCATGCCACCATAACTATTAAACCGTTTCCATTCAATACGGTGTTGTGGGTGTTGGCGCGCATCTAGAACGACTTTGATAAATTGTGTTATAATCACGACCAGTATTGGAATCGCCAATACCCAGGATTCATGTAATGTATTATTCATATGCTTAGCATTATAGCGGTTATTTTCGGAATTGTTCAAGGGCTAACTGAATTTATCCCTGTTTCTTCGTCTGGCCACCTGTTATTATTGCACAAACTTTTTCCTCAATTTGTATTACAAGATGAAGTTGGTTTTGATGTCGCGCTCCATATAGGCACTCTCGCCGCGCTCTTGGCGGTCTTTTGGAGAGATTGTTTCGTCTATATTCAGGCTGTATTTGTGCAACCGAGCACACCAGAAGAGACAATGAATCGCCGTGTGGCTTGGCACATTATTCTTGCTATTATTCCGGCAGGTCTGGCTGGTTTGTTATTTGAACATATCATCGATACGCATTTGCGTTCTCCATTGATAGTGGTGTGTATGTTGATTATTGTTGCTCTTTTGTTTTTTGTCATTGAAGCGATGCCAAAAGAAAAATTTCGAACCTCTATGAATGAGATGAAATGGAAACAGGCGTTGGCAATTGGTCTGGCACAAATGTTGGCCCTTATTCCGGGTACTTCGCGATCTGGTATTACCATGGCGGCAGGTATGGCCACTGGTTTAAAACGTGATCAAGCCGCTCGTTTTTCCTTCCTTATTGCTATTCCGATTATCGCTGCGGCAGGATTGAAAAAAATGATTGATATGCTTTCTGCCGGAATCGCGACAGCAGAAATCCCGCTCTTTCTCATTGGCATGGTATCGTCGGCTGTGGTTGGCTATTTGGCCATTCAATTTTTGTTGAAATTTTTAAGCACGAATACCTTGCGTCCATTTGCGGTGTATCGTATTCTATTGGCACTGATTGTATTAGCCATTTTTTATATATGAACATTGTGATCCGTGCGGGGGGCGTTGGTTCTCGTTTATGGCCAGTAAGCCGCGAACACCACGCCAAACAATTTCACGCATTAACCAGTGAAAAAACGATGCTGCAAGAAGCGGTCGACCGTGTGCAACCGATTGCGGCAATGAACGATATTTTTATCTCTACTCAGGCCGCTGGCGCAGCGCTGGTTCAAGAGCAGTGCCCGGATATTCCGGTTGAAAATATTATTGTGGAACCGGCGCGTAAGGATACGGCGGCAGCAATTGGTTTGGAATCGATCATGATTTATAAACAAAACCCGGAAGCCATTGTTGCAAGCCTTGGTTCAGATCATTCTGTTCGGCGTGTGGGTGAATTTCAACGCATGATTCAATTAGCAGAAGAGTTCGTACGCCGCCACCCGGAATATATTATTCCGATTGGGATTCGTCCCACACAACCAGACAGTGGGTACGGTTATATTCAATATGGTGAAGTGCTCGATACATTAGAAGGAAAAAATTTATGGAAAGTGAAACGCTTTACTGAAAAGCCATCTGTTGAAGAAGCAAAGCGGTTTTTACAGGAAGAGAATTTTTTGTGGAATGCGAACATGTTTGTGTGGAAGGTTTCCACCATTTTGGATTTGTATAAACAGCATTTACCACAAATGTACGAACAACTCATGCAGATTCATGTTGCTTTGGGTACACCGCAACAGCAAGAGGTGATTGAGCGCGTATATCCCACACTGCAGCAGATTGCCGTCGATTATGCCATTATTGAAAAAACAGAGAATATTGCGGCCATGAGTGCGGATATTGGTTGGAATGATATTGGGGATTGGGCACGGTTGAAAGATGAATTGGCTGATAGTGAACTGGATAATGTGGTCATTGGTGCTGAACATTTGGGCATTAAAACCCGCAACACATTGATTTATAATAATACGGATGCAAAAAAAATGATTGTGACGATTGGCGTAGAAAATATGGTGATTGTGGAAACAGAAGATGCACTGCTCATTTGTGATAAGTATCATTCTGCCGAAGTGAAAGATGTGGTGCAGAAACTGCATGACCGAAAAAAGGATCATTTATTGTAACCGCATGCCGCACTCGCACCCAGAATTGCAACCGTTAGATAAAAGAGGAATCACGTATGAATAAAAAACGTATCATTATTATTTGCGTTGCGATTGTTGGGGTAATGTGTATGGCTGTTTCGTGGTTTGCGGTGCAAATATATGTGCCAAAAAACGATACTGATGCTGTTTCGATTACCCGTATTCAGATTACTTCTGGGAGTAGCGTGTCAATGATTAGCCACGATTTACAAGCAGCTCACATTATTCGTAGCCCGCTTGCATTTCGAATGTATGCCATGCTCTCTGGAAAGAGTCAACAGTTGCAAGCAGGAGTGTATGAAGTTTCTGACCATCAATCGGTGCGTGATTTGGTTGACCTCATCGCTGCGGGCAAGGTTATTGATACACAGGTGAAGGTAACGGTTGTTGAAGGGAAAACAGCTGCCGATATTGAAGAGAAATTGAGCCAGTCTTTTTTATTCGTTGATAATTTTGATGAAATTATTGAAGCGGGTGACACGGAAGGTTCTTCCTCGATCATCTTTCAAGGCAAACCCAAAAAAGCATCGTTTGAAGGGTATCTGTTTCCAGAGACCTATAAATTTTTTCCAAATGCCACGAGTCACGATATTGTGTGGAAAATGATCAATACCCTTGATGAAAAAATTACTGATGAAATGCGTACGCAAATCGCGCAATCGGATTTATCGTTTTATGAAATTTTGACGCTCGCTAGTATTATTGAAAAAGAGGTGCGCACACCGGAGGAACGTCGGGTAGTTGCGGGTATTTTTTTACAACGACTTGCTGACAATTATCCTCTCGAATCTGATGCGACAGTGAATTATGTGACACATAAAGGAACAACTCGTCCGTCACACGATGACCTACTTGTGGAATCTTTGTATAATACGTATACTCATGCAGGGTTACCGCCGGGACCTATTTGTAATCCGGGGTGGAGTGCCATTACCGCCGTTCTCGATCCGGTGGAGTCTGATTATTATTTTTTTCTCACTACTCCAGATGGTATTGCTGTGTTTTCTAAAACGTATGAAGAACATCTACAAAATAAAGCCAAATATTATCCATAAATTATGCAAAAAGTTATTTTGTCGCTCGGTGGTTCGCTTATTGTACCCGATGCTATTGACGGCGTATTCTTGAAACGGTTTCGTGAATTGATTTTCGAAAAATTATCTACTTTTCAGTTTGTTATTTTTGCTGGCGGAGGCAAAGTTTGTCGAAGGTATCAAGAAGCCGGCAAAGAGATTGTACCAATTAGTGATCGTAATTTAGATTGGATCGGTATTTACGCTTCTCGTCTCAATGCGCAGTTGTTACGGAGTATTTTTGCGGAACATGCGCCCGAAGAAATTATTGTTGATCCGTCCCGTAAAATGGAAAACGATACACCATTGGTGTTTGGTGGCGGGTGGAAACCGGGTTGGTCTACCGATTTTTGTGCCGTGCAGTATGCTGTCGCGAATGGATTTTCGCGTGTGGTAAACTTGTCGAATATTCAGTATGTCTATGACAAAGACCCAAAACAGTTCCCGGATGCAGCGCCTATCAAAGATATCTCATGGGCCGATTTTCGCAAACTCGTTGGTGATGAATGGAAGCCCGGCCTCAACGCGCCGTTTGATCCAATTGCCAGCAAGCTTGCCCAAGAACATGGTATTGAAGTGGTTATTGCCGATGGAACAAATATTCAAAATGTGCGTGCAATTCTAGAAGATCAACCGTTTACGGGCACACTGATTCACAACTAATAGTCTGATCAGCCAGGGCGTTTATGAAAAATGAATTTGTTTATTCGGTGCGTGCGATTTCTTTCTTTTTTATTATTGGCTCTGCATTGTACGCACATAGTGCCGCGGCCGCATTGACCAGAAATACCGAAATTCAACGATATAGTGTGTCAGAACAAGGTACTCGTGTAGCCTATGATCAATCCATTTTTCCTTTTGGCAAAGCAGCAACACAAGGAGAAGCGGTTGCCCTTGGTGATCTCAACGGTGATGGTACTGATGAAATTATTGTGTCTCGTGCAAACGGAGAACAGCCCTCTATTCAGGTCTTTAGTCCGAATGGCATATTGACTGCCCAATTTTTAGCATTCCCCGAAAACATCACTATTGAATTGCATCTGGCTACCGGTGACCTGAATAACGATGGCCGGGATGAAATTATTGTTGGTGCAGGAGAAAAAGGCGGGCCGGCGATTCGTGTATTCAATGGCAAGGGAAAGCAGGTGTTGACCCCAGGTTTTTTTGCCTTTGATCAACAGGCACGCGGTGGTGTCTTCGTTGCGGCTGGCAATGTAGATGGAAAACCTGGCGATGAGATTATTGCCGGTAGTGGTATTGGTCAAACACCACTAGTGCGCGTGTTTTCCGGTACTGGCACATCTTTGAATATGGAATTTGTCCCATTTGTGCCAACGGATACCCATGGAGTCACGGTCGCTGCGGCAAATGTCGATGGCGGTAAAAGAGATGAATTGATTATGAGTAGCTATACGCATGGTGGAATAGTCAAAATATATCGAACGAATAAAAAGCGAACATTGTTGGCAGACGTGAAACCATACGGGAATTTTTATGGCGGTTTGAATGTAGCGCGCCTTGGTGATGTGAATGGCGATGGGAAAGAGGAATTATTGGTATCGCCGCGAAGTATGTTGAATGGAGCAGTAAAGCTGCTCACCGGTTTGGGGCAAGAGTTTAATACCGTGCAGGTGTATGAAGATACATTTACCGGTGGAGTGAGCGTTGCTGGTGGTAATCTAGATTCGGATTCACAACCCGAATTTGTGGCTTTACCGCAACAGGGCAAAGATTGGGGGCCGCGCCCGGATTTAACAAAATATATTGAAGTCGATCTTTCGGAGCAAGTATTGCGGGCATATAATAATGGCCATAAAGATTTGGAGTTTCTGGTCTCCACCGGTCGCCCAGGTTTTCCAACTCCCCAAGGCACCATGCCGATTACCGCGAAGTTGCCTCTGCATGATTACAAGTGGAATTGGGACCCAGGGAATCCGGATAGTCCAGATAATTATGATGTAAAAGATGTGAAATATAATTTACGTTTTCAGCCGCATTATTATATTCATGCCGTGACTTGGCATAATCTGTTTGGCCATGCCGTGAGCCACGGTTGCGTGAATGCCAATGTTCCAAACGCCAAACTCATTTTTGACTGGGCTGAGGTCGGCGATTTGGTGTGGATTCATCCATAAATTATATGCAACGAGAAGCACTCCTTCGAGTAGGCGCACAGCAGCTATCCATTCATTTCAGCGACGAGCAGATGAAGCAGCTTTTGCGTTATGTTGATTTGCTCCAAGAATGGAATCAGCGCATGAATTTGACGGCGATTACGGATACGCAGGAAATTATCACCAAACATTTATTGGATTCGTTGAGTGTGACCAGTGTGCAAGCATTCTCGGAAACCACGCGCGTGATTGATATTGGTACTGGCGCTGGCTTACCAGGAATTCCGCTAGCCATTCTGTATCCGCAAGTGCAGTTTACGTTGCTTGATGCTGTACGCAAAAAAATCACTTTCTTAGAAGAGGTCAAAACACAATTATCGCTCCAGAATGTCCACGCCATTCATGGTCGAGCAGAGGACTATGCACGCCAGTTAGAACACCGTGAACAATATGACTTGGCGCTTTCTCGTGCGGTTGCTTTACTTCCTACGCTCGTAGAATATGCCCTGCCATTTGTCCGCGTTGGTGGTTTTTTTATTGCCTATAAAGGCGAAACCGTTTTTCAAGAAATCGAACAAGCGACACCAGCAATAGCGTTATTCGGTGGAACGCTGGATGCCGTACACGCTGTTCGCACTCCTACAGACAAACTCCATTACCTGGTCGCCATTAGAAAGATATCCACAACGCCGGAAAAATACCCAAGAAAAGCTGGAAAACCGAGTAAACAAGCCTTATTGAGTGCTGCGCGTGAATAATGTGAGACGGCTCTAAGGGATGGGATTTTTTGGATAAAAATATTAAAAAATTGCTAAGGTAAGAGAAAATTTGAATATTGGCGAAATAGAGACGGCTATATACAATGCTGTGTATAATCGCTGAGTACTGTTTTTTAATTGTGCTATACTATAGACAAGTTAATTATTATTGGCAAAACTTATGAAAATGGGCGTCTTCTCAAAAGTGCTGTCGAGTGTGATGGTGCTGTCAGTGGTTTTTATCAGCGTTGCACCACAGTTAGTGCAAGCACAAGAATTGAGTGCGGAAGGTACAAACGAATCACCTGCTGTTATAGAATCGGTAGATTCAACAGCATTAGAAACAGAGCCGGAAATTACTGTTCTCGAACAAGCGGATACAGATCATTCGATGAACGTATCGAAAGTAGAAGTAAAAGAAGCATTATCAAGTTTATCTGGTGTGTTAGAAACTTCTGAAGATATTGTGGTTGACCGGGATGCAGATTCAGCGATTATCACTTCCACAGAAGACGGAACAACCGTCGATATTCCGAAAAATCCAGAAGATGGCGTGACATTAGGAACTAACAATGGAACAACGATTGAGATCGGGCTGCCTAATGCTGACGAAGCCAAAAACGCAAAAAGAATCGCTGACGGCGTTGTGGCGTATCCAGCAAAAGACGGTTCAGCGAATGCGGTGCAAGCCGACGCCGACGGTGGAATACGAATGCTGACGGTGATTGACAACCAGGAAGCACCAGCAGAATATGTTTATACCGTGACCGTTCCAACTGGTGGACACATTGAAATAACTCAAGAGGGTGGTGCTGTCGTTGTTGATGATGCAACTGTTTCGCCCATTGCATTTGTTAATATCCCATGGGCCAAAGATGCCGCCGGTAATTCTTCATAATGTTGAAGGCATAACCTACCCCGTCACTGCTGATCCTCGAATTAGAAAATGGTATGGTTGGGATTTTGAATTAAGTCGTAGTCAGACGAATGATCTCATGCAAAGGGTATCTACTGGTAGTGCAGGAGTCATACTCTCTACATTTTTTATTCCTGCGTACGTTACAATTCCTATAGCTGCATATCTTCAATATTATGCAGGGCATTTTAATTGGGTATATAATCGCGGCGGTTGTATAAAAATATCTGTTGGATACGTCGGAAATACATGGACTTCAGATTATTATGGCGGGAATTGCCGATAAATTATGTCAATCGGCATTCGCAAAAATAAATTAAGATATCTTATTGGTTTGTTGATTAGTATGACTGTTGTTATATTATGGTTGATTGATTTTAAATGGCTCATGATTCCGGTTGCTTTGTCGATATTGATATTGAATGAATTATTACCATTTAAAAAATAAACCAGCGTGATATTCTGTTTCAGCTCACATATCACACTTGATGAGAAAGTGAAAACAGGCTCGCACGGAGTCTGTTTTCATTTATGTATAAGTGGTTAGCCATTGGCTTGACACCCAGAGCGTTCTTTTGTATTGTACTAATACAAATTGAGTTTTCCACAGACCGTAGGCGGCGTTTGAGGCTAAAAACCACATCGCAATAAGACCTCCGTAGGAGAATAGACCCCGCACCCGTTGTGAGCGTGTGCACTCTACCTTCGTTATATTGTCTGCGGAAAACGCAGATTTTTTGATAAATCGCTAAATAAGCGGACAACAATGGCAAAAACACGTCAACAGAAAGAACAAGAGCTTACTGTTCTATCAGAAAAGCTCGATCGCAGTAAGGGCGTGGTCTTTGCTCGCTACATGGGTTTAAGCGTGAATGAGGTACAAGAATTGCGACGAGAATTGCGAAAAGAAGAGAATGAGATGGTCGTTGCAAAAAAAAGCCTTGTTGGGCTCATGTTAGAAAAAGCTGGTCAATCCAAGGACCAAACCGCACACATGGACGGCGCTGTGGCAGTGGTATTCGGCTACAAAGACGAAGTATCACCAGCGAAAGTGCTTGCCACTTTTGCTAAAAAGCATGAGTTAGTCGGTTTCCATGGCGGTCTATTGGAAGGAAATTATATCAGCATTGAGCAAGTGACTGCACTCGCGAAATTACCATCACGTCAAGAATTGTTGGCGAAGATGGTTGGTTCGATGAAAGCGCCGATCTCCGGATTCGCCAATGTTCTGGGTGGCAACCTTCGTGGTTTGGTTCAAGTATTGAATCAAATTTCGGAAAAAAAAGCAGCATAACTAATTAATAGATTCTTTATTACAACTATGTCAGAAGAAACAACAGAAAAGACACCAGTCGAAGTACCAGAAAAATTCAAAGCGCTCGTAGAACAAATTGAACAAATGAGCGTGTTGGATCTTTCGGAACTCGTGAAGATTCTTGAAGACAAATTCGGCGTATCTGCCGCTGCTCCAATGATGATGGGCGCAATGCCAGGCGCAGCTGCCGCAGAAGCTGCTCCAGAGAAATCGACTTTCACCGTTGAGCTCACTGCCGCTGGTGCAAACAAAATTGCGGTCATTAAAGCGGTTCGTGAAGTGACTCAACTTGGTTTGAAAGAAGCAAAAGATTTAGTAGACAAAGCCCCTTCGGCTGTTGCAGAGAACTTAAAGAAAGAAGATGCAGAAGCGATGAAAGCAAAATTGGATGCTGCTGGTGCACAAGTGACTTTGAAATAACATTTGCAGTCGTAAAAAGATCCACCTCCTCAGGTGGATCTTTTTATTTGAGCAGATATTGTTCGCGAATCCCCGTAAGCGTGGCGCCCCGATTTGTGAGAGATGCGTTGCTGCGGAGTAGCAAGCCTACAGTTTAAGCATTTTCTGAAGAGGGTACTGATGAGGCTTGTTCCGTCGGTGCGTCTTGTAATTGCACTTCATACACTTGCGCGTCATTCAACAGATACATTTTCTTATTTGTTTCATCAACAATCATATCTTTCAAGTTAGTAAATGTTGAAGAGGTATATTGCGCCACCAATTTGCCGTTTTTATCAAATACGATGACGCGTTGTCCTTTCGCATCCAACACATACAGGTTCGATGTATTTTCGTCAGTGTACATTTTTTCTGCGCTGGTGAGCGCTGGGTCAATTTGCGCGAGGGCAAAATCTTTTTTGGCACCACCCGCTAAACGTGTGACGGTTGCATCACTGTTCAACACGAATATTTCGCCATCAATCGCAAACGAAACCGCATTGCGAATATCAATATTATCATCATCAATCCACGGAATTGCTTCTCCAAATATGCCATTGGTTGGGGAGTGGCGGAAAATTTGGTTGCTCTTTGTATCCAGCGTATACAAGCGCGTACCAAAGACGCGAATGTCGGTAAAGGTGTGGTCTGCCGCGTTTTTATATTTTAAATCTAAGGGGTTCAACGCTTCTTCTACCGGGTTAAATATCGCAAAGGTATTATTTGAGAGGGTGGTCACACCGGTTCCCAGAGATGCCTTTGCCGCAGCAGTGACCCGGCCGCCAGTGCTGCTATCAGAAATAGTCACTGACACCCCTTTATCTTCTAAGTTTCCCCGGTAGGCTGAAGCGCTATTTTGGTCAAATGCATAGACGCTGGCTCCTAACAGAATGGTGTGGCCAAGCTGAATGCTCGGGTGGATTTTTGTGAAATCCAGCACCGGGGTTGGGTTGTCGAGTGTGATCACGTTATTCACGCGTTTCAATTGGCTGCTAATGACATTGGCCAACTCTTCACCCCGTTGTTTGTACGTATCTGAGTCTTTCGGAATTTGATCCAACATGGTGCGTGCTTCTAAGAACAGATTTCGTGCAGATTCGCTGTCATATAATACCGCCGCTTTGCCTTCATTAATTTTTAAGTCAATGCTGCTGAGTGTTTCACCATATTGTGTTTCCTGTTCTTTGCTTGTTTTCTGTTCTCCTCGATTCACGACAGATTGCGCAAAAATCAATAGCACGATAATAGCAACAATAAAGAATGCACGCTGCATCAAGCTCAGTGATTTGAACCATTGGCCGAGCCGAGTAAACCATTTACTCACCATGGCAATAGGGGAACGTTGTTCACGCCGTCGATGGGCGTATGTGGCGGTATTCCCATTATGAGTTCCTCCAGATTTTTTACGGAGCCGTTGCACGAGCTGCATCACCCCTGATTGTAGGGCACCCGCTGCGGCAACTAATCCTGTGCCAATCATTTTCATTATCTTCAAGGCAGTTTTTTGCACTTGCGCCATGGGCGTTTGTTCCTTACGTGCGCGGCTATTCTGTAATACACTGCGAGCGGGAGTCACGGATTCATGTTGTAGATTGCCTTCTCCAAGAATATCATCGGTATCCAAATTTAATGCATCATCTTCAACTCTATTCACGCTGGTCAACGGTTTCCGTGGAGCAGGTTTCTCTGGTTGCTCTTGTCGGCGGAAGGTGCTTTCCATTTTTCTCTGCAGCGCTTTTTTAATACCCGGCCAAATAGAAGAGGTTAATAATTCTTCTGTTTCTGTCTGTTTACCAAGCAGGGTGGTCATCGAATCCCGTTGTTCGTTCAATGGTGCTGGTCGGTTGATAACCGGAATTTCGGTGCGTGTGGATTCATTCACGGTTTGGCGTTCACGCTGCATAATCAGCGTGGCAAAATTGTTGTTCGTTGTATTATCAGCGAGTAGGTTATATAATTCTTCACTGGCTTCACGTGGTTTTTTCTCCACCACAATTCGTTTTATTTTTTCTTTCGAAAGATAATCTAAAATGGTTTCTGTGGAGAAAATGACAATACTTTGGTCAACCAGTTTTCCGGAAACAATATTGCTAAATACTTTTAGTGGGTTAATCTCTTGTGCTTTGGCTTTTGCGGTATCAAGAATATCAATAATTTTGCCGTGGTGAATCATCAACGCAATCACGCGGCCAATATTTGCAAAAATGAGTCGGTCACCTTTATGCACGCCCAACACCATATTCGCTTGGTCTAACCAGGTGTCTCCAATTTCGGCAATCACTTCTTGAATTTTTTGATTCGCTTTTTGCAGTGCGTATTCAAACGCTGCTTCCAGTTCAAATGTTTCGGATTGATAGTATTGGTTATTTAACTCTTCGGTGAGAATATTCAAAATGTCTTCACACACCGGGTCTTCGGATTCAATTTCTAGAACAGCAAAAAGATTCCCCAAGTTTTTTTCTTCAAGGGGTGTCGGGGAAGAGAGAAAAATGCGCACCGCCGAACGACCGTCTTCTTTGGCAATACACAGGTCAGAGACAATGCTACGCGATTCCGTCATATTGTATACTTATACAATATATTGATAAATAATACAAGTTGCTGTGGTAGACCCTTGGTTTCCGCTAACTATGGGGATAATTATTATTGACAGTGGAGTTGCGTGTACGTTAGTATGGAGTCTCCGAAGAAGGCAGCTGGCCGTGGAAACGTTGATTGGCGGCACTGAAGGGCCAATGAACTACAGATGTTTTTTTCGGGAACTTGTTCGACAATCACAGCGTCAATATCGCCGTGGAGGGGCTATGAATTTTTTTATTGTTGATGCGGCGATGTTCATCGCCGTCCGTGATTTGGTTTGTGATGATAAACGAGCGTTTTTAACGCTCTACACTGCGGGGGAGTACTACGCAAAACAAACGCGTTTGTACTTGTCTGCGGACCAGCTCTCTGGTTTTGGGGTGAACCCAAACGGAGAGATTATTTCGGTTTTCTCACTTATCCCCGGGCGAGGGCAGGCACTCACCACCGCGGCAGTTCGCTGTGGCGGAACTCGCCTCGATTGCCTGGGCGAGCACCTCCGTGCTCTATATGAGAGCTGCGGGTTGCGAGTGGTCGAAATCCTGGCCTGGGCAGAGGAGTATGCGCCCGAAGGCTGGGACTACGCTCGCTATGGGCGGCCGAATTTTTACGCCATGACGATTTGACGGGTGCGAACGTTAGTTTGTCCCCGTTTTTTCTTTTACCCGATCTTCAATTTGCGCCAAACAATTTTGTATCTGGTTTTGCAATGTATGAAATGAAGCCTTCTTTGTGAACTCATGTTCATCCATATACAGTTTCCGGTTTATTTCCAGCATGATGGAATGCATTTTTCCTTTGTATGCCTCTTGCTTCACTAAATCATTGGGTAAAATCGTACCGCTAAAGGGCGTGTCCAGTTTTACGCTGTAGTTCTGCGAAGAAAAATAGGTTGTGCACAGTTCAATGGACCAGTCTGGCGTAAATTCCGGAGCATAGCCTTTTGTGGTGCCTAAACAAATATCTGGTCGATTCGGTGTTTGGTCTTCGTAATAGCGTGGCTCAGACGGAAATGAATGACAATCAATAATAAAACAATACCCGAAACGATCAATGCAATCTTGAATCAATGCATTCAATGCAGCGTGATAGGGGCGAAAAATGGTATGCAAATATTCTTCACGTCGCTGCGCAGAAAAAGATTTCATCCATGCTCCGTTGCTGGTTTTTTCATATACAGCACCCATGCCATACGCACTCATGCCTTCTTTTGCATCATCTTCAAACCGTTCAACATCAACGACTAAACGAGAAATTTGAGAGGTGAGGGTATAATATTTGCGTGATGTATTAAAAAATAATTCATCTGTGTACAAATCACCCATCCATTGGGCTTCGTGCGCAAGTGCTTCGGAAGAAATAACAAAATCGCTTTTCCACTCTTCTGGAATACGCACCGACGAGTGCGGAATATGGAGAAACACCGGTGTTTCTCCACGAGTAAAAGAAAAATAGGGAGCATGAGCTTTGTGTATCATAGATTGCACCAATATGATATATGAAATGGTCTTACGCAGCAATAGAGAGTGCTCAATAAAGCAGCTGAATACAATAGTTGCACAAAGAAACAAGATTTCGTATAATGCGAACATGCTCGAAAAAATATTTGGTTCACGTACTCGCGTCAAATTATTCCGTTTATTTCTCACCCATCCTGAAGAACGGTATTTTGTTCGTGAGTTGAGTCGCGCTATCAACGAACAAATCAATTCTGTCCGCCGTGAGCTGAATAATTTGGAAGAAATTGGCATGCTGGTCAGCGTGGAGCAGGATAAAAAGAAGTATTACACCATCAATCAAGATTTTATTTTGTATCCAGAATTACGTTCACTCATATTAAAATCCCGCCTGACACTCGAAAAACGTTTCATCGAAGCGATTAGAACCTGTGGCAGTATTCAGTATCTTGCGCTCACTGGCTATTTTGTGAATGACGAACAAGTGCCGGTGGATTTGTTGGTGGTGGGCAATGTGAACCGTGGTAAGCTAGATAAACTCCTCATCAAATTTAAAGAAAGTTTCGGCACGCAATTACGCTTTACCGTGATGACTGCCGATGAATACCGTTACCGCCGCGATATTACCGATAAATTTCTCTACGGTATTATCAACGGCAAAAAAATTGTGGTCATCAACAAAATGGGGAAATAACCCCATATTGTTTTTCGTTCCAATATTCAGTATACTAGAAGGGTAATTATTAACTCATAATTATGTCGTTTATCCTAGCTGGTTTTATGCCCCTTATTATTATTGTTGGTATTATTTTGCTTGGCAGCATTAAGCAGGTCGATCAATTTCAACGCGGTTTGGTGCTTACGATGGGCCGGTACACCAGCACGCGCAACCCCGGTTGGCGTATTGTGTTGCCGGTTTTTCAACGCATGATTAAAGTGGATATTCGTGTTCGTACCGTCGATGTGGCAGACCAAGAGGCGATTACTCAAGATAATGTTTCCATTCGCATTAACGCCGTTATTTATTATAAAGTGGCCGTACCGGAAAAGGCGATACTTGAAGTAGAAGATTTTGTATATGCGATTGCACAGTTGGCGCAAACCACGATGCGCAATGTGGTGGGTGAAGCACCGCTCGATGATGTCCTGGCCAAGCGCGAACAGCTGTCTGAACGTATTCTGAGTATTATCGATAAAGCGACTGACCCGTGGGGTGTAGATGTCGTTTCTGTGGAACTCAAAGATATTGTGCTGCAAGAAAACCTGAAACGCACCATGGCAAAGCAAGCTGAAGCCGAACGTGAACGCCGGGCTAATATTATCAATTCAGAAGGCGAGGTGGTTGCGGCAAAAAATTTGGCAGAAGCCGCACAAATTATGGCTACATCACCAGGAGCCATGCATCTTCGTACACTGAATTCCATTAACGACATTTCTTCTGATCAATCAAACACCGTTGTGTTCACTGTACCAATGGAAGTGCTCAAGAGCTTCGAAGGTTTTTCAAACTATATGGCTCAAAAAATCACAAAAAAATAAATAATGATCTATGCCCATTAACGAAGAAGCTGTTCATACTTATTTGAGAAAAATGAACCGTTTAAATACGGTGTTGGCCCTGTTGAGTTTATTTGCGGTGCTTGTTCTGTATGGCTGGCTCCGTTTTTCCGATGGAAAAAAGCAAAACATGAATACCGCAGAAAAAGAATCCGTGGAACGCTCAATATCGCAACCCTCTTCTACCGCAACGACGAACACCAATACTAGTGCGAGTGAAGAAACAACCGCAGAATTGACGAATGACTATCGCAACCAGGTAAATTCAATCTTGGCTGGTTTTGCATTCGATGATTCCGCCACCGCAGAAACATTGCTGTATCACGTATTGGAATTGCGCGTGCCAACAGACTTAAAACAAACTCATTTACAAATCGTCACTGCCCTCAATGACGCTAAAGAAGGAAATTATGCATCTGCACAACAACGTATCGGAAGCGTTCAAGCCACATCCAGTTGGTTTCTCCCACAAGAGTAGGCGAATCATCTTTATGGCTGCCCTCATCGCGTTTGGTAGTTTTGGTTGTGCCACAACGTCATCAACAATGCCAAACTCACCCCAGGCTTCGCTGAAAGACGAAGTGCTGAATGTTTCTGGCGCGGCCTATGATGCGTCTTCTATTGTGGAAGGGCCAGTCGTGTTGTATGCCACAGATCAATCAATTGAAGTACAAATTTTACCCACGGTGGAACAGACGCAAAATCAACATCTGCTCACCATTCCGGCCAACAAACCGAGCGAGATTCAATGGGATACCAGCCGCAGTATTTTTTGGGTAGAAACAACTCCACTTGAACAAAATTCCGCCAAAAATATTTATACGCTCTATGCGTATACTCTCGAAACCGGCGAGCAACAGCAGTTGTATGCATCTACGGAGCGTATTCATCATATTGGTTCCTCCAGCAACGGTGAGCTACTCAGTTTTATTGAACAGGATGCGCTGTATACCGTAAATCCAGATAACAAGCAGGTGCATCGCCTGGCGCAAGATGTGACGGAATATGCTTGGTCTCCAAATATAGTATCAGTAGTGTATTCCACAAGCGCATCGACCATGCATGTCAATTTTGCTGCGAATACATCGGTGGCATCTACGGTTGATGTGCTGGATGAAGCGACCAACCCGCTTCAGGGCGCCGCGTTTATGAACCAACAAACGCTTGTCGGTTTTATTTCGTCCATGGAAGACACTACGGCACAATTCCTCACTATTGACTTAACGGCAGGAACACGCGAAGATATTGCGCAGTGGAAAAAAACAGAGGAGCGCTTCACTACCACCATTTCACCAGACGGTAAAAAAGTGGCTGTTCAACAATGGAATGAAAACGATGAGTTTGGTACACTGGAATTCTATACGTTTCAAACTGGTACGCATGAAAAATTGGATTCTTCTATCGCCGGTGTTCGTGTTCTTGGTTGGGCAAATGAAAAAGCGTTGGTCATCGCCACGCCTGCCGCAGATACAAGCACGACCGATGACCGTGTGGATATTCAATTATATTCACTCACAGATGGTACGGCACAATTGATTGTTTCCGGCGTTCGCACCGCCGTATTTATTGACCCAACAAATTATCGTTTATGATTCTCCTCCGTCGCATTATTCCGTTTTGTGCCTCACTCTACCTCATTGCACTTTTTTTTGGTTTATTCTTGCGTGGGTATGAATGGCGAGTGTGGGTTGCTCAAATGGCGGCGCTGATCATTCTTTCTATCGGCAGCATGGTTGAATGGAAGTTTCGTTCAAAAGATTTTTGGCTTCTCGCATTTCCGCTGGTATCGTTACTCGCTGGCGGAGTGGGGTTACTCTTTTTTCTCAACACCACACTCACGATTGTCATTCTCGCTTCCGCGCTGGTGATCGCTTTCGGTGTGTATTTAGAAAGTGTTTTTACCTATCGATATCAACCGCAAAAATATACGCAACTTTCGTTGCCAAATATTTCCTTATTCATCAATACTTTTTCTGGTTTTTCTATTTTTGCTACGGCGTATGCAGTGAACCTGATTAACTTGTTGCCCGATTGGGCCATTCCTCTTATCGCATTTGGGTTTACGCTGGCGATGATGATTCATATTTTTTGGGGATACAAAATTGAATACCGTCCGTATATCGGCACCATTTTTTTGGTGGCGCTGCTTATGGCCGAACTCACGTGGGTGCTGCATTTTTGGCCGACCACTTTTTTTGTTAACGGTATTATTATGGCGATCGCACTCTACAGCGTTCCTTCATTGATTCATTTACGCTTACGTGAGATCTTGACGAAACAACTGGTTATTCAATATAGTATCGTGAGTTTATTGGCAATATTGTTTGTCATGATGACCAGCCAATGGATTTAATTTATAAAAGCGGCACGTATATATGAAACAACAAGTCGTTCCTACTTCACCAAAATCTGCAAATTTTCAATCGCAACAAGAGCGCCAACAAGGTCGCGCACTACACCCACACCTGCCGTTTGCGGTTCTTGTTCTATCCATTACCTTGGGCACGGTTGCTGGTTTTTTGGGGTTCTTCATCTCCACGGCTATTCCACCAGAAATGCCAGTGCTCGGTCAATTTAATGTTTATTCGTTATTTAAACAGCAGCGCAATACCGTTTTTCTTTCCAGCCACACTACTCGTGAATCGGTGGTGCTTCAAACTCCCGAAGTATTGAACGAGATTGCTTCATTGTATTCCGCCGCACCCAATATTGAACATGATGCCGACCAACCAAGCGAATTTTTGGCAAATGCCGTTATTCTTACTGCAGATGGATGGATGGCCGCACCCACCGCTGTTTTTGGCAGCCGGGATATGGCTGATTCAGCACAGCGCCCGGTGGTGATTTTACCGAATGGCCGCGTGAATACTATTCAACGTGTTTTGGATGATCCCTTTCTTGGTATCACATTTTTTCAAGTGGATGCACAAGAATTAAGTGTTGTCCGTTTTTATGATTCGGCTGAACTAACGGTTGGTCAGTTGTATTCATTTATTGAAAAACAGATTGGCGGGTATGCCATTACAGAACGCCGTATTGCTGGCGAAACAATGAACCAGCAGCGCGTACGTTCAACTCTGCGTTTTGAGCACCAACCAGTGATCGACCAAACCACGTTTGACTTGAATCGTATTGGCTCGCCGCTGTTCCATGATAATGGTTCTTTAGTGGGCGTGCTTAGTCAACATGGCACCATCATTCCTGGTCTGTTTATTTCCACGGATTTGCAAAGTATATTAGCAAGTGGAGCAGCCAGTCACTCTACACTCGATGTATTCTATGTGAATGTGCACCAGCTCACCCAACAAGAGCGTGAACAGCGCCATTTGCCAGAAAGTGGTATGTTGGTGATCGCTGTTCCAGAACAATCTGGCGAAGCAATATTTCCACTACACGCTGGCGATATTATTACAGAGATAAATTATCGTTTAGTGACCGATGAAGACGATTTAGCTACGATGATCCATTCGCAACCCGTTGGTTCAACGTGGTATATCACGGTTCAGCGTGGCGGTGTTGAAAAAAATATTGAACTGCAATCGTAACGATAAGACGAAGAAATTTTTTCGAAACCGCACTACTTACGGAATATTCAAAAATTGTTTAGTAATTTTTGGTATTTCACGCCGGAAATATTCTTTTACTTTTTTCCACGAAGTATCAAAATGTAATTTGGGCATTGGATCTTCTTCTGCATCTTCAAAATAGGTTAAACTTTTCAAGAAATGAGGAAGATTATGCTCTTCTTTGGGGTATTGGTCTAATACACGGTAGATAATATTCACCAACGAATCAGATTGATGAGTGCAGTACCAATACAAATCCACAAAATCACGTTTTCGTCCTCGCTGGCTAATCGCAATAATTTTCATGACCGCAATATCTTTTGGAAGAAGAATACGTATGCTTCCACAATGTAATTGCTCACGTGAAGGAACAAAAAATGGATAAGAAATGAAACTCATTTTTGCTTTATTGAATGCACCATATAATGTTCCGGCATCTTGCAATGTTTTTTTCCACTGGCCGGTGTTTGCAAGATGGTTTTCTATTTTGTTGATCTGTGGTTTTTTTTGTGTGGTAAAAAAATCTAAGTCGACCGATTCACGGTGACCAACTTGTAAGGCTAATGCAGTACCACCAGCAAGGTACCACCCTGATTTTGCCAAGAAAGGAAATTTTGTGGCAGCAAGAAAAGCTTTTTGTGTTGCTGCAGGTAAAACATTCAAGTGCAAATTTTTTTGATCCATTGATTTTATCGAAAAATGAGCGTCCATAGCGACAGAGATTTTTTATGAATGGGTGTTCGAGATAATCTAATTGTTTTTTTTATTTTTTCAGTGGTATAGTAGCTCACGAGCCATCTGAGCTCGTCTTCACTGCCATAGTCCAAAATACGTTCAATAATGTAACGAGCATGTTTTTTGGGGTCAATCGTTTTCGGGTCAACGTCCCAAAACAGGCTTTGACGCCGTGGCATATTTTTTATTGTTGCTTTTACCTTTGTGCGTTTTTTCTTCATAGATATACACATTTTAGCATATTTTACGGGCTTTCGCAATTTGATTTTTTTCCGGATAAATGATATAGTCCATTTTATATGAATAATGCGGGCATGGGGAAGAAACTTTGGAAAAAAGCAGCATTGGTTGCAGGAAGTGCAATTCTTTTTGGTTTATTAGTGGTTGGTTTGTTGTGGCTCATTTTCCCCCATGAATACAGTTCCACCATGCGCATTTTGGTGGTACAGAAATATACATTCACCGATAGTTATACTGCCGCAAAAAACGCGGAAAAAATTAGCCAAGGTCTCTCTGCTGTGGTTCATACCTCTTCGTTTCTTGATCAAGTCATAAAAACTGGAGAAGTGCAGCTTGATGATCTAGCGAAACTGTCTGAAGAAGATAAACGCGATGAATGGAAAAAGAAAGTTTCTGCGCGCATTGTACCAAACACATCTATTTTAGAAATTGTGGCGTATGATACCAACCCAGACCAAGCCACCACATTAGTGCAAGCGATGTCTACAGTTATGCTTACGCATGGCGCCGATTACCATGGAGCAGGGGATACTATTGAATTGCGTGTTGTGGATTCGCCGCTCACCAGTACGCGGCCAGTACGCCCAAATATTTTCCTTTACGGTTTTGCTTCGGCGCTGCTTGGTGCTATTGCTGCAGCAGTTTGGATGTTTCTGCACCCCAGCTCTTCGTTATCTGTGACCAAAAAAATAACATCTACCATTAGCACCACCGCCAATACGCTCACCGATGCCGCACAAGATTTAACCCATACGATTACCGACAAATTAGGAAGCCCGGGCGTTTTTTCACAAGAATTTTCCCAAAAACAGGATATGGCAATGCAAACACCAGCAGAGATGTTCCGCTCGCAAAACCAGGTTCAACGACAGCCCGAAGACCAGGTGCCAGGTGGATATACGCAGCCATCCTATTCCAATTCGGTGAATTCGGCTGAAGAGTACGCCGTCCTTCACCCGGAGAATTTTACCCAACAAGTGGACCGCGCTCATGAACGGGGATCGTTGAATGAAATGCAACCCATGATGCAAACGATGCACAATCATTACCGCCCAGCTGCTGCTGCATCTGCTGAAATACAATCTCCTCAAAGCAATCAACAACAGCAAGGGTAATTATTATTGCTGACCCAACCCGACATGTAGTTTAATTTTTTGAATATCTTTTTCGTGACATGCAATGACTGAATCTGTTCTGTCGTGATACGCAACTGCCATCACTTGTTCCTGTTTTACGGCTTGTATTTCTGTCGCGTACCGGTCTAATGTTTTTTGCATTTCATGCATATCGGTTTTTGTGGCCATTTCATTCTGTATGGTGCGTAGTGTGTCTTGAATGTCGACTACGGCTAATACTAGCCGTTCAGTGGTTCCCTCTACGTTCGTTACTCGACCGTCAAGAGAAGAAACATTTTTTTTCAAAGAACTAACGTCTTTTTTCAAGGACCCAATATCTTGTTTCATCGAGCTCATATCTTGTTTCATTGAGCCCATATCTTGTTTCATTGAGCCCATGTCTTTTCTCAACGACCCTATGTTTTTTTTCATCGAGCCCATGTCTTTTCTCATCAAATCTAAAATTTGACGGTTGGTCACTGGCGTTTTCCGCACTGTTTTTGAACGTTTTTTTGTTGTGTTCATGGGTATACCCCGTTAAATAAATAAACATGGTCAATCATTGCTGACCACGGGGTGGATTCATAGTATATACTTCCAATTATACGGTGTCAAAAATAAGTCATTATGGGCAGTTTTTTTTCTCGCTCACCTTGACTTTTTCGGAAAAATAGTGTATATTTTTTGTAATTATTAAATTCAATACACAACGTATGAAAAATACTGCGCTTCCACGAAACATTTTTGAACAATTAGGACTTGCTGACTTACCGGAACAAGAAAAAATGGATTTATTAACAACGATGACTGAACTCATTTTGAAGCGCACAATGGTGCGTGTTGGCGAGCGTTTAGATGCATTGAATCTTTCAGAACCGGAGCGGAAAAAAATTATGGAAGTGGTAAGCGATGAAGAACGGTTCGTTACTATTCAACAATATGTCCCCGAAATGCCAGACATCATGCAAGAAGAAATTGTGCGTTTGCGCGAAGAAATGGCTGCCGTGAAATAATACTGATTATATATGGAATTGTTTAAGCGCCAAAAGAGAGTTGAATCAATACCCCCGCGTGAATATGAAGGCCACTATGAAGTATTAAAAAATGGAGAGAGCAGACGAGTTTTTCAGAATGTTGTAGAGCATAGCAACGCCGCAGATATTCCGAGAGAAAAACGTGAAAGCCATGTGCGTACACCGCATATATACCTTGATGCACGTTCCGATTACGGTGGCCCGGGTTCAAATGATGGGGAAAATCAAGACAGTATGTTTGTTGGTGTTTCCGAAAATGGCACGCGTAGTTATTTTGGTGTTGTGTATGCCGCCGGTGCCATTGAAAAATTTCCAGATAAAGTTTTGCCTGCTGGTTTGAGTGCAAATTATACTCTGAATGAAGCATTGAAAAATGGAAAATCATTAGATGAGGCTATACAAGAAACCGCAACTGACTTGAAACAATTTGATGCAGATGCTTTTGGTGTTATTGCAACTATAGATGATCGTTTACATGTGGGTGTCATTTCTTTCGGTTATTCACAGTGTTTAACTTTCCGCAAACAACCTGTTCAATCAGAAGAGAGTTTCTCATTGATGTATCAGATACCTGATAAGTATGCCCTTTTTCCTAAGGGAACAACTGGTGGGCATAATCTGCCAGGGAAAAGCTTTGAATTTGAAGCTCAAGAAGGAGATATTATGGTTTTTGTTTCCGATGGCGTGAATGATTTGGTTACGCAATATGAAATTCAGCAAATTGTCGCGGCAGGTAATGGTGACACAAAAAAAATTCAAGAAGATTTGTTTCAGTTAGCGTATAATCGTAATAATAGTTCCGGCCCGATTGATGCGAAATATGGTGAAAATGATCCGTTAACTATCGATCATGCACAAGGCCAAGGAGATAATATTACTGTTCAAGTGGTACGTGTTTCTCGTCCAACACAAAAACCAGAACCGCAACAGCAAAAAACTAAACCAGAAGTTGAATCTGAACCAGCAGCACCGGAAACCACAAAACAACAGCAAGAAGTTACCCCTCCAGCAGAAGAAAAAAAACTAAAAAGGCGTTTGAGATTATTGCCCAGTGTCGATTCCGAAGCACCAGTAAAAAACGATTCTCGGATAACAGGTTGGAAAAATAAATTGCATGAACTCCGGAAAAAAGCTCGCTCTGCGCAGGCAACACAAGATACACGAGATATGCAACAAGCAACATTACGAGCAGAAATTGCCGAATTAGAAACTGCATATACAACGGAATTGTCTGCACGAGGAAAGCAAGTGCGAGAGCTATTACAAATGCGAATAGATTCACTGAATAAACAGATTCAATTACGAAGAGAATCGTCGGGCGCTTGGACGGAGTGGCGCGTGTGGATTGATACTCAATGGCAAGCATTGGGTGAAATAAATCTCGCGAATGTTATTCAGCTGAAGAAATACGCTTCCGAAGATAATGCTCATTGGTTCAGGAAATTTTGGAATCCAGCAAATAGCGAAACCGTCAATTTTGCATTGCGTAATATGTCGTGTCGAACGGGGATAGCTTTGTCACTCGGCGTTGGTGCCTCCGCTCTGAGTTCTGCCACGCTCCTTGGTACGGCATTGTTGGTAACACAAAAAGTGTTGAGCCACATTGCGTCGTATGGAGCCGTGGACGCGCTTTCGACCGGTTGGCGGTTTACTCGTGCGGAGAAAGATGTTACAAAAGCTTTGCGACAACGCGAACATGTGCAGAAGCCGGTATCAATGGCGGAAGTGAAGAGGTTAGGAGTAACGATTGCTACATTTGAACAATTTTGCTTATTGGTTGGGCGTAATCCGATGGAAAGTAGCGCGTACCAAAAAGCGATTAAACAGTTAGCAACAGATATTGAAACCCGCACTAAGGCTGACAGTGGTGCGGGCACGCTAGATGTTCTTCAAGCTCAACAGGCTCGCCTTGTCGTTCAGCAGATGTGCTATCTTCAAGAGCAATCAGTGAAAGCATCTAAGAAATTAGGTACGTATGATGCTTTGTGGATTTTTGGAAAAAATCTCACCGCCGCAGCAGTGGGTTCGGGATACTTGGCAAATGAAGTAGTTCCATATCTACGAGAGTTATTTGGTTTATCTGAAGATTCGGCGGTTAAGTTTACAGAAGGTATTGCTCGTTTTGTGCATGGCGGCGCTGGTGAAAGTATTCAACACGGCATAGAAGCGTTACGACAATATATTGGTGATGGAGAACCTACGCCTACACCTGCGTCAAGCGTACATCCAGCAGTAGCTGATTCGCACACAACAACCAAGCTCTCATCAGAAAGTACTGGTAGTGCCTCAGCTCCTGTAGTACCGAAGGATACTCCTCCCGCACCTTCACCAGCTCCTTCGCCTGTTCCTGAATCAACAGCACCAGAATCTTCACCTGCGCCTTCTGTTGCGCATGACAGTAGCACCCCACAACCAGTTGCTCCGGAACCCGCGACGCCAGCAGCAGAGCCCGTTCCAGCACCAGCTGTTCCACCAGAAACTCCACCAGCAACGGCATTTGGTTTACACGAAGGCAAGTGGCATACTCCGATAGGTGATTTTACTCCACTGCAGTGGGAAAATATGACGGTGGGTAACGAAGAAGGTATATCAACTGTTCTTGATGATCCAAAATCAGCAACTGTGCGAGAACTCATGATGCATAAACAGATGACCATCAATGGTCAAACCCATGCGGTGTGGGAAGGGCGCGGTTCAGGGAAAATGCAAGTATGGGTCATAAAGGCAGACACCGTGGTAGCTACGGAACACAATGGCAAACTCGAATTTTTGAATGCCAAAAATGGTCATATTATTCCGCCAGAAGAGTATGGTAAATATTTTGAATTTAAACCGACGGCATTGAATTTGCCCTCAACCGTTGCTGATGCCACTCCCGCTGCTGCACAAAACCCCATAGAACCCACCTCCGCCGTAACGAGTAGCCCAACGGGTACTGTAGCTTCTGTGGAAACCGCTCCAGCAATTATTGAACCGCATGTAGGAAGTGTGGTTGAACCAGCAATTGTCGTACAAGAATCCGGATCCACTACAGAGGTTTTTACTCCAGCAGAGCCAGTGTATGTTGTATATGATAATGCAATTTCACCAGTACTTCCGCAAGTAAAAGGACTTAGCACAGAAATGTATGTGAGTGATTCACACGGTGATCCACACAGTATTCAACAGGTAACAGTGGATGGAAAGCAAACATATTTTTATGAAGCCAGCGGCAAACGAGTGGAAGTATCTACTGAACAAGTGCAAAGGTTGCAAACAGAATATCAAGAATTAAAACGGTTTAAGCAATATGAACTTTCACCAACGGCGCTTGCAGCGTATGACCCGTTGGAACGCCCGGCAGTTATTCGCCACATGTGGTTATTAGATGAACAAGTGCAGGCGGCGGAAGACTATTACAGAAGCATGAGAGGCATAACCACAGAACAACAGACACTGATTGAACGATATATTCGGGCATTGCGTGAACAAAATACAACGATGATCTTGGATTACGTGAGTGGAACAGCTGATATCAGCCAACAACCAGAGGGGAGTATAGCGTTGAATAATTATCCAGATACACTTTTTAGAAAAGAAACAACCGGATTATTTGTTCGTTCCGAAATGGCTGATGTCACACCCTTAACTGTCGCTAATGACATTAATGCCTCTGCCGCACGTGAGCGTTTACAGATTGGCGCACACAATGCGTTTGCTTTCTTGCTGGATCCAGGTAATAAGCGGTTCATCAAAAACACGTAATATAAGTTACCATAATAGCTTGACAACTAAACAGATCGTTATATCATGCTTATGAACTAATTAATTCAAGCATTTTAAAATATGGTGACAAAAACAGTTTCTGCTCTCACTGCCAGAACACAATTTGGACAAATTATGCAACGAGCAAAACAGAAAGATGAACGATTTATTGTTGATCGTCGTGGAGAGCCTCAGGTGGTTATTTTAAGCATCCGTGATTATATCAACGCTATTGCTCCAGCTTCTGTTATTGCGCAGTCCATGCGTAAAAGTGCAAAGCGTAAAGGCTTAAACAGACTCACCATGCGTCAAATCAATTCAGAAATACGCGCTGTTCGAAAAGAAGCAAGCAAGAAACGTAAAAAAAAATAAATTTTTATGTTTGGCGTCGTTTTAGATACCAACATTGTTGTTTCTGCACATGTGAATCCGGATGGGTGGGAAGCATTGGTTTTTGATTTAGTACTGAGCAAGCGCGTAGAATGCTTCATTACCCCAACCATCTTAAAAGAATACGAGTTTGTTCTTCGGCGTAAAAAATTCTCTTTTGATCCGTCACTTGTCACGCGCTCTGTTTCCACCATAAAAAGTGTCGCTCACGTGGTTCATCCAACGCGCAAGATTTCTATTTACCCAGACGAAGAAGATAATCGATTTTTGGAATGTGCTCAAGCTGCACGAGCAGATTTTTTAGTAACTGGGAATACGAAACATTTTCCGATGCAATGGAAAAAAACAAAAATTGTGAACGCCAGGCAACTGATTATACTCATTATTCCCTTCACGCCAGTAGTTATTCAACATAGATAATTTTTTTATGGAAAAAGTTTCAAAAGAACTTGTTTTCCGCCGCTCAGTTAAATGATAGCTCATTGCCCATTTTCAAAAATGGTATCTTTTTAAAATCTTTTGTATTATAAGTCATCAACGGAATCCCTAATTCAATTGCCGTAGCCGCAATTAACATGTCCATAGAGCCAATATTGTGCTTGCGTGCAAAAATCGCTGCACGCTCTGCAATCGCTGTATTAACAGGGATAATATTACATATTTCCAGAATAGCTTTTATGGCTTTTTCTTCTTGACGAGTAATAGCTGAATATTGCAATAATTCGAATACCGTGATGGTTGAAACAAATGTGGTATATGGATCAAATTCAATGACTCGGTCACCATTCACGTGATAAATAATAACATTCGTATCAAGCAATATTTGTTGCATATTATTTTTTACGCCCACGAAGAGTATTGAGTTTTTTTAAACGTTTATCCGCTGACGCTCGATATTGTTCAATGGATTTGAGCAACTCTTTTCCACGTTTTTTTGACATGATGCCTGCAGTTTTCTGCCACACAGATGTTTTTTGCTGATGTTGCCCTGACCACGTACTTAATTCAATGCGAAGTTCCCCCAGTTCTTTTTGAACGGTTTTCTCCAAGGTGTTAATTTTTATTGCTATGCGACGAGTATTCATACTATTTTTGCTTATCTTAGCTATAAAATGGTTATTAAAATAAAAGGTACATTATCAACATACCACACGCCACCTTTATTGACAAGCAATTTAAATACGAAATTTAAATACGATTTCAGGCTTATCTCGCAGCGGACAAGACTATTTTTTGACAGCTTTTTTACTCCGTAGTATCTTAATATATAAGATATATGAACACATCAATTCTACAACAATTGTACGAATATGCTAGAGAGCGTTGTTTGCAGGAATTTTTAACTCTTGGTTTAACGAAAAAAGATTTTACACAGATAGAAAAACGTATACGCGGAGGCGTGCGAGAAGATATGGCGTTATTGGATCTGACTGATCGTATTTTACGCATAGGAAAAGCGCACGCAGAACCGGAACACGGTATTGTCGGCATGGATAGCTTGGTGCGCGCATTTCAAATGATGACGAATTATACGCCTCGTGAAGGGGTTCCGGTGGAGGTGGCAACGATATTTTTAGAGTACATCACTTTTTTTAAACAAGAGGGTGGATATTCAAAACCAGATGATGTAGAGAAATTTGTTCGGTTGGTTTTGTCTGCACACCAATCCATTGATGCGTTTGCGAAAAAACATCATGTTGATTCACGAATTTCCTCGATTGCACACCACGTGTTGCATTGGTATTTGCAAGAATCTCCACACCTGGCATGCCGTAAAACTCCAGAAAAATTGGCGATGATTGCATACGCCATAGTGCGTCGGTTTCAAGAAACGGCAACAGAAAAATATTTTTCTGATTATTCACCAGAAGACTTGGTGCGTTGGGGCGGTTTAAAAAATGTGGCCTCTCTGACGTCAAGCACATCCGCAGCATTTCATGATGTGGTGTATGGAGTGTACGATATTGATCTGTTATTTGTCGACCCGGTGAATCGACCATCTGATTGGCGAGAACGACTCGTGAAGGTTGCTCCAGCATTACAAGAACGTTTTTCACAACCTGCCAGTTTTTTGGATGATCCAGTGTTACCAGCATTTCCTTTTGATGATATTGAAGAGGTGAAAGAGCGGATGATGAATACGCTCCAGAAATGCGTAACAAATAACGCATTGACTCTAGAAAAATTGCAACAGTATGTTTGGGAAGCCAGTGACCATGAAGATCCAGAACAAGCTGCTCAAACATATATGAAGCTCTGTTTACCACATATATCTCCACAGATAGAAGATGATACTACTCTCCGAGCTATTATGACTGCATTCCTAGATGCATGGAATATTTTTCCGCATCAACAATTACAAGGAAAATCGCCACGCGACATGATGAATGAACAATTGTAGAACTATTTTTTTTGATCCTCTGCTTACTACGCGTTCTCTGCAGATTTTTTAGTGACTGGAAAAAGGAACGAATTATTTCATGGATTCAAGATATGTTTGAATCGTTTGTATATACCTTGGAAATAGTTTCACGCTATTTTGCAGAGCAGCATAAAATTGCATGCTGTTGAGGTCGTCATATTCGTGAACAAGAATATTTCTTGTTCCAATGCAGGGTTTCGTTGCTTCAGCGAGTTCATGGTCAATGACATTCATTTTTACCAATATGTCAAAAGAATCTGCATAGCTCGGTGGCGTTTTTTCTCCGGCAGCACGAATAATATGCAAATTGATATCAATACATCGATTAATCACCCGCTCAATCCATCTTTCCGCAACAGCACTTTTTATATCGTCGTTCATTATGGCTTCATACGAAGATTCTTGGAGTAATTTGTGAATCCGTTCTAGGTCTTCAAGAATGTAGGCGCACTTCTGTTCAATAAGCTGCGTGTTCAAATTGGAGGAGTTTTGTTTTGACATATTCATGCGTCGCTTTAAATAATGGTTCAGCATCAAAATATTTCATGAGTAAACGAATATATTGTTTTTCATCATCGGTTTCAGTGCCAAAGAGTTTGATCCCTTCTGTGGCAATCAGGTAGCCAAGCAGTGGTGGTGCAGTGACCAAGTTCACACAATCAAATACACTCTCTGAAAGTCCGAGAATATTTTCTATTTTATCATCAAACCCTTGTAAGCTAAAGAATGTTCCACGCGGCATATCACTGCCATCATGGCGAAGATAGGCAAGGTCAACATCGCTGTGTTCATTTGCGTCGCCACGCGCATGAGAACCAAACAAATACAACAATTTGAGGTCAAATTCTTTTGCAACCTCTGCCAGTTGTATTCTTTGTTTTTCAGTAATTTTCATATAGTACCTTATCAACATACCACACGAAACCCCTATTGACAAGAATCCCACGCATTGGCCATTTGATTAGGTTGTGTTATATTTCTCTTGGAATGGACACTCCTTGTGAGTCGTTTTTTTATGCAAATATATCAAACCCAAACTCACATCATCAACCTATTACCAAAGAGGATCCCAATAGAAAAAATGAACTTTTGCATCGCTTCACAGGAGTAACGCCTAATAATATCCTATTTTCCGTTCAAATAAAAGAAGATAAAAAAACGAATGAAAAACGGCTTATCTCTTGTTTTAGTGCTGAAAAATAAAAAGGCTTCCCGCCAGTTTGTGGTGTATAAACCACGGCCGAAAGTCTTTTCACATACTAGTATATAACACTCATATTTTTCGTCAAACTACTGATGCGGTGGTCTATTACCCAACGTGTGGAGTGGATGTGAGTCCGTCGTCCGGGTTTCCGAATAGCCGTATGATTTATGCCGAACAAGAAGCTGCGTGTGCTGAAGCGTTCAAGCGCCATCATTTCTTCCCGGCACTCTCGTTTTCCGCCGCTCCAACTCGTTACCGTCCAACTTGATTTCACTAAAACAATTTTTCGGTAATCAATTTTTCTACTCGTATTGCTGTTGCTAAAGCCTGTTCTGCATCTGTCCACGTAAATTCAGGAAATTCTCCTGGATAACGCGTTGTGAAATAAAAATCCGTTTGCCGTTCCGTCACGATGACGGAATATGGATTGTGCATTCAATTCATCATCTTCTGCTTTCAATAGCCATTCACGCACCGCAAAATGAGTAAATCAATATCGCTGTGTACGGATGGGCTGCCCCAAAATAGGTGAAGCATATATTTTTATAACGCATCTTCCATCGATCCAAAAACGGTTAATCCAGGAATTTTACGAAAATCTTTCTTATTTTTTGTGATTAACGGTATATCCAAAATAAGCGCCGTTGCGGCAATCAGTAGGTCTGGTAGTTTTGTTTTGCGTGTTCTCCCAAGCATTGCTGCTCGTTCTGCAATAAGCGAATCCACAGAGATAATAGTGGTATAGGAAAGCCATTTTTTAATTGCCGCTATTTCTTTTTAAGATACCGCCCATTTTTTTCCATGCTTCTCCGGCTGCGCTTACGTGTTTTTTACTTTCTTGTAGTTCGATTTTTGCAATATTCAAACGTAGAAGCGTGAGCTCTTTTTCAATATGTTGAATGTGTGTGGTGAGTTGTTGTGTGGTCATAATATATTATTTACCCTTATTTTAGCCATGAAATGGCCGTGGAAGGAGAATCCACTTTATCAACATACCACACGCCACCCCTATTGACAAGAATCAAAAAGCGTGCTAATATGTTCGGTTCTTTACAATCGAGTTCGCTATTGAAGTGTTTGAGGGAGCTAGGACCCCCAAGAGCATATACACACCCAAGTACGTAAGTAAAAAGGGCATATTGAAAGAAATCTTTCCACCATTCGTGACTCTACCGCTTATGCAAAGCGTCGCCGAAAGGCACGATGCGCACAAACGGTTAGTGAAGAATGATGGATCCTAGCAGATTTCCGATGATATGCCTTTTTTACTGCCTTGTATGGTCGTTGGCTCCCTGTCATGGTGAGCCTGTCGAACCATAAAAGGTAGCAGTACATTTACAACACATTAGGTTTGAATAGAAGTATTTTTTCCGAGTCAGAGAGAATGAGATTATTTTGTCATGCCGACTGCCCACTTGTCATGGTGAGCCTGTCGAACCATGAGCACAACAAATGATTTTACTCTCTCTGGCTTGGAATTATCTACGTCGGAGAACCCCGGGGTCACCCGAAGGTCGAAAGACCAGAAGGAGGCCGCGTGGTCTCTCCGGGGAGTGTCTTTGTTGTCCGCAACCCATGGCGTCGCGACGTGTCTTACGTGCGGCGCCACTTTGGAGGTTCTATGAATCGGTTTTTCGTCCTCGCCACCGCGCTGGTGGCCGTGATGTTTTCGTCGACGGCCGTCGCGACGGCCGTACCTTCCAATCTTCTTGGTGAGGTGCAGAGGTCTGCACTCACCAAGGTCTGGGAGGTTGGACCCGGCTCCCTGCCGCCAGAGGGTGCCGAGTGCCAACCGGGAGAAATCCCGGTGGTGCGAGGCACCGCCGACGAGATCCCGGGCGGCGACACCGCCCAGGTGCAGCTAGATTCGCGGCGGCTGATGGCCGTCGCTCCCGCCGGTTGGGACGGCTCCTGGGGGTGGATCGCCGGGACGACGACGTCCGGCGACAGCGCCGGCGTAGTGGGATGTGCGCCGCGGGGCGCCTTCCCAGCCGCCACGGCGGCGCCCTCGGCCGCCGCCCCCCAGTCACCATACCCGGCCATGCCCGGCCTTGAGCTCCCCAATGGGGTGAGCCTGAATGCTGAGCTGGACCCCGAGCAGGTTGCGACACTGACGTCGCAGCTGCTCTGCCTCCAGGCGGGGCGGGGTAACGACTGCCTCGGCGCGTACGCCGGGGGGTCCAACCTGGGGAAGTTACTGGAGAACGGCGCCCCGTTCTCCCTCAGGATGCCGGGGCTCGACCTCGTCGTCCGCCCCGTGGCCGGCAAACGGAGGGCCGCCCCCGTCGAAGAGGGGAACGGAGAGGCCACCCGCAGGACCAGGTGGTTCTGCGGAGACCACCCGGTGGTCTGCCTGGCGGCGACCACGATCGTCGTGGTGGGCGGAGTCGCGCTCACCTCGGTGGTCATGGGAAACCCCGTCGTCGATATCGGCGGCGGGAGTGCCGGTGGTAGCGCCTCCGCAGGCGCCACCGCTGGGTTTACGGTGATGCGCTTTCGGTAGGCGCGCCACCAACTTCGACCGTCGCGTGAGGGTCAGCATCGGCTGAACCCGAACGCGCATCGCTGCTCTCCGCGGCGGCCGACTTCGAATTCAAACTTGTCGTGTTTCGGGAGGGACGCAACGACGCTGTTCATTCGCTGCGTCTCTCCCCCTTCTTTCCTTTCTCGGAATCATTTCAGAGAAAGAAAAGTGGGAAAACATTTCTCACGTGCACTTTACAAATTTTTTCACTCTTTATTCAACTCAAGCCAGGAGTATTCGGATGATCACACAGGAAGACCATAGATGATTCGAGTAATCCTGGCTTGTAGATGCGGCGCCAGGAGGTCCGGGGGGTATGCCCACGCTGAAAAGCGCGAAGTGTGCCCTCCAGTGGGGCCTCCCGAGGATCGTTGTTAAACCGAGAGTACGGCCGCCACTGTTCCAATCATGGACAATGGGCGGCCGTAGAGGAGTCAAAATGAAAAAATGTTTTTGCTGGCTCGCCATCGCAATGATGGTGATGGTCAGCACCACTGCATGCCGCATTCGCGGCGGCAGTGTTTACGATGACTCAGGGCGGGAGACAGCGGATTCCGCCCTGGATGGAGACAACGACGGCGTCCCCTCGGGCGCCGGTGACTGCGACGACAACGACGCGTCGGTTTATCCCGGCGCGACCGAGCTGTGCGACGGCGTCGACAACAACTGCGACGGCGAGGTCGACGAGGGGTGTTCGGCTGAAACGCCGACCCCCGAAGCAGAAACCCCGACCCCGGAACCGACGCCCCCCCTTGACGGGGATGGCGACGGCTACTCCGAGGTCGGTGGCGACTGCGACGACACCAGCTCGGCCGTCCATCCGGGCGCGGTCGAGGGCTGCGACAGCTTCGACAGCGACTGCGATGGCGCGGTAGATGAGGGGTGTGAGGAGGAGAATCCCACACCCGACGATACGCCGGAGCCGACCGAAACCCCCGAGCCAGACGACCTGGACGGAGACGGCTACACCGAGGTCGGTGGCGACTGCGATGACACTGATGCGACGGTCTACCCGGGGGCAGAAGAGCTGTGCAATGATGCAACGGATTCGGACTGTGACGGTAATTCGTCTGAGTCAGAATCTGGATGCGTCGTGTACAGCGATGACGCGGACGGAGATGGGTATTGTGAGAATTCGCCGTGTGTCGTTTCGACGATGCCGGCGGGTGACTGCGATGACACCGACGCCCGCACTTATCCCGGGGCCGCGGAGACCTGCGACGGCCTGGACAACGATTGCGATGGGGATCGCGACGACATCGCCGAAGGAACGGGTAGCCTCTACTACCAGGACTCCGACGGCGATGGGTATGGAACTGACTCTGAGGTTATTTCGGCCTGCAGCCGTCCCGCTGGCTATGCGGTTAGCGACGACGACTGCAACGACGGCAACGCGTCAATCCACCCGGGTGCCACCGAGACCTGCAACAACGTGGACGACGATTGCGACGGCGCCGTGGAAGACGACACCGTCTGCAACCCGGACTGCGCCGCCACCGCCTTCTGGTGGGGCGCAGATTTCAACCTCGTGACCTGGGCGAGCGAGGGTCAGCACCTGATTTCCAATCAGGATGACCCGGACTCGTCCAATACGGTCGAGTCGTCGACCCCCTGGACGTACCAGGGGCAACTCAACATCTGCGCCGGCGCGACCAGCTCGGCCGACGAGGTTATGGCTGCCGTAAACATCGGCAGCAACACCTGCGTCGCCTGGGACACGGCGAACGCATATGACGACGATGGGGACGGTTTCTGCGTCCCTATCAAAAAGGCTGAGATCGATCACACTCCGTGATTTGATCTCCTCTGCGCGGTTCACCACTGCCGCGCGGAAGTTAACACAAGTGGAGGTTCCCGGAGCGCCGCTGCGAAAAGCGATCGCGAGCCGGTGGAGGAGGGAACTGACGTACGGCCGCAAGGCCACGAGACCCAAGCCGCGCAAGCGGAACGAAGAGGACCCATGTCCTCCAATCGTCGAGTGCAACACGCGCTCCTTGGGTCTTCTTTTTTTTATTCAAATTTTTCTATAAATACTTGACGAAAGCAAGGTATACAAGTACAGTGCTCGTAGAATATTGTTTTTTATGTTAAAATATAGACATGATCAATAAATACACCTATCGACTATTTAGAGTTCCCACCTTTAAACGGGGCATGGCCAGCTTGATTGATATTACCGGCAAGTTGAACGAAATTCGATTTGATAAAAGTGGCTCTGAAGCTGACTATAAGGCTTTATCGAGTGACTGGAAAGCCGTGGGGGAAGATTTACAGAATGCTATGAATACTTATGGAAGAAAAAAATCAGCTACAAGACCAAAGTAAATCACCGACAACAAATAATACGCATCAACTTATTGCTGTTCAGCATTCTTTTTCAGGTCCCATTCCACCGCCAGATGTGTTGAATGATTACGAACGTATTGAAAAAGGATTGGCGAGTCGTATTGTAAATATGGCCGAGAAGCAGTCAGGCCATAGGCAAAACATTGAAAGCAGATATATTCGTTCAGCAAATCTTCGCTCAATTCGCTGGGTTGTTTGTAGGGGCATATTTAGTCATTCAGGGAAACAATGTCATGGGGATATTATTTTCTTCCGGGCCATTGGCAACAATTATTCTCGCTTTTTTAAATGAATCTAAAAAGGATAGAGCGGTAAAGCAGGAAGAGGAAGTCGAGTAAGTCTATGTAATATAAGGATTGGAGTGTTCCAGTTCGGTATAAGATCCCGCAAGGGATTTTTTACTTTATGGAAAGCGGTTTTTTTCCAAAATTTGTACATTGACCCAGTACACAACTTTGATATACTAAACACAGTTGGACACTACTCACCGTTGCGGAGCAGTGTTTTTTTACTTGATTCAAAAATTAAATTACAATAAAAGTATGAGCAAACCACAAGACTCTAAATCAATCGTTTTATTTGAAGACGTACCCGTCCGTCGTATTTGGGTAGAGCAGGAAGAAAAATGGTATTTTGCTATCGTGGATATCATTAAAATACTCACAGATAGCAAAGATCCGCAAGGTTATATTAAAGATATGCGCCGTCGTGATTCTGTATTATCTCAAGGGTGGGGGCAAATTGCCACCCCCCTTTTGGTCGAAACCAGAGGAGGTAAGCAAAAGGTTAATTGTGCCAATGTTCAAGGGGTTTTGCGTATTATTCAAAGTATCCCATCCAAAAAAGCTGAACCGTTTAAACAGTGGTTAGCTAAGGTGGGCTATGAGCGGCTCCAAGAAACGGTTGACCCAGAACGGGCGTTAAACCGTGCACGCAAGAATTGGAAAGAATTAGGGCGATCTGAAAAGTGGATTGAGCAACGAATGCGCGGTCAAGAAACCCGTAATAAACTCACGGACTACTGGCAGACCCACGGGGTAAACGAACAGCCTGAATATGCCCAGTTAACAAATATTATTCATAAGGAATGGAGTGGGTTGAGTGTTGGTGAGCATAAGAAACTCAAAAAGTTGAAACAGGAAAATTTACGAGATAATATGACCGAAGCTGAACTGATCTTTACCGCTCTTGCCGAATTTTCTACTCGTCAGATTGCAAACCATAATCGATCAGAAGGTTTTGTTGAAAATGCTCAATCGGCTAAGCGAGGCGGAAAAATTTCTGCTCATGCTCGTCAACAGCTTGAACAAGAGTCAGGAGAAAAAGTAGTCAGTGCTGAAAATTTTTTACCACCTATATCATTAAGCTCAGCGTTAAAAAAATCAAAAAACGCAAAGAAGCTGAACTCTCGAAACCGAAAATGACTATATTTCATTTACCGATATCCTGATTTTAATGTTATGGAATTCCATAACATTAAAAATGAAGCCGGTTCTCATGGTTTCATTTGAGATCATGGGCCAATAATTCAGGAATGAAAAAATTTGATAATCATGAATGACGATTTCTCAACCCCAGATAATGCAAATGTAATAAAATGAAGAGTTTCAAAAGTAATTTACAGAAGACCAATGAATACCATTGGGATTGAATGTACGACAATTCAAAGCAGTGGTATACGTTAAAAAAAAGAGAAAAATTACTAATAAAGAATATCAGCAATTATGCTTTGTATCCCGAGAAACTGCTTCGCGTGAGTTAGCGCATCTTACAGATAAAAATATTTTTGTACATTCGGGAAGTAAGGGTGCTGGTTCGTATTTTACATTAAAATAATTGCGTCAAATAAATAAAATAAGCCCTGTGTAGCTAGGCCCTTGCGGGCGAACGGCATGAAGCCGACTTTCACATACACAGGACTTACTTATACGTATACAATAGAGATAGAGCAAATATTCAGGAATATCAAACTTACTTTTTAAAACTGAAAAATAGGCTTTCGTAACAATGGCCTCTGCGCGGTTCACCACTGCCGCGCGGAAGTCCTCCAATCGCCCCCGTGCACACGCGCTCCTTCTCGTCTTCTTTTTTTTCAAAATTTGTACATTGACGCTTCATACAAGTTTGATATACTAAACACAGTTGGACACTACTCACCTTTGCGGAGCAGTGTTTTTTTATGTGAAAATGAATTACTATTAAGAAAGGACTATGCCAACACAAACCGTGCGTACACCAGAAACAACACAAATTGTCTTATTCAAAGGCAAGCAAATCCGGAAAACCATCCATAATAACGAATGGTGGTTTTCGGTGGTCGATGTAGTAGAAGCATTGACTGACAGCGTGAATGCTAATGATTATTGGTATAAAATGAAGGTTCGAGTACAGGATGAGGAAAAAATTGAACTATCGACAATTTGTCGACAGTTGAAATTGGTAGCTCCAGATGGAAAAATGCGTGAAACCGACTGTGCAAATACCGAAGGCATTTTCCGCATCATTCAATCTATTCCTTCTCCAAAAGCCGAGCCATTTAAGCGCTGGTTGGCGAAAGTCGGCTATGAGCGTGTACAGGAAATTGAAAATCCGGAGTTAGCGACGAAACGTACACGTATGCTCTACAAACTGAAAGGGTATAGTGATGGGTGGATAGAAAAACGAATGCGAGGTATTGCGATTCGTGAAGAGCTGACCGATGAATGGGATAAACGCGGGGCAAAAGAAGAACAAGATTATGAAATTTTGACTGCTGAAATTTCCAAAGCGACGTTTGGCGTTACACCGAAACAATACAAAAAATTGAAGGGTATCAAGCGAGAGAATTTACGCGATCACATGGAAGAATTAGAACTGATTTTTAATATGCTTGGAGAAAAAGCAACAACAGAAATTCACCAGAGTGAAAATTCGCAAGGTATGACGAAATTGAAAGCAGATGCTAAGGCCGGTGGAGATATTGCTGGTGGCGCGAGGAAAAAATTAGAAAAACGGCTTGGTCGTTCAATCGTTTCAAAAAAGAATTTTCTCAAAAACACCGAAGAGCGCAAGAAATTGAAATAATGTAAATGTTTTGCATCTGCAAAGCACCTTATAATATAGTTGAGTATCGTGGTTCAGACAGATACAGTGCCTGAATACCGCGCTCTATTTGGTATATTGAAAAGAAGAAGGGGAAATGCGCGATGAAAAAGTGGGTAAGTCTTTATGTTCTGGGTTTGCTGTGCATGCTCAGTGGTTGCTCGCTTGGTGGAAATACCGAAGCCAGCAGTCGCGAGACGGCGGTGGAATCAACCCAGACTACCGCCATGACCGAAAACCCAGACTGCTCCGCAGACTGGGTGTGGGTGAAGGTTGACTTCACTCGAGTGCAATGGGCATGTGAAGGCGAGGATTGTGTGTATCCCACGACCGGCACCAGCGGTATGTGGGTTCCGACGCCATGGTCAGTCGGCACTGAAAAGGTCTCTCCCTGGGCTGGAGCGCTCACCTCATTCAGCAGCCTCTCAAGCGCGCTGACCTGGAGCAACTTATGCGTTGGATGGAATTCCAGTTCATTCTGGATTCCTTCCGGCAGCAATGGCGGCTGTGCACATCTGGAGAAAGTGGCGGAGTAGTCGCCACGGGCTCCGGATTATCGCGCGCAGGTAAAAAATTTCACGTCCGTCGGCTTGAATAGAGCGGCAGGCGTGGTTTTTTCTGAATGGAGATAGTTATTTTTTACAAAAAACGCTATAATTGGCTGGCGATAAATAACGATTATGCCGCAAGCACCACAGCTTCACCAGCCATCTATTTTTGCACCATTGCGTGCGACAGCCCGCACTCGAGTGTTAGCTCTTTTTTTTGCGGCCACGTGGATCGTCGGCGTTGCAAGTTTGCTTTTTATCCCCGGCGTTCCGCATTGGTTTTTTTATGCGTTTATCGCTTTCACCGCCGCCAGCCTCTTTTTTGCGCAGTACCCACACCTCGCGCTCTATGGCATGGCCGCTACGTATCCCTTTCTGTACTGGCAAATTATTTTTGGGCCTATTAACGCACCGGTGGTTGACGTTATCGGCGTTTTTGCGGTTGCCGGTTTGGCAGTGCGTCTCCTCATTTTCGCTATGAGCGACAAAGCAGCATTTCGTGCCACGCATTGGTGGGGAGGTGGATTGTTTTTGGCTTGGGTTGCAGTTGGTATCATTTCCGCAACACAAACAATAGTATTACCGGTGACCAGCAGCCTTTATTACGTGTTGCGCATGATGAGTTTTTTCTACATTGCGTATATTTTTTTCCCAATGAACACCATGAGGAATTCGAAGACACTCCATCATATATTGCGTATTCTTTTGGGGGTGGGAGTGATTGTGGCGATCTATGGTCTATACAGTTTTGGTGTAGCGCTCGCCAACCCAAATATTCCGGACCGTGCTATTCCTGTAGTGATCTTCGGTTTTGCGCCACTTGGCATAAATCATAACTTGATTGCCGATATGATGGTGGCGATTATTCCTATTGGGTTGTATTTATTGAGCCAAGAAAAAAACCCGGTTATACAACGCTTTTTTCTGCTTTCCATTTCGTTGATGGCTATGGTCAATATGCTTACATTTTCTCGTACTGGCTGGTTAGCGTTTGTATTAGAAATGGTTTTGCTTGTGGTGTTCCAATACCGTCACCATATAAAACGTTTCTTCAAATATATGGTGTTGACCAGTCTCATTGCTTTTCCCATTATTGCGTATATGCTCTATTTCACCTTCACCAGCGATATCGTTCGCAGTTCCAACCAAAGCCGCTTATTTTTGAATGATATTGCACTGCAAATGTTTGAAGACCACCCGTTCATTGGCAATGGGCCAAACGCGTTTGTGTACCAGTTGTCATACAACAAATTGTATACCTTAGAATATGGTGAACCGATTGATGCGCATGGGTTTATTCAAAAAGTAGGCAGTGAATTGGGTATTCTTGGTTTGCTTATTTATAATGCGCTGGTGATTTATGCCATATTCACTGCATATAGAGCTTATAGTCGTTACGCAAAAAATGCGCAAGAATCATATTTGCTCTTTTGCTTATTCCTCCTCGTGTGTGGTAGTATTTTTTCTCAGTTATTTCAAACGTCATATTATTCACCAAAAATGTGGTTTCCGATTGGTGTAGCGCTTGCCGCCGCATCACTGGCGAAGAAAAAAGAATCGTTGAGTATATGAAACAGATTGTCCATATCATTGATAGTCTCCGCTGCGATGGTGCTCAGCGTATGTTGACTGAATTGTTAACGCGTTTGGATTCGCAGCAATTTGAAGCACGGGTGATTGCGCTCACCGGTTCAGGTAACGATTATATCTACCAACAACTGCAGGCTGCGGGAATAGAGGTAGAAATTATTCAAGAACGGGGAGTGGGGATGCGATCATTTTTTCAACTGATGCGGTTATTGAAACGCTGGCGGCCAGATATTGTGCATACACATTTATTTTTTTCAGATGTGTGGGGTGCGGCCGCATGCAAGCTGGCTGGAGTGCCAGTATTGGTGTCAACTGAACATAATATCAACAGAGATTTTAACCGAACAAAATTAGTGTTCAAGCGAAAAGCATACAGAAAATGTGATGCGATTATAGCGATTTCACAGGCGGTGAAAGAATATATCGTCGAGCTTGATTCAAAGAACCAATGCAAGGTTCGATTGATTTATAATGGCATCGATCTTTCCCGTTTTTCTGCAAAGAAAACGCCAACAATGCTACACCAACCGCCCGTCATTTCTATTATTGGTCGTTTAGAAGAGCAGAAAGGACATGCCCAGGCGATAGCTGCGTTTGCGCAGGTGAAAGGAGCGGTTGATTTACATATTATTGGGCAGGGGAGTTTACAGCTTGCCTTAGAACAACAGGTACAGCAAATTGGGTTGAAAAACCGTGTGCAATTTTTGGGGCAACGAATAGATATTGAACAGGTGTATGCTGATTCGGATATTATTTTTATCCCATCCCGTTTTGAAGGGTTCGGATTAGTCGCGGTTGAAGCCATGGCCGCTGGGAAACCCATTGTGGCTTCACGTGTTGATGGTTTGGCAGAAATTTTGCAACACGAAAAAACAGCGTTGTTGGTTGACATGCAACAACCCAAAACAGTGGCCCAGCAGATAGATCGTTTACTGGCTGAGCCGACATTGCGCGCCCACCTTGGTGCAACAGCGAAACAAGATGCGCAACGTTTTGATATTGCAAAAACGGTGGAACAATACCAGCAGCTCTACAAAGAATTAACCACATGAGTGTATGAAATTGACTGCACGGTTTTCTACGTATTTTCGTGATAAAAAATGGCAATTGTTTGAACAACATTTTTCGCTTCATCCGCAAACCACCATACTCGATATTGGTTATCAAAATAAGGAATACCAAGCGGCAGATAATTATTTAGAAAAACACTATCCGTTTCCAGCACAGATTACCGCACTCGGTATTGATCCACCGGAGGAGTTTCAACAACGGTATCCGCAAGTGAAAACGGTGCATTACGACGGCCGCGTTTTTCCATTCGCTGACAACACATTTGATATCGCCTGGTCCAACGCTACTATTGAGCATGTGGGTCCATTCGACCGTCAACTCGTATTTATAAAAGAGATGGCACGCACGTCACGTAATCTTTTTTTCACCACTCCGAACCGTTGGTTTCCCATTGAAGTACACACCCGTTTTCCTTTTATTCACTGGTTGCCACGTCACTGGTTTAATGGCATAGTGAAGTTGTTCGGCAAAGATTGGGCCGCAGGCGACTATATGTTTTTATTAAGCAGCCGGCAGCTGAAACGTTTACTCGCCGCTTCCGGTATTGAGCGCTATACGCTTATTCGTCAACGCTTCTGCGGTTTTACTCTTCAGTTTATTGTTATTGTGCATCACTCATCAGCAACACATGAAGATACTCCAAATCAATAAATTTTTTTACCGCCGTGCTGGTGCAGAGAATTATTTTTTAGATGTGAGCCGTGCGCTGGAACAGGCTGGTCACGAGATGGCGTTTTTTTCCATGCACCATCCGCAGAATGTACCGAGCCCGTACGCAAAATATTTTATTGACGAAATTGATTTTGGGAGCGGTGCGCAGCGGTCAATACAAAAAGCCGCCCATTTTATTTATTCTACAGAAGCCGCAAAAAAATTAGAGCAGCTGATTACCGATCACCGCCCAGACATTGCCCATGTGCATAATATTGCTCATCAGCTGACGCCATCAGTACTGGATACCCTTCGGAAACACCATATTCCTGTCGTGATGACGCTGCACGATTATCAAGTGCTTTGCCCGAATTACAAACTATTTACCCAAGGCAGCCCGTGCGAACGCTGTAAAGTGCATCAATATTGGAATGCCATCAAATTCAACTGCGTGCAAGATGCGAAATTGCCCTCTGCACTTTCTGCAGTAGAAATGGCGGTGCAGAATGTGTTCAAAAAAACGTATGCTAAAGGAGTGAATATATTTATTGCACCATCACAGTTTATGTATACCAAAATGAATGAGTGGGGCTGGCCAGAAAGCCAACTGCACTACTTGCCAAACTTCATTGATCGCATTCGTGATACACGCATCAAAAAAAAGAATCAATTTGCCTATATTGGACGACTCACCAAAGAGAAGGGGGTGCACCTTGTGTTGGAAGCTGCTCGTCGCATGCAAGATACCACATTTATTTTTGCCGGTTCTGGGGAAGAGGAATCAAACATGAAAGCAACGATTCAAAAAGAAGGTTTGAAAAATTGTGTCATGCTGGGTTTCCAACCTGAACACAAAATTGATACACTCATTCAAGAATCACAAGCGGTATTGGTACCGTCATTGTGGTGGGAGAACGCACCCTTGTCTGTATATGAAGCATTGGCGTTAGGCACGCCCGTTATTGCATCCAACCGTGGTGGCTTACCAGAATTGATAAAAAAAGGAAAAAATGGTATAATATTTAATCCAGAAAAATCAAACGCCCTGGCTGAAGCCATTCAGCAAATGCTCGCTATGCCACCTTTACAAATTCCTAAAAATACGTATACTGTAGGGTCTCATGTCGAGGCACTCACCGCACTTTATGAAAAAACTATTCGCCAAAAAAAATAGGAATTCTCCGTTTGCGGCGTTGTTGTTTTTATCTTTGTGTATCTTCGCTGCCCCGCACCAAGCAGATGCGGCAAACAATAAACGGTTGATTGTGGGAAACATCAATGGAGATGGTACACCACTTATTGCTAATTGGAATTTTAAATGGAGTATTGATTCCGATGAAGAGATGCAAGAATTGGCGCAATGGGATTTGATTATTGCCGATGTCGAGCAAGAAGCGTATTCGCGAGAGCGGTTGGAAAAGCTGAAAAAATTAAACCCAGATATTATTTTGCTGGCCTATATTTCCATGACCGATATTCGGCCAGATGCTGCTACGCTGGATCAAGGAACCATGCGCCGGTATATTGGTGAATTGCTCGATGAACACCCGGAATGGATTTTGCGTGATCGTGCAGGAAAACCGGTGCACTGGTGGGAAGACTACTCTATTTTTAATATGAGCAATAGTGCGCCAGTGAGTGATACTGGTGAACGTTTCAATACCGTATTTCCCAAAATAATTCGCGATGCCATTATTAAAGATAATCTTTGGAATGGGGTTTTTTACGACAATCTGTGGGAAGATGTGTCTTTTGTGAATACCCATATTGATGAAAATATGGATGGCGTTGCTGAGAGCAAAAGTGATATGGATACGTCTTGGTTTAAGGGAATGAAAAAAGTGCTCATCCAGACACGCAAATACGCAAAAAAATATAGAAAAAACAAATTTATTATTACCGGAAATGGTGGGATGGGATATTATAAAGATGTGAATGGCGTCGGGTTTGAACATTTTCCGAATACGAAATATGGGCAGTGGGTCGATTCAATGCAAGATTATAATTTCATTTTACAACATGCATTGCCACGCCAGTATGCAGTGATTAACACGAATACCGCCAACTCTGGTAACCGTACAGATTATAAGAAATTTCGTTTTGGTTTAACCTCGACTCTTCTGAATGATGGCTATTACAGTTTTGATAATGGCGACCAAAGCCATGCTGAACGTTGGTTTTATGATGAATATAAAACGTGGCTGGGGACGCCGGTGAGCGGTGCCTATAACGTGCTGGATAAAAATGAACCACGCAAAATTCAACCAGGGCTCTGGCGACGTGATTATGAACAGGCCATTGTATTAGTGAATTCGATGAGCAGCGCACAGACCATTCGTTTAGAATCTGGGTTTGAAAAAATTCAAGGCGAACAAGACCCGGTAACGAATTCTGGTGATGTGATTGGTCAAATTACTATTCCCGCTGAAGATGGTATTATTTTATTGAAGCGTCTCAGCACCGTGCGTGACACGAATTTTTTGAATGGGGGATATGCGAAAGTGTTTAACGCCCGTGGTAAACAGGTGCGTAAAAGTTTCTTTGCCTACGACGGCAGTTTTACGGGTGGTGCAGAGATTCATAAAATTTCGAAGAAAAATTATACTGTGGTTGCGGATGATACCAGTGTGCGAGTGTATAATAACCGCAATGATGAAATTGCTGCGTTTGCGCCCTATGGCACCGGGTATGCGTCTGGTGTAAATGTGGCCGTGGGAAATTTATATGGTAAGAAAAAACAATATATTGTTACTGGTAGTGCAAAAAAAAGTGGACATGTGCGTATATATACGTTGAAAGGTCGGCTGGTGAACTCTGGGTGTTTTCCGTATGGTAATAGTTATAACTCTGGTGTGAGCGTGGCCATGGGAGATTTGAATGGCGATGGCAAAATGGAAATTGTTACCGGAACGGGGCCTGGTGGTGGCCCGCAAGTGCGGGTGCTCAATCGCTATTGTGAAGTGATTAACCCTGGTTTTCTGGCTTTTTCTAAAGATTTGCGTAGTGGAATAAATATCGCCGTTGGTGATGTCGATGGAAATGGCAAAGACGAAATTATTGCAGCCCCTGGGGCCGGTGGTGGCCCACAGGTGAGAATTTTCCGAAAAAGCGGTAAACTAGTAGGTGGAGGTTTCTTTGCCTATAAAGAGTCAGACCATAGTGGGATTTATGTTTCCACTGCCGATGTGAATAATGATGGCATTGATGAGATTATGACGAGTACATTCTCGATATTTAATTTATTTTAAAATTGCATGCCTGAAGAACGCATTCCATTTCATCATAAGCATCTGCCTAGTCTGACTAAATGGACGCGTGCAGCATGTTGGAAATTGAGTCATTTGTATTTCCCGATTGTTATTCACTACATGACAGATAAATATACAGGTCGTTTGCACCATTTTGTGGTGGATATGATTTATGTGGTATTTACGGTTATTTTTGCGGCAGCAAATATTGGCCTAGCGATGTGGTTTTATTTGTATTTTACTCCAGCGGATATTGATGTGCATGCTGTTACCACAGCACATATTGTTAGTGGGAACGACACGGTCGTTTCCGTCGTGTATAAAAATGATAGCCGCGCTATTGATGATGTCGCGATTGAAGTATTTTTACCAGATGGGTTTATTCCGGCTGCGAGCACGAATGGCAACAATACCGGACAGCCGACCTATGTGAGCCTGGGGCATCTAGAACCATACGCGCAAGGATTGATTGAAATTCCAGGAGCGATGTTTGGAGATGTTGATCATACCTATGCTGTTCGTGCGATGACGTCTTATACCTCCTTCAAACAACGCCATGAACAATTTACTACCCAACATTTTACTGTTGAAGGTACGTCGTTTGATGTGCGTGTGCAATTTCCTGATACCGTAACGTACGATACCGCTATTGAAGGCACCGTGCACTATACCAATAATAGTCATTATGATTTAGATACGGCTACATTTACTTTGAATTTTCCAACCAATTTTGCGATAGATTCTATTGACTATAATACGACGAATGGAGCATTTGATGCAGCGCATCCGGAATTGACTATTACTGGTATTGCCGCGAATGAAGAAGGAGATTTGGTTGTGCATGGGCGGTTTATCAGAACCGATATTGCCCTAAGCGGAGACCAACAAAGTGAATTTTTGGTCAGCGTGCGTATCACTGTTGGTGGTGAAACGAGTGCTGTATCGAACCAAGTGGTGTTTGCCTCACCAGACGAACATACCGGTATTCGAGTAATCACCCCGCGATTAAGCGCTTCGATAACCGGAACGAGTATTGCCCGATTTGGGGATACAATTAGTGCGACAATCGTTGTAAATAATATTGGCGATAGCCCCATTGAACAGATTGCTCTTTTTGGCGATATGCATGGGTCACCATTGCTTACCCATTCAGCAACCGTTCACTTAAACGATAATGGGGTGAATAGTCAGGTGACTGGCGCACAAACTGCTGGAGCAAACCGTATTCCGTTTCCAGTGCTTAGCCAATTGCCAGTGGGAGAAAGCCGAACCTTTACTATCAGTATTCCAACCAGTGCAGTAGATGCACAACAAGTCTCATCAAGTTTGTCCGTTTTTGGCAGCGGCTATTCACCCGAATTAGATGTGCAGATTGGTTTGCCGAGTATGGCTATTGCGACCAAATATGATTCACAGGTCGACCTGTCATCTGCACTCTATTATTATGGGCCAAATGGGGAAGAGCTGGGATATGGCCCGTATCCACCACAAGCTTGGCAGCCAACGGCGATGCGCGTCGTATTGAAAGTAGAAAATGTGAATAACCCATTGCGGAATGTGGTGATTCGAGCAACACTTCCTGGCCAAGTAGAATGGACAAATTTGTATAGCGTTACGGCTGGTTCAGAATTGCTTTGGAACTCCGCCACACGCACCATAGAATGGCATATTGATACCCTGGATCCACAAAGTAGCGGTTACGGCGCGCAATTTGAGGTCGTTCTTACGCCAAATCATTTGCAAATTGGGCTAACGCCTCACCTGGCTGACAATATACAACTCACGGCAACGGACCAATATACTGGGCGTGTTATTAGTGCCCCGGGTGGTGCTGTGGTTTTGCCTGTGGCTGTTGTTCAATAAATTTTCCTTACATTAGCAATTTTTTATAGGACAAACTGGTCTTTTTTTTGTGGGTTCTTTGGCCCATTTTACCTATTGACAAAAATCAAAAGTTGTGCTAAGTTCTAGGGTCTTTTAAAACAGACACCCTATGAAAATAGCTATGATTGGCCAAAAAGGAATACCCGCAACCTGGGGTGGCGTCGAACAACACGTCGACCATCTTAGCCAGGAATTGCGTGCGCTCGGGCACGAAATTTTTGTCTATTCTCGGGAGTATTATGTGAGTCCAAGCTTTGTTGCTGCCTATAATAAACAGCAGGCTGGTATTCAGGTGATCTCTTTACCCACCATTCAATCCAAAAATATTGATACGATTGTCCATACGTTTCTAGCGACCATGCACGCCATTCTTTTTGTGAAGCCAGATATCTATCATTTCCATAGCGTTGGACCGTCGTTATTATCGTGGTTGCCTCGGGTGTTGCGCCCACGAGCGAAAGTGATTGTGACATTTCATTGCGAAGATCGATTGCACCAAAAATGGGGGCGTTTTGCGCGTTTTATGCTTACGCTTGGTGAATGGACGGCTACACACTTTCCACACCAAACGATTACCGTTTCCAAAACATTGACAGCCTATGCATTGGAGAAATACGGGTGCACCGGAGTATATATCCCAAACGGCGTAGATATTGTGGCGCCATTGGCTCCGGCACAAATTACTGAACAGTGGGGTTTAACGCAAGGAAATTATATGTTGACCGTTGCGCGTTTAGTTCGCCATAAAGGAGTGCATCATTTAATTGAAGCGTTCAAGAAAACAACCACGGATAAAAAATTAGTGATCGTTGGTGGTTCAACGCATACAGATGAATACGTTCAATATTTGCACAAACTCGCTGGCGATGACCGTCGTATTATCTTCACTGGTTTTCAACGTGGCACGGTATTAAATGAATTATTTGCAAATGCCTATCTGTATATACAGCCGTCTGAATCAGAAGGCTTGTCTGTAGCCGTATTGGAAGCTGCCAGTTTTGCTCGCCCGATTGTGGCTAGTGATATTCCAGCCAATGCAGAGATTGTCGCAGGTAACGGATTGCTCTTCCGTAACATGGATACGACAGATCTACAGAAGCAGCTCCTATTTGGCTTAGAACACACAGCGCAGATGAGAGAGGCTGGTAAGCAATTGCAGCGCCATATTCAGAAAGAGTATAATTGGCAGGCTATTGCGAAAGAGGTGAATACCGTATATAATCATTTATCTATAAATAAGCAAAAAATTATGTCGTATGCTATCCCAGTTCGTCATATGAAACGCATCATTCCATTTCTATTCTTCGCCGTGGTGAGTATTGGATTCTTTATGGTGTCTACACGTGCGGTTTCCGCCGCAACATTTACCGTGAATGGTACGGTAGATGATTATGATAATAGTCCTGCTGATGAAGAATGTATGGGGGAAAAAACCAACCTGTGTACATTGCGTGCGGCTATTATGGAAGCAAATGAACTTCCTGGAGAAGATACAGTATATCTTCCTGCTGGTACCTATCTGTTGGGTATTCCTGGTGCAGATGAAGACTCTGGATTTATGGGAGACTTGGATATAAAAGATGAGTTGGTGATTATCGGTGATGGTTCAGGAACAACCGTCATTCAACCACAAGAGATGTCCGGATTTGATGATCGTGTGTTTGACATATTAGAAACCGGTCAGTTGACCCTTCAGGGTATTATGGTGACGGGTATGGCATATACGAATGATTATTGTAGTGGAATGATTATTCAGAATTATAGCGAGGCACCGTTAGTGATCGATGATGTGCGTGTGGAAAATGTGACCTGTGAAGCACCAACGATATATGGTGGATTGATTGCCAGTTGGAGTGATGCCCAGATGACCATATCCAATAGCGTTTTTGATCAAGCGACGTTAATTATTTCTGGTAATTATGCCGGAGTCATTGGTGGAGGAATATTGACGTATGGAAATGTACAATTGAATAATACGACCATTAGTAATATTTCCGTTCAAGGTTCCGGAACTCAGTTAACCTATGTGTATGGGCTTGGTGTGTATGCGAGTACCGTAGAGATGGATCATTCACGTATTGTCAATAACACGGCTTCTACGGATGGATATGGAGAAATGCGTGGTGCTGGTATGATGACCTCTGTCGGAACTATTCAGCATAGTACCGTGAATGGTAATAGTTTTTCTGCCAATGAAGGATTGGTTGGTGGTGCTGGTATTCATGGTTATGAATTTACGCTTCTGAATAGTACGATCACTGATAATAGCGCTTTGGTAACGAATGGAGAAAGTTATGGTGCAGGTATCATGACTGAAGGCGGTGGTCGTGTAACGATTATGCATAGCACGATCAGTAATAATGTTTCTCATCAATCCGGTAGTCAAATTTATAATTTTTCTTCCACTCCGATCATGATGAGCGGTTCTATTGTCAACAGCGAAGAATCGGTGGAGAATTGTGATATCTATGATTCCACGATATCCGTTACGGATTCTGGGGGGTATAACATAGATAACGGAAATAGTTGCGGATTTTCTGAAAGCACTGACCAGGTGAATACCGACCCATTGCTGGATGAGAATGGTTTGGCAGATAACGGTGGTTCTACACTCACGATTGCATTGCAGGCTGCTTCTCCAGCAATCAATGTTGTTCCAGAAACGGCGTGTCTTAATTTGGTTGATCAACGTGACGTCGCGCGAGATTCACTCTGTGATGTTGGTGCATATGAATATGTGGATACGTCTGCTCCGGTGGTCACGGTGATTGGTTCGAATGCAATGGATATAGAGTGTCGAGTGACATACACAGATTTAGGAGCGACAGCAACAGATGATGTTGATGGTGATTTGACGAACACGATTAGCACAACGAATCCTGTGGATGTGAATACCACTGGTGCATATACAGTCAATTATGCTGTTGTAGATTTTGCGAATAATGCTCATTCCGCTACACGAACCGTGAACGTTCTTGATACCCTTGCTCCAAGCATGGTCATGAACGGCGCATCTTCTGTCGAAATTGCGCAAGGTGAAACGTATGTCGATAGTGGTGTAACAGCAACAGATGGTTGTGACAGTACGGTGGAGGTGACGACAACGAATGCCGTGAATACGGCGGTGGCTGGTACGTACACCGTTACGTATACGGCGACGGATGATTCTGGCAATAGTAGTGATACACTGAATCGTACGGTGGTTGTGGTAGCGGCTGCTGTGACAGAAACTCCAGATAATAATGGAGAAGACAATGGAGGAGATGATGTTGAGGAGGTCGTGGATGAAACACCTGATGCAGAAGAAGAGGTGCGTTCGATCATTTCTGTTTCACCGACAGAGGATGGCACACTCGTGATTACTTATGAAGATGGAAGCAGTGCAGTTATTACGCCTTTTGATGGCAATGCGGATTTCCAGTATGTCATGAGCGGCGTTGCAGATCGTGTTATTGTCACGAATGGCAAGTTCGTGCGTTTATATGTGCATGGTGAACGTGTTGCGCAACAGCGTATCAATAAGAAAAAGCCAAAATTTGTGCAATTGACACTCGCACAGATGTTTGATGGTTATGAATCCATTGTCCTATTGACCAAGCGACAGGGAAAATTGAAGACCACGGCAGTACGCGTCACCAGTGATAATGATTTTACGAAACACAAACGTCGTGTACAGCAATTAACGGATGGACAATCTTCAAAAGAACTTGGGTTGACAGTGAAAGAAGATAAGCATCGCATTCTCGTGAGTATTGGTAAAAAAGAAATGATATACAAACTGACGAAAAAAGGAATATTGAAAGAGATTGTAAACGAATAAGAGATTCTTGAGACCGCCTCTTCACAGGGGCGGTCTTTTGTTTTTCATGATTTTTTGATAGAGTAGATGGTGTTGATATGAAAGTGACCGTTTTTCAATTTATGCGTTTTACCATCGTCGGTGCAACCAATACTGTTCTTGATGCGTTCATCTATATTGCATTGACGCGGAGTACAGATTTTTTTCACCGTTGGTACTTACTTGCGGCCGCAATCGCTTTTTTTCTTTCCAGCGCAAACAGTTTTTTTTGGAATAAGCATTGGACGTTTAAAGATGGTATACACTATTCCCATGCTCAGCTGATGCGTTTTTTTATGGTGGCAGGCGTGGCATTTTTTCTTAATGAAATTTTACTGTGGTTGTGTGTAGAGTTTTTTCATGTACATGACATTGTTGCAAAATTACTCGCATCTATTGGCGCGGGTGGAATTAATTTTTTGATGCAGAAATTTTGGACATTTCCTATTGTTGATTATGAGGGTGGAGTTGGCGACGAGGAAAAAAGCGAGTATACTAGTCATATATGAACGGCAAACAAACTATTTTTGATAAAAAAAATGTTTTAGTCATTGGTGGTGCAGGGTTTATTGGTTCGCATTTGTGTGACGCACTGGTGAAAACAGCAAAGGTTATTTGTATTGATAATTATGCTAGTGGCGGGGTAGAGAATATCTCTCATTTATTGCAGAATCCGAATTTCACGTTTATTCGTCATGATATGAGCGAACCGATTGATTTAGAATTGTTACCAGAGTCTGAATTATTCCAGGTCAAATTTCAAGGTATTCAGGAAATATATTATTTAGCCTGCCCAACCATTCAACTGGGTTTTGAAGAGTATGCTGTGGCGACAGCGCGTGCCAATTCCCTCGGTGTCGTGAATGCTCTCGGTATTGCGAAACGGTATCATGCAAAATTTTTGTTTGGCTCCAGCCGTGCGGTGTACGGTGACCCATTACAAGGCCAAGAAAGTTTTTCTGAAGATTATTGGGGCTTTGTTGATTTTTTGAACGAACGTGCCTGTTACAATTCTGGAAAGCGTTTTGCCGAAACACTCACCATGACCTATCATCGGTCATATAAATTAGATACAAAAATTGCTCGCATTTTTAATATTTATGGTCCGCGCATGCGTTTGAATTCCGGCCGCATGATTCCTGATTTTGTTCGCGCAGCCATTGACCGGCAAGATTTGAAAATGTATGGCGATGGTTCATCGACGGAAAGTTTTTGTTATGTGGATGATTTGGTTCAAGGGTTGATGATTTTAATGCAATCGAACGTCAATGAGCCGGTGAATTTAGGGAGTGCGGAGACACACCAAATGATTGAAGTGGCCAAAATGATTATTGAATTGGTTGATTCCAAGTCGAACATTTTGTTTGAAGATGCGATTGCTGGTTTGGTAAAACCCGCATTGCCAGATATTAGCCGTGCAAAACATTTGCTGGGCTGGTTTCCCGTGACGGATATTCATACTGGCTTGCAGCGTACGGTTGAGAATATGCTTGGTTCTCGTGTGCTGACCTATACACCACCGACATCTTGACTTGCGGCAGTATTTTTCCTATGATATTTGGGCGAAAGAGCTATTTTTTTATTATATAAATTTTGAGCATGTTATGAATATTATTGTTGTTGGTACCGGGTATGTGGGGTTGGTGAGTGGTGCGTGTTTGGCAGAAATTGGACACACGGTAACTTGTGTTGATATTGACCAGAAAAAAATTGACGCACTCAAAAATGGAAAAATTCCCATTTTTGAACCCGGCCTCGAAACCATGGTAATGAACAATGTGCAATCTGGTCACCTGCGTTTTACTACAAAGTTAGCCGAGAATTTCGCTGATGCTGAAGTTGTGGTGATCGCGGTAGGAACGCCATCGCGTCCAGATGGCCATGCCGATTTACAATATGTGTATGCCGTTGCCGAAGAAATTGGTGCGCAGATAACAGATTATACAGTTGTGGTGAATAAGAGCACGGTGCCGGTGGGAACGGGTCGCGCTGTTGAAGATATTATTCGGAAAACCTATAGCGGTGAATTTGCAGTAGTGTCTTGCCCAGAGTTTTTACGTGAAGGTTCTGCGGTGGATGATTTTATGCACCCGGACCGTATTGTGATTGGTACACGCAATGACCGCGCCGCGAAAGTGATGCTGGATTTGTTTGCCAAAATTAAAGGAGAGAAGTTAGTGACGACTGTAGAAAGCGCCGAAATTATCAAATATGCTTCAAATGCCTTCCTTGCCACAAAGATTTCTTTCATCAATGAAATTGCCCATTTGTGTGAACGTGCGGGTGGAGATATTGAAGAAGTGGCGTATGGTATTGGTTTAGACCAACGTATTGGGCCGAAATTTTTGAGTGCCGGTATTGGATGGGGTGGATCATGCTTTCCAAAAGATGTGCGTGCGTTGGAACAAATTGGTGGTTTGCACGGATATGATTTTCGTTTGTTGAAAGCGGTGATTGAAGTGAATAATCATCAACGCATGCATTTTGTAGAAAAAATGAAAGAACATTTTGGTGGCAGTGTGAATGGTAAACGTATCGCCGTGCTTGGTTTGGCATTTAAAGGCAACACCGATGATGTTCGTGAATCTGCCGCGATTGATATTATTTCTGCGCTCGTGAAAGAAGGTGCGACAGTGAGCGCGTTTGATTATGAAGCCGTCACAAATACAAAACAAGTATTAGCCGATGTGCCGGTGGACTATGCTGTTGACCCCTATGCCGCTGTTGCTGGTGCAGATGCGGTGGTCATTGCCACAGATTGGCCCCAATTTAAAGATTTGGATTGGAAGCGTATCAGTCAAACAGTGGGAACGCCGGTGGTGTTTGATGGTCGAAATATGTTTAATCCACAACGTATGCGCAGCGAATATGGCTTTACTTATTATTCGATTGGACGGCCGAGCGCTACTGTAGCATAATGAATGTATGAAAAAGCTTATTGTCACGATTCCCGCATTCAATGAAGAGGAAAATATTGCCGAAGTGATTCGTGAAATTCCACGAACGATTCCGGGTATCGATTGTGTAGAAGTATTGGTTTTTGATGATGGGTCTACTGACCGAACATGTGAACTTGCTCGTGCTGCTGGTGCTGAACATATTCGTACACATGCACGTAATAAAGGTTTGGCGATTACGTTTAAAGAATCGTTGTGGGAAGCATTACAATTGGGCGCAGACATTATTGTGAACACCGATGGCGACAATCATTATGACCAATCACGCATTCCGGAGCTCGTTGCACCGATTTTGGCTGGAGCTGCTGATATTACGATCGGTTCTCGGAAAGTCGCAGAGCTCGAGCACATGCCATTTCTGAATAAACATTTGAATAGAATTGGGAGTTATGTGTTGACGAAGTGGGTGGGCATGCCGCGGATGGATGTGTCCACTGGCTACCGTGGCTATTCACGCACTGCCGCGATTCAACTGGGCGTCTATTCGTTACATACATACGTGCATACTACGCTGCTTTCCGCGCAAGATTTGCATTTGAATATTTTGGAAGTGCCGATTAAAGCCCGCAAAGTGACGCGTCGTTCGCGGTTGATTAAGAGTATTCCGAGTCATTTGTGGAAGGCGAGTGTGAATATTGTTCGTAATGTGGTGTTATTTCGACCGTTGCGTTTTTTCGGTATTTGTTCTGTAGTGTTGTTTGGCGTTGGAGCCGCAGCCATCAGTCGGTTCCTCTATTTTTATTTTATTGATGGTGGTCGTGGCCATGTGCAATCATTGATTCTTGCTGGAGTATTGATCATTCTCAGTTTCAATAGCTTGATGCTTGGGTTCTTGGGGTCTTCTATGGGGTGGTCGCGTAAAATTAGTGAAGAGATATTATTTTTTATTAAGAAAAGAGAATTAGAACAATACACACATGACAAAGTTGATCACAATTAGCGACCAGCTCTTTTTAGAGCTTGAAGGAGTGCTCAAAAAAAAAGGAGGCGCTGCAGATATTCATGCCTACGTGGAGGAATTGTTGCAAAAAGCCTTGCTTGCCGAAACCGATGGCATTTATAAGCCACACGATGAAGCAGAGATTCGTGATCGGTTGAAATCGCTTGGGTACATTGATTAAACGTATTGGTGTGCTACGACCTTCACGCCAATTCTTCGAGAGCTTCGTTTTGCTTCGCAAATACGTGCTCTCTCCAGAATTGTCGTTACGGTCGTACATATAACCACTAACTTATTATATTTATGGAACATGTTTTAATCCCTCCTCATGGTAACGTATTAGTCAATCGCGTATTATCTCCGGAGCACGCGAAGGTGGCAAAAGAAAAAGCTGCTTCATTAGTACAAATCACGATTGACGAAGAACAGATTAAAGATATTAAAAATATTGCGCGTGGTGTATTGAGCCCATTGACTGGCCTGATGAACGAAGCCGATTTTGTGCGTGTGGTGAATGAAATGCGCTTAGCGAATGGTATACTCTGGTCGATGCCAATGGTATTAGATGTGAGTGAAGAAGAAGCTGGCCGCATGAAAACTGGTGACGAAGTGGCGTTGATAGACGAGCAAAAAAATGTGATTGCGATTCTTCATGTTGGCGATATCTATTCTTATGATGCTATGCATGTAACGCGGCAAGTCTATGGAACAAATGACCAGGCGCATCCGGGCGTGGACCGTTGGATGAAAATGAAACCGCTCCTTGTGGGTGGGTTGATCGACTTGGTGGATAACTCCAAGGAACCGTATTATGAATTTAACCTTGATCCATTAGAAACTCGTTTTTTGTTTAAGACTCGTGGGTGGAAAACCGTAGTGGGTTTTCAAACGCGTAATGCACCGCACCGAGCTCATGAATATTTACAACGTATCGGTTTAGAATTATGTGATGGGCTGTTTATCAACCCAATTATTGGTATGAAAAAAGTTGGTGATTTCAAAGATGAGATGATCATGAAAACATACGATTACATGGCGAAGCAAGTATATGCGAAAGACCGCGTGGTTTGTTCTATTTTACCGTCGCGCATGAATTATGCTGGTCCTCGGGACGCTATTTACCACGCCATTATTCGCAAAAACTTTGGTTGTACGCATTTCATTGTTGGCCGTGACCATGCCGGCGTTGGTGATTATTATGGCACATACGCTGCGCAAGAAATTTTTGAAAACATTGCCGCAGAAGATATTGGCATCACCATTTTGAAGCTCGAAAATTCGTTTATGTGTAAGAAGTGTGAAACGGTTTCGACCTCGAAAACTTGTGGCCATCAGGACTCCGACCGTGTTCCACCTTCCGGCACCAAAATTCGTAACTTGTTGACTGAGAAAAAACCAGTGCCATGGGAAATTATGCGCCCCGAAGTAGTAGAAATTTTGTTGTCGGTCGATAATCCGTTTGTGGAATAATGTCATTGGTTTGATCCTCTCGAGGCATCTGTTCGTTGCTAGCGTCCACCCCTTCGGGGATGGCCGACAAATCGCATCTTCACAGATGCCTCTGCGGATCAAAAAATAGATACACCACTACGGATTTCAATATCAAGCTATAATAAATACTATTGGCAATTATCCATGTCCTTATCTATAGATTTTCAAGAATATATAGAAGAGCAGCAGCCAAATAAATTGTTGTTGTTGTACCATTGGGATACCGACGGTTTGGCGTGTGCGGCGTTATTTTTGAATTATTTGGATGTCGCAAGTCCGAATACTGAAGTGGTGTTGATGCACCCAACAATTAACAATTATTTTTTGCTTCCGCGGGAGTATGCGCAGATTGCCGCGATGAATGTAGATGCCATTCTCACGACCGATATTAATTTCCCACCCGATGTGTTTACTCGGTTGGAGCAAATCGTGCAGCCCGTATTTGTGTTTGACCATCATTCGCAAACCGCGGGCATTGGAAAGCCTGGTGTGCAAAATCCAAATTATCCTGGCTGTTCGATGCTGGTGAATGATTATTTAATGCAGCCGTTGTCTTTGGTCTCCGTGTTGGGTATGGTGGGTGATCAAGAAGAACGTATCCGAGAGTTCACCGCTTTTTATCCGCAAGTGGAAGAGATGATGAAAGAACATGGATTGTCGTTTGAAGAAATATTACGTCTGACGAAATTGATTGACACGATGTATATTGTGGGCGACACGGAAGGATTAGAATATGCGATTGCATTGTTGCGCCGTAATCCTATTGATGCGCTGACTGACCAACGCTTGTTGAGCGCGGAAAAAGAGATCGCCGCAGAATTAGCGCGTGAATGTGCAAAAGAAATGAAACCGATGGGCGAGCATGTGTTGTACCAGCCGATTGATTCGCGGATGAGTTTAATTTCCGAAGTTACCCGTGCTCGTGCCCGCGAATTTCCAGAGAGCATTATCATGACCGATCACGTGCGTGGCGATGATGCTAGCCTGTATCTTCGGCGCCGCAATGCACCAATTGACTTGGGCTGCGTGGTTGATTTGGCGCGAAAACTCGGTTACAATGCTGGAGGAAAGCCGGAAGTGGCAGGCGTCGTGTTGCCCGCAAAAGCGCTTGTCGATTTCCGTGCACAAGTGATTCAATTATTAGAACAACTTTATGGATAAACGAAAAGTGATGGTGATTGGTTTAGATTGTGCCACACCGCAATTATTATTCGAACGGTATAAAAAAGATTTACCGAATATTTCGCGTTTGATGGAACAGGGGACATGGGGAAAGTTACGCAGTACCACCCCACCTATTACGGTTCCGGCATGGGCAGCGATGACCACTTCGAAACACGCTGGTGATTTAGGCGTGTATGGTTTTCGTTCACGGAAAGCTGGGGCGGCGTATGACGATATGGATATTGCGCATGGCGGCATGATTACTGAAAAACGTGTGTGGGACTATTTGGGTGATGCCGGGTACAAAGTGGGCATGCTTGGTGTTCCACAAACCTACCCCATCACGAAGCCGGTCAATGGCATGCAAGTGACGTGTTTTCTCACTCCAAGCACAAAAGATGAATTCACCTGGCCGCGTGAACTCAAAAAAGAAATTGTAGATATGGTCGCGCCCGATGACTATATTTTTGATTTTGCGAATCGTTCACAAGAGCCACCGGAAAAGGCGCTCGAAATTATTATCAAAATGACGAAACAGCGTCAGAAAATTTTTCGCCATTGGGTGCAAAATAAGAACTGGGATTTTTTGATGATGGTAGAAATGGGGGTAGATCGCATTCACCATTACCTGTGGCATTTTATGGATCCACAGCATAAAGATTATCTACCGGGTAACCCATTTGAAGGAAAGATTTTAGATTATTACCGCGATATCGATGCGTTTATTGGCGAGATGCAGCAATTGGCGCCAAAAGATACGGTATTGTATGTTGTCTCTGACCACGGCGCAAAACGGATGGAAGGAATGTTTGTGATTAACGAATGGTTAATCGACCATGGATATTTAGTATTGAAATCATTTCCATCAACACCAACGACTATTGAAAAATGTGATGTGGATTGGAGCCGTACCAAAGCGTGGGCGTGGGGTGGGTTCTATTCTCGATTGTTTGTGAATGTAGCTGGCCGCGAACCACAGGGATGCGTTCCACCAGAAGAAGTTGATGCGTTGCTGGAAGAGATTCGCACCAAGCTTATGGAAGAGCGCGTGGGACCAAATGGTGAAGAGATGCCGCCGCACCAAATTTATCGCTCGCAGGAGTTATATGATGTCACGAATGGTGATTCACCTGATTTGTTGATTTTTTGGGGAGACCTGTTTTGGAAAGTAGCGGGAACCGTTGGGTATCACACCCACTACATTGAACACGATGACAAAGGGTTGGATTATGGCGTGCATGATTGGAATGGAGTGTTTGTGAAATATGATCCTGCGCATCCTGGGAAGGGCGAACGCCCTGACTTGAATATTTTGGATGTCACCCCAACTATTTTACATGATTTTGGTATAACCATTCCGAGTGGCTTGCGAGGGAAAGTAATATAAGGCAGTGAACCATAGTATCCGACAGTTGACTGTATACCGATTTCGCATCGCATTAGTTGTTATTTTGTTTGGTGCGGCCTGGTTACGGCTCTATGATATTGCAGAAGTGAAGAATGTGGATGAGCCGAACATTATTCATCGTGCGGTGAGTGTGGCGAATGGGCAGATGCATATTCACTGGTACAACTGGCCAGGGCAATCATTGATTCGTATTGATGGGGTAGTGTTTAAAATGGTGCAGATGACACGCGCAGTGAGCAATTCAGATTGGCGTCAGCCCATGACTGTGTTATATCAAGAACAAAAAAATTATTTTGAAACCATTGCTCATATAGTCACAGTTCTATTTGGGTTGATTTCTATTACGTTGGTCTTTTTCATCGCCGAACGATTATATTCTTCATTCGCTGGTACCCTTGCGGCACTTTTTCTATCCGTGAGTTATTTACATGTACGCCACTCGCGGTTTGCCACGCCAGATGTGCCGATGACCACGGCATTGTTAGCAAATATTTTGATTGCTCTTTTGTTATGGAATGAACAGCGTGCAAAGCGTGTACAACTTCTGTACCTGTTGGCGGGTATCGTAGTTGGTTTTGCTATTGCGACAAAATACACTGGTGCACTTGCGTTGATACCGATTATTTTCGTTCATATCATTCGATTTTTTGAACAGTATCACTGGCAGTGGAAAAAAATTATTCGTTCGAGTTGGCGTCTAATCAATCTACCCGTACTGTTATTCTTCTTAGGCGCATTGGCTATGCATACCGTATTGAATCCATTTTTCTTTGTAGATATTCAAGCAATTCTGAAGCAATTATTGTATGAAGCTCAACCGATCCGTATGGGGGTTGATTGGTCGGGTCAGAAGTATATTTTTTTGAAGAATCTACTCTTTTATCTCCGCGGGCCATTTGCTTGGAGTGGAACAGCCATTACCGGTATTGCCTATACAACTATTCTGTATAGTCTTTGGCGTTTTCATCGCACACGTTGGCGACCATTCACAGTGTTGAGTATTTTTTTTGTTATGACATTAGTTGGATTATCGTCCTTGGGTCTGCATTGGAGTCGTTGGGCTGTGCCATTTTCACCACTCATTGCAATTGCTGCTGGCGTTGGGATTGCCGCTATTGTGGTCAAGATTCAGCAGCGCTGCAGACAACAGTTTCTCGTAGCGAGCATCACGACGTTTTTTTTAGTGATGATTATTTTTCCTCAAGCGTTGGTGAGCTTTGTCGCTGTGCATAGTTTTGAAGATCAAAGTACCTCACGGCAAATGGGTAAGTATATTCGTCAACATCTACCCACGGGAAGTACGATTGTCGCTGACACCTATTATCTTGAAACGGGTAAAGATTATCGCCTAGAAACTCCTCGCATGAAATTATATGCGCGCCTGCCAGAAGACTATCGCCAACAAGGAGTGGATTATTTGGTGATTAAAACGCAGCGTCATTCCTACGCCCGAAAACAGCCAGAGCTGTATCCAGAGATATTGACATTTTTTGATCAGCTGGACTATTCAGCAAAAAAGATTGTCAGAGTTGTGCCAACGGATGATTCTTTGTTGAACCATAAGCGCGATATAGGGGTATATACATGGCTAGCGCAGCATGGATTTTCCAATCTCTTTTCTATTGAAAATGGAGGTGCGTTGACGCTGTATCAATTGCCATAAGGGATCAATTTCTGTATACTTAAATATGTATATTACCAGGTGAATTTTTTATTTTATGCAACAAAAAGCAACAAATATTACGTGGCACGATGGCGAGGTAACCAAAACTCACCGCGAAGGTTTGCTGAAACAACAAGGGGTTATTTTGTGGTTTACGGGTTTATCCGGTTCAGGGAAATCCACGATTACCGTGGCGTTGGAACAGGCGCTATATCAACATGGCCACGCCAGTTACCGGTTAGATGGCGACAATATTAGGCATGGGTTGAATAAAGATTTAGGGTTTTCACCTGAAGACCGGACAGAAAATATCCGTCGGATTGGGGAAGTCGCAAAACTCATGATGGACGCTGGTTTAGTAGTGATGACTTCATTTATTTCTCCATACCGCGCAGATCGTGATTTAGCTCGCAGCCTCGTCGCGCCAGGAGAATTTTTGGAAATATACGTAAAATGTTCGTTGGAAAAATGTGAAGAGCGTGACCCGAAAGGCTTGTACAAAAAAGCCCGTGCAGGTGAGATTCCAGAATTTACAGGTATTAGCGCTCCGTATGAAGAACCAGAAGAACCGGAACTGGTGTTGGATACCGCCACGCTGAGTGTGGATGAAGCTGTGCAAACGATTCTTGAATACTTGAAACAGCATAACTACATTCATTAGTATTATTTCATTTGGCCGTAACGGCAATTCTGGAGAGAGCACGTATTTGCGAAGCAAAACGAAGCTCTCGAAGAATTGGCGTGAAGGACCAAATGTAGAGATGTATCATCCATGAAGAAACATTTTTTCAAAATAATTATTATACTCGCAATCTGTATTGGTATTGGTGTGGGTTCGGGTGTTGTCTATTTTAATGATCACGCATGGGGTGCGTGGGGAGATGATTCGGCGGGGTATATCTATCTTGCTGGTCGCATGTATTCTGGAAAACCATTAATTTACACAGATGACTTAGCGTTGTCTGGTTTCAATTTTTTTGGAGATGAAAAATTGGCACGATGGTTACTGCCTACTCATCATCAATTTATTAACACGCACGGGGTTGCCGCATCCAAATATCCAGTGGGGCTATCGCTGTTGATGGTGCTTGCTGCAAAAATAATGCATTCCTCTTTTGGTTTTTATTTGTTGAATCCGTTGCTTGCCGCCGTGAACCTTGCACTCATCTACCTGTTAGCCCTCGTACTCTTTCCAAAATATCGATACCGGCATGCCATTGGCGTGCTTGCGTCATTCTTTCTTGGTATTTCGCACTTATACTACGACCATGCTCTTGCACAGCCAATGCGTGAAATTCCCTCTATAACGTTTTTATTATTGATGGCCATTCCACTCGTAAGAGTATTGGATCGTTTTCAAGAAAAACATATTTCAGCAAGAGATCGGTTGTTGAATTATGCGTTGTTGGCGCTTGCCGGTCTTGCCTATGGTATAGCGATTGATGTTCGGGAGACGAGTATTATGTTATTTCCCGGAATCGTTCTTGCTGTATTGATGGTGTTGCGAAAACAATGGCGCGCAGTGATCATCAATGGAGCAGTATTTATATTCATGATGGCGATTGCCCTCACTCCAACGATTCTCAACTCCATTCATCTCTCGGAGGATAAGGAAGTATTCAAAGCACGCGATAAAAGTTCAGTGGTGATTTTGTCGAATATCAACCACTTGGATACCATTAGTACCGATAATGTTTTTGACAATGAAGGACGTTTTCGTCCAGGAAAAGGTTCATTGCCGCATTATTGGGACATTATGCAACAAGCCTCTCCGGTGCCATATTTTCTGGCATTTGTATTGCTCGGAATTATTTTTCTCTGGCGTATGAACAAGCCCAAGACGATATTTTTATTGCTTTGGTGTCTTGGTACGCTCACCATTTTTGCTTTATGGATCAACCCATACTCTCGGTATATTTTACCAATGTTTCCACCACTCATGTTGTTTGCCAGTTTTGGTATTTGTTCATTTTTTCAAGAGTTTCTTCCTCGTGTTGTTCCAGAGCGGCGTGTCGTCCGTGTGCTGGCGTTTGTGGTCGTTGCTATTACATTTGGTTATGGGTATCAACCATTATTTGCAGAAGTGAAAGAGAATTTGCATAGCGATGTCTATATATTCAAAGCGATATCCAAAACTGATTTAGAAACGTTGATCGACTTGGGTGGCCAGTTGAAAACGTATCAGAAACCGGTATTGATGTTTTCCGGTTCGTGGCAATATGGAACGAGTGAAACATTAGAAGCCCATACGGGTTTGAAAGCTATTCGGTTTCCACTAGAGCAGCGTTTCGATTTTAGTAAAGACGAAGTATATACTTTTTTTAACCAGATGCTCGGAGATGGATATACATTGTTCGTTTGGATTGATGCCACGTCATCACCTGAAGCCTTAGATTTTGTGAATCAATATAACGGTGAAGAAATTAAAACACTTCAATTTACTTTTCAGCCGGATGTTCATATTTATTCTGTTTCTTTGCAACGATAACAGGTAAATGTTTTTTGAGCTGTAGAGAAAATTCTGGAGAGAGCACGTATTTGCGAAGCAAAACGAAGCTCTCGAAGAATTTTCTCGAAAGGCTAAAAAGAGGATTACAACTTTATCTTTCCGAGAGCCTGATGAATAGATGACTTCTCACTGATGAGTTTAGACGAAGGACCTTTCTCTACATCACGTATATATGCTTCTGCAGAGGTTTTGAATACAGATTTCTCTACGTGGCCATCGCAATCAGACGGTACAGGTAAATTCAACAAATGAAGTAATAGGGGAGTAATATCTTGCATTTTTAATCCTTCCACAGTTTTGTTTTCGGCAAAATCTGGCCCGAGCGCCATGAATATCCCAAATTGATCGTGTTTGTTCTGAATTTCCTCTGCAAATAATTTCCCAGATTGAAATTGTCCTACTAACCAATAGTCACCAAGTTCAAAAAAGATATCTGGTGCTTGGTCTGGTGCATCATTTCCATAGACTTCTTCACGCGTCATAATGCGGGAAATAATTGGCCGGCCAGCATCATCGCGAATGGCACGCATTTTTTCAATCACCTCTGCACGAAGCGCAGGATATTCTTCTTTTGAAACTGTACCGTCTTTATATACCCATGCTTTGTTGATATACGCGCTGGTGATATAGCTCCCTTTTGGAAAACACACTTTCGTTTTACTAAAATCAATGCCCACATTCACTTTCAAGTTCACCGGTAAATATCGTTTTACCACTTTATGATAGGTAAATTTTGCGGCGCGTTCGAGCATAGGGAATTTGCTCAAAAATTCAAACACGCCAGAATTGATATTGATTCGTTTCTTTTGAGCACGGACTTTATCGGCTTCTTTCGCGCGGCGAGTTGCTGCACCACGAAATTGGTCAGCGTTCGTGTTGGTGGTTAAATATCCTTCCTTTTCTAACCAACGGTTAAAGTAAAATATTTTTTTAAATGATTGAAACCCATGGTCGGAAACGATAATCAGGTTCGCGTCTTTTGGAAGGTGTTCCAAAAACCATGCCAGGTGCTCATCTACTTTTTCAAAAACACGCCGCGCTGATGCTTCTTCTTTTTCTTCTAGCTCGGTATAGGCCAAATGTGAAATCCAATCTGTATGCGAGAAGAGGTAAAAGAAAAAATCCCAGGGTTTTTTTTCAAATAGCCAACGCACACATGTGGTTTGTTCTTCCAAGTGCTTCAACAAATCTTCAATATATTCCTGCCGGCGTTCTTGCAGGCGCACACTTTCATCGGGTGTAAGCCGATAATTTTTAAACGGCGGAAATTCTTCTTTTAGTGATTCAGGGTAAATCCATTTGTCGCCTTGGGTAAGCAAATCGGTAATCGTAATACTGTTCTTTAATTTTGGTGGGTAACTACCCGGCAGGTTCACGAGAATGGTTTTCATACCTTGCTCGTGCAGCATTTCATAAATCGTTTTATCACGAAAGTCGCTGCTTGTTGGAAATTTCATGTTGCCGAGTGAATCTGTGGGTAGCATGAAATCAAAAATACCGTGCTTACCCGGGTGTTTGCCAGTGGCAAATGTTCCCCACGATGCGGCGGTCATTGCTGGAATTGTGGATTCCAATTTTCCGCTGACACCCTGTTCCATGATCTTTTTCACCGTGGGCATGTAGCCTTTTTCGGCAAATGGTTTGAGGAGTTTCCAGGTGGCTCCATCGAGCCCGAGAACAACCGTTTTTTTCTTCATAGATAGCGTTTTATTATGGATGAGCTTGAATTGTTGAGCAATATGAACAATAATAATAGTATTGGAGATTGGCCATTCTGGCAAGCACAGAGCAGAAAGCGGAGGATGCTTTTATTTTCTGTGTTTGCCGGAGGGGGCTGATTCTTTCTCCTTATTAAAGGGGGGACGAAAGGAAAGGCCATTTATGTCGTCGACACAAGTTTTTAATGCGGCGGTGGAGTGGCTCGAAGCGCGCGAAGCTCTCTATCGCTCGGCGGTTCTCGCTGGGCAAGAGGGTGAGCTCCATGCCAGCCGGCAAGTCGAGTGGTTTGCCGGGTTGGTGGCGCAGTTTCGTGATCTCGAGCTGCTCTGGCTCGAGGCAGGTCTTGATGATAAAGCTGTGCGATATTTGTGCACGGCGTTTCATCAGTCCTGCCGGCCACCCACGCGAAGCTCGGAAGAGTCGTTGGAGGTACGCACCCGCCGACGCGAGTGCTACTTCCTTCGCCAGGCTCTACGAGCTTCTGGTCTGCGACCGAATGGCAAGCTCCTTGAAACCCAGGAGCTTTGCCTACAGCTCGCTGGAGTGGCTGAGCGATTCGCTGCGCGAGCAGGGGGTGCTCGTCAAAACCAACGGGCTGAGGAGTTGTCTCAGCTCGCTGACCACTTTCGCCGCGAAGCGAGAGAGGTCTATGAGCTCGCAATCATGCGCGGGCTCCTGAGCAAAGCGGCGTAGGTTTTTTTTCATGGCGCTGCCAGAGCGCTACTCACCATCCGTTCGTTTTCTGGACATCAATACGCGCCCGCTTCAAAGCGTGTTGATAAAACGAACTCCTTCCAGTATACAGTGCATGAGCAGTGTCTACTGGAAGGATATGTCTGAAAAAAATTAATCTAAATAACCCAAATCTTCCAAGCGTTTTTTTACATCTGCTTCTTGCGCTGCCGTATAGCCCGTCGCGGTATCGTTTGCTGTTTGTTTTAACACCTCTTCTAAAATGTAGCACACATACTGCTCAACGGATTGAAATTCGCCAGAGGCTTTTACGCGTTCTTCCAATTGTTTTGCCAACGTTTCCGGTAATGTAATGTTCATGGGAGTCTATAATTAGTTCACTTTATTCGTGCAATTATAGTATACATTTTCGTTCTCATCGTCAACTATTCAGCAACCATTGTTATTTAAAATTGAAAAGTGGACTGCAACCATTGCTTTTTTCATTTATTTCGATATGATGTGTATATTATTTATAACTGTATGGAATTAACTCAACATCGCATTTCATCGTTTGGCGATCTCCTCGATTTATGGAAACAAGGGAGCAAAACCGGCCTACAAAGTATTGAATTTGATTTGAGCGTTGGGCATCGGTCGGACGCCAGCACTCATCTTGATATCGGTCATCCCTTGGATTTGCTGCAGAGAGAAAAAAGAAACCAAACACCCATTCCCGCAGAAGAATTTTTTGACCAATTATCAACAGTAGGCATCAATGAAATTGTTATTGATATCAAAGCGCGTGGTTTTAACAAAGCGAAGTTCCAGAATGATGCCGGGCAACCAATAGCGGATGCAGAGTTTTTTGTTGGAGATCAGGAAAAATTATATCAAGAATTACCCGCGTTGTTGAAAACATATCAAGAGCAAGCACGTGAGAGGACTGGTAGAGAATCACGTATTGTTATCGCTTCAGTATTTCCAGAATTTTTTCTTCCAGAAGGAGAGGTGGCGGCTCATTCAGCAGCGTTTTTTCAAGACTTATTGAAGTTGGGTGTCGCTACACGTTTTTTTGCCAGAACATTTGATGCGAAAGATTCAGAAAAAGATGTGAGTAAAAAAAGAAAAATCGATCCATTTGCTGAAGCAAACCGTTTAGGAGTTACGCAAATCGGTATCGAATTGCCAAAGCAGAATCTTGGAGAATATTTACGTTGGTTGAAGACATTACCACAGTATGAGCAGTATAGAGAATTCATTTCATTTTACACTGTTGATGATAAAACAGATTTAACAGAGATTCAAAAAGAGTTTCCCCGTGCAGAGGTTATTACCAATAAATCATTTGCGTTAGAAGAAATTTCAAATAACAGTACAGAACAAGAAAAACGCAGAGAGGATGACGCGGTTCGTCAGAAAGAAGTAGCGCCATTCACTGTGAAAAACCCAGAATGGAAAACAAGATTTAATTAACTATACGTATGGCTGAAATAAAAACAATTGCAGACGTTATTCCGTTTCAAAAACCGCAAGATTCGATTTTTTCGAAATTGATCAATCGGAAATTTTCACGCATCATCACCTTTTATTTGGTGAGAAATGTGAAGGGGATTCACCCCACACATATTAACATTGCTTCACTCATTATTAGTCTTGCGGGGTGTGCCATGTTTTGGCACCCAAGTTACTGGGTACGATTCGCCGGTATTTTTGTGTTGCAACTTGGGTTCACGCTGGACTGCTGCGATGGGGAAATTGCGCGTATTAAAAATGTGGCCAGCCCTTTCGGAGCGTGGTTCGATTCTGTACTAGACCGCTTCAAAGAATTTGCGATGCTCGCTTCACTCATGGCGTTTTCGTATTTTCACCAACCGTATGGCGTGCATGTACTGGTCGTTGGCTTCCTGGCAATTATTGGTTTGCAACTTGTTTCCTATTTGCGTGAGGCAAAAAAGAGTTCTTGGCCATCGACGCGCACTGCCGAAGTGGCGATTAGCAAAAATATCTATATTGGAACGGTAGACGTAACCATTTACCTTGTCTGTTTTGCTGTTTTTCTTAACGCTCAGTATTATATGCTTTGGTTTTTCTTAACGCTCAGTTTACCGATGATTGCTAAGCAACTTCGCTCTGCGTTTCGTTTAGCTAAAAAATCATAATATGCATTCCCATGAATGAATATACACATCCAGTGGTGAAAAAATTACAGAATGAATCATATACGCCACAACAAGAGTACTGTGTGACTCGAGCCTTGCGTACGGTGTTTGCTCCAGAATTACGCCGCTATACTATTCAACACATTCCAAAATATGATAGTTTAAAAGGTCAGTCATTGGAGTCAATTGACCAAAAAAAATTTGCTGATATTGATTTTGAGATTGCAATTGAGATCCAGACTAATGCTAAAATGAAAGAGCTTTTATGGCGACTATTAGAAACGCAAATGAGTGCACCAACAGACGTCGCCATAAAATCAGAAGTCGAATTATTTGCGGAATATATGTATCGGCAATCTGATGCGACAAAACAAAATGAAGTAATCCAAGCATTTCCTGAATACAAAGAACATATCATTTCTGAATATATGAGGCGTTCTGCTTTGCATAATGCTCAAACAATGCGTGAGCAAAAACGATCGATTGTTTTTCACTAATAACAATTATTTTTTGTTTTGATTGCTATCGTATTCCATGAACACTTTGTAGTTCAACAGGCCAGAAATAGTGGAAAAGAAGAAGGCGAGAGCGGCGTAGAGAACAATACCAAAAGCAGCGTGATTTGTGAGCCCAAAAATAGTATAGAGTAATACGCGGTCAGAAAGTTTAAATAGGGAAGAGTGTTTGAGTGTGCGAAGCAACTGATTTCCTTTATCATTTTTAATAAACATGCGCGGAGTGTCTTTTTTGCCACTCGTTTCGAGTGTGAACATATCGCGGTTGAGCGCGCAGATATTTCGCAAGAATTGAAAGAAGATGCCGAAGAAAGCAAGGAGCAATACCCACACGAGTTGGTCACCAGAAGCGGTGTATGCACCCCAAGCGAAGCCGATAAGAATACATCCGTCTTTGATTTTATCTGAATGATAATCAAACCATGCGCCGGCTTGAATTTTTAACCCCATCAAGCGCGCGAGTTGACCATCGCAACAATCGAAGATAAATGAGATGTGCAGAATAATGACGCCCCATATCAACGATTGATAATCGCCGCGAGAAAAAAGATACGCGGTGAGAAGCCCCAGCATCAGCGAACTGCTCGTGAAAAAATTCGGTGTTACACGAGGCAAAAAACGAAACGTAAACCAAACAATTCGATTTGCCACTTGCGCGGAAAAATAATACGCCAAAAATCCGTCTTCTTTTTTAATAACATCATGTGGAGCAGTATAGGGTGCGGCGATCGGGCGTTGGTTAGACATACTTCGAGATAAATATATTATATTGTTCAATACAGGCTATTGCTTTTTTTCGATCCAGATTCAGTTGTTCAAAAATGGTGTAGCGTTCCGAACGAGTTTCAGGTGCGCGGAGCAATACTTCAACCATTTGTTCGTCAGTTAACCCGAGGGCAGTATGCGTTAGTGGTAAATGAACGCTTTTGAAAAAATCAATCAAATGTTCGATAGATTCTCCACGCATCATGCCGGTCAATAGCATGCCATACGCTACTTGCAGGCCATGCATAGAAGTTTTTGGATATAACAAATCAATGGCATGTGAAATTTTATGTTCAGAACCCGAACATGGTCGAGAACTGCCAGCAATATTCATGGCAATGCCAGATAAAATTAACCCATGCACCAGCTTTTGTAAAAATGTTTCTTCTTGTAAATCCATTTTGCCCCCGCGGCAAGTTTCATAAATGAGTTGTGCCGCAGAGTAGGCGATAGACGCTGCAAAATCATCCATCGATTCTTTTCCAGCAGCGTAGGCTAAACGCCAATCCGCAATGGCAGACATGTTTGAGATTAAATCGCCAACACCCGAACGAATATTTTCTATTGGCGCGCTGGTAAGCATTTTTGTGTCTACTAAAATACCAACGGGCATATTTACTGGAATGCTTTCCGTGAGCCCTTCTTCATTGATTAACACAGCGACGGGAGATGAAATACCATCATTTGAAGGAGAAGTTGGGATAGAGATGTAGTTCACGCCAGCTTTCGTTGCAATATATTTCCCCAAATCCAGCACCCGACCGCCACCAATATTGACCAATACATCATTCCGTTTTTCGCGAATTTCACGAATAATTTCTTTTGCACGAGCAAGAGAGTTTTCATTTGTCAGAATTGTTGCTGGGTCGTTCAGCGCATGCACGACATCGTTTCCACCCATTTCTAAAATATGTTTTTCAGAAATAATTAACGGTTTTTGAAAATGGATATGCTGTTCATCTAAAATTTTTCGAATATTTCTGAGACAGCCGGTTTCTATTTTAATAAACAAAGGAATTTGAATGTTGCGTAGAATGACTGACATATTATTGTCGTATCTGTTTAATCAGTTCTTTCGCCGCTTCCAAATCTTCGTGTGTGTCAATTTCCATGACGGGCAATCCTTCGGTGGATATTTTTTTAATTTGTGTTCCGTAGTCGTCAATCATTTGCTGAATAGCATCTTCATAGTACACTAACGGGTCTTCACCCATCTTTTTTTCCGCGGCCGCCAGTAGCGCATCTTTTGTGGGTTTTGAAAAACGGAGAATACCGACATATTCGCCATGTGCTGTTGCTGGGTCGAGTGTTTTGTGAATGCGTTGAATGTATCCGTTCTCATCAGCAAGGACTTTCATTTCTTCTTCGCCGAGCGTTTTTACATCATCTACCATCATCGCATTTGCTTCCGGTGAAGCCAATAATTTTTTCAAAATATCGGTATGAAAAATAGTATCGGAATTGATCCAAACAAAATCGTCATCGAACAAATGTTCCGCGGAAGGGATGCCAATGATATTTCCGGTTGTGGCATATTCGGGAATAAAATGCAGATCAATACTCACGTCATTGGCATCGGCATACCGTGAGGTAAATTCTTCAACGAATTCATGCCCGTGACCCGTGAGAATATCAAAGTGCTCCATGCCAGCATGCCGTGCATTATCTAAAATATGCTCTAAAATGATTTTTTCATCTACAGGAAGTAATGTCTTTGGAATAGTATCAGTTTTTGGACGAAGTCGTTTGGAAACTCCACCGGCTAAAATAATACAGCGCATAAAATATATTAATGGAAAAGTATTTGAGAGCCAGAGCGGCAATTCCGGAGAGAGCACGTATTTGCGAAGCAAAACGAAGCTCTCGAGGAATTGTCGCTACGGCTCTCTACAGCTTATAAATCATTTGTATTCTTTTCGATTTTTCTTGTGAGAATCTGTTTCATAATAATTTTATCTTCCTCACTAAAGAATCGGAATATCCATAAGGCGAATAGATACACAAAAGCTCCAAGAATAACCAAAACTATAACAGGAAGTGTTCCTTTTGACAAGTATAAAACACTGAACATCACGACGGTTGCACCGATAATGGGCAATAGTGATGCGAGGTCGCGGAGATTCGATTGACGCAAGAAATGATTCGAGAGATAAATAGACGAAACCGTAATCGTGATTTCCGTAATGAGCGTAGCAATCGCTGCACCAGTAGCTCCATAATTTCGCACCAAAAAAATATCGAGCACGACATTTAAAACCAACGTTGCCAATTGAATGCCGGCACGCAGCCCCTGATGATCGGTTGTGGTTAACGAATTTCCATGACCAATGCCCACAAAGCGAATAGCCAGAAACCACCCGAAGACTTGTAACACTGGAACGGCCGCCAAAAATTCCGGTTTATGGTAGACCAGTGGAATAATCGCTGGTGCCAAAAACCATAATCCAATACCCGCAGGAATACCAATGGCAGCAAGATATCGATTCGTTAAATTTTGTGCACGGGTATATTTTTCCATATTGTTCTTGCTGTAGCGATACATAATTGGCATCGTCACCTGGAATAACATGAGCGGCACAAATAAGAACATCGACACTAACTTCGCTGCCGCAGAATAAATACCCACTTCTCCTTGATCACGAATAATCGAAATAATAATTTGATCGATTTGAAAATAGAGCATGAAGAACATATTGTACAAGGTGAACACATACGCTTGTTTGATCATGGGTAGAATCAATTTCGTGTCGAATTGTGGCTTCACTAGTTTTCGTGTATAGGCAAATAACAGCACGATACAAAATAGATCAACCCATAAACTAGTGTGCGCAATACCAAGCAAACCGCGGTCTGGATTTTTCACCAACCAAATAATGCCAAAAGTAAAGAAACAAAAGAGCGTGCCGTTGATTACTTCCACCACGCCGATAATTTTTAGGTTCAGTGCTACACGAAAGACGCCACGCATCACTTTTCGGAATTCAAATATGAGGTTTGATGCACCAAGAAGGGCCATGAGCACAATGGTGGTATGCGAATAACCAATGCCAACTCCAATACCAATAATGATAAAAAAGAGTATCACGGATAACACCGTTTCAACTAACAATGTATTCCCAAAATAAATCGCCATCTTTTTTTCATCCCGTGCTCCTTCACGCACAATTAAGGTGCTCATTCCTAAATCATTGAGCGCCAAAAACATATTTGCCCACGCTGTTGCGGTTTCAAACATGCCGTAGCGTTCTTTGCCCAGATAGTTGGCGGCGTAAATTAACGCAATCGCGGTCAGAAATCGAAATGCGGTTCGCGCAATCAACAAGTACGATACATTTTTAAATACCGATTTGGCAGTGCTCATATATTACAGACGTTCAAATAATTTTTTATATTGTGCCGCAACATCTTCCCAGCGAGAATGTTCACGGGTGTATGCGGCTGCCGTTTTTCCAAATGTCTGGCGTTGCGCCGGATGGTTGAGCCATGTCAATACCGCATTGGTGTATGCTTCTGTATCGCCTGGAGTAATCAATATACCGTTGTGTTGATCGGCAATAGCAGAGGGAATTCCGTCAATACGCGAAGCAATGACCGGCAAACCGTATGCGGCGGCTTCAATGGCAACAAAACCGAATCCTTCCGCATCACCATCAACATTGATATTCGGCATAACAAATAGATCAGCGGCAGAGTAGAGGAACCGTAATTCTTCATCAGTCACTTTGCCGAGCAGACGGACATGGTGCGCTAGATTCAACTGTTGAATCAATGATTCAATCTGTTCTTTTTCTGGTCCAGTGGAAACAATGAGGTATATTGGTAGTGGCTGTGGAAGCTTTGCAAATACGTGCTCAATGAACCATGCCACGCCTTTGCGGCGCACAAGCCGGCCAACAGTGAGGAGCCATGGTTTTTCTGTAGGGAGAGAAAAACGTGCTGCCAATTTTTTTCGTGCTTGCGTTCTATCAATGACTGGTGGTTGAACCACGCCGTGTGTAATAATAGAAATTTTTTCTGCGGGAATACCATTTTTCTTGAGAAGATCTGCGGTGAAATCACTCACAGCGACAAAATGATTGATAGAGCGGAGTGATCGGCGGATCAGCCATTGATAGCCGGGGATACTGTTGAACGTAAGTTCCAGAGCATGCACCGTTACCACGATCGGTTTTTGCATGAACCATTTCAATATGATCGCAATGGGACCCAACACTAAATCTCCAAGATGAATCAGGTCAACGCGACGAGATAGAAACAACGCGCGCACGCAGAGCAGAGGAGCTGCCCAAAGAATATCCAATTTCCGCTGTCCATAATGGATGATTGTTTTGGGGCCAGCATAATTTTCTGTGAGCTCCCAACTAAATGTTTCCATACCACCTTTTTGTGGTGGAAATTTTCGTGTCAAAAAAAGAATACGCATATGATTCATTCTATTGTAGCAGACGGGCAGAAATAATTGAATAATTGAACAAGAAATGATAGTATTTGTCAATATGAAAGAGCTTGTAAATTTTATGAGCCTCCCGTGGTGGACGTTGCAATGGATATCCGCCATTGTGCTTCTTTTTGCCATGTATCGCGCTACACGTTCGCAGTCAGAACGTTTTCCGTTTTTTACTGCACTCGCTTTTTTCCCTGGGCTGACATTGTATGAAGCGTTGATATTATGGCACGAACCCCTGTTGCAGAGCCAACATTTTCTGTTGACGGTTGCATGGGCAGCGTGTATTGCACAAATAGTATTTTCCGCAAAACCAGAGTGGCGTTTTTCAGTAAAGCAGTGGCGCTGGTTCGCCGCCGTTTTGCTGTGTATAACGGCCGTGCTGGCTGGAGTTATTCGCTTCTTCCCTACGCTTTTTCTGACATCCAGCCTGTTCGTATTATTCATCGTATTGTGGATGCTCATCCTTCGTTTTGTTCCGTTGAATATGTTAGAACATGTTGCCGGCGAGACGCCAAAGCCGTTGCGACAGCAGTGGTATTGGGTTATCGCTATTGGCATTATCATTCTATGTGCGGGGTGGGTGCGCATCGCCAGTTTGAATGCATTTCCATTTCAAAACGATGAATTTTTTCACCTGGAAACCGCGAAAGGATATGTGGAAACTGGTCGCTACGTTCAGTGGAATTTTTTAACGCAGCAGCCACAAGAGGTGTATACACGTGCCTGGCCGTATACGTGGCAGGTTGCGCAGAGTGCAAAGTTTTTTGGTTTTTCAGAATGGTCGCTACGGTTGCCAGCATTGGTGTGGGGGATGCTATTTCTGATCCTTGTTCCTTTCGTCGCTTATTCTTGGACACGGCGTGCTTCGGTTGCTTTCACGGCCACACTCATTGCTGCTTTTGACCCCAGCCTCATTTGGTCTTCAAGTTATACTCGCATGTACTCCATGTTTTGGACATTGTCGTTATTCACTGTGTGGTGTTTTTGGAAAGCCGTGCATGAAAAAGAAATATCGGTAAAATCTCAGCACTCTGCGCAGCGTTGGGTATGGTTATTCGTTTCGGGTGTAGCTGCCTGCGCCAGTGCGTTTATTCATGAAGCCGGGTTATTGTTATTTGCTGGCATGGGTGTAACCATAGTCGTATTGTGGCTGCGTGAACCAAAGAATAGGTATTATCGTGTATTAACTTTTTGTTTCTGTGCCGGCGTTGTGGCAGTATTCACGGCTCACGTGATTCACCCTTTTCTTCCATTGGGATTTATTACCCTGCGTCAACATCCAGCATTTAGCTATATGGATTATTTATTTGGAGAATTTTTATTACCTTGGTTTGCATTACTCATTACTGTGGCGTTTCTTTTTTTCACTCGCGCAAAACGATTACCATATTGGGTAATCATCGCTTCTAGCTTTGGCATTTCTCTCACAGGGTATTTTGTGTATTTTGCTAACCGGTATGCGGTACGTAAATATAGTTTCTTTTTCATCATGCCCGTATTCATCGTATTTGCCTATGCATGGGAGCAATATATGCAGTATTTGTTTCCTCAATCAGCCAAGCCGTGGCTGCGTCGAACGCTGAGTATTCTGCTATTCGTGTGGTTGGCTATTCCATTATCCTTTCCTGGCATTCCGGAGTCTTTCTTGTTTACGACGGCACGTGCTGATAAATCATATACAGAGATTGAGTATTATAATTATCCGGTGGCCTATGCATATTTGGAAGAGCACGCAGAACCGAATGCAACAGTGTTGATGCTTTCTCCTCAAACTTACTATCTTCACCGAACAGATTTACATATTCAACGTTTGCCACTCGAACGTGCGCTCACGGTTGAAGAACTAAAATCGATGCTGGCTGCTTCACACAGTGGCTGGATGGTGTTACCAAAATACAAACAATATCATCTTAACCCAGCGGTAAAAAATTACATTCAGAAACATCTACGTTTAGTGAATGATGATCCCAATACGAATATGTTGATCTATCAATGGTAGTATGAAGGGTACACAGAAATTGATCACAGATCGGCGTGCACACTCTATACTCGTTGGTATTGTCTCGTTTGCCTGTCTATTCAATTTTATGCTTGGGTTTTTCCGTCTCGGTCAGCATGATTTTCGTGAAGATGAATTTCAAGTGGTGGATACGGCGGTGAATTATGTCCACAACGGAGAATGGTATAAATGGGACTGGGTGCAAGACCAATCAGGGAAATTCACTGATTGCATTACTCAAGATCCGCGGTGTCATTATACGCGTGCGTGGCCACATACCTGGCTTGTTGCGCAGTCATTCCGCTTGTTTGGCATTTCCCCATGGGCCGCTCGGTTAGTCTCTGTGTTGTTTGGTGTATTGGCTACCGCAGTGGTCTTTTTTGTGGCGCGTTTTTTTACACACAATCGTTTGATTGCGGTGTTGAGTTCGTTCAGTTTTGCTCTTTCGCCGGAGCTATTGGCTCTGTTTCGCCTTACACGTATGTATGCGCTTTTACTGCCGTTGTTTTTGCTGGCGGCATATTTTTTATATCGTGGAATAACAGAGACGCAGCGTGTGAATACAGGTAGCCGACGCTTGAACACATTTTTTGAACGCTATCTGCATGTTCATTATGGTTATCTGGGGCTTGGTATTCTCTGTTTATTTTTGGCCACACTCCTCCATGTGAACGCGCTTATTCTGTTGCCTGTGTTATTTGTCTATATGATCTATTTGGCGCTGATGTATCGTCACCCTACAGCTATCCTTTCTTGTGTGGTGGGTATAATTGGTATTACGCTCGCAACGTATTTTATTCGATACACAGATGTGCTTTTTTCTATAGAAGGATTTTTTGCACCGTTGACGTTGCGCCATTTTATTTATCTTCGCTTTATCGCGGGCTATCCGTTCCCCGTGTGGCTTGGAACCGTGGCATTGATTGGAACCATGTTTGGTTGCTGGATGATTCGTCGCCGGCAAGCACGGGATAAAATGGTGTATCTATCTACGCTGGTTGCTGTTGCACTATTCTTTTTTATTTTTGTTGCTGATCGCTATACAACATTTACCTATATTTCCCATATTGTGCCGTTCGGTCTCATGCTCATACTCTACGGTATGGTGGTGTTTCCTTCCTTACTATTGAAAAGTTTCCCACGCGCCGTGCGTGTATGGAAAATTGTTGTTACTGTGTTGGTGTTGAGTTTCTGCATAGCAGCAGTATATTCACACCGCGGAGTATTGTATGGAGAAGAATATGCGTATGGTCGTTTTTCTGAAGCATACCAAGTTATTGTTGAGGATTATCAACCAGAACAGGCCGTATTTGCTCAATATTTACGTGGAATATATGTAGACGGCTTACCAGCGAATACGCATGTGGTGAATATGCTGAAAAATAAAGCCTATACCGAGCAACAATTTTTTGCGGATTTGCATGCCTATCCTTCTGGTTGGATAACGTGGGAAACTCGAAAGGCATATCATTTGAGGCAATCGATCCGATTATATATTCGTCAGCATTTTCGCCATGTGCATGGGGTTGGGGTGGATAATACCCATGTTGAAGTGTATTATTTTGATCAATCGATGGTGAAATAATGGTATGGTGAAACCCAATACATGGATATCATTTGTGCTGAAGTTGACGGGTACACTGCTGTTGTGCGCTGTGATTCTTGCGCGCATGGATCTGTCACAAGTTGGACACTTGCTTGTGAATGTGCAGCCTGAGCCGGTAGTCATCATGCTGGTGATTTGGTTTATGGCCTTGGTGGTCAGTGCACTCCGATGGCAGAGTGTGTTAACGGGCTATGGTCTACGGCAAACGTTGTGGCAAACAATTTCGCTCTATTGGATTGGATCCTTTTTCAATAATTTTTTGCCAACGAGTATTGGTGGCGATTCATATAAATTTCTCCATGTACGAAAAATATTTCCAGGGAAAGATGCGGCAATTCTTTCATCGCTCATTGTTGAACGTGGGTGTGGTCTTATTGCTATTCTGGTATTTGCTGCGGCATTCGGTGGGTATTTTTTTGATGTCATAAAAAACAACGCTCCCTTTGCTTGGTGTTATGCCTTTGTTATTGCATCGATTATTGTTATTCCTATTGTGCTCTGGTTGATTCAACAACATCTCGTACACAAATCAGTTCGCAGTGGTTTGTTGCAAAAATTGATTACTGGCTTAGAAACATTTTTCTCTCTGCAGCATCATCGTTCTCTCGTACTATTTCGTGCACTAGGCTTATCTATTTTTTTTCTGATATTGAATATTGTTGCTTATTGGTATGGTTTCCGGGCGATAGGGGAGCACATGCCGCTGTTGGTGTTATGTGCCATCGTTCCCTGTATTCAATTATCACGCATGATACCGCTGACCCTCAATTCCATCGGTATTGCCGAAGGAGCTGGCATCTATTTTTTTTCTTTATTTGGTGTCAGTTACGAAGTGGCGTTATCTGTGTTATTACTCAATCGCGTTGTTGGCCTCTTTGCTACGTTCACCGGTGGCTTCCGCTACCTAAGCTGGAATGCTAAAAAGACCACCTGATTATTTGACAAAAGTGGTAATTTTTAGTTGAATTCAAGCTGTATTTTATGATGATTGACCTTCAATGAAGATCCTTTTTATTGCGCCGACGCCATTTTTTGCAGATCGGGGTACCCATATTCGCATATTTGAAGAAGCTCGCGCACTGGAAAAACGCCAGCATCACATTATCATTGCGACATACCATGTTGGACGAAATATTGCCCAAGAAGTGGGAAGCACGATTGATATTCGTCGTATCAATCGGTGGCTCTTTTGGTATAAAAAATTAGAAGCCGGACCGGATTGGCAAAAAATTATTTTAGATCTTTTTTTGTTGCGAAAAGTCTTGTGGCTGACGTGGCGTCAGCGGCCAGATGTTATTCATGGTCACTTGCATGAAGGCGTACTGCTGGGGTGGCTCACACAGAAAGTATTTTTTTGGCGCCATATTCCTTTGGTTGCTGATTTTCATGGAAGTCTTACTGGTGAAATGGTTTCTCACCAGTATCTGCGTATTGGATTCATGCAAAAAATATTTCAATACATCGAACGCAAGATTGACAATTTGGGCGATGCCGCGGTTGCCAGTTCTGTTGAAAATAAACAGATCATTGATGCAATGCGCAAAAAAAATGCGGTGCATGTGGTTCTCGATGGTGTGCACGTAGATGAAAAAAAGTCACCGCAAGAAATTGTACAAACAAAAATGGCACTTCAACTTCCCCTTACTCAACCCATTGTCGTTTATGCAGGCGCGTTGCTACCGAACAAGGGTATCCACTATTTATTGGAAGCTATTCCTCTTGTGCTTGCTAAAAAACCGGAAACCTATTTTGTTATCGCGGGTTCTCCAAAAGAATTAATTGTACATGCGATTGCCTCATACCAGCTTGCTCATTCGGTAAAGCTCATTTCACCAATCACGCATATTAATGTGCCCGCCGTGCTTTCGGTTGCGGATATTGCGGTTGATCCTAAGGATTCTCAAACTAATCAAGCGAGTGGAAAGATATTGCAGTACATGGGTGCTGGGTTACCCGTTGTCTGTTTTGATCGCACGAATAACCGCTCATATCTTGGTTCAGCAGCACATTACGCCACGCCGATGAGCGCACAAGGAATTGCCGATGCTCTGTTGTATTACCTAGACCACCCGCAAGAACGAATAGCACACGCAGCGGCAAATCGTGAACGAGCTGTGGCATTCAGTTGGGATGTTGCTGGAAAACAGTTAGAAGAGCTTTATAGACATCTATGCCAGAGCAGGTAAACACCATCGCTATTATTGTGTTGAATTGGAATGGCAAATCACTAGTAGAGCACTGTTTGCCATCGGTGCTTGGACAAACATACAAACACATACGTCTATTGTTTGTCGATAATGGTTCCACAGACGGTTCGGTGGAATATGTGCGCGAACATTTTTCGGCGGTAGAAATTATTGCACTCGACCATAATACTGGTTTTGCCTACGCCAACAATGTCGCGATCGCGCAAGCTTTGAAGGATTCGTCTGTGAGCGCTGTGGTCACATTGAATAACGACACAGAACTTGCTCCAACTTGTATTGAAGAGTTATTCGCAGCCACTCAGCGTCACCCTGAAGCCGGTGCTGTGCAAGGCAAGGTTCGTAATTTTTATAAACGCCAACAAATAGATAGTGCCGGTATTTTAATTTACCCAGACATGAGCGCCATCAACCGTGGGCAGAAAGAACAAGACCATGGCCAATTCGACACCGAAGAAGAAGTATTTGGTGTCAGCGCTAGCGCGGCGTTGTATACCCGCGCCGCACTCGAAGCGACCAAACTCTCTACTGATGAATTTTTTGATAACAGTTATTTTGCCTATTATGAAGATGTCGACCTTGCTTGGCGCATTCGTTTAGCTGGATTGAGCGCGTATTTGGCACCCAAAGCGTTGGTCTACCATGTGCATAGTGCAACAGCCGTAAGCCACTCGCCATTCAAAGCATTTCACATTCACCGCAATCAATACTATAATATCATCAAAGATCTACCACTGAGGTTTCTGTTGCTGGCATTGCTCCGAATGCCAGTGCGGTATTTCTTGCTTCTTTCCAGTGTGTTTCGCAAACGTGGTGCATCCGCAGAACTAAAAAAGAAAACGAGCGGTGGGGGAATAGTGAAATTAGTGCTTGGCTCATGGAAAGATATTATTATTCACTTTCCATCATTACTTCGCAAACGATGGCAGATTCAACAGCAGCGCCGAGTACCTGTGCGCCAAGTCGGCCACTGGTTCCGCGATTACCGAGCAGATATCAATAAAATTATTTATGGCTAAACAACACGAAAATTACCGCGAATTGATTTGGCGCCTCGCAAAAACTGATTTTACTTTGCGTTATCATGGGTCGGTGTTGGGGTATGTATGGGCTATTCTCAAGCCATTATTTATTTTCACTATTTTGAATTTTGTTTTTTCTTCTATTTTTAATCCGCGTGGGCAGGGCAATGAATATTATTCGTTGGAATTGATTGTGGCCATCATGGTGTTTAATTTTTTTGCAGAAGGGACCACGGCGGGAATGAATGCTTTGCTTTCGAAATCAGAACTGGTGAAGAAAATTTATGTTCCACGATGGACCATTATTGTTGCTGCTACGGTAAATTCTGCATTGGTTTTTTTAATGAACTTAGGGGTGGTTATTATTTTTTTCGGTGTGAAAGAGTTTGTCCCGAGTATCGCCGGTGTAGCGGTTTTTTTGCTCTACATTTGTTTGCTGTATATTATTATTGTTACTTTTGGCTTGTTTACCGCACCGCTCTATGTGTATTTCCGCGACCTCATGCTCATTTGGGAAGTGTTATTAACAGCACTGTTTTATGCAACTCCCGTATTCTATTCACTCACGATGATGCCTGATTATATTCAACGTGTCTTGTTGCTGAGCCCGATTGCTTTTATTATTCATTTCACCAAAGAATCATTAATTCACCACCATTTTGCCGATGTTTGGCAAAATCTCGGTTTCATGGCATTGGTTGCCGTAGCATTTGGGTTGAGTACCGTTTTTTACCGCAAGGTATCACCAAGTATTGCTGAAAAGTTATAGGTCGATACGTTCCACACGGGTCCTTGTGTGCTTGCGCTTGACTATTTTTTCTTATCCTGGTAGATTCCAAGGTACTATAAATCGACTGTTGTTTCCTCGTGCATCTATACATATAGTTGCATTTGTCCATGTTCACTTGCTTGCGCGCTGTAAAAAGCGAGAAGCGTTTGGGTGAATGAAACAGCACCAATAACCATTATTATGGAACAAGAACAGATGAGTCAAAGTGTAGAAGAGATTTTTGAATTTCTTCCTAAAGAAGAACACCAAGAGCATTACGAATTATTGCTCTTAGTGGCTGGCAGCCAAACAGAGGAAGAGGTCGCCAGTATTGTGCTCTCCGTGAAAGATCAAGTAGTCACATTCGGTGGGCAGATTACTCGTGAAGAAAATTTAGGCCGCCGAAATTTAGCCTATACGGTTGCAGGCACACAGAGTGGTGTGTATTCGCTGATGGAATTTGATTTAGTCACCCTGCGGTTGCCAGAACTGAATGAAAAGTTGCGTATTCGTAAAGATATTACGCGTTTCTTGATTATCAAAAAACGTGTGAAAAGCGAAGCTGAGTTGGCAGAAGAAGAGCGCGTTCGGCAAAAAATTGACACTCGTAAAAAAGCCAAAATGCAGAAAGATATTTCGGCATTAGAAGATGAGGCAACAGCGGAACGTAAACCGGCAGCAGTTCGGAAAGAAACACCGGCTGTGACAACGAGCACTTCTCTTCCAACGCCGGAAGCAACTGAAGAGGTGAAACCAGCGAAATCAACCAAGAAAAAAGAAGCGAGTACATTAGAAAACATTGACCAAGAGATTGAAAAACTCTTGAGCGATGATATTGATGTTTAATACAAAATTATATGGACCTCAATAAAGTCATGTTAATTGGTCGCCTTACACGCGACCCAGAAATGCGCACGATTCCTTCTGGCGAAAATGTGGCAACATTTTCTATCGCCACTGGCCGCCAATGGACGGATAAATCGAGTGGTGAAAAAAAATCGGTTACTGAATTTCATAATGTGGTAGCGTGGCGTCGTTTAGCAGATATTTGTGGGCAGTATTTAAAGAAGGGTCGACAGGTATATATAGAAGGTCGTTTGCAAACGCGTTCATGGGATGACCCGAGCGGCAACAAACGTTACCGTACAGAGATTGTAGCCGAGAATTTGATCATGCTTGGCAGTAAAGATGGTGGTGGTTCCACTGCGTCACCAGCAATGGATACAAGCATGCCACAAACGCCTCCACCACCAGCAGGAAATGATGAAGAAACGATCTCCATCGAAGACATTCCTTTTTAATCAATGAGCGAAACTGAGAATTATCTATATGCCAAAACCAACGGCGAAGAAAAAACAATCACGCACACGAAAACACTATTGTTATTTTTGTGTCAATAACATTTCGGATATTGATTATATCAATACCACAATCTTGCAGAAGTTTACTTCGAATTATCAGAAAATTTTACCACGATCTCGCATGGGTTCGTGCGCAAAACACCAACGTCAATTAGGCCAAGCGGTAAAACGAGCACGGTTTATGGCACTTATTCCATACGTGAACGAACAACGATAAACACCACTGCGTATGTATAGCATGTCTGATTTAAAAGTTGGTACAACGATCACTCACGAAGGCGCACCGTATCAAATTATTCGAGCCGAGCATTCAAAGCAAGCACGCAGCGCTGCGGTATTACGCACCAAAATGCGTCATGTGATTACGGGTCAAGTATTGGAAAAAACATTTCAATCTGGAGATACGCTGCAACCTGCAGATTTAGAACGCGCGAAAGCGAACTATTTATATAAAGATGATGAAGGGCTCACCTTCATGAATAATCAAACGTTTGATCAATTTTTGTTGCCACACAGCGCTGTGGGTGAAGTTGCCAATTACGTAAAAGAAGGGGAAGATGTCGATGTGTTGTATTTTGAAGGCAAGCCGGTGAGTGTTGCTGTCCCCGCAAAAGTGACATTAACTGTTGTTGAATCACCGCCAGGTGTGAAAGGCGATTCTGCTTCTAATGTAACCAAAAAAGTTAAACTGGAAACGGGGCATGAGGTGTCTGTTCCATTATTTGTCAATCAAGGCGATAAAATTCGTATCAATACCTCCACGGGTGAGTACGTAGAACGAGCTTAGTGCACTATTCAACTTGATTCGTTTCTTTTGTGGCATTAAGTGTGACTCGTGTGAGGTAATCCAGCACGCCAGTTTGTTGTAAGCCATGATTCAGTTGGAAACGTAGGAGTGCATGTTCGGTGGTTTCATCAAATACCTGGTCAGCTTCACGTTTTAAGAGATACAAACCGTGTAATCGTTTTTCCAAATAGAGTACGGCAGCATTCGAAATTCCCTGAGAGAGTTCTTCGGTAAACCCGAAACGAACACGAATTTTTTTATGAAGTGACCCACGCAAACCCGAAGGATTTTTTACATGAACGCGATATCGCTGTGGGGTGAATCCAGCCGGGATAGTGACTGTCATTTGATATGGATTCATAAACACCACGTTATCCATTCGTTTTTTGCCAAAGAATACACGGGAGCGTGGTTTAAAATTTTGTCCATTCATTTGGACGGTCCGATCAATATTATTTGATATCGATTGTACCGAAAGATTAGAGATGATTGGTCCGCCTTTTTGAATATGTACTTTTTTTGCTGCCGTGAGTGTCGTGCCATCAGGCATCACCAACGAAAATGTGTACCGTCCGGTGGGTAAACCAGCAGGAACCGTGGCGGTGATATGTTCGCGGTCGACAACAGTGACGGTGGAGAGTTCCATACCATTCAGGTACGCATGGGTTGTGCCGGTGAGTAAGAAATTTGTGCCACGTACCCGTACGGTTTCATCTGTATTATTATTCACAAACCGATTTTTGACTTTCGTAATATGCGCACCATTTCCCAACAACCAAGTTGTGAGTGTATCGAGAACACTTGCTTTCGTTGTGTCACCGTCATCATTGATAGATTCAATACCGAAGGTGAGATAGACCAACCGGTAGGTGCTATTGTCTACACGTAAGCCCGCAATTTTTTCTGTGCTGTTCCCATTGGTGTAGGCAAATAGTGTATCTACACTATCATCAGCATTGATAGCAATTTCTTCTGCAGAAAAATTTGTATGTGCACTATCACCATTCAAATCGAAGTAATTGGTATTGAGCGTTACCCCATCAAAAGCACCACCGGTTGTGCCGAGCACGGTTTCCGGGTGGAAGAGAGTAGAGATGTACCGCGCATGCGCATAGTTCCAAAGAAAGTCACTGGGCGTTTCCCATGTTTCAGCGGAAGCGAGTGATTCAGAAGAGAGCAAGAGGTTTCCGCCTTGATCCAAGTAGGATTGCAGTACGCTGCTATCAGCTTCATTGAAGGCCGTGTCTAGCCAGATGACGGCAGGAAACAGGAGCAAGTCGGTATCTAGGGGTTCATATAATTGTGCAGAATTCCAAAGCATAACGGAGTACCCAAGGCTGGTGAGTGTATCCGCCACCGTATGCCCGGCCGTGCTGCAGGTGGAAACGCCGCCAGCACTCCATCCATAGATGGTGGTGTCTCCGCAATATGAATTATCGACCACAAGAATGGTGGGTAATTCGCCGATCCAAAAATTTGTTGAACGTGTTGCGGTTTCTTCGCTATCGATATCAGTGATAGTCACGTTCAGGGTATATTCACCGTTTGCCGCATCGGTCGGAATAGTGAGTGGAGCGGAATTGATTTGTTGTTGCATTCCACTATACCAGTCAGTAGACAGATCAATTGTTTCAGTGGTACCGGTGAGTGCATCAATACTTGTTCCGCTGGGATCAGTTACCGTATAGGATATTTGTACATGGTGATTTTCCCCATCGACCGTTGTTGCCTCTGCCCAAATGGTTATTTCATCGCCAGCCGCAAACAGATTATTAGATAGGCTGGTATTTTGCTGCATAAATGCATTGATATCATCGGGGCCTGGATAAGATTGAGTGTGCATATCACTGAAATCTGTACCAGCTTCGTCATTGTTTTCGCCATAGTGATTCACGCCAATATTGTCTGGGGTAACGGTGTCTGGAAGAACAGCTATTGCTATCGTATTTCCCGTTGTGCTCGTTGGTGTTGCGGTAATTGTTGCCAGTCCTTCCGTGTCATCAGCAGTAAACGTGACGCTTGTGGTGCCATCTACACCCGTGGTTGAGTTACTGGCGGACAACGTACCAGTACTTGTCGACCATGTCACGTTATCACCGTTGACGGCATTGCCGCTGCTATCACGAACAGAAACGGTGACGATGATATCATCAGAACCATCTGCCAGGATAAACCCACCATCTGCATAGAGATAGGAAGAGGCATTAAGTGTACCGGTCGCTGCCAGTGCATTGACCGACCCGTACCCAGATACATAATCTGATCCGGTCATATTGCCGAAATCATCGGCGGTGGTTTCTAACACTTGGCGTATCGCTGCCGCTGTCGTAAGTGCGTGGGTTTGTGCGACTAATGCAGCAACACCCGCCACAAACGGCGATGCCATACTGGTTCCGGAATAGGAAGTGTAGGTATCGCCAGGAGTTGTAGAAAGAATATCATCGCCCGGTGCCATGATATCGACTTTCCCCCAATTGGAGAAATAGGCTTTTTCTCCATCTTCAGTGAGTGCGCCAACAGAAACAACACCAGCATAATTGGCTGGGTATGATGGGAGCGTAAAACTATTTTCATTTCCTGCTGCAGCAACCACTAATACGCCTGCCGCAACGGCGTAATCTACAGCTTCTTTTAAGGTATTCGAAGCTAAGCTACTCCCAAGGCTTAAGTTGATAATATCTGCGCCATTGTCTACCGCGTAGCGAATACCATCAGCGATGTTGCTGTCATAGCCATAGCCTTCGGAATCTAATACTTTCACCGCCATCACTGCCGCCGACGGTGCAACCCCGCGCACACCAATACTATTATCTTCTGCAGCGATAATGCCGGCGACATGTGTTCCATGTCCGAATTCATCTTGCGGCTCACTATCTGGTGCCACACTCGTATACAGGCTGCCAATAAAATCATAACCATACACATCATCCACATACCCATTGCTGTCGTTATCAATGCCATCATCAGCGGTTTCACCAATGTTTATCCAACGATTAGCGTTTAAATCTTCATGTGCATAATCCACGCCGGAATCCACCACGGCAACAATCATTCCTAATCCAGTGGCGCCATTCGTGCTCGCTGCTTCCACGGCTTGTACGTTATCCGTGCCCCAGGATGTTTCTTGCCCATACGCGTGAACAAGCGGGTCACATTCGGCATAGGCCGTAGACGCTTGTGCATCCCATTCGTTCACCGCATCATCCACTTGATCTGCTGAATCTACTGGAACGCTGATTCGTTGTCCATTTGTTTGTTTCACAATAATGTGGTTGGTGGCACAACCGGCATTGGTTGGTGTGTTTCCCGAATTCCATAACTCATCAGCACTTGTTGTGCTGGCGGCGAGGGGGTGCACAGGAAGAAGCAAAAGAGATGCAGCAACAAACCAGAAACGAATAGAGAAATTGGTCATACAATAGGCTAATGAATAAATATATTATTCATCATACTAGTAAATAAAAAAAAATTCCAGTACAATAGAGTTATGAAATATACAAAAATTATTTGTACGATTGGCCCAGCTTCACATACCAAAACACGATTGAAGCAAATGATTCGTGCGGGAATGAATGTGGCACGTTTGAATTTTTCTCATGGTGATTATGCAGACCATGCAAAATTGATTCGCACCATTCGCCGTGCAGCGCAAGAATGTGGTCGACCAATAGCCCTGCTTCAAGATTTACAAGGGCCGCGTATTCGTATTGGTGTTGTGCCGCGGGAGGGGATAATGATTCATAAAAAAGATTCCATTGTTTTAGTTTCACAAACGGAATATGCACGCGCAGCAACACCACGCGTAAAAGCAGCTATTTCGATCCCTATTCAATATGCCAAACTATACACTGTGGTGAAACCAGGCGGACGTATTTTGATTCAAGATGGGTTGATAGAATTGCAGGTGGAACGTATTGCAGAGAAAAATGTGTATTGTCGAGTAGTGCAAGGTGGTGTGGTATTTTCGCACAAGGGGCTTAATGCACCGGGCGTGACTATCCCTGCTAAAGTGATTACGGCTAAGGACGAAGCAGATTTGAAATTTGGGCTCTCTCAAGGAATAGATTATGTCGCGCTTTCGTTTGTGAAAGATGCAAAAGATATTCTCGATTTACGTAAACGTATTCCCGCGAAGAAGCGTGTAAAAATTATTGCCAAAATTGAACGCGCTGAAGCGGTGAAAAATTTCGATCGTATTGTCAACGCCGCAGATGGAATCATGGTGGCGCGTGGGGATTTGGGAATTGAAATTGGTTCAGCAAGCGTGCCGGTGCGGCAAAAAGAAATGATAGAGCAGTGTATACGTCTGGGCAAACCGGTCATTGTGGCAACGCAAATGTTAGAATCGATGACTCAGCAACCAAGGCCCACACGCGCCGAAGCTTCCGATGTTGCCAATGCCGTCATCGATCATACAGATGCGGTGATGTTGTCCGCTGAAACGGCCAGTGGAAAATTTCCGGTAGAGACCGTGCGGATGATGGCAGAAATTATTCAACAAACTGAAGCTTCTCGTTTTGATGACATGTCTGAGGGTGTTCAAAGAAAAATGGTTCACCCGGTGTTTGACCTGTTTGGTCGCGACAGCATAGAAAAAGCACAATCTATGCGTGCAAAAAAAATTATACTCTCTAGTGAATATGGTGAAGAAGCATTAGCACTCAGTCAACTACGTTCACAACAGGTTCGCGTTATTGTTCGTACTTCTCGTGCACAAACGCAGCGACATCTGGCATTGGTTTGGGGGATAGAAACTCAGCGGGTCAAGAAATTAAACAGATCTTCTCGGGTGTTGTTTCTTCGTTGATTTTCGACGTTTCACCCAAAAATAGAGTATCAATAATACAATACACAGACCAATGATACTCCCAAAACGTATCCCTGTTGATTTTTGTTTACCGATATCCGCAATCCGAAAAGAAAAATTTGTGCTGGGTGATTCTCCTCCAGGATATCGAAGGAATACGGCCAGGGTATATCTTCCTTCATCAATAATCGTTAGCGTGTCTGTAACGGGAGTGTCTGTTTGTGGTGGTAGCGCGTATGGCATTTCTCGAGTCTGTACAACCCGGTCTCCATCTCTGAGCTCGATAATCAGATGGGTTGGAATCCATGATGATGTGTTATTGATCGCTGCTGCGGCAATCGTGAGAGGAGTATTGTTTTGGTAGAATGCACTTGTCTCTTCCCGCTGTTCACCTTGCAGTGTCACCAATGCGAATGCAGGCGTGAATGCAATGGATTCCGGTGGCAGAATTTCTAATAATAACTGACGTTCCGCACTCACTGCATCTGCTGCATCAGTGATTGATATATTCATCAAATAGTTTCCGACATCCAAAGAATTGGATAACAGATAAAATTGTGTTTGATCAGAAAAAGCGGAAACGGGGGCTTGCTGCATTGCTGCATCGTGGGTCATAAAGATGTGTTCATTCTCCATATCCGTGACGACAATGGAGATATGCGTAGGCGCAGCAGGAACATTGCCCGTATTACGCACTGTATAAAAAATAGGTATTTCCCACCCAGATTCTTGTGGAGTAGTCATAATATCAGTCACCGTATATGCGGTAACGGAGTGTTGTTGTATCGTGAGTTCAACCGGAATGGCAAGCGTTTCCATAAGGGTTGCTATGGTATTAGAGTCATTGTGAGTAGGCGCAGCTGATGGTTGTTTGGAAATGTATATGTTTCCAGAAAATTGTTGGTCAACTATTTCTGCAGGCACTTGAATATGCACATGGAAGGGTATGCTTGAGCTATCGGCCGGTAAGGTGATTGTTGTTCCTTCTTCAATAGACACAATAGAAGCGATGGTATCATCAATCACCAATTGATATGTACTTTCCTCTGTGTTCCCGCTATCACTGAGTGCAAATTGTACGGTATAGGAAGAATCAGACACCAATAGATCATTTTTTATTTGAGAAGGACTGATCCCTATACCAACACACCTATTCGGAATAGACCACGCAATGGTGATGAGGGTGATACTACACAATAGAGAGAAAAATTTCATACATGCTTAATCAATATTCGGATCAGAAACAGCGGTAAAGGTAATCGTTCCAGAACAAGAACCATCGACGCCCGTTGTCGGCATTCCCATCCCCCAATACAGTGTTCCTGTTGTTGAAGCATCAGTGCGTTGCGCAATATCGAGATCAATTTCTGTCGCAGAACCGGTTAATGCTGTTCCCGCTAAATCATAATCAAATGTGCTGGTACTATACTCTTCATTTCCAATCGACACTTTGCCAATAGTACACGAAAGCGCATATCCATCAGCCGGGGAAGAACCATAACCAGAAACCGAAACATCAATACCTTCATTGCCCGTATTCGTAATGGTCGTGCTTTGGTTAGTGGTATCCGTATTCGCACCTAGTGCCAGTGTTCCATAACTCACGCTCGATGTCACATTTAATGCTGTTAATGTATTCATTTCAATGGTATCACTATCTGTTGTCCCAGATTCTGTCGCGTCACTTGGGGTAATAAGTGCCGTCCAATTATCTGTTGAATTGACACTAGCAGCATCCGTGGGGTCAGCAAAATATTGTGTGTTAATAGTACAGGTATACGTTGCGGTATTATCACCTCCGCCACCGCAACTCCCACCATCTTGTGTACAGGAAACCGTGTAATGATTGTTATCATCATCCGCCGCACCGCTCCCCACTGAAGTTCGATAAAATTTTGCCTGGGCACTGGCAATATCACTACAACCATTCGTATCAGTGACAGTCGTCGTTACCGTCACCGCGGTTGTGGTATTTTCTGTCAGAGTCACTGATGCAGCAGCGGTATTAATGCTGGTGCTGGAAGCCACCGGAACAGCATTGCTGACAGCAGTAGTGGTAAATGTGATGCTTGATGACCAACTGGAATTGCCGCTGCTGTTGGTGTGGCGTACACGAATATAATAGGTCGTGTTTGTGGCTAATTGTGTTTGACCAACCAGTGCATTTTGAAACGTACCATTTGTTGTATCGACCGTGATACTCGTTTTATTTGTATTATCACTCATTTTGCACCACACAATATTGGTATCAGAACAATCGCTGTCAGAAAACGTATTATTATCAGAAATTTGCCAATCAGAAGTATTATGAGCGCCAATACCAGCGTAGGTAGATGACGTGGTGGTCGGATTTCGACTCACCCCAGTTTGACTCGCTGTTGGTGAAGTAATAGAAGGAGTATTTGGTATGCCATATACTGTACAATCATTCCCCGCTGTTGCTGTACTGGTTGCACTACCTCCGGTACAGCTGGTTGTTCCAGAAAAATTATAAGTGCCACTTAACGCAATTAATCCGCCGCCGCCGCCGCCGCCTTTGGTTGTTGCGCCGTTTCCACCAGTGCCACCATTGGCGGTTAAAGAACCGATGCCACTTAATGTGCCGTATGTTAAATAAATAGATCCACCAGCGCCACCACCGGCACCATAACCACCACCGGCTGCGCCATTTGAACCATTAGAAGTAATACTACCGTTAATAGTCATGGTACCGGAAGCGGAAATTTCCACTGCTCCACCGCCATCACCACCGGTTGAACCACTGTTGTTACTACCTCCGCCACCTGATCCTAAATCAACCGGTGCAGCAGCCGTATCATACGTACCACCACCAATACCGGTTGGAGACGAAGCACTACTGCCATTCCCTCCGGCTCCGCCATGGCCAGCGCCACCACCACCAATCGCGCCAGAACCTGCTGCCCCTGCACCGCTGCCTAATCCCGCTGTATTACTAGCCCGTCCAGAATATCCCAACCCACCAACATCAACCGTCCCGCTAATTGTTACTGTTGAAGCGGAAATTTTGATTTTGTGAGCTAAGGATGAATTTGATGTGGTGTGATCGGTGTGGTCTAAGGTGCCAGCCATAGTTAATGTGCCAACGGACAAAGCTGAAGTCGCATTGGTATACGATTTTAAAGTAAGTGTATTGCCACTATTCACCGTCAGCGTTCCTGAAATCGTATTGATAGAAGTTGCCGGCATTAACAAAGAAGTTGTATTGGAAAGAGTGAGGTCGGTAATTGTTAAATTTGTTCCAGTGGTTAGTTCAGAACCCAAATTATTTGTATTCCCAATGGCTGTGCCGGAAGAATTCACCACACTACCATTATCTAATGTCAGTACGCCATTATTACTACCTGATTTTACATAGATCGTCCCTGTACCGCCATCCACTCCTCCGGCCGGTCCTTCTCCACCAAAAGCTTGTAAGGTGGTTGGCGCGGTATACGTGCCACCATAAATAATGGCAATGCGTCCACCTCCACCTCCACCGGAATCATGGCCGGTATCTACTCCACTACCACCATTGGCTTTCACGCTGGCGCTCGTAAAATTCGCATTGCCACCGGCGTTAATATAAATTCCACCACCAGATCCACCACCAGTTCCCTCATTACCACTCACAATGGAACCACTGTTACCATTAGCCAAAATTGATCCACTTACCGTAATATTCCCACTCGCTACCAATTGAATTAAGCCACCACCATAATTTGCCGATCCAGCAGAATAGGCACTCCCGCCGCCTGAGCCTAAAATAACAGGATGCGCAGGATCACCATATCCAACAGATTTATTCGATGAACCATTACCAGCACCACCATAACCACCGTGCGCTCCACCACCACCGCCAGAGAGCGATGCACTACCACCGGCATCACCTCCACCGGTACCACTGCCGGTAGTAAATCCTTTCCCTGTTGCCGTTACCGTTCCGGAAACCGTAATAGTTGCCGCAGAAAAATCGAGTTCATACACTTGCGTACCCGAATTCAACGTGTGCTGTAATGTTCCCTGCACATCCAACGTTCCGCTAATACTTTGCTGCGTTGTATTTTTTTGATCGAGTATGCCGTTTGCATTGATAGTAATGTTTGTACCAGTATCAATATTGCCTGTTAAATTGAGTGTCCCAGCCGTGGCTCCACCAATATTTAAGGCTGAAAAACTAGCGGTAGTTGCCGTTGGAACACTTACCGTGTACCCACCCGTAATGTTCACTGTATCGGAATAGGTGGGATAATCTGTACCCTCTGTACACGAGCTGCTACAGCTACCTCCCCAAGTTGTGCCGACATTCCAATTGCCAGTAGCGGCGGCGGTAAATGTTTGGGCGTAGCGAATAGTGAATGTATTTGATGAAGCAGTCGCGCTGGTGGTATCTGTACACCGTAATTGTACGGTATCCGATGTGTCCTTGCTGTAACTCAGATTATTTGATGTTCCACCGGCAAAACCACTGGCCACATTGGCTGTATCGGCGTAGGTGCCATTTGAGGCCGTAATAGTCACGGCGCGCATACGCGGTAAATAGCTTGTGGCACTCATGTTTTCAGCTTGCATATACATGCGATACTGAAAATAGCGATTAGCTGGCACGGCTGAGGTGGTTGGAGAACTAGTTAAAGACAATGATGGTAAACCGGTGTCGGTATTACTGGCTTCCGTATAATACGTAGAAGTGGTTCCATCAGTGCCTTGAAATGTTTCTCCAGAACAAGCGGCATCGTTACATGAACGCACCTGCAGGCGTGTTTTGGAGGCACCACGAAGATAATGATTTAGAATTTCTGTCGCGGAGAGTGCGCTATTATAAATCGCCACTTCGTCAATATACCCCTTAAATTGACGATCAAATACACCGCCATTATACCGTCCGCCAATATACATGGTTTGCGCATTGTCTGTTGTGGCCGATCCAGACGCAGCGGTTGTTGTACCAGTTGTGGAGGCCTGACCATTAATATAAAAGGTTGGTGTGTTGCTGGAAGAAGAATTGTCATAGACCGCAACCACGTGTTGCCAGGCATTGAGTTGGATACTGTTATTAGCAGAATCCCATTGCGCTGTACTACCACTAAAATGTTGCAACCAGCCCAATCGATTAACACTACTGCTGCCATTCACAAAAAAATTAAACCCGTTGCTATTGGCGTTGGCTTTCATCACAATACGTCCGGAGCTGCTTTCCCCCCAACCAGTAGGATAAATCCAGGCTTCAACCGTTTTTACCGACACATCATCCATCACAGCATTACTCGTCGCATTAATGTAATCACCTTGGTCAAAACTCATCGCTCCACTAAATTTCCCTCCGGTAATATCCGTTGGGCAAGCAGCTCCGGTACATGAACCGGTTGTGCCATTGCCTGAATTATCCGTAAAGCTTGTTGGACTGCCGGTTTCGTTTAAATGGTAGAGAAAAATATTCGTGCTCATGTTTGCATTACTGCCAAGATACGCGGTTTCCGTGGCATCACTATTCGGCAATTGTTTTAACGATGGAATATATGGTGTCCATGCCAGTGTATTCCAGTTCACGCTTGTGGTAGCGTCAAAAATACGAGAAGTGAGTATTGTGTCTGAAAACGCTGCTGCGTCAGGAGTGAAGTTTGCGGTGTACAGCGCGGAATCATCTGTAATACGAAATTCGTCAATATACCCATTAAGATAGGCATCACCTGTTCCCGCATCACGGTTGCCAAAAATGATTGGCCCATTTGTATTATAGAGAGAGGCTGCCGTACTGGTTGTGGAACCACGCACGCCATCAACAAAGGCTCGAATATCCGTACCACTACGGGTGATGGCCACATGGTGCCAGGTAGTTGCCGAAACTGTACCCATAGTCACCCCATTGGCAATAGCCCAGGATGAATTGGTTGAGCTCATATACAGCAACAATGTTGTTCCGTTTCGATAGACAGCCCACGGAGCATAACTAGTACTAGTGATCCATTGATTAGCCACATGGTCAACCCCAGTAGTGGAATTAAAATAGACCCAAAATTCAATAGTAAAATCTCCACTACCAAATGAAACATCGCTATTATCTGCAATCGTAATAGTATCGGTAGAACCATTAAACACAATGGACGACCCACCAAATTTCGATTGCGCCGTGGAAATTTGGGCACTGCCATTCACCACAATACCTCGTCCGCGAATGCCGGAATCGATAATATTAGTAGATGCGTTGCTTTCATCACCATGAATCAATAACACTGGATTAGCAGATGTAGGATATAGCTGTCCGCCAGATGTTGAGGCGCTGGTAATGTCCAGTGTGCCGTCAGCATCCAGTGTAACCGGTGCTGGATAAAAATCATTTGGCGCTGAATAGGTGCAGGAATCTCCGGGATCCGAATCCGAAAAATAGGTATCTAAATCAAAAAGATTATTATTCGCGGAATCTTCCGTCAGGGTTTGATTGGAAATAGTACCGGAAAATGTTGGGCTGGTTGCCTGTGTTGTATGTACGATAAAAAAATAGATACTCACACTCGTGAGCGCACAACCAATCCATACTTTCTGCCGTTTTTTTATCTTCAATCGATCTTTATTCATGCAATATCCTCCACTAAAATTTACGTATTTCTTTTCCTGTACAGTATATCAGAAAAAGCTGTATTTTGGTATCGCTTGTCTGTTTTTAGGAAAATATTGGTGGAGTAGTTGAATAAATTATATGGTTGTAGTATACTCAAGATACTTTATCAATATTTTTTTCTATGAAGAAGTATTTTTCCACATTTTTTTTGAACGCGGGAGGAGTTTTTTTTATTGTCGCATGCAGTTTTATTTTTTTCGCGTCTCCATCTTACGCAGTCGGTATTGGGGTAAGTCCTGCCGGAATTAACAATAGCGATCTTGTATCAGACATGATTGTCGATCAAAAAGTGGTTGTCAGTCGTTCTGATAGCACTCAAGATCAAGAACTCACGTATGAAGTCAGTGATGAGATTCGTGAAATTGTGGATATTGTAGAAACAGGCGATCAACTGGTGGTAACACAAGGAATGATCTCTCTTCCTGTTACTGTACGTCTTGACACCACGGCTATTCCTGCAGGTGAATATCATGGAAATATTATTTTTGGTTTTAACAATAGAACAGACGGTTCTACTGTTGGCAACGATGATACCGTGGACGCGCTCGCGTATAATAATTCTGGTGTCACACTTGATGTAAAACTCACGGTAAGCAATACCGTGAAAGAAGAATATGCTATTGCCCAATCCGCTATTGAACCCACAGAAGAAGGACAAGATATGGTGTTAACCATTTTTGTTGATAACACTGGCAATGTCAAAGCTGGTCCTGATATGGCCACAATCCAATTTTTACGATTATCAGATCGGTCACTGGTGAGTACCCAAACCATTTCCATGAATAGTTTATTGTCACCGTTTACTTATGAAGGAATGAAATATACGGTTCCTCATACGCTTCAACCAGGGCAATATATTGCACATATTCTGCTCTATGAAAAAGACGAAGAAATTTATGCCAGTGAAACACCGTTTGATATTTACCCAAAAGGGACGCTCAAAAAGAAAGGGGTTCTTAAAACAGTGTCTACCAAAGGCACAATAGAAATCGGATCATCGGTTGCTCTGGTTGGTGTATTTGAAAATGTAGGCGAAGGAACAATCGTTGGCAAGATGGTGAGCGAAATTTATCACAATGATCAATTACTCACCACAGTTTCTACAGAAGAAAAAATTATTGATGAAGGAGAAAGTGTAGAATTCAGCAATTATTATACTCCCGAACGCTTGGGAGCATATATGGCAAAAAGTTATGTATCTTATTATGGTCGCACTTCTGCAGCGGTGAGCACCCCATTTGAAGTGAAAGATATTACCATGCGTCGAATATTTATTGCCACGGTTATTATTGCATTCGTTATCCTGCTCATTATTGGCTTGGCCTATATCCTTATCTGTAAAATGAATAACAAATGTTCTCTTCGCCGTTTTACTCCCGTTATTCTCTTCCTGTGTCTGCTGTTCGTCGCTTTATTGTTATGGGCGGGATATCGTATTTATTCTAATGCCGACACTTCGAGTTCTTCAGCTTCTGTCACGAATGTTGTCCCTGTAATGAGCGCGGTCAGTATTAACAGCGCTGCCGCAAGTATTACTTTGACAGAAAATACGACGACGTCAGTGACGGTCACTGGAACAGCGACAGACAACAATGGATGTGAAGACATTACCAGTGTTGCCTATGTATTTTATCGAACAAACCATGCTTCTGGCGCCGGGTGTTCTGCGGATGATAACGATTGTTACACGGGTACATGTACTATTGATGGTGGTAGTTGTACTGCCGGAGGGGCAGACCTGACCTCAACCTATACTTGTACTATTAATACGCAATATTTTGCTGATGCGACAGATGATTCATCTTCACGTAGCACCACAAGCTGGACAGCGCAACTTACTCCTAGCGATGGATCGAGTGGTACGGCTTCTACCGATACAATTGAAATGAGCAGTCTTGCCGCTATTAATGTCACCGCCACTACAGTCTATGGTACATTGGCATTAGCCGGCACCAGTAGTAATCAAACCGTGACTATTGATAATACCGGAAATACTCGTTTAGATACACAAATAAGTGGAACAAATATGAGTTGTACTATTGGTACCATCAGCGCTGCTCAACAGAAATTTGGAACCACTGATGTCGTCTATGCATCGTTGACCAATGCACTACAAACATCCGCAACAGAATATGACTTGGATATTGCGCAACGCACCGGTGTGGCAACGAACGCGAGCACCTATTGGGGCTTACAACTCCCTTCAACCGGTGTCGATGGCAGTTGTACTGGCACAAACACCTTTACTGCGGTCAATGATGATATCACTGCCGATTAGCGATCTGTTTTTATAGAAAGTAGATAATGAGTGATACTAGCAGTAAACTCACACTACCAATTGTCAACAATTGGATAATACGTACTTTTCGTTTATGTGTTGTATAAGAAGTCGTATAGGTTTGTTTTTTTCGGTTAGCAACATGGGTAAAACTTTCTTGAGGATTAAGCGCATACAGTTTGAGTAATGCGCTTGGATTGCTGGTAATGGTTAGCCCATAGATACAGGAACTGACAAACATACCAATAATAAAAAAAATGATTTGTTTGGAAAAAAGAATGTACACAATATCCATAAGCATACAAGACAGATTATACTACACGTATGCATTTGTTTCCAGCTAGTGGCTAATATCATATAATATATGACCGAAAGATTTTTATTTTTATGTCGAAATTTGTAAAATCATCTATAGCTTTTCGCACCACAGTGATTTCTTCTCTCTTTTTTACGACACTCAAATATATTCTTCCCGTCATGTTCTTTATGGTTATCATGCGTGTATTTTTCATTACGTCCTTTGTGGTGAACGGTGCTTCTATGGATCCTACGTTGAAAAATGGCGATTATCTCATCGTTAATCAATTGCCGTATTATTTTTTCGAACCAAAACGCGGAGATATTATTATTTTTCGTGATCCGAAAAATCAAAAGACATTCGATGTGAAACGCATTATTGGGTTACCAGGAGAAACGTTGAGTATTAGCCAAAATAGTGTATTCATTGAAGATGTAGAAACCCATGAACAAACGCAGTTATCAGAGCCATACGTGCCCGCAGAAGCGTTCATGAATAAACATATGGAAATTCAATTATCAAAAAATGAATTTTTTGTTATGGGTGATAACCGTGTAAAAAGCATTGATTCTCGATATTTCGGCCCAATACAACGTTCGCGCATTATTGGGCGTATGCAATGGAAGGTTCCATCTATATTGCCATAGACAGCATCTGTATTTGAGTAGTTTGTATTTTTACAGTATGATGAAACGTATATGAATACACCATCTACTCCATTTATTTTGTGGTTTGATCAGATTCGCATGGCGGATATTGGCCGTGTAGGGGGAAAAAACGCATCGTTGGGAGAAATGTATCAACAATTGAGTACCGGTGGCATTCAGGTGCCGTATGGTTTTGCCATTACCACCGATGCGTATAATTATTTTTTAGATGAAACAGGGGTGCGTGTGCAGATTGAAAAATTATTACGTGATTTAAATGCTGATGATTTGGAAAATTTGACAGAGTGTGGGCGACACATTCGCGAAGCCATTTTACAGGCAGTGTTTCCAGACCCATTGCAAGAAGCGATTGCGGCAGCATATCAACAATTGGCGCAGCGATATGAGAATAATGAAGTCGATGTGGCAGTGCGTTCGAGTGCCACGGCAGAAGATTTACCAGACGCGTCCTTTGCTGGCCAGCAGGAAACCTATTTGAATATTCGTGGATTGTTTGAAGTATTGGAGTCCACCAAGCGGTGCATGGCTTCCTTGTTTACGAATCGGGCCATTTCATACCGCCAGCGGAATGCTTATGAGCATTCTCATATTGCGTTGTCGGTGGGTGTCCAGAAAATGGTACGCTCTGATTTGGCTTGTTCGGGTGTGGCATTTTCCATTGATCCGGAATCTGGTTTTCAAAACGCCGTGGTGATTAACGGCGCTTGGGGCTTGGGTGAGTTGGTGGTGCAAGGAAAAATTCGACCCGATGAATTTATTGTCTTTAAACCAACGCTGTTGTCGGGTGTTTCTCTCTCTGATGCAGCGGGCATTGAGCGTATGCAGTTTGCGCATCGGCCAATTATTTGTAAAGCGCTCGGTTCCAAAACCTACAAAATGATTTACAGTGACGATGCAGACATTTCTTCAACCGGCACGGTTAAAGAAGTCCCCGTGTCATCTGAGCAAGAAAAACAATATGTCTTAAGTGATGATGAACTCTTGTTGTTGGCCTATTGGGTGGCATTGATTGAGCAGCATTATGGCAAACCAATGGATGTGGAATGGGCGAAAGATGGGTTGAATGGGCAGTTATATATTGTGCAAGCCCGCCCGGAAACCGTACAATCGCAGGCGAGTACTCATGTGTTGGAAGAATATGTGTTGGAAGAGCGGGGGAACGTGGTGCTCGAAGGAGTCGCTGTTGGTTCAAAAATTGGTGCGGGAGTCGTGAATATGGTGCGCACACCCGAAGACATGCATGCGTTTGAACCTGGGCAAATTCTGGTGACGGAAATTACGGATCCAGATTGGGAACCGATTATGAAAATTGCTGGAGGTATTATTACGAATTCCGGCGGGCGTACGTCGCATGCGGCCATTGTTTCGCGTGAACTTGGAATTCCAGCCATTGTTGGAACAGGGAATGCTACAGAAACGTTGCACGCAGGCCAGGCCGTGACCGTGAGTTGTGCGGAAGGGGAGCGCGGGTTTGTGTATGATGGTACGTTTCCATTCCGTGTTGACCGAACCGATTTATCTTCACTGCCGCAGCCCAAGACAAAAATCATGATGATTGTGGCAGACACATCGCGCGTGTTTGATTTTGCCCAAATTCCTTCCAGTGGCGTGGGGCTCGCGCGTGAAGAATTTATTATTTCGCAGCATATTAAAATTCATCCGCTGGCGTTGTTGCACTTTGATGCATTGCCGGCCGGAGAGGTGAAAGAACAGATTGCAGAAATGACAACGGGCTATGCAGACAAAGCCGAATATTTTGTGGAAAAGTTGGCAGAAGGTGTTGGGAAGATTACCGCGGCATTTTGGCCTAAAGATGTGATTGTGCGCATGTCTGATTTTAAATCGAATGAATATGCAGGGTTGCTGGGTGGTGCGCAGTTTGAACCAGATGAAGAAAACCCAATGATTGGTTGGCGTGGAGCTTCGCGGTATTATGCGGAACAGTACCGGCAAGCATTTGTATTAGAATGCCGTGCGTTGAAGCGTGTACGCGATGACATGGGCCTGACGAATATGAAAATTATGATTCCGTTTTGCCGCACGCCTGAAGAAGGTCGTCAGGTGCTTGCGATTATGGCAGAACAAGGTTTGCGCCGTGGGGAAAATGGGTTGGAAGTGTATGTGATGTGTGAATTACCTTCAAATGTGATGCTGGCTGAAGAATTTGCAGAGATTTTTGATGGGTTTTCGATTGGTTCAAATGATTTGACACAGTTGACGCTGGGGTTGGACCGTGATTCGGGTTTAGTGGCACATATTTATGATGAGCGTAATCCAGCCGTGAAAAAGATGATTTCGCGTGCGATTGAGGTGGCGCATGAGAAAGGTATAAAGATTGGTATTTGTGGCCAAGCACCATCAGATTTTCCAGAATTTGCGGAGTTTTTGGTGGAACAGGGGATCGATTCTATTGCGTTGAATCCGGATGCGGTGATTAAAACGACGCTGCGTGTGGTTGAATTTGAGAAGAAGCGATAGGCGCTTACGGTCTCGCGCGACAATTCCTCGAGAGCTTCGTTTTGCTTCGCAAATACGTGCTCTCTCCGGAATTGCCGCTTACGGCCATCATATAACAATCATGTCGCTTTCAATCCGGATTTCGTTTTCATTTTACAGAAGTTCAAAAAACATGTAGATTATTTGAGCCGATTTATGTTCGAGGCGAAGCCTCAATATGGTGGGATGGCTGAGTGGTCTAAAGCGCACGCTTGGAGTGCGTGTGTGCAGAAATGTACCGTGGGTTCAAATCCCACTCCCACCGCCACAAGGATTTTTTTCATTAACGCCTTTTTCAAAGAGCGCTCTCTGGCTACTCGTTGATTGTTAGTAGTCAAATTTTTTTCCTAATCGTGGTTTGAAGAGTTCTTCAATCTCCTGTGGAGGGATGTCATATTTTTGCGCGATCTCTATTGCACGATCTTTTTGTTCTGTGCGTACTGTGTTTAATATATATTTTCTGACAAACTCTTTTCTGTATATTTGGTAATCATCAATTAAGTAGTGATCAATGGCAGAGAGAGCTGCGTCAATGTGTTGTTCATTTGCTAATTTTTCAACAACATGATGAAGATTTTTATAGACTTGATACGGGGTCATTTGATCGAGTATGCCATAGAGATCAGCTTCCGGATCTTTGAGGGCACGCAACATAATGAGTTGCATAATAAGATTGGGATTGTCTGAAATCGGTCCGCAATCGTGTGTTGAAAAAAAATCAATAAACCTTCGCTCAGCTGCTATCACCCCAGTTTCTTCTTGTTGTGAGATGACACTGGTGGTACCTCTGTCATGAAGAAGCTCAGCAATCGGTCGATATTCTTGCCCATTAGGAGCAGCGATGAGTTCTTGTATTGACGGTTTTCCTTGTTCTTGAGCATATTTTGATTGAAATATGAAATTTGCCAGCCTGACTAATTCTTTATACTGTTTTGTTTGAGAAAGAATCATAAAAAGTTCTGGCATGGTTGTCGTAAATGATGCAGGTTCTTTTTCAATTTTCTGCGCAAGCTGTTCAATACGTTGTCTGTCTTCGAGAGGAAGATGAGAAAAATGTTCTGTTGTTATACCTGTGAACGGTGCGGCTACTGGTTCCTGTGGAGACACATCAATGATGATGGGTCTTTTTGGATATTTTTCATTCATATACTCAATTTATCATAAGTACTAGTAGTGTACAGTAGTTTCTTCAAATTTCAAAGAGTGAGTGTTTTTTGTATACTTGGTTTTTATCGGTTGTTTACAATGAATTTTGCAAAAAGATGATGAGCAGATTTTTAGAGTGGGCTGACAATAGTTGTGAGTGTTGTTCGAGTCACGTGCGTGTACCGTTGCGTCGTGCGAATGTTCGCGTGACCAAGGAGTGCCTGTACGTAGCGAATATCGGTGCCGTTTTCAAGCAGGTGCGTGGCAAAACTATGTCGTAGGGAATGAAACGAAACTGTTTTTGTGATTCCCGCTCGCGTGCAGGCTTGGCGAAACACTATTTGTGCTGTGCGTGTGGTGAGCTGGCCACCTCGTTCACTGGGGAACAGGTGCTGTTGTGGTGGTCGGCGTTGTGTGAATTGTTGCAGCGGCCGAATTAATTTTTCTGAAAAAATGGTGATGCGATCTTTCTGCCCTTTGCCATTTCGCACAATTAAGGTGTGTGACTGAAAATCCAGATTTTCGATACGGAGATTTACGACCTCGCTGACACGTAGACCACCGGAGTAGGCGAGTGCGAGGAGCAGTTGATGTTTTTGGTTTTTTGTTTGCCGTAGCATTTCGTGAATTTCTTCACGCGTGAGAATGTTGGGTAAACGTGATGCCCGTTTTGGATAACGGAATGAAATTTCGTGGTCAGTTCGTCGATAGATTTCGCGCATGAGAAAATGGATCGCTTGAATGTACACGCGAATGGTTTGGCTACTACACCCTTGGTGTAATTTTTTTTGAAGGTGTTGCTCTATTTCTTCTCGGCTGAGTGACCCGAGAGGTTTGCGGGTGTGGCGGTAGAGATCTTTTGCCACGTTGGAATACATGCGAATAGTTTTTGAG
>JACPGJ010000007.1 GCA_016182555.1 Candidatus Kerfeldbacteria bacterium
TTCACGAGTTCTGCGTCTGACACATCCACACCGTCGGTGGTTGCCGTATCTGTGGTTGCTTTGATCAACAATCCATCAGTCATTGAAGCAACGGTTTCTTCAGCATTGTCAATCACGATACCAGCCTCGTATGAACCTGCCGCAGCATTCGTTGTTGCTGCTCCAGTAATCGTCAAACCAAACATGTCTCCATCAGCATCATTACCAGTGAGTAAAATCTCTGCTGCTGTTGCGTCTACAGCTGCTGTTGCTCCATCATTTTGTGTTAATGCCACATTGATACCATCAACTGCTGCATTTCCTGCATTCACATCCAAGTCAACGATACCAGCAGTTTCTGTCATTGCTGCGCTTGCATTCACGACCAAACCTTGTGAAGCTCCTGCGGCTAATGTCATGGTCTGCGCATCTCCTGCTGCATCTGGCGCTTGAGTGACGTTGCCATCAGCATCCACATCAAAGTCGGTTAAATCAATCACGCCGGTGGTACCCGTAATGGTATTTGCACCGATATTCAATGCATTGGTGATATTGGAATCTGACACATCAATTGCATCCACAATATCTGCATCTGTTGAAGATGTACTGTCAATCAAGATACCATCGGTCACAACGCTTGCCGTATTCTCAGCATTCACTAATTTCAACAATGATTCAGTTACTGTTGTTGAAGAAGTTGCTGCATTGGTCAACACCATTACATTTTGCGCATTTGAAGTGGTCGATTCAGTGTTCGTTAATGAAAAACTTGCTAAATCAAATGCCACATCACCTTGACCAGCATTGGTCATGGCAAAATTTTCTGTGGTCAAGAACGACATATCAACGTCGCTGTTGAAAGCGGATGTTGAATTACTGGTCACTGTACCATTAAATGTGTTGTTTCCATTTCCAGTCAAACCTCCAGAAACCGTTAAGTTCGAGTTTGTTGTTGTTGCTGCACCTAACACAATCGATGATGCATTTGTTGCACCAATATTTAATTGGGCTGAAGATGCTCGGTCAAGACCACCGTCTGCATACATCACACCATCTGCTTCCAAATTACCTTCAATCATGACATCTTCACCATTGAGCGTGCTAGTTTCTGTTGCGTTACCAATTTCTAAGTTACCAGTGGTAATTGTTGTTAAATCAGTTCCTGTATCATGAGAAACGGTCATTCCACTATTTGCGGTAATTGTTCCACCAGAAGCGGAAAGTGTTAATCCACCGGCTACATCAAGTGTTGTACCACTATTGATAGTGAGCGTTCCAGAAGTAAAGGCATCTGACGCATCTGAACGTAAGAACGAAGTACTATCTACAGCATCCAGTGTTCCAGCATCTGTAATTGCTCCACTAAATGTTCCATTGACAGTTAAATTCCCATCAAACACAGCATTTCCATCAAATTCCGATGTTCCTTCAACATAAAAATCTTCACCATTTTGGGTTGTACCGGGAGTTCCATTACCCACTTTTAAATTGCCAGTAGAAACAACGAAATCATCGGTGGCTGCAGCAAGAGTGAGGGTATAATCACCAGCACCATCAGTAATACCACCATCTGCGTATGTCGTACCGCTATTTCCAGCAACGAATGACCCATCAGAAAACACATTGCCTTCTACACCAACAGTTCCGGCAACAAAGAGATCGTCGCCACCCATGGTGAAACTCGCATTTGACAATGTTTCTGTGGTTGATGTTGAACCACCAACAACTAAATCTTCATCAATACGACCATCACCAGCATCCAGAATCAATCCACCTGTAGAAACAGTTAAACCATCACTGAGTAAAAATAAACCCAATCCATCGTCATACGTTAATGAATGCGCTGTTGTGCTACCATCATCAGCAAAATTGAGCGCAACATCTTGATCTGCTGCTGTGGAGCTTGAATCTGAATCGAGTGTAAGAGAAGTAGAAGTACTACCAGAAAGATTCATGTCAGCAACTGCACCAGCAACATTAAGAGCACCGTCTACTTCCAACCCACCTTCAATATAGACATCTTCACCATCGAGCGCAGTACTTGGCGTACCATCTCCAACTGAAATATTTCCAGCCACTTGTGCGGAACCGTCGGCATAAATTGTTCCTTCAACACCTGCATCACCCGCAACAAAAATCTCACCACCATTCACGTTAAAATCAGAATCAGAAATTGTTTCAGCAGAATCTCCAACTAATACATCAGAATCAAAAACGCCATCTCCTGAAGCGGAAACGGTCGTGAATGAACCAGCAGCGGCAGTTGTACCACCGATAACCGTATTGTTAATTGTTCCAGACGACACGGTCAGCGCATTCACTACCTCAGCATCACCAATAGCATCATCATCCAAGGCAAGGCCACCAGCAACGGTGACATCACCATCAAATGTTGCATCATCGGCAACCGTTAATGTGGTTGCGCCAACTTCACTCTCTGAAATAGTTCCACCAGTAATAGTGAGTGCGTCGACAACCGCTGCATCAGTAATGGAATTTTCTGGTAAAGAAATAGTGCCTGCTTCGACTGTTAACCCATTTTTCGCCACGACTTCACCGGTAAAAGTTGCTTTCTTTCCACCTTTTACAATAAGAGCATCAGCAATTTTGACTGAGCCTTTACTGTTATACAGTGAACCTTGCAAATTAATGCCGTCCACGAACACTGGGGCGGCGGCGTTAATTAAACGTTGCTGCGCACCGCGCACGCTTGCTCCTTGCAAGTTTGTTGCGACTCCCTGGATAGGGGCCGCATTAGCGAGAGAGGGGAGTGCAATAAAAAACCCACCAATAAGAATGGTGGCAATCATTGCCCAAACTACTCCTCGCAATCCTCCGGTTGCACTCATAGGTTTTGGATTTTAAGTTTTGTTAATCTTTTTATTAGATAATTTTTCCAAAATATATTTTGGAAAACTATTTCGATGATAACACAATTGTTGAGTGTTGTCATAGGGTTAGTTATCCACAGAAAAAATTTCAACACACGCAAACATAAAAAAAATTTCTGAATGGGGGAAGAAAATAATATCGAAGAGAGAAAAAATGTTATTGCGTTCGTGTCGCGCGATCAATCGCTTGGTTGACGAGCGCATCAGCCGCTGCATTGCGTTCACGAGGGATGTGGAAAAATTTTACCGCACCCATTGTGGAAATGAGTTGATGGATTTGGAGAAAAATTTTCGCTAAGTGTTGATCTTTTACACGATACTCTCGATTCATTTGTTTCACCACTAATTCACTATCTAAATAACAATCCACAGTTTGTGCACCGATGTTTTTTGCTGTGGATAACGTTTTCCACAGGGCAGTATACTCCGCTTGATTGTTCGTTGCCGTACCAATATATTCTGAAACTTGTGCCAGCACAGACCCGGCATCATCATAAACAATACCACCAATTCCCGCTGGGCCTGGGTTTCCGCGCGCACCCCCATCGGTAAAAATTTTTACATTCATGATTTTCGTAAATCTTTTAGCACTAATTGAATTTCACGGTTACCGTTCCATTCGTTCACTCCCACTGTGTACACGATGTCCACGTGGTCACCAGATTTTAATTGCTCGGCATATTCACCTAAGCCAAAACCGATACACGAACGTCGCGTACCGTTATGAGATATTTTCAAACGAAGATGGTCACCCTTTTTTCCAATCGCGGAAATATCATCTATGACCAAATCCATACTGGCAAACACGGGCTCTGGATTCCCTTCTCCAAACGGGGCAAACTGCTCCAGTGTTTCTATCAACGTCCAATCCACTGCCGGCAAGGCTAATGTGCATTCAATGTGCACACTCTTTCGTAAATCTACATCCTTCAACTGTTCAGTCGCCCGCGCACGCATGCGCTGCCGAAACGCTTCCAATGCTTCAGGATTTTTGAGCGAAAATCCACAGGCCATGGGGTGGCCACCATACTTACGAAATAACTCATCCATCGACTGCAACGCATCCACTAAATTGAATTGTTCAATCGACCGCCCAGAACCAACAATCTCCCCTCCCATATTCGTGATTACAAATGTGGGCCGGTAAAATGCCGATGCAATTTTGCCCGCAACCAAGCCCACCAAACCTACCGGGCATTCGTTCGCTTCTACTACAATCACCGATTCATTCTGCTGCTGCTCTGCTTGCACCATTGCTATTTTCGAAATACGTTCAGAAATTTGTTGACGTTCGCGGTTGGTTTTTCCTAAATTTTCTGCCATCTCCGCAGCACGTTGCGCATCTTCTTCCACGAGCATATCAAAAGCCATGTTCGCATGTTTCACCCGACCAGCCGCATTGATATGCGGGCCAATTTTAAACGCAATCGTTTCTGTAGTCGCGGTTTGCGGCTCTACACCCATGACGGTAAATAATTCACGCAAACCCAAACGTTGGTTTCGGCGCAACACCACTAACCCATATTTCACAAATACTCTATTCTCGCCAGTAAGTGAGACGAAATCGGTAATGGTACTAATCGCTACCATATCTAACATCCATTTTTCAAAGGCTTCTCCCAAATTGTGCTTGCGAATGAGCGCCTGCGACAACTTAAACGACACACCAACGCCAGCGAGATATTTAAACGGATATGTTTCTTCAACCAGTTTGGGGTTCAACACGGCGCACGCACGCTCAGGTAATACCGGTGGCTGGGAATGATGATCCGTGACGATTACTTGCATTCCCAATTGCACCGCTTCGTCAATTTCGGGCGCATTCGAAATACCGCAATCAACCGTAATAATAAGGTTCGTGCCAATATCATGCAACGACTGCACGGTATGCATATTCAATCCATACCCTTCAGTGTCGCGGTGCGGCAAATACACATCAACTTCGGCACCAAGGGCTTGCAACGTTTTATACAATACGGCAGACCCACAAACACCGTCAGCATCGTAATCACCATGAATGACAATTTTTTCGTGGCGTCGGATGGCCTGTTCAATGCGCGCAACTGCTTTGTGCATATCACGAAACAAGTAAGGATCGTGCTGGTCTTGGCCATAATCTGGTAATAAAAAACGATCTACCTGTTCTTGCGTGGTCATATCACGATTCGCTAACAATTGTACAACCGTTGGATGCAATTCGGGAAAACGCGCCAACAATTCTGGTGCGGCGGGTTCAGCCATTTTCCATTGATAGTGTTCGTTCATTGTTGAGCTGCTGTTCGTTGTTGATGAGTCAAAAGTTGTTTCACTTCATCTAGTAAATCACGTTGGTTCTGATGTTTCAAGCGGCGTTTGGCTTTTTCAATGGGGAGCCATGCATAACGCGTATGTTCATGAGAAATGCGCACACGGTCGCGTGTTTGAATCAAAAAATAAACTACTTTTCGGCGAATCAGTTCGCCTTGATAATGAAAATCATAATGCATGGAACGACGAAATCCTTCCACTAAGTGAAACCGTTTAATTCCCGTTTCTTCATAAATTTCACGGGTAAGCGTATCAATCTCTCGTTCGCCCTGCTCCACTTTCCCTTTCGGAAATTCCCAATATTGATTAAGCTGTTGAAATACTAATAAAATATGTCCACGAGTATTCACAACAATGGCGCCAACGCTTTTAGAGTTTTGTGGTGTCTGTTTCATAGATCGAAAAATGACTCCTTTGTATGAGCCTGGGACAACGCAAGAGTCTATACTATTTATTCTACCGCTCCGAAGAATATCACAATCTGGACCAACGAGCAATAGTATTCGCAAATAGAGATGAAACCGAGAGAACACGAATTTTATGCAATCGTTTTTTCTGTGGCAGGAAAATCGTATCTGTCACAATAACCTGACGAATGCGTGCATTGGCAAGTCGTTCAATCGCCGGTCCAGAGAGAACGGCGTGTGTGCAAGCAAAATAGATATTTCGCGCTTTTTTCTTTTTGAGAATATCCACAATGCCCATCAGCGTACCAGCGGTATTAATTTCATCATCGATAATGAGAATATCTTTTCCTGCGACACCGCCTTCAAAACGGTCAATCGTCACTTGATCGCGCTTAGAGAATACTCGGTGTTTAAATACCTTCACCAATGGAACCTGCAGCGCTTTGGCATAGCGTTCAGATTCTGGAACAGCGCCTTTATCTGGCGCAAGTACCACGAAATTCTGTAATTTCTTTCCACGAAAATATTCAATAATGACATCAAACGCCCGTAACTCTTTCGATATCATCTTTTCTTCTAAGAAAAATTTGCTGCTGCGATGTTTATGCAAGTCCATAACCAGTACACGAGTCACACCAGCCGCTCGTAACAATTTTGCAATGAGTTGAAACGACAACGACTCACCAGGCTTTGTTTGTTTTTCTTGGCGACGATACCCAAAAAACGGCATCACCGCAGTGATCCGTTTCGGTTTACCAGATTTTATTGCATGCACCATTAACAACAATTCCATCAAGTGCTCATTCGCTGGCATGCTTGTTGGTTGAATGATATAGACATCACGCCCAACAACATCTTCGTGTACAATAACGTGCGTTTCTTCGTCCGAAAATTTCACTACTTCAATATTCCCCAACTTCAGATTCAATTCTTTCGCGACACGTCGAGCAAATGAACGATTCGCGGTTCCGGAAAAGAGCAGCGGTTGTGGGTTTTGACGCATGGGATATAACTAGTAATCTTTCAAAAAAGATAGCACAAGAGCGGTTTATTGTGAAGAGTAGTACGCCAGCCAACGAACCAAACGCTGTGCCTCTTCTTCAACGAGCGGGCCCGTATATTCCCCGGAATGTGCTGTGTGGCCTTCATAACTGGCTTGTTTTTGGTCAATGTGAATATCCATTTCGCATACAGGCGTTTGTGCGTGCGGATCGAAGCGGTTAATGTATAGATGATAGCGCGGATAAAATTCACGGCCAATACGTTGAACGTAACTCGTTTTGCCGGTATTCGGATCAAGAAATTCATGATACCCCGCTTCTTCTAAAATCAATCGTGGTTGCTGCGTGAGTATTTTTGGCCAAACAATTTTCATTCTTGTAATCGTTTCGGAAGATCGTTCCATTTTAATAATCCATTTTGCGCACCGATCTGTTGCACTAAGTGAGAAGCATTCAGTGTAGCCAAGCGCATCGATTTTTGTATATCTCCTTTGTAGCGAATCATGCCTGCCACAAATGATGAACCATAACAATCACCCGCTCCTGTGGTGTCTTTCGGGTGATCTTGCGGCGTATTCAAATGGTAGTGCTGTTTGCCATCATACGCATATGACCCTCCTCGGCCATTGGTGAGCAGCACGATACGTGGTCCAAAACCATGAATATATTCAACCATCTCTTCCATACTATGGGCACCATACGATTGTGGCGATGTAAGTAGCAGCTCAATCGCTTCATCACGGTTGAGAATAAGAATGTCGGTTTCACGAATGTAGGGTTTCAGTGTTCGAAAGCCCGCACTAATCTGTGTGGCACCCGGGTTCCATGCAATCTGTGACTGCTCATGCTTGTCAGAAAAGATGGTTCGCAAAATCTGTTTCCATTTCGGCGTATTCAGTGAGCCAAGATACAACCATTTCGTTTGTAATTGTGCATACTGTGTTGAGGTGAGTTGTAAATCTTGCACGGCACCATAATAGACGTATGCCACATGATCACCGGTTTTCTCATCGATGGTTAAAAATGAAAAACCGGTTTGGTGCTTACTCGTTTTTTGCAGATAGCGTATATCTACTCCCGCGGTTTGCAATTGCCGCTCAATACTTTGCCCATCAAAATCATCTCCGATGGCGGTAACGACAGCGGTACGCAACCCTAAACCGGCAAAATTCACTGCGGTATTGGCTGCACCACCACCAAATTCAAAATGCACATTTTCACTGCGAATTTTTGCTCCATATTCTACACAAATCAATTGTGAACGTGCAGGGTCTTTCGCGGGGTTATTCATTACACACGCTTGGTCTGTATAAAACATCACATCTCGTAGCGCACTACCGATGGTGATGACGTCAAATTTTTTCATATCTGTTCGAATTTTTGTGGCTTGTATTAATGAATTAAGCTTCGTGAAGTCATATCTGGTGGAATGGACAAACCCATCAGTGTTAAAATCGTCGGAGCTGCATCAGAGAGTACACCAACCGGTTGCATGCGAGAGAGATCACCATCCGGAACAGGTGGCCACATCATCCGTTGTTGCCGCAACGTGGCATTCGCCATAATAAACGGTACAGGATTAGTCGAATGCTCCTTAATCATTTCTCCTGTTTGCAAATTCAATTTTTCTTCGGCGTTGCCGTGGTCGGCCGTTACAATGAGCGTACCGTTCATCTGCAACACCGCGGCAGCCACCTTTCCAATAGCCACATCTTCTTCTTCAATCGCTTTGATCGTTGCTTGTAAGTTGCCGGTGTGCCCGACCATGTCGGCGTTGGCAAAATTGGCCACCACAAATTGATACTGTTTGGTAGTCAGTTCAGTAACCATGCGATCAGCAATGCCATGCACAGACATGGCTGGCGTTTGATCATAAGACGTCACACGCGGTGAGGGAATTAAGACGCGTTCTTCATTTGGGTATTGTTCCTCTGTTCCTCCATTAAAGAAAAACGTGACGTGCGCATATTTTTCGGTTTCCGCAATATGGAGTTGGTGCATGCCCGCATCCGCAACAACTTTCGCAATGGGTGATTTCACATGATCGGGTTGAAAAGCGATTTTGAGCGGTAAGTTACTTTCATATTCCGTCATGGAAACAAACATCAAATTTTCAATCTGCCGGCCACGATCAAATTTTTGAAAACCCGGAAGAATAAATGTTTTTGTGAGTTGCCGTGCACGGTCTGCACGAAAATTGAAAAAGATAATTGCGTCATTATCGTTCATCGAACCGATCGGCGTGCCATCTTGCCCAATAATAACGGTCGGCTGAAATTCTTCATCAAATACCTGCTGGCCATACGCCACTTCAATGGCTTTGAGTGGACTATCAGAAACATGTTCCGATTTTCCATGGCGCATCGCGTTGTATGCCAATTGTGTTCTGTCCCAATGATTGTCACGGTCCATAGCGTAAAAGCGGCCCGAAAGTGAAGCAATTTTCCCCACATTCAGTTCGTGCATTTTTGTTTCCAGTGCCGCAATAAACCCAAGACCAGCATTGCGTGCTGTATCGCGGCCATCCAAAATTGGGTGAATGCGCACATGCTCACCAAGACCATTTTTCTGGCACATTTCGAGCAGTGCGTACAAATGTTGAATGCTGGAGTGAATTCCTCCATCGCTGACCATGCCCACCAGGTGCAAACGTGATTTGCGTTCTTTGACGGCATTCATGATACTCAAAAAGGCTTCATTACGAAAAAAAGATCCATCCGCAATGGATTTATTAATGAGCGGTAAATTTTGATAAATAATTTTTCCAGAACCAAGGTTCAAGTGTCCCACTTCCGAATTACCCATCTCGGCCCACGGCAATCCCACCACTTCGCCGGATGCATGCAACGTTACCGATGGATACTCTTGCATCAATTTATTCATATTTGGTGTGCGGGCAAGAGAGATTGCATTACCACGTGATGGTGCCGCAACACCCCAACCATCTAAAACGAGCAATACTAATGGAAGTAAAGCGGTGTTTGTCATATCATCATACGGACATCAAGAATATCTGCGCCACTGCCCTGCCCATGCACGACAACGGGATTCAAATCCATTTCAGAAATTTCCGGGTATTCGATGGCAATGCGTGCGGCAGTCATCAAAATATGCACAAGGGCATCAATGTCATGGTGTTTCAATAATGGTGACATACGCAGTTGGGTAATCATTTCATGCGCTTGTTGCCGGCTGACCGGTGCAATAGCAAATGCCACATCTTGCATCAGTTCAACATACGAACCACCAAGGCCAATCATCATCATTGGACCAAACGACGAATCACGTTTCATGCCAATAATCACTTCCCGGCTCGCGTGAGTGCTGATGAGTTGTGGTTGCACCAATAGGCCTTCCACCTCTGCCCGGTGATGCGTTTTTGCTACATGGTGGGTAATTTTTCGGAATGCCGCTTTTGCTTCGATCACGTTCTGGATATTCAAAATAATGCCGCCAGCTGCTGCTTTGTGGACAATATCGCGTGAAGCAATTTTAGCAACAACGGGAAAGTGAGTGAGGCGCTCACAATCGCGTTCGGTTTTGACAAGGCGAGATTTGAGTACAGGTAAATGATAGCGTTGTAAAATATGTTCAGCATCAATGGTGCGTAATTGCAGTGCATGGCCATTTTTTCCAACGGTGTGCGTTTTTGCGGGCACTGAAAAACGCATTGGTGCAGCAGGATGAGTGCTCCACTGAGTAAGAATATTCAACGCGTTTACCGCACGTTCCGGCGTATCATATTGCGGAATGCCGCCGGTTTCTAATATCATACGGCCAGAGTGAATGGCTTGACCACCCATAAAGCTGGCAATCACTGGTTTGCCATATTTTTGCCGTAACCGAATGATACTCTGCGCAATCGTATCATCATCTGTCATCACTTGCGGAGTAAGAATACAAATCACACTATCAACTTCACGCGAGGCCAGCGCGGTTTTCAGTGCATATTCAAAGCGTTGTGGTGTCGCGTCACCAATCACATCGATCGGGTTTTTGACACTAGCGGAATTCGGTAAATGAAAAGCTAATTTTTTTTGTAACGTTTTGCTTGGTTGAATGAGGTGAAGGGTGGTCGAGGCAGCAGCATCAACAGCCATAATCCCCGGACCACCAGCATTGGTAATAATCGCCACACGGTTCCCTTTCGGTTGTGGAGCTTGGCTACAGATAAGTGCGTAATCAAAAAATTCCTGAATGGTGTGTGCTTGAATTACTCCGGCTTGGCGAAGGCCAGTGCGAATTGCTTCTTCGCTACCCGCGAGTGAACCGGTATGTGAACTCACCGCCATTTGGGCACGCAATGAGGTACCGGCCTTGAGAACAATAATGGGTTTTCGGCGTGCAATACGTGAAGCGGCTTCCATAAATGCCCGACCACTGGTGAGGCTTTCCAGATAGAACATGATAACGTTTGTTGCCTTGTCTTGCCCAAGATAATCCAAACAGTCTATTTCATCGATATCCGCTTTGTTACCGATCGATAACACTTTTGCAAAACCCAACTTACTTTCGTATGCCCAGTCAAGCATAGCCACACCCATCGCACCAGATTGTGATACCAGTGAAATATTGCCTGGTGCTGGTATGCCTGCAGCAAAGGAAGCATTCAATCGATTATGCGCGTTAATAAACCCTAAACAATTCGGTCCAACAAGACGAATATGATATTTCGCCGCAAGTTTCACCAGCGCTTCTTCCGCTGCGTGGCCTTCTTCGCCAATTTCTTTAAAGCCAGCAGTGATAATAATGGCAAATGGAATGCGTTTTTTTCCACAATCACGAAGAACACCCGCAACCGCTTCACGCGGAACAACGATGAGTGCTACATCAATTGGTTTTTTAATTTTAGTGACACTTGGCCACGCGTGGAGCCCTTCAATGTCTGTTGCGGCTGGATTGACTGGATAGATCGCGCCAGTATAGCCAAATTGTTTCACATTGAGTAGCACATCGTGACCCAGTTTTCCTGGCGTGCGCGAAGCACCAATAACCGCGATTGATTTTGGGTATAATAAAAAATGAAGTACATGCATATTACACACACTATACCACAAATGATGATATTATTCTAAAAAAATTTATGCTGGGGGCGAAGGCACCATTCAATGAGAGAATACGCGCATTTCAGCGGCGACAATTTCATGAAAATCTTTAACCTTCTTTTGCAGCGCGTCGGCTTTCTTGAGTACGATTTCTAAAAAGTGATGGATGACTTCTGGCTGGTGTTCAAATAACTGAATGAGTTGAATACGTTGGGTTGGGGAGAGTTTATCAAAAACCGTTAACCACTTGTCGTAGTGTTTACGGGGTACTGAGCTCTGCCCTAATAATTGAATGAATTGGAGTTCAATAAATGGAAGCATAATTTATGGTTTGAGTCGTCCTTCTTGTGCAGTTATCGTTACTGACCAATATTCTCCCTCGCGGTGAGGTGGCTGGTCTAGAGTGTAACTAGCAATTATTCCCCGAGTCGTCAAACTATTTGATACTTCTGTTCCATTCGATTCTTCTATTTTTTTGCTAAAATTAGTCATTTTTGTGTCAACTCTTGTCTCGGTATCGATATGGGATTCAAAGTATTCTGCTGCGCCACGCAACGCTTTAGCAATTGCTTCATCTGCAGTGAAACCAAGAGCCGTATAGGTCGTTGTTCTTCCTATTTTTTCAATAGAAAGAGCTGGTTGTATTTCAAAAATTTCCACATGCTCTGTACGTATCGCCCTGGCTGTTGTTCTCTTTGGTGTACGAACATCTGCAGTATAATATCCTGTGGAAGCAGAAACAATAATATTACGCTCCGGCCAGTGAGCAATTGATTTTGCAGAAATAGGAATAAGCTCCGCTGAGCCGATTATTTCAATCCGTTGATTAAACACTTGTCTCCCACCAATGCCCTCAACTGATGGTGGTTGCAGTTCGCGAACAGTTTTTTCCAAGCCGGTATTCTCCGTCCCATATTCAGCACTCTGTTCTTGGCGACCAGATTCTTGTGCGTGTGCAGCAACGGGAGCAACCATTTCTCCGGCTAGCAAGGTGCTCAACGTCATCCATGCAGCCGCACGTCTGCGACGTTCAGGGGCAACGGTTTGTAACGCTTTTTCTTCCTGTGCAGCCAATACACGTAATGGGGAATGTTCTTGCTGTTCTACTTGACGCGAACGTGATACTTCAAGCGACATAGTGTTCAATAGCCATGAGGCGATTATATTTAGCCACGCGTTCAGAGCGCGATAATGAACCGGTTTTGATATATTCCGCATTCACCGCTACAGCAAGGTCGGCAATCGTTGTGTCTTCGGTTTCACCGGAGCGATGAGAAATAATGACAGTATATTTGTATTGTTGCGCAAGCTGAATTGCATCAATGGTTTCGGTGAGTGTACCAATTTGATTGACTTTAATCAAAATAGCATTTGCCACGCCTCGATCTATCCCCTGTTGCAACCGTTTCACATTGGTGACAAACAGATCATCGCCGACTAACCGAATTCGCCCGCCCAACTGCTTCGTCAGCATTTGCCATCCATCCCAATCATCTTCCGCTAATCCATCTTCAATAGAAATGATCGCATATTTTTCAATCCATGCATCATAGACGGCAATCAACTCTTGCGCCGTAAGCATCTTGCCATCAAATGCATACTGGCCGTCACGGAAAAATTCTGAAGCAGCGGCATCAAAGGCAATACAAACATCTTGCCCGAGCGTATAACCAGCCTGGGTGACTGCTTCCACAATGGCTTCTAGTGCGGCTTCGTTACTCCGAAGGTGCGGTGCGAACCCACCTTCATCACCCACACTCACCACTTGCTTCTGTTTTTTCAAAATATCTTTTAACGCATGAAAAATTTCTGCTCCAGCACGAACACGTTCACTCAACTGTTGTTGTTGCGGCACAATCATAAATTCTTGAATATCGAGGCCGCTATCTGCATGGACTCCACCATTGATAATATTCATCATCGGGTAGGGCAACCGATATTCGCTAGCGGAAAACCGAAAACCACGCCGAATAGATTCATATAATTCCACGCCTTGCACCTGCGCAGCGAGGCGTGCAACAGCAAGCGATACTGCTAAAATTGCGTTTGCTCCAAGTTTTGATTTATTTTCCGTACCATCGAGTAAAATCATCGCTTCATCAATGGCCCGTTGATTCATGATATCCAAATCTTTTACTGCCGAAAAAATGAGTTCTTCGACATTTTTGCATGCAGTCAACACCCCTGTGCCACCATATCGATTTTTATCACCATCACGCAGTTCGTGCGCTTCGTGTACACCCGTGGAGGCACCAGAAGGCACCATTGCTTCAGCGTTGAACCCATTTTCAGCAACAGCGCGTACCGCGATGGTCGGGTTCCCACGTGAATCTAAAATTTCTCGAGCTTGTAATTTTTGAATTTTCATATTCTTATTATACTACTCCATCGCTGCGAGTCCAGGCAGAGTTTCTTGTGCAAGATAGGCAAGGCTCGCCCCACCACCGGTCGACACATGCCGAAACCGCCCTTGCAAATGGAATTTTTCGACAACACTTTCCGTATCACCACCACCGAGCACCGCATACCCCGCCGATTCGGCAATAGCGACTGCCACCGCACGCGAGCCACCGGAGTAGGCCTCTTGTTCGAATAACCCCATGGGCCCGTTCCAAAAAATTGTTTTCGCTTGGGCCAATACATCACGATACAACGCTTGAGTTTTCGGACCAATATCTAACAACAGCCAACCCTCAGGCACGCGTTCTTTTTCAATATCAATAATTTGCGTTGGCGCACCGGGTGTGGTATTCGGAGCCGCAATATAATCGAGCGGTAACTGTACTTTATGCAATTTTCCACTAGGAATATTCACATGAATTTTCGGCTGCTGCGAAGAAAAACGCTGCCAGAGGTCATGCGCGACTGTTGCCGCATCTTTTTCCATGAGCGAACCGCCGACATCGTATCCCAAACCGTGCAAAAAGGTATTTGCAATTCCGCCACCAACCAATACCACATCTGCCAATGGCGCCAAGTGTTGAATCACTGGCACTTTATCCGAAATTTTTGCGCCACCAACCACAATCACCAGTGGCTGTTCGGGTTGGTGTGCAATCTTGTCCAAAGCTTCCAACTCTTCTTGAATAAGAAAACCGATGCCTTTATCAAAAATAAGTGACGGCAAGGCAGAAGTAGATGCGTGTGCTCGATGCAGAGCGCCAAACGCATCAGTGATATACACATCAATACCAGCAGCGAGTTGTTCGGCAAAGTGTAAGTCGTTTTTTTCTTCTTGTGGGTAAAAACGAACATTTTCGAGCAAGAGCACTTCACCGGGTTTCAAAGCATTTTTTTGTTCTTCTACTTGGGGCCCGACACAATCATCGACATAGCGCACTTGTTGACCAAGTAATTCACTTAACCGTTTCGCCACGGGCTGCAGGCGCAACTCCGGTACCACTTTTCCGCCCGGCCGACCGAGATGCGATGCTAGCACCACTGCTGCGCCTTTTTGTAAACAGTATTCAATCGTCGGCAACACTGCTTTGATGCGTGTATCATCAGTAATGCGCCCATTGTCGAGCGGTACATTAAAATCAGCACGCAAAAAAACTTTTTGATTGTGCAAAGGAATATCTCTAACAGTTCTCATAAGTGTACCAAACGCGTAATTTATAATGAGTCATTTTTTATCATCATACGCAAACCACGATACCAAAGTGAACACGCCTGCATAAAGGGTAACACAGATTTGAAATGACGAAAATCGACAAATTTGCGAACAAACCAGCCGATCATTCCTGTCAGCACCCATCCATTCGGAAGTTCCACAATACCATTTTTGCCACCCATGGTAATCACTATACCTTCATTTTTCATGGTATAGTTTTCCAATGCTTCTTTTCGCAATAGATGCATGACATTCGCTGCAGCGATTGGTCCTTGATGCACCGCTTCATGGGCGGTTTGTGGCGCATATTGTTTTTCGCCCACAGAACATTCTGCTGAATCTCCAATAGCAAATACATTATCTTGTTGTTCCAACTGTAACGTTGATCGCACCGTCAGTTGTCCCCGCTTCGTTAACACAAAATCAGTTTTCCGTAATATACTGTTTGCGCCAATGCCACCAGTCCAAATAATCATATCACCTTCTAATACCTCACCAGTCGTCGAAATGACTTTGCCTTTTTCCGCCTGAGCAATTAAAAAATTGGTCTTCATCCGAATGCCTAATTTTTTCAAACGTTGTGCTGCAGCGGTTTGCGTTTTTTTACTAAACGGTGGCAATACGGTGTCGCGACCTTCCACAATGGTAATCGCAAAACAGTTCTTTTTCACCTGTGCAATACAGGCTTGTCGCATCTCGGCGGCGAGCTCCACCCCAGCCGCACCAGCACCACAAATAATAACATGCACCTGCGGTTGAGCTTCCATAAGGGCATACACGGTTTTACGAATATTCACGGCATGGTCGATCCATTTAAATGGTATTGAATGTTCTTGCATACCTGGAATGCCAAAATAAAATGGTTCGCTACCCAGTGCAAAAATGAGGTAATCGTAATCAACTTCCCCCTTACTCGTCATCACCTGTTTGTGTTTGGAATCTACCGATTGTATGTCTGCTTGAATAAATCCAACTGATTGTTTACCCAAAACTGTGCGAATATTCAACGTGACGGTCTGTTTCAGTTGCTCTTCATTTTCAATCTCTTTTGCAGCTGAAGCAATTTCATAGAGGTCTGGAGTGAAGAGTTGAAAATCATTGCGATCAATGAGAACAATATCGATATCTTCTTGAGTTCGGCGTTCGCTTTGGCGTTGCCGATGCTGGCGTTTCAACTTCCCCAATTCCAATGCCGCCGATAACCCAGCAAACCCTGCTCCTAAAATAACTACTCGTTTTGACATACGCTACGTATTATAGCGCAATCTGAACAGTATTTCAATAGCCACACATACTATCTGTAACACAACGCCATTCTAACCGCATGCGTAGCGACGGCTCTTTTTTTTGTGACTTGCCTAATATTAGGCAAAATATTGTTGGCGAATTTGAGACGGCTAAAAAATCTGTGGATAACTTTGATAAAAATCATTTTTCTTACTTGCATAAAAAAATATTCGATCTATACTGCATGATAGATACTATTTTTTCAACACTAACTGAACAGATTATTTTTTAAAGCACCTTCTCCAATCACCATGCATTGATTCCACCCAACCAGCGGTAAGGCGATGCCTCGTTAAGAGCATCCACCCAAATCTCCTTTCCTCTGGTGAATCATTCTGCATTGTGCAGATGAATAATCAGAATCTTTGGTTGTTGGATAGATCCACCAACAAGGATATTCATTGAATTGGAAAGGAGAAGGATCATGTATGGGAACAGGTGTACTTTCAAAAATCATCATCCAAGGTGGCGCATTACGACACTCGTAACCATTTCTGCCCTACTGTTACAGCTCATGGTAATCATGGGTTGCGGCAATGAGGAAGACGCCAACGATACGCTCGATGAAACGATGTTCGGTGAAGGGGGCGTTGATCAACCGACACTGAACAAAACCACCGCCACTTACACTTACCACCTCCCCTACTTCAGCGGTGAGAGCTACGTCGCAACCACCTACAGCGGCCACAACGCCTGGGACTTCAACCTTTCTGGTACTTCGGGCGATGGGGACTGTGGTGAGCCTGTTGTCGCTGTCACCAGCGGGAAAATTATTGGTGTGGTCAGCACCTCAGACGCGAACTGCGAAGGGTGTACGAATAGCCCTGGTAATTACGTGAAGCTGGACCACGACATCGATAGTAATACCTCGTACTACTATCATCTGCGGGATGTGTATGTGGTCAGCGGCCAGTGGGTGCAGCAGGGTCAGGCACTGGGAACGTTGGGTGATAGCGGAAATGCGAGTGCGTGCCATCTGCATTACGAAATTCGTAATTCGTCTGGAACGCAGATCACCCAGAGCACCAAGTTCTACTTCTACAAGAACGGTGCCTACACCTCGAACACGCTCTCCAGCGGTTCCACATATACCAGCTACAACCACTACATCATCAGCAATGCCGCAAGCCGAAATGGTGGCAGCAGTAAGGTCGGCACAGCCACCACCAAGGTTGCTTACCCCGCAGACGTCGAGGGGGAAGGCTTCGTGATGTATTACAGCGGCGGCAGCTACGGAACCTGCGGCATCTACTACGAAGCGAAAGGCTGCAAGGGTGGAGACTTCTGTCCCAGCTACAACAACACCAACAGCGCCTGGCTGGTGCGCACGGGGTTCTACGCGTGGTACGATGCCTGTGGTGAAGCAGACACCTGCTGGGTAGGCTTTCCCACTGGCGATGAATTCAGCGTCTCTGGTGGCGCGAAGCAGACCTTTGAGTACGGCTACCTGGTGTATAGTACCTCCACCGGCCAGGTCACGGCCTATTCCTACTGAATCAACCTGCCACAATATCATCGCCATTCTCCTTGCGAATCAATTTTCCTTTCCTACCTGCAGGGGGATAGCTATGAAAACGAATATAGCTATCCCCTCTCATCTCCCCCCTGTATCAAAAAATTATTAAAACGATACCATGAAAAAAATCATCGCACTCTTATTCGTCGCCACCTTTGCCACAACTGGTTGCGCATGGAATACAACCGCGAACCAAAATGAACCATCTGTTACGGCACAAACAAACACCGCAACAGTGGATCTTGTCGCACGTGTTCCCGATATTTACATCGAAGAACAAAATGGACAAAAGATATATCGCAACCTTGAAAAAGAACTTGCGATCGCTTTTCCCGCAGATTGGAGTTATTCCCTACCCTGGATGTATGGCACAAACACTGCGAAAGATGGATTATTAGATATCACCCATGCCGACCCTGAACGCGGTTTTCGGGAGAGTGAGATCGTCTATGAAAATGAAGGGGTAGTGTCATTCAAAATGATTTCCGATTCCGAACAGCCAGATCAATTTCAAACCTATCGCGAACTGTTTGAAGGAACAACCGAACTACCATTGGATACATCGGGTTTTGCCAATTTAACTCATACACTCACCAAAGAAGAATCGCTTATAGTTGCCGGTTATCCTGCAAAACAGTACGTAGTTGCTTCACGATCAATGAATACAGAAACACCCGTAGGAGATGATAATATGACGATCATTGTGAAAGTAGATTCGTTTCGTTTTGCCGTGTTTCAAGCAAAAATCGGTATAGGTTCTTCCCACGATACTCTCCAAGCAGATGTCATCGCTATTGCAAATTCGTTTATATTACAAACCGGCAACAATGAACCTCCGGCATTAACGATCAATAGAATAGACAAGGCTCCTGTTCGTGTTGAAGAAGGAGCAACAACGATCGGTAAAAAAAGATACGTGAACGAAACTGAGCATATCGCGCTTGAATTTCCATTTAATTGGTATCATTCTGTCCTGCGAACATATCCTCCAATCATAGAAACATTTCCACTACGATTAAGTTTAATGCGCTTTAATTCCGATTCAACACAACAGATCGGCAAAACCACACTTTCATTGTATATACAGGGTGAAACGGAGCCGGAAACATTTGAAAAATTGCAAAAACAATTGAACACGGAAATAATTGAACAAGCGGAGAATGATCCATTACATTTGCAGATGGTATCAGTAGAAGATTTGAAAATAGATGAAAAAAGCGGTAAACAATTTGTGTATACAAAATCAACAACGGCTGATAATACCGTAAAACAATATGGTCGTGAAATTATTGTTGCATTGAATGAAGATACGTTGCTGCAATTGCAAACATCTTATGCTGCTGGTGCAGAAATAGCCGCCATCCAAGAAGAGATCGAATTCATTGAACAAAGCATTTCGTTAGAATAAATATTTCATTGTTACTTTTCCACCCTTCCAGAAGTAAGGAAACACCTGGCCGTTTCTTTACTTCTGATACGTTGAATTTTCACGTTTCAGATTTCACTACCGAACAAATGAGGAGGGAAAAATGTTCACAGAATTGTTTTGGCTTTGGTGGCTCGTATTTTCGCATTCAACTTCTCTAACGCAGGAAACAATACTGCAAGACTGTTTGTTGCCGCCCACTGTGCGAATCGAGCGGCTGATGGATGTGGCGTTGACCATCCATCCCGTTTCCGGACGGCTATATTGGTTCATTCTGGAAGAAGATTGCGAGTACGATACACGCTTGACGGTTCTCGATGCCAAGAGTTGCAAAACCGTGTTGATGTTGCATGGAGCAATGGATATTCCGTTGCAGCAACTCGTGGTACACCGTTGGTGAACATGTGCAGAGGCAGAGGTTGTGCATGGCGCTATGTGGCCAACCTCTGCTATTTCTTTTTCTTCTTCGTTGGTGTTTTTTTGGCTGGAGTAACCGTATCGGGGGCAATTGGCGTAGCCACCCCTTTCGCTCGATCCTGAAATTCCTTGGCTTTCTGCTTGGCAGCGGAATCGGCAACAATGGGTATCTCAAAATGGAATGTCGTACCCTTACTTTCCCCCGGGGACTCGGCCCAAATCTTTCCACCATGACCTTCAACAATTTTCTTTGCAATAAACAGGCCCAAACCAGAGCCATTGGGATTCACGCGGGCAATTTCAGAGCCACGCACAAATTTGTTGAATAAATTTTTCGCCTCACCGTTGGCAATTCCCACACCCGTATCCGCAACACGCACATGAATTTTCTTGGAATTAGCCTCAGCGCTTATGGTCACCGACCCCTGTGGCGTGTATTTAATGGCATTGTCCACCAGGTTCAAAATAACATCTTTAATCTTATCTACATCAACTTCAGCTTCTGGGAGCGCCGTCTTCTTATAAATGAGTTTGACCTGTTTTTTATCCGCAGTGGGTTTCAGCTCCTTATACATCGCTTCAATGACTTGATCGAATGGCGCTGTAGTGAAATTCATCACAAAACGACCGGCCTCGATACGCGTGACGTTGAGGAAAGTGTTGACGAGGCGAGAGAGTCGCTGAGATGCATCCAACACGTCTGAAATAACCGGCGTTTTTTCTTTATCCAAAACGCCGTAGTCCCCGTCTTTGATCATGGACAGATACCCAATAATGCCTGCCAGTGGTGTGCGCAGTTGATGCGACGCAATGGACATAAACTCAGACTTTGCTTGGTCGAGTTCTGTAAGTTTTTCGTTTGCGTGTTTTAATTCGGACGTTGCTCGCTCCACTTCACGTTCCAATTTGACGGTAAATTCTTTTGCTTCTTGGTAAAGGCGAGCTTTCTGGATACCCGAGGCCATCTGAGGCGCGATGACTTCAAGTAGTTGAATATCATTGATTGAAAATGTATCTCCAGAACGTTTACGCGAAAGCACTAATATAGCGTCAAGTTTATCACCAACGGCTATTGGAACAATCGCGTATGCTTTCATATTTTCGATATTGTCTCGGATTGTATCAAATTTTTTTCGCTCTTCTTTAGTTTTTGCATCTGCCACTTTTCTATCCAATTCATCGAGAATAAGAATTTTCTTACTTTTTATTAAGTATTGAATGAGAATCGAATTATTATATATATCTATTTTATTTTTAGTATGTTGATCGGAATGATCAAGTTCTTCCGGTGAAATAAATGTATTGTTTCCTACAGGTAACAACAGTATTACATGCTCTAAGCGCAGTTGCTGCTCTAAAGCAAGAGAAAAATGTTCAATTAATTTGCCCAACTCTACTTCCTCATTAATAACATCCGTAAGATTTTTAGTAACTTGCGGATAATTAATTGCTGCTTTGAAAAATATTTTGTTTGTGGCTTTTGCAATAAACCGTTTTATTGGATCAAGTAAGGTAACAATAATTAAAGAGGTGATAGCCAAGACTCCAATTTGACCAATACGCGAATTTTCAGAAAAATAGGTTGAACTAAGGAAAGTGATGAGTCCAAAAGTACTCATCACAATAGAAATTAATAAAGCATAAACCAGTGATCTAGTAAGCACTGTTCGTATATCCATCAATCTATACCTAATAATGGCATACGAAGTAAAACCCAAAAATACAATTGTAGCCAAAGGGCCAATACCATTAAAACTTCTATCATTAAAAAAGATTGGAAAAATTAAATTTGTTGTTGAAGCTATTATAACGGTTATTAAAAGACCTATAAAAAAATACTGTACTTGTCGTCTAATTAATCCTTGAAATTTAATATAACTTTTGATTAATTTAGCAAATCCCCAGAATATAAAAGTAAAAAAATATAGAGGAAATAATATTGTAATGAGCCATGATTCTATTCTTTCGCCCGATTCTGAAAAAGATACTGAAAATGGCCAAGTTGTTGTAAAAATTATTGCTACCGATGATAAAAAATAAAATAACCACTTTTTGTTTAATTGCCTTATTGGAAAATAATAAGAAAATAATACGAATAACGCAGGAAAAGCAAAGGGACCTGCAAAAACTAATTTATTAAAAAGTTTATAGTCTGGTGCAATTGTAAACATTGCAATACACATTGACCACAAGGACAAACTCGATCCAATAAGAAAAAAAGTAATATTAGTTGGATTTTTATAATTTTGTTTTAACACAAAAAATCCCAATAAAAATAAACTTACGCTACTTAATAATTGTAAAATCTGATCAATTTTGAACATAATATATTATTATTTTACATGAAACTCCTTTTGGCAGCAAAGGTGTTTATCCTTTGCTGCCAAAAATCTGCTGAATTCTATCAAAATGGAAGAATGAAAAAAAACCTTCTCGGGTTACAAGGGTCCTCCCTAATTCTTCTAAACCCCATATATTTAAGATGCTTCACCAGCGTGTGTGCATCTATCAAAGTTCTACACATAACTCCGCTTTTCTGATTGCGATCTGCATTCTCTGCAGCCGCAATCAGAAAATTAACTGCTGGTAACCCCCTTACCGAAAAGAAAAAATCCAGATAACCCCTTTGATTAAGTTTATACTTAATCTTGTAACGCAATGCCAATGTTATAAGAATGCTCTCCCATCGGCTTCTGCGCAATCTAGGGTCCACTCCTATAAAATCAATATACCAATATTGATCCCCGTCAAAATTTTTATCAAACCCCCATATCCAACCGACCAATGATCCCCCGACCGCAAAAGCAGCATACATCCAAAAGCCGGGAAACCCTTGTATGTGTAGAAGATACTCTCTAATTCTATCACCTGACCAAAATTTAACCAATTCGGATTGACAGATAGGGCATCTACCTGGAATCCAGAACCGGGATTCCGATCTAATTCCTAGGCTCGGGTCAGTCGGAGGGGAACACTGATTACATACCCAATGATCCTCATTGAAAGGTGGTTTGCCATAAAAAGATTGAAAAAAACCTGCCAGTACGTTTGCGAAAATTTCTGGATTGAAAACCTGAGAATATACGATTGTTCTTCTCATTTTTTTCTCCTTCAAAATTTCAAAGTCAGCATTGAAACCCCGAGGATATTATACACAAAAATAAGTACTAGTAATAGTGTGCGTAGGCAGAGAATTATATTTTCATTTTGTCAAGCAGGCTGAGTAATTTTGATCTATTATACTCATCAAATGGTAACGATAATTTTATACTATGATTATTCGCACTAGGGTATGTAATCTTATAACTTGATAAAGGCTCAGCTAAAATCCCATATTTCATAAAATACTGAAACAAATTTTTTTCTTTAAGATGATCATGTATCACAATTAATGGAACTGCATCATGTGTATTATACCAATATAAACCTATCGCACTTAATTTCGTATAAATTTTTTCTTTATACTTTTTTACATCCCTTCTAACGTCATTTAAACGAAAAAAAACATTATTTGCACATAACGCAACATTTGTAGAATATAAAGAGGGTTCAAATGGGGGGAAAATATTTTTTATATATGGGGCTATATTATTTGAAAAAATGCCATAGCCTACTCGAAATGAAGCCAAACCGAATCCTTTAGAAAAAGATCTAATCACCGCTATATTATTATATTGTTTTATGAGATGTATGATTGATTCTGAATCATCTATAAAATCCCCAAATGCTTCATCAATGAATAATAAAATATTTCTTTTGTGACAAAGAATAGCTAGTTTGTGAATATCTTTTATAGGCATCACCCAACCAGTAGGATTATTGGGTCTATCAATATATATTACAGTTGGATTTAAAAAATCAACTTTTTTAATAACACTATCAACTATATTAGAAAAATTATTAAATCGGGAAATAAATACTAATTTTCCACCGGCAGATTGAAATTCTGAAGGTATTTCATTAAACTGCGGTCCTACTCCTAATAATAATCCTGGAGTAAGCAGCTTATGTATAATTCTTTCTGCAATATTGAAGGATCCATGTCCTAAAAAAATATTATCTTCTAACTCATCTACATTAAATCTTTGTATTATGGAATTTTTTAGATCATTATAAATTTTTATATCTGGATACTTATTTGGATGAAAATTATTTTTTAAAATTACAAAAGCTTTATCAATACAATCAAAAAAAATTTCTGGCCCCGAACTCATTCGACAATCCAAATAATTTAAATTATACGAATAATTACTAGCATAAGAGTCTCTCTTATAATCACAAATAGATTCTTTAATGAAATTATTAGGTTTCACTGTTCTGTAAAAAAATAAACCCCAATTTCTTATACATTAAAAGAAACGTATTTGCAATATCAATAGATTATTTATTTTTTATCTCAACTATACGGTCAAAATGTAAAATAGCAATACACATTAAAAAATAAGCAGATAAATAAAGCATATCCCCAAACCCATGCGCTATCCATGCTCCGCGATTAACCTGAAAAAGAAAATTAAAATCGGCAAAATATTGGACAACGAGAGCAACAAGAAACAACTGTAATTGGGCAAAAACAGCCGAATCTTTAATATTTTTGGAAAAAATCCACAATATCAATGCTAAACCAACGTATGTCGCTTGGCCGAGTGGGTATCCGAGGTCAAAAAATAATTTGAATGGATGAGCTAAGTCGATATGATAACCGTGTAAAAAAAATCGATATGACAATACATACATCACCAATAACACCGTCCCCATTTGAAACTTTTCCACAGGCGTTTTCATGACATCTACAATCCCTGAGCCACGCATCAACTGCATCACCCCATAAATATAAAACGGAATACTTCCGAAATAGCCAATATCGGGCAATGAAGGATATGGCACAGGAATATGCCAAACAATAATATACACACTAAAAAGAGTCTGGCCCAAATTTTGTAATAGCAACCCAACACTAAATGCAAAAACAGCTCTTCGTAATAAATGATTCTCTCCTTTCCATGAATATACGATATTCAAACCGCATACACCGCCAAATAAGGCAACCAATTGATAGAATACGCCCCAAACCATTTCACTTCGAGGTATGGTAAAAAATGGTGGGAATAACCACCAGATAAAAAAAATCATAAATAGCCCAAAGGCAACACGTGCAGAGCGATCTTTTTTTATGAGTGCTATGATAGTATAGAGAATCATATTATGAAGTATGATTTTTTTGTTGCAAAAATACTTTTGTGCCTTCAATCGTTTTTTGCCAATAGAGCAAATGCGGTAAATTATGCTGAATGGAGTCATGAAACTCTTTCAAGCCGCGAATATCTCGGCGAGTGAATTGTTTATGGTTTTTATGTTGCCCAATGAATACGAGCACCAACAAACGCGACTGCTTCATCACCACCATACAAATCTCTGCTTTCTTTTTCTTCATCAACCTCTGCACAGACGGTGCCATATTTCGTTCTTGTAACTCATCAAGGAACAGATACCCGCGACGGAGCGCGATGAGTTCTGCAATCACCGGTTCATCAAAAGCCACATACCATTTTGAGTGCGTGGGGAAAAAACTCTTCAACCGATGCATGTGCTCTTGCTGTACCAAGATCTCTTCCACCGGAGCCTGAATCACCTCTTGAATTGACCCCGCCAATTTAATAATAAACGATTCCAGCTCATGTGTAGAGTTCAACACGAGATTGGATTCGTGGATGAGCTTAAAAAAATCGATCTCTTCGCGGAAGAAAATGCCATCGAGAAAATGTTTTATACGTACCTTCCCCCGTTCGAACAACCACAAAAATAACAACATAGCTACAATTAACCAAATAAATGGATGAATGTGCGCTTCCGATTCTACAACGCGATAGACAGAAAAAATACTAACAATATAGAGCGAAGCGAATATAAACAACAAACCACCATAGACAATCGATTTTTTGAAAACAATCCGTACATCCAAAAATCTATAGCGAGTCATTGCGTATGCGGAACAGGATACAATCCCTAGTGTGGAGAGCATGGTTAATGGGAAAAATTTACGTGTGTGCAATATATCTACAGCATATAAATTGGTAAAAATCAGTGTACCAAAAGTAATCAGAAACCCATACAGAATAAATTGCGTTTGAGTACGTTTAACAACGTCATTGACTCGCAAATTTTTAAATAATAATACGCAAGAGCCGAAAATAGCTCCAAGACAATATACAGCAAAAATAATCATTCCCCACCCAGGCATAGGCATAATAATGCCATTAATCATTTCTGAATGAGTAAATTGAAATGGTGAAAGTGCAAGTACTGCATTTACTATTGCAAAGGTGGTAAGAAAACGAAATACTCTTTTTGATAGTTTTTCAAAAACAAAAGAGTACACAAAGAGAAATGTGTACAATAAAAATAACACGATAATAAACATAGTAAGACGAACCAAAAATATATGGTAGTGCAGCAGACTGATATAAAAAACCAGCACCCACAATGCCAAAAAACCACTCATCAACGCAAAATAACGATTCGCCAGCTTCTCGCGGTTAAATTTCCAAGCGTATATCGCAAGCGTCGAACACCCAATGCAACTAATAATTGTGGCAATCAATAGAATATTCATAAATTCATTGTATCATACACCCTCTAAACGATCATTCGAGCCCTACTGCTTAGGGACGGGCCGAGGTGGAACCCCCACCCAACTCGGCCCGCGACGTCCCCTGTGCATATTCAGTTGTATATCCATACAACACCCCATCCGTGGGGCTGTCAAATAGCAAAAATTGGCGAAATACAGCCGTCAAACGGTCGCCAAAATACTTTAGCTCTATCCTTAGCCAAAAATACAAAAAAATACGTTATCCACAGACGGCTCTTCATCAAACCAAATTCACAAAAAAGCCTAAGAAAACGCTACTATTCACCAAACACAAACCCTTTCTGCCGAGATTCCACAGAGGCATAATCATCATTAAAATGCGCAATGACTGTATACTGATATCGCTCTCCAGCGCGCAGCCCACCAACTTCTACCGCAGACCGGCGCACACGACGCAAGGTTTTCACCACGCGTTCACCGGACGCATCATAAATATTCACGGTATAATACCGAATTTTCCCAGCGGGTTTGCGCCAATCCAATTGCGCTACATACTTTCCGCCATCTGCGTCACCACGCCCAATCGGTTCATTGCTAAAAATATCATGCCGCACTTGATATTCATCACTCATAGCCACCAACAAACGCGGAACTGGAGGAATCGTTCGCCCCACAAGCTCCACCACATCTGAAAGAACACCATCACGTTCTGCAACCAGACGAATCGTATATCCCATGTTCTCATCTAACTCGTCAATCACTGCCGACTGCGCGAGCGTCGTCACACTCGTCACCAACACGCCACTTTTTTTCTCAAATACCTGCAACGTATAGCTCGTTTGCGAAACCCCACTGGTCATATACCGTACATCAGAATACCATTCCACTTGCAGCGATGTTGGCGAAGGAGAAACCACATATTTTGGCTCTGGTGCAGCAACAGCTTCCACATTCTGGCCAGTGACATCTGGTATACCATACGTCACCGACGATGAACCAAGCTCCGGAATACCATAATTCGCTGCCTGCACCGGTGCCCCAGAAACACAAAATACGAAAATACTCACGATAGCTGCGCTACAGCCGAGTATAGCCACCAAGAATCGATTTGTATTGATAGATTTCATATATTCCTCCGTATATCATTATATTATCATAGAAACAATATAATATACAGCAAAAATGCCCTTTTGTCAATGCTTCCACTTGTGCACAATTGAATCAAATTTTTTGGCTAATATTAGCCTAAATTTATTTCCAATGTTGCCAATCAAACCGCGTAATAGATTTTTGAAAAACTGCTGGGTCAAACGACCCGCCCAATAGAACATACATTTTTGACGAAACAAACCCAACCACTGCAAAGAGAATCAATACCAATATAGTAAGTCGTATGCGCGTTGCTCGCTCTTTGCGCTGTAATGCGGTGGTGGAATTCCGCTCAGCGCCCGCTGCCATTTTTTTTTGCTCGTTCATGATATACTAAGCCAATATCTATAGATTGAGTGTAACACAATGTACCGACCCAAGCGAAAAAATATTTTCGTGGAGCGCCGGCAGCGGTGACGAATCCAGTACCGGCACACTTTCTCTCACACGAATTCAGTAATTATCCACATGCACTAAAATTTGACAGAGAACAGGAAAAGATGTATTGTCTATTTATAATACTTCAAAGAGGATTCACCCCGCGGTGCGTCCTCTTTATTTTATACTCAAGTTTTCGTTTCAAATGATTGATATCTGTAAAATGTGCTCCGACAAGCTGCTTAATATTTCTAGCCGTTTTCTGTGTGTTGGCAATAACCCGCACCGTTCTATTTTTTTCCAGGAGATACTCCAGCAGAATACAAAAATCTCCATCACCACTCATCAGAATCATTCCGCTATATTGCCCTAACGTTCTCATAGCATAAAATGTCAAATCAACATCGCAATTTGCTTTTCTTCTCACCTGACCATTGCTCTGCTTGTGGTAAATAACTGGTTTCAATACGGTGATATACCCCATTTCATCGAGCTTTGTATAAAATTTTTGTTGCTTAATATTTTTTTCGTCTAAGCCACCGAAATAAAAAATTTTCTCTACCTGGTATCTTTCTTGTAAATACTGATACAGTTTTTCAAAATCGAGCTTCCAGTCTTCACCATCTCGTGTGACTGTGCCATAAATGATATTTGATGCGTCAATAAATGCGTAAATCGGTCTGTGATTATTATTCATATATTTGAACTACCGCGGAGGGAGAATGTGGCCCACCCAAACGCAAACCATTCTCTCGCCCCACGGCAGCAGACGATGCATTCATCTGCCACCACTACGCCCGACTTACGCAACCGTCACTTCTTCTTCCAAGAACGGAATGGTTTCTAGCTCTTCCGCATCCATTTCATTCTTCGCTTTCTTCACCACCAACACACGGTCGATGGAACGCACCACCACCTCGGTGAGGTATTTTTTTGTTCCGTCTTCCCCAACCCAGCTCCGAGAATGCAGTTTGCCTTCCAGCACCACTTGGTCGCCTTTCTTGCAATGCTCTTCCACAAAGACCGCAGAGTTCGTCCATGCGACGCATTTATGGTAGTCCACGCCTTTATTCCACTCTCCATCCTTGCCTTTCCAGGAAAAATTAGTGGCGATACTAAACGTTGCCTTTTTCTGCCCCGACGGCAAAATTTTTGCTTCCGGATCAGCCGTAAGTTGGCCAATCATCGTGACACGATTCAAATTGCGCATAATGATTATGCTTAAGAATTAAATCAGGGCGCGGCGCCTAGTTACGGAGGAGGGTACCAAGCGCACACGACACCCGTGAGCCACACACGCAGCTCACCACGAGAAGGTTCTTCAATTTAAGAATAAAGTAGAGTTGTTGGACACCCCTCTCCTTTCAAAACAAGCTCAATATAGAACCTTCCCGATGGTAAATTGTCAACAGCTTTTTTTAGACGGCGGTAAAATAACCAAATTTATTTCTCAATAAATAGAGGTATTTTATGCCTATTGAACGCTGTTAAAAAAATAGAGACGTCGCCAAAAAATTGGGGACGTCTCTATTTCCGCCTATGAGTATATACCAACAGAAAACTCTGTCAAACACGATAAGTGGCATCGTCTGTGGATATCTCTATTATTCTGTTTATTGAGTTGAACTGGATTTGATTTTTCCATTCATATAGTATATACTCAATTTATATGAATAATGAGAAGAAAAATTTAGAATATGCCAATCAAGAAGCGTTGCTTGCCCAACCGATGAGCAGCGTTCCAAAATTTGCAACAAACGTTAATTTCAATAAATTAACGAATGGCAGTATCATTATCTCCTTCTTTACTCAAGCATTTCCAGATGCTCCAGCTGTACTGATTGAAACCATCATTGTTGATGAACAGCACGCGAAAGACATTGTAAAAATTTTACAAGAAGTTATTGATAAAAAAATATGAACACAACACCTATCGTGATTGAACAATCATATCGTGCTACCTCTTCTGTAAAATCAAGTTATTCCGCTGGTACGTTGAAAAACAACCATAAGAATAGTATAAAAGAGGCGCTTCAACATGGTATTTCGCTGTTGAGAAATGCAAGGAAAAAATCCCATGCGACACACAAGGAGTTGTTTAGATAATGTCATCTATGGATGAAAAAGAAAAGGAACTTATTGAATTGATGAAAGAATGGAAGGATGAGGTCAAGGGAATTGCTACTGATTATAATACAGCCATCGCAACACTGGATGAAAATAATAAAAAATGGTGGGTAGTGTATAAACCATTCATTATTACTATAATCTCATTTTTCTTCCTTATTTTTGGATTTATTATCGTGAGTAAAACTACCCAATGGTGTGAATTAACCATGAGCTTTCCGAATGGTGTAGTGGCTTCAAGCAGGTGCGAATAATTTTTTGCCTCAAATTTTGCCCTGCAGAAACGAGTGTATATAAAACCTATTCCATCAGTGGATCGCGATACTTGCGATCTTCTTTTGCTTTACGTGCTAACAATTCACGAATAAAATCCGCTTTATTCATCTTCTGCTTCTCGCTGCGCCAGGTTAAATAGCGGTCCACCCGCGGGGACAAACGCAATGTGTATTTTATTGATACCGCTTCATCATGCTCTTGCCGCAACGGGTCATGCATACCAATAAAATGATTCACCGCTTCCGCCAAGCTCGTTTCCATATACGAAAATGTTTTAACCGGTTTGGGTGTCGCTTTTTTCCGAATATATTTCAATAACAAACGCGGAGATTGATTCTTTGCATACAAACACAATGTCGGCTTATCGGCTAAAATAGCTTGAGCCAAAATAAAATGCATCAACGGATTCGGTTTCGTAATTTCAATAATGAGTAAATCTACCTGGTCCAGGAAAAATGCAACGCCTTCGGGCAAGCGTTTTCGTTTGCGAATTTTTTCGGGCGTCAATACCGAAACACCAGCCTCACGACAGGCGCGAAGGATAGCACCACCAGTTTTTTCATCATGAATGTAGACTCTCATCGCCGTTTTTTTATTGATTTTGCTCGTTTCACTGGTTTAACTCGCCTCAAATGTTCTCCAATAAAATCCTGATCCATGGCGTTTTTTAACTTTGCCAGCACAGATCGCTGACCAGAAAGCCAGGTGAATTTTGCGGCAGCACAATCAGGCGTTAACCCGGTGATCTTCGTTACTCGGCCATTGGTATACAACAAAACAGCAGCAGAGGTTAATACCAATGTTGGCACCTTTTTCGGCAGCAAGCGCGCCGCAGACACAGGCAGAGAAATGTGGCGACTATCCAAAATAAGGCCACGCGTTTTCTTTTCAACTTGCAGATCTTTGATATCCCCAGCCGTTAACACTTGATATAAGACGCGTTCACCGTATGCGACGTAAATCTCTGGCTTAACCCGTTCAAGCGCGTGCTGATTTTCTAATAGCTGAATGCCAAAATCAATATACCCGCCACCCACGCTGCCATGAGCACTACTGGCTGGATAAATACCCGGATGATCTTTGTCTTCACTCACCAATGCATGGGTGACCGGAATAATGGAAGAACCAAACGCGATAAAACTGCCGGCCGCCTGAGCCGTGACCATTTGTGTGGCATTCACAATACTCGCTTTCAAACCAATATCTGGATATTTCGCTCCTGCAGCAATGGTAGCCAGATCATCGTGTGAAATGGTGCTAATGACGATCGGTTTGCTGAGACGGCCCAACATAAACGCGAGCAAGTTCGCGTTATAGAGCACGTGCGCATAATCCATGGTGACAATAAACCCATCGTAGCGGTTCCATTCGCGCTGAATACGCCGAGCTATGCGTTGTAAAATTTGCGGTTGGTCGGGTGCGGTGTGGCCAGCAATAAACATCGGCTCTGCGGTGGCGACCATTTCTAATTCAATAAACTCCTTGTTCCACCGGTTCAAGGCATTTTGGTTTTTTAATGGATGTTGTCGACCGCCGGCATACAGCAAGGCAATCTGGTGCTTTTCAAGCATGCAGTGATGATACTGTGTTTTTTGATGTAATGCAACATTTTTCTGGTTTTATACAGTTGACAAATAGTATACTTTAGATTATACTGATTACGAGTATACTATTTATAACCGCTAAAAATATGAAATTCATTAATAGGCACAATGAGCTCTCCGCATTAGAAGATCGTTTTCGAAAAAATCAATCCGAATTCTTTATTGTGTATGGAAAACGACGTGTCGGAAAAACAGAACTGATTAAACAATTCATAAAAGATAAGCCATCAGCATACTTTTTAGCTGATAAACGAAGCATGAAACTGCAATTACAAGAAGTGGGACGAATTATTGGTGAGCAATTCAACGATGAAGTGCTGATGCGTGCCGGTTTTGAAGAATGGTTGGAGGTATTTCAATATTTGGGAAAACATGTGCGCCCAAACAAACCGTTTATTTTCGCGATTGATGAATATCCGTATCTGGTGGAAATAGACAAATCGATCAGCTCCATATTTCAAAAAGGGTGGGATGAGTATCTGAAAAACAGTGGAGTGTGCTTTATTCTCTCTGGTTCGAGTATCGCCATGATGGAATCTGAAACGCTCATCTACACTGCCCCGCTCTATGGACGAAGAACCGGTCAGCTGCTGTTGACTCCCCTATCGTTTACCCAAGCCCATGAATTTTTTCCTGCCACATCATTCCAAGAATTTTTATCGATATTTACCATTATGGGTGGCATGCCCGCCTATCTACTTCAATACCATGCGCATAAAAGCAGGCAAGAAAATATGAGGGATGCTATTTTTGAAAAAACAGCATTTTTACACAATGAAGTGGAGTTTACCTTGAAAGAAGAACTGCGTGAACCAAAACAATATATGGCGATTATTGAAGCGATTGCCAAGGGTTGTGCGCAATTTGGTCATATTTCGAACGCAACTGGTTTAGAAAAAAATACACTCACAAAATATCTGCATGTATTACAGAAGTTACAATTGATCGCGCGTGAGGTTCCGGTGAGCGAAAAACACCCACAGAAGTCACGTAAAAGTATCTATACTATTTCTGATCAATTCTTTCGTTTTTGGTTTCGGTTTGTGTATCCATATAAAAGTGACATTGAAATTGGACGCTTGAATGAAGTAGAAAAAAAATTACATGAAGAATTTTCGCTATTAGAAAGTGTCACGCATGAACAAATCTGTCGTGATGATTTGGTGAATCAGTATAGCAAACAGTTATTTCCCTTTGAACGCGTGGGGCGTTGGTGGAATAATGACGAAGAAATTGATATTGTGGCGCTCAATACACCAACAGATTCCGTGCTCTTTGCCGAATGTAAGTGGTCAAATAAGGCCGTGGGGACAAATGTATATGACGATTTGAAACGGAAAGCTGCGCTGGTGGATTTTGGAAGCATGAATCGAAAAGAATATTACGCGTTATTTAGCAAAAGTGGTTTTACGAAAGCGATGATTGAAAAAGCCAAAAAGGAGAAAGTGCTGCTCATTGAAGAAGATCGCTTACTGAAATAAATGATATGTGGCTATTTATCATTTTTTATACTATTTAGTATACTTTCGATTATACTGTTTACATACTGATGCTTGTTGCTGGTGGGTATTTTCTTGATATTCTAAATAACAACATAAGCACACATCTTGTTATTTAGAATATCAATTGCGTTAGATTAATGATGAATGGCATTTGGTGCCTGCCCCGGTGTCGGCGACAAAACAGATGATTGACTATCAAGAACGCATTGCGGCAAAGCGCAAAAAAACCAGTGTGCCCTATTACGACGAATATGGCTCGCGCCTGGTTGCTATGCAGAAAAGTTTAAATAATACCATTTTGAATATTTGATAAGGAATTTATAGAAAAACAGACTTCTACTGATTTTTATTTTGGCTAATATTAGATAAATAATAACAGACTGTGCATAAAATTCATTGAAAAGTATGATGAAGTATGATAAATTAGATGAGCAAAAATTCGTTTTTTGAAAATTTTTTGGTTTTACCACCTAAGCCACCCAGCAAAGGTGGAAGGAGCAGACAAATGAATTCGAATGAAATCGCCCAGATTCTGGGCAGCGGTAAAAGTGAGACCCAGCCCTTCGGTTTCCGGGTGCTCGTTGACCCGACCGAGGGTTTTGAGCGTTATGAAACCGTATGGGCGGAGAACGGAGGCCTGCGGGCCTTCTTGAGGAAGCTGGAAGAGATCGTTGCTCATTATGGTTGGGGCGCAGTCAAGCACCACAACCATAACAACGATTTCGCCAGTTACTTCACACACCTGGGAGTGCAATCCCAGGGTTCGGCCCTTCATCAGATACAGGCGCTCGTGCGGAATCTGGAAACACAGACGCAGGGTCCATCTCGGTGGGCCCGAACTGCAAATGTGTATCAGATCTTTCCGAGAGCGTTCAACCTCTCGGGCTGGAGGGAATTCCACGACAGACCACCCGGCACCGCAAAACCGTTTTTCGAAGAATGGGCTGCGGAGGACTTCGAAACCCTCAACGACCTCGGCTTCGATACGGTCTGGCTGATGGGGACTTTCCCTATCGGCAAGCGCGGCGCCAAGGGTGGCGAGACCGGAAATGCCGGCTCGCCCTATGCAACTACCGACCACCAGGCGCTGGAACTCAGCCTGGGGACCGAAGCGGACTTCAAACGCTTCGTTGACATGGCCCACGAGTGTGGAGTTCGGGTGATCCTCGACATCATCCCGAACCACACCTCGCTGGACTCGCGGCTCCTGCGCGAGCATCCAGAGTGGTTCCTTCACCACACAAACCCGGTCGCCGGAGAGACCGCGCCCTTCGGTTCGTTCGAGCATATCGACGGAGAAGGCAAACTCTGGTGGATCCGACTCGCAGGATGCGAGTACTACGGCAAACTCACGCCGTGGTGGGATGTTGCTCAGTTGAACCTGGCACATCCTGCCGTGCGGGAGTACGTCGTAACTACGGCCTGCCGCTGGATTCGAGACTTCGGCATCGATGGGTACAGAATCGACATGGCCTATCAGCTCCTCAACAGCTACTACTCTCGCAACTGGAAGGTCCAGATGCCAGAGCGGGAACTGCTTGAGCAGATGATCACGGCCGTGCGCGAACTGCGCCCCGATGCCGGCTTCTTCGGAGAAGCCTACGGCCGCGAAGAAGACCTTTTTCTTTGCGGATGTGACACGACACTGCAGAAATGCACGTGGTTGGACGGGCTTCGGTGGCACCAGGGCCGTGGATGCAACGTGGAGCGGATCCGAAAGGAAATTCGCAACGCGGCAACAATCCACGCCCAAACCGACGGCCCGGGTGGCTACATCTTCGTGGGAAACCACGATGAAATGCCACACACGGAGGCGTACGGTCCGTGGACACGAGGCTGCGCAGTCCTCACGATATGCCAGCCAAACGGACTGCTGATCTTCAACGGTCAGGAGATCGAATTCAGCCAGCAGTCGAAGGACGACTGGCCGAAACCGATTCCGTTCACGCGGCCGGTCAAGATCGACTGGGCAGGTGCTGACCCGGAAACCGCAAGGTTCTACCGGTGGGTGTTTCGTACTTCGAAGAGCATTAGAGAAGAGCTCGGAGATGTACAGATGCACCCGCTGGAAGATCTCAACGGCAACTGGGTGGGCTACGCGCTCACCGGCAAAGACACCACGACGCGGTACCTCGTCATCGCCAACCCAACGGACCGGGCAACGATGGCGCATGTGTACCACACCGATCTCGGGATCAATCACTCGACACCACTCATGCCATACGGCTACAAAGTGGTTCGGGTCTGAAACCGAGACAACGACTCCGGGTCACGCAAGGAAACCCGGAGGTCCCCGTTCGCCACACAAAGGCAACGGGAGAGGGCGGCACATGCATCTGCAATGGCTGCCCTGTTTTTTTACTTTTTTATTTACCTTTGCTAGAGTTGTTAAGTTCAAGAAAAAATTATTCACAAATTTTTTATGGAAGACAAACAATTACTCATTGAAGAAGGATACAAGCACAGCACCGCGCTGTTGCGAGAAAATGCTACGGAATACGGTATGCTGGCCGCTTCACCAAAAAGCGAAGAAGGAAAACGCAAAGAATACACTTCCCTCTTCAGCCGCGACATTGGTGTGTCTTGTTTAGGCATGTTTGCCTCTGGCGACGAAGAACTGATCAGCATTGGTGAGCGGTCTTTAGAAAACCTCGCCAAAGCGCAATCTAAACTTGGCCAATTTCCTTTCTTCTCTGAACCAGGAAAACAGCAAATTCAATGGTGGATGCCAGGTTCACTTGATAGCACAATTTGGTGGTGCATTGCGGTATTGAAAAATTTAGAACTCACTGGCAAGCGCGATTTCTACGAAAAATATAAAGAAAATCTAGAAAAAGCATTTACCTGGTTGCAATATCAAGATACGAATAATGATGGATTAGTGGAACAAGGTGAATGTTCGGATTGGGCAGATGAAATGCCTCGCATGGGCGCAGTGCTCTATTCGAATGCGCTGTGGTATTGGTTGGTGCGTTTGCGAGTGGAAGTAGAAGGGCGAACCGATTTAGAACCGATGCGGCAGCGTGTGTATGAAGCGGCCAACACCATGTTGTGGGTGCATAAACGAAATGATAGTGCGTTGAATTATGTGCCGGATAACAATTATGTACGTGATAACTTTTTTGCGGCGAATATTATTGAATGGACAAATACGCGTGCAGTTTTTTTACCATACTACCTTGGTTTTGTTTCTCATAAATCGTTTGAAATGCGTTGCGATGTGTATGGAAATATTCTTGCATGCATTAGCGGGCTTGCAGACGCAGAAAAAGCAAAAGAGATTACGGATTTTGTTGTCCGCTCCGGAATTAACTTGCCCTATCCGGTGAAGGTATTGTATCCACCTATTTACCCCGGTGAACAAGACTGGCGCGATTATATGTCTAAAGGTCGTCAGAATTATCCATGGCAATATCATAACGCCGGTATCTGGCCATATGTTGGTGGGTTCTGGGTGTATTGGTTAGCAGAGCATAACCCCACACTCGCAAAAGAAGAACTGTATCGCCTGGCACTGGCAAATAAAGTGGGTGATTGGGAATTTAATGAATACCTCCATGGTCAACACGGCACTGCCATGGGAATCTCATTTCAGTCTTGGAACATGGGTATGTATATTGCCGCGTATACTGCGGTGCAGAAAACAGCGGCATAAAAAAGCCCATTCGGGTCATCTGCTTGACAGGTCAGGAAGTTAATCATATACTTACATAAGTAAGAATATCTTACAATTTACCCCACCCATTTATGATCAAAACCATGCAAGTGACTAGCCTTTCTTCTAAGGGTCAAGTCGTTATTCCCGCTACTGTTCGCCAAGCGTTAAATATTTCCAGTGGTTCAAAGCTACTTATTTTTAGTGATGGCGGAAATATTTTACTCAAACCGATCATGGCACCAAAAGCCAAAGAATTTGATACACTTATTCAAGAAAGCCGAAAAATAGCAAAAAAAACGAAACTGAACAAGAAGGATATAACAAAAACGATAAAAAACATTCGTCATGCGCGTAGTTCTTGACACGAATGTACTCATTTCAGGAATCTTTTGGGCAGGAACACCTTTCCGTATTCTTGAATTATGGAATAACAAAAAAATCAATCTTATAGTCACTGAGGAAATACTACAAAAATATGTTGCTGTTCTTCGGAGGCATGAGGACCATTCAGGAATAGCAGATGAATGGTTGATGTTATTTTCCCAAAGATTTCAGATAATAGAGAACCAACATCATTTGCGACTTTCACGCGACCCCTATGATGACATGTTTATTAATGGCGCGATAACTGGCCGGGCAAAATATATTATTAGTGGCGATAAAGATTTGTTGACGCTTCATTCTGTAAAAAATATTCGTATCGTTTCCCCTGCGCAATTTTTAAAAATATTCACGGAAGAGACAAGCAAAAAATAAAACAGCTTACCCATCAAAACTTATGCAGATAGTGAATCCAAACAACTAATCTTTTTTACTTTTGCAAAACTTTCCCAGGATAAAAAATGTGTTCCCTTCAAAATTTTCTTCTGTTCTTCGTGTGGCAAAAAATAATTTGAACCAATGTCATATCGCGGCACGGTGAGTGAAGGAAAACGGCGAACAAAACGTAATTCATTTTTTTCTGTGTACACAAAAAGATATGAAGGCACGGGCTGTCGTTGATTGATAATGGAAAAACCAAAAATACACAGGCTATTGGATTCACGCTGAGACGAACCACCGCTTCCTCCACGACGAACATATTTTTTATCCTTCTCTGTCCAGATAAACAGATTGTCGTACGGGTTCCTCCAATCCAGATGGTTGATTGGCGCTGGCAAACGATAATAGCGTTCTCGATCGATTCGATAACGCGGCTTCATGAGGTTCGTTTTCTTTCTATATTTTTGAAGAATCTGTTTTTTGTATCGCGGTTCTAGCTCGCATTGAATAATATACTCATCAATTTCTTTTTTCTCTCCTTCTTTTTTGCGTAGAATCTGATACTTTTTCAACCACTGCAGGTACAAATTACTTCTGTTCCACTGGTCATACTCTTGAGTGAAAAACTGATAGAGTGCTTCATGATAGAGCGAAAGACGAGGAGTGCGTGTGTGCTGTACATATTCTTTTTTACTCCTTAATTCACTGCGCAAATTATCAATAATAATAGTAACCGTGTATGGCTGCTGACTGCGAACACGTTTTGCTATATCCGTGTGCGAACGATCGTGACGCGACTCCCATTGTATTCCCTTCAATAAAACAGGATCATACAAAACATATTTGAGCGGAATATTTTTCATAGCAGAGAATGAAAAACTGTTATTTTTTGGCGAATCGTTTATACGTATTCGCTAACTGTTTGTCGAGAGTAACTAAATCAAGTTTGGCATGTTCTGTAAGAAATAAGAGTGACCAATCAGTGAAAGATAATTTTGGTCGAAATTGATGTTTCTTCATATATACAGTAATTTTTTCAAGCAAACTTTCATCTACGGACAAAATAGATATCGTTGGTTGACGTTGAATATACTCCATGAAATCCTGTGCCAAGGTATGTTTATTTTTGTACAACAACACGGTCATCACTTCTTGAATAACCAATGAAGAGATAATAATTGGATAATATTGTTCAATCATAAATTCAAGAAATTCCTTTGCCAGTTCAGATTGTGTTTCACCCTTGTCAAAATACGCTATCCAAATATTCGCATCGGTCAAGTATGGTTTATCGTCCGATGCCATAGACAATTTTGTCAATTTGCTCGCTCAAATTTGTCGTTCGGCTTCGGAAACGTCGTTTTTCTAAATCTGCAAGGGTGATAGATTTTTTTAAACGCTTAGTGGGAGCATTCAACGGCATAAATATACCGATCGGCTTGCCATGCTTCACGACCGTATATGTCTTTTGCAATGGCTTTTGCGTGATATCGGCAAAATGACGAATAAATTCACGAGTGGATATAATAGTTTCTTGTTGTTGTGTGTGCATAGATAGAAAATAAATTATTGAGTCTACTAACGATAAAACTCTGTCATATTATTGTCAAATTTTTGTATGACAAAATAGTAACGAAACGATTGTCAACAAAATTAATATTCAAGACCACTCAAATAGCTGGTCGCATTTCGAATATCAATGCCTCCAACAGATCGTTCCTGTGCTAACTCTTTTACCAGTTGAATACTCGGAACGCCATATTTTTTGTGAAAATAGTGTAGAGAACGTGAGAGATTTTTTTCTTTCCATTTTGTTTCAAGAAATAATTGCGGTTCGCCATTGCGTACAATACAAAAATCAACCTCTTGCCCCTGTTTTGTTCTCAGATAATGGAGCGCATGCAGCTTACCCGTGTAATCTGTTTTTCCACACACATATTTTAATAAACTAAGTGCAACCATGTTTTCAAAACGCGCACCATTATCACCCTCAACAAGCCCTGTGTCATAAAAATAAATCTTCGGCTCTTTTAAAATAGAGCGCGCAATATTTTTTGAATACGGCGTGACGCGAAAAATAATATACAACGCTTCTAATATATCTATATATCTTTTCACTGTTGCTGGGGATGCTTGAACATCGCGGGCAATGGAAGAATACGATACACTTGAACCAACGGAGCGACGTAACAAATCAAAAATAATTTGCATTGTTTGAATGTCATTAACGCGTTCAAAGTCTAAAACATCTTCACGAATCAATCCGTCTGTATATTGCTTACGCCAACGTTGCGCCTCTTCATCGGTTTGAGCAAGCAGTGGTTCCGGGAAACCACCACGTTGTATTAACGCATCAATGTCATTGGCATAGGGTGTACCTCGTAATTCAGCAAGAGAAAATGGCAACAGACGATGCACAAAAAAACGCCCGGCCATAGAATCGCCTGTTTGTCGAAATGTGTTCAAGCGTGCACTTCCCGTAACCAAAATATGCAATTGTTCTGGTTTGGTATCGTATACACCTTTCAAAAAATTTTTCCACCCCTTCAACTTATGCAGCTCATCAAGAATCAACAAATCGGTTTGTTGCGGCCACTCTATACGTTGAATAACGCGACGATGATCAATATTATCGACATTTAAATAGGTCACCATCGAAAATGAACCTTGTGTACCAATATGTTTTGCCAGCCATGTTTTTCCTGCTTGACGTGGACCAACAAGAAACACCATCTTTTTTTGCAAATCTTGGAGGATAAGCTGCTCTTGTACTCTTTTCATATATGACTATTATACACTATATTGCAAAATAGTCAATACTTTTTATCAAAACACTTCAAAATAGTCACTTTTGTGTATTAGAGTGACCGAACCATCGCCAACTTTGCCACACCAACCATACCAGAGGCTTTGTAGGGCTCGATGACTCCCCCGTTCAACAAGAGGCGCGCTGTTTCGTCTGCCGCATCTTTCACGCCATAGCCTTTTAATAACAACGATCCTTCAAACGGAACGCGGGCATGACCGCCATCTGGAAAACCCGCAGCATGGGCAACAGCAGCCATCATCACACCCATCAACTGCCCGGCTTGTGTTAACACCAACCGCGCACATTCTTGCAACAATTTATATTCCGAAGGGCCAACGGGCAATTCATTTTTCCGGCGAGATTTTCCTTGTGCAATATCGCTCATAATACCTTGGTTTCGGGAATTCATAATGGTGTCTGCCAATTGCTTCGCATTGGAAAAATATTCTTGCAAATACAACACCGCCGCGGCTAAACGGCTGGGCAAAAACCCACCGCCCACAAAACATTCTAAGTCTACTCCGTGCCCTGGCAACCATCCATGGGTATCGATAATCTGCAACAAGGAATCTTTTGGAATAACGTGCGCATGCCCCGCTTCTAAGTTCACCATTCCTCGCTCCGGGCCACCATACATAGCGCCATTCGTACCCGTGCCAAACACAAACCCCATTGGCAATGCGGCCACACCGTCTGCAGCAGTTTGCATATCAAGCGCCACCGCAACCGTATCATTCACAAATACAATCGCACCAACAGATGGAACGCCACGTTTTTTGAGTTCTACGCGAAGCAATTCTGATAACGACGGCTGATCTTGTGGAAGCAAAGATTCATCTAGGTCAACAATTTTCCAAAACTTCGGTAAATTTTGTTTATTCAATCGCGCGTCCACATCACCATTCGGCATAATAATATTTGTTTGCGGGAAACCAAACGATATACCAATCGGGATATCTGCTAGTGCCTCTAAACCATATTCTTTCATCGCGCGAATAATTTCTTGTGCAATGAGTTCCATTAAACTCACAAACGTATGCTGACGTTCATTTTCTGGAATCGGGCGAATGAACGGTTCTTCTAATACTACACTGCCATCGGCTTTTTTCCGCGCCACCGTAAATATCCAATTTGTTCCACCGCAAGCGCAGGTAATCGCGGCGCTCTCTGCCGGCACCTGGTCCATCGCTTCCTGGGTGACCGCATTGATGTTAGTCGGAAAAGCGAGTAAGCCGCCATCGGTGCTGGTTGGTGACGTGATGCGCGTCAATCCAATCTGGATTGCTTTGGATAAATCGGCATAAAAAATGCCGAGTTCTGATGCGGTAAAACGGTGGAGCCCAGCATCATTGATTTTGCCGTGAGCTTGCGGTAATTGCGATTCTTTCATAAATAAAAATAAGCCAGTTAACTCTCATACTTTATCATATTTCCCTTGCTCATCACAATGGCTGAAGTAGGGTAAATAATACGGCCTCGGATTTGAGCGGCGTATCCAGGTGATAACGCAACAGCGCATGAATCAGCTGGGTGAATTCTTGCCACTGCGCGATGGGAATTTGCAATTTTGTTGATTCCTCTAAAGAACGCTCGTGAATGAAACGCAGAGCTTTGATGGTATTCTCGTGAACGGACATCGTATCGTCGGTGCTTTGGCAATTTGCGCATTCGACGCTCCATAATTTGAAATTGAATTTGGTGCCTTCGGAAGTAATGGGATTGTTACACGCATGGCAGGTGTAAAGCTCGAGGCGAAAACCTAAAATAGAGAGCAGTTGAATAACCGCGGCATACAAGGCAAGGAGGTGCGCGTTATTTTGGTTCAACCACGTATAAAAACCGTGGACATGTTCAAACAACGCTGTGTCTTGCTCTTCCTCTTGCGTAAACCGATCCACGATTTCAGAAAAAAAACTGGCCAGTGCGGAATGCGGAAGGGACTGCCGGAGTTGCGTATGCGGCGCGAGTGTATTGGAACCGGCGACAATATCGATCGTGCGAGAACGGGCAATAAAAAAATCAGCGTAGATAAATGGTTCGAGGTGACCGGCAAGTTTTGAGGTAATTTTTCGTGCACTAATTGCCCGCGTGGTCAATTTGCCGTAATCACGCGTAAGCAAGCGCACCATCTTATCTTGGTCTTTATAATTCCAGCGCTTCAGAATAATGCCATCAGACTTATAGGTATAGGCCATGGAAAATCTGCCTGAACATAGGCGGTTTATTGTCCTAAAGAAATGGTCATCAGTTCACCGTCAATCTTGAATTCGTGCTGTTGTGGTTCATTCACCGTGGTGATACTTTTTGCCAATACCGAACGTTGATATTCTTCAGCATATATACTGAACACTTTTTGTATACGCTCGCTTTCTGTGGAAATGGTGATGTCGATGAGGTCGTTGATGCTCAACTTTGCTTGTTTGCGGAGTGCGTTTGTTTGGCGAATCAGTTCACGCAACATGCCTTCCAAGCGCAGCTCTTCGGTGAGGGTGGTATCAAGCGCAAATGCTTCTCCAAATTTCACCTCTTTGACATTCAATTCCTCTTTCATCATTTGAATATACCCGCTCTCCAAATCTTTTTCTGTAATAGTAACCGATTGCAGCGGTTGACGAACTTTTATGCCTGCTTGCGCGCGAAGAGCAAGCGCTTGCTCAATCATTTTACGCACGCGGTCCATATTCTGGAGTACTCGTTCATCCATAAATGCTTCGTTTTCATCAAGCCAGTCGGTGTGGTGTACAGAAAGAAGCATATCATTCGTGCGCAATTGTTGATAGATATATTCGGTCATAAACGGTGTTACGGGTGCGGCAACTTTTATAAAACTCACGAGCACCGTGTAGAGTGTGCGCAACGCCATCGTACTATCTGCGCTCGTTTCTCCTTTAAAACGGTTTCGCGCCCGGCGTACATACCAGGTGGATAATTCTTGAACAAAATCTACTAATGGCAACGCCGTTTCACGCAACATATAGGTGTTATATCCTGTAGTCACCTGCGCAATGAGTGTATGGAGTTTTGCAAAAATCCATTTGTCTAATACGTTCGACAGTTCGGCCGGATCAGTAATTTCTTTGATTTCTCCGTGGTATTTTTCCGCAAACATGTGATAAAAGGTAAACACATTCCACAACGTATTGGTGTACTTACGGTAAATTTCTGCCACATCTTTTTGAGAAAAATTCAAATTTTCTGCGGCCATCACTGGAGAAGCGGCGAGGTATAGGCGCATCGCATCAGCCCCGTATTGGTCAACCATTTCCAATGGGTCGGGGTAATTTTTCAATTTTTTACTCATCTTTTTCCCATCTTCTGCCAACACAATACCATTCACAATGACATTACGAAATGCCGGAACACTTTCTTGCGTAGGAATAGAGCGGTCTTGATCGCGCGTGAGTGCTGTGGCTAACACATGCAATGTATAAAACCATCCACGTGTTTGATCTTGTCCTTCGGCAATAAATTCTGCAGGGAAACCATTTTCAAATTTTTCAACATTTTCAAATGGATAATGCATTTGCGCATACGGCATAGCGCCAGATTCAAACCAACAATCTAATACTTCTGGGATACGACGATACGTTTTACCGTTCTGCGTGATTTTAATATTATCGATAATATGTTTGTGCAGGTCTTCTACTTTTTGACCGGAAAGCTCTTCCAACTGTTGCGCACTTTCAACGCAGAGCACATCACCGTCTTCGTTCATCCATATTGGTAATGGTGCACCCCAATAACGGTTACGCGAAATCGCCCAGTCGTGCGCGTTCTCCAGCCACTTGCCAAAACGCCCATCTTTCATGTGCTCCGGCACCCAGTGAATTTTTTGGTTATTGGCTAGGAGCTGTTCTTTTATTTCTGTGACGCGAACAAACCAACTCGAAGTCGCGTAATTCAACAGCGGCGTATCGCACCGCCAACAATGTGGATAGCTATGTTCAATTTTTTTCTTTGAAAAAAGTTTTCCATTGTGCGCTAACCATTTTACAATTTCGATATCTGTTTCTTGTGGAGTCTCTTTTGGTTTTGCTTGGCGGCCCGCAAAATCTGTTACGGCTTCTACAAATTCACCGTTCATCTGTACATGCTGGATGAGTGGCACTCCTTCGCGAGCGCCGACGTGATAATCGTCATCACCAAAGGCTGGAGCGATATGTACAATACCTGTTCCCTCTTCCGTGCTCACAAAATCGGCAGCGATCACACGAAATGCATTTGGGGTATCTGCAAAATAGGTAAACAGCGGTTCATAAGTAAGACCCTCTACATCTTGCAGGGTGAGTTCACGCACCACGGTATAGGGTTTGTCTGCAAACACTTCAGCAACGCGGTCTTTAGCAAGCACAAAATAAGTGGTCACACCCTCTTCTTCTTGCTTCACTAATACGTAGGCAATTTCTGGCCCCACTGCTAGCAACACATTACCGGGCAATGTCCATGGAGTCGTGGTCCAAGCAAGAATGTTCACTGGGTCAGTGCCTGTATGTAAACGTTCTTCTGCGTTGGTCACACGAAATTTTGCCACCACGGAAATATCTTTCACCTCTTTATACTCCAGTGTGACTTCAAAATTCGACAGTGTTGTTTCGCAACGAGGACAAATATGCATTGCTTTATGGCCTTGGTAGATCAGCCCCTTTTTCCAAAGCTGTGAAAACACCCACCAGACACTTTCCATGTAGTTACGATCCATCGTTTTGTAATCGTTCTCCATCTCTACCCAACGACCCATACGGTGAATGACCTGTTTCCAATCATTGGCATATTGCAATACCGTCGCGCGGCAGGCTTCGTTAAATTTGTCCACGCCAAATGCTTCAATATCTTTTTTCGTTTTTAGATTCTGTTCTTTTTCAATAATATTTTCAATCGGCAGACCATGGCAATCCCATCCCCATTTTCTCTCCACGCGAAAACCACGCATGGTCCAGTACCGCGGCACCATGTCTTTCATGAGTGAAGCTACAATATGACCATAGTGCGGCATGCCGGTGGCAAATGGCGGGCCATCATAAAACACATATTGCTTGTTCTCCGGCCGTTGGCGCACCGATTCTTCAAAACACTTATTCTCTTCCCAAAATGCGACAATCTCTTCTTCGAATTGGGCAAACTGATTTTTTTTGTTCTCTTTGTTGTGATCTGGTTCTGCCATAGACATGCTTTTATAGCGTAAAATATTGAAAAGTATAACGTTTTTTTGAAAAAAAAGCAAAAATAAAAGGTGTTTTGATTATCAAGCGCGAAGACACCTGAACGCGCGTTGCTGCAAGCGGCCGCTTCTTGCGCGGCCTCTGTGGCAGCAGCCGTGGAGCCGGTTAGAATACCTGGATAATTTTTCCGGATACTAACCGACATTTGTCGGCTGCCTGGACGATACGAAGCGCCTCTTCGGCGCTCCAAGCCAACGCATAGAGAGCGCTCAAGGGAGAGCCCTCTACTGGCGGAACCTCATAAAAGAGTCTCCACATGAGGTCGATGTCTATGCCGTCCAGCATCAGCACAACCGGCCTCTTGTCTAGCAGACGAGGTTTAGGACTTCGAAGAACCCCCTTCTCTTCTAGAAGCCTCACAAACCGCCGTATGGATATCCATGCGGCAATTTCATCGTCTAAAAATACAGCTATCATCCTTCTCCTTTCCCCGCTGCATGCGGGAAAAAAACATAAAGTGACCCGGCTACAACATCGATATTTATTCATGAACAAGAAAAAAAGTCAAGCTACACCTGGAACCTCCAATCTAAACCTTCCGCTGTGTTGCAGGAAGAGCGCGCAACAACGCTGCTGTAGTAATACCCGCGATATGCACCGTTTTGTAACGCGCAGCTTTTCCATGAGTCATCTGAATAGCAGCTGGTGAACAGTTCAATACTTCAGCTAAAAATTTGACCAGTGCTGCGTTTGCCCTACCTTCAAGCGCTGGAGCTGTCAGCTTTATTTTTAAACGGTTGGCCTGCACACCAACGACCTGGTTCCGTGATGAGTTGGGAACCACTCGGATATATAACAGCACTCCATTGGAAGCCGGAGCATAAAAAGTGTTTATGGCATGCATATTTTTATCGAACCTGTTGAATGAATGCGATGTTACGCTGCTCGCGGTCGCCGCGGCGAAACGAATAGAGGCGCGGTGATTCTACCGTACAAACCCGCATGACTTCTATATTATTTTCGGGAATGCCCAGCTCCAAGCATTGGTTCACATTTGCTTGCCACAAGTCCAGATGAAAAATTCCCTCGCGGGTTTCAGATTCACGCACTACTGCGGGGTCAAACTGCCTTGCGACCTCTTCACCAACCACAAAACAATTTGGGCAGATCGCCGGACCAATACCGACCTTCAACCCAAACGGTTTCATTTTTAAAAATTCAATTGATTTACGCGTGATGTCGAGCGCGGTTCCGCGCCACCCAGCGTGTACGGCACCTACCACACCAACGCGCGGTTCCGCAAACAAGACTGGCACGCAATCTGCCACGCGCACCGCCACACCAACTTTTTTTTGCCGCGTGACCAATGCATCCACACCACGAAGCTGCTGTTGCGCCGTATCTTCCACCCAAACGGTTTTATCTTTATGAACCTGTTCGCCAAATACTAACCCCGTCGGCACCGCATCCCCTATTTCCGTAATACCATGCGTGATGTATGAACATTTTGCTAAGTTTGAAAATTGAAGCATACAATCTACTATACAGCAGAATCTTCAATAACATCAAGGTAACAATCATAGGTTTCGCGGGCACAGTGCTTCCAAGAAAATTTGCGGGCGTGTGTGCGGCCAGCGGCACCAAGTTGTGCGCGCTTCACCGGGCTGCGCATAAGAGTGGCAATTCCTTGTTGAATAGAGAGAATATTCCGTGGGTTCACATACAACGCACCAGGCCCACCCACTTCCGGAAGCGAAGAAATTTTAGATGTCAACACCGGTATACCCATACTCGCCGCTTCCAACACCGGCAACCCAAACCCTTCCCATAATGACGGAAAAACAAACGCGGTACACGATTGCATCAGCGCCATTTTTTCTTCATGGGTCACATAGCCAATGACGCGAACATTGCCAGACCAGCGAGCTCGCGAAATCGTTTGAAACACTTGCTCGTACTTCCAGCCACGCGCACCAGCAATGACTAATTGGACATCACGAAAACGACGATGATGTTCATTCATAAACTGGTCAAATGCTTTCACCAAACGTTCCAAATTTTTGCGTGGTTCAAGCGTGCCAATGAAAAATAAAAACTGTTCATTCACGCCAAACTGTGCACGAATTTCTGCACAACGAGCAGCTGGCAAACGTGGCTCACGAGTGACCCCTTCATAAATTAAGGCCATGCGCGAATCCGGTACACGAAATAACTGCGTAATCATTTTTTCTGTGGCGCGGGAAACCGCAATCACCTTCGCGGCTTTTCGTACCGACTGCGGCACCAGCACTTTTTGTGAAAAACCAGACTCTTCACGAAACCATTCCGGATGACGATAAATAGCCAAGTCATGAATCGTCACTACCGATGGCCGCGAATAACCGAGCGGTATACCATACGCCGGAGAATGAAAAATATCCAAACGTTGCCGCTCCAACACCTTCGCCACAAAATAATGAGAATAGGCAAACGGAAGATAACGTTTATATTTGCTCAGCGGCAAACGTACCACTTGTACATTCGGCCGCGCTGTATATTCTTGTGTCACCTCTTCTGGCATCTGGTGGTCTACAAACAACACAAATTCATCTTTTGCGGCAGGGTTGTATGCCAGCAGCGCCTTCACTAATTGCGTCGTGTAATGGCCCACTCCTGCGCGTTCTCCGGAAGCGGGATTCAGCATCGTTCGGCAATCTATTCCTATACGCATATCATTACATTTTTTCTGGTGCGCTCACGCCCAACAGCTTCAACACGCTGTGCAACACGGTTTGAGTGGCCACCACCAGCGCATACCGCGTCACCTGCACTTCTCCATTATCAATCACCCGGCACTGGCCGTAAAAATGGTGAAACGATCGCGCAAGATCTAAGGCATACGTGGGCAAGCGGTGCACTTCATACGTGCGGGCAATGTCTTTTAATAACTCTGGTAATACCATCAGCTCTTTCAACAACGCTTTTTCGGCAGCGTGTTCCACGAGCAACCCTTTCAGCGGCGGAGCGCCCAATTGCCCCACCTCTCGCAAAATACTGCACATTCGCGCATGGGCGTACTGTACATAATAGACCGGGTTTTTGTCCGACTGTTCTTTTGCCAAGCCCAAATCAAAATTCATGTGGCTGTTGGCCGAATACAGTAAAAAGAAAAACCGCGCGGCGTCGTTACCGACTTCATCAATGAGTTCTTCAATCGTCACAAAATTTCCTTGCCGCTTACTCATACGCATCTCTTTGCCGTCGCGGATCAACGTGACCATTTGCGTAAACAGAATATCGAATTCCGTATCAGCATTCAACAATTTCGGCACGGCTTTGAGGCGGTGCTCATAGCCGTGGTGATCTGCACCCAAAATAAGCACCACTTTACGTACATGTCGGCGAAATGCCCGGTCATAAAACAGTGCTATATCGCCTTGCATATATGCACCATCTCCCGTGCTCTTCACAATCACTCGGTCTTTGTCATCACCATACGCACTTGTCCGTACCCACAACGCGCCGTTCTGTTCGTACACATTTCCCGCTTCACGCAATTTCGCCAGCATCTTCTCTGGTACGCCATCATCATACAACGATTTTTCAGAAAACCAGTTGTCATAATGAATTTGCATTTTTTCTTCAACCACACGTTTGATATCCGCAATCATCAACCGCAATGCTAATACTGTTATGCGCTGCCGAATCCACTCGGCTTTTTTGCCGTGGTTCAACTTGTAATCTTTCAATGCGAGCTTTGTGGCGAGCTCACTAATATATTCACCTTGGTACAATTCGTCGGCATAATCCACCTTAATCCCTTGATTCTGCAAATAGCGCCGCATCACGGATTCGCCCAATACCTCCACCTGCTTGCCGCGGTCATTCATATAATATTCACGCAGCACCGTAAAACCCGTGGCCGCCAGAATATTCGACAACACATCTCCCAAATATCCCCCGCGCCCATTTGGCAGCGTGAGTGGCCCGGTGGGGTTAGCAGACAAAAATTCCACCAACACTTTTTTTCGTTTACCTATGCTGCTGCGACCATACGCTTCTTTCTTTCGCAGAATCTGTTTCAAGCTTTCGGCATACTGCTGCGTCGAAAGAAAAAAATTCAAAAAACCGGGTGGTGCCACTTGAATATCCGCATACGCACTATCACCAGCGAGTAAATGCTGTTTCAATTCTTCCGCAATCATGAGTGGGGGTTTTTTCAGCACACGTGCCAGCTGCATCGCAATATTACTGGCAAAATCTCCGTGTTCAGGCAGTTCAGGCAAATCAATTGGCAATGGCGGAATATCAAAAACCGGCCAATCACCACTCTGTTGACGCGCAATAATAGCTTCTTGAATATCTTTCTGAATGCTATCCTTCATTACAATAAATTAGCACAAAATATGAAAAAGACCAATCCACACCAATAAAAAAGGAGTTACCTCGGGGCGTCGAAAAAGAGGCAACTCCTTCAATAGAAACGATAGATGAAAACAAAGAGTTTGTCAATAGAGTAAATCTCTCGTAGACTATCTCTATATGGAATCCATCGTGAACAAATATGCCCGGTCGAAATATGAAATGCTCGAGTCGTTCGAAGCGGGTTTAGTATTGACCGGCGCTGAAGTGAAGTCTGTGAAAAAAGGGGCAGTGAACCTGAAAAGCGCCTATATTGGCATTGAACAGGGTGAGTTATGGCTGAAAAACATGCATATTTCTCCGTATCAGCAAGCCAACCAGCCGGGCTATGAACCCGAACGCCCACGAAAAATTCTGCTTCGCCGCAGCGAAATTGCGACACTCATGGGAAAATTGCAACAAGAAGGCTTGACATTGATACCAGAAAAAGTGTATAGTAAGCACGGTATTGTGAAAGTAAATGTCACGCTTGCTCGCGGTTTGAAATTGCATGATAAGCGTCAAAAAATAAAAAAACGGGATACCGAGCGCCAAATGCAACGCATGATGAAGCAAAAAATGCATTCATAACCTTCACAAACACCGTTTTAACACCCGCTGGTAGCAGCTGCCTGAACCATTTCAGGGCTTCTATATGGGGATGTTAAACGTTGATGGTCCATTTCAAAAACGAATTGCGTACTGAGTTTATAGTCTCATCAAAACTATCAAATTCTAAGTGCAAACTTAGTGAGCCGCGCAAAGAACGCATTTGCCAACGCATTTGCTCCTTCTTTGAATGCGGTACCTGTTGTCGCTTAAATCCGACATCCGTCGCCTGAGTTGATGTCTCATAGGCTCTCTGCGGCGCAACTTCATGAGACTCACGTTGCCGAGGTGTTTGGCTCGGAAGCGAACATTTGAACAAACTGGGAGTTGCCGTGTTTGGCTCGCTTCAAGCGGCTGTTCCGAGAATATCAAGCGAGATACGTACGTAGAAATTCGTTCTTTGGGTGACCAGACGCGGGTGTGAGGCCCGCCATCTCCACCAATAATTGTGCCGGCTGCCGCGCTGCTGGCACTCCCCTCACAGCGTATTTAATCAGTAATTCTCTACACCCATTTCAAACAAAGAATTTCGCAAGAACGAAGAGATTCGCTCGCCACAGGTATTCGTGATTAGTGAACAAGGCGAGAAATTAGGCGTCATGTCTATTCAAAGCGCCCTCGATCTTGCACGCGAATCGTTCCTGGATCTTGTCGAAGTCGGGCCCCAAGCCACACCGCCGGTTGTCAAAATTGTCGATTTTGGCAAGTTACAATACGAGAAAGAGAAACAAGACCGAAAAAATCGCGCTCGATCCAAAAAAGGTGGCGAGATTAAAGGCATTCGTCTCACGGTGGCAATTAGCGAGCATGACATGAACGTACGTGTGGCATCTGCACAAAAATTTTTGGATAAAGGCGATAAGATTAAAGTGGAAATGCGTATGCGTGGGCGTGAAAAAGCTCATCCAGAAGTCGCGCAGAAAACGATTCAGCGCTTTATTGATACACTGGGTCGCGACACGGTGCTGGAACAACCGATTAAACGCATGGGCGGCCAGTTCACGGCAATGCTCACACTCAAGAAAAAATAATTGAATTTGTAGATATTAACGTATTTATGCCAAAACGAAAGCACAAAACACATCAAGTCATCGCCAAACGTGTTCGGCGAACAAAGAACGGAAAACGGTCAGGAAAATTGATCATCCGCAAAGCCGGTCAAGACCATTTCAACGCTCGCGAAAGTGGGAAAACCACTCGCAACAAACGAAAAGATGGTACGGCATCGAAAACGATTACGAAAAATATTCAACGAGTAATTTAACGGCTACCAGAGCAAATATATGGCAAGAGTAAAACGAGGATCATCTCACACAAAACATCGCAGTGGTATTTTAAAACAAGCGAAAGGATACTATGCTGGCCGCAAAAATTTAATTCGCCAGGCGAAAAACGCGGTACGCAAATCTGGCCAACGCGCATACGACCACCGCAAACAGAAGAAACGCACACGCCGCGCATTATGGCAAGTGAAGATTAACGCTGCTGCCCGCGCTGCAGGCATAAACTACAGCACATTCATGAACGCATTGACCAAGAAAAACATTTTGGTGGACCGCAAAATTCTGGCAACGCTGGCAGAACACCACCCCGCATTGTTTGATAAAATTGTTGCTGAAGTAAAAAAGAAATAGAGAATAGACAACCCATCGGCAATACGATATACTCTGTGGTGCGTCATCGTATATCGTATTGCCCCATTTGGGGGTGTAGCTCAGTTGGTTAGAGCGCTTCCCTGTCACGGAAGAGGCCGCGGGTTCGAGTCCCGTCACTCCCGCAAACGGAACCTTGTTCGAACGAAAAAAGAAAGCCGCTAGTCATAACGATTTTTCTTGTTGGAAAGACAAAGCAACATTACTCTATTCAAAACAGAGTGATTTAGGTATTATAGGATTATGACTTTTACTGAAAAAGAAAATATTATTAAACAAGCAGCTAAGCAGTATACTCGAGAGCATAAGAAAGAATTTTATGAAAAAGTTGTTATCAAAAATATTTTCCCAGAAAGAAACAAAAACAGATCCGTTTTCAGATTTTTTTAGAAACACAGATTCTCGTCACAAAACCAAAGTATTAAAAAAAGTGGCAAGAAAGGCAAATGAAGATCAGCGAAAATTAATAGAAAAAAATCATCGCTTATCTGGCGATTCTGCAATATAATATTGGTGTTGCAATACATCCACTCAGAGAACGAAATATATTATTGATTATCATGTTCAAATAAAGACATATTCCTAGAATAATATGCATATTTAAAGTAAAAAAAGATCCGCCTATTGCCTCCACAATAGACGGATTTTATTACGTGAAAATGTGCGCTCTCACTTGCGGTCAAGCTCAATAATTGCTCGAGCGACCGCTTTGACAGCCGCATTGAGTGCGGCGCCTGTTTGCCCCACAGCGAGGAATGACCGGAGAAAGGACATCCCTCTCCCTATATCCTCCGCCGCACACGATCGCGTGTACGCCTGCTCTTTCCAGAGGAGAAAGTAGGCAAGATTTCCTCCTTCTCCTTTGTACTCTCCTGCTTTCGCCTTTCGCGCGGCAGCGGTCATGAGTGCTTCGAGGGACATCCGTGCTTCGCCCTCGAGCCTGAGCGTGTCTTCCAACACGAGCAGTCCGTTCCACATGACACTCCGCTTCTCTTGAGGCAGCCCAGCGAGGATCTGCTCTTTAGTGATCACAGCAAGCAACTTTTCTCGCCCATCACTTTCTTTCCTCACCTGTTCCGCAATTTCTGCAGGCGTCCCTTGATATGCCTGCCACACGTTCAAATCACCAGTCTCAACCGTACACTGAATCTGAAACATATTTTCTCCTCCTTCTTCGAATTCCTCTTCGTAAGGTTTCCGCCAGCGAGACCACCCCGCCTACGCTACCTGCCAAAAATTAATTGCCTATTTTAGAATTCTGTAATGCACCCACCAGAGGATGGTGAACGACTTCCCGGTTACCATGTGAACACCGGGCATTTGGTAGGGACGAAAGGCTAAACTAGAGATATCGTCTTGGAATCCAGTCGTCCTTTACGAATTCTCGACTTCCTTTCGGAAGCAGAATTTCATAATCGAACTCGGAATCCATGTAAGAGAACACTGTCGGTTTTTCACCAACAATTATCTCTTCGTGGCCGATACGCTGCTTCCCTTTTGGAAAAGCAAAGTACCGTTCGATGGTACCGCCATGGTTGTGGTTGGTTATATCGAATACCACCAAACCATGGGTTGATGGAATACGACGAGCTGCAGCTTGCACTTCAGAAGGAATCTCCTCATCGAGAGTAACAGCTTCCTTTTTCCCCTCAGTCACGAACAGCTGTACGAGCTTGTCCACGTCTTTGGGAAGATTGCAAGTTCTTCGGCATTTCCCGTCACATTTCCCTTCCACCCTGTACCTGTGCTGGCGGTGCCCAGCATAGAGGTCGTGTGCGATGTGGACATTTCCCACACAGATGTATTCCACCACGAGAGCGGACTCACCACGCTCCGTCTCATATTCCCTCTCATAGACGAAACCACGGATTGCAGTAATCTTCGAGGTCTTCATAGCGTCCTCCTTCAGTTGTCAAATTTCTTTCTTCAATGTCGAGCTCATCCCGTCACTGAAGAACTGGATATAGTATCCCAAATGCGTAAAAAAGTGAATACAAGTTATTTCAAAATTTATACATTTTTATTTTATATTTGATTTATTTATAAAAAAATGATATAATTTAAATTGACAAAATAATCAAAAACATTCAAATTTATGAATATCCACAAACGTTTACAAAGCATTGGCCTGACTCAATCAGAAACCGACATCTACCTCTTTCTCCTCCAAAATAGCCTTTCCTCTCCCCCTGTCATTGCAAAAGGCACCGGAATTGCCCGCACCAATTGCTATCACATTCTCCAAAGTCTCAAAGAAAAACAATTGATATCCGAACAATCCATCTCAAAAGGAAAACGCAAAGCCTATGTTGCTTGCGATCCACAGGCGCTCATCGAATCAATGAACCGAAAAACTGCAGCAGCGCAAGAATTGCTTCCTGATCTAAGAGCCCTATATACCGTACAAAAAAATAAACCGCTTATCCGATTCTTTGATGGATTTGAAGAGGTAAAGCAGATCTATGATCAATCGCTCACAGCAAAAAAAATTATGGGAATTGGTTCAACAAAGCGCTTACAAGAACTCGATCCGCAATTCTATACGCATTATCTAAAACAAGTGCAAAAAAAAGGAATTGTATTTTATGATATTCTTTCACATCCATCTGGCGAACATGCCGGCCCACACATGAAACAAATTGTGAAAGGATTATATGATATGAAACTAATCCCAAAGCAGTATGGCGATTTTGCAACAGATATATTAATTTGGGAAGATACAATCGCTCTCCTTACACTCGAAGAACCCATTTTTGGCACTACACTCACCAATCCTCTTCTTGCCAACACATTTTTGCTTCTCTTTAAAGTGTTCTGGGAACAATTGTCGAATTTTGATAATTGATTTTTATGGTAATGAGAAGGAAGGCAGCGGTTGCTTCCCCCGCGCCAACAATGCCTTCCTTTCCTTCACTCATTTCGCAATTTTTCTATATAACACATTCGAGCAGCAGATAATAAGTTCCGAAAATTTCGGAAAGAAAAATATAGTGTAAACAGGGTGGGGTTAATCTATGTTCATTTGAGGCACCACCCCTTACACACTATATTTTTTGTAACACCCATCTCATCTGTCCTATTGCTAATAAAGTGCTAGATTCAGGTGTTTAGCTTGAGTTTCATAGCTTTATAAAATTATCTTCTTATTTTTGCAATCGCTTACGAATATCTTGATCAAATTTTTCTGAATATTCAAAGGCGAATTCAAACATTTTTTGTAAGCAATCGGCTATGGGTTTACTTTTAATGACAAGTGCGAAATTTTCTTCGTAAGAAAAAAATATCACCGTGTGCTTATATACATTCACTTCAATAGGATAATTACATTCGGCAGGAATAAGTCTAGAATGACGAATATGTTTCTGTTCTGTTTCAAGAGTATGTTGAATATTAAATAGTGTCGCAGGAATAATAGCTTTCACAGAAATTTTCTTTGCAACACGTTTTTTATAATAATCGGGATATAGGGATGGTAAATATTTCAATTCATCTTCATTACTTCCATACCCAATAATGTGATCTGCTTCTTCCAATACTTGTAAAAACGCTTTCTTCATTCCTTCTTTTCCTTCATAGTAATACATTTTCGGTTTTACGGTTTCATATTGCTGCATGGCGCGCAATTCTGGCAGCGCTGACTGAATTTTTTGTTCTTGATCTTTCAGTTGTTGCTGACGCTGTTGCACAAAACGGAGAATTTCAGTTGGATCATCAACAGAAAAGAGATACGTATTTTTTCTTTTCATGCGCTTCACAATATGAAACTCATTACTCAATTTCTGTAGCGCAAGTAATACAGTTGTTTTAGGAATTTCTAATCTTCGCGCTATTTCTGACGCCTTCTGTGGACTTTTTTTAAGCAATTGTATATAGCAGTGTATTTCCAACTCATCGAGTCCGATATTTTGTAGAAGGTTGGAAATTGATTGTTCTTTCATATATCGTCAAAAATTGTTGATGTTTTTTTATCTTTCTTTAGCAAAAATAATGAATATAAATATAAAATAAATATACATTATTGTTACCCTATACAGTTATAGTATGTTTGTAAAGCACCTATACAATTCGTGGGGTAACATATGACATTCCACACTCTTCTTCTTGCATTGCTCTATGGTTTTGGTATCACATTCATCAGCTATCCATTGAACGCATGGGAGTACAAATGTCCACGAAGAAAAGCTCTATTCTTTTGTGTAGGAGTAATTCTACTGGGTATATATCTGTATTACGATACAATTTCTATACCCGCGCAAACTGATAAACCGCATAAGAAAGGAAATGTACAATGTCAGGAATAACATTCCTCATCATTATGTGTGTATATGCCATACACATTGGGATCGCACTCAAGGTTGCAGAGTACATGCGCAAACACCAAACTCCGGAAGGCGCAAAAGAATGGTCAGTATTTAGCATCATGGGAGCGTTTGGGATAATTGTTCTGTTAGCTCCCAGCGATTCACCTTATTCAGCTCTCTGGCAAATGGATATAGGCGATATCGCGCTTATCGCATTCTCCGTAACCTATGCGATGATGTATCTTGGTTGGGGCATGATGCAGTGGCATCTCTACAAGATGAACAAATTGTGGAGAGCTCGTTTCAAACGGAGCATCTTTCTGAGTATCAGTGTCGGACTATTCCTTATATCTGGACTATACACCACCGCACTGCTCAAAAATGCTCCTCACTACTCTCCACCCAAAAAAGTATGTACTTGTGATTGTTCATAAGTAGTGATGAAATGGTTCGGCAGTACCAGTTGCGTTGAGAGCTTAGGAGGAGCTTTCCGCACAAAACTGCCTTTTTTATTTTAAACAGGATGAAAGATATAGTGTGAAGGGGGTGGGGTTAATACAAAAAACTAGACTCCCATTTATTAATATTCTCCACCCAAAATGTTCAAACAGCGTTCACTTGCTCCCGCAAACGGAATATTATTCGAACAAAACATGAAACATACGCTATCTTTTTGACAATGAAGCTATTTTTAGGTATCTTCTATATATTCATATGTCAAAAAAAGATATCGTAAAAGCTTTACAGAAGTATCAAAAATCTCGTCCGAATAGCACCCTGCGACGCAATTATTTGCGTTCATTCACACCGAAGATGATTTATCGTACAACAAAAACAGAAAATCCAACCACAACAAAGGCATTAGTGAAAAAAATCTTAGATCAACTCTCATAAGGTATGCCAAAAGGCAGGGGTGAAACGAGTTATAAAGATACTGCTTTTGGCATCATTCCTCGTTCAAAACTCATTCCATTAGAAATAGAGGGTATTAAACGTGTCTGGGATTTTGTTTTACAGAAACGCCAACAATCTAAAATTCCACTTACTCCAGAATTTCTCAAAAAAATTCATCACGTGGGTTTTGCATGGATATTTCCAGAGATAGGAGGAAAATTTAGAACTATTGATGTTGAAGTCTCTTTACATACTCCTCCGAAATTTTATCTTGTACCCCAACTCATGAAAGATTTTTGTAATGACTTAAAAGAACGACTGAAGCATCTTCCATCTATTCAAGAAGAAAACTATCTTGATGAATTAAGTGAATTACTGGCATGGACGCATCACCGATTCCTGTGGATTCATCCATTTGCAGATTATAATGGTCGTATTGGTCGTTTGTTAATAAACATTGTGTTATTGAACTTAGATTTGCCAACGATTGAACTACAAGTAGAAACTCCAGCTGCAAGAAAACGCTATGTGAAAGCGCTACAGGCTGCTGACGAGTATAATCTTGCGCCATTGAAAAAAATAATTGAAAAAGCAATTGAAGAAGCTGTTAAAGAAATTTAGCCCAGGGTTTAATCATTAAAACCAAAAAACTAAATTCCCACGGATTACCATGCTGCATCCAAAAAGTTCGAAAAACGGAGTACTTGCCACGCCACTGCTTCAATTCTAACTTCTTGCGCGCTAATCAATGACAGTAATATCTTTAATAGGGCTTTGGGTTTTATTGTCGTTTGCTTTTTTCAACACTGCTCGAAATGAAGCGTCATCACTTCCCATCTTCACCAATGTATCAAAACGTCCATTCTTTTTTGTTTTTAAGATTTTAAATTTTTGAAATTTTCCTTCAGCATTCTTTTTCATTAATACAATACGTTTCCCCTTTTTACCGTTGTGTAACCAGCCATATAAACGCACTTTTGTGCCGGCTTCCACCCGCTCCTTGTTTGCACCCAAACTTAACGGTTGAGCTTCTCCTGCAGCAAAAGTTTTTGTAATCGTGGTGGTATCATCTTCGGCTGTGGTTTGGATTGCGTCTGTATCTGCCACTGTTTCTTCTGTAAATTGTGTTTGAATTCGGAATAACGCACCGTCACCTGTATCAGTCAATGAAATGCTTCTTTGATCATCATCTTCAAATAACACTAAATCTTCTTTTGTTGTCCCAAGAAAATCTATAAGAGCATTTGGTACAAAAAAATCAAAAAATCCAGTCGTGCCTTCCGAACCACTTAAACGAAACCCGAATTGCATGTTCCCTTCTGAAGGTGGGATCATTTCCCATTGCATCAAATTTGTCGCCATATACATCCCTGCGGCTTCATTCGGTGGACCATCTTGCCCTTCTTCTGCGGCTTCTGCCATAGCAAGCATAATAATATTTATGCCTTCCGGTACTTGCCCCTCTGGCAACACCGCGCTTAAATCAGCGCTACTAACGTGTGCAGTCAATAGACTTGTTTCTGCATCATATTCCCATCCGGTCATGGAACCAATGGTCACCATAACAACAGGCACAAATCCGTGCGTGTCATACACCAAATCATATGTCGTGCCAACCGAATCACTCGTATAATAAGAAAAGATATACGTCGTTGATCCTTGTTCTTGTTCCTGGGGGTCCTCAGTGAGCGTGAGTGTATCTCCTCCGCTAACGAGATCTACATTGACCTCGGCAAATGCCGAAGCGGGGAACAGCCAACCTGCAATACACAGGGTGGCAATGAGAGAATAAAATAATTTCATAGTTAACATCTCAAACGAGAGATAAGTTCGCAGAATCAGAGCTCTTGCAACAACTTCAACGCTCGAGCACGTGCGAAGTTTGCTGATTGCCAATGAGCACTCTGTTTTTCCAACCTCGCTTTCTGGTTCTGAAACAATTCTCGTAAAAATTCTGTATCTTCATCTGCTATTGTCTTATATAACTCAATTTTTTCAGATTCTGCATCGCTAGAAAGTGCCCCAACATACATCACATCAATTTTGCCTGTGCGGTGATATGCTTTCATATTATATCTCGCTATAAAAACGTCAGGATTCACTATGTTGACTAGAATCAAAAAAGCAGCGAGTGAAAGCAGTGTACCAAAAGCGAAAAACTGTTCCGGTTTCGACTGTATGAATTTCACCGCCAGCACAACAAACAACACGAAGAGCAGCAGAATGAACCCAGCCACATAAAAACGCAATGTGGTCATGCCATACGCATCGATATACAAAGATAACCGTTTGAACGCTGAAACGATAATCACAACGACTTCGATAATCAATACAAGTGCAGGTATCAAAAATTGTGTGTGGCGTTTTTGTTCACTACCTATTGATTCAGCCCCAGCATACTTTTCAGAAACCAGCAACACAACCAAAGAAAGCAATGCGACCACCAGCAATTCCCAAAAACCCCGTCGCGCATATTCAGCATACGTGAACCCGGCATTCACAATGTTGGCTTCACCACCGAAGAGGTAGGTGATTTGGAAACCAATGAACACGAGAAACAGCACGGAGATAAGACCTAAAAACACGAGCACCTCTATCCCCTTGCCCGACTGCACAGCTGCTGCAGTATGAGATTGCTCACGGGACAACCCTGATTGATACTGTTTGGGAAAAAATATATAAGACAAAAAACACAACGCAGCGATAAACGCCATGAATAATAATACAAGATATTGCACCGACCTCTCCGAAATAGTGATATCGACAAAACGATTGATAAATTGTGAAAACGCCAAGTCTGCTTGTGAAAACAGCGCGCCAAAAATAATCAATATCGGTACTGCCATGATCACTCCTTTCACGACACGGAGCCACATATCGCGGTGCTTGCTATTGCTATGAATCTGATTCATTTGAGAGACAGTGAACAACACCCTGCCAAGCATTCGGAACGGCACAAAAATCATCAGCACAAGATAATCGCGCAGCTTCATGACGAACGCTGGTGTACCGGCGAGTCCATGAGCCAACAAGATCAATAAAGCGAATGTTGCACACACATTGAGGAATGTTAAAAATTCATTTGCACGTATGCCCGGCATGAGAGCAAAGAAGAGAATGAGCGCAAACAACCACCAGCTTTTTTTCAATAGTGCTCGCTGCTGCATACCAAGAAGCACTACCGCAACAAAAAGAGTGAACACAAAAATAGCAAACGAAATGCCAAGCGTCTTTTGAAAAAACAGGTAGTTAAAAATAAAAGCGAGAGCGAGGCTGGTGAGCATAATGTGTAACGCTTTACGCATGGTGGAGTTCATAGTGGTGTCTATGTTAATTGATCGATATCTATTTTTTATATTCCAAAATGTCTCCAGGCTGACAACCAAGTGCCTCACAAATGGCTTCCAATGTTGAAAATCGAATCGCGCGTGCTTTTCCGTTTTTGAGAATAGAAATATTTGCCATGGTAATTCCCACCTTCTCGGCCAGCTCTGTCACGCTCATTTTCCGCTTGGCCAGCATCACATCAATGTTGATAACAATTGCCATATCCTTCTTTTACACCGTTAAATCATTCTCTGCCTTGATATCTACCGCATACTGTATGAGCCGTTGTAACACCGCCGCTGCAGTGGCGATAACAAATGAAGCAATAATAATAACCAGCGCGATGACTATTACACCTGGTGCGTCGTCTTTGTCAGCAACATAAAATATGTACGGCAGACCAACTGAATACAACCCACTGATGATAAGCGCGCAATATTTTATTACCCGCAACCCCTTCACCGATAATTCTGAAAAGACTGTATTGTTGTCGATATAACTCAACAACTGTAACGTTTGATAGAGCGCAATAAAAAATGGAATTGCTGGTAGATACATCCCAATAAAAATAGGGCGATAACTTTCAAAATTTCCCCCAATAATTGCAGGGGGTAAGGCAAAAATGCACAACGCAAGGACGACAAGCCCAAGCAAGACCACGGCTCCACGTAAGATAATTGTTGACCCGTGTTTCATAGTAAAAAAGTCTTATCTATTTTTAATAAGCCTACAGTATACTATTATTTATTGTTTGTCAATAAATTATTATTGTTTCTTAATCTATCTCCTCCATCTCATAAAATTTCAGATGAATCCTGTGCTAGACAGATATAGTATACATAAAAATTAGACAAATTATTAACTCTACACCTATGGCTGCAACATATTACACACATTCCTACCCAGCAGATGCTGCGATAGCGTCAAGCTTTTGTGTGTAAGCGAATGAAGATAATTTCAACTCAACGTTTATTGCGCGCGTTGAGCTATGTTCAGGAACAGAATGGTTCGTTCATGAACCGGTTTTGGAAAGGTGAGTTGAATACTCTCCTGCTTACCGCCATGTACAGAGTTCACCCGCTGGCCAGAATTGGCAAGAATCAACGCATCGACCGGCAGTGTATATTCATCATCAGGAGTCATCACATACACCTCTTCACCTGCATATAACTCATTGTGTATCGTAAAGGTGGCGGTGTGTTCATCTATTTTTTTCTCCAGAATACCAACAAAGCGATACGCCGTTTTTTGTTTTCGGTTTTCCAAATTTTGCATCGGTGCGCCAAGAAAAAACCCCGTATCAAATGGACGAGAAGATGCCGCGAGCAGTCGTTCTCTCAATGCCGCAAGACGCTCTTGAATGTTTGGAGCATTCTGTTCAATCAAGTTCAGTGCGGCGCGATACGCTTTTACCACAAACGCCACATAAAATGGACTGCGACCACGACCTTCAATTTTGAGCGACACCACACCAGATTCAATAATTTTTTGCACATGCTCGATCATGCACATATCGTGTGCATTAAAAATATAGGTTCCAAATTCATCTTCTTCTACACGCATTTTTTCACCCGGCCGTTGTGTTTCTTCTACTTCAATATATTTCCACCTGCAGGTATTCGAACAAGAACCAATATTTGCTCGACGAGGATAATTCATATACGAAGACAACATGCACCGTCCAGAATAGGCCATACATTGTGCTCCGTGAATGAAAGTTTCAATTTCAATATCCGGAACCGCTTCATGAATTTCTCGTATTTCTTTTATGCTTAATTCGCGAGCAAGAATAACCCGTTCGGCTCCGAGTTTTTTCCAAAACTGTACACCCGATGCATTCGTCACATTCGCTTGGGTAGAAATGTGAACAGGAAGTTCTGGTGCATGCTCACGTACCAACATGAAAATACCGGGGTCTGAAACAATAAGCGCATCCGGTTGTAATTCGCGCAACTTGATCAATGCTTTTTTGACCGTGTCTAAATGATAATTATGCGCAAAAATATTCATGGTCACGTAGACTTTTTTATGACGTGCATGAGCGTAGCGCACCACTTCTTCCAAATCTTCATAGGTGAAATTGCCTTTATGCTGACGCATGGCAAAAAAATTGGTACCACAATACACAGCATCTGCACCAAAATCAAGGGCATACTGGGCTTTTTGCAAATCCCCTCCTGGCGCTAATAATTCAATCTTTTTCATGTTCTGTAGTATGGCACAGCATGAACATAAGGTCTAGGTACCTGAACTCGCTCCACCATGTGCTTGCTTTTTTAGTCATAGCTATGTACAGTCTATACACTATGAAAAATTTCAATCGAGCGAGTAGCGGAAGCGGTAACACAAAAAAAAATTTCAACCGATTTGCAAAGAAAGATAGCAGAAAACAGCCGTTTGACCACCAGCTGTATGAAGCCACCTGCGAATCCTGTGGAAAAACCTGCGGCGTACCATTTAAACCAAACGGGAAAAAACCAGTGTATTGTAGCCTCTGTTTTAAGAAAGGAAAGCGGGAAGAGCTCCAGAGTGCCTATGGGAAAAATACTTTTCAAAAACCATCGTTATCAACATCGGATTCTTATAAAACCGCATTTGATGAATTGAACAGAAAGTTGGATAAAATACTGAAGATGTTAGCAGAAAAATAGACGAATAACACATTCGCGTCATGAAATATTGTTTCTATAGCTAACGCAAGTCGCCCAACACACAACAACAACGGCTGATGTGGTAGGTAATATTTTTTATACAAATATTCTCCGTGGATATTTGGGTTGAAACGCTGAATATCAATTCCGCACGAAACGGTTTGAACAGGTTTCGTGAAACCAATGCGATGTGACCAGACATAGTATTTATAGTAGCATATTTTACTACATCGTGTTACAAGGCTTCAGTCACTTTGCCAATGATGAAGAGGAAGATATACTACAAGTATAATTCGTTAAACATATTGTATGAAATATCACCAACTGACGAAAGAAGAAGAACGTGTCATTGTTGGCAAAGGCACAGAAGCGCCTGGCACCGGCGAATACGATAATTTTTTTGTGGAGGGTACGTATATTTGCCGAAGATGTGATGCACCGCTGTATACCTCTGATGCGAAATTTCATTCTGGTTGCGGTTGGCCCAGTTTTGACCAAGAAATTCCCGGTGCGGTGAAACGCACCGTGGATGCCGATGGTTCGCGTACAGAAATTACCTGCGCGAATTGCGGTGGTCATTTGGGCCATCTGTTTGAAGGCGAACAATTCACCAAAAAAAATACGCGCCACTGCGTAAATTCGCTTTCCATGCGCTTTATCGCGGCTGATAAAAAATGAGCACCAAAAAATAGAACGATGTTCACGCTATACTATCTATACGCTTACCGAATTTTCCGCCTATTGGGAAGTCGGAAGAGTAGGTAATAACGCAGGGGCATCAGGAGTTTTGATTAACTGAAAAGATAATCGATCATCCGCTATTCGACAATGCACTGTTTCCATTAGCGTGTTAAACCAAGGGGCTAACAGATCTTGCCGCGTTCGCCCATTTCGATGTATATACAGCGGTGCTTGAGAAAGAATCATGCCATTTTCTGGTGAAAGCATATTCCACATCTGTTGAACAAGATAATAATATAAATCCATATCATCTTTGGGTAATGTATATATCCCACCTATCGGTCGACAGAAAATAAAATCTAATCCTCGTTTTTTTGTTGATCTTGCTACCCACCCTTCTATCTGACGCCAGGTACTTTTATACACCACATTATCCGTAATCATATCAATATCTTTCTCCATATCAATCTGTTTTTTCTCACTAGATCGACGGTCAACTAATGTCACCGCTAAACCTGCATCAATATCTACTTCACGTAATACTTGCCCCTCTCCCATAAGATCAAGCGCCACCACGGTATCTGTTTTTTCTCTTTTCTCACGAATAAGATCATCGAGTGATCTTCCATCTAATAATTTCTCAAATGTTTGAGTATACGAAAATTTCCCTTCACCATAAATCCCCCATTTCCCTTTCTCAGATTTTTCTGCCGTGATAACAGCACGAATATCACGTCGATGTTGAAGTAATTTACGAAACAACTGATTGTCTCTTTTATTCATAAATATGATCAAAACAAAGATAATCTATTGTTAGTATATACTATTCTCAAACAAATGCATCTTTGACAACGATGAGCTTTAAATTTATACTGCACGCATGAGCCCAATTTCACACCCCGAAAATCAACGCTTACAAGAAGATATTTCACCAAATGTCTACAAACAGGTGCGGCGCGTTATTCAAGCTACCGACATTATTATTTCATTCAGTATTTTTTTCACAATCCTTGCGTTAATTATTTTAATCGTCAGCGTTCTATTCAAAATTGTTCGCGAGTTGCCGCATGCCGACACGATTACGGTGATGCATGATGTCGCGCTGATTATTGTGTTAGTAAAAGCGTACCGTGTATTGCTCTTTTATTTTGAAAAACATCATATCAGCATTAAATACATCATCGAAATTTCAATTATCGCACCAGCGATTGAATTGATTTTTGCAATGAATACACACACCATTACGTATACGATTGTTTTGGGTCTGTTCAGTTTAGGTAATTTGATTCTCTATCTGTTCTTCTACGAAAAATTATCTTCCATGGACACAAAGGAAGTATTGCGGGGAGAATAAACAAACATGGCATGGGGATAAAAAATATCCCTTAAAAACTAACGACGGAAAAATTATTTTGTGAAATATATTCTGGTGTACAATCATATAGCACCGGCGCAAAGTTCTGGGTAATTTTTTCTGTACAAATGGTGCGACCTTCAATATTCATATCACGCCAAATTTCATTGTATCGGAAATAATTCTCTTGACGTTGAATAAAATAATGATTTCGTTCATACAAATGAAATTTTTCAAGGATATGCACGGGCGATCGTAATTGGCCTTTCAAATGATTATCTGTCAGCCAAATTTTGAGCTGCAATGGATACGGCGATGTATTCTGAATGCGTAAATCTACAAAGTTATAGAGAATGGTTGCGCCACTGCCAAACGGTAATACTCGACCGGAATCAGGAAAAACATCCATGGAATGATGATACCGTTCCAGAACCGTAACCGGTGCATGCAAAAACAACCAATACAGTAAATTCGACAATTGGCATAATCCGCCACCCATTCCTTCAATGACCCGTCCATTGGCAAGCAACATGCCATTCACAAAACCGCGTTTTTGCGAAGGCGCACCAATGGTGTTCCACAGTGAAAATATTTCTTGCGGTTGAATGACTAATCCATTCAACTGCGCAACGGCAACCTGCAGGTTCGTAATTTTTTGTTCTTGGAGACGACTATCGCTATTCCCCAATATTCTTCGTAATATGGATTGATGACGTGCGTACACATAGGCAAAATCGTCTACCTGTTTCGTGCGTGCAATTTTTTTATTCAATACATATTCAAGACGACGAATCGTTTGCCGTGTTTTGACAATGGGTAATTTGAGTACAGGAAAACGAGAAGACCAAGCTCGACGCAATGGTTGGTCGTATATATTCAGGTGTTGGGTAATTATTTGTTGTAAGTCAGAAGAAAGAGAATGCATATATTAAAAAATGATAGTGCAGCTATACACCAGATAATGCCCTTTTCAAGAAAATGTTACAAGAAATAGCTTTTCTCTACTGCAGCCTGAACAATGCATTACACTTGTCGTAATTTGAAAGTATTTTCATTTTGTGAGCGCTACGCTTTTTGGTAACACGCAGAAAACGACGAACGACGAAAGTATCACCTCCTTTTACTGTTCGTCGCTCTTTTTAGGCCGCGTTGGCCTGTTCGGTTTCGGCAATGATTTTCCTAATTTGTCGCGCGGTGAAGCGCAGCACGGAGATCAACCGAAGCGAACAATGCCCGCACGACCCGGGAATAAGGGCTACCTCTTCATCCGGCGGAGCTGCCTGATGCTTCATCACCAAGCTGTCCCGCCAGAAGTAGAAGAACTTTATTTGCACTCCCTGCTTGCGCAGGAAACGAATGGCGGCCTGAGTGCGCCGCACTCCCCGGCTATAGGGCACCATCTCCCACGCTGCCCGGAAAGCGCGGAAGTACGGCAGCCAGCCCAGTAGAGGAAACAGCGGTAACATGCTCAAAAACTGAACGAACCCGAGGTACGATCCTCGAATCGGGCTCGCCAGTGTGATGACGATAATGCGATCGGCCGGGTATCCGGCTTTCACGAGTTTCCTCGCGAGTGCGATGGCATTGAGCCCACCCCGGCTGTAACCCAAAAGGATGAGCGTGTACCCATCCTTCAAGAGCTGCTCAGCACGGGGCCAGTTCAGCGTAGTGGCCAAGCCGATGCGGGCGATGTTCCCGCAACCGGTCGGAGTCTCGAAGTGATAGAATGCGGCTTTCACCAGCCGCGCGAGGATGAGCGCCATCCGCTCAAAATCCTTGGCGCACTGGTTCCAACCGATGCAGAAAAAAATGCCGAACTTACGCCCGGCCTTCTTCTGCTCATGGGGTTCCGGAAGCGCCGCTTTGTGCGTACGGCGATCCAAAACGTTTCCCAATTTTGCAGGCAAGTCATACTGAAGGGTCACCGGCAGGCAATAGGCCTGCCAGCCAATCACCCAAAACGGCCACAAAATCCACAGCAGCATTGCCCACATGGGGCACCTCCGCGGTTCGGGTTTATGCAAAACAGCTTATATTTTCAATTTACGTGGCCACAACATACGCCCGAGCAACTTTTCTGTCAACTCGGCTTGTCAATAAAACCAAATTTGTTTAGTATGAACGCACGATGTTTACAGGAATTATTCAAGCCTGCGTGCCAGTGGTGGAAGCCACAACACAACCGGGTTTAACCACCTTTGTATTGGAATTTCCCGAAAAACTTATCCAAAATCTTCACATTGGTGCGAGTATTGCCGTGGATGGTGTCTGTCTAACGGTCGTAAAAATCACCAACAACCGTGTGTGGTTTGATGCCATGGATGAAACACGACAAAAAACAACCCTTGGCGAAATCACGCAAAACCGACGAGTGAATATTGAACGCTCGGCAACCATGGGCACAGAAATTGGCGGACATATTGTTTCTGGTCATGTCGCCGGAATTGCAGAAATTGTCCACGTGGATACACCGGAAAATAACCATATCGTCACCTTCCGCGTTCCACCAGCCTTCATGCCATATATTTTCCACAAAGGATTTATCGCCCTCGATGGCGCGAGCCTCACGATTGTAGATGTTGATAAAACCGCCGCTACATTTAGCGTATGGCTCATTCCAGAAACACTGCGTATGACGACTTTCGGTTTCAAACAGGCGAGCGACAAAGTCAATATCGAAATTGATTCACGCACACAAATGATTGTCGATACCATTGAACGCGTTTTACAAGAACAACAACACAACCACTTATGCCAACCACAAAACGCATTGCCCTCGTGATGGGCAGTTTTCACAAACCGCAAATAGAGGAAATGCTCGCAGAAGCACGCAATGCCGCAAGCGAGGTCGAAATGACTATTATAGAAGAAGTGTGGGTGCCTGGATCACTCGAAAAACCCCTGGCCGTGAAACGTTTACTTCAACGTGACGACATTGATGGTGTTGCAGTGCTTGGTATTATTGAACGTGGAGAAACAAAACATGGCCTGGTCATGGGTCAAGCCGTAACACAAGCGCTGATTCAACTCCAATTAGAAAAAATGAAACCGATCGGTTGCGGAATACTGGGACCTGAAATTCTACCAGAACAAATTGCCATACGACTAAAACCGTATGCCAGAGCTGCAGTGTTTGCTGTGCAAGCAATGTTAAAACAGTAATTGTATGAATAACACAACATTCGCCGGAAATAAAAAAGTAGGAAAAAATATTTTAACGCACTTGGACAAATATCTCGTTCAACACTTCACACACCGAATTCCTTCCTATATTGAAACATATCACCTCACCATGCTCACCCTGGTGTGGAGTGGCCTCATTATTATTTTTAGCTACTACGCACAATACAATATCCATTGGCTTTGGATCTGTTCTATGATGATTCTGTTACAATATCTAACTGATCTTTTTGATGGTGCGGTCGGCCGACAACGCAACACGGGTTTAATAAAATGGGGATATTACATGGATCATTATCTTGACTATGTCTTTCTCTGTTCTTTACTTATTGGATATGGGTTTATTGTTCCAGAAAATTTTTCATACATGTTCTTTTTTATTCTGGCGGTTTTTGGAGCATTTATGGTGAATTCCTATCTCAGCTTTGCTGCGACCAATCAATTTCGTATCAGTTACTTTGGTATTGGACCAACGGAAATTCGTTTTGTGTTCATTATCATCAATACGCTAATCATTGTTTTTGGAAAAACGTATCTGGCTCAGGCATTGCCTTTCGCATTAACCATTGCTTGGGTGGGATTAAATATTGTGGTGTTCAAAACACAGAAAGAATTATGGATAATGGATATGAAACACAAAGAAAAACAAAACTAATTTGCACACTGCCGTACTGCGTCGGCAACAACAAGAGCAACGTGTTTATCTAAGGCATCGGGAATAATATGTTCGGCGCTTGGTGATTTCACGTATGCAGCCAAGGCGTATGCAGCAGCGAGCTTCATCTCTTCGGTAATCGAACGCGCGGCAATATCCAACGCTCCACGAAAAATGCCTGGAAAAGCTAACACATTATTTATTTGATTCGGAAAATCACTGCGACCAGTGGCGATAACCGCGGCACCACCGCGCTTTGCCAAATCAGGCATAATTTCTGGTGTGGGGTTAGCCATAGCGAAAATAATGGGATCAGGGTGCATGGAACGAACCATCTCTTCTGTCACTACGTTTGGAGCGCTCACACCAATAAAAACATCCGCACCGCGCAATGCATCGGGAAGCCCACCGTTGATATTTTCCGAATTTGTTTCTGAGGCCAATACCTGTTTTGCTGCATTCAAATCGCTGCGATCACGCGAAATAATTCCGCGACTATCTACCGCCACAATATGCTTGGCTCCACTCGCCTGCAACATGTGAATAATGGCGGTTCCAGCAGCACCTGCGCCACTCAACACTATACGCACTTCCGCCATTGACTTCCCCGTCACTTTCAACGCATTCAATAAACCGGCAAGCACCACAATCGCGGTACCATGTTGGTCATCATGAAAGACCGGAATATCTAATTCGGTTTTTAACCGTTCCTCTATTTCAAAACACCGTGGCGCCGCTATATCTTCTAAGTTTATTCCTCCAAATGACGGCGCAATGGTTTTTACCACACGAATAATTTCTTCCGTATCTTGTGTATTTAAACAGATTGGAAATGCATCTACATCGGCAAACACTTTAAACAATACCGCCTTGCCTTCCATGACAGGCAACCCAGCGCTCGCACCAATATTCCCCAAACCCAATACCGCGGAACCATCCGTCACCACCGCTACCCAATTCCGCCGATTCGTGTAGGTCCAAACGGCTTCGGGGTTCGCGGCAATTTCGCGACACGGTTGCGCAACACCCGGAGTATATGCCAAAGACAAATCTTTACGGGTTTCCACCGGCGCTTTCACTTGCAGTGCGATTTTTCCACGCAATTTTTTATGATATTCCAGTGATTCTTGATAAATATCCATGCTACACATCATACGCGCATTCTTGAACTTGCGCAACTCCGACGAAAAATAAAAAAGCGGACGACACAGAAAGGTACGTCCGCTTTCTCTTTGTATAATGGAATAATTATTCTTCGCTACGAACCGTTACTTTCATTTTTTCACCAAGGATAATATTTTCAGACAATAACTGATCTGCTCCCTTACCATACGCTACACGACGACCAACTTGCACATTAAATGATTTACCCGCTTTCAAACGACGGGCTTTTTTATATTTCAACACAACATTTTTACCTTTCCTGGCTTTCACCCGGTCAACCACTTTTCCATTAATGCGCAATGTGAATACATCACCCACTTGTACTTGATCTTTTGGTACTTGTAATCGGAAAGTGCCACCTTGTGTGGTGTTTCCTTTCGCTACTCCTTGAGCATTTCGAATTGAACCAATGACACGATTTGTTGCAGAAACCACTGCACCAGCATCAGGGTCTATTGCTAAATCCGTTGCCGGATTGAGTAAAAATATTTCTGTCTGTTCAACTCCATTCTGCGTACCAAACAGCATCACTTGTTTATCTGTGCCATTGTCATCCACCTCACGATTCACCACCGAGACCACTTCCTGATTATTCACATACTCTGTTGACATAGAATCCACCATGGCTCCTACATTATCGTCTCCGTCAACATAGTAAATATGAACCCCTTCTGCATTATTGGAAGTATAAAACGTGAGATAGTTCGTATCATCAATTTCCGAAGTGAGACCCATTTTATTGATAATAAAATCATTTTCCGGCAATTCAATAACCGTTTGCAAGTTATTGGAAACGTCGCCATCATCATCTTCAACATATTTAAAGAGTGAAGCTGACCCTTCATCAATAGCTGCATTTCCCACATAAACCGTATCATTATACACCTGAATCGCTGGTAAATTTTGATCTGAAGATGCAATGGTGGTGTAGGTATCACCATCAAAACTCATGACTTCTCCGGTTGTAAAGGCTAAATAGACTACACCATCTTGTTCACTGGAAGCTTCCAAGGGAACACCATCTTCTGGTTGATTCGCTGTATCCGTCACTTGTTCACAATTTTCATCGACGTCACATACGGTATAGCCACCATTAAAAAACATGTACAATGTATCACCAATGACCGCCGCAGTTGGATAATTACCAACGGTGCTCCCGCCCTGGTCATCACCAGGAACATCTTCCCCATCAGTATCATTGCCAATTTCATCTTCTTGGTCACTTTCAGGATCTTCCGGATCGACAACCTCTGCTTCCACATCATCTTCAGTGACATGCACATACACCAACTCCACCGAATCTTGACCCGTTAAACGAAAAATATGTGGCGTATCGGTTTCACCATCGCCTTGGCAAGCTGCCGCAAAATATACTTCATCATTAAATGTCACGACCGAATGCCGTCCAACTTGACCACAATAATATTCATCAAGCGGATTCGTTTCCGAACGTTCCCATTGTGTACCAAGCGCATCGTTGGATACCCACCACTCAGAAAATGCGTCACTATCATCAATAGCCATACCCGCATTGGCTGTCGCACGCATAGGATCATTGGTAGTAATGGCAATAAATCCATCTTCACCCGGGGCATAGGTCACCACAGATTCAAAATTAAATTGATCGACATCCTCATCACCGTCGTCATCAACGGCGGGTAGAGTGTCAACATAGTACAACGCACCGTACAATGAGTCAGCGGCATGAACCGTAGTCGTAAAAAACATGAATGCAAAAAACACTGCTGCAGGCAGAGCGAGCATTCTGTAATAGAAACGTTGAGTCATATCCTCCTCAATTAATAATAATTCTCTTCAATTATAAAAGATTCAAAAAATGTTGTAAAGGTGGCGGGGTTGTGGAAGTCAAGGTGAACATGCCGCCGCGTTGATTATTGCCCTGGAACCACCAATATGTGCATTTCATACGGCGCCATTTCGTGCGCTGAAACGTGCCCCATCTTCATTTCAATCGGCATAATCGTGTTGTTTTCAAAATCCACAACCGTATCCGGGGCAAGGTCAAAAAATGCGGTGAGCTGTTCAGGCTGCGACGAAGCACGAGTATCCGCATACTGCACCATACCATTTATCAAATATGCGGTATTTTGTTCAAAATGCAAGAGAGACTCATGGTTTTGTAATACTGCTTCATCAACGAATAGGTGCGCTGCCTGATCTTCTTCAAGACGCGACGGTTGTGGTGGTATAATACGCACAATATGGACCGTGGCGAGAATTGGTTGAACAATATTTGTCTGTAAGGAATCGTTCGCATCGGCAACATGAGTAGGAAAAATGATCCAAGCGAAAAACAACAGTGCGGTACTGGAAGCTCCAATAATAGAAAAATACTGAAATGGTTTCTTGAATACTTCAGCAATACGGCGAATGGTCAATGGTACCGACGGAGTGGCTGCGGGGAACAACTCACGCGAGAGTTTTACTCGTAATTTTTGATTCACCACAATCTCCGCAATATCTTTTTTATAGTATGCTTTAAACATATATTTGGTTATCCATACTGTTCTTCCATTTCCAAACGTATATCATTGTGCATGCGTGAAAAAAATTTCCGTACGGCATCTGGCTGTTTATTCATAAGGGTCGCAATTTCTGCATACGTTAACCCATCAATATAACGCAGAGCAAACATCGCTTTCATTTCTGGAGAAAGACGCTCCATCAATTGGTCAACAAGCAACCGATTATCAATCGTTTGTTCAATATGCGCTGTATCAGCCGCATCAATCAATAACAATGCTTCATTAAGTTCAATAGTAATGCGTTGTATTCGCCAATAATCAATAATCGCATAGCGCATAATACCCGTAATCCATTGGCGCAAATTTCCTTTTTCGGGAGTATATTGATGAAGTTGTTTGTAGGCTTTGAGAAAACCTTCAGAAACAATATCTTCTGCTTCGTTATTGTTGGGAACGCGATACGCCACATACCGATACGCATAATCAAACAACGCCGGGTATTCGGCTTCAAAAATAGTTTGTTTTTCTTGAAGGGTCATGGAGTGAGAATACGACAAATGGAGTATTGTTGTACAGTGGAGGCATTTCGGCCATCTATCGAGGTATTTCTGGAGGATGAAAGAAACACCTCTATACTTGGCGAAATATCCTCTGTATTAAGACTACGTTTATTATGTAGAAAATGTGACTTTTGCATAAAAAACAAGCTGCTGCAGAGACCAAGGACGGAAACCACAGCAGCCCGTATCAGCGGTGCCTCAATGCCGCTATTTATTCGCCGCAATACACGGCAAACTGCTTATTCGGAATATTGCACGGCGAGACGAACCTCGCCCGATAGGTGCTCGCGTTCTCCGGAAGGATAATCGCGCGCACCATCTTGCCCGTGGTTTCGTCGATAATCGGCCAGCCCGTGCGGTATCCCGGACCGCTGTCCAAATCCTCAAATGGAATTCCTGAATCAATCGCGCCCAGAACGGCATGCCCATCGGTATCCACCCGCTGGAACCGATCACAGCCGCCATAGATATCCTGATCCCAGTAATAATCCGGCACACCGTTTGGCGCCGGCACCCAATCGAGCAGCAGCGTTGCCGTTTTCTGCTCACGGTCGAGCTTGTAGACCGAAAGCGAGCTGTGCTCCGGGTCAGTCGGATCGTAATCCTGCCGCCCGGTTCCGTTGTTATGCGCGGTAAGAATATCTCCTGAAATCCGTGCATCATGGGCGTGGAAAAACCATTTCGAGTCTGAAGCCCAAGATCCATCCGGATAAAGCAAGGCGTAGCCTTGGTCCACACCAAAATAGCCTACCTCGCCGGTTGTCTTAGACACTGCGGCGATGTAATTTCGGTGTTTTGCACCGATGAAGAAAGAATCTTCGTCATCGCAGATGGTGTTGGCGTGATAATAGTCACTCCCCCCGCCATAGTATCCGTCTCCGCAATAACAACCGTAGTAATTGCAGATCATATAAGAACAATATGTCGGCGTTCCGACATACGTTGAGTCATCGTCACCACTGCTGGGTGTAGCCCAAGGTGTTGGAGAATCAGTGCTCGGCGTGCAGGTTACTTCTCCTTCAGGTTCGGGCGTGGAATTATCGTAAGGAGTGCTGTCTCCTGCCGTCGCATCATCATCTCCGTCAGCGGGAGTTTCCATTGGAGTTGGTAATACCGAGTCATCTTCGTTAGTGAGCGGGCTATCAATGCCGTGAGCCAGCCCGTCTACACATCCGCTCCAGTACTGCTCCACTTGGCCACTTTCTGGATTGATAATGGCGCGACCGAAGCTCATCCAGCTCGTATCACCATCTACACACGATTCACTTGTGAGAGCTTGGATGTAGCCCTCTGTGGTCCACTCCGCGTCGTGCGAATCATAGTAGACGCCGAGTTCAGAAACTTCCGGCATCTCTGCAGCGACATCTTCTGCCTGCATCAGCACTTCCCCGCGTAAATCTACGCGGGTAACACCACTGCCATATCCGTAGTATCCACAGGTGCTTCCCCCGCTCGAACCATACCATCCACTTCCACCTTCTGCGATGGTTTTCTCTGATGTGGTATTAGCCTGAAGATGATGATGCGGACGTGGTAGCTCTTTGTAGGAGTTTTCCGGAATAGACATCTTGGCCGATTCATATTCCGGGTACGTGTTTTCAGGAACACACCCTGTTCCAATCGGCGCAGAAATCAACGCTTCTGGGCGGCCACCTTCTTCTCTGCCATGCGGCAGAAGTTCACAAATAAAGAATCCACCCGCCACTTCAACAGCAGCGCGGATCTGCCCGAACTGGTCAACGAGTACACATCCAGTGAAACTCAAACCGTTGGTCCAGTCGTAGAAGGAAACATGACCGAATACATATCCGGGCGCGTCTTTCGCTGTTGTACCGGCGAGCTGGAAGCCACCTTGCAACGCCGGCACATCGGGTTCAGTTCTGACACTGACCTCTCCCGTCGATTCACCCGATTTCGCGTAGCAGGTGTAGTCAGCGTCAGGTAGCAGGTAATAAATTTCGTATTGACCGATATTTACAACAAGGCTGCTGACGCTGGGGAACGAAGCGTCTGATGGGTCGAGATTGACCTCACACCACACATCGCCACCCTTCTCATCCGGCCAGACAATATCAAGAATCACGTGATGCGCCCCAGTCTCCATGGGAGTGATCTCCGGAACGGGCACAAAAACCGGCACCGGGGTCGGAGTTGCTTCTGTAAGCGGCGGGCTGTGCTGCGCACAGGCGAAAAAGAAGCAGATGGCAAAAACAGAAAAAAACAGAGAACAATTGACCTTCACGTTCATGGCAGAGTCTCCTTGGTTGAACAGTTACTGCAGTGCTCCAAAATCACCCGGATTCATAATTCGGGCTTGATAGGACTGACCTAACTGGTTTGTAATCAGCACACCTCCTTTCTCTTGCGTCATGTCTTCGTTTACGAAAATCCAACCGCTGGCCATTTGGCCCGAATCAGTCGGATATCCTTTATATACATCAACAAGCCTCAGCCCGTTGATGTCAGTATCAACAGAACCCATAACGGGCTGACTCGTTTCCGGGTCAGGGTACCAAAGCGAGAGCACCTGAGCGGTGCGTGCTTCAACATCTACATCCAGCACCAGTGCTTCACTGTGGCCATCGACCCCATCGGCATCTTCGTTCCATCCATTGTTAAATATGGTCACGTGGTCGAATGGGTCAAGACGAACATCATGCTGGTGAACGAGAGGTGACACAATGGAACTTCCATTCGGATCGGACCAGGTAAACTGATTCGATTCACCACCCATGATCCAGCTAATGTCCGCAAAATTGAGTCCGTTGTCCAGGTTGAGCGAGATGATCTCGCTCTGACTCCGAAGCGAGATCCATAAATGTCCATCCTCACAGTTATCACACAGTGAGTTTGGGTGGTATGGATCATTCTCGAAATCCAACCAGTCAAGTTCGCCATCTTCCGGCGGCTGAGGGTTTTCTACAACGTAGAAGCCCTGTGCGTTGCCATGGTTGGCGAGGTATTCTTCGCTGCACCAGTAATCAACAACACTGCCATCTTTCGCATACTGAACAATAAGAACAGAATAATATTCCTCCTCTCCGGCTTCGTTACTCACGACCCCGGTTTTGAAGGTAATCATTCCACTATCTTTCGTTGCGATCGTGGCATGCGTCTCACCGAATCCGCTGTCGTGTTCACACACGGGTTCTGCGGAAAGAGTTGCGCTCGTTTGCTGCCCCATCAACGAGACCCTGCCAGGGATGCCCTCTGCACAAGGAAATGGGATTCCTTGGTAATAAATGTAGCATTCATCACCTGGATCCGGATCCGTGAGTGCTGCAACAAGAAACTGCAATTCACCATCGCTGGTGTATTCAGTTTGAATGCTGCCGCCGTTGGTTGCTTGGTAGTACCAACGCACCCGACCCTGCGCGTCGACCACCACATAGTAGTGAAACCAATCGCCACTGTACGTGGCAACAGAATACTGCCCGGCGATCCAGGGTAGGTCGTCTTGATTGTTGCTGAGCGGCGCGAACGCGTGCTGCAGTTGAGAAGGCAGCTCGGGCGTAGTGAATTCGACCGCCTTCACGCACTCTGCAGAACAGCTGTATGCCGTGTTAGGAAGAAGTCCGGAAAACTGATACTGATACGTGCCAGTCTCCGAATTTTCTTTCACCGCAACTGCTGTTCGCGTGTCGTCATCAGCCATACAAGTGATGTTCAAATCATCATCAGATGCCATGACCACAGCGGTGTTCGCGATTGATGAAATAACCTCCAATGGTACGATTGTCGCACAGGTCTGCGTCGACGACATATTTTCTTTTTCACACCCCACAAGAGAAAGAGCAACAAGAGCGACAAGCGCAGTGATGTTCAAACGCATAACTCATTTCCTTTCAAGGAGCAAGGGATTTGAGAGAAATAAAAAGAGATCGATATGATTCTCCTTTATACTGGCACCCTGCACAGCCAGGAAATAAGCTCCTCATTTCCTACACTCGTGGCTGTTCATTATAAATGTAATAGAGATAGAACTCTATCTCTACTGTATAATTCAAATACAATCAAAATGTTACACTGCGGACATAACTCACGCGTAGCTGTATATAGAGTATTACGGTTGAGCAACTAAAAATGTGACTCCGCTTAAGAAGCCACACGCGAATAACAGGTAGAAATCAATTCGTGGTGTTCGTCATCATTTAGCTGATGCTTTTTCACACCGAACACCGCCAGCACAATACATCAACACTTTCTTTTCACGCAACTCTATTCCACATCTTTGAGCGTAGCGGAAGCAAGAAAAAGAAGTACCAGCGCATACCCCACAAGAATAGCAATATTACTCCAATGATCAACAAACATTTCACCGCGCAACACAATCCCTTTAATAATATCGAATGCATAATAGACCGGGAAAATATGGCCCAGCCAATCAGCCCAGACTGGTAAACGATCATTATCAATTAATAATCCAGACAAAAAAATAGATGGAAGAATAAATAAGGGAATAAAAGGAAATACCTGCGCTTCGCTACGGGCAAACGTAGAAACAAGTATACCGAGCATGACGGAATCAATAGCGAGCAACCAAATTGGCAAAAACAACGATAAGATTGTTTGGGCGCTGTAATCCAAGTGGAAGAGTAATAACGCTTCCCCTAAAGCAACAGCCGCTTGTAGTGTTGCTAATCCAAGATACCCAATCACATAACCAGAAATGATGCTACGTTTATGAAACCCACTGACAAACATCCTCTCCAGGGTACCTTGCGATCGCTCTTGCACTAATACCATCGCACACAACAAAAATGCAAAAAAATACACAAGGAAACCTGCGATCGGCACGACATACCTCTCTACCGGAAATCCATCGGCCATCGTATCAAAAAATAATTTCAAGAAAAAAATAATAATGAGTGGCGCAACAATAGAAAGCGCGAGAAAGCGTTTATCGCGACGGAGTTGATGAACCACTTTTTGTGCAACAATAATGGTGTGTGTCATAATTTTTCTTCTTGTTTGTTGACGAGCGAAAGAATAATCGATTCCAGTGAATCTTGTTGAAGGGCAACGGCCTGCACATCGGGAGACAACCCATACTGATGCAAATGATTCGCAAGAGCTTCAGGAGTAGAAGCGATTTGTGTTGTCTGTTTTTGCGTTCCCTGCTGCACTACCACCCGTGTTTTTCCACGTTGCAAAATATGTTGTGGTGTATCCACAGCAATCATCTGGCCACGCCGCAAAATAGCCACCGAATCGCACAGCAGCGCTTCATCCATTAAATGTGTGCTAATAAATAACGTCATTCCACGCCCAGCCATCTCACGAAAAAAATCCCATGAGCGAGCTTTTAAGTGTGGGTCAACAGCGGCCGTTGGCTCATCTAACAACAACATTTCCGGGTCATGGATGAGGGCACACGCCAACGATACACGTTTTTTCATACCACCGGAAAATGTATGCACGGGGTCATTGGCGCGGTCACGCAGTTCCGTAAAATCTAAAATCTCATCGAGCTTTTTGTTCAGCTGCAGCGTATGATGCGCCCGCCCAAAAAACGCAATATTTTCGCGGGCAGACAAATCTTCATATAACGCTGCCGACTGTGGCATATATCCAATTCGTTTACGTAAACTCCAGCGGTCATGAATGGGGTCCAAATTAAACACACGAATCGTGCCCGCGTTTGGGCACAGACTGCCGACCAACGCTTTAATCAATGTCGACTTCCCTGCGCCATTTGGCCCAACCAACCCATAAATCGCTCCTTTTTCAACAGAAAAATCTACGCCACGCAGCGCTTCTATTTTGCCGTATCGTTTGCGTAAACCTGCAATTTCTATGACTGGCATATCATAAAAATAATACCATAACAACAGCAAAATTGGTAACCGAATTTTCAATATTGTATACTCAATGCATATCTTCTATGGACACCCAAATCATCAATTTTTTGTCGCACCACCACGTCTCTATTATATTCTTAGGCGCGTTTTTCTTTGGCGAAACTGTTATTATTGCTGCAGCCTATCTTGCCGCACAAGGGCTATGGTCGCCAGCCACGGTTTTCCTCTTGGCATTCTTTGGCACCATGGCTTCAGATATCTGCTGGTTTTGGATCGGTGGAAAATTTCATGGCGCCATTGAAAAACGTGCGTCTTACCAGGTACAACAACAAAAATACGCCCACTTCTTGAAAAAACTCACTGGTGAAAAACCGTTTTTAGCTTTACTATTTATTAAATTTCTCTACGGCACGCGCATTCTTACTCTGCTCTATCTTTCTATGCGCAAAGTTCGCATGCGATACTTGGTGATATACAATGCTATTGGTACAATATTCTGGCTAGCCGTTATTATTCCGATAGGTTGGCTGACACAAAAAGGATTAACGACCGCCGTTCCGCTACTGGGAAAACTGGAATACTCGTTGCTCGGCATTCTTATGCTCATCATACTCATCAAAATTCTCTTTTTATGGATCAACCGCATCACGATAGAAAAGTAAGCGCCATTGTCGCCGCATATAATGAAGAAGCACGCATTGGTGCTGTATTAGATTTGCTGACCACTTGCTCACATCTTGATGAAGTTATTGTGGTGAATGATGGTTCGACAGATAAAACAGAAGCAGTAGTAAAACGTTACCCAACGGTGCGATACACCAAACACGCTACGAACCGCGGAAAAGGCGCCGCTATCGATACTGGAGTTCAACTTGCGGGGCATGATGTACTCTTTTTTTGTGATGCAGATATTTCTGGACTAACGCACAACATGATTCAACAAATGACTGAACCCGTGACCAGCGGCCGAGTGGAGATGTTTATTGGCATGCGTAATAGAAAAATATATTTGGTACGATATTTTCTCTCTTTTGTTCCGCTCGTTGGTGGCGAACGTGCACTCACCAAAAACCTCTGGCAATCGTTACCTGCGAAATATAAAGAACGATTTAAAATAGAAGCTGCGCTGAATTTCTATGCCGCGTACGAAGGAAAAGGATTTGATTATTGCTTTTTTTCCGGCGTCACACAAACAATCAAAGAAAAAAAATATGGATTAGGGCACGGTTTTACTCAACGCATGCAGATGTACGCAGAAATTACAGTTCTCGTATTTCAGTTGCAATTACAAGAACCGCCGCATGTTCTTCGCACACGCCGCTTACTCTGGTTGGGCTTATTGCGCAATATCGTTGGCATAGCCATTGGCAGTATCATCATGCGTCTATGGCCACTGCTTATTCCGGTTGGATTATTTCTTATTATAGTGAACATGCTATTTTTTGCTTTAAGCGCACGCAACCTCGTACGAACATTTCACCTATTTTCTCACATACAAGGCGCTCCTCCCAAATACTAAGTTGCTTATTCACAAGCCATAGCATTACGCAACTGCTGTAAATTTTCTTCCATAATAGACACATAGGTTTTGCCATTTTTTTGATCGTCTGCTGATACGCCTTCAATCGGATCGAGTATAGCTGTCTGCGCGCCTACTTCACGCGCAATTGTTTCTGCCAATTTCGGGCTCACCAATGTTTCAAAAAAAATGTATTGAATATGCTTTTCTTGTACGAGTGTCGCAATCTCGCCCATGGTCTTTGGCGACGGCTCTTCTTCAGGTGAAATGCCCGTAATAGGAATAATGGAAAAATGATACCGCCGTGCCAGATAACCAAATGCATCATGCGAAACGACGATATCCTGTATACGGCAATGTTGTAACGATTGTTGATATTGTTGATCCAGATTCGCTAATTGCGCAATATAATTTTCACTATTTTGTGTATATGTCGCTGCGTGCGTTGGGTCCACAGCCACCAGCGCTGATGCTAATGCGCGAACTTCTTTTTGTGCCAATACTGGGTCCAACCAAAAATGCGGATCACTCGCAACATATTGACCATCATTCTCTAACACATTGCTCATGGTGATAACAGAAACACCAGCCGCTTCTAATTCTGCGGTTTGCTCTTGCGCCCACTGGTCCATACCTGCACCATTCACCAGAAATAACTGGCTGTTGTGTATTGCCGCAATATCACGCGGGCTGGGTTCAAAATCATGCGGTTCACTTCCTGCAGGGACAATCGTATGCACGCTCACCAGGTCTCCCCCAACGTGCTGCGCAAAATGCGCCAATGGGTAAAACGTTGCGCTGATAATGACAGTATCTCCGGCAGTGTCCGTTTCTCTATGTCTAGAGATCCACCAACCACCTGCCAACAGCAACAACACGCAAATGACAAATACCAGAAATAGTTTATTCAATTTCATATTGATGATGATTACTCATATCCACATCATAATGCAACTCAGTTGCATTTGCAAATACGCTGTGTGGATAACATTGCTCTTATGAATAAAATTGCCTATACTATATGTATATGGAATTCAAAAAAATTCAAACCGTACTGTTCTTTATACTTCTTTTCGCCGTAGGCATTGTATTCTTTCACATGATTTCGCCATTCTTATTCGCCGTATTCTGGGCAGCGGTCATGGCGACTATTTTCTACCCGGTCTATCGCGGCTTGCTCAAAATATTGAAACGCCCATCTGTATCTGCTGGTGTTACTCTGCTGATTGCGCTTATTTTGGTGCTCATTCCCCTGCTCGGCATTTTTGGGTTAATTGTGAAGCAAGCCATTGGCACGTATGCAAAAATTAGCGATCCCGCAACAATTGTCTCTATTAAAAACACTATCGAATCATTTGCGGCAAATCCGCTGGTTGCCAAAGCCTTGGAAAACGTGAATGTGGAAGAAAAATTACGCAGCGCGTCAAGCATGATTACGCGGAACGGTATTGAATGGTTAAAAATTGGATCGCAAAACACGCTCTCGGCAATACTCTCGCTATTTGTCATGTTGTATTCCATGTTTTTCTTTTTGAAAGACGGTCCGGCATGGTTGAAGCACCTGATGCATCTGCTTCCATTTGGTGATAAAAACGAAGAACTGCTCTACGATAAATTTGCTTCTGCGGCGAAGGGAACGTTGAAAGGGACTATTTTAATTGGGTCGCTACAAGGAACATTGGGTGCGATATTTCTCGCCATTGTTGGTATTCCCTCTGCTATTTTTTGGGGCTTAATGATTACGATATTTTGTATTATCCCTGCGGCTGGTTCTGCCGTGGTTTTGGTGCCAGCGATTATTTACGAATTAGTGACCGGAAGAATATGGCAAGCCGTGATCCTGATTGTTGGATTAGTGGTGGTAGGGTTGATCGATAACTTGGTGCGTCCGCCACTGGTTGGCAAAGATATTGAAATGCACCCATTGATGATCTTGTTTTCAACACTCGGCGGCTTAGCGCTGTTTGGTATTTCGGGTGTCGTCATTGGCCCGATTATTGCCACATTCTTTTTTGCGGTACTCGAAATGTACGAGAATAAATACAAAAAAGAATTAGATAGTTCACGAACATAAGAAATATTTCTCTTTCACTGCATACCTTCAGCAGAAGATAGAAAATGAAAGGGAACCTGACATACGAGCGGTGCGCGGCGGCGGAGGGCAGCTGCGGAGTGTCGTTGGCAGGTGGAGAGGCGGGGTTAGGGCAGCAGGGCGGCCTGGATCTGATCGGGGCTCCAGAAACGGTACTGGGCGGCCGTCGAGCTCGGAGCGCGAACGGTGTCACCGAGCAGCTCGCAGGCGCGGAACGAGTCCGCAGTCAGTTCGCTGATGCCACCGATTCCGGACAGCGCAGCGACGACCGGCTCAGTGGGCACCAGGTCGAAGATGAGCTGACCATTGACCGAGGCACGCACTGAGGAGGGTCGAACTTCGACGCTAAGCGTATAGTATTGCCCGGTTTCGAATTGATATGCTTTCGAAATGCCCGCACAGTCGGTGCAGAGAGTGATGCCTCCTGTCGGGAAATTCATAAACGCCGTGTCCGGATCGATGAGAAAGAAATTCCACTCATCGCCACCGAGACCGATCTCCGGATCAAAACCGAAGTAGATTCCCGCGGTGCCGAAGTCATAGGCGTCGAGATGCTCCATTGCCTGAATGGTTTCGACCACATAAGCCTGAGGCAAATCGATATCTACCAATGAAACAGCGGGCTCCCCAGTACCGAGGTAGTACCCCTGCCCATCGAGTGACCATTCACCCGCGTAGGGCGTCCAGGCGGTATTGGCGACGTTGAATCCGTCCTGAAACAACCGGCGTCCTACGGCTGGATTGGCATCATCACAGTCTGTTTTGGTCGGTACGCCATCGCCGTCTGCATCAGTTGGGGCAGCGTGGATACTACCCGCCGTCCAATACAGAAGAGCGCAAAACAGACTGGTGGAGCCGAGAATACACATCAGTCGATTCATGGTAATACTCCTAACACGACATTCAACGGAGCGGACACACGACAGGTGCGCCGCTATCATAAGGTGCCTTGTTCTTGCACCCAGCAAACAGCAGTGAACTCATTCGTTCACTTCACTTTGCTGAGCACAAGCCTACCCATTCCTTTTATAAAAGAACACGGTTCTATTCCTTCTCCTCATCTTCATAGAATTCCTCCGTTAAGAATGAAAAACCTGTTTTTAAGCAAACAAGTTGGCAAAATTCTATAGTAGAGGTGACCTCTGTGTCAATGCATAAACATTGAAGTTATCCCCACCCATACAAACTTCAAAAACGATCACCAAAAAGAAAACGCGGAGGAATTTCCCCCGCGTTACCACTCAATAAGACGTAAACTCGTTACACTTCAGTTTATACTATTTTTTGTGTGCTGCTCGAGCATGGCGGTATTTCGCTGGCTTATTCACTGGAAATGGCCGTTCTTCTAATGCCATAATAGCGTAGGCCGTATTCAACGCTTCAATACTCTGTGAACCAGCCGTATCATAACGAAATGCACCCGCAATATGCCTTTGAACGGTGCCTAAAAATGTAAATCCATCATGGTTATTTGTCGTCATTGCACGTGGTTCATGCTTTCGTGCACGCAACGCCATGATCACCCACGCCGTTGTGGACGCATTCGATCGGCTATCAACGGTATATCCCCATCCACCATCTGGTTGCTGTGTATGGCGCAAAAACTGTACCACCTGTTTGCGATATGGTTTTAAATCAATGCCCAATTTTGCTGTTTTGCGCTCACCCATAAACCGAGCGGCCATCGACAACCATGCAGCTGACATATCGATATCCGCATCGCCACCAACGGCAAACGATACACCACCATCATCATTTACACAATTCAACGAGTAGGCCACGGCATCGTGTACATCAGTAGAATTCAGTGGTTCGTCTGCAGCGAACAACGCGAGCGCTGCAAAAATATCATCGTTGCAATATCCTTCTGTGCCAAATTGATTATTCGTTTTTGTATTTTTTAAACGCTGTACATAATCCACACCATCGGCATTGCGTGCGTCGGAACCAATGGCTTCTAAAGCTAAAATATGCCGCGTCAATTCGCCCGCACCATCTGCGACTGTTGGGTGATATGCTTTCACTGCCGCAACAACTCGATCATCTTGTTGGTGTGCCGCCGCCAACGCCATTGCAGACCATTCGGTCGTTCCAATATCGTTAATCAAACCATCTTCATTCACTGCTCCGCGTAAATACTGTACGCCTTGTTCGGTCGCGTGAAAACGCTGCGCATGAGATAACCGTTTACGTGTCTCAGCTTGCGTATACACATATAATACTTCCGCTGTGGTTTTGGTTGCCTCACCAGATGTAGCGTACACCGTAAATGTTCCGGCATCAGATGGAGTAAAAAATGCTTGGCCAAACGCATCGGTGGTGACTGCGGTATCACCAAAATAAACCGTTGCTCCAACTGTCGGAATATACGAACCAGTTGAACTCGTGTAATCGTATATATACGAATCAACAAATGCTGCAACTGGGCGACCAGTACTGCGATGATTTCGGTTCAACGTTAATCGCAATGGCGCCGTACTTCCATCTCCATACGTGAACAACAATTCATCACCATCAGCAACTGGTTGATCGGCAATGCCCAGCATCGCTGATTCATAATTCACATAATACAACCAAAAGGTGGAATAATCTCCCATGTATTCACTGATGCTATTCAAATACAATCCATACGAACTATCCACCAACTCATAGGTGAACCCTATTTGCGCGGCAGCCAAATTCAATGCACAAACCGCCGTGACACCAGTAACCGTGTGATCAGTGCCAGTAGAATCGGTCACGGTACAGCCGTCGCTTGAAACATACACTGTCGTGTTCGCAACAGTTTCCGTTGGCGTTTCAATACGGACAGTGACACCAGCATAGGTTGCGGCGTGTGTTGGATGGCTCACTCCAGCAAACAGCGATAGCGTGAGAACGAACAGACCAAGTTTCCAGAATTTTTTCATAGCTCTATTGTTAATATTCGTGTTCATAATGCCAACTAATCGTATCCCCTTTCTTCACCGTTTGCGTGGAGATACCGGCAGTCGATTTCGTACCGTTCACATAATATATCCAGTACATTCCCCCATCTTCTTCTAGACCACTGATGGATTCAACATATGCTCCCATACTGCCGAATTTTTTTACACTGTAGGTGAATCCATCATCTCGCGCCGCTTGCATAACGGTTTCTACCGTACTTCCTGTATCCACTTTTACGCTATACGATTCGGTCGTGCCTGTCGGTTGAATGACTTGTAATGCTACAGAAACTTGCTTCACTTCTTCTTGTTCTTCTGTGGGTGGTGATTCTTGCGCAGTTTGCTCTTCTTCTGGCGGCGATTCTGGTTCCTGTGTTGTTTCGGGTGGTGGTTCTTCTATGGCTGGGGTCTCATTTGTATTTACCGCTAATAGTTCTCCTGTTGTATCCGTTGTCACTTCGTTCGTTGGCGGTGTCTCGGCCACATCTTCATGTATTGTTTCTACTGCTTCTGGCGCTGCTGCCACACCAACCGTTTGATCTACCGTATCAGCACCTTCTTCAACAACGGGCGGTGAATTCGGTTCATTATTCAGCGTTTGCAAGTCAGACGGTGGATCTGTTTTTTGTACGCAAGAAGCCCCCATACTCAAAATGAGCAAACAATAGAGCAGTAATTTTCGTGAATAATAGGGCATAAGAAAAATAAAAAATTCCTCTCTCGAGGAACGGTTGGAAGATGCGCAGACAATAACAACGCTAGCTCCCACCCCTTGCTCGAGAGTGTGTGGTTCAAGGTATCTGGCTTACTTGGAGTGCAAAGGCACACCAAGATTACAGTTGCGGCACAGCTCCGGATTCGCACCGGAATTCCCTTGGAATGAAAATAAAAAGTTCGTGCACCTACTTTAACGCTGTCTTGTGCAGCTGTCAAATTTTACCTTTTTTGGAACGCAATCCACGCACAATACGCGCAATACCCATCACCACCAAAACCAAAATAGAATACCCAACAAACCAGAAGATGGAAATAATACCCACACCGCGCCAACCACCAAGATTATCTAAAATTTCATGAAATGGATTGCTGCTTGTTCCCAGTGCCATCGCCGTAGCATTCTGGTCGCACAATAACCCAGGCGTACTTCCACAGAGCGTTGCCAAATCAGCTGATGGTGTTCTGTGTTTTTTTTCTGACCCTTTGGTGGTGGTGTTCTCCGGTGCGTTACTATATGCTGATTCACTTTGGGTGGTCGCTCCCGAACTTCCAAGTACGACAAATTGTTGATTTTGTGAAACTATTTGCTCTGTTCCGGTTGCATTTTCATGGTTGATAAACAAATACGTTGGCACAGCGGAAACGATAGTCAGCAACAATATAAGTACGACCGGCATCGCAAATACTGGCAATCTTCTAGTGCGCATTGGCTGCGGTACTGGCTCTGACAACCGCGTTGCCCAAAAAGACTGCCGCAACCGTTGTTCAACACGATCAATAGAATCTGCCAACGGTTCCTGTTGAATCTGCATTCGCACACTCCGCAATAATGCTTCTTCTCGTTCAAATTGTTCGTGAATATATTTCTTCATAAATGTTTTCGTAAACGTTTCAAGGCACGGTGAATCCGCACCGTACAGGTATTCGCAGAAATCCCAAGCATTTCGGCAATTTCTTCATTCGCGCGATCTTCAATATATTTCAAATGAAGAATCAATTGGTCGGCCGGTGAACACTGTACCAACGCGCGTTGTACATCAATCATTTCCCGTTGCTGATGCATGCCCGCCAATTGACGCTCGTCTGGCATCTGCGTGAGCACCTCATCTTCCACAAATTCTACGCGTTGCTTCCGGTAATGCGCACGAATATGGTTCATCGCAACGGTGAATACCCACGCGGAAAATGGTCGGCCTTGATCCTGGTACGTATGCACATATTTCAATATCGACACAAATGTTTCCTGAGCAATATCTTCAGCTAATTCTTGATTGCGCACCTTCACCAAGGCAAACCGAAGCACGCGCTGTGCATATAGTCGATACAGCTCAATAAACGCGCTTTCATCGGTTTGGGCTTGGACGCGGGCAAGCAGCTCTGGGCTTGCCTCTGGCCACGAATGGTCAGTCATGGTAAGTGTGCCTGGCAATTGTTCTCTTCCATCCTGTACAATGCCAATCGCGGCCAAGATATTACAGGGTTGGAATATCGCCCTATTGTACGCAGGAACCAATTTTTTGTATACTATTAAGCATCTCACTTCATTGAACCCTATTATGCCAACACAACCCCCAACATCGACCCATGAATATCACACCCGACACGCTTTTTGGGCAGGGTTTATTACTGCCATAGGCATGAGTGCGATTGCGGTTATTATCGTTAGTATCGGTATTGTGGCGGTGAATAAAGAGCATGCAGCGAACAATATAAACTCCAACGAGCAAGAAGTCGCGACGAATGCACCGGTAAATGTAGAACCGATTGATGCCGTGGACCTAAACAACATTCGCTACTCTACAAGTAGCGGCGACCTCACCTTTATTGAATATCTCGATCTAGAATCATCGTTTAGTAAAAAATACTATGAAGAAATAAAAAATCTAGAAGCACGCTATGATGGGCGTATCCGTTTTGTGGTAAAACATTTCCCCCTCAATGTTCATCCTACTTCGAAGCAAGATGCGATTGCCGCTGAATGCGCCGGTAATCAAGACAAATTTTTAGAATATATTGACGGCTTTTTTGCACAAACCCCACCTGCTAATGGGTTCACGGAAACGACATTGTTATCTGTCGCCAATACACTCAGCCTAGACGCACAAGCATTTTCTACCTGTCTCGAAAACGAAGAAACATTGTTTGAAGTAGCACAAGATGCGCTTGAAGCAACGGCCTCTGGCGCAACCGGTACACCACATTCCATTTTAGTTGATAAAAACGGAAAAATTCTGACGCGATTCAAAGGCGTCGTGAGCACGGCACAATTGCAGCAGACATTTGATGAAACCTTGCAGAAATGAACCCATCGATACTGGTGATTGATAAACCGATTGGGTTCACCTCCCATGATGTGGTGAATATTGTTCGCCGAAAAACGGGTGAACGGCGCGTTGGTCATGCGGGAACACTCGATCCACTCGCCACCGGCATTTTAATTGTGCTCGTTGGCAAAGAAGCCACAAAACGGCAAGCGGAATTCATGGGGTTGCCAAAAGAATATGAAACGGCGATTACTTGCGGGGAGACGAGCGCGACAGATGACGCCGAAGGTCCACTCACTCCCAAAGCGACTTTGCAGCAACTGATGGATTTGAAAAAGGAAGATGTGCTACGTGTATTGCCACAATTTATGGGCACCATTCAACAACGGCCTCCCATCTACTCTGCTATTAAAAAAGACGGACAACCGTTGTATAAAAAAGCGCGGCGTGGAGAAATCGCCGCCACGGATGTTGCGCCACGCTCGGTGACGATTGATGATATTGAATTGATTCGATTTATTCCGGCAACTCCACCGTTTCCCCCACTTATTCGTTTGCGGATTTCATGCCAAAAAGGGGTGTATATTCGTTCGCTGGCGCGCGATATTGGTGAAGCGTTGGGTGTGGGAGCATATATGTCCGAACTCAAACGTACCGCCGTTGGACCATATACATTGCCCAAAGCCATGACACTGGATACATTTGAAAAACAATGGAATAGTGAAAAAAAGTAATATGAAAATCTATACAAAAACCGGAGACCAAGGAGAAAGCGGTTTATTTGGAGGAAAACGCGTACCCAAAAACCATGCACGCTTAGAAGCATACGGCACCGTGGATGAGTTGAATGCACACATTGGTTTTGCATTGAGCCTTGCGCGAGAAGAAAAATTAGTTGCGCAATCGACAATAAACACACAGCTAAAAACTATCCAGCATACACTGTTTACTCTTGGCGCACATTTAGCAACGCCATACTCACTAGAAAAAATCCCGGCAACACTGCCAACATTTTCCTCTTCACCAGTAGAACAATTGGAAACCTGGATCGATGACATGGAAAGAATACTTCCTCAATTAACCGGTTTTATTCTCCCTGGAGGCTCTCCCCTTGCCTCTGCCATTCATATCGCTCGCACAGTAACACGCCGTGTTGAACGTGCGGTGATCACCCTGCACCAAGAAGAATCCGTATTGCCAGAAATTCTGCAATACCTGAACCGTCTTTCCGATTATCTTTTTGTTCTCTCTCGATATATCAATTTCCACACCGGCCACCAGGATGTATTGTGGAAAAAATAACAACCTTTATTCAGTGAATTCCAAACTCTCGGCAACTGTCAAAAATGCTTCATAGGTGCCCTGATCTTCCCCTTCATCTTGTCCATATTCATCAATCACTTCATCTACGGCATCCGTATCAACGGTTGCAACGACTTCCACCGGATCAGTTTCTGCATTAAATGTAATCACAGACTGGCCATTCACCGTGACAAATGGATAGCGCGATGCTGAATTGGTATTATACAATACAGCCATGGGATAGACTGTTGCACTAACATAATGCCACTCACGCCAGAAAATTGCCCGATCATTTTTTGTGATGATATTTTGATACACATTCACCGAACGGTTTTCTAATTCTTTATCAACAGATGCATTAAAAGTCAGTGCATCTCCGGTAACATATCGTTTATCACCTTCACCTTCAGAAGGAACAAAATCTGCGGTATTCGCATAAACCGTCATAGATTGATCTTTCGCATTCTTCAGAATAACCGCATATTGTTTTCCTGTTTCAGGATCATTCGTATATCCTTCTTGGGAAATAGACCAATCTTTCGGATACTGAAACGTGATACCCAGCTCTGCATTTTCGTATGTATTCAAATCAGCAACAATGGTATTGCCGGAATTCGTATTCTGATTTTTGTTTTCGTTCATGGTAGCCGAATTATTTACCGCAGCAGAGGTGGTGTTCGTCGGTTCATCCGTTGAAGTTGTCGCACATCCCGCACCAACAAAAACAAGTGCCGCTGACAGCAAGAATACAGCAGTGGAAATTTCTTTTTTTTTCATAGGCGTATGATCGTAAAGTGATTATTGTGGGTAGTAATCGGTCACCGGAACCGATCCATTTTGAGAAATAGCCAAGGCACGCAATTGGTCATCATACTGACCATCAGAGTTTTCTACACGAATAGTGTAATACCCCGCCGGCATCTCATCAATTGGTAATTCTGCCACGAGCGAAGTAGATGATTGAATATAGGTTTTCACAGCCGTATATGAGCCAATGTAGGCCACAGCTCCATTGCGGAAATTTGTTCCATGAATTTCAATTTGCGCTTTATCATCATCACTAAACCATTCCTTAGCAATGCTGGCTGGTTCCGCTTCACTGACCACAGGAGCCGGGTCAGTAAACGGTGCTTCTCCATTCACGTTAATCGCACGAATAGTATCGTTATTTAATTCTGCAACAAGCAAACGTTTATCTCCAAGAGCGAGCATTCCTTTCGGATTATTAAATTCGGCTACCTGCTGAGAACCATCGAAATATCCTCGCGTTCCAGAACCCGCAACCAATTTCGTCACACCCAATTTTCGATCGATCATGCGAATCGTGTTACTCCCCACTTCAGAAATATAGATTCGACCACCGGCACCGCGAGTCAACCATTCTGGGTAGGAGAACACTGCTTTATCTATTGTCGCATCTAAATTCCCTGCACTACCGGTTCCCGCATAAGTCGTCACTTCTCCAGTCGCGATTTTAATTCGACGAATAGCATGGTTATCACGGTCAGCGACAAACAAAGAATTCCCTGATTTGCTTCGCATCATACCAATCGGTGCATTGAAACTTGCTGCCGTACCCACCCCATCGGTAAAACCTGCTGATCCACTACCCGCAAGCGTCGTCACTTTTCCTTTGTTTTCACCGCGCAACACCACCGTACGAATGCGATTATTCCCCGAATCCGTCACATACGCGTACTTCCCATCTTTGGAAATCACAATCCCCATTGGTCGGTTGAAATAGGCACAACCAGAAACATCTGTATCATATTCATTTGGACAGGCATCGCCATTGGCAAAATCGTTGGTTTCACTACCACGCAAGTTCACTTGCCCCGCGCCGGTCAAGTACGATACTTCCTTCGTTGCAATATTCACTTGTCGTAAACGATTGTTATTACGATCAACTACAATAAGGCGTTCGCCATCTTTGGTTAACGCAAAAGAAGTGATATCAGAAAATCGGGCTTGGTCACCAACGCGCACTTCGGTATCTTCTCCTTCAACATAATTATCAATCACACTGCCGGCAATCAATTTCGATTTGTGCAAATCGCCACGTCGCACTGAACGAATGCGATTATTTTCCGAAAAATAGATTGTTTTTTTATTTTTCGAGAGCACCATAAATTTCGGATTTCCCACTAATACGGGTTTACGATTCTTCACATTAAACCGATCAGCCCCAGCAAACTTACTGTTCACGTTTGGATCCGCCAAATCATATTGCTGAATAATCCCAATGCCCGTTGCCACCACATATAATTGTCCATCATAAGTAGTGAGACCTTTTGGAAAATTGATCGACACCATATTCGTGTCGGAAGCAAAAACCGACACGGTACAACCCGTTAAATCAATCTCACGAACGCCATCACTAAAACCATCACCATCGCTCACAAACAAAGTGTTATCATCATACACATGAATACCCCACACCTGATTAAAAGTCGCTTCTGTACAAGAACCATTCTTATCACCCTTATTCCCCGTACCAGCAATAGTCGCAACCGCTCCAGAAGATAAATTTACTCGTTTAATTTGATACGTGCCCGCATTGGCAATATAGGCATACGTTCCATCTGGTGTAATATCCAATTTCACCGGGTCATTTAATGAAGAGGTAATCGTGGTCACACTGCCACCATTCACGGAAACTTTTTTTAACGCATTATTCCCGGTATCGAGAAAATAAACGGTGTTTCCATACACCCGCACTGCCTCCGGCGCATTCAAATCACTCACCAGTGTGCTCACCGTATCATCTTCAATTTTTTTAATTTTGTTATTCCCGGTATCTGCCACATACACGGCGCCATTCGCAATATCCACACCACGTGGCTGAAAAAATTCAGCTGTATCCGCAGCGCCAATATTGTCACCAGTAGAACCCGTGCCAGCCACCGTTTCCACAATCCCATCTGTTTCTATTTTTCGCACCACATTATTCATCGTATCGGCTATCACAAACATGCCACCATCGGTGACATCAATATCATCTGGAAAATCAAACAAGGCTTCTAATGTATCTTTGCCATCACCGTAATAGGGCCGGCTCAAATAGGTGCTAACATCACCAAACGTTGCGAAGGCTCCCTGGGGCAGCCAAAGAGCAGTAGCAACTAGGCTCAGAAATAGTATACGTAGTCGAGATGTTGTGTGCATAGGGGTAGATAAAAATAATTATTCGCTTCGATCTGGTTGAATTTTCAAATAATTGACCAAATACTGAGACAATTTCCCAAACAATGGCGCAGCAGACGTTTCTGCCCAGGGTGATTGCGGTTTATCAATTTTCACGAGAATGACTGCCTGCGGGTCAGAAACGGAAACAAATCCAATAAATGTGTCTTTATGAAGATGCTCATCATATCCAACACCGTTTTCTTTCGGAACCTGCGCAGTTCCTGTTTTACCGGCAACAAAATATCCATCTAAACGTGCTGGCTTTGCATGCGGCCCATCAACAACGCGTACTAACATTGCCCCGACCGTACGTGCTGTTTCTGGAGAAATAGGTTGTCCAGCTGGCTCCGGTTGCGTCACTTCTTGATATCCATTCGATTTCACGACGCGATCGACAATATATGGCTTCATCATGACACCATCATTGGCAAATGCACTATACGCCTGCACCAATTGCAAAGGAGTAATCGTCATTCCCTGGCCATACGATGACGTCGCGCTATAAATATCTTGTAATTTTGCCACAGAAGAAATATTCCCAGCATTTTCTCCATTAAGAGTAATACCGGTTTTCTTTCCAAAACCAAACTGCTGAATATAATTGTTCCATCGTTCATTTCCAATTTGTTGCACGGCATAGACAGCACCCGTATTCAAGGATAACTCCAAAACGGTTGTCATATCCACCACTCCATGGGCTTTGAAATCGGAATTATTGATGGAGTACCCCTCAATCTTTACTTCACCCGTATCCTCATACGTTGTATATGGAGTAATTTTACCTTCATTGATGGCTGCGGCCACAGCGATCGGTTTCAACACTGAACCTGGTTCATATTGGTCAGAAACCGCATCATTCATATACAGTTGAATATCATCCACATCGGAATAATGATTCGGGTCATATTCGGGAGCATTACACATCGCTAAAATTGCTCCGGTTTTCGGGTTCATCACAATAACAGATCCTTGCTCTGCTTTCAGCGATTCTACAGTATCACTTAACATCCAGCACGCTGTATATTGAATATTTTTATCAATCGTGAGAATCAACGAATCACCGTCTTGCGCCTCTACAATGGAATTATCACCGATGGCAATAAACCGACCAAATGCATCTAATTCTTTCCGAATACTCCCTGGTGTTCCGGCCATCTGCGTATCAAAATATCCTTCCAAACCATATTGGCCTTTCCGATGATCATCCGCCATTCCCACAAAACCAGTAATCGCTGAGGTTGCCTTGCCTTCTGGATACAAACGAGCATCTTCCGGAGTCCAATCAATTCCCGGTAACTGTTGTTCATGAATAATTTTTTCCAATGCATTCAACTCTTGTTCACTCACACCATGTTTTAATGGCTCATACACATCATTCTCTTTTGATAACCGCTCGAGCACCATGGCTGAATCTAATCCCAGCACATCGGCAACCGCATCAGCTGTTTTTTGTTTATCGACGATTGGTATTTGCTTCGGATTTGCAAATACATGATACACCGTTTGATTCGTGGCAATAACCGCGAGCCCAGAATCAGAAAATTGATCTTGGGCATATATCTCACCGCGTTCAGGCAATAGTTGCTTCGCTAAGGTATGCTGGTCATTTGCCCACTGCTCATAAAATCCATGCTCCATGACCTGCACCACAAATAACCGTGTAATAATCAGCAAGCTCATCGCTCCAAAACCGATCATTAATAACTTCACTCGGTCCATTCCTGCAAATACAATAAGACCCGCTGTTGCACTTCGTGTTTTTCGTGAATGCGAAATTCTGCGCTTCGTCATGGTCTATTTATTGCCAAAAGCCACCGCGGAATCTGTTGTTTGAAGATAATCCGCTTTACCAGATGCGACCATTTTGGAAGTATCAATGCGTTGTTGAATGCTTTCAAGCGACTGTAACGCCGTTTGTTGATTACCCAACTTATGGTATTCATCTTCCAACGCCAACACCTGTTTTTCTAAATCAGATACATAAAAGCCAGCCGATGCAGAACTATTCACCAGCCACAGATATGTTCCACCTAATAGCATAATACTGGCGATGAGTGCAATACGCATGCGCGTGGTATCAATCAACGCTAAAAATTCTCCTATTCGTGAGGAAATATTTTCTTGTTTTTGTTTATGACGTAGTAAAGAAAAACGGGACATGAACGTTCATTATTTATAATTTTTCTATCATGCGCAGTTTGGCGCTGCGTGCGCGCGGATTCTCCGCTACCTCTTCTGCAGATGGTTGAATCGGTTTTTTGGTGATCTGTTTTACGACGGCATGATGATCGCATCGGCATTCCGGAATTTCCGGCGGACAAATGCACTCCGTTGCCCATAATCGAAATTGGTGTTTTACAATACGGTCTTCCAACGAGTGAAAGGAAATAATCGCTAATCGCCCACCAGGAGCCAGAATATTGAGTACTGAAGAAAGAAACTGCTGCAGATGTTCAAGCTCATGGTTGACGGCGATACGCAACGCTTGAAAGGTTCGCGTCGCTGGGTGAATCTTTTGCCCTGGCCTGCGATGGATTATTTGCTCAATGAATTCAGCAAATTCTGCGCTCTGCTCAAATGGCTGTACCGCGCGACGTTGCACAATTTCACGCGCAATTTTTCGCGCATGAGGTTCTTCGCCATATTCTCGCAAGATACGCAATAACTCTTCTTCTGAAGCAGTGTTGAGTAATTCCGCTGCGGTTTCTCCTTGCGTTTGATCGAATCGCATATCGAGCAAACCATTCTGGCGAAATGAAAATCCCCGCTTGCCTTCATCTAACTGTAATGAAGACAACCCAAGATCGAGCAAGATTCCACGAATGGGTTGGTGTGCATCAATAACGTCACGATACTGGGCCGCGTTTGCATACGAATCATGAATGGGAATAAAACGGGCTCCAAATTCCTGCAACCATTGCGTGGTTTCATGCAACGTTTGGGCATCGCGGTCAAAACCGATCACGACTCCGTGGGGGGCAATACGCCCAAGCATGGATCGCGTATGTCCACCGCCACCGACCGTACCGTCAATGACCGTATCATTTGGTGCCAGATTCAAACCGTGTAACACCTCTTGTAAAAGAACAGGAACATGCACACTCGTACGGTTATTCATCATCGGCTTCGTCAAATAGTGATTCCATAGCTTCCTCCTCCATGGTTACTGATTAGACTCCTAATTCGCCCAGGGTTTCTGCAATTTCATTGCTTTCCTGTTCGGTCGCGGTTTTGTATTTCTTCCACGCGGCCTCATCCCAAATTTCTAACCGGTCATAGAGGCCGGCAACCACCACTTTTTTGTTGGTGTCGGCATATTCCCGCAGATATTCGGGCAGGATGATTCTCCCCTGTCTATCGAGTGTCACATCCATCGCGCCGGCAAGCATGAGGCGCGAAAATGCACGTGACTTACTCTGCGAAATAGGTAGTTTAACCAGCTTTTCAGCAAGTGCGTTCCAAGCATCCATTGGGTATAAAAAGAGACAACGGTCCAAGCCGCGAGTCACGACAGCGCCACCGGAAAGTTTTGCACGAAATTTCACCGGAATAGCCAGGCGGCCTTTTTCGTCTATGGAGTGTTGATATTCACCGATGAACATGTGCGTTCGTTGCTTTTTATATAGTAGAAAGGGTGTGTGAATTCAAGTTATCCACTTCTGGTATAGCTTATCCCCACTTTTATCCACAATTCACCTTAATATAACCATTATACACCACAACTATACCCCACGCAACCCCCGCTCTCCACAAAAAAATAAGGGTTATCCCCATATTTATGAAAAAAATGCAACTGCTGTGTTTAATGTGTTTAATGACCTTTCACATATCAACCTTCGCGATAATTCTTCCAGAGCTTCGTTTTGCTTCGCAAATACGTGCTCTCTCCAGAATTATCGCTACGGTTCTATAACCTGAATGGCCGCGTAAAGGCCAAGAACAGAAAATATTTTATCGGTGATACTTCTTTGAAACAGGGAGCGAAATATAAAATGTAGTGCCGCGACGAGGTTCAGATTCAAACCAAATACGACCACGATGTTTTTGAATAATATGACGAACAATATACAACCCTAAACCAGAACCACTCGATTCCTGTTGTTTGGCGTTGGTTGCTCGGTAAAATTTGGTAAAAATTTTCGCTTGTTCTTTTTTTGGAATACCAATACCTTGATCGGTAATGGCAATCAATTGTTGACCATCCGGCTGGTGTATACGAATCGAAATGGTAGAATCATTCGGGGAATATTTCACGGCATTATCAACCAAATTTTGAATCGCCATTCGCAATTTCTGTTTATCCATCTCGATCGGCGGTAATAATTCCGCCGGTGTATTCAACTCAATATGTATTTTCTTACGCTCCGCATCGACTGCTGCACTCTTCACCACATCCTCTACCAAATCCACCACATGGTCTTCAATAAATTGATATTCCGTACGACCCTCTTCCATTTCAGAAATATCTAACAAATTATTGATAATCTCAATCACTTGGTTATTTTTCGCAAATGCTTGGTCCAATAATTCTTTCTGCTTTGCATTCACCGGACCGATATCACCATCGGACATAATTTGAAAAAACCACTTGAGCGATGATAGTGGCGTGCGTAATTGATGAGCCGCAACTGAAATAAAATCCGATTTCATTTGATCGAGCTCTTTTTCGCGGGTGACATCGCGCAACACCTTGACCCAACTCAAAATAGATCCACTCAGATTATAAATTGGAATAGAATCCACTTGAATATACGTGACAATATCGCCTCCACCTACGGCGATATCATGGCCCAAACGCTTGGCTTGGGGTTGATCGAGAATCGCATCAATCAATGAATGAAATTTTTTGGCAAAATTCTTTTTGTGCAATTCTGATTTCAAAGCGTCATCATATAACTGCAACATATACATGGCCGGCGGATTCATCGATAAAATATGTTGCTGGGTATCCATCATAATAATGCCATCTTCGAGAGAATTTAAAATCGAACGAACTTTGTCGCGCTCAATAGTAATTTGTAATTCGCGATCACGAATAATACGATTCACAAATATCGCGAGAATGGACAACACCATAAACGATAATGCGATCGTCATCGTGTTCAGTACTGTGGCTTCAATATTTTGGTAGAGGTGTGGATCGTGGTGATATCGCGCATAGTGAGCAATGAACCCCTGAAATTCAAACACGATTAACCCGATATACATCGTCATGGTCACCAGCGACAGCATGACAATTTCAATTTCGGAAAACAGAATGGTGGCCGATAAGAGCGGGAAGAAATAGATGAAGAAATTAATACTTTCAATACCACCGGTGTAATAGATGAGCGCCGTCACCATAAGCTGGTCAACCAACACTTGCGAAAAACTCAACAAGTGCAGAGTGCGATCACGCAATTTTTGCGGAGAACGGTGGATATAGAATGAAAACGAAATATTATAGAGCATCGGTAAAATCACCAATACCATTAACCGCATCACCGTTAATGAACTCACACCCACACCGGCGATTCGTTGGACAACTCCCACTAATGCTAGCCCTAAAATTAAAAACCAACGACTCAGAATAATGCCTTTAATCGCATGAATACGTTTTATTTTTTGCTCCTCCGTGAATGACATATCATTAAATGGCTGCTGTTAGTATACGGAAAAATTTGTGATTTGTATACATTTCTTTTATACTCATTTTCATGAAGCTCAAACAACACATCCCAAACGCCATTAGTACTTTCCGTGGGCTGCTCACCGTTTCCTTGCTGCCTTTATTCTTTTTGCCTCATAGCCGCATTATTGCACAAGTAATTATTGTTTCAGCTATTCTGCTTGATAAGCTCGATGGCACGCTGGCGCGCTGGTGGAAAGTGGAATCTGAATTAGGAAAACGGTTAGAATCGATTATCGATCCATTCCAAATCACCGTTGCGGGATTATATATTGTTTTATTCTGCGGATTTCCAGCCAACATTTTTTTTATCGGTCTCAGTGTTTGCGGTATGGTCACGCTATGGCGAATGATTGTGTCTATACGTATGAAAAAATTATTTTACGAAAAATCTCCTATCAGTCGCGTTGGTGCAGGGTTAGCTTACGTCACGATATTCTTTTTTCTCTTTACCCTCCCCGGCCGCAACCTGATGGCATGGCTCATGCTCGCCTACACGCTCCTCATGTGCGCAAATTATGCACGTATGATTTCCCGAGCCTATAAACGAACAACGACACGTTAGATTGTAGACAAGAAACGGATAAGCGTACGAACACTAAAACCGGTGGCACCCGAAGGAGTGCATGGGTCTGTTTGTGCATACGCCCATGCTGGCCCAGCAATATCCAAATGCAACCACGGCGTTTTTTTGCTCACAAAATGGCTTAAGAACAGCGCACCTTCAATCGCGCCTCCCCAACGGGCTTTATTATTATTTTGTAGATCGGCAATTGGGCTATCCAGTAATTTTTTATACTCATCAACCATCGGTAATTCCCACACCGGTTCACCTGCGCTGCGTGCGGCTTCTTGCACCAATCCCATTAACTGTCGATTTGTACTAAACACACCAGCGACCTGTAAACCTAACGCAACCATACAGGCGCCCGTGAGCGTGGCAATATCCACCATATAATCTGGTTGGAGTTTCTCTTCTGCCCACGCCAGTGCGTCTGCAAGCACAAGCCGTCCTTCTGCATCCGTATTGGTAATTTCAATAGTTTTACCATTATAGGCAGTTACCACATCACCTGGTTTTGTTGCTTTGCCAGAGGGCATATTTTCTGTCGCTGCGATCACTCCATGCAGCGCAACATTCGGTGCTATCTTATCAATTTGTGAAAAAATACCCAGCACCGTGGCCGCGCCAGCCATATCCATTTTCATCTCTTCAATAAAACCCACTGGTTTTAAGGAAATGCCCCCAGAGTCAAACGTAATTCCCTTTCCGCAGAGCACCACTTTTTTCGGTTTTTTGCCAGCACGTTTTTTCGGTGTATATGCCAAATGAATAAAATACGGCGGTTGGTCAGAACCCGCTGCAACCGCAAGCAGTGCACCCATCTTCATTTTCCGAATAGCCGCTTCGTTATACACCGTCACCTTCACACCAGGAATTTTTGCCAGATGGCGTGCATGTTCTGCCAGTTTCGCTGGCGTCATGTGGATGGCTGGTTCGTTAATGAGATCGCGTGCATACGTTGTGGCATTACTCATCAACATACCCTGTGCCACACCAGCTTCAATCGCGCGTACTTCTTTCGTATTCGGTTCCGCAATAATGAATTTTTGTAATTGTGCTTTTGCCAATTCCCCTGCCGTTTCCGTACCCTTGTATTTCAAAAATTGATATGCGGATAATCGCACGCCTTCTACTAATACCTGAGCAACACTGGCTACAGATATCTCTTTTGCGGTGAACGCTTCAACAGAAACCACTAAACGTTTTGCATGAACGGTTCGCGCCGCTTGCACGGCTCGCCCAGCCGCACGACGGATTACATCTTGATTCAACTCTTCCTTTTTGCCCATTCCCAACAACAATAACCGTTTTGCTGGCAATTGATGATGTGTATGAATAATGAGCGCTTCTCCCGGCTTGCCAACAAATCCTTCATCTTCCATATCAGTGCTGATGAGGTCCTTCAACTGGGTATTCACACTTTTCAGTACTGTATGCAGTGTTTTTGCACCTTCAAATAATGGAATAAGCAACAAATCACAAGAAACAGCAAGCACTTCTTTTCGTTGAACTTCAATTTTCATAATAGAATATTATCAATTTATGGCTAATACTATACCAAATAACTATTGCTCTGTCGAAACTGTTCTTCTTGAAACTTGCAAAAAATTAAAATATATGTTATACTATTGATAATTAATAAATCTAACTTTGTATGCTTATGGTCGGAGGGGAAACACGAAGAGAACCCAGTCGCGGTTCGAGAGTGCCAGGGGCACAACACCATGATATATGGAATACAGGCAGAAGTGCTGACCAAGTAGCTCGTTTAGCACAACGTCGGCCCGATAGACAATATGGCCAATCGTTAGCTGATATGCCGACGAGCGGAGACCCAACCATAGTTACACCAGTAGAAAACCCAAACAATCCATTAGGTAGTGAAGACACTCTCATATTAGCTGTAAATCCTGCAGCTCGGCCCAAAGAAGCATCGCTCACAGCCGTAGCAGATAATGGTAGACCAACCAATGCACACACAGAAAGATATAAAAACCGCCCAACAAATTTGGCAAACTTAGCAACTGACCCTGAATTACCTGCAACTACTGTAGAACAACGAGGCACAAAAATACTTGTTCCGGAAGTACGATTGAAAGAAAGCTTGGTTTCTCCAGAGGTTGCACGTGATTTATCAGCGATGTCAACGCAGCGACTGCAACAATTAGAAATAGATTATGTGAGATTTGCTAATGAAATGGCTAAATATTTAAAAAACGGAGGAGATGTGACTACACTGGAAAATCTTTCAACGTATTTCACAACAGATCGGGGATTACAAAAACGCTGTGCAGACTTAGTTCAGCATAGCGAAATGCCCAGCCGCAGCGCATTAACAGAACTGATGCAGGAAAATACAGATTGGCACAATGCTGCTGCACGAGAAATAGGTAACATACTCAAAGGGCGAAAACAGCAATCTGGAAGCAGAGCTGCGGCATAAAAAATTTGATTTTTTAAAGGGAAAATGATATAGTCGCTACACAATTATCGATTATCATTTTTTCCTATAATGTCAAAAAAATTGAATATTTCTGATCTTCATGTCGAGGTTTCCGGCAAGGAGATTCTTCATGGTATTGATTTAATGGTGAATACCGGGGAAGTACATGCGATTATGGGGCCCAATGGTTCGGGAAAATCCACTCTTTCGCAAACCATTTTTGGTCACCCAAATTATACGGTGACCAAGGGTTCTATACGCTTGGATGGAAAGGATTTGTTACCCCTCTCCCCTGACAAACGCGCCAATCTCGGTCTGTTTTTAGCATTTCAATCACCCAATGCCGTACCAGGCGTAAACATTGCTAGTTTTTTGAAACAAGCGGTGAATGCCAAACGGCGATTCGTTGACCCGGCATTCAAAGGTCTCAAAATTCGGGAATACCGCGAACTGTTGGAGGGCACGATGCAAACCATCAAAATGAAGCCAGAATTTGCGCAACGGTATTTAAATACAGGTTTTTCTGGCGGCGAAAAGAAAAAATCGGAAATTTTACAAATGGCGATGCTCCGGCCAGATATTGCCGTGCTCGATGAAATTGATTCCGGGTTAGATGTCGATGCCTTGAAAGCTGTTTGTGAAGGGGTGAATACGCTCCGCCGTGAAACCGGTATGGGCGTGCTCATCATTACTCACTACCCACGGATTCTAAAATATATTATGCCTGATACGGTACATATATTGATGGATGGTCGTATCGTGCGCAGTGGTGATCATACGCTCGCCCACCGCATTGAAGAAGATGGATATGATTGGTTGAAGTCAACGGAAAAACCTGTATGAGTACGGATACCAAAAAACCAATCTTTGGTGCGCTTAATAAAGACACATTCAACCACCGCAATGACAGCGAATACGCAAAAAAAGCGCAGCGTGGATTGAGCGAAGAATTAGTGCGCAAAATTTCCCGTGATAAAAACGAACCGGAGTGGATGCTGGAGCTACGGTTAGAAGGCTTGCGTTTGTTTCAAGAAAAACCACTGCCAAACTGGGGGCCAGATTTAGGCGCGCTGCGTTTTGATGAAATTATTTACTATGCGTCCGCTGATGAAAAAACGGATGGCGAAAATCGTTCATGGAAAGAGGTGCCTGCCGATATTAAAAAAACATTTGACCGGCTAGGAATTCCTGAAGCGGAAAAACAGATGCTCGCTGGCGTTGGCGCACAATATGAATCGGAAACCGTGTATCACCGCTTGAAACGTGAATGGGAAGAACAAGGGGTCATTTTTGAAGATATGGATGTCGCGTTACAAAAACATACTGAGTTGGTACGTGAATATTTTATGAAGTGCGTGCCACCGGGTGACCACAAATTCGCGGCATTGCATGCGGCAGTGTGGTCGGGGGGAACGTTTTTATATGTGCCAGCCGGTGTACGCGTCACGCAACCGTTGCAAGCCTACTTCCGAATGAATGCGAAAAACATGGGCCAGTTTGAACATACACTGATGATTATTGAAGATGGCGCGGACGCCCACTACATTGAAGGGTGCTCGGCTCCAAAATACGGCGCGAATTCCTTACATGCTGGCTGTGTTGAGATATTTGTAAAACCAGGGGCACGGATGCGGTATTCTTCCGTAGAAAATTGGAGTTCCGATACCTATAACCTCAACACCAAACGTGCCATGGTGCAGGAAGATGGGCATATGGAATGGGTGGGTGGAAATATGGGCAGCGGCGTCACTATGCTCTACCCCTGTTCGATACTGCTCGGGCGGCGTGCGCATGCCGAACATTTGGGAATTGCGTTTGCCGGTGCTGGCCAAATTCAAGATACCGGCGCGAAAGTATATCATTCTGCTTCAGATACCACTTCCAATATTGTGATGAAAAGTGTTTCGAAAGACGGCGGGCGTTCCGTGTACCGTGGCTTGGTGCAAGTAGCGCCACACGCGGAAGCCGTAGTTTCCAATGTGAAATGTGATGCATTGATTTTGGATGACCATTCATTTTCAGATACGATTCCGTGCATGAAAATTCAAAATAATACCGCCTCAGTCACACACGAAGCATCAGCCGGGCGTGTTTCTGAAGAAGATGTATTTTATTTACAAACACGGGGTCTTTCGGCAGATGAAGCGACATCCATGGTGGTGAATGGATTCATTGAACCCATTGTAAAACAGTTGCCGCTGGAATACGCGGTCGAGATGAATAGGTTAATTGAACTGGAGATGGAAGGATCCGTTGGGTAATCTGTCCGCAGGCCTCTCGCATGAGTGCCCCCTCACTAACCGCTAATCGCTGAATCGTTCGGGAGCACTCATGCTGCGGCCTATGAAGCATATTTCAAACACCTATGAACACTACCATTGAAAAATTAACAAAAAAAAATCAAAACGTTGTTGTGCAAAACGGAGAACAATGTGATCTTGTTATTATTCATAACGAGCAACTACAAGAACCAATCACGAAAAAATTTGTGGTATCGGCAGGTGCACGCCTTCGTGTGTTGACTGTACTCGCTGCATCGGTAGACATAACGATGGACGCACAACTCCTCGGTGACGGAGCGGTGTATGAACACCGGGTGATCTATTTTGGTACCGACAAAGACCGAATGCGAATTCGTATGACATCTGTTCACCAAGGAAAAAATACCATGGCACGCATGCTCATTCGCGGTATTGCTCTGAAAGCTGCGCATATCGATTTTGCTGGCATGATTGATATTGCCGCAAGCGGAAATGGAACAGATGCTCGCTTAGAGCACGAAGGTTTACTCATGAGTAAAAAAGCACGCATTGATGCACTCCCCGGTTTTGAAATTGCCACAAATACTGTTAAAGCCGCGCATAGCTCTGCAGTACACTATCTTCGGCCTGAACAATTATTTTATTTACAATCTCGAGGTATTGACCAACGAGCAGCATCTCAGATGATTGTGTCTGGTTTTTTTGATGAAATGATGAACACCCTGGGTGAGAGTGAAGTACGCACACACATTCAACAGCTCCTCGCAGAAAAACAACAGCTCCTGTAATATATCGTTATGGAAAGAATACTCACAAAAAAAATTCAACAAGATTTTCCGCTATTACAACGTGGCGTAGCGTACTTGGATAATGCTTCCACGACACAAAAACCACAGGCAGTACTCGACGCCATGAATGCCTACTACACCGAATGTTGCGCCAATGTCCACCGCGGAATTTATGCTATCAGCGAAGATGCATCAGCCCGATTTGAAGCGGTGCGTGACCAAGTACAACAATTTATTGGGGCGGGGCATCGCGAAGAAATTATTTTCACCTCTGGCACAACTGCTTCGCTCAATATGATTGCACGCATGCTGGGAGCAACTTGTTCTGCTGGTGATGAAATTATTCTCACGGAAATGGAACACCATGCCAATCTTATTCCGTGGCAAATCGTAGCTCGTGAACGTGGGTTGAAGTTACAATTTTTACGCGCACGAGAAGATGGTGAAATCTATGCAGAAGACCTTCAAGCATTATGTACTCCACGCACAAAAATATTTGCGCTCACGCATCTCTCCAACGCATCTGGATACCGCACTCCCCTTGCCGAATTAACGCGGCTTGCTCATGAACAGCATCTCCTGGTTGTTGTCGATGCAGCGCAAAGTGTTCCACACATACCAATCAATGTGGCCGAACTAGATATCGATTTTCTCACATTCTCGGCACACAAAATGTGCGGGCCAACAGGTGTTGGTGTGTTGTATGGCAAAAAAGCATTACTCGAACGATTGGAACCGGCGTTCGGCGGTGGGCACATGATCGCGCACGTTACATTAGAAGGATCTACCTGGGCAGAACTGCCCATGAAGCTTGAACCAGGCACGCCAAACATTGCTGGCATTATCGGTTTTGGTGCCGCACTCACCTATCTTTCACAGATTGGTATGCAGGCTATTGAGCAACACATCCATCAACTGCATACAGATGCACTAAAAAAATTAACAGCACTGCCTGGTATACGTATTCTCGGGCCAAAAGATCACTCTACGATAACCGGCATTCTCTCTTTTGCGGTGAACGGTATTCACCCGCATGATATTGCATCAGTCTTAGACAATGAAGGCGTGGCTGTGCGTGCTGGACACCATTGTGCGCAACCGCTCATGACTGCCTGGGGAGTATCCGCCACAACACGTGCGAGTTTCTACTTCTATAATACAGAAGAAGACGTCAATCGGTTCATTGCAGCTATCCAAAAAACACAACAATTATTTTTACCGTAATGAATATTTACCAAGAAGAAATTTTGGAACATTATCGACATCCACACAATACCGGGCAGCTTGAACATGCGGATGTGGTCCAACAAGAGTACAATCCGTTTTGTGGTGATAAGTTGACGCTATACTTAACATTTGTTGATAACAAAGTTGCAGAAGTGCGTTTTATGGGTGAAGGCTGTGCAATCAGCCAAGCCGCTACATCCATGCTAACCGATAAAATTGCAGGAATGACACGCAAACAGATTCAACAACTGACGAAAGAAGATGTGCTCCAACTACTTGGTATTGAACTTGGCCCCACACGTCTGAAATGCGCCCTGCTCTCTTTGCAGGGAATACACCACGCGATACAGCAGGCACCTACTCCAACGAGCAAGGATGTCACTGCATAATCACCCAAGCCAATGACCCGGGCTACTATCGCACAGTCTGCTTCGCCTAATGCTTAAAAAATCATAAACTCCCCTATTCCATTGGGTTTTTTCATATTCCCGTTTGGCATAAAAACGTTGCCGATGTACCATGTACAATGAAAGAAAATTTATTGAGGAGGACCATGGAAAAAAGTATCTATTCTGCAGAGCACAAATTTCTTGTGCAACAATTACAACACGCACGAAAAGACGCAGGGTTAAGCCAGAAGGACGCGGCCAGACTACTTGAAAAAACCCAATCCTACATTTCTAAAGTCGAATCTGGTCAAAGCCGTATTGATATTATCGAACTACAACATTTTGCGGCAATCTATAAAAAACCACTTGATTTTTTTATTGCCAATTCTGAATTGCTGGGCTAAGATTTGCTCCGTGTACGGAACGATATTCGAACGTATTTACAAATATTGTGACTGTGTCAAAAAAAGGGGGCTCTCAATCTTCATGCGATGGAGAGCCCCTATTTGGGCCTAGCCGTCCGTGTCCTCCTCCTCTATGATACCCTCTATGCCATCCTCCGTTTCCGTGTTCCAAAATTCGCTGCACTTGCGATTGGGCCGAAAAGATTGCACGTACATTTTGTTGGACCCAGACGCTTTTGGCTCAATGACGGGAGCACAATCGCGGTCTGGAAAATCTTCACGGATAGCATTACACACTGAATCCGGGTCCTCAATGATGCGCCGCGCCTCTTCGACGGAGAGAGGCGGGCCATCCACGAATGCCCCCGTAAAATTTTGGTCTACGGGATAGACTTTTGTAGACTTACTTTTGTGCATCGCAAACCTCCCTTGATACCACATTTATGCTCCAGTTGTGGAGCCTGCAAATACTGCAAGCAACCGTCCGAAGCTCCCTTATTTTACCAGCAAGGTCAAGACCCTGCAAAATCACGCACCTATCCAGATCATAATCAAAATTTGCAGCAAGTCAGGGCACACATACCGCACGCGACGGCGGTATTGCCTGCAACTTGGCCTCGTTAGAAAACGGCCTTGCCCTTCACTGGAAGAGCAAGGCCTGACTCCCGCGCGATCACAGGCTTGTTATCAGGAACACAATACCACATAACATAGCGATAGCAATGAGGATGACGATGAAGGTTCTCATCTGCCTCATGAAGCGCTCGTGGTTTCTCGCAGTAACCTGCTCGCGGATCTTGTCAGAAAGCTCAAGGTCTCTTATATATTAAAAAAAAATCATCACGGTCCGAATCGTGCTGTTTCATTTTGCCTCCCACTTTGCGACAAGTGATGCTACGTCGTACCACGACCGAAGGGAGATCAGAAGCGAAGTACGATGCAGTCACCTATCGTCATATTATCATCCTACTGCAAAACGATCAATCGAAATGACCATGCATGCCTTATTGAACTACATGAATAATATGTTATATCAGCGCTCATAGAATTGATGTTACTATTTTTTGCATACAATAATCAAAATCCATATCCGTGGTATTCAGAATCGTGTGTGGCACACTACTCTGTTGTACCTGTTCCATCAACCATCGTTGCTGGTTTGTGTAATACGAAATAATTTCTTCTCGATTTCCTTTTGACTCTACATATTTTTGCCATGCTTGTTCGCGATGTTTCATTGCATCAAATATCCGTTGCGAAATTCGCTCTTCATCAATAGTGAACAGATACAGGTGCACATCATGTTCGCGCAATAGATCTTCAATATCTTGAAAATCATGTATAGAACTCTGCGTTCGAAAAACATGTGTGAAATACAATCGATCAAAAATGAGTACATCAACATGCTGCTGCAGATACTGTTCTAAAATTTTTTTGAGATGTTGCTTAGCTATATCAACATCAGTGTTATGCAGAATGGGCATCAGTGTCTCTTCTTCACCAATAACTGCATACGTCAAATTTTTCTCACGGCAATACTGAATGAGTAAATTGTTTATGATTGTTTTTCCACTCGTTGCAATTCCTTCAAGGATAATTATTTTCATAATTCATCTCGAACAGTCAAATAAATCAGCTCTGGTGGGATTTTTCGTACGTTCACTGTACTCTGACCAGCCATGTACAGTTTCACTAAACGATGTAAACCATCAAGAATTCCCCACCTCCCTTTCTTGTTCTTCATGATATCTATTGGGTGTTGTGTATCAGCTTCAGCAATTTTACACCTCTTGTTCCTCTCAACTATATACTATGCTGAAGAAAATTCAATGCATGTCTTATTCTCCTCTCATCAGTGTTATCATTCCAACATTCAATCGCAAACGCATTGTGCTTGAAGCTATTGAAAGTGTTCTGAAACAAAAACCACAGAACTATGAAGTGATTGTTGTTGATGACGGTTCAACCGATGGAACTGCTGAATATCTAGAATCATTGCATCTTCCTGTCCGCATAATTTCAAAGCAGAATGGAGGCGTAGCAGCCACGCGTAACACAGGTATTCAAGCAGTTTTTACAGATGAATACATTAGCCATTAGCTCAAACGGGGTTATCGAACCAAAAACTCGCTTTGAACGAAACACTCCCGTTGCTCAACCGCGCTATCCTGCATTTGTAGAACACACCTCAATTCACATTTCGTCTGTGATGCTGAAAAAATCATTGCTTGATGAAGTAGGATTGTTTAATAAATCACTTCGTATTCATGAAGACAGTGAACTGTGGAATCGTATTGGAGAGAAATACGCATTTGGCTATATTGAACAGCCTCTTGTTGTATACAGATGGAAGGCTGATCCAGAGCATTTAATGAATGATAGGATAACTAGAGGGGGAGCAAATGAAAAAATACAAACATCGATTGATCTAGGTCAACTAAAAATACTCATTGATATATCAAACGAGGAAGATTATTTTGCTATAGTAGAAAAACTTCACAATGCATTATTGACATTACAAAGTGAATGTGAACCTACCAAAGATAGGAAAACATATGTGATTACTGCTGCACGAGGTATCATTGCTTGTTTGGAAAAAATGCCCCCAGTACATCGCAACAAAGAAGATAGATCATCTGGATTCGAATATGCAAAACAAATAAAAAGGAAGCTAATGAAAAAACATGGAGGATGTCTTGCTTGTGGTGGAGGAACTATGGGTGGAAGATCTCGACATGATGCTCCAATTGAACTTCATCACATGATTCCTCGCTCATATGGTGGCAATGACGAAGTAACAAACGCATTGCTGGTGTGCCGCAGTTGCCATGGGGAAATCCATGCATGATAAACTTTTTTTATCTTTATGGAAAGAAATTTTTATACTCCGCAAAGAGAAAAAGCAAAACCAACAATAGAATTTTCAGAAAAATAATTTTTAGAGTTGCTAAAAGAAAAGTGGCCCTTCAGAACCACTGTTTATTTTATGCTCCCTAGATTATATGCAACAAAAATGCTGACCTTATTTAGGATGTCTTATCAAGCAGCCATTTCCAGAGCGGTTTGAACTGTATGGTTTTCCCATCCTTCTCCGTTTCTTGTTCCTCATCCCATGTAAGAACGCTCAGCTTGGATACCTTCAATTCTTCTCCGGCTTCGATCAAAGCTTTTGTTTCTCGTTGTTCAACGTCGGGATCCCTCAAATCGTAGCAGACTTGAATAAGTTCTGATGTTTGGTATCCATTCCGAATTGCAAAATCAACCTCCCGGCCATTGCGAGTTTTATAATAAAATAATTCCCGATTTGGTTCAAAACCTTTTTTTACTAATTCGGTGAAAACTAAATTCTCCATGAGTTTTCCATTGTCGGGAGAATGCTGAACAGCTTTAGACGCAATGAAGCCATTATCAACTGTGTAAATCTTTTTAGGCGAACGGAGGCGCTCTCCGGCTTTTGCGGAAAAACCGGAGAGAGAGAATACGATATATGCTTCCTCCAGATATGTAAGATACTTCTCTAACGTTACATCGCTTTTAAATTTCAACACATTCGCAAGTTTCCGGAAACTGTATTGGCAGGAAATATTGTTTATCAAATACGAGCCAAGCTGATCTATCTGTTCAGCAAAACGAACCTTGTGGCGCTTCACGACATCCTTAAACAGCAACGCGTCAAAGAGCACATCCAAATAGCCACGCGGATGCTGATGCTGATTTTTTATCACCACTTCAGGGAAGCCGCCGAATGCCATATATTGTTCCAGTAATTTCAAAAGTTCTGGCTTCTGATCAAACTGGGAAAAGTTTTTAGCTTTTAGAAATTCTTGAAAATCGAATGGCAATATTTCTATTGGCAGATGTCTGCCTGTCAAATGCGTTGCGAGTTCCATCGACAGAAGATTGGCGTTTGATCCTGTTAAAACGAGATTGTATCCTTGACGATGCAGGCGATTGGCGAATAACTCCCAACCACGAAGATTTTGTATTTCATCAAACAAAACAAATATAGTGTCTCCATAAAAATTGTGTAATTCATCAATAAGCTCATATAAATCCAATTTTTCTCCTACCAATACCGGATCATCAAAATTAAAGTAAAGAAAAGGCTTGCCCTTAAGTAGCATGAGGGAAAATACCGATTTTCCAGCACGGCGTGGGCCAAGCACTACCTTCACCAAAGGCGAGGACATCCATTCGATGGCTTTAGCTGTTTTGGTTCTTTCCACGTATTCCATACGCGCCAAGGCCTCTTTTTCTTGGCTTTGTTTAGCTATTACTTCCTTTAATAGACTTTTTTGCATAGTATTTTAATTATATTAAGCATTATTTGCCTTTTTTGCTTATTACAAGTATTATACTAAGCATAAAGGGAAAAGGCAAACGATCAATAAAATATCGGTAATAAAGAGAGAAATGACAAGAGTTTTTAAACACACCTCTTTGTCTCTCTATTATTTGAATGATGTGTAAATCTACATTTCTATATTAATACATTGATATAAAGAAAATTTGATATACAACTTGTTTCGAACGTTCCACATTCAGTAATTTAAAAATGCCCGAAATATGGGCATTTTTATCTTGCTCCGTGTACGGAACGATATTCGAACTTATTTACAAACTATTCCTTGCACAGCGGCGGTTTTCTTTTATTGATTATTTCAGGAACAAAAATTGCTTCAATGGAACAGACAGAATGTTTTTCTCTTGAAATAGCTGCATGGGCTGTTCACTAATTAGGAGCCCATACCGTGCATCAATTTTTTTCATTGTCTCCTCAACTTGATTTATCCCCTTTTTCCCAAAACCGACCTCAATAACGATCTTCTTTTTTCCAGACTGCACAATAAAATCTGCCCCACCTTTTGCGCTATCATAATAAACTTGCTCCTTGAAGATTTTATGCAACGTTAACCCAACAATATCTTCCAAATATTTTCCTTTGTACTGCTCAAAAGCACGCGCTCCATCGACAGTCGATAGCAGTGTATACCGTATGGCTGGACTCATGAACGTAAATTTCGATGGCTTGCGCATTTTCTTAGTTGCTGAACCATAGGGATAAATACGCAACAACATCTCGGCTTGCTCCAACGCTTCGAACACATCAATAAGCGTATTCATGGCGATATCCGTTAAATTTTTTGCCATACTCGTAAGACTGACTGTATCGCTTGCAGCCAGCATCAAGAGAATATGCTTTATTTTTTGCAATGTCTCTTGAGATAAGGAGTGCACAGTTGCCAAGTCTTTTTGAATCACGCGATCAATTAACTCATTCATGAGTGAATAACTAAGCTCAGATTGTACTCCTAACGTAAATGGCATGGAGCCATATTGCAGATATTGTGCAACATCAAATTCTTCAATAGACAACAATCGTTTTTGTGTTGCTTGTTGCAAATTCTGCAGTGAAGAATGAGCATCTACTACAGTATCGCTATCAAATAGCGCCGTACGCAGTTGCTGTTGTAGATCACCATTAAATTTTGAACCATTGTGTGCTGAGCTTACAGGAGACAGTGCATCCTCAGTATAGGAGCTTTTCAGTTGAATATATTCAGAAAAATCTAAGGGATAGAGCGTTTTAAATAGAATGCGGCGTGCTAGGTCTGGGGTCGATTGCAAGGACAAAGCGGAAGATCCTGTACAAAATACAAACACCTGCTTGGATCGATCAAACACAGCTTTCAATACTGCTTGCCATTTGGGGTCAAAATGCACTTCATCAATAAACAAAACAATGGGTGAATCCAATTTTTCAAAACTCACTCCCAGTATATGCTGATATTCTTCCAGAACAGTATACAAATCAGCATTCAGTAAATTGATAATTTGATCGACGGAAATAAATAGGATTCTTTCTTGAAATTGTGGATACAGTTCTGTGTACAGTTGTGCCAGAATAGTTGTTTTACCCACTCCACGTAAGCCAGGAATAGCCACCATGCGTACTTGAGTATTTCCATCCAAAAATGATCCAACTAACTCTCTCAGTTCATGATATGCCTGGCGCTTTATAAATTGCTTACCCTGCTTATCTTCTGTATACCGACGAAGCAATACAGGCGCACGATTGAGCTGATTTTGGAGATATTGCTGCACAGTTTGAGTAACCATTTTATATCATTTTAATAATACATAAATCTATATCCTTATATTAACATATTGATATAAAAAGTCAATACTGTTAGGGAAAGCTGAAAACTCTTAATTTTCAATCATCAATATTTTTTTCGATCGTTTCCCGTATTTTTATTAAAAATTAGCGAATTTTGAAGGTATTATTGCCTTTTTGCTATTATCATGTATACTATATTTATAAATGAGTCCTCTGTATGCGAAAGTCGGCTTCATGCCGTGCACCCGTAAGGGTCTAGCTACAGAGGGCTTATTTTATTTAGTGAAAATGGATTACGTCGATTATAGAAATTATTTGGATAGGAATCAAAATCATACACATCGCACAAAAAACTGACTTTTTCTTCCACGAATTTGTAATAACGATCTTCACCTTTGTGAAAGGCACGTTGCACTGCCCAATTCATGTAATCGGTAATTTGTAAACATGGCTCACCTGACGGTGTTTGGGGAAACACCACAATTTCTGAGTTATTCTGTATTCCCCACTTTTCTTCAAATACATTGATCGCCGTTTGCAGTGCATCTTCAATGGGTTCTTGCCGCTGCTTATTTCCTCGTACAGCGAAATAAATGACATTCTGTTCAGCCGTATGGAGTTTTCGCTCAAACAATTTAATAATCAAATCATCGTAAAAAATGTGTTCCTTTCCATTGTGCTTATTCAGAAATACCTGCTCAATTTTTCTTGCAACTATAAACTCAGCCTTAAAATCCAATTCTCGTATGAGTTTGAACATTTTCTCTCTAACTTCAGGACAATCATCTTTAGCATGAAATGCTAACGCTGTTTTCTTTATTGATGGAATGCTTTTTAAATATTCATCTTTTATGATTTCATCATGTAATTGTAAAACGGCTTTTCGTAATTGTTCTGGATTTTCCGTTCGAATAAATCCCATAAGCAATATCTTTGAACACCCTTCATTACCAACAATATATTCACCTTTAGCATTATAAAACGTCGAATCACCGGCTTCATCAACAAAAAAATATTGTTTTGATTGTTTTTGCATAACCAGTACTATATCATGAATGGCATAGAATAGAAAAATTCAGAAATCGTAAAATCCGTGTATTATAAAAACCCCAAAATTGGGGCTTTTAAGATGTGCTCCCCGCATTACGTGTTTTCCGAACTCGTTAATATCTATGAAGCTGTAAAAATAAGCTCAAATAAGTTGGCTGCACTACAGTTGCAGTATAATAGTTAATATAAAAGAAGAAGACCCACGAGAAGTAGTGCTCAAAGGCCTTCTTCGTGGGTCTTTTGGTCCGTCACGGATATGATTCATGTCTCGTCCTCCTTTCACTCACCGCCGAGCGGGCAACGGGCGCGGACTCCTGGCAACCAGGCTGGGACCATCGGGGAGATTCTCCCACGCCCTGAGCAACCCTTCGTGGTCGAGAAGGACCACACAGGCGACGCCATCATTGCGCAGCTGTGTCGCTGCCCAGTCTACGGCCTCGTCGAGAGTCTGAACATCTTTTCCCAGAACCCCCGCGACCAGAGTCTTGGCCTCAGGATATTCGTAAGGCAGCTCCCATTCACCACCATAGTTCGGATGGCGTGCCACATAGTGCATACCACTATTGGGGGCACGATGCCAAACCGCCAGAACGGTTGTATTGCTGATGGCGTAGGCTCTCCTGATCGCCGTTGGGTCTTCGAACATGTCTTTGACCCACATCTCGGCCTGATACGCATACTGCACATCGCCATGTGCCCCAGCGCGACCAGACAGAGTGCCCTGCTCAACATTGACGATATCATCATCATGGAATTCAACGATCATTTCGTTTCTCCTTCCGATTGTTGGTGAGTTGTTCAAAAGCTTTAGGCTCTCGCCAAAATCAGGCGAGGCTTCACATACAAGATGAACATCATCGTTGTCTCGATGGTCGAGAACGTAATTGGTTGGGCAGCGTCGGCCACCGTCCAGGCAGGAATAGCCAAGAGAGCCAACATGCAGGACACCCAGTAGATCGTCCACGCCGTACGGTTCTCATTCGCAGGCTCTTTCCAGGCCGAGACGAACGTAGGGATAGACCCCAGGAAAACCACGAACAGGCTGGTCAACATGCCCAGAACGGGATTGTTGAATATCTGCCAGAGAATAATCCCGAAGACTGCTCCACCCATACAGGCCTTATCGAGCTTGCTCCAACCAGGAATCCCGTACTTCAACGCCAAACCCACAACGATCCATGCACCCAGCACAGCTCCGATAATCTGGCCATTGAGCGTTCCCTTCGTCCACATCCCCGCCAGGGTGATAGTATCGAGTGTCGCCCAGATGATCCAAGTTGCCTTGCAGGGTTGAGCCTCACGCCGCCGAATCGCCTGAATGTAAGGCAAGAAAGCAACGACGAACAGAATACCAGAAGCTACCGACAAAATGCTCTTCAATTCCATGATCTGTTCCTTCCTACGGTAAGAGGAAAACCAAAACACGTGAAATAGCCAGCTTAATAGATACGTTTGTTACCTATCCAATAAGCCAGCTTCCACGTGTATAATCATATCAAAGGACTTGTCTTTTCTGTGCAAAAAGACTCAACAATATACCACTAAAATGGTGTTTTTGTCAAGGCAGGGCCTCAAATTCTAATCTGAAGTGAAATGAATTTGTGCACATAAGAAAATAACCATCATAAGAATTATTTTTACTGAAAATACCCTATTAGTTTTGGTAAGTATACCCATAGGGTTATTTAGTGAGACTTCCTTATTTATCATCTTTGTCGGGAAGATGAATCTCATTTTTTCTAATGGTGGTTTTAGCTTGAGAAACACCTATATATTTTTCTAATGCCTTGGCTGCATATTCTTGCATTTCTTTGTTGTTGGTATCCTCTTGCTTTGACCACTCTTCAATTGACTGGGTCTGTTGTTTTAGTTCAAGGTACAATTTGGCTGAATGGTACTCACTCAAATCAAGATGTTCTTTCATCTGCAAGAACATATCAATAATGCCTTTTGTATACTTGTTCGCGGATGTCACACGTGTCAAGCCACGGCCTAGTGCACCAAATTCATTTAGTATGTGCTCATCCATATAGCCAGCTTTTAGTACATCCAACCCCCACTGAGAAGTATATCGAAATATAGCATCTGAACGAATTTTTTATTTCTTCAAAAAGCTTTCAATCGAGAATGGATGAAAAATACTAGGCAGCTTTAATTTGGACCACATACCATGTAAAAGAGTTTTACGAGAAACTTCAGTCGCATGGAAATACAACCAGCTACCCATGTAATGTTTCATGCTTGGAGCCATTTTGCTAGTTACAACTGCCCGAAGAATTGTATCGAATATACCAATGTGTTCGTTTACTATTCTATGATTATTCACATTGATTGCGTCTTCAAGCATAGCTGTCACTTTCCGTAACAAATCATCAGAAAAATAACGCCAATGGTAGCTATCCTGTCGCTGTTTGTCAGTTTGCGCTTCCATGTCATCCAAAGTTCCTCCATCCATTTTATGAATACTAGCGGCTTCGGGTAAATTTTTCTCCAGGTGCTTAGACCACGACACCCAGATTACAGTTAATGCTTCATCAGCGATATTATTTACTCCAGCGTTGATAGCATCAAAAGCAATCTGTTCTAATAACTCATCCATTTTTTCGAAAGCAGTATAATAAACTTTTTCTTCTGAACAATAGCGGTGGACTATAGCAATAAAATTCAATATCTCCATGATGACAAAATCATATCCGCTAGTTCTAGCAAGAATGTATATATCCTTAATTAACTCAATCCATTGGTCGAGTAATTTCTGGATAGCATCTGCATCAGCTTTTTGTTTTTTAATCAAATGTTGCATTCTCTGTGAGAGATGCGAAAAAAAGTATTTTATGCCCATCACGTCCGCATCTTTTACCATTTCAATCAATCCTTGACTCCAGTTGATATACTCGTGTGTGATAATGGTTAGAGACCTACGTTCTTCTGGATCAAAATCGCTGCCCATCAATGGAACAGGTGTTGCAATACGCTCTTCTATGTAAGCCCATTTCCCCTCATCAATGGTTCGAAAAGTCAGCTGTAGAATCCTAAAAAGCTCAAACAATGCGTAGATAAAAAAAAGAAAGCTAAACAACCCCAATGGAAGCAAAAAACCATTAACCTCAGGAAATTTTTTCACAATAACATATACGAAGGCTATATCCAAAAAGGCAATAAAATTAACCAATACCCCGCGAAATATCCTCCCTTGTGGATGAAGCATCTTTTTAATCATCATTCCTGCGAGAGAATTTCTGTTAATACTCAAGAAAATAAGGTATAGGGAAATGGCAATCGCAAATATAGTTGCGTGCACCTGAAATACAACTGCCAGAATATCTGCACCAATAAAAAAATCAGGCCGCCATTCGGTTATAATTCTTGCGATTAAGAAGATAACTCCTAAAATAACTAGAATGTCTTGATATGTATGCCAATATCGCTTTATTTTTGGTAATAGATTATATCGGTTATCTTTATTGATCATTTATTAAGATTACGTTATATAGCATGTAAAAGCAAAAAGCCGCCCTTGGGACGGCCTGCATATCAGCCTCAAATCTACTGTAGTTCCTGCAATTCAACAGTGCAGCTACCATTGGCTGTTGTTAGGTCAAAATAGTAATCGCCAGCACTCTTTCTGAGCACAGTTTCATCTTTCTTAGTGCCATCAACCATTACCTCTGGGAAGCCACCGTTTTCATCTAATGTAGTACCGTCTTTCATTATATACACGGAGCAAACACTATACTCCCCTCCAGTTGTTTCGTAGAGTAGTTTTTGTTGCCCGCCTTGCAGACTAAACGTTTCGCTCTGCTTTGCTTCTGTTGCTGTCAATTTAGCAACGCTAGTCCATTCCTTAGGTTTTTCTGGCTCAGTAGGTTGCTCTTCCTGCACTACTGGAGAATTGTTGGTCGTAGCAGTGTTTGTGGCTGATTGTGTTGATGATGAGCTACTATCATTGCTACCAGCAGAGGCAATGATACCAAGCAAGAATAATCCCAGTATTCCTGTAATTACTTTATGTCGTATAAACCAGTTACGTAGGTCTGCTTGGCAATGTTTGCAGCGCTTGGCTGCGGGTTCTATTGCTTCCTTACATTTTGGGCATGTGCCACTTTGATTCGCCATATTTTCGTTTGAATTATTAGGCTTGTTAAATATGGCTCAGGAAACACAAAAGGCCTCCTGAACCAGCTGGCGTTACCCTTTCGGGCTTCACCCTATGTCCTTTCGAACACAGGCCTCTACAGCAAAACTGGTCAGAAGACCGTCTCTGGGCTGTAGAGGACTTTTCACCATGCTCAAGGGGTCAACCTTGAGTTTAGGCTACTTAAATTGTATTTATATGTAACACCAAAACCGCAATTTTTGCAACTCAAGCCTCATGATTACTTGCCAATATTAGAAAAGCATACTTTACTAGTAGATGCATATATGAAGATAAATGAATATATAAATTTATTACAAAGTCGTTTTGAAGACTTTATTGAAGTAACTGATGAGCATCCATTTTTTCTTGGTTTATTTAATTATGTAGATTTCTTAGAATCAAATCCAGAGTTAGAAAAAATACTAAGTGGCTTAGTTGAAGAACAAAAAAAAGCAAAAGAACCTTTGCTAGCAGCAGAGAAAATAGCTGTTGCTGATCTCATTCGTATACTGAACGATCTAAAAAAATTTATTAAAAAAAATAAGCTTGATTATTCAAGTGTTAAAAACGAATTTGAAACTTTTGAAGGATTCCTTAATGGAAGTGTACAAGGTGGAGGACCATCATTAGTATTTAAGCTAAAAGGGCGCATTAGCAATATTATTGATCGTCTCTATAATGACATTAGTAACAAAAAATTAATTTCTTCCTTTAAAAAAGATAAGTATAGTTCAGCAGCACTGCCCTCAAGTGTAGATATCTACTTTGAACAAGAAAAACTGTATCAAAGTCTATGTGCTGTAAATATATGGCCAGATTATGAGGACATAAATGAAATATATTGGATGATGAAAGATGGTGTAAATCAGTACACTAAATTATATAAGGAGGCTTGGCAAGATGGTAAGCTTGATTTCGCTAAAAGATGTATAGCTGACTATATTAAAAGTATGTGCGGTGAGTGGGAGAATATTCAACAAGGCAAAATACTCGAATCTCCTGTCCTATTTAATAAGAAAAAGATTTATTTAGCTGTTAAACGGTTGCATCGTTACATTTTAACTGAGTTGCATAAGGAAAAAAATGTAGGCAAAACTCCAACCAGTAACCATCTTAAAACAAAAATCACTTTAACTTGGATTACATTAAAGAAAAATAACAGCAATATAAAATTAGTGGTTAATAATTTATATGACCATCCTCTTGACTTAGATACTATTCATACAAACTGGGTAGGATATCTATATACAATATGTGAAAATTCATCAATTGAATATCATAAAAGCACTCAAGATTATATTAACTCAGCCGCTTGTCCTATATTCAAGAAATTAAAATTATCTAAAATAAAACTATTAACCAAATCGTACAATAATTCAAAATTAACCCCTGACGTTAAATCAGAAATTATATCAGAACGATCCTACAAAGTAAGATTGAACAAGAAAAAAAGTAGTTCTTGAAAAATCTTGAAAAGTGGAAAAGATTCAAAATCCCCTTAAATAAAGGGGATTTTTTGTATCTATAAATCATAAATACTGAATTTCTAAAGAAGTGTAAAAAGACTACTCTATTAACTATTAGAAAAAATAATTAATAGAAATGACATGAATAACAAAACATACAATGAATCAATCTATGAAGATGCAGACAAGTATTGGGTATCTTCGGACATGTTTATTGCAGCTACCCTTATAGCATTACACCACAAACTCATCTCCATTGAATGGCAAGACCATCGCAAAGCGACATTCATTTTTAAGCACTCTAAAAGTTTAACTAGCACAGTTGAACAGTATTTTTCCGATAAGTTAACACTCAATCCACGAGAATTATTTGATGCACAGCGGTTATTAAAAAGCAGATTATACGTACCTAACCGCTAACGCATATGAATGATACTTACGAAGCTGAAAAACAGTGGCGAAAAACGCTTTATCGTCCCAGTACGCAAGAATTATTACAGATATTTCCTGAAGCAAAATCTAGCATTGAACATAATCTGAAACTATATCGCAATAGAATGAAAGTGTTAAAAACTGGCCTCACTCTACGAATGAACATTTATAAAAAGTTAACGAAGGATGAATTCTCCCTCTGGTTTTATAGACAATGGCTTGAAACAACTACTGGAAAAGAGGTCACCACTCTACAAAAACGCATCACCACCTTACAACGCCAGCTGAATGCACTAAATGGAGTGATTGATACTCGCGAGATCATTGATGATCTCATTCAACAAGCCAAAGAAGTACCGATTGAGCAGATCGTAGATACTCCACTAAAACAGTCAGGTCAACGACTAGTTGGCCTCTGTGTACTGCATGAAGAACGTAGAGCATCGTTCGTGATCTATAAGCAAACCAATACCTGCTGGTGCTTTGGCTGCCAACAAGGCGGTGACAGCATCAAATTAACTCAATTACTGCATGGTTACTCTTTTCCACAAGCTGTACGCTATTTAACCCATACAACTTAAATGAATATGAATACAAATGAATTAGACCCTACTGAATCTAACGCATCTCTGGATTACAACGATTTTCAAGAAATTATACCAGCTTTAGATTTTATCAATGAACACGCCTATGTGGCTATTCCTAAGCGTGATGTCACTGATAAAGGCATGGTGACAAGCTACCAGCTCATTCGCTCTGATGGTAAGGCTATTGGACTAAAGCCACCTTATACTGAACTAATGGCCTTAAAGCTTTACAGTGAGCGAATGCCAGCACCTGAAGCGCGATGGTCGAACACAAGCTTACAGGAGTTTCTCTCTACTCACGGTGAATCATCTTATCAGGATATATCCAAAGTAATAGCAGACCTTGTAGCCATATTAAAAAAATATATTGACTTTGAAGATGATCGGTTAATCTACCTGATTAGTTGCTGGACGATTGCAACCTATTTTCATCGCGTATTTGTGGCATTCCCCTATTTACATCTCAATGGCAATGCTGGGAGCGGTAAGACTAAGACATTAATTATTCTGTCCTTGTTAGCTTTTAATGCTGAATTATCAGCTAGTAATACCCCTGCCTATACTATCCGTATTATTCATAGTAATAGCGCAACATTGTTGCTTGATGAAGTAGAAACACTCAAACGCCCAAAAGACGAGGACGTTAAAACCATCGTAGCTATATTAAATTCTGGCTATAAAAAAGGGGCCCGAGTAGGTAAAGCAGAACAAATTGGAAAATCTCAACTCTGGACTCCAAAAAAATATGATGCCTACTCACCCAAAGTATTTGCTGGTATTCAAGGTCTTGATGCAACACTTGCTTCACGGTGCATCCCCATTACCATGGTGAACTCAAGTAATAATACGATTAAAAATGTTGAGGTCTATGAGCAAGATGCGCATTGGCCAAAACTACGTGATGCCTGCTATTGGTTGCTGATGAAAGAGCATAAGGCAGTACGCAGGCACTACAGTCAGTTAAGTGATACCGAATTAGTAGGCCGTGAATGGGAATTATGGAAGCCCCTACTTACCATTGCTCAATTAGCCGATGAAAGCGTTTATCAGCAAGTACGCTCATTAGCTTTAGAAATCCATCAACAAAAACAGGAAGCGACCATTGAAGATATGGAAACACCTAAAATCTTGATGGCCTTGGAAGCGTTGTTGCAAACCAAATTTGGCGATAGCTGCTGTTCGCTGCAAGAAATAGTTGATTTCGTAGTGGAGTATGATCACGAACATTTTGGCTGGCTTAAAGAGCCCTATAAACAGTTACGTCCAACGCGGTGGATGGGGCAACAGTTACGTCGCGCTGGAGTAGTAAGTGGTACGAGTAGACCAATCCGTATGGGTGGAAAAGTAGCCCGTGGTTTTGATCTAAAACTTCAAGTTATACAGCAGCGTCTTAAAAACTATGCAGCAGACGGTTACATGGTTACAGATGATGAAAATACTCCGCCAGTATCTACTAACGTCTCTGTAACTGAGCCTGTAACTCCTGACTAATCCCTCGGTTACAACATGGTTACATCACATATATTCAATTCTATTTATTAAAAAATCACTTTGTAACTGTGTAACCGAAAATCACAATAAATCTTAAACTATGAAATCAAACAAACTCATACCCACACCTGAGAATATACAAAAATCAGTGCGAGAAATAGCTGAAAAAGACAAAAGTGAAAGTATATGCAGGGAACTATCAGAAATGCTTATAAAATCCTATTCACTAAAAGGTACTAAGCGCAAAGAAATTTATCAACAGATTGACGAAAAATTTAAAGTCGCCTTAAAGCTGGATAACCTCAATAATCACTATTTAGCAACAGCTAGCGTTGATAAAGAATATCAAGAATTTCTCAGTATTTTTATTAAGACACTCATCCTTGAATATAACTGCTCTACTGCCAGTGAAAAATCGCTCGCACAAATTATAGGGATTAACTACATCCGTGTTTTACGATACAGCGCTAACCTTGAAAAGTGTACTAATTTGAAATACTTAACCGAAGTTGCAACAGGATATTACGGGATGATTAGTAAAGAACTAGATCGAGCAGAGCGGCAGTATATGACAGCCCTAATGCTGCTGAAACAACTAAAAACTCCTGAATTAAAAGTAAGTATTAAAGCCAATACCGCTTTTATCGCACAGCAGCAACAAATCAATGCTGATAAACCCAACACCTATGACAACACCATTAAGGGCTAATGATTTCGGAAAAAATAGAATCTTGGCTGAGGATTGTAAAAAAATCAGAATTGAAGATGTTGTCAAAAAAACCAATCGTCAGCTTAAAGCAATTCTATTACAGGCCAATGTGAGCGCAATTGATGTTGAATTAGAACTTACTACCACGATTCTGTGTAGCGGTGGTTTACGTTATTGGTTTAAGTGTCCTGTATGCAAAAAACGAATTGGTGTTCTATTTCAGCATCCTATTGAACAGGTTATTGGCTGTCGTACCTGTTTGCATCTGGATTATCTAAAACATCGCTATAAAGGCATGATCGAAGAATCGATTCAAAATAATTAAAAGATGTCAGAGCAAAACCACAGCAATTCAATTTTTACTGAAGAGCAAAAGAATAATTTTGCTGGTTTTGCTATGATTTTAGGGAGAATTCATAAAAGACTTATTGCCGAAGGGTATACGATCAAAGATGGAAAAATTATCCCTCCTGAGGTACAATCTAATAAAGTACATATATGAAGAATACGCAATCGAAACCATACGTCATATACTCACGCAAAAGCACGGACGATCTGGATAATCAAAAAAACTCAATACCCTATCAAGTTGAGGCGTGTGCAGCATTGGCAAAAAGTAAGAATTTACCCGTTTCCTCACTCACTGAAGAAGGTTTTATAACGGACGGAATAATACGTGAAAAGCATACTGCATTTAAAACATCCGATATTACGGTCACCAAAGAAGGTCAAGTCAATTTTAAGATAGAACGTCCAAAGTTTAATATACTGATTCAGAAATTATTGAGTGGAGAATTTGCTGGAATAATCTGTCTTTGTTGGGATCGGATTAGTCGTAATGAACAGGACGGTATTTTAATTAAACAGTTAATGGATAACGGCATTGATTTTCAATTTGTTCAAGTAACCTACGACAAAACCAGTTCAGGAGCTTTACATCGTGATATTGATGGTATGTTTGCCTCGCATTATTCTCGAGTCATTAGTGAGAAGGTAAGAAATACATTTGAAAAGTTTCGTAAAGATGGTCGCTGCATTGGTCCTGCTCCCATTGGAAGTTTAGACAATGGTTCTGATGATAAACCACTTGATCCTGAACGAGCACCTCTTGTAAAGCGAGTTTTTGAGTTATATGCAACGGGAGAATGGAGTCTTAGCCAGCTGGGTAAATGGGCAAATAAATCAGGGTTAACCAGTAAACCCTCACGAGCAAAACGTACTCGCGAAGAAATACTTGCTGGTGAGGAAGATAACCGACCAAAGGTGAGTCGGCCAGTAAACGAAAAAACAATTGAAAATATCTTAAAAAATCCTTTTTATATTGGTAAACATAGAAGCAAATCAGGAGAAATTTGGGATTGCAACCATCCTCGTTTAATTGATACGTCACTCTTCAATGCAGTACAACAACAACTCAAGGCACGAAATGTGACCGTCCACTATGTCGATAAAGAATTTTATACGTATCGCGGGTTAATTCGCTGTGAATGTGGTCGTTCGTATTCTCCGTATGAAAAGAAAGGGAACACTTACTATCGGTGTCGTTGTAAAGAAACTTGTACTAACCCAAATGTGAATATTCGTGAAGATGCTATCCATAAACAAATAATGGCTTTTTTAGATCGTATCTATTTCACAGATGAAGAACTCGCTGAAATTGAAGCGGGAGCAAAAACTGGTTTAGATAAAATATCTGAAAAACGAAATAACGAATTGACTGATCTTGAACGTGAGCGAAAACGAATATATGGAGATTTAGATTATATGAAAAAAAATAAAATCACCCTTCTTCGTAATAATGTTTCGACTATTGATGAATATTCCAAAGATGTTGAACGTCTTGAACAGGAGCTGAGTGTAAATGCTCAAAAAATGGAGATATACCGAGAGTCAGAACACGAAATGTTAAAATATGTCATTACCTTTTCCGAACTCGTAAAAATGGCCAGTGAATACTATAAACATGCACTTGATAGCGAAAAACGCGAAATTGTCGCACAAGTGTTTTCCGAACTCATTTTATTTGACCTTTCATTTCAATTTATTCCAAAAGACGGCTTTTCTGCGCTTTTTTTGAGACATGAACAAAACAAAAGCGCCCAGACTACTCTGGACGCGACATCTTGCTCGGGGGGTGGGGTTCGAACCCACGGCCAAGCGATTAACAGTCGCTTGCTCTACCGCTGAGCTACCCCCGAATACTATTTCAAAAGAACATGCCTGATAAAGACACATTCTTGAGTATAGAAAACTTTTCTCATCGCGTCAATGGTTTGTTCTAATGAAGGAGCTTCTTCTTATCCCGCTTGGGTTCAATTTTACGACGGTTTGCTTGCAATTGCTGTTTTCTATTTTGCTCTCGGAGTAAACCCCTAACTGTAGTCTGCATATCTGCCAGTTCTATCGCTCTGGTCAACACCGCCGCGGTAATCTCAGGAAATTCTGCTTTTGCCGCTGCACTCACTCGTTCAAAATCTCTTGCATCTTCATCGGCGATCTCTCTACTATCTGTTGTATCTGTGGGGGAAATAACATCTGCCATAAACTCGCGCTCTGCCCGTTCTTCAGTTGAATTCCTTAGCTGTGCCTTTTTATATAATTTCATAACGTAAGTCACAACAATCGCTTCAAAAGAAGGGGCTGGTTCTCGTTGAACTGCTTCATTGAAAAAATGAAGAATTTTCTCCCTATATTGCTCTGGTATGATTCCTGATGCAATAAACTCAGACCGCACTCGGGAATACTCTTGTATAGCCTTTATAAACGTTTGATCATCACGATTCGCCTGGGGTACTTTCGGAAAACCAAATACCCCCACTAACGCCTCTCGTATCAACTGCTGCCGTTGGCTCTCATTCGGTTCAAGCAACATCGCCCGTAAGTGTGAAAAAAAATCTTGCTGTGTCATACTTGCTTAATAGGTTATACCTGTCGCACCCAAACAAGCAATTCTTGAATATTCACACTACCTTCTGTCACATGCTTTCCTGCTCTATAAAAATCTGCAACAAGCATTCCATTTTCTGAATCCTGCGTAATAATGGTTGTCTTAAATTGCGGCAAATCGATACGCAATTTTGGTGTGCCTGTTGCATGTGTTGAAGAAAAACTATCTGGGGGAAAATATTGATACAGTCGAGTTGTTGTGTGTTCAAGTTCACTAGGAAATGCATTGATCTCCTGCATATTTCCACCATATATTTCAGCAAGTTCGGCAAGTAGCCGACGATGATATGCCCGCATCGCTTCAGCATGTATAGGAAGCACATGCTGAGTATAGTGTTCCCAATCGTTTTTGGCTTTTTCGTATTTTGCAGTTCTTGGATCTGAACGAAATGCTAATTCTTTTATATTAAATAGTTGACCAGCCCGAAAACAGGCCTCACGATATGTTTTTACAATTTCTGAAGCTCTATATTCACGAAATAATTGAGCTTCTTGTTTTTGTTGTTGTTGCTCTAACGTTTGTTCTGGTTTTTTACCACGGCTTGTTTCCATAAAATAAATAATTACTGCTTAATAATCTTGTAATTTTTTCATGGCTTCATGTCCTTCAATCGTTTGCAGCGCTTTCGCTTCAATTTGGCGAATACGCTCACGGGTCACACCAAATTCTTGCCCCACCTCTTCCAAGGTATGTGAAACACCATCGAGCAAGCCAAAGCGCATTTCAAGAATTTTTTGTTCTCGTGGAGGAAGATCGGCAATCGCTTCACGCACATGGTCACGCAATAATTGTAATGAGGCAATTTGTGACGGACCGACGGTCTTCACATCTTCAATAAAATCTCCCAGCGTCGAATCTTCTGAATCATCATCACCAACCGATGTTTCCAACGACACCGTATCCTGCGAAATTTTGATAATATGCAGTACTTTATCTAACGGCAAGTCCATCTCAGCCGCGATCTCTTCTGGCAGCGGTTCACGGCCGAGCACCTGAATCAACCCACGTTCAATTTGGGTAAACTTGTTGATGGTTTCCACCATGTGCACCGGAATACGAATGGTGCGTGACTGGTCAGCGAGCGATCGAGTAATCGCTTGCCGAATCCACCACGTGGCATACGTCGAAAATTTATAGCCTTTGCGGTAATCAAATTTTTCCACCGCGCGGAATAACCCCACATTCCCTTCTTGAATTAAGTCGAGCAACGACAACGACCGACCAGTAAATTTTTTCGCAATGGAAACTACCAAACGCAAGTTCGCTTCAATAAGGCGACGCTTCGCTTCTGGGTCTCCTTGTTCTTTTAATTTCGCCAAGCGCACCTCTTCTTCACCACGCAGCAGCGGCACTTTTCCAATTTCACGCAAGTACATCTGAATCGAATCATTGGCAATATCGCCTAAATCAAAGGATTTCATTTTGCGTGACCGTTGCACTTGGTCTAAAATACCGCCACCACTACCCGGTCGAGCTGCACCATCAGCGGCTGTACCGGTGGCTTTCAAAATGCCACCAGCCACACCAAGCGTGGGTTGGCCGTCGGGGCCTAAAATTTCTACCCCTTGTTCCTCCAAATCGTGTAGCCAATCTTCAAACTCAGATAAATAATCTTCTAAATGATTAAATAAATATAAAATTTCATTTTCCGTGAGAAAATTACGCGAGCGACCTTTCTCTAATAATCGTGCGGCATCCTCCGTTGGAAATACCATTTTCACATACCGCTCTTTCACCACATCATTCAGCGGTAATTTTTGCTGAGTCTTTGCTGTTTTCTTTTTAGTGGATTTCGCGGTGCGGTGTGCTGTCGGTTTTGCTTTGCGAATCCGTGAAGCAGAAGAACGCCTCTTTTTTGTAGCGATTTTCTTCTTTTTTTTCTGCGGTTGTGGGCGCGATGATTGTTTCTTTCGTTTGGACGGTTGCTTTTTTGCCATAGTGAAACATTAAATAAAAGTCAGGTCCTAACCTAAACTTCGTAAAGCGTTTGTGAGTTCAGCAAAATCTTGGCTCAGTTTTTCAATCGTGACAACATCATGGGTTTTTTCGGCCTGTTGTAAATCGCGCCCTAAGCGCGTAAGCCGCCGTTTGATATCCGATCGTTTCACCTGATCCAAAAGTTTGCGTAGTTCTTCTGCACGTTGTTGCGCAGTATTGTGTATGTATTCTTCTTCTCCAATAAGCTGGAGTTCTTGCCATTTTGCAGCAAGTGCTACATTGCCATCGTTATGAAAATCAATGGCTTGTGGCTGCAATGACCCATGTTGATTATAAAATAACTCCAGAGATTTGTACAGTGCCTGTAGCAAAGAGTCTTGAATCAATTCTGATTCTTGGGGAATGACCGCTCGCACTTCTGAAAAACCTTCCGGGTAAAGGGTAAGCAGAGCGAGTATACGGTCGAAAAGAACAAAATCTCGAGATGGACGACCAATCATTTTTCCACGCTCGCCTACCGCATTCCCCGCTTGAACCGATGCGGTTTTTTGGCGTTGGGCACTAGATCGCGGTTGTGGTTTCAATTTTAAGCGTTGCAAAATCAATTCATCATTCACCTCTAATATGTTCGCCAGGAGTTTCACATAATGCGTTTGTTCAATTGGATCGGGGAAAAGAGCAATCATCGGCAGAAGTTCCGCTGCTGCTTTTTTCTTATGGTGTACGTTGGTCAGGTCCAACGGAGCGAGGATCGTATCAAACGCATAATCCATAAATGGCTTCGCTTCGATGGCGCGTTTACGAAACTCTTGCGGATCTTGTCGAATCAAATCATCGGGGTCTAAGCCCGCGGGTAGGGCCAATACTTTAATATTCATCCCCTGCTGTATCGCAATTTGCATACCGCGCCAGGCGGCATGCAAACCCGCAGTATCGGCATCAAAGGCGAGAATAATATTTGAGGAATACCGTTTGAGCAAACGAATTTGTTCTTCCGTGAGTGCCGTTCCAGAAGCGGCCACCACATTCCGAAATTTGGCTTGATGCGCGGCAATCACATCCATATATCCTTCCACCACCACAGCAGCATCCATCCGTTGAATCGCTTGTTTCGCCAAGTGTAGTCCGTAGAGCACGGCACTTTTATTATATACGGCGGTCTGCGGAGAATTGATATACTTCGCTTCTTTTGGATGTGCTTCCAAAGTGCGTGCACCGAAACCAATGACATTTCCATGGGCATTATGAATGGGAAACATAACGCGACCTCGAAAACGATCATACCACCCACCAGTTTTTGGCGAACGAATGCTCAAGCCCGCCTTTTCAATTTCTGTATCGGTAAACCCAGCTTTTTTCAATGTCTGCAACAACGCGTCCCAAGAATCCAGGCTATACCCTAATTGAAACAATGTGGCCGTTTCTTCCGTTACACCCCGATCAGCAATATAGCGGCGAACGTGCTCTGCTTCTGTGCGTTGTGCAAAGGTGGTAGAAAAAAATTCAGCCGCTTTGCTCAAACAATCCAGTAATCGTGTACGTTCATTATGTTCACGTGGGTTGCTTCCGCGTAATTCCACATTCGCTTTTTGGGCCAACATGCGAAGCGCTTCTGGAAATTCCACTTGCTCCATTTCTTGCACAAACGTAAACAGATCTCCTCCTTTCTGACATCCAAAACAATGAAAAAATTGTTTTGGTTCGGACACGGTAAAACTAGGCGTTTTTTCGTTGTGAAACGGACAATTCGCTTTATAGTTGACGCCCGCTTTTTTGAGCGGAATATATTCTTGAATCAGCTCAACAATATTAAGCCGATCTTTAATTTCTTGCACCGGATCTGCCATATCGTTGACTCTACCCAATGCCGCGTGCTTTGACAAGCTAATGATCTCTGGCGGCTTTATGGAAGCAAGCGAATATTGCGGATAGAAGTATCATTTTTGAACTGAGTCGAAAATTGGAATTGAATCGTACGGATATGATCGCTCACTACCCAGTTTGGATACGCGCAGAGATCTAAATGATTGGTCTTGCGAATATCATTGATACGAATTGTATGAAAAGCAAGCGGCGAGGTTTCTTTTCCAACTGTCCAGGTCATGGTGAGTGGTATCGGTTGTTCTCCTTGCGGCAAGTGTTCAATAGTCAATTCGATGGAATGAAAATCACTCGGGCGAGCATTCGGGGGGAGTTCGATTGTCGGTGTAGCCACTGCATAGTTCAGTGAACTGGTTCCTTTCTGGCTCCACTGTTCCACCACATCATTGCGCAGCACAAATTGATCTTTCTTCCATTGCACGAGCGATGTATTGGTTAAATCTCCACTACAAAATGGTGAATCCGCTACCGGCAGAGTGCCCACCGACTGAATAGATAGGTTGGTATTTTTATACTGTTCTTTCACTGCTTGGCCGAAACTATAATAATCATGAAAAATATATGCGCCATCGATTTCACCTGGAATAGCATGAACATAGACGGTTTGTGGAATCGAGGTTGCAACGAATTCTGGATACTGAACACCAAATGTGTTCAGTATCTGCGTTGTTCTTTCAGAAGCTGCTTGCCATGGAGCCGCGTTGATCACAGTTGCAAAACCAGCAATAAACACAATTGCGGTCATAGACAAGCGGAAAAACAATGTGGGTTTGCGTGTTGCCTGTTCCTGGTACGAAATGAACCATGCGACTAATAACACCACACCTATTGACGGTGCATAGAGAAAACGAATGTGCTTAAGATCAGTGGTAATATTCGGCAGCAAGAACAACACTGGCCAGAGATAGCAAAAGAACATACCCAACGCAAACAGTATACCGCGCCAAAATTTCCATTCTCGCAAATGACGATAATTCGATCCAAACAATACCAGGAGAAATACCGCGCTGATATATTGGTGCCACGGTGACCAAATATTGTACAACTGCGGCCATTCTTCTTTTAGCGTGCTGCTATTAAACAGATGCGAAAACAATAAAAAAATATGCGATAAATCCGCAATACTGGGCAAAAGAGTGAAGCTATCCACCACGCGCGCATCTTGCGCAACCACATTGCCCAAAACCGCAATACGGAGACCAATAAACAGAGCAGTCGCGCCAGCATAGAGCACATACACCCACCAACGGCGCCGCATCAGTTCACGAATATGTCCCTCACTGATAAACAGGATATCCATCAGGAAAATAATCGCTGGAGTCACGATACTGAATTCCTTAAAAAATAACGACAAGAAAAATACCATAATCGAAGCCAAGTACCACCACTGCATACTCCTGCCAGCGCCCTGGCTCTGTGCGTGCAAAAAAAACCATACGGCAAGGAGCGACGCAATCAACGCCAATGAGTCTGTTCGTCCAGAAACCCACAAAATCGTTTCATGATGCAGTGGAAAAATAAAAAAGAGTAATGCCGTCGTCACCGCCAACCGTTCATTGAACAATTTTTTTATCATCACCCACACCAACCACGTCGTGAAAAAAAAGAGCAAAACATTGACGAGATGATATGACAACGGATGCGCACCAAACACCATATAATGTAATACCCACGATAGATCAGAAAGAGGTCGCCACGCAAATGCCGTTAAATATGGATGGAGGACATAACCAATAGGGTGGCTCTGTCGCTCCATTTCATACAGATACCGCCAATCATCTCCCAAAAAGGTCAACCGCGAAGCCAGAACCACATACCACCCACCAAACACAATAAAAACCAAAGACACATACGGGTAGCGGCCGCCAAACTGCTTGAAACGTTCATACCATAAACGAAAAATGGAAAAGCGATGCATGATAATAGTATTCGAAATTATCTACACTGAGTCAGATCTGTAGAAGTTTTGAGAACACCAGCACTACTGATATATACACAATACAGTGTGCGAGGATCCGTCGCAGAAGCTGCATACATCAGTATACCTGTTGTTGCACGCGGCGCCCCATACTGGCCAAACCCAGAGCCACTATACATTTTTAATATTTCGTAGCTTGACGCACTCACGTCTGCTGTCGGTAACCAAAAATAACTTCCATCATAAATCAACCCATACAGTTTGCCGGATGATGAAAAATATTCACCGGTCAATGCGTCATTCGCTATACTGTAGGCTTGAATACTCGATGTTCCTGAATTTCCAGAAGGCGATTGTCCAATCCAAATTTTTGAACCATCAAACACAAGAAACTGAGGAACGTCTGCAATAGCACTCGCAATGGAAAGAAAAAATGTTGTGCGTGAATCTGCCAAATCATACCGTACCAGTGAACCGTCTGAAATAGCAAACCAAAGAAAACGGCCATCATACACAATATTGCTGGTAATATCATCAATCAATACCGTGGCTGTCGTGACCGCACTCCCACTTGGAGTCAACTGAAGTAAATCTCCATTCACCACCGTCCATACCACCCCATCTTTATACAATAATGCGCTCAAGGTTCCACTGGAATTATCATAAACGGTTGTTGCGGTTGATGAGGAAATAGAAAATTTCGATACACGTGCAGGGGAAGTTCTCCCTAACCAAATAGTATCTGCCCCATCGTATGTGGCAAAATCAATATCTCCAACACTCAATGTGCCAACGGTCGAGGGGGTAGTCGCTACAGGAAACGTTTGAAATTTACTCCCCGTGCCAAAAGCATATACTGTACTGTTTGCTAATATCATGGTTCGTGCAGCGATCGTTGTACTAACCGTAGCCGTATAATTCGTTAATGGATTCATACGCATAATTTTGGAAGTATCAGTAAACGCTAACCACAGCTCTGAACCATCATACAGAGCAAACTTGGGGCTAGAAGCAACGGAAATGCGACGATCTAAATGAAAACCCGTAGAACCATACACTCCATTTTCTGAGTTTTCGTTTGCATAAAACTGACCACCTAAAAACACCCCATGATTCTCTATCGTGGCTGGTTGAATAATATCAATCGCCCGCCGAGATGCTCCTCCGGTGACATCAATGCTCACCCCCGTACCGCTCACTGAAGAAAGAGACAACGTGGGCTGTGTGCTGGCAGAAGTGCTGAATGCCGCCGCCGTTCCAGACACCGAACTGGCGCTCAATGCTGTATTACTACCGGGCGCAACAGCAGAAATGACGGTACCACTGGTTGATGTTGCATAGATAGCGTTATCAGTACTACTACTAGCATAAATAGCTGGGTCAGTTTCAGAATAAGCAAACACTCCGTTTCCTTGATATGTTTCCGCATCAATGGCTGTGCCGTCAGCTGCATTTTGTACGGTTAAACCATTCAGCACATGAACACGCACACCATAGCCAAGTGTATCCGATGTACTGGTATTCTCAATATATGCGACTGCACTCTGTGATCCACCTCCAGAAGCACTCACATAGAGTAAACCATGAAACAAACCCGAATAATTTGAACCACCAAAATACGCACAATTCACCGCACCTTGGTTGCATAATGCTGCGCCATAATAGGCAGCGGAAATCGCGTTTGCATATAAAGCATAATTGTTGGAACTTTCTGCAACCACTCCATTACCCGACTCCCCTTTGCCATAAATCCCTGCACTCTGTGCGGAGGTATTTGAGCTATATCCTAAAATGCCGTACGTTCCTGCAGAAGCGGCAATCAACGCCTCACCAGTCGACGTTGTCCATCCTCCTGGATCAGTAATCGCATCAACGTCAATATCATCTATACTAATGGCTATCCCCTCGCCCGCGCCAGTATTCTCTACTTCTAGCGCAGCACCTACGGTTTGACTGGTAAATACCCCAGCAGCATAATTATTTGATAACGCATGAATCCCCCAATCTTCTCCATACAGATCCAAACCTTGGAGTGCATCTACCGTCATACCCGTAGCTGGAGAAATGACATGCAAACCGTTACCATTGTTGCTCTCCACATAGAGCGCAACACCAGTACCGCTATAATGCAAATCTATTCCGTATGCCGCATTGGTATCAAGAACCAAGGACCCATCACCACCCAATATAGTACTGAGTTCCAATTGCCCGGCACGAAGGGTATTCTGAATATTGAGTATACCAAGCTTGGTTTGTTCAACATCTGCCACATTCAAGGGAGCGGCCACTAAACAACTCGGCGCCGTGGGGTCCACATCTGGGTTACATGATGGTGGATTCCAGGCTGCAATCACCGTTTGCGGTAAAGCAGAGATACACAAAAAAACGCTCGCAATGAACGCAAGAATAGATCTATTTCCTAATAGAAATACCTCTTTCATTGTATTGACATGAGTACTCAATAATTATATAATATCGACACTGAACCGGCAACTGTTCTCTTGCATGAATACGTCAAGGAGTACAACCAAGATGCAAAAACACCATACAATTATTTTGTTCACCTCGTTTGGCGCTTCTCTTCTCTCCATAATCTTGATCGCGATGCTCGTCTATCTGGTGCTCGCCAGCAAAATCGTTAATGGCAAACTCATCTCTCGACCCATTGAACAGACGAACTCTACGCAAACAAGCACAGAAGAGCATACCAATACGTCCACAAGCGATGAACAGGAATATCTCTTTTCTGGTGTTGTTTCAGAAACCGGTGAACGCACATATCGCATCAACACACCGCTGTCCGCTAGCACAGAACGGGTCTCTATAGAGGTGAGCTATTCTGAACAGACCCTATTTTCCGCCATTGACACCACACACCCACCGCTCCCTGGTTCATCCACCAGCGCTGTGAGCGCAACCAGTGCTGATGCCATTCACGTGGGCGATACGGTTGAAGTGATGACCAATATACGCATCACAACAGAAACCGTTTCAGTGGCCGCAAAAGAGATACATCAATTACAATAATTCATTATTAAATCAACGATATGACTACATGGATCATTCTAGGAGGAATTGTGCTCATTGTGTTCTGGATCATTGGAACCTATAACAGCTTGGTAAAATTACGCACGCAAGCAGAAGAAGGCTGGTCGGATATTGACGTACAACTGAAACGTCGTTACGACTTGATTCCAAATTTGATTGAAACCGTGAAAGGATACGCCGCACATGAAAAAGAAGTATTTCAAAAAGTGACCGAAGCGCGGGCAAACGCGATGCGCGCAGAAAGCGGCGGAAATGCGAAAGAATTGTTGGCGGCAGAAAATATGCTCAGCAGCACATTAAAATCGTTATTTGCAGTTTCAGAAAACTATCCGCAACTGAAAGCCGACCAAAATTTTGCAAAACTGCAAGATGAACTTGCTGATACCGAAAATAAAATTCAAGCATCTCGCCGTTTCTACAATGGTACGGTACGGGATTTGAATACCAAAATTGATACCTTCCCAACAAAATTGATTGCTTCCCCGTTTGGATTTGCGAAACGTGAATTCTTCGAAGTGGAAAATGAAGCAGAACGCGCTACACCACAAGTGAAATTTTAACTACACTCATCCATGGCAGTAACCGCCTATCAACAAATTAGCGCAAATAAACGCCGAAGTATTGGCTTAATCCTGGTCTTTGTGGTTTTTGTTTGTGTCGTCGGGTATTTCTTCGGTGAATATTATGGTACCGGTGGATATACTGGGTTATATATCGCGGCTCTAATCTCCTTCTTTATGACCCTCACCAGCATCTTCGCGGGCGACAAATTAGCACTCGCTTCCTCTGGTGCACAGGAAATTCAAAAAGAAGATAACCCCTACGTGTGGCGCTTGGTCGAAAATGTCGCCATGACTGCCGGTCTCCCTATGCCACGCGTCTATATTATTCCAGACAACGGCATGAATGCTTTCGCCACCGGCCGCAACCCGGAACACGCTTCTATTGCACTAACTGCCGGCATTATTGATGCGCTCGAAAATGAAGAACTAGAGGCGGTGATTGCCCATGAACTCTCGCATATTAAAAACTATGATACTCGACTGCTCATGATCGTTGTTGTGTTGGTCGGTATCATTTCGCTATTATCGAATTGGGTATTGCGTTCTCAATTATGGGGTGGTGACCGCAGACGCAACAACAATAATCGAGGAGGCGGCCAACTTGAACTGATTCTTGCTCTAGTTGGCATTGTATTTATTATTCTCTCTCCTATTATTGCTGAGCTCATTAAACTAGCGATATCACGCAAACGGGAATACCTCGCAGATGCTTCAGCCGTATTGCTCACTCGCTATGCTCAAGGGTTGGCTAGTGCTTTGGAAAAAATTGCCGCACAAGAAGATCATGGTCGATTACAACGAGCAAACCAAGCCACGGCCCATCTCTTTTTTGTGAATCCCTTTGGTGGTACGCGGAAGTGGCTCACCAATGTGTTCTCTACACACCCACCGATTGAAGATCGCATTGCTCGCTTGCGGCAAATGAGTTAATATAGATAACAGAAATCACTCTCTCGTCTATATGCTATGACAAAAACAAACATTCACCGCGAAGTCATTGCCGTAAGCAAAAGTTACCACGATACCGTTGCGCTCTATGGCCGTTCATTTTTTCGTTTTATGGGCATTGCGTTTATTCCCACAGCCCTCACCTTTGTGCTCATTAATGCCTTCACCCTGTTTGCCCTCACCACTTACGCTTCCGGACGCATGGCCTATTTTATTGCAACCATGCTCGTGATTGTCACGATTATCCTCATTCAAGTTTGGGCATTTATTGCACTCATTTATATTTCACTTCATCATGAAACCAGTACAGTTGCGGAATCGTTTCATCATGCCCTCCATTTCTTTTGGCGCTTTGTGAAACTGGGGCTTGCCGTTTCTGGTATTTTCTTTCTATCATTCCTGGCTGGATATATCGTCGTCGGCATCATTGGTATTATTCTCGGCCATTTTTCTTTGTCTGTGTTGAATAGTACTTTTGATTGGCTCACTCTTATTCCCCTTGGAGTCAGTGCCGTGGTATCGACATATTATCTCTTTGCACCATTTAGTATTATCGATACTCATGCCGGAACCATAGCGGCATTGAAACACAGCAGACATTTGGTTCGTGGACATTTTTGGCCTACGGCTATTCGTGTTGTCCTGCTCTATGTCGTCGTTGGTATGTTCACCTACGCGTTCCAATATGTACCGGCTGTCGGTAGTATCCTCTCTCTCTTGCTTGTTAGCCCATTTTCTGTTATTTATCTCTCTGTCTTGTATCGCGAACTGACTGTATCGAAACCGCTCTCATGAACCCTATTATTCTTGAAAAATTTACCACTCATTTACGCAACGTTCTCTCTCGCTCAATTACTCTTGCAGCGGAACTGCACTCCCCGACCATCTCGCCGGTTGTTTTGTTATTCGCCCTATCCACTGAAGAAAATAGCATGGGCGCACGCATGCTTGAACGCATGAACATTTCGCCGGAATCCATTTCAATGTCCATCGACTCCACGGACAGCATTCCAAACACCAACGGAAAAAAAACAACACGCATTCGCTACCCAGAATTTTCTGACTATACGAAACGCTTGATTCAACGCGCAGCCATTGTCGCATTAGAATTTCGGCATGCCTATATTGGCACTGAACACCTTCTTTTTGCCGTCCTCCAAAAACCCGATGAACAAACACAGCAACTACTGCAGAACCTCAAACTGACACAAGAAGTATTGTTTAGCCATTTGCTACAGATGATGAATAGCACCAGTAAATTTTCAGAAGTACAAACGTTGTTTCGTACAAAAGAATCAGGAGATGAACACACTCATCCAACATCGACCACTACGAAAGCCCGTGAACATGAACATACCCCAGAGCATGTTCACGAAGGTACGCAGACCCAACAGCTCAACACCCCTTCATTTGGATCACCAACACCAGCCTTAGAATATTTTGGAGAGGACCTGACCAGCCCAGCAAAAACAAAAACGCTTGATCCCGTTATTGGGCGCAGCGCCGAAATTGAACGACTCATCCATATTTTAGCACGCCGTTCAAAAAATAACCCCGTGCTCATTGGCGAACCCGGGGTCGGAAAAACAGCCATTGTCGAAGGATTAGCAAAACGCATTGCGGAACAGCACGTACCACAAGTACTAGCCGACAAACGTATTATTGCTCTTGATTTAGGCCTAGTCATTGCCGGCACAATGTATCGTGGCGAATTTGAATCCCGTATGAAACAAATTATTGAAGAAGTGAATGCGCACCCGGAAATTATTCTCTTTATTGATGAAGTGCATCTGCTGGTGGGCACTGGCGGAACAGGGGGCACCATGGATGCGGCCAATATGCTCAAGCCCGCGTTGGCAAAGGGCGAACTGCGCTGTATTGGTGCTACCACCAAAGATGAGTACCGAAAATATATTGAAGCCGATCCCGCACTCGATCGCCGTTTTCAACCTATTCACGTCGCAGAGCCAACAGCAGAAGAAGCGATAGAAATGCTCAACGGTGTAAAACACGCGCTGGAGAAATTTCATCATATAACGATTCCGACTGAGGTTATTCAACATGCCGTAACGTGGGCCGCACGATTCATTCCGGATAAACGGTTACCAGATAAAGCTATTGATCTACTCGATGAAGCTGGTGCACGAACCCATAGTGGCCGAAATGTACCAAAAGTGATGAAAGAATTTCGAGCTGCGGTTGCGAGTTTGCATGAAATCAGTCAGAAAAAAAATACGGCAACACGTCATGAAGAATTTGATACCGCTTTACGATTCAAAAAACAAGAAACCGCACTGAACAAAAAAATAGCACGATTGCAAGTGCAGTTAGAGAAACTGCACATCCCGACCGCCACGCTCAGTTCGGCAGATGTCGCTGCGGTTCTCTCTGCATCCACGGGCATACCGGTGGAACATATTACGGCTAACCACAATATCCGTTTGGGCAATGTGGAAAAAGAAATTCTGCGTTCAATCGTTGGGCAAGATAATGCCGTAAAACAAGTCACTGCGGTGATTAAGCGTTCGTACGCTGGTTTAGCGTCTCCACACAAACCACTGGGCAGTTTTCTTTTTCTTGGTCCCTCTGGCGTTGGAAAAACGGCACTCGCAAAGGCGCTCGCCGAACAGGTGTTTGGCAGTAGCAATGCACTCATTCGTCTTGATATGTCAGAATTTGCGGAAGGGTTTACGGTATCAAAACTCATTGGTGCCCCTGCAGGATATGTTGGCCACAAAGATTCCGTGAAATTGGCGGACCAAATTCGACGCCAACCCTATTCGGTAGTGCTCTTCGATGAAATTGAAAAGGCCCATCCAGATATTTTCAATTTGTTGTTACAAGTATTAGATGATGGACGGTTAACAGATGGGAGTGGCCGTGAACTCAATTTCCGCCAAAGTATTATTATTCTCACATCCAATGTCGGCATTGATATGCTCAATAAACAAGCTGCTCTTGGGTTTGCAGCGAAAAACGAAGCGAAACAAGAGAATGCATTTGAAGAATTATCTACAACAATTTTGGCGGAATTACCGAATTATTTTGCACAGGAATTTTTGAATCGTATTGACCATCAAATTGTTTTTCATCCATTGAATCAAAAACAGATGGAACGCATTGTACAAATGCAATTTGCACATGTTGCTGAACGTGTGGCAAATCGTGACATCCGGTTGGAACTACCTATGCGTGTGCGCCGCTTGTTAGCAAAAGAAAGTTTCAGCCCTGAACAAGGAGCGCGTTTGGTGCAACGGACGCTTACTCGACTCATCGAAAACCCGCTTGCTGATCATTTGCTCGCTGGCGATTTCGTTGCTGGAGATATGGTGACGATACAAATCAAAAAAAAGAAATTGATATTTTCTAAAAAATAACCACTGTCATGGTGAGCTTGTCGAACCATATTCTGGACACTTTTTTTCCACGGCAATGTGTAGGCTGTAAGCGGTATGATCAATTTTTATGTGTGCATTGCCGCATGAATAACTTGGAACCAGAACATTTGCCTATTGATCAATCTGAAAAAAATAGCGTACATATTTCTAGCATTACCACACTCGGAGAATATCGAAACCCCGTTGTACAGAGGCTCGTAAAAGAATTGAAATTTCATCATGCCGCACTAGTCGCTCAAGAGCTTGGATCTCTCTTGGCTGATGTTCTAAAACAATCCCTTCCAGCGATGATAGAATCTGGCGCACTGCTTATGCCCATTCCTCTCCACTCCCGGCGAAAACGCGAGCGCGGGTTTAACCAGGCAGCACTGCTGGCGCATGCGATTGAGAAGGCGCTGCCGGAACATACACTAGTGGTCAATGAAGATATGCTTATTCGTACCAAACACACTGTTTCACAAACAACACTCGAAGATGAGCAGCGACAAAAAAATGTGAGCGGCGTATTTGCTGTATCAAAAAAATCTTTGCCGTCTCTGAGTGGTGCAACTATTATTCTTGTAGACGATGTCATTACCACGGGCGCCACTATACAAGAAGCAGCTGGCGTACTAGCTGCATTACAACCACGCATCATTCACACTGTCGCTATTGCACGCGGGAGATAGGAGATAAGTGTGTCCTCGGCAGGAGTCGAACCTGCGACCTTTGGTACCGCAAACCAACGCTCTATCCAACTGAGCTACGAGGACAAAATTGCAGTGTTTATTAAACCGCAGATCGTTAAAGCTGTCAATGCGGCAGTGGAAAATTCTAGTCTGCTATAATTTCAATAATCGAGCAAGGGTATCACTCGTCGATTCTTCTTCGCGGTTCAAATCTTCGTCAATAAAATCGATCAAGAGCGAGCGGACATGCAGCGGGTTTTGGTCGTACAATGGAATAGAAAATTCGCGCTGAATAAACTGTCGTTTTGGTATCAAGTACATGGTTTTCACTACTGGCGGTTCATAAATAATAGAAAATGATTGCAATTCGCGAAACAGAAAAAACTGGCCCCCCACCTGTATACCAGCATCATAAATAATAAACGGAATCTCAAGCGGCTCTGAACGGTGGTGCGTAAACAGAATTAACCCGACCAACAAAATCATGAGTGCAAAAAGAAAATTACCGTCGCGCACAGCATATACCAATAAGCCAATGCTTACGGTTAATGCGATAATATACCATAATAACCCGCGTTGATGACGTTCATACTCTGGAAAACTCCATTCCATTAATACACGGCCACGGTGTACACCGCGAGTGGGAACATTTCGTTGTGCAGCACTCCCCTGGACCCGTTGTTCTAGTGTTTTTTTAGGCATATAATAAGTATACCATTTTTACCCCCACTCTACAAAAAATTAAAACACCTTTTCACCTTTCAGTGAAAAAGAACCTTCCAACGGTTGACTGGAACACGAAAAATCGATATAGTGGGCTGACGCTTTATCCTTTTGGAGGGGTACCGAAGCGGTCATAACGGGATAGTCTTGAAAACTATTTGGTCCGAAAGGGCCACAAGGGTTCGAATCCCTTCCCCTCCGCCAAAAAATGACAATCGTTATCAAGAAATTCCTAGCTATGATTAGCCATCATCATGCCGGTGTTCGAGTAATACTATTGTATCTGTGATAACGCTCTTGCCCACATATTGCCCAGATTTTCCTGACGGGGCTGTTTAAGTACGCAAGAACCTCCAGACACACTTCAGCGTGTTCGCATATATAAGGAGTAATTCCGGCAGCGCGCGGAGCAGCTTGACAGATAGGGTCTCCGTGATATACTACAAATGTAATAAATTCATAGATTATGAAAAAAGTACCCCAAAAAATTAAAATTCTGGAGGGCAAAATGCCCATTGTTCGTGTTACTGGGAATTATCAGGTCACCATCCCTGCTCCAATTCGCAAGGCACTCCACGTGAGCATTGGCGATTTCGTTGAAGTGACCCTTGGCGAAGAGGGTGGAGCCGTCATCAAGCCCGTCGAGCTTCGAGAACGCCTTCCACACACGCCGCACGACGACACCGAAGACAAAGACTGGGCACGAACAGGTGAAGAAGCCATGCTCTCTCAATACGATGACAAGGATTCTGCTTACGATAGAATAAAACTATGAAGACCTACTCCATTGGGGATGTAGTCCTCGCGACCTTACCATTTACCAGTGGCAGCGGAGCAAAACAGCGCCCCGCCTTGGTTCTTGTTGATACTGGTGATGATGACTGCATACTCGCGGTCATTACCAGCAAGACTCGTACAGGAATGTATGACGTCAATCTAACAGATTGGAAAAAGGCAAATCTCCTGTTTCCGTCGATAGTTCGTGTTCACAAGCTGTACACAATAGGGAAACCGACAATTCTTGGAATACTCGGGCGAGCGACTGAAAACGATCTCAAGCATGTTCGGTCAGCTGTGCGGAAACTATGGAATGATATGCTGTAAGCGCACTGTTTTCGTTATCTGCTAACACTTTGTGGACAATTTTTTTATTCTCTTTCGAACATTCGATTCATAACGTTGAAAAACCCAAAACAGGGCCTATACTTGCATATTTACTTGTCAAGGAGTATAGTTATTTTTGCGTTCTTTTTTCTATAATATATCTAATTTTTAACGTATTGTATGCTCAAACGAGTCATTGAAAACTGGAGAGCAGGGCTTACGGTTGCCCTCATTTCTATCCCCCTTTCTATCTCATTAGCCGTTGCCTCTGGTGCACGACCAGAAATGGGTCTGATCACTGCCGTGTGGGCGGGTTTGCTCTCGGCTTTTTTTAGTGGAAGTAATTACAACATCGTTGGGCCTGCCGGTGCACTGTCTGCAGCGTTGGCAGCATTTAGTATCAGCGAAGGCATGGACCTCTTGCCTACACTCGCCATTGTGACCGGTATTTTCATTTTTATTGCCTATCTATTCAAGTTGGAACGCTACCTCGTGCTGGTTCCGGGTTCTGTCATGCACGGGTTTAGCCTTGGCGTGGGTATCATCATTGGCCTTGGTCAATTAAACTTTGCTTTTGGACTCAAAAATATTCCAAAACATGCAGAGTTTTTGTTAAACGTGAAAGAAACATTCGCGCATATTGGTCAAATACAATTCGGCACATTTGCCGTATTTTTGGCTTTCCTTATTGGGTTGTTTGCGCTCGTCAAATTGGTACCAAAAATTCCAGGCGCCATTCTGCTCACTCCATTTGGTATTTTGCTCGGTTACCTTTCAGAATCAGGAAAAATTGGGTTACACATTGAAACGCTGAATCAAAAATTTCCAAACACGAGTATCAGCATCTTTCATATTCCTCAATTTCATTTTAGCGCAACAATCGTTAGTGCGGCACTTGGTATTGCCTTCATTGCTATTCTGGAAACACTCGTTTCAGCAAAAATTGCAGATGTCATGACCCACACCAAATTTAACCGGCGCAAAGAAATGTTTGGCCTCTCGCTAGCCAATATTGCTTCGGGTTTATTTGGTGGCTTACCCTCAACAGGAGTGTTCGTTCGTACGGGTTTGAATATTCGTTCTGGCGCAACACACAAAACTGCTGCCGGAATCAATGCCGTATGTATAGCCTTGATCTCGGTATTCTTTTTCCGCTTTTTCAAATTAATTCCCATGTCCGTGATCGCCGCCATTCTTGTATTTGCTTCTATTCGCATGGTGGAGAAGAAAAATTTGAAAGAAATGTGGGTGTCTAGCCGGCGTGATTTCTGGTTAGCCTTGGCGACCACCTTAACCATGGTGACAGTGGACACCGTGGTGGGTATCATTGTTGGTTCCATGCTCGCCTTACTGTTCTTCATTGAACATTTGTCTAAAGGTCAATTTGAAATGACCATCAACAAAGAGAATAAAATTCTGGAACGGTATTACACCGAACCAAAAGACTGTGTCATGCCAGGAGGCGATGTTGCCGTGTATTCCATGAAAGGTGATTTAACATACCTGAATGCCGAAGCACATATCAGCCGCATTGAACGGTATGAAAATTGTTATACAACGATTGTGTTGCGAATGCGCGAATTGACCATTGTAGATTTAGAAGGTGTGCACGCATTTGATGATTTGATCAAGCACTTAAAAACAGATGGGAAAAAAATCTATGTTTCGAGTTTAAGTAAACGTGTCGTTGAGATGCTAGAACACAGTAGCGCGTTCAAGGAACTGAAAGCAGACAATTGTGTGTTTGAAGATACGCGGCTTGCTTTACAATCCATTGGGTTTAAACGAGAACATTTAGAAACACAACAATAATTATTGTGCAAATACGATTGCAAGGGGAGTTTGCGCTCCCCTTGCTTTGTACTCGGAAATTCGATACAATGCATCAGCAATTTGGAGAGGTGGCTGAGTGGTCGAAAGCGCCTCACTGCTAACGAGGTAGGGTGTAAAAGCTCTCGCGGGTTCAAATCCCGCCCTCTCCGCCAAATGAATGGAAAATACACCATTAGTCGTTTACAGCTATATAGGATTATTTTATTATTGATTATCCTAATCAGTATTACTGCCAATATTGTATGGATACTGCGCGATACTAGCCCAGCGTTGTGGGATATTGCCGGGCACTCGCAGCGAAGTGCCTCTATTGCCCAGTTGCTGCATGCCGGTCGGTTAAGAGACGTATTTGGGTTCGATAGCATTTATCCGCCACTCACCTATTTGGTCACGGCTGTTGGTTTTTTGTTGTTTGGTTTGCATAGCGACATTCCACAATATTCATTCTTGCTGTGGTTGGTGTTGATGCTTGTTGCGACATATAGCATCGCAAATACACTTTACCGCGACCGCGGTGTGGCACTATTTTCGACCACGCTCCTGCTCTGTTACCCATTGCTTGCGCACTTCACGCGCATCTATGATTTAGATTTTCCACTCACGGCGTTGGTAACAGCGACGATTGCAGCATTACTACGCACGAACGGTTTTCGCAATCGGCGTTGGGTGGTGGTCACGAGTGTTTGTATTGCGTTGACGCTGCTCACCAAATGGACCGCCGTTCTTTTTTTGGCAATTCCCGTAGTGAGTGTGGTTTGCACAACGTTTGTGCAGCAAAAATCAAAACGACGAGTGCTTGTACAACATATTGCTCTCGCACTTGGCATTATTCTGTTCATTGCCGGTCCATGGTACTTGGTACACGGCAGTACGGTGGTTTCTTCTGCCCAAGACACACGCAATAATATTTTTTCTGTGCCGTATGAAAATGTGTTGCGTATAGATAATATCACCTACTACGCGCGGCAATCCGCGAATGGCATGGCGTGGCCACTGAGTGTGTTGGTTGTTATCGGGTTCATTGCATTGTTCTTCCGCAAACATTCGCAACGTTTTGCGCTGCTAGCCTGGGTAATTGTTCCCTATTTGATTATGACCTTTGCGCTCTACTCAAAAGAAAGCCGCTACTTTTTGCCACTTTTTCCGTTGTTTGCAATCGTATCGGGTGCCGGGATTGTTTCATTAAAAAATTACTATCGCGTAGGAGCGATTACGACCTGCCTAATTCTCAGTTTATTTTTCTGGACAGAAACATCATGGAGCGTGCGTTTCTTTCCCGAAAAATTTTATCAAACCACGCACCTAAACCAAGGCTACGGCTATCCTGTGCCCACGACCACCAAACCCCGTTATGGTTTCACGCAACCAACGCAATATCATGAAAATCTTGCGGAAGTGGTGACCGCCATTCAAGCAGACCTAGCGACTCAGGAAACACTACCAGCAACAATTCGTATTGCTGTAGTTCCAAACAGCATTTTTCTGACTGCGCAGGAAATTCAATATATTGCTCGTTTACAAAACCTTGATTCACCAAGCAACCAATATACCCTCGATTTTTCACTGAGTAGTTATATTCGTCAAGGCTCAACGATATCTTGGCAAGAAAACCTGGCGGCGGCAGATTATATTATCACTAAAACCGGTGATCAAGGCCCAAAAATTTGGGGACCAAATTTGAAAAAAATTGCAACCGCAGAAGAACAACACGCCACTCCGTTTGAGCAATTCACTGTCATCGGTACCTGGACGCTACACGGCATAGAAGAAACAGACACCACCATGCGTCTCTACAAAAAAACACCTACGCAGCTAACAGATCGCGAATGAGTTGCACGTTGCTCAACCGTTTCTCTGTTTTCTCTTTTAACTCACTCAAAAAGTGAGTGCGCTGTACCAGGTAATGATCTCGTTCGGCTTCTGCTCTTTTCAATACTCGTTGCCATGCATGTAACTCTTTCTGTCGCTCTTGTTCATTGGTCAACGATAGCTTCTGCAAATCTGTGGTAGAAAAATGTTCAATAAGCAAACTCGCTTCTTCTATTCGATCTTCACTCACTAAAATTGCATGTTCTAAGCGATAAAATGTGTTACAAAAATTCACCAATGCCTCAACCGTCGGCAGATCATATTCTTCCATAAACGCACGCAAAAATGTTTGCGTATTTTGCATTTCTATAGACCTATCTGTTGACGACATGATCTCTTCTGCTCGGCGTAATTGTTCAAAATGCGCTTTGTCTGTTAATAATTCAACCGCCTGCTCGACATGGTGTTTAATCCGCCAATCTAAATCATAATTGTGAATATACTGCTCCTGTAACGCCGGTAAGGCCAGTACCCGCAGCCCACCAATTTTCGTATAATCGTCTTGCATCGCCTTGGTATTGATGCGAGTTTCAGCAAAGCATTCGATGGGATATTTATACACTTGATTGTCTTGGTCATTCTGCACATAGATATATCCTTTCAAAATACGTACATCTGGTTCACCAGGGATCAACACAAACCCATCGGTATCATAGCGGTCAGTGGATGTTTCTTCTGTATGGTGAATACGAAAATATTCTTGAGCTGCATCTTTGTAAAGCATTCCTTTTTGTTTGGCCAATGCTTGAATTTCTCTATCTTGTTTCTGTGGTTCAGTACGCGGTGGATAGGTAGGGCGAAAAAACCCGAAACGCACCAACCGATCTTTGAAGCGCCTCAACATATCGACATTTTTTACGGCAAAATCACCATCGCCGGGAACGCGAGAGAGGAAATCATTTATGCGTTCCTGCAGTGCTGCTGGAACTGCTGCCCACTGCTCTGGCGTATGACGAATTTGTGACAAATGTAGATAGAGTGCTGTACTAGAATACATCACATAAGGAATATCTGAATCACGAAATACCTCAGCAATGGCATTGAGCCCAAGCATTATGACATGTCGTTTGGTTTCTAACGGAACCGATGGGTCTTCCGTACTCTTTGCCGTAGCGATTTTATATTCCAATGTTGCCAAATCGTTATATTGCTCTGCTGGAGGTTCCACCGGAAACCCCGCAGTGATGTGCTCCAACTGCTCTGGGCGAAAAGTTTCTAACGGACGCTCTGCTGCTGCTTCTCTGACTTGTTCAAAATTCAAAAAATATTCCGACGGATAACCAATTGTTCCTGCTCTCAAATCGCTTGTCGTGATTCGACGGCCAGGACGTATTCTTATTTCTTTCACATCCCTTGGTGGCAATTTTTGTGCATCTCCCCTCGGATGATGTGATATATATGGCTGATGTTCATTTACCATAAATATATAATACCACAAAAAGGATATATTTGCAAGTTTCGCCAATGCGGCTGGCGGCGTATAATAAAGTGGCTCAACCTATACAGCTATGCCTATTAATGATATTCCCATAACCGATCTTCACGGTGTCGGCGAAGTGCTGGCAAAACGACTCTTGTACATCGGAATCAAAACGGTTCGCGATTTGGTTTTTTATTTTCCGCGCGACTATGAAGATTTATCTGTTGTGCAACCGATCGCCGCGGCGCAAGAAGGTGAAAAAATAAACATCAAAGGAAAAATTGAACGCATCAATACACAACGAACGTTTCGCAAACGAATGGCGGTGATTCAAGCACGTGTAAAAGATGAAACCGGTGCGCTGAATGTCGTTTGGTTTAATCAACCATATCTGCAAGAACAACTGAAGGTGGGTGATGAATTACAATTGTCCGGTGTGGTAAAACGTGATCGTTATGGATTATCGCTCCACAGCCCAGTGTATGAAAAAGTTTCTGCATCACGTGAATTGATTCATACCGGACGGATTGTGCCGAAATATTCATTAACTGCTGGCATCACCCAAAAACAGATTCGCTACTTGATGAAACAATCGTTAAGCCGCGTATTGCCGATTGCCGATTTTTTGCCACCAGAAATTGTTTCGACATATTCGCTCTTAGCGTTGACCGATGCACTGCGAGGCATTCATTTTCCAGAAAATGAAATGCATTTTGAACAGGCCAAACGACGATTGGAATTTGAAGAATTATACGTAGCGCAATTAATGGCGCAATGTATTCGAAAAGATATAGCGCAACAAACAGCGCCAACATTGAAGCTACATGAACAGGAGTTGCAACAGTTCGTCAGCACACTTCCCTTTCGTCTCACCAATGCACAACGTCGTGCGGCGTGGGCGATTTTACAAGACCTGGAAAAAACCCACCCCATGAATCGGTTGCTGGTGGGTGATGTTGGGTCTGGAAAAACGATCGTCGCGGCAATGGCGATGTGGAACACCGTGCTCTGTGGTAAACAGGCCGTGTTGATGGCTCCAACAGAAATTTTAGCGCAACAGCATACACAGTATTTGGAAAAACTATTTGCTCATGCTGATATACAAATTGAATTGTGGACATCGCGAACAAGCAAAGAAAAAAAACAGCTCACTGATATACAGAAAAAACACCCCAATATTATTATCGGGACACATGCATTGCTACAAGATTATGCACGGTTTGAGAATGTTGGCTTGGTTATTATTGACGAACAACATCGTTTCGGTGTTCGCCAAAGAAAATTCTTAAAAGAACATTCCGGTGTTCATACAATGATGCCCCATTTATTGTCGATGACCGCTACACCAATCCCCCGCACCTTCGCTCTTGCGGCATACGGCGACTTAGATATTTCCATTATCGATGAACAACCACCTGGGCGAAAACCTGTCATGACTCGATTAGTGCCACGCGAAAAACGAATAGTTGCTTATCGCTGGCTACAAAAACATATCGTCAACGGCGAACAGGTATTTGTGATTTGTCCGATCATTGAAGAATCAGACACCCTGGGAGTGAAGTCGGTGAGTGCGGAATCCCTGCGCCTGCGAGATGTATTTCCTGGCGTTCGCATAGAAATGCTGCACGGAAAAATGAAAGGTACAGAAAAAGACGCGATTATGGAAAACATGCGTGCAGGAAAAATTGATATTTTAGTATCGACATCAGTGATTGAAGTTGGAGTCGATATTCCAAATGCAACAATTATGCTCATTGAAGATGCCGATCGATTTGGGCTGGCGCAACTCCATCAATTTCGCGGACGGGTCGGCCGGTCAAACAAGCAATCGTATTGCTTATTGTTTACGAATGCGCAATCGGCAAAAACAGTGGAGCGTTTAGATGCACTCACCAAAAGTCAAAATGGGTTTCAGTTGGCAGAATATGATTTGAAGCTACGTGGTGCAGGTGAATTGTACGGCACCGCGCAATCTGGCTTTTCACCCTATTTTTTAACCAGCTTGCAACAGCCGGAGCTCATACAAGAAACTCGTGAGGCCGCGCTAAAAACGATGGATACCAATCTCATTACCCATTATCCATTACTGCAAGAAAAACTCAATGCCCGGTTGCTGGATGTACACTTGGAATAAATTATCTATCCAAACCAAGTTGGGTAATGGCTTGACGCAAGCTTTTTGCTGTTTTTGGAGAAATAACACTCGACAACCCAAACCGCTTTGCTTCTTTTGTTCGATCTTTCTCCCGTGCTACTGAGCGAACTTCTCCACCCAGGCCAACCTCTCCCCAGCAAATCGTTTCTGTTGAAACAGCAATATTGCGAAGTGCAGAGACCAATGCTGCGCAAATTGCCAAATCCATCGCGGGCTCACGAAAAGCACTCCCGCCAACAATATTCAAATATACATCATGCTGTTCAAAGGAACAATCCGCTCGTTGCCCCAATACCGCCAACAATAGATTCAAACGATTCACATCAAAACCAGATGCTTTACGTTGCGGAAACCCAAAACTGGTTTTGGACACCAATGCTTGCACTTCCACCAAAAAAATACGACTCCCCTCCATCACCGCGGTTAAACACGAACCGGCAACCGCTGATCGCTCTTGCACAAATACCTGCGACGGATCTTGCACTTCTTGCAAACCCCGCGCTTGCATATCAAACACCCCCACTTCGTTCGTTGCGCCGAAACGATTTTTCACCGCACGTAATAAACGAAATTGGTGGTGTCGTTCTCCTTCCAAATACAACACCGTATCAACAATATGTTCCAATGTCTTTGGTCCACCCAACTCCCCGCCTTTGGTCACATGGCCGATAATAATAATCGGAATATTGGTGCTTTTCGCCACTTCTAAAAAACGCACCGTCGAAGCCTTAATTTGATTAACGCTCCCCGGTTCACTTTCTACACTCGATGACGCCACGGTTTGAATAGAATCAATAATAACCAACGCCGGTTTGGTTTCCAAAATCGTTTTACAAATGACCTCTACATGTTCTTCACTCACAAACAATAATTGCTGTTGCGCTATACCTAACCGGTCAAGGCGTAATTTAATTTGCTGCGCAGATTCTTCGCCAGATACATAGAGCACAGATGCTTGTACACTGCCAGCGATTTGGGCAACAAGGGTAGACTTACCAATGCCGGGGTCACCGCCAAGAAGAATCAACGAACCAGGGACAATACCACCACCAAGTACGCGATCACATTCGCCAATGCCCGTACTGACTCGTGCAACAGCGCCTTCTGTTATTTCAGAAAAGCGCAACGGTTTGACTGCAGCAACCGCACCAAGGTTATATGCGCGCTGCTGTTTTGCTGTAGCGGGTAGGTCAGCGGTACGTTGTTCCAAGGTTCCCCACTTGCCGCATTCTTCGCACCTCCCCGACCATTTCGGAAATTGGGCGTCGCAATTGCTGCAGCTAAAAATAATTTTTGGTGTTGCACTCATAAACCTAATAGGTCGTATCAACAACACTTCCTCCACAACTACAACCAGAAACATCTAATCCTGGGCAAACTCCACACACAGATGTACTACCCGTATAACCAAAATGATGATCTTCGGTAATATGATTATGCTTGCTGGTTGATGGATTAAAATCTGGGTTATAGTTCAATACCTTCCAACCATAACTGTTTGCTCCAATAACATTATATCCAGAAGTAGATTTATTCGTTACAACACAACCACCTTCATTACCACATGCCAGCCAATTATATTGAGCAATGGAGAGTGAACTGATATTCAAATCAACCGCACCTCCAGAAATATGCCCTTGATCACTACAATCCGGATCAGAAGGATGATCGCCAATACTATTGTCATGTAAACACTGCTGGTAACTAAACGAACGAAACATGTGGTTGGCGGGTATCTTCTTATTAAACTTTGCGTAAAATGTTGCCGCCATTAAATTCCAAGATCCCGCCGCATTTGGTGCCAATTTGTGTACTGCCTTGGTAAGCATTTTTTGTGTGTATCGCGAGTCTACCGTAACCAAACCAGTGCACGTGGCATCATCCACGGTATTTGGACACACCCCTTTCGTATCGGTTGGTAACGGTGGTGCTTCAGATGCTTCAAAATCTTCTACTGGTGGCGTATTGGGTTTTGGAACAACAATGCTAGATAAGTCGGTCAATTTTGGATTCAAGGTATGCAAAATAAGGTAAGAACTCAATGCAAGCACTAACCCAGCCAAAGCGCTTGTTATTCCATCTTTGGCTTTAGTAATCGTGCCAGAATTTCCAGCTGCCGCCGCCCAGCGTAAACCATTATACATAATCATTACCGTGGCAAGAATAGCCACCGCACCAACAGCAAATTGATAGAGCGCTCCCATATAGTCCGCCAAATTGGTGGCAATAATTTTTGAACCAATACCAATTTCTAACTGAACAGGCGGGTTTGTTTGCGCAAATACTACTGCTGGGAACAAGACAAGAAGCGTCGCAAGAAAAAATTTATTTTTGTGCGTGGTCAATTTCATCTTGAACAATTTTTTTAATGTCATCATACGTTTGAATCCCGCTGACTATTCTATTATTAATGTAATACGTCGGTGCTTCATCAACATCGAGTGATTTAGCAATGAAATATCCTTGCACGATCATCGATTTTTTTGCGGTATCCGAGAGACAGGTCGTAAATATATCCGTATCCAACCCTAAGTCGCCCGCCATAGTCACCCACGGACCCAGCACAAATTGAGATTGTTTCTGAAGCAACACATCATGATACTGCCAAAATGCTCCCTGGTCTTGTGCACAACGCGCTGCCACAGCAGCATCTTCAGCGTATGGATGGACATTCGGTAAAGGAAAATCTTTCCACACATGCAATACATCGCTCGGGTACTCAGCCACAATTTGCGCAATAACGCCGCTCATGGCTGCACAATTCTGACATTCAAAATCACCGAATTCAATAATCGTGACTGTCGGTTTTGTCGCACCACGTTGTGGGTCAGTCACAAGTGGGTGTGGTTTTCCTCCTAATATTTCTTTGGGGACAACCGTCACCAATGGATCCACTGATCGCGCAATAGTAGAATTATATAAACCTGAGTCATCTTTATGGCGCGCTTTTTCAACGCGCGCATTGATAATTTGTTGTATCACGCCCATCAATACAATAGCAGCAACAAAAACGATAACCGAAAAGGTCATGAATAATGTTGATCGATGTTTTGGTTGAATAGGCATAATGCGCAATTATGGTAAGTCAATTTTCACTAACTTTCCACTCTTTTTATCACGGAAATAGAGCGTGGAACCGTCCTTTCCAACAAAAATGTCATCCACCGTATATGCCGGGTTTCCCTGGTCATCCACCGGTACGGCAATACGCTCTTTTAAACCCGTATTGAGATCAACACGATAAATATCATCTGTGGTTCCATCCAAAACATCTGGTTCAATACCCGAACCGAACTTCTGCTCTGATGGCACACCACAGTACACAACGGTGCTCGTTGAATTAAATGCGCACTTATCCGGTGAGGTATGTAATTGGAGTTCTTCTCTATTTTTCCCAATATCATCTCCATTCGCATCTACTAACCACAACGATGGCTGATAACCCGTTGACGCAGAGTACACACTATACAACAGTTGTTGGCCATTGGGTGAGTATTCGGTTTTGAGACCACGCCCATCTACCACAGCGCCTTTGAAATTTTCTCCATGCAAACCGATAAATGTGAGCTCTTGGTCCGAGCCATTCACAAATTCTGAATACGTCGCCACCACATTTCCCGTCGGTGACCAGTCGACATTCACTTTATCACCATTTTGCCCAAGTGACTCCAACGTACGAATGCTGGAACCATCTGGGTTTGCCACTCCCAACGCCCGCCGCTCTTCTTCCTCGGCCATATATTTAAAAGCAATCTGGCTCGAGTTTGGAGAAAAATCAAAATCTTCAAATTCTTTCGGTAATGTCACTTGACGTTTCGTATCTAAATGATAATACACATTGGAACCATCGGGGAATTCTAAAATCACTTCATTACTGGTATCAGACCAGGTCACATGATCAACATAAGGAAATTGCGCTTCAGCAATTTGAACAATATCGCCATTGTCATTGACAGAATAAAATTTTCCATCATCTGGGTTGTAATACCGAATACTTCCACTGCTACTTGGCGCCGGATTCTGCGCCTCTGAATTGGGTGTTAATACATCTGTTTCGGTTAAACCACCGTTGGCCACAGGGCTCACGCCAGGCAACCCTCCGCCACCACCGTCATTGGTATTACCGCCACCATTGATATTACCGAGTGGTTCATTCACATTGGGTAAAGCACCATTTGTATTATTCACGTTTTCATTGCCGCCTGGTGTCGTGCCTGGGGTACCACGAAAAAAAACAATATACAGCAAATAGCCTAAACCAACAGCAATGATCAACAGGATCACTGCGTAGAAAATACGTTTATTTCGCTCAGATTGTATAGGCATAGAATGAATATATTATACCATATATAGAAAATAATTTCATAGCACGCTCCCACTGACAAATAATGAATAGAGAACTTTTAAGGTGTCGAAATTCAGTAATAAGGCTGGGCTCAATGTCATAAAGAGCATCACCAAAAGAATGATAAAGCCAATCATTAAAATACCAAATATAATAATGATGATAAGACCAATGACAATTCCACGAAGCATGGGCGACCGAGCCAACAATGTCAGTACAACCTTCCACGGACCCGGGGGTGCGAGCTTGGCTGCACGAGAGAGCAATGCTTCTAAGCCACCACCGGAGCCACGTTGACCTTGCTGTTCTTGGCTTGCATCTTCCTCATCTTCTGTTTCTTCGTTATTCTCCTCTTCATCTTCATCTTCGCCTTGTTCCGTTTGTTCTTGGCGGCGTTGTCTTAATAACTCCGCTTGACGGGCTCCTTCCTCTTCACTGTTTTTCGCATCAGCACCGTCATCTTTTTCTGGTGAAGTATCATCTTCTGTATCTTGTCGTGATCCTTCTGCTGCACCGGCAGACGCTTCTTCATCTTGCTCGTCTTGTTCATCTGCATCATTAAATTCGTTATCATCATCGTCATCTTCTTCGTTCAATTCATCTTCTGCTTCTTCGTCATCATTATCATCTTCATCTTCGCCTGGCCACTGTTTCAGTTGTTCAAATCCATCAACAATTTCACGAACACGCGCAGCTGGAGATTGCCCTCGAAGTTTCGGATTCTGCGCAACAGCCACATTCTCCCCTTCTTTCTGGCGTTCTGCACGCAACGCGGCTGGTGTGTTGGGTTTTGGCGAAATAGTTTGCTTATCCGAATCATCATCCGCATTATCAGAACTATCATCAATTGAAGCATGTTGTAGACGAGTCATATCTGCAGCCTGAGCTGCCTCTGCATCCGAAATATCTGTCGGTGTTTGGGCAATGCGTTGTCCAAAACTAGCAATGTCTGGATAAGAACGATCTAATTGTTGAATCGCTTTCTGTGCAGCCGCAGAAGGATTTCCCGTTCGTTGTTGAAGCATTCGGGCATAACGCGCTGCTGCCTGCTGTTGCGGGGTAGACGTCGTGGTAGTATTCAGCAATCCTAACGCCTCATTCAATGTTTTGGTCATTGAACGTTTAATCCGTTGCCGTGTCTGTTGTTGGTTGGAAGGAGTAAGCGCCATAATTATCCAAAAATCTTTTTTCGCAACACACCATCGTCATGCAGATACTGGTCCTGAAACAATTGTCGCTGACGCTCCGCTTCGGTCGCGCTACATTCTCCGCGTTCTTCTTGCCAATCAATACGATAGAGTAACAGTGCATATAACGCCATCATCGCTGCGAGCACCGCTTCTCCCGCTTCCTCTATTTTGGTTTGTGGTGCTAGAGTATTCGCCACCTGTTGTAATTGTTCGGTCTTCTCACGCAACGCTGCCCGTACACGCTCTATCTCTTGGTCAATAGCAACACCAGAATCCAACGATGCATGTTGATGTTCAATAACAAGATTATCCATTTATTGCCAGGTGATATTATCCACTTTCCAATTCCCGTTGACATACAAAAAATCGACCAATGCGTACTGCGTAAACGCACGCGGATCTTCATTTGTTTTCGTCTCTACACGCCGAGTGCCCACACGTGCAGTGGCGGATTCTTTAGCCGTATAAGCTGTTAATTCAACTGAATTAGCGGTCGTGGAAATACCGTAATAGTCTTCTGGAATACCATCGGTGTGGTTTTTTTCAATAAACGCGAGGGATTCTTGCTGGAACTCTTCGGTCATAAATGGTTCCAGGCGAGTAATATTTTCATAATTATTCCGGTTCGAAAAGCTGCCATAACGTTCTACAACAATACGCGCCAAACGCATTACCAGTTCTTCTTGTGTCGTCTGTGCCGTTGTGTCCGTATTCGTATTGTCGCCACCGGTGTTGGTATTTGTTCCATCACCGCCCGTGCCACTATTCACATTTGGTAAAGCATTATTCGTATTCTGCTGTTCATTCGTGTTCTGAGTGTTCGTATTATTATCGTCTGTTGAGGAACGCCGAGCAAACAATATACCGGCAACGATTAAGCCAACAACAGCCAGCGCACAGAAAACCAGAATGATGATTTTAAGAGATTTTTGCATACATGCTATCTATTATCGCAATTATTGTTGATTGTTTTGTTCTTCAAATTCTTTTTTACTCTGTTCCAACTCCAGTAACTGGCGTGGATCAGAAGTAATAATTTTATCTTCAACTGGAGAAGCCACTACTTGCATCGCCACATGTTTTGGACCAGCAAAGAAAATCCCCTGACCAACAGCACCTTCAAGTAATAAATATTTTTCTCCGTCGGTTAAAATAAATGTTTTCTGAATCCGGTCAATAGAAGCGGGTGATTGTTTCAACAAAATTTGCATGGCAGAGTTGGTCACAATCGCTGCACCATAAGGTGAACGTAAAAAATCGGCCACATCTTGGGTAATGGTAGTGACACCAAGGTAATACTTACGACAGCGTTTAACCAACGCATAAATAAATTTGGCAGAATCATCATTTTGCATCAACCACCAAGCTTCGTCGATAACTAAAATTCGTTTTTTCAGTTCTGAACGAATCGTATTCCAAATATAATTCACAATCATGTAAATGGCGATCGGTTTCAATTCGTCTTCTAAATCACGAACGGAAAATACCATCAGCTGATTAGTGGTATCGATATTCGTAGGCGAATTGAATAACCCGGCGAATGTACCAGTGACATATTTTTGTAACTTAATCACCATTTCTTCCGTGCCTTCAAACCCTTCCAAAATACTCAAGAAATCGGTCATGAGCGGCGGTTCAATGTTATGCAAGTCACTATCGGGTGTAATATCTTTTTTGGCGTAAGTTTCAATAAGCGCGCGATCCAGAATAGAATCTTCTGCGGCGCTGACTTTGCCCAACATAATACGCAGCATGCCTTTAATGGTAATCACTGCGGAACGAATAATATCCGCTGGGCGGTCTGCTCCACCAACGGGTTTTGGTAAATCAAACGGGTTAATTTTCACTTCGGAATTCAACGAAATATTCATAAACGTTCCACCCACCGAATCAGATAAATGCTTATATTCATTTTCCGGGTCGATAATCATCACGTCCACGCCCAACATGAGTGAACGCAATACCTCTAACTTGACTGTATAACTTTTCCCGGCACCCGATGTGGCAAATACCACGGCATTGGCATTTTGCAAACTAAAACGATCAAACACAATCAAGCTACCGTTGTGGCGGTTCACGCCGTACATAATGCCATCGTCAGAAGTAAGATCCGAAGAAATAAATGGGAACGACGACGCGCACGGCGAAGAATTCATATTAAAGAAAATCTCTAATTCATCCAAACCAATCGGCAGCGTGGAATTAAACCCTTGTTCGGCTTGATAATACACCCGTTTTGCCACCACCAACCGCGAACCAAACAAACTATCGAGTTGGTCTACACGGTCACTCAATTCTTTTTCATTGTCGGCATACACCGATACATAAAGCGCGTATTGAAAAAATTTCTCTGTTCCTTGGGTCAAGTCATCGCGCAGTTTTTCAATATCGCGCAGGGCTGTTTCTCGCAGCGGGTCACGCGGCGCTCCTTTTTCACGGTCAGAAAATAATTGCGCTTCCAGGGCACCCACTTTATTCTTCAACTGCTTCAAAATCACCTCTGCTTTTACCGGATAGAAAAACATACTAATATCTAATGCCGCATTCAGCAAAATAATCGGTGCAAACCAACCCACGGCAATATACCGTGGATAGGTGACCACAAATAATGTACTCACCAATTTCCCACCCAAATCGACATGGCGCGCTTCCACGCTCATTGCCGATGGTGCAATTAAATCCAGTACCGAAGTGACACCCTTGCGGTACACTTGTGCAGCCTGCAAAACGGACACTTCTTCTTTTTGTTGCTGGGCAGCAGGTAGCGGTGCGCTACTCGCTTGCGATTGCTGCTTCACCAATTCCTGAAAACTAAATTCGGGTGCTTTCGATTGTTGTGATGAACGATTTTTTAAAAAATTAAACATAGTGATTACTGAATAGAGGTATCAATTTGCATCTGCGTCATATCTTCTATCCGACGTTTCTGTTTGGTGACCGGATTATAGGTATTATAATACAACTCAATCAATGCTTGTGTGTCCAAAATTTGTGTTTGCAAACTAATCGATTGTAATCCACTAATGACCACACTCAAACGACGCGCCATTTCTACTTTATATTGTGCTAATTGGTCTTCATGGAGCTTCACAATGCTCGCCGGTGAAATAGTTTCCTGCAACCGCGACCAAAAATTTTTCTTTTTATTCGATGTCGGTGAAAATGGCACTATCACATAAAATTTCTTATCCATAATATCAGCTTCTTCCACTAATTTACTCACGAATGAACGATAAGAAAGCGTTTGTTTGCGCAACAGCTCATTCTCGTGCTGCCGCGCGAGGAGTTGCAACTTATCTAAATATTTTTCAATGTTGAGCTTTCTGGATTGAATCACCACTTGCAATGGAAAATCAATGGTATTTAAAAACGATACATACCCTTGAATAATAGCGGTTTGCTCATCTTCAGATTTCAATGCAAAATTCAAACTCGAGACAAGAATAACTGTCCGCAGTGTTCCATCTTTCATAATCACAATGTCATCACGAATTTCGGCAAATGGCAGATGCTGCTGTGCAGATGGGAGCTGGCCGTTTTTTTTCTTCACCTGGCGAACCGGCCGTTTTTTAATTTGTTTGATTGGTTTATTTTTTTTGCTCATACCTCAACAAATGAAATTAACGTTGCAACAAATTACTCCCTCCGACCGGAGCCGATGATGCAGATGCTCCCCCGCCTCCTCCACTCGCCACAACTTTACTGGTTTTTGGTACGTTCTTCCCGGCACGCAATACATCTTCTGTTGCATACATTCCTCCGGTATCCACCATCAACGACATCGCTGCTAAATGCGATTGCGTAACCTCTTTCTGAATCGACTGCGCTTGCGTTGAGACAGCTGGTGTTGTTGCTTGCTGTTCTGAATAGGGAATGCGCGCCCAAAGTTTCAACCGTGGTCGGCGTAATGTTTGTACTAAATTTAATACGACATAGTGCATAGATTGCCCATTCACTTTTGCAAATGCCATTCCCCCGCCAATCATCACCGTTAACACCAGTGCCGGAATAAATAATACCAAAGATAAAATAGAATACCACAAAAATGCCACACCCAGAGTAATCAAAATAATCACAAATTGACGAGCAGAAATCGGACCAATAATTTTGGATTCAACTTCGATAAATTGTGGTACAACAAATTGCATATCGTACGTGTAGTGTAGCAGTTAATAACGAAGCTGGCGATTCAAATCGGAGATGGCATCAAATTCCGCTTGCATGAGCGTGTCTTTTCCGCTTTGCGCCCATTGACGAATAATCTCTTCCACTGGCACTGTTTTTTCTAAACTTTCTTTTCCAATAGATAAATACAGTTGGTGCAGTGGACTCGCAAACCACGCTTGCATGCCTTCCGCTTTTTTCGATAACGATTCTTCTTCCAGTAAAGCCAGTTTATCAATAATATGTTTGGCGGCGTCTTGTGGTTGTTCAGCAAGGCGGCGGAAATCTTCCAGATTCATATTTTGTAATTCTTCGAGTGGACCCATCACCACTGGCTGTGCGGCTTCTTGACTGTCATGCGAAAAAGATGCCCCCGATTGTGCTGCAGCAAATTGTCCCGGATGAACAATATCGGTCATGATTGATTTTTTATTTGTGTTATTCATATCCATTGTATCAAAAATAGGGTTCATATTGGCGAACATATCTTCGACCATAATATGAGCACTTGCTTGTTCCTCCGCACGCTTGGCATCATGTTTTTTTTGACGGTCAATCTGTTCTTGCACCATGGCAAGAGTGGGGGCAAATATGTTTGAAGGTTGCGTTGTCTTCACCCGTTTAGTTTCTTTGCCGCCCTGCAAGGCTTGTTGATACAATTCATCAGCCGTGTGCAAAATGGTATCTACTTGTGCAGCGGGAATATTCACTCCCCCTTCTTGTGAAGGCCGGGTCAATGCATCGCGTGCCTCTGGTTTGCTGCGCACTCCCCGCAAATACGACACGACAATACTCAAAAACCGTTTTTCTAATTCCAGCGATTCAAATAACAATTTGTATTCACCTAACACATGTTGGGCGACCGTATGATATTGGTGATCGCTCAACAATAATGGAGATTCAGCAACATCAGTAACAGCGGGGGTAGACACAACTGGCAGTGGAGGCACAGGCATTGGTGGGAGTGGTTGGGGTGTTGGAAGCTGAGGCAATGGGAGTGGCGAAGCTGGCGGCTGCACTGTTTTCTTTGGTGGAGGGGGGAGCGGCATCGGTGGCAGTGGAGGCACAGGAGCAACAGTCTTTTCTTCTCCAATAACCACTGGTTGGGCATACATTTTTACCGCTTTCTTTACTTGTTTGGAAATAGGAAGCGGTTTGCCGTGGTCGTCTAACCCCGCCAAAAAACGCATAGCCTTTAACTCCGGCTCTGGTATGGGAACATGGGTATCTTCGACCACCCCCATATCAAAAAGATGCACCGTTCCGGTGACCGGGTCATCAAAATAAAACGTCGATTCAGAACCTTCCGGTGTTTTAGAGGAGAGTGATAATTTATGGTCAAACTTTAACAAATGTTCAATGCGTTCTTTATCATCAGCGGACAGGGCTTGTACATTTTTACTGGAATTCATGTACTCCACAATCAACAACGGTTCTGGTTTACGGGTCGCTAAAAATTCTTTCCAATCGTGAAGCCAGCTGGCGATACTTGGTTCCACTGTCGTTGTCCCAATGGTGATATCTGTTTTACCAATATGTGCAGTCGACCGTGACAATGCTTCACGATATTTCTGCTTTACCACATCACGCTCACCATAATCATCAATAATCAACAACCGACGTTTCAATTTGCGCAAAATCTCTTCGAAGTCTTTTTTAAATAGCCCTTCTCCATGGCGTGAAAGAACATTTTCCACTTCCGTTGGCGCTAAATCACCAATCACAAACCATTTCGCTTCGGCCATCACCGTTTCTAATTCTGCATAGAGACCCGGTTGTTGTTTGTCTAGCTCCGGATACTTCGTGCTGATAAGCTTTTGAATACTATTCACCAAATGAAATACTGTATCATTATCGTTATCGTCCAACGCCGTATTCAAAGCATGAATGGCTTTATTGATTCCATCTGGTGTATTCAATTCAAAAGATTCCAGTGGTCGGGCAATGGGTGGTACGGCTGGTGCTGTTGGCATATTTTTTTGTATTGGTGTATCCATAGGTTCAATGGCGCATGTAAATTATGGTTGTTGTCTACGGCGTTTATTCCTCGTCACTTATAATATTATTTTTTTTGTTTTTATTGGATTGAGTGAAGACTCCATCACGTACCGCGCGAATAAATTCTTCCGGTACACCTAAATTTTTTAAATTCTCTGGATCGGATGCATCGCTATGTTTAGCAATATAGTCACGAATACGCTGACGCGTTAATTCTTTCAACCACCGGAAACCCGTTTCGTAGGAATAATCGTGGCCGTAGCGAATCAATTTCTGAATATCGCTTGGAGCGAGTGTTGTATCATTACCTTCTACGACACCAAAAACGGTATTGGCCACATTGCTTGCCTGCCGCCTGTTAATACCACCAGCTTGTAGAGCCGCCCGTTCATCCTTCCCGCGCGGACGCATCACTCCAGCAGCGTTTGAAACGTATGCCGCATCCAAATCAATATTGTCGTCAGTAAATTTTGCCACTAACTTCTGCATATAACGCATAGATTCTTGATCACTCATTCCTAACTCCTCCTTTAAATGGTGGGTACGGAATGCTTCCATGGCGCCGTGTCCGGACCCTGCATGCGCGCGGGCATCTGCATTATCACTTTGACGCAAATACTGGTCAAAACCGAACCATAATAACCCGCCCGTTTCTTGCAAGCGTTTGTGCACCGCTTCGGCCAAATATCGATTTTTTTCTTTTTTGGCACGAGTTAAATAACCCATCAATTCTGTACCATCATCAATATTCTGCACTTGCTGGTACTGTTCATCTACCAATTTTTTGTGTTCAGGGTTACTCGTGTGTCGGCGTGCTTCCAATGTTGCAGACTCAGCCGTTGCGGCAACCAGTTGGCGTTCGCGTTCTGATAATTCATTATCTAAAATACTTCCTGCATTGTCGAAGAAATCAGCCGTTGCCGGATCAATAACATGCACGTCATGTTGATCATCATTACGTCGAACATACTCGTTTTTCACTTTATTCAATGAGCTATTTAATGCTCCTGTTAAACCTAAACGTAGTGCCCCTGGCGCATAGGAGCCATGTTGCTTAAATAATTTTTTAGAATTAATACTTCCCTCACGCAACGCCTGTTGCACACGTTCAATTTGAGCTTGAAGAGCCGTCTTATCCTCCGGGGTAGTCGCTGCGGCTAAATCTGTTTTCAATTGTGCAATAAGATCTTGAATAAACCGACGAACTGGCTCAATAGTCGTATCCAATCTGGTATCTGCGTCTGACATGACACCAGATCGCATATTTAATAAACTCCTTGTGTGCTCATCTTGTGAACGATAATTTTTATTATAATCTTCCAAACGTTTCTTTTGATCATAGAGCCCCTCATCCAACTTATACATATCTGCTCCAAAACGGCGCTCTAACTCTGCATCAATATCCGCCTCTGAAGGGGGTGGTGTTCCTGCTCTTTGCGCTGCAGCAGTTAATTCTGCGGCGAGTTCTGGTCTGGCTTTCTGTTTATTTTTTCTAATCTTTCTTCTCATCAAAAGACCAAAAGAATTTTCTGCTTTATCGGCTAACCGTTTATATGTTCGTAGACTTAATGGATCATAATCTTCATATACCTTTACGGCATCATCAGATGTCACCCCAATGCCAATGCCGGTCAAATTATCCATACTGGCAAATGCACCGTTCATATAGCCATGGCCCATAATATCACGATCCGCCATCCCTCTCGCCCTCTTCTTAGATTCATTCAAAAAGACTTCCTGTTTTCGTTCGCTGGCTTTAGAAACGCCCGTTTTCAAATTCTTCCACGCTTTGCCAGGGTCGGAAAGCACGGTATTGGTAAAATGAGAAAAGTTATCGAGTGGTTGTAACACGTTGGAAGCAAATCGCGATGCACCACGTGCTCTAGCGGAACGATCGTCATCACTGGCAATGGCATCCAGCCGGCCACGGGCGCTTGACAATGCACGACCAGCCAGATATTGCTGATTGAGACGATAGCTGGCTTGACGAGCTGCACCCAATAACTTCCCCGCTCCTTGGCGCACTTGGCTAAGCTGTTTCGTAAATTCTGTGGCCATCTCGTTCACCATTTTCAAAGACGCGGCTAACATCAACATCATGACAATGTAATTCACAATGGTGGCCGGCGTTACGGCCCGCAACTGGCCGGTTTCTGGTGATTTCGAATACGTAGCAGGTAGCTGGGTTTGCACCTTTTCGTCAAACGCTCCATTTAAGGGTGACCCATTGTACCCATACGCCGTATCGGCCTGTGTGCCATACGCAATAGAAAGAGACAACCATAAGAAAAATGTAATGAGGGGGCCAACGATGACATAACGCCCAAACATATCCCACCATTTTTGCGCAATACGGCTTTGGGTTTGGGGTAAAATGCGCCCAATCCAGGCAAGCGGAGAAATGGATATGAGAAACCAGAGCATGACGATGCGGAAAATGAGCGTCACCACATAGACCGTAAGAATAATGGAAAGCCCGGTTAACATGAAACCCGCAGCGGCAAAACCAGCAATCAAAAACGGTAACCCCTTAAGATCACTAACTACGGAATCTGAATCTCCTAAAGATAAATCCAATATTGATGCCGGGTTCAAAACACCCAAAATATTTCGCCCAATCGCATTGCTAAACGAGCCGCCAAACGTGGCCATGGCAACTGTCGCCGCATCGGTGAATACGCCACAAATCGTACGGGAAAAATTGATTAAAATAGCCGCAATAATAAAATCAGGTAGCGTTTTTTTCCACGAATATTTTTCAATACGCAACACCGTACCTAAAGCGATGATGATAAGAATCATGGAGAAAAAAATGTTGCAAACATCACGCACCAGCTTCCATGACGTTACGACACCGGGGACATTCACAAATGCGGAGCGCGCATCTGCGCCGATGAATACGGATTGCCAGACATCGCCGTAGGGGTAGGTAATAACAATATCTAAAATAAAAGCGAGAATCATAGCAATAATCCCATTGATCATAATGGGAACATAGTAAATAAATGCAAGAATCACGCGTGCCACTGAACCAATAATGCCGCTTGACTGCGCATATACCACCGGCACTCCGTTAAACGACATGATTATACCGGCAATACTGAGGCCAACGATACACACCCCGCCCCAATAAGCGGTTTTTTTGAAAATTCTGCGTGTTTTTTGTTGAGAGAGATAAAAAAATACCCGTACTTTTGGAAAATACTGGACTGTTTTGCTGCCTATCGTGCGGCAAAAATTGATAATACGCTGGTAAAACCGATTCATTTTTGGGTCATCACTGCTGTTTGTACAGCATCTAAAATACGAATTAATGACTATTTCATTATATCATATTCTTGAGTTTTTTGCCACATCAGATTTGGGGAAACCTGTTTAAATGATGTATTTTTGACATATTTGGAAGGGTGTGCACAACACATGCGCAAAAATGGAAAACATGGAAAACCACCATGCAGTTGACAGCAAAAACAGTCTTAAGTATTATTATCGTAGAAGCATGCAGTAACAACTTACGGGACACCCTTAGTGTTCCCTTGGCCTTGCTGAGGCTTAAGCTGAGGATACATGTGGCCTGTAAGACGCTGCTTCAATAAAATACTCAATCCAGAACGGTTGAGTTTTTTGTTTACCTAAAATTTTTCTATAAAAAAAGCTGCTTTCCTTTCACTATTTTATTCTGCAAAATAGCATAAAATTCTTTGCCGAGCGATTTATTGTTCACATACGCTGCTAACGCACCGGTAATCCAATCGGCGATTTGTATATTCACGTGTTGATCAGATTCGAGCATCTTCACAGCAATACGTGATCCGAGCGGTATACGTGAAAGTATTCTCGCATAAATAAATTTACAAAATTCTTGCTGATGCATATCTTTTAAATGACGTTTGTCACAATAAATGTAGAGTTCTTTTGTTTCTATAGGAAAATATAAATCGATATTTTGCGTCACGATTTCCGCATAAAGATATCCACTTTTCAGCTGTCGTTTATACCAAAATTCCTGTGGGATATCTTTGTGAGAAACAATGGTATAGCAAATACGAATATCTAAATCCGCAATGTGCTGTATAGTTTTTAATCGTAATTTTTGACTAATCTCACAATCATTGAACTTGATCTCCATTTTATAACGTCTATTTATTGGAAAATGTTTGCGTTGCCATGTATGAAAACTTTTGGCGGTTTGTTTTGGATTTGTTGTCGAAAAAGAACCAATAACAAAATATGGCTGTTGGGGATTTTTTGTTAATTGACCACTTTCATCTAAAAATATTGCGTACATAAAATAAAAACACGGCCTAGGGAAGGCGTGTCCAACGCTGCTATTTTACCATGATGTACGCTTGAGTCAAACACACTATTAAAAAGAAAAACCTCTAGTGCGCTGATTCAATAAACCGGCTTCACATTTTGAAGAGTACCCACTTTTCGTTTTTCTTTTTGAATGGTGGGAAGAGGCTGAGTACAAACGTTATCGGAATCATGAGGTAGTAATATTGCCATTCAACGTTTATTTGATACGCCACAATAACCGCACCAATCAATACGCAGATGATGAAATAATTCAATCTATTTTTGTATAACTCTTCGCGAATGCTCAGTATGTCGCTATTTTTACCATAAAAAGGAACAAGGAGAATAACCATCCAGAAACACGCTTGCAATGCCGTAAACAGATCACTATTATTTTTTTTATAGATAAAAATACATACGAGCAAATAGATGTTTGCGGCAATAAAACGCACTTTATTTCGTTGAATATTTTTCCACATATCTTTTTTTTATTTCTTCAGCCAATGATGGGACTCTGCATTTTGAAAGAAAAAAACAGAAACCAATATATATAGCCACTAAGCGCAACCATGGATATTGTGGCAACAATACATGCAATGCTTTTGCATACATGACCGCTATACCGACTCCAACGAATATCGCATACAACAAGAATTTTCTATGAAGTATAAAATATGCATGACGATTACTAAAGTGATATATAAACCAACGTGTCTCATCTACCGCGAGCAAGAGTCCGACAATAACCATAATGATAGAAGCAATGGAGAAAATCATATATAACAATTTCAAATACCCTGCTTATTTATTGAATTCATGCGTTTCTTTTTTTTCGATCGCCGTTTTAAATACTCATCAACTTTGCTTGAAATCCAAATAGTTGAGGATATCGTTAAAAATGTTTCCCAGTATGGTTGATCAGATGGTCTATGTAGCAGTGTTACCGCTACTGTCAGAATGGCTGAAATTATTAACAGCCATATTACATCCGCATATTTCATAATACAGACTATTTCTTTTTGAAAAAATAATACAATTGCTGAGTAACGATCAATATAACCCCAAGAAAAATAAAATGCAGCCACCTATCCCAAAAAGAGATATTTGAACGTGGTTGGAATGTATATCGTGCAAATGCTAGTAACCCACTACTGGATAAAAACAGTAATAGCCAAAGTAAAAATTGATTCTTTTTACTTTTCAACATAGCGGGTAACGCTTAAACTTTCCATTTTAATATCTGCTTTAAAACTTCCAGAACCATCTCGCCACCACTATCTTATTTTGTATCTCTTTTCTTTTTACGAACTTTTTTTGACCGCTCAGAGAGAATCAACGTAATAGTTATCGCGGCAAAACCAATAAGAAACCGCTGTAAATAACTTGACCCTTCTGGTTGAATATAGGTAAGAACTCCGGCCAATATCGCACTGATTACAGCAATCAATAGAATGTCAGCAATTCGTTTATTTATATCCACCATTTTAATATCTGCTTCACAAGAACTTTAAATCAGGATCGACAGTAACAGATTCATATTTTACTTCTTCTTTTGCTGGTTTCTCTTAGAACGAATAAATGAAAGGACTAATACCAATACAACACTCCCCCAAGTCAATAGAAATCTTTCCCAATAATTTGAACCCTCAGGTTTATCTATATATGTAGCAACTCCTGCCATGAATGCAGCGACCACTCCAGCAAGAATAGCCTCACTCAGGAATCCGATCATACCCACCATTTTAATAAGAACTTTGTCGTGTTTACAATCTGTTGTTTTATCCAATACTGTGCAGAATTTGGTAAAACTTTGAACACCCCCATCGTGGCACCTGATATAGCGCATCCCCAAGCAGCTTGTTCTAATTTTTCTTTCCAATACCAATCATTTCTTTGTATCGCCCACCGTACTGCATCAATACCAATACCACCAATAACCGTATTGACACAAGCACGAGCAGCTAAAACAATAGCAGTAGTTACTGCTGCTGGAATCCAAAAAGGATCTGCAGTAACAGGATATGAAATTCCTTCCACATTATGGAGAATATGTTGAGTAAGTGTTTGACCATCTGTGGTGAAATAAGTTTCAACATCATTCCCAGCAGCATCTTTTGCCCAGGGAGTGGCAACCATGGCGATCGGTTCATTGTTTTCATCTACAACCACTGCTCCTCCATCTTCAGTCAGTTCAATGTGGCCGCCAGATGGCACGGTGACGGTATACGCATATTCTGTTGGTGCTTCGGGGTTATCAATAACCGTAAGCATACGCACACCACCTTCTACGTCCGCTTGTACGGCGTTTGCTGAACCATCTTTTGCCGGGTATGCAACAACACCGTCTGCGATTCTTTTTGCGTTTTTCGCTTCATCAGCATTGGGCAAGCCAATCTCAATCGTTGTGCCGTCTTCCGTACCCAATGTTACTCCATCTTCTGGATTTTTCGGAATATCAACAATTGTACCATCTTCTGTGGAAGTGATAATCGCTGAATCTACATCGCGATCGACTACAATATCTTCAGAAGTTTCGAGTACACCAGAAAGACTTTCCAATGCCTCTTTCACCTCCGTTTTCGATACGTTCATTGAATGATCCGTATCCGCTTGTTCGAGAACGGTAATTTCCGGCTCTGTTTCTAATGCTGTTGAATCTACCGGTTCCACAACAGCAGGTGATTCGTTTGTACCTTCCGCGCTCAATTCTTGCGCACGCACCAACTGCGGTGCAACGCTCATAAAAACAAATGAAAACACCATCGTACTCGAAAGCACTTTTGAGAAGACGCCCGTCCTCATAATTTTAAAATAAATGATTAAGTTACTTCTAGTGTATCACGTGCGTCCACCGCGTCAATATGCGACTTATCCACAATTATTTTATTATTTTTGTAGCCGTCTCTATTTCGCCAATTAACGAAATGCTTTTAACATTAACTCTTTTTCGACTTTTTTCTTAAAGATTTTTCCACCGCAGAGCCGTCGCTTACTGATTCGTGAAATACAGCATTAACTCTTGTAAGAAATAATACCGTAGGATAAACTATGTGTTGACGCCCCTGTATGGCCACAGCAGCCAGCAGGACGTTTTTATTTTTCTTATTATTAACAAGTAACGCTATGTACATCATGTACGTTGATGTGACGCACCTGTTACAAGAAATTCCAGTCACTTTATTTTCGGTTGCTATTCATAAAGCGGCATATTGGCAACAATACCCTTCTCAAAATCCATACGAAATTGCCTATATATTTCTCATTGAACAATATCAAAAATTTCTCCAAGCAAAAGATGCACTAGGAATTTGTATTATTGATCCACGAGAGGGACAAGTACACAAGTCTTTTATTGGCCTTGAGCTTGATCAGATTCACCACTTAATGCAATGGGAAAAAAGTGATTCCTGGCATCCATGCCCAAATGTTATCGAGCGCGTGCTATTTTTTGGCATATTTGGAGGGGTGTGCACAGCAAATACACATGGGCTTGACTGTTTTTTCAATCATGATATACTATATATATCACCACGAAGAGCGCCCTATACGGTTCCGTCCGCATGGGGTTCTTTTCTTTTTGTGCTCATTTTTTCTGCTAGATCACTCACAAAAGAGATGTATTTTGAATCAAACTTTTTTAACAGCCCAGAATATTTTCGTTGATTTGGAATAAGTAGTTTTTTTAATTTTTCCTGTTCAATGAAATATTGAACCAAACAGTGAAAATCACCATCTCCAGTAATGATGACTGCTTGATGATAATTCTGATATTCAATCATGGCGTGCAGCACCAATTCTGCATCACAATTCCCTTTTGTCTTGCCATCTTTATACATGAGTGTTGGTTTGAAAATACAGATGTATCCTGATTCTTGCAAATAGTGATAGAGCTGCTGATGACCAGGAATATAACCAATAAACAAAAAAGCTTTCTGCACGGAATATTTTTCTTTTAAGTAAATTCGAAAACGAGCAAAATGTAACTTCCATCCTAATGCCCGAATACTCAAATTAAGATTTTGACTATCAATGAAGGCATAATTGTTTTCTTTTGTTAGCATAGAACTATTTTTAAATATAAAACGCCCACAGAAAAATAAGGGCGTCCATCAATATAATACATGAAACAGTTACTGAGTGCAAGGATGCACTTTCATGCTATCTACATAAAAAAGGTGGTGAAGAGTATTAAAATAATTGCGTCAATTCCGTCAATTTCTCGGTTTTTGGCATATTTGGAGGGGCGTGCACAGCACATGCACGGAAGAGCTTGACAAAATGGATGTTTTGGGAGTAGGCTTGGGGTAGATTTGTGCAAAGTGTGCCTTGAAAGAGGTGTGCTTTGCACTTGAAAATATGCCCGTGTTTTTATTCGCGTCGTTTGCAAAGCCAGCCTATGGTTGGTTTGGCAATGCAGCGACGCGGCTACAATCAATGGCCGGGACTTCAAACCGGCCGGTTAGGAGGGGTTATGCGGAACTGGCTGTTGGTGCTCACCGCCCTCCTTGGGGGGTTGGTGAGCGGTGGTTTTTCGTCGGCGCTCGCGGCCGACGTAGACGGCGACGGGTTTTACGGAACCACAGAGTACTGTGGTTCCGATGACCAAAACTATTATTATTGGTGTGACTGCAACGACGACGACCCCGCCATCAATCCCGAGGCGACGGAAGATTGCGACGGCGTCGACAACGACTGCGACGGCCAAGTCGACGAGGCCGGTGATGACGGTGATCTGGACGGCTTCACAGATGATCCGTGTAACGATACGGACGACTGCGATGACACGAATCCGTCCATGAACCCCGGCGCGGTCGAATTCTGCGACAACGCGGATAACGATTGTGATGGGACCATCGATGAAGGGGTTACCGTAAAGTACTACGTGGACGCAGACGGAGATGGGGCTGGTGATGCGAACACCGACCCCGTAGAAGCCTGCGATGGGTATGGTCCCGCAGGCTATTCAATCGGAGGTGACTGCAACGATAGCAACTCCGACATCCGTCCAGGAACTGTCGAAACAGTTTGCGACGACGGCATCGACAACAACTGCGATGGGACTATCGATGAAGACACCGAATACTGCCTGGATGAGGACGAAGGTGGCCTCGGGGAGGTGATTCCTGGGGGATGTTCTACATCTCCCGGCGCGCCACCCACCCGAGGGTGGGGAATCCTCGGCCTCGTCGTCGGCATCCTCGTCGGCTTTCGCCGCAGCAGCACGCGCTGAACAAGCGCAAACACGGGCAAGCGGGTGTAGAGACACAACAACATGGACGACCCATGTCTCTGCCCCCGCACAGCCTTAGTAAATATTTCTTCATGGTTGCTGTCATACTTCGACAAGCTCAGTATGACATGAGGAAGAAGTATGTAGTAAAGCAAAAATCACCCCGCTTTTTTGGCGGGGTGATTTTTTTATGGTTTTACGTAGATGGTCTGGGTGTATTCGTCATAGGAAGTACAATCGCCATAATCAGTACGTACATTGTCACCATCGGCTTCACCACTATGGATATCGCCGCTACAGAAATCCCAATTATCTTGAATCTGTACTTTAATATGGAATTCACACGCATACCGACCGGTATCATCATCCGCATTCGGGTGATAATTTTCTGCCGGATTTGTTGGGTCACAAGTGTACACATACGTATACGAATGGCCAGGAGTAGACGCCGCTTCCCAATAATCGGTTTGTGCATCATTGGTATTGAACACGCTATCATCAGTGGCTTTCCAATCGATTTGAATTTGTTGCACCGGTTCTTGGTCTGGGTCGCTAGAGGAATCAAAACCCAATATTACTGTATCGCCACTATCAATTACTATGGGTTCATTTGTATGTGTGTTCACCGTCATATTACTAATGCTTGGGCGAACGGCGCAATATTCGCTATCGTCTGTGCGCGTATTATTTTCACACACATCCATAGTGTCTGGATCTAAGAAATCGAAGGAACCATTTTCAGTGAATGCGGTTGGGAAGGTATCGTCAATTTTATCATCTTGGACAAAAGACAATAAACCCTCATTTCGTTTTGTATATGTAGAATCTTGGTTTGCAAACCACACCGTACGGCCTTGCATATCGGCAAAAAGTAACCGGTAACGTTTCCAGGCAATACTGGCGGCCGCGTTCAACTGGTCTAAATACGTAGTGTAATCTGCACCGACTCCGGCTCCGGAGAGCAAACCACCAAAATTTGAACCGGAAGAACTAGAGCCACTCTCCTGTTCTTCAACATCGAGAATGCCGTCGCCATCATCATCGGTATCTATACTATCTATCATACCATCATCGTCGTCGTCCGTATCATTAATATCTGGAATACCGTCTCCATCGGTATCTGTATCCATATCGATAGTAGTTTCCTCACTTGTATCACAACCATCTGTGCTACACCGTGCAGCGCTAAATGTTCCCTGGGTACTGAGGCTCGCCGCTGCAGTGGCTGGAGCAGCAGTAGCAGTATACGAAGCACCCATTTCACAAGTCGAACCCGCACCAACAGCCGTACAATCATCATTGCTATCGCAGACAACCGCTTGGCCATTCGGGTCTTTGGAGCTACAGATACCGGCTACTCCTATCCAGAGTGAATCGTTGGTACATGCACTCAAGGCAGTGGTCGGGCTGTAGGCGGTAGCATAATCGTTTTGGCAGACCGTGGCATTACACGAACCAATACACGCATACGGCAGCGCCGACCCTTCACTTTGGTTTAAGTACACAAATGGTAAATTATCCTCTGCCGAAGCAGTGAAGTACGATAAACCATTATTTTTAATACCATCAATTTGGCTAGGTTGACTGCCATTGTTGTCGCCACGCAGTGAACCAAACAATGCGTTCACTCCACTCATACTATACGTGTACCCGACATCAGGAATTTGATAACCGGTGCTGCCCGTCACGCGTTCTTGCCATGGTGTGGCTTCGGCTTGTTCCGTTGCGCCTTCAACCAGCAACAAACACGGTTCTTTTAAGTAATAGGTCCAGGTCACTCCCTTCATATCACCAACATCCCAGCGGCGGATACCATCCCAATAAAACAAATATACTGCATCGAGATAACCATCGTTGAAGTCGAAATTGACTCCAACAATATTAGCACCACAAGGACTACCGTCGCTACCATCATCACAATCACCATCGTAGATGGTATCAAAAGTACTAGGCACCTCATAATCTGAACTGTAGCTATAACGACTGAAGAAATAATGGGCGTCTAAGGAAACACCATCTAGTGTTTGTGAACCTGCGTCTTCGGTACCGCTAATAACACCTTCAATGCCGTCACCTGCCCACGCCCCTGAACAAGCACCGGTGGTACATGACTTTAAACCAGAGAAACTAAATGGATTCAACGGTACAGAAGAATCGATACCATCTTCGATACTTTGATCATTATATACCGTATACATATCGGAATTGAAACCCTTAATCAGAAAACCAGCATCTTTACCGGTGACAGCTTTCACAAAAACCACATCCATGTCATTCAAACCGCTTTTAATAGAATCTTGCGTACAAATAGAACTACCACACCATACCCCAGACTGAAAAGCCGTAGCGGCATCTTCATTATTATCATTGATTTCTTCGCCATCAAACGCACCAGAAAATTCTTCATAACCAGATTGATATAGTCGCGCCGTATTTTCTGGTTCTGGCAATGTTTCAGTCGATGTTTCTAAATCGGCGGTATCAAAACTTGTTTTACCGATCAACCAGGAATTACTCTCATGCGCGTAATTCTTCCCACCATAATTCTCTGGTGTACCAATATCAAATGAGATACTGTCAATTTCTGAAACATGCACCAACTTATCTACATTGGAAGCCGGAAAGCGGCGGAATTTTGCGGCTTCAAGATTATCCTCATCATAATCTCCATGTGGATCATCATCAATATGCAAATCCACGGAATTGATAATTTTGTAGCCTTCGGTCGTTACGGTAACGGTTTCATTGTTTACGGTGTAGGTTGAGGTGCCATTGCCCAAACATTGACTATCTCCACAATCGCTTTTATCCGTACAAATAGTCCCATCGTCTAAACATGCGCCTAAATTCGCATTGCCCTTTGCCACCAAACAATGGTACACCGGATATTTTTGTGAATAGCGCACCGCGGTACCACTGGAATTCTTGGAAGACCCGGCCACCGGCCACCACGCTACACAACGGCTGGAATCATTCAAATCTTGCTGTAAACAATATCCTTTCCAACCGGTATAAATAACCCCACTGTCATCAATGTAATCACAAGACAGCGAAGAATCTTCGGGGTACGCACGGCAAGATTGGCCAATTAACCAAGCGGCATTATCAGAGTTCGGGTTATGTTGTTTATTCACTTCTATCGCCGGCTTCAACGATACATTATCAATTACAAATGCCGGGTTATTCGCATCATTATCTTCGCGGAAAAACAAAGTGGAAGAAGAGGCTGGATCAAATTTATTTTCAATGGTGATCGGGCCAAGCACATAGTGTTCGTAACTCGTGCTGAAGGTGAAATTGGAAACACTTGTCTGAATATCGGAGCTTATGTCGGTTAAAATAGTACTGTAGCTACCAGATATATCGTACATACTCCCACCAAATGTTGGAGTAATGTCATTATATGCATAAACCGATGCAGGCTTCGTACAAGATGATTGGCCGCTGTCGCCACATGCGCTATTTAACTCTTCCGCGTCACTCGCGATTGCCGGGCTATCATTACCAAACACAATGCTATAGAGGGTGTATGGTGTTTTCTGGAATTCGGCAATAAAATTTGTTTCGTCTGTTGGGTCCCATGCCGATGCGGTTTCCTCATCTTCTGCGGTGTCCGAATCGATATAGGTATCTTGTTCCGGCACAGTATCGGTAAGCAACACAATAAATTGACCGGCGCCGGAACGAAAATCAATAGTACTGGTACCCGCACTATAGGTAAATGTGTTGTCAGCGATATTTTTTAATGCCTGGTAATTGTACGCCGAACCACTTTCGAGATGGCCTGCGATAAAGTTCATGGCGGTTTGGAATGTGCTTGCACTGCTGGTCGTACTGGTGGTAATACCGTTGGTTGCACCATAATCAGTGGAGGCGTCACCACTGTCATCATAATCGCTGAAATCTAAAATTGCTGGGGTGCGGCCACCACCGGTAGTGACAATCGACACCTGGTAATCGATACCCGAATCTTCCAACCCTTGCACAATCGCACTGGTATTTGTAGCAATATTCGAAATATACGTTGACATACTCCCAGAAGCATCTATCACAAATACCAAATCTGCCTTCGCGTGGCCGGTTTCAAAATAATCCACATTTTCGAAATCGCTATCATGGGTGATGCCGATTTGCATCAAATCTTGCTCGGTCACATAATCAATAAACTGTGCGTCAAAAGACAAGGTATATTCTTGACCCGGAATAATAGAACTCAAATCCACCGCCAGACCTTCTTGTGCACCGGTGGTTTGTGGCTGTACATACATAACATTGTTCAAATCGAGTGTGGAGGCTGCCACTGCTGAACCTAAAACATCAACATCGGGGTGTGTATAATCTAATCCATCCTGGTAATCAATAATCACCATTTGCGCATCACTCAGTGTGGTCCAATGGTTCCCCCCCCATATTTCGGTGGTTGTACCATCATCATTAACCGTTTGGACTACATTCTCACACCACCCTTGTTCATATTCAATATCTTCAATATTCGTATCAGTGGCTTTCTCAGCCTGCGCATCATCGCTAGCTATCACTGTTTGTACCACACTGTCGGTTTCAAGCGTGCGACAATGGTAATCCAGTGTACAGCTCATACTCTTATCACGCTGGCGTTCTAATTTGTTTACCGTAGAAGCATCGTAAATCAAATTTGTATCGGTGTAGCTGCCAATACCATCACAAGACACCTCTTCAAAATCACCCATCGGAACTAATTCGTCTTTCGCGCCACCCAAACCACGTTCAGGAATCCAATCTTCGGGGTAGTAGCCGTATGTTATTGCGTCTTCACACGTTGCATCACTATCACACACATTACCGCTGTTTGCTCCACCAACGCACGTTAGGCTGCTATCATCACAATATGCCCCAACCCATTGGCCACCAACCGAAGCGAACCCAGAGACATCAGCAATTTTTGCTAAATCAGAGGTATCACCAGGCTCCGAAACTACACTCACATCATCATCATAACCAAGGGAACTAGCATCTGCTTGATCGGCCCATTGTAAACATTCACCCGTTGATTCATTTCGTTTTTTACACGTACGAATTTCCAAACACGTTCCACCATTTTCGCTATCGCTGGTGCTATTGGGGTCCACTAAGGCGCACGCTAACCACTGCGCACATTCACGATCATTACGCACTTTCAGGATGGTATTTGCATCTGCCGTATTCGGGCGAGAATCACAATTCGTGGTTCTGGTCGCCGCGTTGTATTCGCAGGTGGTAAAACTATACGACGTCTGCGTCTTGTTTGCTGCCGTTTGTTCTTCTTCTACGCTTGAAAGGTAAGATAATGAATCGTTCGTCGCATCACGGAACGCCACACAACCACTATCAATATTCACCACACCGGCGCAGGTATTTTCTTCCGATTCTGGTGCGCCATCAACGGAACTACTGATATAGGTATATTCCTCTTGCGGTGCAAATTCTAAGTTATCAAAGTAGACGGCTGAAGAATCATTTCCAGTTTCAATAAACACTTTCACGAAATAGGCATCAGCGGGAAATTCATGAATAAGATTCCGACCGATGGTTGCTTCAAAGCGAACCCATTGATTGGTTGGAATCGTATCATCTGTTTCTGCACGGTCAACGCCTTCGTACGCCGCAATCGCATAATCAGAAGCAACATCATTTTCTACCGCTATCTCTTCACCTTGCAAATCGTAATAGAACAACCCAATCGCAAACGGCGTATCGGCGTTAGTCAGATACACATCTCCGGTGAGCGTATACATTCCATTCACATCAACCGTGACCGTGTCTGATGTTGCCATACAATGTGTTGCGCTGTTCGTATTGGTGGCGAGCTTAAACGACATACCTGCATCAAAACTTGGTTCAGCGTCGCCAGAGACACCAAACGAATTACACGCAATAGTGGTTTGCGAATCGGCGTTGGCAAAAAATTCATTGCTGGTACCCGAACTTACCGCACTCCAGTTATCGGGAATACCATCTGGAGAACCATCTGTGATATTCGTATTACTTCCTACATCTGTATTCATATTCCCGTTCGTCACCAAAGATTCCGTATTTGGGTCGACATATAAGGTACAACCAGCAAAATCATCATTACACGAACCGACCCAACCGGAATTGTCATCAACATTAGCAGAACAGCGGTGAATCACACCATCAGCGCCGGTACAATCGGTATCTGAACTACACAATTTTTGGTCACGATCGCCGCCCACACAAATCGCTCCTTTTGGTTGCGATGGCGCAAGAGACCATTCACCATCACTTTGCAGCGGACAAGGCGTACCATCTGGTTTTTCCCATTCGCCAGCCGCATCATTATAGGTACACAGTTTTTCTCCAGGATTCTGGAAATATTCCACCGAACCGTCCGCGGTGGTGTAGGCGCTACAAGAACGTTGCTGCTCTTGGCAGAGCGCCGTATCATACGTATCAGGATCATTAATGAGGTACGTAGAATTAAAGGAGGTCACATTTCCATCTGCATCTAGTGTTGGTTCACCAAACAGTGAACAACCAGCAACATCATCACTACTACACATAACTGAATCATTCACAGCGTAGGTCACCACATTATCAACCGGCACGCTCACATCATCTTCACTATATTCATTATCCGTATTGTAATCCTGTTGATATGGTGAATCCGAATTATGGGTATCAAACAACGCCTGGCAGCCCACCACGCTTTCATCACAGAGCGAGCTAAACGATTTGAGATACTGCGTTTCATCATCAGAATCCTTGTATTCCTCACAACCTTCAAAACCAGTACACAAATCTGAAGTACCATGAATGAGATAATGGCTCACATTCAACCGTAATTCCACTGTATCGATATTCGCTTGTTGCCCTTCATAGAAGAAGCCAAATGTTTCGTCGGAGTTCACCCCATTCGGGAATACAAATGGGCCAACCAAATATTCCTGCCATTCGGTGCCGAGCTCCACTCCGCTATCGTCAAGGTTTTGCACTTGGCCACTGGTGGCGGAGAAGAAGAATGGATACAAGTGTACGGTATCTGCCGCATTCGATTTTTTTGCCCAGAAGGAAACCACATAACTACTGTCTGCGTTTAACATTTCCGCAACGCTAGTCGTTGCCGATGTTTGACCATTCGTCGTGCCAGTGCCAATCGCCATCGACAAACCGGTATTGGCAGTAATCACTTCAGAAGATGCTTCCCCGCCACTCCAAACGCTGCTATCAAAATCTTCATCTAAAATCACCTGCGCATCGCCGCCTTGCGAACCTTCATATTCACGACACAAATTCGCACTCGAAGGACAACTCGTGCTTTCAGAAGTTAATGCATAATACGTTCTACCGTCTTCGTTATTGCGGATACCGCTACATTCATCGGATACCGCAATTGTTGCTGACTTCAACACATGATAGACTTCACCATCCGCATCATAATATTCCGTACAATCCGGGTTAGTGGCCATATCGCTTGCGGCGCACGTTTGCGGCGTGAGTTGGTCATCAATACAATCTGCTTGAGCGGTTTGTGCAGAACCACCATAGACATCCAAGTTCGTACACGGCGCGCTACTTGCATTACTCTTCTTCAAATACCACGTACGTAATTGATACCCAGAGACATCAGATCCTTCAAATGTATAGTAATATCCAATTTCGTCTGCATCAACTTGCGCCTGAGTTTCTTGAACACATTGTTTGATGTAGGTATAATATTCAATTTCTTCACCGCCAGTCGTTGTATTTTCCAAGTTGGTGTACGCTTCACAACCAACATAAGTCGCCGAACAACTTTCACCAGTAGATGGAATAATCGAAATGGTTGGCAAACAGGCTGCGCCACCACACACATCGATCGTGCCGGATGGATCACACGCTGTTTCGCTATCCTCACAATAATAACCGGTGCGAGAAAGTATGGCACTCACCGCATCGTCCGACATCGCATCAATCTGCTCCTGCGTGAAGCCAGAAATATCACTGATTGGTGCATTAAGCGATGTTGGATTTTCAATATAGGCATCACAACCCACCTGCTCTGCACTACATTGTGAACAGGCCGGGTTGTCTAAATTATCACCATTGCCACAAGCGTCTGATAATGAATTCGTAATAATACCTGGAACAGCCGTGGTGCTTTCACCGCTTTGTGGGGTATACAGCATACAACCAACTTCATCAACGGAACACGCCTGTGCTTCATTCGTATTGATCGTAATACGGTCAGCACCATAATCCGTAAAACTGGTTAAGGCGTCATTAGTTTCGACAAGAGAAACCCCATCTAACGCCAAGCTACAACCGGTTGTGGCATAAATATTTACACGAATTGTACTACTGTCTTCATCTGGCCCGAAAGTAACAATCCCGGAATTGATTTGTTGAAAATCGCTGGCGGTTGTATATGACGCAGTGGCGGCATGCGATTCTCCGGAATCAGCATTAATTTCATAATTGCCTGTGCAGGAATCGGTATCAGAAGTATTTTTGTAAAAATAACTTAACACAAACGATCGGTTTGCGAGTGGCTGCACCGTATCCACCACGGCGCTGATATGTCCGTCGGAGTTATTTTCCTGCAATTCTAACATCACGGAACCATTCAGTGCTTGTTGTACCGCACGTGCACTCACCCCATCTATTTGTGACCATCCATAACAGGTTCCATCAACTGAACTCTGGCAAGGTTCACCACTATTCACATCACCAGTGTCTCCATAAAAACCGAACGTATCTGCGCCGTAGGTCGAAGTTTCATCCAGACTTGGTAATGTCGCAATATCATCAACGGTTGGATCTTTGAAACTATTAAACTCTTCAAAACTACCGTTAAAAAGAATATTCCCGCCTTTGAGTGAAATATATTCGGCGCAGCCACCATCGGCTGAATCACACGCTTGTACATCATCATCAAAAGAAATGGCAGAATCGATATTCGCTTCTTCATCTGTCTGCGTACCAAGCGTACAGGTTGTATTGCCCTCTGTGGTACAGGAATATGCTCCATACTCTATGGTACAGGTTTGCGAGTCACTCGCTGTACAACTACACCCATTTTCGTCACCACAGACCGTATAGGTTTCTCCTTGATTGGCACACAGGAACTCTCCACTATCCGTGACTTCCGTACAATACCATTGACACCCCGCATTACTGGAATCACAATCGTTATAATTCAATGTATTTTGCAAATAGGATGCATCATTTCCATCTTCATCTGTATAAGATGTACACGATGCTTCATACGCCGGACAGGATTCACCTTCAAAGCGATAAATGCGTTTTTGTTTTGTGCAATAGCCATACGCCTCGCAATTACCGCTTTCATCTTCAGACAAACACGATTGTGAATCCACACAACTGGATAAACGGGTAATCAATTGTTCGTCTGGTGAGTACGGATTGCCATCTAAATCGGCAAAACTTTCGTTCGCAATGACCTCCCCATACGATTCTGTTTTACATAACACATCTGGGGCTTTGAGTACCCAGTTCGGATCGATTAAACCACAATAGGGCGAATAATTATCAGTGCTACAATGATCAAAGGCATCGACTAATTGACCAAGGGTGACCTGATCTTCACTAGCATCTTTATCAAAATCTTGATAATAATTTGCGGCCAACTCCCACCCAACAGGTACCACGCTATATTGACGCAATACAATAACATTTCGCAACGAAATGCCATCATTCGGGTTCGTACTATCAACCCCGAAAGGAGTATCTGCGGGAATACGCTGAGCATCAATCGCTTCTTTCACAGACATTCCTTCTTCAATTGCTGAACGGAACCCTTCATTGATAACGCAATTCGTCACATCTTGACCTTGTTCAGGGCAGTTGGCAAAATGGGTCAAAATATCGACAGTGCCACCACTCGTAAACGCTGGTGTTCGAAATGATGCAAATTTTTCCTGCGCACCAATAATGCCGGAACTATGGCTGGTTGTTGACCCGGAACCGGATAACGACTCAGAAATATCTTTATCCGTAAAAAAACTTAATAAACCACTGCTCACATTTTCTAACAACTTGGCCGCCAGAGTATTCACAAATACAGACAACGCATCTGCAACGATATTATCTTGCTGAATCGTTTCTGCGCCCGTCGCATTGTTAATGGTGGTAACGAGTTGGTTCACCACAAGCGTGGAAGGCGTTTCAATATAGCCAGAAATTTTTGCTGCCTTATCCTTCGCGTCTGATTTCAACCGTTCAATTTCGGCCTCACGCTCTGCCGCTGCCTGTTCACCGCTAATATCATCCCAAGCGATAAGTAATGTGGACAAACCATTGGCTCCATCATCATAGGTCGCAGATAAATTCACAAAGGATGTGGGGTCTTCTGCAAAACTCAATGCTTGGTCGTAGACATTATTTCCAAAATTCGTGAGTGCCTCGCTCGCTTTACAACGTGCTTTATAGGGTAACTGTTCCTGTGGTAAATTCAGATTCGGCAAATCAATGCCGCTGAGCCGTGCCAGTGTGACATTCACATTAATACTCACGTCCGGATTCAAGTTACACAGATCGAGCTTCATATATCCATTTTCGCTCCCAAGCGTATCAAGAAATGCTCCAGCAGCAGAATCACCAGCGTCGGCTAAATAGCTACCAATATCTTTTGTAAACAGTAATGGCTTCTGATTTTTGTCTCCAGAACCAATCCAAACAGCGGTATCGTAGGCAATTTTTTCAAGGAATGAACGAATGGCATTTTTCACGCCCACTTTTCCAGCCGTGATCAAGCCCTCTTTCACAAACGTGAGCACTTTATTTGCAATATCAGGCACACTCACCACCACCGATGTTGGAAGTTGCGCGTATGCTGGGGCAGGTGTGGCTCCAAACACCAAGACCATAAGCACAATAGCGAGAGAAGCACTGATAGAAAAAATCTGTCGTTTTCCACGCTGAGCGAAAGATTGTAAACGTTTCCAAGCGTTGATATGCATACGACTATGGCTGCTGATTGGTGTTATTGGTATCATTCACATTCTCATTATCCGCTGGCGCATTGACATCTGGTTGCTTCAATGCTTGTTCAATAACGGTATTAAATAATTCATCGAGTTCCGTATCAGAGAGCTTATCAATTTCTGCACTTGATACACCAGATTTGGCTAACAATGCTCGTTTTTCATCTGCTGTCATGCTTCGAACGGCATCAGCATATTGGGTAATATCGACCTGTGGATTCGTGCCATTTTTTGATTGTTCAACGGTTTGTTGGAAAGCCGCAATCAGCTGTTCATCATTCATCTTTTCTAAAACATCAACGGGCACGCCATATTGCTGAAGTGTTGTACGCAGCTTGGCTGTATCAATGTTGCCGTTCTGATCGACACCAAGCAAATCGTCGGGGTTAAATTCGGCAAAGGCTTGTTGTGCATCGGTGGCTGTACCGTTGGTATTCCCATTGGTTCCTTCCGTGCGGGTTTGCGCACAATCTCCCCCTTCCGGGCAGTTAGGGTTCGTACCGGCACTCAATTCATCTTTATCAGTAATGCTATCTGAGTCTGAATCCGCTAGATAAGCGCTGGTACTGTAATAATATTGCTCTTCAAAATCGCTTAAGCCATCACTATCTGAATCTTGATTTTGCAATTCCGCTAATGATTTTGCTTCATCAGATTGGTCTAATGCGCTATTGGTATGCTGATTTGTTAATTGTTCACGAATTTTTGTTAGCACGGTTTTATCACGCGCGAATAAATGCGCACGCACTTGTAATGCTCCGGTAAAAAAAATAAGAATACTAATGATAAAAACCAACCACTTGGACACTTTTGGTACTGAATCAATGCTTTTTATTTTTTGCTCCATTTTTTGCCATTTTTTTGAAAAATGAATGGTGTGATTATATCATTTACTGTAGCGTTAGTCAAAGGCAAAAATAACGACTTGCAAAATTTAAAAATTTATGTTATAAATAAAGATGATTATGGATATACAATTTCACGAACTGCTCCAAAAAATCGTTCGCGAAGCACACCACACTGAACTTCCAACAGCACTGGAAGAAAAAATGATTATGGATTTGTCTATCCAACTGGAGCAGAGGCTGGAAGACAGCATTGCGAACGCCTTAACGCCTGAACAAAATATGGCGTACCAACAATTATTAGAAGCAGAGCACACACAAACACAGGTTCTTGAGTTTCTGCACACACATATTCCAAATATCAAAAAACGTTTTGAAGAAACTATTGCCCAATTTCGACAAGATTATTTGACTACTGTTCAACGATAATACCTATGCCTCCTGCACCAGATCGCACATCGCGACGTGAATACAAACAATTGATTCATAAAAAAACAGCAGAGCAAGAACGAGCAGCTGTAGGGCAAATGGAAACGATCAGTTTTGAACGCGTTCAGGAAGCATTATGGCAACTCATTCCAGACAGCGATGATCCTCTCACCGTTGACTGGAAGAATGATTTTATCACTGATCATGCACCTATATGGATACAACGCGCAGAAGAAGAAGGATTATCAGAACAGATGGTATTGCGTGCGATTGGTGAAGTGAAAAAGCATATCAGCCTACGCGCTCGCACGGAATCGCGGTATGAACACACGGAAAACCTGCACGATGAATTGCAAGGCGCAGGAAATAGCTGGGTCAAAAAAACACTCATTCAATTAAAATATAAATGCACGGAATCTTTGGCTATTATTGGCCAAGGACCAGCAAAAACCGAAGCCGCCCGAAAACAACAGATTATTGCAGAAGTGGGCGCCATGCATACTGGTGGGAACGCGTTGCAAGAACTATTGCAAGGATCATTCGAAAAACAAATCGCCCAAAACCGATTACAGCGTTACGAACTCATTGGTGGCCTTCAATTTACAAAACTCATTGATGAATACCGAGAAGGAAAAATCACTGATCGGGAATTAACCGATAATGCAGACTATACAAGCGGTCTGGATAGCATTGCCGCATCATTACACATTGATGAACCATTTGAATTGGGTGAACCACCGGTGGTGATTGAACACCTGACTGAACCCCAAAAAGATGCCATTCGGCGGCACATCCGCTTTGTCCTACGCAGTGAAATTCTTCAACTATCACTCGTCACCGATAATAGCCGCGTGCACCGCTTAGCCGGATTGGATGATGGCAATCGTGAACAGATTACGCAATTTATTACTGGAATATCTACATCGGGTACCGCCTGGAACTTTCTTGCGCCGGTGGTTGGGAAAGCGGTCGTTGGTGCAACATTTGGTGCATTTTTAGCCAGTGGTGGCATTGCTCCCGCTCTAGCTGTGGGTGTGATCGGTGCAACTGCGGGCGCTGTGCGTGGTTCCATACGGCACCGCCAAATTGTTCGCCAACGACGGGTGGATATCGCGCTAGATCGTTTTAGAAACAATGATGCTATACGCTCTCCTGAACAATTGATGGGTATCATCACCCAAAATATGGAAATTGCTCAACGTACACTAGACGCAGGCACCCCACCAGCACAAAATAGTATTACCACTCTCTACGCTTGCATACTCGAAGCGACCACTCGCCTACAATCATCACTCACTTCAGACCAACAATATATCACCATTAATAATGAGAATCCCTTCGCCAATCGTGAACAGTTGAATGATACTATTGAAAATGCCCACGCATTGTTGGAACAAATGATTGAAGCGCTTCCGGAAGCACAACAGGCAAAGATACGCGAAGATTTAGGAAAAATCGCAAAAGATAAAAAGAAAGAATTTGCGGAAAAAAAACAACAACTAGAAACCGTAGTGCGTGGAGATAAAATAGAACACGTGATAAATTCTGCAATCACGAGCGGAGCAGCGGCTTCGGTCGCTTCCATTGCAATGCACGTCATCCATGGTATGGATATTAGCCGCGGTCTTGATGCGCCGGCAGCTGGGTATACACAAAGACCCGATGATGTGATTGATATATTAAGTGACCACTCGGGAATGAGTCGGCATGCGACACTACGCAGTGTTGAAGTATTGGAGTTAGTTGGTGGGGTGGTCACCGCAACAACAGGAATAGCTTCTTTCGCAGCTGAACACTGGTATACGGGCCCAACCGGTATTGGTAAACCACGGTCACATACCGCCATTCGCCCCATGCAAGAAATAATGCTGAAAGGAATACAAGGTGACCCACGCGTACATGAGACATTGGCAAATTTGCATGAAAAAGGGGCGATACTCCTCGAGCACACCACTGAACTGCATACAGCACTCACCGCACCTGCAGCATCTATGTGGCTGCATGGAGATATCGCCTCTATGGGTCAGATCAATTTTCAAGAAGAAGAATGGCGTAACGCTTTAGAGACACTAGATGAAATACTGGTTGCAGCGCAAGCATTACCTACTGAGACACAAATGATACCCGTCACTGGTGATACGGATCTTTTATCTGTTCATATTGCCCTATTTGAAACCCAAGTCGCCGCAGCGCACAGCCTATTTGCAGAAACGTGTTTAATACGCATTGATAACGCGATAAATAATGCAGACAAAGAGATTACTGAAGACATCGCTCGCCCCATACCAACCGATCTAGTGGCATTAAGACAAGAAAAATCATTTTTATATAAACGTCTTCAGTTAATTGACCAACTCTATGCTGAACTCAATACTGTAGAAGTACACGTGGCGTACATGCAACCCTCACACAACCTCGAAAATATGCGACAACGCATTGGTACCATAGAAATAGCATTAGAGAGCTATATACAGCGTATTGAAGATCAGATTCGTGTACTCGAAATTGCCGATGATCCTCATTTACAAGAGTTGAATGATCTATTAACAGATTTGACCGACACATATAAACATGCAGAAATAGTGGTGGATGAGACGCTGGTAAAGATACGAAAATATTATGAAAGCATAACCGCCATTGTTCCACCCATGTTTGAATTGACATTAACACAATTTCGACAATGGAAGGGAAGAGGCGAAAATGAATTGAATCAATTGCTTGCAACACGGATTCCGGATCGGAGTGATTATGATATTCGTTTGACTGGTGACGTTACAATTAACGAACGCACACAAGAACTCTTTCAGCTACTCGCATCTGGAGAACAACGATTATATGACCTGTATGTAGAGATCATTGATAACCGTGTTGCCGGCTGGACAACAGCAGTAGAAGAAATGCACACAACACATATTCAACCGATCGTTGATGATAAACATCTGACTCCACAAGAACGCACGCAACAATTAACACAACAAAAAAACTTATTAAGCTCTCTACAAACAGGCATTGCTCAGTGGCGCACATTTATACAAACGCATCCGGCAACCCAAGGGGCAACAAGCGCTATAGATCGGTATGCCACCGTGGTGCAAGGAGCGATTTATCAAATTGATAGTTTTTGGAGAAATAACACAGAACGAGACCAATGGATGGAACGATTACCGGAGCAGCAAACCAAAGATGAAGTGCGCCTGATCATTACAGCGATTGCGGCACTATCATCTATGGATGATCCTGCAGCCATTATTGATATCAAAAAATCTATAAAAGCACCGCGTGAACATATACGCGACGAACTACAAAAAATAAAAGCTAATCCTGCGGAGCGACTTCTCCAGTATGAACGTTTGGCTGCATACGAAGCAACGAATGTGGCATTGAGCGAAGCCGTTAATGAATTAAACACCAAAATAAAAGATTTGACGTTGGTGATGATTCAAACCGTAGATCAAGAAATTAATACGCTAGATTTGCAACCGCCAGAGATGACTCCACAAGACATCCCGGCAGAAACGCAACAGCTGACTGATAGAAATAGCCCGTTGCGACGACAGATGGAGGCGATTCAAAGATGCGTTGGCGTATTTATGCACCCACCGCAACCCCCTGTAAGTGGGCGCTTTCTCACCCGAGACCAATTACTCACTCCACATCGTCAACTAGAATTCCGTGTGGCTGGTTTGCAAGAAGGTATCTTCATTTATACAACTCCAGAAGCAACACTAGAAACGCAAACAACGGCGATTGAACAACGTTTGGTGCAGGCGCTAGGAAATCAATTTATTGATTTGTTTTATATGGAAATGTGGAATGATGATATTCAAGCGCGCTATGCTGTCGCTAAAAAATTTGAAGAAGAATATCGTTATGCCGGACAATTACGCTTTGTTTTGAAAACTCCTGCAGATCGCATGACGCAAGTCTTGGGGTCTGACTCACAACAATACAGTGCACGAATGAAGACACTCGTTGAACGAGCCGTTCAGCGTGATTTCCCAATCTTTCGTGCTGCCGGAGAACCAGACCTCCCAGAAAAATTACAATATGCGTTGTATGCATTTCGTCATAAAATGCTTGCTCAACTGGAAGAACTAGTCGGAGAAGCCGCTGCGATACAAATCGGATCAGAACTCATTGCACAACTAGGCGCGAACATAGAAACCGCTATTGCCAATGCGAATACCGTCATAGAGATATTGGAATACAAAAAAACACAAGCATCTAGCAGGCAAAAAAATGTACAGCAACAATTGTTACGCATTTATCATTTAGACAATGCCTCACCACAACGCATCGCACAATTTGTTTCTCTAGTGGTCAACTATCAATCTAAAATACCAGATCCACAACACGCAGGAAAATTTATTGATAATCAACCGCTATTTGTTTTGTTGAAGCAAGTCAGCTAATACACCGTAACGCCTCCCAATCTTGTATAGATAGGTCTTGTGGGCGAATATCTTCACGGAGACCAATACTGGCAATGAGCGCTTTGGCTTGCACGGCGCTGATGTGCAAACCGGCTTGAAGATTATTATGCAGCTGTTTCCGCTTCGACGCAAAACAAATTTTCACTAACCGCATCAATGCTTCTGGTTCGGGTGAAAGTGCTTGTGGGCGTATGCGTATGCTGATCACCGCGCTTTCCACTTTTGGTGCCGGGTAAAAACTCGTTGGTGGAACAATACGTATAATTTCTGCCGTTGCATACAGCTGCACGGCGTTGGCAAGTACACTCATTTTCCCGGGTTCAGCAATCATCCGTTCCGCTACCTCTTTTTGAACCATCACCACCATCTGTGACGGTTTGGGTTCATGTTCCAAAAAATAACGCATCACCCAAGAAGTAATATTATATGGTAAGTTTGCGACCATTTTGTATTGCCGAGTACGGAGGTGTGCTTCCGCGAGGTGAAATGTACGAATATCGGCGTTATGTAATTCCACGTTGCCGAAAATTTTGAGTATTTTTTTGAGTGCTGGGATCATATCGCGATCTTGTTCTACGGCGACAACGCGGCCTGCCTGTTGCGCGAGTTGTTGTGTAAGCACACCTAAGCCCGGTCCAATTTCCAGCACCGTGTCGTCTTTCGTGAGTTGCGCGGCGTTGATGGTATCTTCAATCACCTGGTCGTCGAGCAAAAAATTTTGTCCTTGCTCGCGCCGTGGCTTGATTCCGTATTTGTTCAATAACGCATGCAACTGGTCTGGTGTCATATTTTGGTTGGTGTTTCAATAGTAATTGATGGATCACGGTCGAGCATTTGCGGTTGTACAAGCATTTCACCGCGTTGAAATTTATAATACGCAGCAAGACCGATCATCGCGGCGTTATCTGTGGAAAATTTCGGCGCTGGAAAATAGGTTGGCATGTTAAGCTTTTTGGCCTCTGTGCGTAAACGCTTACGCAATGCACTATTTGCACTCACTCCTCCGCCAAGCAGAATCATTTTTGGTTTGTGTTGCGCTGCGGCCCGCATCGTTTTGCTCACCAGGACATCCACAACCGCTTCTTGAAACGACGCACAATAGTCAGGAATAATTTTTGCGAACTTCTTTGCACCGAGTTCTTTTTTGAGCGTATTTGTGTTGTATAAACACGCAGTTTTCAAGCCAGAAAAACTAAAATCGAAATTCGGTTTATCTTTCATTGGCCGTGGTAGTGGATATTTGTGCTTGTCACCACCTTCAGCGAGTTTGGAGATAATGGGACCACCCGGGTAGCCAAGATCGAGCATGCGCGACACTTTATCAAACGCTTCTCCAGCCGCGTCATCCAGTGTTTGGCCAAGCAGCTTGTATTCGCCAATCTTTTCTGCCCACACAATTTCTGTGTGACCACCAGAAACGACAAGTGCTATACACGGAAACTGAGGTTTCGTAATGCCGGAATAACTTTTTCCAGTACGATTTTTCAATAATGCTGACAGCGTGTGCCCTTCCATGTGGTTCACCGCAATCAAGGGCAATGAAAATTCTTGTGCCAACTCTTTTGCTTTGCGTACACCTACTTCGAGCGCCGGAGCAAGCCCCGGGCCGTATGTCACCGCAATAGCGTGGACATTCTTCATCTCTTTCACGCCCGACCGTTTCAACGCAACAGCAATACACCCATCAATCATTTTTTCGTGTTCACGGCGAGCGAGTTGCGGCACGATTCCACCCCATTCTTTGTGCACATCAATTTGCGAAGACACAATATTTGCAAGCACGCGGTTATTTTGCGTCACGGCAACAGATGTGTCATCACATGATGTATCAATAGCAAGAATAGTAATCGTTTTCATATTACTTTTCAATTTCATATTCAAAGTGACGCGTTTGTTCATCAGGAGCCGCAATACGAATTTTTATCACCACCGCGCTGCGCAAATATGGTTCAATGTACTCGCTTACTTTATTCGCCCATTCAATCACCACTACATTTGGCGCGCGGAATATTTCTTTCGGCTGTAGCGCATCTATTTCGCTCGGCGCATACAAACGGTAGGTGTCGATGTGCTGCAAGGTAATCGGTTTGCGGCCAATTCTACCCTTATACTCACAACAAATGGTAAATGTCGGCGAAACCACCACATCTTTCACACCAAGTTTTTTCGCAAGATATTTAGTGAAATACGTTTTGCCTGCACCTAAATCGCCTTGCAATAAAAAGACCACGGTTTTCTTTCCCAAACGAGTACCAAGCTTTTCATATAATTGCTCCACAAATTGCTCCGTGTCTTCCAAAGCATGTGCAATAAACAGTTTTGGATATGGCAAATCTAAACCACCTTCACGCAGAATATGCACGGTATCGAGCGTTGTATCGACAATCGTACTCGGTTTTCGTTTTGGTAAACGGCCGGCATCGATGATTAACCCGACCATTTTTTTTTGCTTCGTGGACAAATTACTGAAAATATCGTTAATCGTGTACGGTGTTTTTTTGTAGGAAGCGTTAGCCGATGTTGCCGTAATCGGTTTTTTAAATGCACGCACCAAGTTCAACACAAATGAATGATCAGGAATACGAATGCCTTGTGTGCCCTGGCTACTCTCCACTCCGCGCGCAAATTTGTGTTTGCTTTTTGAAACCACGGTTATTGGCCCAGGCAAAAAATTGTCATAGATGTTTTTCGCTGTTTTGTTGATGTGCACGTATTTTGCCGCCATCTTCGCATCAGTCACGGCCACCGATATCGGCTTGTCTTGCCGTTTCGTTTTATATGTAAGCAGTTTGTCGATCGCCTCTTGGTTCGTGCTATCTGCGCCAATACCATAACAGGTTTCGGTCGGATAAATCACTAACCCACCTTCTTTTAACACCGTTATGGCTTCCGCAATAACTTTCTTCTGATTATATTTTGTGAGTTTAACTCGTTGCATAAGAATATTAAAACAAATTGCGGTATTCAATACCATTCTCAACTCCCGGCTTATTGGTAAAACAATATACCATTTTTTTCTCTACGGTATATTCCTCTGCGAAACTCGCGAAACTTTTTATCGCCCGCATATGTTTTCTCTCTTTTGCTTTCACTTCAATTAAATCAAAAATATCGTATCTATTGCTCGCCACAAAATCAATCTCTGTTTGGTTTTTTGTACGCCAAAAATATATTTCTTGTTCATATCTATGCTTCAACTCATTCAACACCATGTTCTCAGCAAGAAAACCATAATCTGCACGCAGATGCACATCATCAAAACTATTCAAAAAATAATTCCGTACACCCATGTCAAAAAAATAAACCTTCGGTTGCTTCGTCACCTCTTTACGGACATTCCGGTAGTATGGACGAATGATTTGTAACAGATAAGTCTCCTGCATATAAAACAAGTACTGTTCCAGTGTTCTCAATTCCACATTTGCCGTATTGCTCATTTCAGACATATTCACTAAATTACCAATCTGTGCAGCCAAAAGTTTCAATACCGTGTTATATTTTTGCGGCGATTGCACTTTCAAAAAATCAGTAACGTCTTTTTGAAAATAAGATTGAACAATTTCGGCAAGCAACTGTTTTTTCTTTTGAGTATTGTTTGCTTTGACCACTGCTGGGTATCCACCAAATGTCATATATTCATCAAACATTCTTCTCGTTGGTACAAGGTTTGCAAAACGATATTGCATAAATTCTTGAAATGTGAGAGGGAGAATAGTAAATATGCGTTTGCGTCCAGCCAGAGATTCTTTAATCGCACTTTTAATTTCCAGCGCGGAAGAACCGGAAGCAACTATTTTTGTATTGATCACATTCATTTTCTGCAGGTCATACAGTTGTTTCAAAAATACACCAGGGGTTGGTAATAGCTGTACTTCATCCAGAAAAAAATAAGTCTTCTCGGTCGATGATAATTCAAATTGCGCAAGAAATTCCACAGCATTTTCTGACTTACGTAACTCTATATAGTCAAAATTGACATACCAAATGTTCTTTGGCGATACACCGCTGTTGATAAGATGCTCTATCTGCAACATCATCAGTGTTGTTTTTCCCACCTGACGAGGCCCAACAAGCAAAGAGATTACCTCATCTTCTAAGGCATCAATAATTTCAGGTAATTGAATACGTTGAACTACTCTTCCGAGATCAATAGAACCACTAGCTTTCCAAGGATTTATCTTGTCTACAATAGAATCCATATATAAGTACTTTAAAGTTGTATGGTACTACTATTTTAAAGTACTTTAAAATTACAGTCAAGTATTGTGTTGGAATTTTTGCTTACTTTAGCAAAATATTAAAAACTTTTCTAAAAATATCGAAAACTTGACCTAATTGTATTGTAAATATATACAAATGAAAAATTAGAAATGCTTTTCGCAGCAGTTAGAACTATATTCAACCAGACACTCCAATAGCGCCACATTTATTAGAGATCGTCGCTATCATGCCGGATATAAATCGATTCTCATAACGTAATAATTTCTTGAAAAAAATCTTGCCATGGAAGAATAGATATAGAATCAAGGACACGTTTATGCGGTACACGACTCACACAATATAACACTGCTTCAGGGTACTGTTTACCAAATGAGCGCAAATGACGCAAATCTGTTCCATCAATATTGTCGCTTGATTTTATTTCTACAGCAATTGTTTTACCCCGAGGTGTTTCTATAATTAAATCAATCTCAACACCTGTAGACGAACGATAATAGCTGAATAGATAATCTCGTTTATGATATCGGGCAAGGCGCATCGTTTCCAGAATAACAAAATGTTCAAAGGCTGAACCAAACTCTGCGGTTCCCGGCTGCAATGGAACTCGAAGTTTTTTTGTTAATGCACGAACCACTCCCGTATCAAAAAAATAAAACTTTGGATGTTTAGTTAGTCTTTGTCGCTGCGATTTTAAATACGGAAACAGAAATTGACCAATCAATGTGTCTTCTAACACCTGAAAATACGATTTAATGGTTTGGTATGATATGCCCGCCTGACGAGCAATATTTGAATAATTTATTTGGTTGCCATTTTCCATTGCCGCCAATGTGAGAAAACGCATAAACGGAGCAATGCCACGAATTTGAGCTTCGCGTTCTATTTCTTCTTTCAAATACGTATCTACATAGGCATGTAAACGATCAATCGCCACTTCATCATCGTTTTCTATATATATTGAAGGTATTGTTCCAAATTGCAATGCACGCATAAGGGAGAATTGTGGACCAAGTTCTTCTGTGGTGAGCGGAAACAGTTGATAGGTCAGCGCTCGGCCAGCAAGCAGATTCGCCTCGGAGCGTTTGAGTTTACGTGCACTGGAACCAGTTAAAATAAAAAATGGGGCGTTGGGCTGTTCAATCAACCAATGTACTTCGTTAAGCAACGCCGGAATTCTTTGCACTTCGTCGATAATAATATGAGTGACTGTCGGTTTGCGTGCTTGTACTTCCGCTCGTAGTAATTCTGGATGCTCAGAAAACCGAAGATATTCTTCTGACTTGAGTAAATCATAAGTAATTGTGTGTGCTGGAGCAAAAAGAGAGCGTAATAATGTACTTTTCCCTGTTTGACGTGGTCCAAAGAGGAAAAAACTCTGATTTTTTGGCAATTGTATCTTTCTAGAAATCATACTTCTATAATACACTGTATTATAGAAGTTGTCAATCTATTCTGCAATTTTTGCTTATTTTAGCACAATATTTAAAATTTTTCCGGGGATGTAGATAACTTTCACCACACTCTTCCCTTCAATATGTTTTTGTACTTTTTCGGATTGCATCGCGGCGTCGCGAGCTTGGTTTTCTGATGAATCAACAGCAAGCGTAATGGTGTCGCGCATTTTTCCGTTTATTTGTACGGCCATGTTCACGGTTGTTTCTTTCACCAATTCCTCATCGTATTCTGGCCATGGTTGCTGAGCGATTTCTCCTTCAAAGTTGCATTGCTCCCATAACTCCGCCGTGATATGTGGCGCGAATGGTGAAAGAATGGTGATAAACAACTCAAACACCGATTGCGAAATCACCGGTTGTTTTTCAAATAGATTCAACGCAATCATCATCTGCGAAATAGCCGTATTGAAATCAAAACGATCTATATCTTCTGTGACTTTTTTGATGGTGCGATGCAGTTCTGAAACGGTCGCTTTTTCTTCCGTCACATCTTTTTGCACTTTCTCTTTCAAGCGCCAAACACGATCCAGAAACCGGCGAATGCCTTTTATGCTTTCTGTACTCCATGGTTTCATCTCTTCGAACGGACCCATAAACATTTCATACATGCGTAGTGTGTCGGCGCCATATTCGTTCACCACATCATCTGGGTTAATCACATTTCCTCGCGACTTACTCATTTTCTGATGGTCTGGTCCCAAAATCATGCCCTGGTTGCGTAGTGCCCCGAACGGCTCACGGCCAACCTCGGCTGGAATCAAACCAAAATCTTGCAACGCTTTATGAAAAAATCGTGCATACAACAAGTGCAGTACCGCGTGTTCAGCTCCACCCACATACATATCAACTGGCATCCACTGCTTCAATTTTTCTGGTGCAGCAAACATCTCTGTGTTCTTTGGGTCGCAAAAGCGCAAAAAATACCAAGACGAACACGCAAATCCATCCATCGTATCATTTTCAAACCTCCAACCGTTGCCATACAATTTTTCTGCTCGCTCTTTCCACTCTACTGAACGCGCAATTGGTGAATCTCCGGTTGGCCGGAAATCCACATCATTTGGCAATAACAAAGGTAAATGTTCTTCGCGAACTGGATGTATATTCCCTTCTGGGTCATACACCATCGGAATTGGCGCGCCCCAATAGCGCTGTCGCGAAATTAACCAATCACGCAAACGGTAGGTTATTTTCTTGCGGCCACCAACTTTTTCACAAATTTTCCATTTCGCTTCTTCAGAATCTTCCCCATCAAATTCACCAGAATTTATAAGGTTACCACCACCAGCATAAACACTCTTTCCTACTAAAATATCCTTTAGTACTTTTTGTTCATCGACATCAAACTGTGCCGTGCCGGGTAAAGCAGTAGATTGTATAGTAAGTGTATCCGGCTCAATAACACACACAATCGGCAAATCAAACTTCTTCGCAAATTCAAAATCCCGTTCGTCGTGCGCGGGAACAGCCATAATGGCACCGGTGCCGTAGGTACCCAATACATAATCAGCAATCCAAATAGGTATGCGTCGTCCGCTGCTTGGGTTCACGGCGTGTGCTCCGGTAAATACTCCGCTTTTTTCTTTATTCAAATCCGTTCGCTGCAAATCGGTTTTCTTTTTAGTGGCAGCAATATACTCTTCAACTGCTAAACGCTGTTGCGCAGAAGTAATCTGCGAAACCAACGGATGTTCTGGCGCAAGCACCATATAGGTTGCGCCGTAAAGCGTATCTGGCCGCGTGGTAAACACCGTAATCATTGGCACAGCCGCTTGTAAAACACTTGGCTCTTGAACCCCAGAAAAATGAGGCGTTTGAGCTTGTACGAGAGTATAGGGCGCTTGTAAACGATCTGCCCACAGTTGACCATCACTTTCTGGCACCACATAATCACCGCTATCAAACAATACATGCAGGCGGGATACATTGTTTCGAATGTGTACGAAACTAAATGGATATTGTACGGCTTTCGCCACCGTCGGACGGGCTTTGCCATCCAAAAAATTTGCTGTCGCTGGAGTGCTTACCAGAATAACACTCGCTAATTTTTTTGTTTCGGCAATGCGCAAAGCGACCAACCCACCAAATGAATGCCCAACGAGTACCGTCTGCTCATCAAGAGTACATTGTTGCAACACCGCTTGCACTTGTTCTTCTAAATCTGGTGCCTCTGTATTCGGCAACACTGGCACTTGTACTTCATAGCCACGCTTAGTCAGTTCACTCTGCAACCACGGTAAAAAATTGCTCATCGGTGAACCACCCTTTCCATGAATCAGAATAAACCGTTTTACTGGTGGTTGTGCTAAGACAAAATCAATCTCTGCGCCCTCAGAGCGTCCAATCCAATTTCGCTGCATGGCTTTAATCGGTTCTGGCCAATCCACTGCGTCCAAATCCTCCAGCAACTGCTGCGCATAGTCCGTGATTTTGAAAAACCACTGCTCTAAATCGCGTTGCACTACCGGATTTTTGCACCGCTCGCATGCGCCGTTCACCACCTGTTCATTGGCAAGTACCGTTTGGTCATGTTCACACCAATTCACTTTTGCTTTTTTGCGATACGCCAACCCGTGTTCATAGAATTGTAAAAACAACCACTGCGTCCATTTGTAATATGCGGGCGTTGAGGTATCCACTTCACGTGACCAATCATAACTCAACCCTAAACTTTGAATTTGACGACGAAAATTCTCAATATTGTTATGCGTTGAGGTATTCGGATCTACACCAGTTTTAATGGCAAAATTCTCCGCTGGCAACCCAAATGCATCCCAGCCCATAGGGTGTAACACCTCAAATCCACGCATCCGTTTGTAGCGAGAAATAATATCTGTGGCGGTATACCCTTCCGGGTGCCCCACATGCAATCCTGCCGCTGATGGGTACGGAAACATATCTAAACAATAGAATTTTTTCATTTTCGCATCATCTGCAGCCGCAAATTGATTACGCTTTCGCCACTGTTTTTGCCATTTTGGCTCAATTTCTTGGGGGTTGTATTCATTCATAGTGCATCCATTGTATCGGAGCCGGCAAAAAACCGCAAAAGTTAGCCCAGTAAAACCAATAATTTGTTTAATGTTAGCAAAATTTTTTTATATGATGCACACAAAAACGATTGACCAAAATCACTAAAAATGGTATGCTGCTGCCTACTAACAATACACAACTATTCAACTTCAGTTGAAAAAATTCCTTCTTCGCCTCAGCCTGCATGCCATTCATGGGCTGCGCAAGCTCCTCGCCCTCATCAAGCATCTGGGTATATTGTTATTGCGTCCAATTGCTTTTCTCTGGAGTGTTACCCTGCGCCCGATTGCCATTGTGATCTATAAAATTTATATCTTACTGAATCAACGTTCCAAACTTTTTTTTCATGCACAACATAAACTGTTGGCGGTCATTACCAACCGGTATGCCATTCATGCGTTTGTGCTCTTGCTCAGCATTGGAGTCATGTTTACCAATATTGCCCAGGCAGAATCTGTGCGTTCCGAAGAGTTTGCGCAGCATAGTTTGTTCAACACGCTTTTTGCAACGAACGATGAAACCATCGTGACCGCAGAAACCATTGCTTCATCAAATACCACCTATATCAATACCGACGCTGTTGTACGTATTACCCCAGTCATTGAAAATGATGAAACCACAGATGATAGTATTATTGTGGCTGGCAATGGTTCGGCCTTGGTCCAATCCAGTGGATTTGATTCAACAGGAAACAGCAGCAATAGTATTCAACAATATACCGTTGAACCTGGTGATACGGCCAGCAGCATTGCCGCAAAATTCGGTGTATCTACCAAAACCGTTCTATCAACAAACGGCCTCAGCGATTCATCACTGATTAAACCGGGTCAAAAACTCTACATTTTACCCGTCACCGGCGTTGCGTATACCGTGCAATCAGGAGATACGGTGGATAAAATTGCAGAAAAATTTAAAGGAAAATCTGAAGAAATCATTGCCTACAACGATTTTGTATCAGCCAGCGATTTGAAAGCCGGTGAAGAAATTATTATTCCTAATGGACAAGCACCTGCTCCTCCGCCACCGGCACCGACCACTCACCTCAGTTCCATTCGCGATGTGTTTCAAGGTGGTGGCAACGCAACCAGTGGAACACCCGGGCCCAGTGCACCTGTGGCTGGCTCTGGTATGCAGTGGCCAACCGTCACTCACCGGCTATCGCGCGGATATTTAGGTGCGTATCATAATGGTTTAGATATCGATGGTAACTTTGGTGATCCAATTTATGCCACAAATAGTGGCCGAGTCGTGCAAGCAGGTTGGGTAGGTGGATATGGATATATGATACTCATTGACCATGGAAACGGTATACAAACACGCTATGGCCATTTACAAAAATTATTTGTCAGCAGTGGCCAAAATGTCGGCAAAGGGCAAAACATTGGGGAGATGGGTTCTAGCGGTAACTCCACCGGCTCGCACCTCCACTTTGAAGTCATCGTAGGTGGCAGCACAACCAATCCATATAACTACGTGAGATAAAAAAAATACCATCGCTGCAGATAAATACAAAGCGATGGTGTTTTTTAATAGGGAATTAAGCGAGAGTTTTTTTGATTTTTTCGACAATTTCGGCAGTGGTGAAATTGGCTTTCACCAAGTAATCTTTTGCACCAAGGCTCAACCCCTGTTGTACCTTACTCTCTTGGCCAAAATTACTGAGAATGAGCACAGGAATATTAGCGACCGTTTGATCAGCCTGCTTCTTCAACGCTTCTAACACCTCAAAGCCACTCATGCCAGGCAGCATGATATCAAGCAAAATAATATTTGGTTTTTCGGCAATGGCTTTTTGTAAACCACTTTCTCCATCTGTTGCCAGCACAATGTTAAACCCTTCTTTGGTGAGTTTCGTTGAGATCAATTCTGATAAAAATTTGTCGTCTTCGACAATCAATACTTTAATTGGATCGGCCATAATTGAGATAATTAATTCTTAATAGTATTATACGCTATAATACGGTAAAATACAACTACTATGTCTTCTGGAATACTTTACACCGTTGCCACACCAATCGGCCACCTCGGCGATATGACTGTTCGGGCTGTGGAAACCCTGAAAAATGTTGACCTCATTGCTTGTGAAGATACTCGGGAAACCAAGAAACTGCTTGACCACTATAGTATCTCCACACGTATGACAAGCTATCATGCACAGTCAACACAGACCAAAGAGGATGCTATTTTGGCTTTGCTGGCGGATGGTCAATCGGTCGCGTTAGTCAGTGACCGCGGAACGCCCGGTATTTCTGACCCCGGCGCTCGGCTGATTCAACGCGCTGTAGCCATGAGCATAACCGTTGTCCCCATTCCAGGGGCCACGGCGGTTATAGCGGCCTTGCAAGCCTCTGGTGCAGCCATGAGCGAATTTTGGTTTCGCGGTTTTGTCCCTCATAAAAAAGGACGGCAAACATTTTTTCAAGAAGCTATTGCTCATACCGGCACCGTGGTATTTTATGAATCGCCTCATCGCATTTTGAAATGTTTGGAACAGCTGATTCAGCTTGGCGTTGGTGAGAGAACAATGATCGTGGCACGTGAACTCACCAAAAAACAAGAGGAGTTTTTGCGTGGACCGGCAGAACAAATACTGAATACTATGCAAGAACGCAAAATTGATTACGGTGAATTTGTGGTAATTTTAAATGCCTATCACCATACCAAAATATGACGAAAAGAAAATCCGTTTACCATTCAAAACCAGCAGTATAACGAATAGCTTCTGCCAAGTGCACTGACTGTAACGGCTGCCCAGCCAAATCCGCAATGGTCAACGCTACTTTCAATGTTTTATGGTACCCACGCATGGATAAACGGTATTTTTCAACCGCTTGTCGCATCAACTGTTGTGATGACTGGTCCAAACTCACCATATTCATCAACTGTTTGGAAGAAAGCGCGGCATTGGGCTGACCCTGCCGTTGATATTGCCGCGTGCGTGCCGCTTCTACTCGTTGGCGAATCGTGGAGGAACGTTCACGTTGAGCGTCTGTGGTAGATTGCTGCTGGTGGATATCTTCGGTATTGATATAGGACACGGTCATTTTTATATCCATGCGGTCAAGTAACGGGCCGGATATTTTTCGTTTATACATTTCTATACTATAGGGCAAGCATTCACATTCTTTGTGCTTGCTGCGCTGCCCTTGTGCACGATTTTCCAAACCATAAAACCCACACGGACACGGGTTCATTGCTGCCACCACCATGCAGCGTGCCGGATAAGTTGCTTTCCCATGAATACGATGAATGGTCACACTGCCGGTTTCCAACGGTTGGCGCAGTGCTTCCAATAAATCACGCCGAAATTCTGGTAGCTCATCTAAAAACAGTACGCCGTGATGGGCAAGCGAAATCTCTCCAGGGCGCAGATGCACACCACCGCCAATAATGGCTGTTGGTGAAGTGGTATGATGTGGCGCACGAAAAGGACGCTGCCAAATAATCGTGTTCCCCTGGTGCTCCACCAATGAATGAATCGTGGTTGCTTCAATCATTTCTGTGCTGGTCATGCGTGGTAAAATACTCGCCAACGCTTGTGCCAGCATACTTTTTCCCACACCAGGCGCGCCAACCATTAACAAATTGTGGCCGCCCGCTGCCGCGACTTCCAGTGCCCGCTTTGCCATCGGCTGGCCAACAATATCTTGCATATCCACGGGGTAGTGCGATAGGTGTTCATGAGGCTGTTGTTGATCGATGGCAGCAGGAATCGGACGTAGTGGATCAAGTTGCGCTTCGCTACAAAACACATCCACCAATGCTTTCAAGGATGACACCGGAAAAATATGCTGGCGTTGTTCTGGTTGTACCGCTAACGATACTTCTGGCGTATTCGCCTGCGGAATATAGATAGAACAATGCAAACGATTCATCGCCGTATCCACTAATGGTAAGGCGCCCCGCACCGGTCGCAACGTGCCGTTCAGAGCCAGCTCACCAACAAAAAATTCTTGCGGTATTTGCGGCAGCACTCCAGACGCAGCAAGGATACCAAGCGCGATAGGCAAATCAAACAGCGAACCAATTTTGCGTGTATGCGCAGGGGCGAGGTTCACGGTGACACGCGTCCGCGGAAACGGAAAACCAGAATTTTTAATCGCGGAACGCACACGATCGCGTGCTTCAGAAACAGCAGCGTCGGGCAAACCGACAATAATAAACTGAGGAAGGCCATTGGCGACATCAACCTCAATATCTACAGGTGTGCAATCTAGCCCTTGAATGTTTAACGAACGAATTGTTGCAGTCATAAACAAAAAACTCCTGCCTGCTGATAGGGCTAAAGGAGTCCAACGCTGCTACTCTAACACGCTACTAAAAATTGAGCAACTATTAACGAGATTGAATTTTTTTTATCGTGGCAATAAGCGTATCTTGCTGGTCATCTGAGTGCATTCTGTTTCTTTTTTGGTGGCCGCAGCGGCGACAGGCATGAACGAATATATATTCGCCATGTTCTAATTGAACATCGACTACATCCATGAGCCCTCCACAATCGGCTTGCCGGTCTCCAGGAAAAATATCCACGTGCTTGGACAATAAACAACGAGGGCAGTGATTACGGTATCCGTCCCCCTCTACTTGTTTGCCGCACGCTTCACAGACAAAATCCTCAACTCGTTTTTGAAATTGTTTTGTTGGCTTGTGGTGCATGTTCCTCTTTCCATAATGATAACGCGAGCGCGAGTACACCCAAAATAATATAGATATCCGCTAAGTTAAATACGGACCAAAACGGAATGCTGATAAAATCAACAACAAAACCATAACGTACACGATCGAGAATATTTGAAAAAGCACCAATGAAAACGAAAATGAGAAAAGCGACATGATGATCGTTACCCTGACGATGTTCTTTGATCGCCATCCAAAGCAGCGATATACTCACGAGCGCTGTAGTGAGAAACACAATACTCGTAGGCGCCTCCACATAAAAGAGAAAATTTTTGTTACCCACCACGTTCAACTGCAACAAATTTGGAATCAACACAATAGGCTTATGCAAATAGGACAGTGCGATATATTTACTCACCCGATCAATACCATACAAACAGATAGCAAGGAGGGTGATGCGCAGAAAAAAACGCTGGCGCTTGTTGAACTGGCCCAGTGTGGGGAAATATTTCACAAAGAAGAAAAATTTATCGGTGAGTTTTGGCACAATTCATGCATTCAGTGGCTGCGGAGTTGGCGCGCAAACGATCTTCGTTCATTGGCTGACCACACTGTTCACAGACTCCGTAACTCCCCTGTTCAATTTTTTTTAATGCATGTTGTATCTGTTCGACGCGTGTACTCAATACACCAGTTGCGTCCAAAGATTCTAAATAATCTTGTACTTCTACAGGCGATTCAGAATTACTATCTAAACGATCATCGCCATAATTCGGGAATGTGGCGACGCGCGCACCCGGTGTATGGTTATGAACATCTGGTGTAGAAACACTATTCAAATCTTCTGTTAACAATTGCTGTTCTTTTTCCAATGCTTGTTTCATTTCATTGATAAATGCTTGATCCATAAAAATAAATTTAATCGATTTTTCTAAAATGCGGTGTAAGTGTATCGTGGATTTTCGCTTCTGTAAACGGCAAAATTTCCTCCATAACGAAAAGAGGGCGCCCCGAAGGGCGCCACTCTCAATATATAAAAAGAGAATATAATGCGCTCGGAACGCCCTGGGTAACTGTGTGGACTCTATGCCCCGCCTTCTCAAAAGAGGGCAAGACGTAAAGAATTTCCTCGCAGTTACAATATTGGGCCGCGAAAGCCACTAGCCAGGGGCTTCAACGCGAAAGAACTTCCCACAAGATGGCTGTAAGCGTGCATAAATGGTGCCCAAAGGGCAAAAAACACGCAAACTAGCCGAGATTTTATTTTTGTTTTACGCCTCAACTGCACCAAAAGCGCAGGAGGCGAGCTAGATAAAATGCAGGAAGTACATCCTATACAAAAATGCTGGTGTAGGGTCTACACGTCAATTCCTCGAGAGCTTCGTTTTGCTTCGCAAAGCCGTGCTCTCTTCGAAATTGCCGCTTCGACCATAATCCAATTTCTGTATACGGTTTACTCCCCGCAATGAAGAGTGAAAAGGAACAATTGATAAGAGAATCATATCACATTCTTGAAAGCAGGTCAACAATGTGGTGTAATTCTTTGCTGATTTCAGCAAAATTTACCCTGTTGACGCTAGAGTTATCCACCGTAAAAGTTATCCACAGGCTCCAAAAAAACACTACGCAGGCTGAATAATATCAATCAATTCCTGGGCGGCGGCGTCTAGTTGGCCTTCATTGTTCGTAATACGATAATCCCAAAATTCTAAATGTTGCATTTCAGCTTTGGCAACTTCCAAACGATGTGCAATGACTTCTGGCGAATCTGAAGCGCGATTGACCAAGCGTTTCTCCAAAAATGCAAAGGATGGCGGTTGAATAAAGACGGTAATCACATCTGGAATCATCTCTTTGAACGTTCGCGCGCCTTGCGGATCAACACGAATAATAGTTACCGGATACTTTCTGCGCACCCGATCAACCTCGGTTTTGGTGCTGCCATACAAATTCCCATACACCTCGGCCCATTCCACCATATCGCCCTGCTCCACCCGTTGTTCAAATTCTTCACGTGACACAAAATAATACGGTTGCCCCTCAGCTTCACCTGGGCGCATAGAACGGGTAGTGGTAGTGGTGATCATGCCAAAGTCCAGCCCCAATTCACGGGCTTTCCCAATGACTGAATCTTTTCCGGCACCAGAGGGGCCAGTAACCACCACCAACTTACCTTGCATATCTCAACGCCATTAATCTTTTTGGAAAAAACGTGGTTTTCGGTTTCCGGAGCCACCTCGCCCAGCACCGCCGCCACCAAAATCACGACCGCCGCCATTTCCACCACGACCCGCGTGGCCACCAAAACCACCATTATCTTCTGGCGCTAAATCACAGGCTGCGTCTGGTGTACCGGGCGCCACCAACTCTTTGCGCGACAAACCAATGCGACCTTTTTCTTTATCGACTTCCATCACTTTCACTTTCAACATATCTCCTACTTTCAATACATCAGAAACAGCCTTAATACGCTTATGGCAAACATTGGAAATATGGACCATACCATCTTTACCACCACCAAGGTCCACAATCGCCCCAATCTCTTTTCCACTATTACGGTCTTTCACAATGCTTGTCACTTCCCCTTCATACTCTTCTCCTACTTCAATTTCGCGCAGTAAATCTTGAATCATCTCTTTCGCTTTTTTCATTCCATCTTCATCGATAGCAGTAATAAACACTGAACCGTCTTCTTCAATATCAATTTGCACGCCGGTTTCGTCAATAATGCCGTTAATGACTTTACCACCAGGACCGATCAACTCACCAATACGCGTTTCATCAATTTTGATTGTTTCAATACGCGGTGCATATTGGGACAACACAGGACGTGGTGCAGCAATCACCGCATTCATCTTCTCTAAAATACCGACACGCGCTGTTTTTGCTTGTGCCAATGTATCGCGACAAATATCCAATGTAATTCCACCTAATTTAATATCCAGCTGAATGGCGGTAATACCATTGCGTGAACCAGACACTTTAAAATCCATATCTCCAGAATGGTCTTCAATACCTTGAATATCGGTAATAATTTTATAACGTTTACGGTCTTGCGTGGTAATTAAGCCCATCGCAATACCCGCAAGTGGTTGTTTCACCGGCACACCAGCAGCCATGAGCGCTAAACTCGATGCACAAATAGAAGCTTGTGAAGAAGAACCATTAGACATCAATACTTCAGAAACCACGCGAATGGTATAAGGAAAATCTTCTTTTTTTGGAATAATGGTTTCCAACGATTTTTCGGCAAGCATTCCGTGCCCAATATCTCGGCGAGATGGTCCACGCATTGGTTTTACTTCACCAACAGAAAAGGATGGAAAGTTATAATGATGCATGAATCGTTTTGTCCATTCCGGGTCAATACCATCAATAATTTGTGCGTCACCAGGAGCACCAAGGGTAATAGTGGAAAGCACTTGGGTTTCACCACGCTGGAAAATAGCGGAACCATGGGTACGAGGCAAAATATCTACTTCTCCATATAATTCACGTACTTCATCTACAGCTCGGCCATCAACGCGCACGCCTTTTTCCAAAATAGCGGTTCGGAATTCTTGTTCATAATATTCTTCAAATACTTTTGAAGCTACTGCTTGTTCTTCCGACGTTGCAAATAACGCGAGTAACTGGCTTTTCACGGCTTCTTCTTTCTCTTTTCGCGCCTGTTTTTCACGAATACCAAACAAAGAAGCAATGTGTTCTTGCAAAAAGGACTCTGCTTTTGCCACCACTGCGTCATGCATTTGTTGTTCTTCTGCGGAGAGCACGGCTTTTGTTGGTTCAATTTTTGCGACACCAACCTCTTGTTGCACTTTGCGAATCAATTCAATCACTGGTTGTCCATTATTCAAACCAAATTCGAAACCGCCCATCGTTAATTCTTCACTTGCCTCTTGCCCTTTTGCTTCAATCATGACTATTTGGTCGTTTTTAACGGCCATGAGCAAATATAATTCGGCTTCAGCACGCTGTTCCGGGGTTGGATTAAGAATATATTCGCCTTTTACCGAGGCAACAGTAATACCAGCAATCGGTCCATCCCATGGAATATCAGAAATGCTGACTGCCGTAGAAGCAGCAATAAGCGCCACAAAAGCGGGATCAATCATTTGGTCGTAGGAAAGAACGTTCAAAACCACTTGAATATCGTTACGAATTCGATCATCAAATAATGGACGCAGGGAACGATCGGTAATGCGGGCGTTCAAAACGGCTTCATCAGAAGGCCGGCCTTCACGTTTAATAAAGCGTGAACCTTTAATTTTGCCTGCCGCATACAAATTTTCTGCATATTCTACGCTTAATGGGAAATAATCTAACCCTTCCCGCAAGTGGCTGGACATGGTTGCGGTTGCAAGAACCACTGTGTCGCCGTAACGAACAAGCGCAGAACCATTGGCAAATGCTGCCAGTTTACCGGTTTCGATAGTGAGTGTTCTGCCTCCCCATTCAATAGAGAACTTTTTTGTATTGTGCATAGGTGTTGTATTCCCCCACACACCGCAGAGCGCTTAAATAGGCGTCTGAACGTGCGTGGGCGAATGATGAATAAATAACTAATTAAATATAATCTTTGTTTGGACCTCATCCAAAAATGCAGCATCTCCAAGAACAATATACAAATTGTTTGCAGTTTTCAATAATATATATTCCATTGATGAGCCATCTTTCGCTGACTTGCCTTGAATGCGTACACCTTCTCTACCATCCACAGTAAATGGCGTCTCTAATTCTGAACCATAACTTTCACGCATCATCTGTCCATACTCCAATGGAGCGATGATAACAGCATTTTCAGCAGCAAAATTGATATTTTTGAATGGTGCCACTTCTGTATATGATTGAATTCCGGGTGTTGAAGACATAGCCGGAATCCAAAAACCATACTGCTGAAGAAGGGTCCTTTTATCCGCATCTGAAAAACCATCTGGAGCGTTGGTATTTGCGTTATTTGTGGTATTATCTGATGTTATTGGCTCTTCGTTAATCTCTTTTTTCGCTAAAAAAAGAACAATAATAATAATGACACCCACCAGACAGAACAACAGCAATCGGTGCTTGTGGTGCATAGTCTGTGGCGCTTGCGAAGAAGGGGTAGGCATGAATTAAATATTGTCTTTGAGTTTGAGCGTCGTGATCAACTTTTCGTACAGTTTTGGGCTGTCTTTCTTTAAATAACGCATTAAGCGGCGACGTTGTCCCACTTTTTTCAGCAACCCCAGGCGAGAAGAAAAGTCTTTTTTGTGCATTTTCAGGTGACCCGTAAGATCCGCAATTTCGGCGGTGAGAATAGCAATTTGGACTTGTGGCGACCCTGTATCGTTTTTATGAGTCGCAAATTTGCTAATAATAGCGTTTTTCTGTTTCTTGGAAAGCATAGGTTCATTTTTCACGATATCCGAGCACCTGTTCCTTAAGTCAACCCGGAGCCAAGATATCGTCATTATTAATTATAGAACGATTGTAAAATATTTCACTCCCCTTGTCAATCTGAGCCAAAAAAACTACGTCTAAATCAAAAGAAGACGGTCCGTGAGGTACCCGCCTTCTTTTTTTTAGGTATTCCGTATTTCAACGCTTATTTATGATGCTGAAGTACGAAATGCACGCTTTTTCGATACATGAGAAGTATTATTTTTATTGAATCGCGCCTTCACAGTGAAATAATATGGGGTATTAGCATCTAACCCTTCTACGGTTAACTGATGCTTTTTAACAATATATTTCTGTACTAAGTCGCCATTCTTTGTATACACATTCACCACGTATGAACTAATCACGCCAACCGGCTTACTCCAGCGCAATTTTGCTGTTTCCGCAGTGAGTTGACTTGCCTTCAGCCCAATGGGTGGAGTTGGCAGTGTACGCGTATTGAGCAGATCAGAGAATTCTGATTGAGAGCCGGTCGAACCAATCGAGCGAATTTTGAAACTATATTTCTTGTTCGCTTTCAATTTCTTAATCTTTTTGGTGAGCTTGTCGGTTGTCACCGTTTTCACCAACTTCCCGCTCTTACGGTTAATCACTTTAATCTGATATGAAGTCGCATCTCCTTCTTCATTCCATGACAATGTGATTGCTTTTGCAAATTGAGTATCGACCGCGAAACCTGTGGGAGCTTCCAACACACCATCCGGTGTTGAGTTATCATCGTTATCTTGACCACCATCGTTTGAATTATCATCTGCAGCAATAATGCTGCCTACAGAGGTAATAGAAAACGCAGAGAAATGATCCACACTGACAGTATAGGTATTATTCTCTGTATCCACAACCGTACTGGGAACATCAACCCATGTGCCACCAGCTTCGTCATAATAACTCATATCCAATTCTTCTTCCGTCACGCCGGCCGCTTCCAAATTCGCTTCGTCATAAGGAAGAGTAAGTGTGGCCGTTCCGGCTAATTCGGTCACTGGAGCATTATTATCATCCGTCACACTCACCTCAATACCATAACTGAGCGTTTTATCCTCTGGTTCTTGAGCGAGTTCCAATGTTGGCTCAAGCACTACGGTCACTTGATCAATATTTTCCGATGTAATGGAATTTGCCGGCAAACTTAATTCTGTGCCATCCTCCAACGTCATCACCGCAGCATTTTGAGGATCAAATTGCGCTGTTTGCGCTTCTGGCAACTCCAAAAATTGCGTCAACAACACACTAACGGTTTCTGTTGCAGAATCAACCACCACTTCAGACTGTTCGCTGTAATAGGAATTCTGACCAATTTGTTGCACCGCCGTGATATAGACCGTATCACCAATGACTGCGGGAATTTCAAAATTACCATTCTCATCTGTTGTCGTTGTATAGGAATATCCATAGAGTGAATAGCTCGACACATACGCATTGGCTACACCATCGCCCTCTGCTAAGGTTCGACGATTGTTCACCGTAATGCCATACCCATCAACGATGGTACCGCTAATCGTTGCATCAGAATTTCCAAATTGGAGTGTGAGACCAGTTGCGCTCCCTGCGGTATCCGCGGTGACAGTAACCGTTTGCGGATCAATATAGTAGGTTGGTGAAGATGCGCTGACATAATACGTTCCACTTGGCACATTCATACTGAAATTGCCATCAACATCGGAATATACATACAATTCAATATGGCCATACAGATCTTCGGTGTCACTGGTATTCTCTCCGTAACTCGTTGAGGCCTGTACATATCCTCCTTGAACGGCGTTTCCATCGGCATCAAGTAACGTACCAGAAATGGTCGCATCCGCATTTAATACATAGAGATTGAGAGATACTGTTTCATCTGCTGCTGGAGTGATTGTTTGTGAAGTATTGCCATAAGACATGTAATTATCATACGTCCAATAGCTCACATTCCACGTACCGGCAGAGAGTTTTAATGTATAATCAGATGTTCCAGCAACATACGCGTAGGTCCACCCACCATTTTCGCTACTGGCATAGACATACCCATACACATCCACCGGATTACTCTCTTGGTCAAGGAATTGACCAGTCACCGTGACATCATTTTCCAACATTTCAAGGGTCACATCTTTTGTTTCCGCTATTTCGGTAGTCACACTGGATGCGGCGACACCATCAATTTTCATACCGCTATAACTATACGTCGTTGTATCTGCAGTATAGTAGTATCCACTATACGAATAATACGACACGGCATAAGCTGTTTCAGAAGGAACATCCACGGTACAGGAACCAGAGTAGACATAGCAACCAAGCGACCACCACCCGCCTTCAGCATTTGGGTCATACACCGACACCCAACCATATTCGTTGGACAGTGCATTGCCGCTGTTATCTTTTGCAGTGAAACTGAGTGTTGAATCAGCGACTTGCAATAAGAAATTAATATCGCCAACGGTTTCACCATCGCCAACGGATACCACCTGACAACCGCCGGTGTACACTAAACTTCGGCCTAAATCATCAGTTAATCCCCAAGACGAAATACAAACTTGCCACTCACCATCAGTCACTTGTAATTGATAAGAACCATCATTACTCGTGGTACCTGACGCCCATGCCCAGGTGCTATTTTCGTATGCATAGAGATAAATATTACCTACACCACCAGTGTTGGAAGTGGAAACAGTTCCTGTAATACGACTATTACGTGCTTTCAACGTAATGGTGCCCAAATCCACCGTTTCATTCTCTGCCACTTCTAACGGATCAATGGATGGGAAGGTATATCCGCTTCCCCAATCAGAGAAATAGCCATACACCGTAAATGTCCCTTCAGTGACCGGCATGGTGAATTGTCCATTGGCATCAGTATATCCATAGGTATACACGCTATTATTTTCCCCACCAGACGCATACAGATAAACCGCATACTCTCCAACCGGTAGACCGGTCTCTGGGTAGACAATCGTTCCCGTAATGTTAGATGTGTATCCCTCCACTTCAATGGCTAATGTTTCTGTTTCTACAGTACTGTCATTGGCAAATTCAACATACACGCTTCCGCCGGTGTAACTCCACGTGGAAGGGTAGGTGGTTGGATAAAGATACAAGCTCCATCCACCGCCAGTCACACTAAAAGAAAATGCACCCGTTGAATCTGTATTGGCATACGCCCATGCCCAGTTGGAGGTATTATACGCATAAATATAAGCGTCCGTTACCGCCGTACCACCATTGCTGACCGTGCCTGAAATGGTTTTTGCTGCCGTAACTAATTCCAATGATAATGGAGTAATCGCCACACCCGCAGTAACAGAAATTTGTTGCGATTCTGGAGCAAAATATCCTTCTGGTAAACCATAATTACCTACATACAACGTGTAGGTATCTGTCACACCAAGCGCAAAGGAAAAATTACCCGAAGCATCGGTACAGGAATACCGATACACTGTCCAGTTCGTATTATAAATCGACAAACAGACGTTACTGGCAACAACACCACCGGCCGTTACTGTTCCGGAAACTTCAGAAGGCGGAATGGAGATGGGATCAGCTAAACCCGATTCTATTCCACTACTCACCGTAAAGGTATAAGAAAAATAATTATAATTGGTCGCAGATTGCGCAACATATAATGTATAGGTGCCGTCGGCAGCAAAACCACTAATTTTTCCATCCGAATCTGTGGTACCTGATACCCAATTGGACCAATTTGCATCATACCAATACCAATATGAACCACTCACTGGATCTCCATTTTCATCTTCAAAATGTGTGACCACATTTGGTGCGGTGAACGAATATTCCACTGGCCCCATCGCCGTACCATCATACGTGAGCGTGGTTGCGCTTGGAACACTATTGGTGGTGGCTGCGCCATAATAGGAGAAGGAAACGCTATAGGTTCTATTCGTCGTTAAACCGGAAAAATAGGCCTGACCTTCGCTATCTGTTGTACCGGAAAAATATTCGTACGTGCCGTCAGCGCCATAATAATTGACATACACATACACATCAGCAATAGGAGTCGTACCGTCAGCATCAGTGAGTAATGCAGTAAAATCAATTTGACCATAAGTCACCGTATCAGAAGCTGAAAAATAGATATAGGAATCTACACCGGACTCAGAACCATACAAACTAAAGGCTCCACTTGCTTCTACATTTGCTGGATTTTCTACACCCACAAGCGTAACAGAAACTGTTGCACCAGCAGCGAGATCGGCTGTGGGATAAAAACTCACCGATGTTTCTGATTGATATGACACAGTTAATTCATTTGATGTAATCACCGCATTTGCCATATTCACCGATTCGGATGTATACACCGAATCAACGTAGCCATAGAGCAACGGCGAGGATAAAGAGATATACCCTGCTGTGGTCATGGCCGTGGGCATGGTGAACGTGACGGTCAATGTGTCTGAAGCACCGGAACTCGTGTCAGTGGTAGCCACAGAGAAGTCAGTGACTTCATAGGAAAGATAATCGTAGGCATCGGCGCGTTGCGAAGGAATCAGCACGCCGAGCAGAAGAACAGCAGACATCAAAACCACTGTTTTGACGTGTGCAATGATACGTGAAGTAAAGTTCATACGTTGACTGCAGTTATGAATAAAATTGATTATAAAAAAACCGCTCTTATGTGCGGCGTAATACAAAAAAACGATCGTGAATAATTCTTCTGGTTTTGTTTTGTGATCCTCCTCATCCTCCGCAATTTTTTTTAACGGCTGTACTTTTTATAGTATACCAAATTTTTTCGCAAACGTACAGAGCTCAATAATACAGTTATTCACAGGTCTCTCTTGCGGTGTGCGACCACTGGTTATTATTCCGCGGTTCGTTGAACGCGTGGTCTTGCATAAGATGATCGCGAAGAGGAACGTGATGCTGTGCGCGGAGCTAGAGGTGTGCGTGCATTGCGTTTTTTGGGAATAAGAAAACGGCTGGTATCTTGGGATAAATCATATACCGCATCAGCTTCAGCGCGAAGTTGAGAAGAGGCCGAAGAACCGAAAGCCATCACCTCTGCACGGCACCCTTGAGCTTTCACATAACGGAGTAATTCGGCAAAATCGCCATCACCAGAGACCAAAACAATACCATCTACTTTTTGCGCCATGCGAACCACGTCCATGGCGAGACCAACATCCCAATCACCCTTTTTTGCGCCACCATAAAAACTGAGGAGTTCTTTGCTGCGTAGCTCGTATCCACGTTCTTGTAATGCATCAAAAAAAGTATTTTCTTCTTCTTTATCGGCTTGAATGACATACGCAAAAGCGCGAATTAATTGGCGTACACCGACAGCTTCTTTAAGAATTTCTCCAAAATCGACACGCTGATCGTAGAGCGCGCGAGCTGAATAATACATATTTTGAACGTCGACGAATACAGCAACGCGTTGAGCAGGATTTTGCATAATTGTTTATTTTTGACTACTAAAAAACTGATAATTATATACATAATACCAAAAAATATTGTGTTTGTCAATATATTAATTGTGTCGTAAAATAACAATATGAGTAATAAAAGCCAAATTCATCGATTAAAAATAGAATTTTTAGAATACCTAGAAGTAGAAAAAAACCGATCAAGCAAGACGGTACAAAATTATGATTTTTATTTAACGCGCTTTATTTCCGAAACTGGAGTACGAAGTGCGGCAGATATCACATTGCCGAAAGTGAAACGATTTCGTGTCTGGTTGAACCGTATGGCAAATGAGCGGAACCTCACCGGTACCCTGTCGAAGAGAACACAAAATTACCATATAATCGCGCTGCGTAGTTTTTTGAAATATTTAGCGAAGATGGATGTATTGTCTTTAGCACCTGAAAAAATTGAACTCGCCAAAGAAGGTCAACGGCAAGTAGAATTCTTGGAAGAAGATGAATTAGAGCGCATTGTGGCCGCACCGTTATTCGACAAACAGGGTGAAGCAGTAACAAAGCCAGGGCTGATTCAAATTCGCGACAAAGCACTAATGGAATTATTATTTTCTACAGGCTTGCGTGTATCTGAAGCCGCGGGTTTGCGCCGTGAACAAATACACGTAAAACGTGATGAGTTTACCGTGCGCGGAAAAGGATCGAAATTGCGTGTCGTATTTTTGAATGATAGAGCGCGCAATTGGTTGAAGCGCTATTTGGATGCGCGTGGCGATACATCAATGTATGTATTTGTCAGCCACGACCGCGCTAAAGCAAAAGGTCGCCGCAAAGAAGAAGATAAACCATTAAGTCCACGCTCTATTGAGCGACTCGTGGAAAAATATGCGCGACAAGCGGGCATTGTAAAAAAAGTGGGACCTCACACGATTCGCCACAGTTTTGCGACCGATTTATTACGCAATGGAGCTGATATTCGTTCAGTGCAAGCCATGCTGGGGCATGCTTCTATTACTACCACGCAAGTATACACTCACGTGACCGATAAAGGCCTACGCGAGGCACACAAAAAATTTCACGGGAAAGGACGAAAAAATCAATAAATTCAAAGTGTAAAAATGGCTAAATTTAGCCATAAAATACAATGAACTTGAATTTTAACGGTTTAACATAAAAATTAACGTGATTTTTTACTTTTTTATGTAAAAATTTGCGTTATTCAATGTAATCCTCTATAATACAGCTATGATTATTCCTCGACATATTACAACTGAGCTGCTTGAAAAAATAACCAATTTCCATAAAGTGGTAGTGTTATATGGTCCCAGACAGGTCGGAAAAACCACGCTCTGTCATGAAATTATCGAAAAACTCCACCTGCCCACACTGTCTATTTCTGCAGACGAATCACGATATATTCATGTACTTTCTAGTCGAAATAGCCAAAGAATGCGACAATTGATTGGTGAGAACAAATTATTGTTTATTGATGAAGCGCAACGTATTCCAGATATTGGTATTAATTTAAAAATTTTGATTGATCAATTTGTCGATCTCAAAATTATTGCCACGGGCTCTTCTTCTTTTGAGTTAGCCAATTCCATATCTGAACCGCTGACTGGACGCAAATGGACATTTCATCTCTATCCAATCAGCCAACAAGAATTGCTACCGCTCATGACTCCGTTTGAAATAAAAGAACAATTAGAAGAGCGTTTAATTTGGGGATCCTACCCTGGTATTTTTGAATTCAGTAGTGCAGCTCTCAAAGAAAAATATCTGTATGAATTAGAAGCAGACTATCTGTATAAAGATTTACTGAGTTTCCTTGATATACGAGGGGCGCAACGCATCAAAGATTTACTCAGCTTGTTAGCATTCCAAATCGGCAAAGAGGTGTCCATACATGAATTGGGAACACAACTTGGTATGCACAACGATATGGTACTGCGTTATCTTGATTTACTCGAAAAAACATTTTTAATTTTTCATTTAGGTGGCTTCAGCCGTAATTTACGAAAAGAAATCAGCAAGAAAAAAAAATATTACTTTTATGACCTCGGCATTCGTAATCTCGTTATTGGCCGATTTGCTCCATTGTCACAACGTGAAGACCACGGTGATCTGTGGGAAAATTTTTGTATTGTCGAACGCATGAAATACCTTGCCTATAACCAACAATATGCAACATCTTATTTTTGGCGTTTATATAGTGGTGCAGAAATTGATTACGTCGAAGAGCGAAACGGTGCACTGTATGGTTATGAATTCAAATGGTCACAAAGAAAAAAACCAAAAACTCCGCGCACTTGGAAAGCAGAATATCCAACAGCCACTTATACTGTTGTGAATCCGGATAATTACTTATCTTTTGTCACTGATAGTGATGTAGATGCGGATATTTCTTGAGCGCGTTTCGTCAAATATTCTTCCGTATTCAGTGATGGGTCTTCGAGAACGTCTTCGAGCAGCGCTTTCATTATTTCACCCACGCCGCGACCAGGGGTGAGACCCGTAATACGCATAATATCATTACCATCAATTTTGAGCATAGTGGTATCCATAGGGTCTTTTTCAACCATACGAATACGACGTTCCAATTCAATGAGTTTATAAGGTTTTTCTTTTTGTGTGCCAGAACCCATGCGGTCGCCGATGCGAATGGCCATGAGATCGTCGAGGTTTTCACGGCCGATGCGTTTAATAAGGCGACGTACTCCGGCATCGGTAATTTCACCAGTGTTATAGTAAAACATGTGCTGGCTCACCAAATGCGCAATGCGGTCACAGTCTTTGCGAGAAAATTTCAAGCGCTCCATCATTTTACGCACCATGCGACCACCAACATGTTCATGAGCGTGGAAACTGCTGTTTGGCCCATCGCCTTCTTTCACACGCGGCTTGCCAACATCGTGTAGCAGCGCAGCGAAAAGCACCAGTGGGTCATCAGACGGACAGAATTGCATAGAAAACAAATTATGCGTGAGCACAGTATAGATATGGTGTTTATTTTGTCCGACACCAGAACCTTCTTCAAGCTCCGGAAGAATGTGTTGCAGCAAACCGCTGGTGTGCATTAACCAAAAACCACGGTACGGGTCCTCTGCGTTGAGCGTCTTCAGTAATTCATCTCGAATACGTTCACCTGAAACACGCAAAATATTTTTACCAAGATGTTGAATCGCGGTAAATGTTTCGTCTTCAATATGAAAATCGAGTTGTGCAGCAAAACGCGTGGCCCGCAACATACGCAGAGCATCTTCATTGAAGCGTTCTTCTGGTTTGCCAACCGTACGAATCAATTTACGCTGACAATCTTCTTGTCCACCGAACAAATCAACAATTTTGTTGCCATTGAATGCCATGGCGTTGATGGTGAAATCACGGCGCTTGAGGTCTTCTTCCAGCGACACACCAAATTTCACGCTGTCAGGGTGACGTTGATCGCTGTACTCCGCTTCCGCACGGTACGGGGTAATTTCTATTTCATGCCGCATGCCTTGCTCCCCTGGCATGCGCACAACCACTGTGCCGAAATTATTATTGTACAGTGTATCGGCAAATGTTTTTTGAATCTGTTCAGGTGTCGCATTCGTGGTCATATCAAAATCGGTGGGCGTACGGCCAAGAACGAGGTCGCGCACCGAACCACCAACAACGTATGCGTCAAAACCAGCATCATGCAGTTGCGTGAGTGCCTGTTCAACATATTGGGGCAATAAAAATTTCATAGCGTTGTGGTTATATGGTGTCCTCGGCAGGAGTCGAACCTGCGGCCTTCGGTTCCGGAAACCGACGCTCTATCCAACTGAGCTACGGGGACAAATACAGTATGGTTAAGTGATGAACGGTGTCCCCGGCAGGAATCGAACCTACATCTTCGGCTTAGAAGGCAGAAGCTCTATCCGTTGAGCTACGGGGACAAATGCATGAAGAAGAGTACCTTTTTTCCCTGCCTGCGTCAATGATCATAACACCGAATATTTGGCTCCTTGATTTTTCTTTTTCAATGTGATATACTCATTTTTGCAATTTATATGGTGGCTGTAGTTCAGTTGGTTAGAGCACTGGTTTGTGTAATTCAGATACAGCACTTTGACAAATACTTCTGTGTAGAATAATCTACTGTAATGCCGCAACGAAAATGTCGCGTATGTCATAAGGAGATTTATGTAAAACCAAGTCACCTCGAACGGGGATGGGGGAAATTCTGTTCAAAAAAATGTCAGGGTGAAAAACAACGCATCGGAAAAAACATTCGCTGTACTGTCTGTGGAAATCTTGCTTATCGCTCTCCAAAAGAACTAAGGAAATCGGCAAGCAAAAAATATTTTTGCAGTAAAAGCTGCCACTGTATCTGGGAAAACTCCCAAAAAAGGACTCGCGAGAATCACTATAATTGGCAAGGTGGTAAAGCATCCTATCGAAAATTTGCCTTACGCAGCACAGAACAACACTACTGCCGCCATTGTGGTATAGAAGATTCTCGAGTACTGATTATTCATCACAAAGATAGAAACAGAAATAATAATGCATTCAGTAACCTGCTCATATTATGCATTAATTGCCATTATATAGAACATCAGTATAATGGTAAAAGAAAATAATTATGGTGGCCATGGTGAAACGGTTATCACGACAGTTTGTGGTACTGTCATTACGGGTTCAATTCCCGTTGGCCACCCCAAGCGGAATGATTATGTGCGATGAAGATGGAATCGAAAGGTTTTTGCAAGGAATACTGCACCTTTTGACCATCAAATGACAAGTTCTGAAATACCAATTTGATAATTTCTCTTTTTTGGTCTAGTTCAGAACCGATAAACAATTCTTTACTACGGGAAGCGATGTTTAGTATTGCTATAGCGTCGATATAGTAACTTTCATCGGCTTTTTGTAGTTGCTCTAGCTTACTACGGTATTCGGTCTGCTTGGCAGTATTCGGTCTGCTTGGCACGAAACTGACTGCTTAATTTGTCGTACTGCTCCTGAGTAATCCACATGGCTTATCAAAACTGATAAATCAGTGACGGGTGTTCGAGATGAACTACAATCAGTTGTCGACAAAAACGACGCATTATACGTAGTTGACGTCACAAGTGAACCTTCAGCGTGGGTTGGTCTCGATAGCAATGTGAGCGCTTGGATTAAAAACAATTCCTAAGTTCAAATCGGGGGAAGGTTTCAAACCTTCCCCCACTCCAAGCACAACAATCATAAATATATAGCAAAAAGCATTCATTCAACGCCTTATGACGGAAAGTGGGCCGTCAAGCAAGCAAATAAAGCAAAACCACTATCAACTCATCGTACACAAGCTGCTGCAATTGCAGCTGGACGTGCAGAAACGAAACGACAACACGCTGAACATGTTATACATGGTCGAAATGGTCAAATACGTAAGAAAAATAGCTATGGAAATGATCCTAAAAGAATAAAAGGCTAGGTAGAAAATTCATGGTTTAGGTAGTCCGTCACAACACTGCCTTTTTTATTTTACTTCTATCGTTTGCGCTCCCAACCAAGAAAGATAATATGCCTGCCGCATAGCATCTGCAATTGCTTTACTTTCAATAATAACTGACATATTTTCAGCATAGTTCATGAAGGCCACTTTATTGTTATAGATATTTACTTCAATCTCTGGCCAAAACACATTACGAGGAACAATGAGTGTTTCCGCCAATTCTGATTGATCATACTTCTTATGTTTTGTATGCCACACTGATCCACTCCCAGCAATGCGCTTAGCATGTATGTTTAACTTCATGCGTTCCGAAATATAAGCGTGGTCTTTTGGAAATTGGTCAAAATAGGCATTCGTATTCCATTCTAAGATTTCATCTGGCCGCTCCCGCAAGGTATCATCATACACATTCTGAATCGCATGTTTTCCTTCATAAAAAACTATTTTCGGTTTGGTTTCACTTTTGTTATAGATCGCTTCTAACTCAGGAAGTGCGTGAGCAATTTTTTTCTGTAGCTCTGTAGCGAAGGATAGAAGTTTACTTGGGGATTCAGCAATATAGCGATATTTACCACGTACTTTAGATTTACCAACGATACCTTTTTTCACCAACATCTCTAATATCGAATATGTGGTTGTACGTTGTAAATTGGCCTTTTTTGCAATATCTTGAGCAGAAGATAAGCCCATTTCTAAACTGGCAATATAGACTTTGGCTTCATTCTGAGAGAAACCCAACTGTTTAAGTAATGGTTCAAATTTCATATTGTAAATTGATAAAATGACGAAACACATTTAGTCATTTTAATACTATATAATACTTAATTTATAGTCAAATTTAGATATTTATTTGTTATTTTCGTCATTTTTGACGAAAAATTTATACATTATTTTTTCTATTATATACTTGTACGTTCCTCGGAATGAATTTGAGGAACAAGGAGGTAAATCAAAAATGAAAAAGCACCTTTTATTCCTTCTGTTGTTGGTGCTCACTGCCTGTCCTACCAAAACTTCTGATTTCAATAGGAGCAAGGAGGTAAAACCACCCACAACAGCAGGAGAATCAAGTCAATGGGTGAGGGAGCTATCCTATTCGTCTGCTCCGCTCATTGGCGATGCCTCTCGTTTAAAAACAGATACCAATAAATGCTACCTCGTAGTGAGAGGTGGACATGGAATCGCACTTGTAGAGACGCCTTGTCCTTAATTAAAGGAAAACGGTTCGGCAGTACCAGCTGCGTCGAGAGCTTGGAGGAGCTTTCCGCACAAAACTGCTATTTTTTATTTCAAATCTTTTTGAGTAATTTCTTCTGAAACACTATCCCACATCATTTCAAACCACGCAAGGAATGTTCTATAAATAGTTGGGTTGTCAATCACCACAGTATTCAGATGTTGCGTGTAATCAATAATAGCTACATGCCCTTCCCAAATGAGGGTATCAGTGTCCAGCTTCATATTTTCTGGCAACCATTTCACATGATGATATTCATGCAAACCCGCATTTCGAAGATACTGCTTCCCCGCAGCATTGGGAATCATCATTCCTTTACGTAATACTTTCTGTATTTTTAACTCAGCAAAATTATCTTCAACAGCGGCATGCGGAAATGTTTTCGTCACTACTGCTAAATCACCAATTAAGTAAAGTGTTTTTTGTGCGTTGATAATTTCCCGATGCACTGCCAGAATTCCTTTTTTGCCTTCGAAAAAACGCACACCTGCTTTGTAGGCTGTACCAAATTTCATTTGATTAAACACATCCGCAACAGAACGAAATGCATTTTGTTGTTCCGTGAGTGCTCGTTTCTCTTCTTCCAAAATATCAATGACATGTTCAATCTGCTCTACTTGAAAATAGAGTTTATCATTTTCTGTAATTGAACTCACAAATCCTCGATGTTGTAATGATTGCAACAAATCATAAATTGATGAACGTGGAATATCACTTGCCTGTTTTGTTATTTCAGATGCTGTAGCTTTATTGAGCTGAATCAATACAAACAGCACGGCAATCTCCCGTTGATCAAGCCCATACGCTTCAAGAATACGTTGTATTTCTTTTTGTCGAATATCCGTCGACATATATATTGATTATTATTTAAATTCATTTTATATTTATTTGTTCTTTTTGTCAAAATAGTGCGACAAAAAGAATAGACTTTAACTCATGAGGTTTGTTATGCGGATTTTGGTAATCGACGATAACCAACATCATCTCAACTCAGCTAAAGAATTGTTAAAAGAGCACAAAGTCACTCTCTGTTCTACTGCAGACGAAGCAATTGAACTGCTTGAACCGCAGTATGATGATGTCATCTTTCATCGGCTTTGGTCAGAGAAAGGATGGGAAGAAGCTTCACAAGTGGCTCGCCTTCCCTACTGGGATGTAGTGCTCAGTGATCTCCTCATGCCTGCCCCAAAACGAAACCTGAGTTACTTTGGTGAAAAATTCATTGGGCAGGAGATGCCAGTAGGTTGGGCATTCGTGTTACGAGCTACACTCGAGGGTGCAAAATTTGCAGCCGTTGTGACAGCAACAAACCATCACAACCATCCAGCCTCAGCACTGCTCGATCCTCTTGGATCGGCATATTGGGAAGATAATAGGGAAAATGCACCGAAGTTTACAATTAACGGTGCCACAGTTGGTTTCTATCATGCACCAATGATAGGTGTAGACACCGTTCCCTGTTCACACTGTAATGTAACAGGGCGCACAGATAAAATCTGTTCTTTTTGTGAGGGCACAAAAAAGGAACAAGGAAAAAATTGGGCTCTGGTGCTTAAGGCGCTAACCTCTTGAAAAATATACAAACGGTTTGGCAGTACCTGCTGCGTTGAGAGCTTGGGAGAAGCTTTCCGCACAAAACTGTCTTTTTTATTTCTCCCACATGTTCTTGAACAACTCCCGCAAATTTCGTGCAAGAACAGCATCATGAATTTCCACCATATAATGCGGACGATCACGTGTTTTTACCATAATAATATAATCACCAATTACCCACAGACTCGCATCAAATTCACCTTTTCGTGTTGGTTTAACTAAGCGTTGCACATACTTCTCTCGCATAGCTCGCTCAATGTTTTTGTCGTTCGTTAAAAAACGGACTTTCAAATCTTTTGGCCCTTGCTGCCAAGTCCAGTCTATCCATCGGCCATAGTGCTCGGTAAATGAACTATCATGAAACCCCCACCATGTATTATCTATTGCTTCTCCGCTCTCTTTCCAATGTTCATATTGTTTATGCAAATAGGTCGTCAGATCAGATTCTTCAATAACCTTGATTTTTGGTACTGAATATTCTACCGCAGACATGATTGTTGTAATATTGCGGGAGAGAATTTGAGCTGCCTCTTTTTTCTTTTTGATTTGCTGCTCTTCTTTTGTTACCAAATCCAGTAATGCTTTTGGATTACCCGCTACCAGATAGCGCACTTTGTTCCCAATATCTTCAGTAATCAAACCAAGTTGAATAAGCTTTTTCCCAATACTATACACCGTTGTTCTATTGATTCCCGTGAGCTTGGCCACCCGTGCTGGCGATATTTTTCCTGTCTGTTGCACAGCCAAAAAAACAGCTTGTTCTTGCTCATTAAAACCTAATGTACTAAAGAGTTCTTTTTCCATATATGGCATATTGCTACAAAATTAACATGTTGTTGGTATATCGTCAACGAATTTTATATTATTAGCTAAAATTAGCATAGAATAATGATTTATTATCTTTGACACTATAGCTTCTTTATTTTACGCTGTATAGTTCTGTTCTGGATAGCAAGCTTGAAAACTGTATGGGAGGAGATATGAAAATTGGTATTCTGACGTGCAATCACAATTGGTGGAGCAGTGATACCGCTAGCCTATTAAGCGGAATGCTGCCCTATTTAGCACCTCGAGAATTAGGAGGAGTTGAGAGCTATATTGAACTTCCTTGGAATGAAGTAATTCCAAAAGACGTCGATCTTGTCTTTTGTACTCTGTGCGAAACCTGCACAGAAGAGCCAGAGAATCTCAAAGCTCTAAAGCAACGAGGAGGGTATATAGCTATTTTTCATGAGTACAACGATTTACGTGCTCAGGTGATAGTAGAGCTGCATGACTATCACACCTTCCGCATGCTGAAAGAAAAGTATGGTGTTACTAATCTCGAATTCCTTTATAGCGAATGGAGATTTTTAACAGCCAGAAAATAAGGAGGAATAATGTTCTATATCCGAGCAGGACCAACGGTTTGGCAGCACCGATCAAAAGCTGCCTTTTTGTTTATTTTTTAAGTGTTTTCCAAAGAAGCGTATATATCAACTTCTGCAATTGGACAAACTCCCGTGATTCTATCAGGACAGCCATTTTTTCTTTCCATGAAGCAATGAGCACTTTATCATTATAGATATTCACTTCTGGCGAGAATGTATGCTCTGGATCATCTAAAATAACCGATTCACGAAGTTCTGATTTATCATGCTTTGCGCGTTCAACTGATTTTTTATTTTTTGGCATAATAGCCCGAATTGATACCTTTGCTGCTGTACGACGCTTGTAATAGTCTGGGAAAAAATGTGGTAGTCCCTCGTGCATAGTTTCCACATTGGCATAGGCTAAAATCGTTTCTTTAGCAGTAAGTGTATCTTCATATGCTTCTCGCATTCCTTTTTCTCCTTCATAAAATGTTACTTTTGGTTTTGTACTTTGCGGATGAATCAACGAGGAAAGTTCTGGCAGAATTTGTTTTACCAGCTCCTGTTGCGTATTGATTTGCTTATTCATTTCCTCCCTTTCTCGTTCCAGATACTGAACTAAACGTTTAGGATCACCCGCATGAAAATAGATTTTCCCTTTCTTTTTGAATTTACTAATGAGTCCTTTCTTCATCAGACCTTCTAACACATCATAACAACTCGTACGGTTAATATTCGACTTTTTACTAATATCGGTAGGAGTCGCTGAATCCAGCTCTAATAACGCTAAATAGACTGCTGTTTCTTTATCAGAGAACCCTAATTGCTCAAAAATGGTTGTGGATATCATATATTTTGTGGAAAATATTTCGACAATATTAGTATATCAAATAAAGGATAAAATAGCAATATTTTTATACTTTGTCGGTTATAGTGTGTAAGTATTTTTTATTCTATGAGATACTACTGTGTTCTCGAAAGAGAGCATGCACATTGAAACCATATCCATTCAGTTAAGGCACGGCTTCGCGATGTTGCGGAGTGGTCGTGAGCTACACTGGCTGAATGGGTATTACAAAAAACGTTGGGGTAGTATGCGGCCAACAGTAGCGCTTGAGTTTAATGGTACCAACAAGTGGGTGGGGACATTTAGTTGGCATCATAGTTTAGATAAGGTTGAAGCGAGTTTTAAAGTGGTTGTGACAGACTGGGGCAGTGAGTCTACCTGTTATAGTTTTGAGATAGGGTCTCAAAAGTGGGACTTATCACCTAAAGAACTGTGGCAGTATGGCAATGTTGGTAAGGATGATTATCAACAAGCACAGCAGAGGATGCTATACTTGATGTATAGTCAAACCAGGACTGCACTTCAGGCAGCAACATCTATGCCTGATTTTGACCTACAAGACCAGATCAAAAGAGGAGATGCTAACCTGGAGGTGTTTAACAACAAAGTTTCCCTGAGGATGTTTGATAACGTTTGGGAAAGTGCGGTGCATTATACTATTCGTAAGCTGTATATCCCCTCCTAGAAATTCGTGCCGCCTGTCACGTTCCCTCCTACAGGCATATCCCAGTGCCTACCTTTTAAAAGATGGATACTGGAATATCTATAGTGCTAAAGCTGGTTCTACTATCAACTGCTTTATCAAATTCATATTCACCTTCCAGTCAGTTTGGAGGTTCCTGAATACGTCCACTAAGGGACCCATGATGGGAAGAAGCGAGGCGAAAGCCTCGTTTTGATTTGTATTTAGAGAAGCTTTGCAAACAAAACTGCTTTTTTGTTATTTACACATTCCATGCTACATAAAACAAACTTTTTAACATTTCATGTATTCCTTTGCTTTCAATAATCACTCCAAAAAAATCTTCTTGGTATGAGAGAAAAGCTACTTTATGTGCAAATATTTTCACATCTCCGCTATATAATGCGTGTTGATTTTTGATAATTTTGATTTCTCTGAGTTCATTTTTTGCAGAACTTGCCCACTCACCTGCTGTCTGATCATCATGTGTAATAATTTTGTTGACCACTTTTTTCCGTATACGTTCTTTAACATATTTGTCGAGGATTTCTTTTGGAATGTATTCATAAAAATTTTGCACTCCGATATACGTCAGAATAGTATCGCCTGGAGAAACGGATGCAATAATATCATGATAAAACTTTTTCATCCCTATTGCTCCTTCATATAACAGAATGTTTGGTTTTGAACGTAAAAAATTTTGATATTTTGCTAACTCTGGAATCATCTGGCGTACCGCTTCTATTTTTTCTTCTATCGCTTGCTCAAGATTACGAACATCATCAACAAAGTAATATTTTCTCCCCTTCTGCTTTGTCACCGAAATAAATCCATTTCGCTGCATCTCAGGCAGAATATTATATAACGTTGTTCTTTTCAGATTACAGCGCTTTGCTAAATCAGTTGCCGTTATTTCTCCTGCCTCTAACAACGTGAGGTAAATGAGCGCTTCTTTATCAGAGAAACCCATATTCTCTATTAAGTGTTGCTTCTGTACTCGCATATATTTATACTGTGTCTACATTTTTAGACAATATTCTAGTTACTATTTTTTACAAAAAATGCCTTAATTTACAGCCATAATAGTTATTCTTTCCACTAGCATAATATAGAATAACAAAAAAATCAAACGCTATTTTTATTTTCATATAACGTGTAAATCGGCAATCACGCCTAGCCCATATCTGGAGGACATCATGGACGGTCTGCTTTGGCTTATTGCTAATTTATTCCAAGCTCATCAGAAGGTTTCGGAAAGAACCGCGCGCATTGCTTCACTAGAAACTGCTTTATTGACTGCTTCATCTGACGAAGAGAAAGAAGCAATCACAAAGCGAATTAATGAAATTCGTGCCGAGACCATGCACCTGGATGCTGGTCGCAAAGCAGTGCTCAGAGCAAATGGAAACCCTGAGAAGTGATTACCTGCTGAGGTACTTGCGTTCAATGTACCTAGACAGTATCAATGGTTTGGCAGTACCAGTTGCGTTGAGAGCTTGGAGGAGCTTTCCGCACAAAACTGCCTTTTTTTATTTACTGCCACCCACCTTCAACAGGTTTGGCAAAATGATGAATAGACTCAAACAGCGCACGTAGAATGCCAACAATACCCGCATGCTCCAACGTAAAAAGTAGTTTAACTTCTGGAATAAAAAACGCAGCTTTGTTTCCATATATCATCACAAGGTGCTCAAGTGGCAATGCGGCTTCTGGCAATGTGCGTAAATCCCACAAGCGTGCTCGCATCAAGCGTTTATTTTCTTCGGCAAGGCCTTTTCCTGGCAGAGCCATAGATTCTGTGGTGAACACTGCACGCGTTAAAATGCGCCTGTCCACCATGCGTCCGAAAAATACCGCCCACTCTTTACTGGAGAGCAATTTCAATTCTCCCTTCACAGCTGTTTTTCCTTCCAGCACAAGAAATTCAGACCCCCGTGGCATTGTACTCATTTCGTCGTAAATACGTTTCATGCCAGCCGCTGATTCAATAACCTCAATAAGCGGCTTTTGTGTTTCAGCGCGTTGCAACGATTCCAATTCGGGCACAACGGATTTAAAATCAACCGTCCAGCGTTCAAACAAATCGGCTAAATCTTTTGGCGGTAGAGCAACATATTCCGTTCTGCGCCCAACTCGTGTTTCCTTCACCAGCCCGCGTTCAATCAAATGGGTGAGATGGAAAGAAACTGCGGCTCTATTTTTCTTTTGTGCATACGCTAATTCTGTAATTTTGCTTGAACCCTGCTTTAACAACAGTACATACAACTCTGCCTGTTGTGGCGTAAGAGAGAAGTTTTCGAGCAGTTCGATGGGTTTTGCCATATATTTTTCTATAAATGTCTACGATTATTTACATCCAATTATACGCTATTTTATTAGTATAGTCAAACATTTTGTATGTTTAACGTCTATAACCGTTGACGTTGAGCGGTTTTTCAGGTATTCTGTTCTGTTGATTGAGAATAGTTCTCATGAAACACGCACCTTTACAACCGATAAAGGAAAAGATCATGAAAGTTTTAGTAATCGACGACAACGAAATCAACCGAAAATCTGCGCGGGATACTCTTGAGGGGCACGACCTCACGATCGCTGATTCAATGAGTGCTGGTGGACTTGCAATGTTCCACGCGAAAAAAAATTTGCCATTCGAAGCGGTTCTGACGGATATGAATATGCCGAGGGAGGAGGAGGGAGAGCTTGCCGCGTATGGATTCATCATTGCTCTGATGGCAGTGCAATACGGGGCAAAGTACATTGCCATGGTTACAAGGAAAGGCGGCCACGATGATAAGAAAGATGCAATGGCGGAAGCTCTTTCCTCTCTTGGTCCGTGGCACTACACAAACAAACAGCGTTTAAATATTAACGGAGCAAGGGTTATGTTTGTGTACGCACCTACAACCAGTGAAGCGACTGGAGAGGGGTCGTGTCCTTCCTGCAGTGGCTCTGGAACCTGCAAGTATTGCGATGGCACGGGAATTTTTGTGGATGAGGACAGGAGGCAGGACAACTGCCATGTGTGTCACAATAGTCAAGGCGGTTGCCACCGTTGCAAAGGAGAAGGCAAGGTGAAAATATATGGGAAGGACTGGGGTAGGGTTCTGTCCGACCTTATTGCTCCATAAGTAAAAAGGAGAACCAACGGTTTGGCAGTATCCGTGCGTCGAGAGTTGTAGCACACAACTTTCCGCATAAAAACTGCCTCTTTTATTTTCTCGCACTATTCCAAGCTAATTTCCAAATCATTTTCATGGTATTAGCAATGAGTTGGCTTTCAATGGTGACTGCAAACACTTCATGGGTGTGATATGAAATCATAGACACAACATTGTCATAGCACATAATTTCACATTCAAAATTGTAGGTTGATGCTGGGAGTAATCGCGATTCACGAAATTCTTGTTTATCTCTACTATGAAAATCTACTGCTAATTCATCATCAGGAATCACAAGCTTGGCTAGTTTATTATTTTTTTTACGAGCAGGAATATACTCTTTCTGCCAAAAATGAATCAATGCTTTATCACGTACTTGTAATGATTCTATTCCTACAAATGCTTTCAGTTCATTTTCTTTCGCATTCAGTGAAGCACGATATACCTCTTTTACTCCTTCAATTCCTTCATAATATTTCAACACTGGTTTTATCGCATCATGATTCATTCGTGTGACTAACTCTGGGAGCAGTGTATCAAACTGCTTCAATTTTTCTTTGAAGAGCTGCTTGAGCGTTGAAGGATGTTCCGCAACATACACTGTCTGCTTTCCTTTTTTTGATTGCGTGACAAATCGTTTTTCAATGAGATTATCGATCGTGTGATAGAGAGTTGTACGATTGATTTTTGTTTTACTGGAAAGCTGTAAAATAGACGATGAGCCAAGTTCAAGCAAGGCAAGATACAGTGCCGCTTCTTTATCTGTTAATCCATATTGTTGCAATGCTTCTTGAATCATGTTGACTATTTTCGACAAATATTAAAACTAAATTTAAGCTAATATAAATAACTTTATCCATAAATAAGAGTAAAATATATTATATCTTGTTTATAAAAATAGTCAAATATTTGTATGAATGGTAGTGTTGTTTGTTCCTCAATAACGAGGGGCACAACAGGAAGGATCTTTTATGCTTAGGCTTGTCGAAATGTTCAAAATTGAAGTTGATTCCACTATCAATTTTGAACGGGCACATTTTTTTCACAATCAAAAAGCGTTTCTTCAGTGCCTACCAGACGTGGAGAAAAGATTTCCACTCAACGACGACCGGGGAAAGGTGGAAATATTCATCTATGAGGTAACGGCTGAAGAGATGACGAATGATCAACTCAACGAGGAATTGTTTCGAAACCACTGGCGGATGGCTGGAAGCAGAATCGGCCTTTCGCTTATGTCTGATCAACAGATCAGATGGCGAATGCGAGAAAAATACCCCACGGTATTTTTTACTGAAACATGGCATGACGGAAATGTGCCAAGACGGCTCGCTTTTTGTGAAGGGATGCATAAGTTTGGCACCATGCTGGGAATAATCCCAATGGCGCCAATCAGCAAAGGAGACAAATTTCTTGTTGTAAAGGTGTAGGATCATCAATTTAGCAGTACCTGTTACGTTGAAAGCTTGGAGGAGCTTTCTGCAACGGTACTGCTTTTTTTATTACTTAAAAAATAGTAATAGCTTATAATTGCTCCTAATTTAGGTTGAACTATACATTAAAAGTTTGGTTCATAAAACACATTCATCGATTCAACTCTTGATTTTCTCGCTTCAAAAAAAACAGGCTCGTCAGATATAATATCCTCGGAGCCTTTATTGGATCGGCTATTTGAGCATATCCGATCATACGTATGCGCGTAACAGAATTCCAACTTCCTTCTCTATCTTTTCCTTGAAAGTAGTATCAAGGTGAAGGTACTGTTGCCGACAAGCTCGTATCGTACCCTTGATATCACCAAGTACGTACACTGTAATCGTTTCATCTGTGGGAGGAGCACAACCAATAAGGGAAGATACTCTGCTCAGATTTTCGATACCAATTTCAATTTGGTTTTGAGCACAGATACCAAATATACTGATGATAAGCTCGATAGCCTTACGAAATGACTTGGGCTTATGATGATGGTGAGCCAAAAAGGCTGCATCAACCAAGTTTTCCCACTGCACAATAGTAGGAGGATGTTTGTCATATTTCTTTGCATGCTCATCAACCATGTGAATAAGCTCTCGCAAAGTGGTCTCTGGATCGATCCCTTTGAAACTCAGTAGCTCTTGGTCGATATTCAGGCTCATCTTTCTCTCCTTCTAACTACGTTACACTGTTTGATTACTCAAGGCACATGCTTATCCTTCCATTTTTCTATATGTATTTAAATATACTAAAAATATATTTTGCCTATACTTAGTGTAAAAATTGACATAATTAAATTCTGTTGACAAAAATAATGACAGTAGATAGTGTAATAATATGTCTATAGAAAAAATGTTAGAACAATTGGGATTAGAGCAAAAGCAAGCACTCGTCTACCTTACATGCCTCCAACTTGGTAAAGATAGTGCGTTTCATATTGCTGAAAAATGTGGCCTGAAACGTTCAACCGTATACATCAAACTAAATGAACTCAATATAAAAGGATTAGTACAGATTACAAAAACATCAAAGGCAAAATTGTATCAGGCTGTTTCTCCAAAACGATTATTACAACAAATAGACTTTAGAAAAAAACAGATTGAAGAATCACTCCCCCTGTTGCTTTCTCTGTATAAAGATGAGAGTCAAAAACCGAATATTGAAATATTTGAAGGGAAAAATGCACTTGAGCAGATGAATAAAGAAATATTCCATTATATCCAGCAGAATCCCACCGAAGAAATCCTTTCGTTTGGAAGAATTGATTATCTTGAACGTTATTATGAAAAAACATTTAGCAAATGGGTAAAGCAAGTACAATACAAACAATTTCGAACTCGCCAGATATTTAATAAAGGTGCTACTGAAACAGCTCTTGTTAAAACATTACAAAAAAATGCTTCCGCTCAACACGATGTACGATTTGTTGATGAAGAATTATTTTCCAATGACAATGTTATTTGTGGAGATACCATGTATATTTTCTCTATTGTAGAAAATAACCTATTTGTAATTGTGATCCATAATCAAGAAATTATACAGACCTATAAAGCTTTCTTTGATTTAGCGTGGAAAGGTATTAAAAAAACCCCACTCTCCTAAAAGGAATAGCTATGTATATCGTCTTAACTTGGGTAAAACCAAAATTTTTACTTTACTTTATTCGGTAATGCATTCCAGACAAGGTTAAATAACGACGTCATTGAATCTGCTAACGCACTATCTTGAATAATAATGCCTGTCGGATGTTGGGTATTCCAGCTAATCAAGGCAATTTTATTTTTATAGACGTCAATTTCAATTTTGAAGGGATACTTCTGCGCATTAAATAATTTCATCGTGCGATACTCTTCTTTCTTTTTTGCGTACTGTTTAGAAATCGCATTATCTGGAGCAATCCAGCGAATAGGAATGTGCTCTTTCATGCGTTTTGCAATAAATTGCTTTTCATGATGAGGAAGAATAGCCAGCATATCTTCTCCTGAGGAGATAGTAAGAATTTCTTTATCTGGATTTTTATCGAGCTTCATCGTTAGTAAAATATCACGAAATATATTTTCTACTCCCTCTTTTCCCTCAAAGAATTGCATACGCGTTTGTTGATCACCTGTCATAGCCATATTGAGTAATGGCAGAATTTGACGAAGATCAGTGAGTAAATCTTCAAATCGAAATACAATAGACTCTGGTGATTCGGCAGTATACACTTTTCGCTTGCCTTCCAGATGATGAGTAATGAATCCTTTTTTTTCTAACTGCTCTACCAAAATATTGACCGTACTGCGCTTTATTTTCGTACTCTCAGTAATTTGAGAAATGAATAAACCGTACTTGCTTTGAAGCAATGCAAAATAGATGCTCACTTCAACATCTTTTAGGCCTAATTGTCGTAATAATGAAGCAACGTCAGGAATGAGTACCATAGAAATTTAACAAAAAAATTAACATTTTGATACTATTTTAACAATAATCTATTATTTTGTCTAGCACCTTGAAAACAATCTTAGCAAAAGAAAAGGAGGACACTATGAATATCAAGCATGTTCTTGTTCTTGAGGATGATAAGGACTTAATCGATCTCTACAAGAAATCTCTATGGGAAATGCTCCTTTCCGATAGTATTGTTCCTACTATGGCCTGTACCGTACATTCAGCCATATCTTGTGCCCAAGTGAGGGTCGATGTTGAACAACCATTTCATCTTGCCATTCTTGATTATTCCATTCGGAATGATCCGCAGAATGGAAACGATGCCGCCAGAATCATCAAGGAAATATCACCTACAACACGCATTGTTGGTAATACGGGTGGTAACCCACTGGTTTTCGATCGACGCTTCGTTGATAAGGTGATGCGAAAAAAAATCCGCAACTGGATGGAAATGATGCTTGCTATCGATGACCATAACCTTGGAGGAATACCATGAAGATTTTGATTATGGATGACAATCCACTTCACCGTGCTGCTGCACAAGCTCAATTGAATGATCATGAGCTGACTGTAGTGAGTACATACGACGATGCTCAGGCATTGATTGGGAAAAAGCACGACTTCGATGTTGTGCTTGTCGACCTGCTCATGCCACCAAGCAAAAAAAATCTCAATTCCCAAGGAAAGAGGTTCACAAGAAAGGAGATGCCAGTTGGGATCTTTCTGGCATTGTTGGCCGCACGATTCGGTGCCAAGTATGTTGCCGTGGTGACAGATGCTGGACATCATGACCATCCAGCCTCAACCTGTTTCGATGCATTCAACCCTTTTGATCGGCACAACGTGCATAATCCAAATGCACCACAACCGTTCAAGCTCAATGATGCAAAGGTCATTCTGTGCAACAACTGCATCGACTACTTCTACGGTGATGATCTCTCTCGGCAAATGGCATATGGCCAGTACAACACTGAAAAGGGAAAAGTTATTGCGGTAAAAAACTGGCGTTTGGTTCTGGAGGCACTTTTGCAAAGTTGAATAAGCAGGATGCTTGGTTTGGCAGTACCAGTTGCGTTGAGAGCTAGAGGAAGCTTTCCGCACAAAACTGCTTTTTTTATTTTGTGTAAACCCTATCAATTATCTTATAACAACTATTATCTAAATTAAGGGCTAAAATAAGCTAATATTAGTAACTTTTACTCCTTTCTTATAATTTCTTATAACTTTAATACTCCTAAAAATTTGCTTCGTATGAAGCACCTCGTGTTTCTCCTAGCTGATGAATTAAGCCCATCTTTTGCATCTTGGCTAAATCATAATTAATGGTTGGACGTGGAGTATCGGTGAGAATCTGTTCACATTCCTTTGCAGTGATTCTTTTATTTTCAATCAAATAATTCCAAATAGCTACTTGTCGCTCATTTAAACTACTCAGTTTCTCACCCATCAATATCACCTTAAAACTATTTACGGTATTTTTAAATATTGGAGGGATAAGATTCCACTGTTTCATTGTATTAAACACAATATCAATTCCTCTACCATATTCTTCCAGATAATCCAATTCTTTCAGCCGTGCAGCAATCATCTCATTTCTACTTGCTTGGGCATCTTTGATATTCTCTACGGTCACTCCAGGTGGCAAAGAGCCTGGATTAAACACTTCGATACGATCTTCAAATATATTTACCTGGGTATAGGTTTCAGTAATTCTGTAATCACGATGAATAATAGCATTTGCAACGATTTCACGAATAGCTTTTTCAGGATATTCATATTTTTCTACTCTCTTTGTGCCAATAATTTCAGCACTCCGTTTAATATTCCGTAATACAAACTTCTGTATTGCATCAATTTGTGTATCAAGCGTGCCATCAATATCCATTTTATCAATGATATCTGTTGCTACATTCGATCCTTTGTAGCGAACACATCGCACAATATACCGACTAAAGTTTTGTTTGTTTTGTGGACGGTCTTTAGCAAAAATAAGAAATCCTCCAACAGTAGGCAATTGCTCACCATCAAATGTATCTACAATTCCCAAATTCTTCATGAGTTCAAAATTCACATCTTCAATAACAATGTCACGATGAGTACGTTCACTGCTGCGTTGCACTAATCCAAGTATTTTTTCTTTCGACAAACCATCTAGTGTTGTGTCTTCTGCTTTTGTAGTATCGAATTTTAATTTTTTTGAGTTATCGATCAAGTGTCGCATCTCCTCTTCTGTCATTGTTCGATCCGTATTTCCATCTCGAATACAGGCACCTGAAGGCAATCCTTTTGGCTTGTAATAGCATGGCTTAAATTGATCAGGGCATTCGGGAATATAGACTGCTAATAATGTTTTTCCATCTCGTTCAATAATGTGATATGCAGGGCGAATAGTAAAACTCATTTCATTATTCACAAGGTCACCAATCTTTTCTTGTAGCTGGGCAATATCTGTTATTCCAACAACTTCCATTATCTTATCCTCTTTATTATCAACCACACCAAAAACCATCAACCCACCACCTGGCTTATGCGAAAAAGAAGAAACAGTTCTCCACGTCGTTGATGGACGACCTCCTCGTGCATCTTTAAATTCAACACTGATCGTTTCTGAAGAACGATTGAACGCTTCATCTATTAATTTTTCTATCTCTGATATAGTCATAAAATCTTTTCTATTTGGCTGCAGTATACAAAAATAACCCCTTCTCCACAAGGGTAAGAAATAGTGAGCTGGAGGGTGGACTACTATATATCAAGTGATAGGCCGTATAAGTTATTCGCTTGCTGTAATCCAGTTCTAACTTCGTCTACTATGCGACCCCAAGCGGAATGATTATGTGCTAAGAAGATGGAATCGAAAGGTTTTTGCAAAGAAAACTGCACCTTTTGACCATCGAAGGACAGGTTCTGAAGTACCAGTTGGATAATTTCCCTTTTTTGGTCTAGTTCAGAACCGATAAACAATTCTTTACTACGGGAAGCGATGTTTAGTATTGCTATAGCGTCGATATAGTAACTTTCATCGGCTTTTTGTAGTTGCTCTAGCTTACTACGGTATTCGGTCTGCTTGGCACGACCATCTCTTCTACAGCAACTATTTGATACGGCCGTAATGTATACGTACTGGAAAATTCTACTGCATCACAACGATGTCGTTTATCTTCAATAACATACGAAATCAAATGTTCTTCACAAAATTGTTTCAGTGCTGATAAAAAACCACGTGGTATACGAACAATTCCGTTTTCTTTTTCAATTAAATGAAAATATTTCTCTACCCCATATACACTTGCATGCATCTTTTTCTTTACCAAGTATTCTGCATTAATAAAATTCAACTGTTCGGTTAAAAATTGTTTCAACGAAGCAGGAATTTGTACGGCAGAAATAGAAAGGTGAGTTCCAAGAGCAATATGAAGTTTTTTATCTTTGTGTTTTGGTTTCGACTCCTGTTTTACGGTCTCTATTCTTTCGAGTATTTGTTCAATCTGTTGCGGTTCAATGGTTTGAATAGTTTGCAAAAATTTCCACTGATCAGAATATGCCTCAAAATTATTGTTTGGATCAACAAATACGGAGTTATTCTGTTGCCTGGCTTGCCACTGGAGCGGTAACGCAACCAAATTTCCAATGGCTTCTTTGCGTAAATAATCTTGATTGGGAATAAATCGATCAAAACTATCTAGCGGAACAAAATCTTCTGCGAGTCCTGCCAGCTGCAATAACTGAAACCCTAATTCGCGACTCAATGCTGCTGTACATGGTGTACTAAAAAACCACCAGACATGTGCTCCATTTCCAGACCTGGAACGTTCAACATACGCCGGAATATCATAGTGTACGCATTGCTCAAAAAATGCCACTGCGTCTTTTCGCCAAGTTGCTTCATCAAAATCTGCAACCAAAAAATACGACTTGTTATCTGGCAGCAACGGATAAACACCCAACACCATTTTGCCTTCCAAATGTTTGCGAATATAGCCCTCGTTCAATTTCGGATACACACAATTGGTACATTTTTTCTTTTGTGTTTTTACACAAACGCCCTCTTTCCATTCGTTTACACAAACTGGTGAATATCCTGAACGTGAACCATCTGCTTTTTCCCATCGTTTTGCAAATACATCATCACGCCCGTGAAACAGTGAAGAAAATAATTGAATTTTTTCTTCGGGAGTAAGCATATATTCAACTTAGTGTTTTACTATTTCTTCAAACTGTAATTGTTGAAGCTGCTCAGTAATCTCATCGTCCTCTAATGGCTCTGAATAATGAATAGCAAATATTTCGTTTTGCTTATCTTGGGTGGCAAGCTTCCAGTTACTCATGATGTTTTTGGGGCTGATTGGTTTGCGCACTTCTTTCTGTTTTACAAGTTCAATCACTTCATCAAAATCAATATTTAACTTCAAACAGATCATAGTGAAATCATAAAAATCACGATAGCGTACTCGGTCATTCATTGCTCGAATTTTTTCTGCAGCAATCTCTCGCAGATCCATCACTCGCACCAGTGTATCTACTCCATACGCATTCTGGTATTTCATTTCTTGTGGTAAGAGTATCACATTCTGCAAAAATAGCTTTCACTTCCTCTACATCAAGCGGTGTACAATTTGTTGAAAAATCTAAATCTTCAGAAAAACGAAATTGTGGTAAATAGGTATGATGCAATGCCGTTCCACCTTTGAAAATGAGCTTATTGCGTAAAGGCGAATCATAAATAATTTTTGATACCAACGTTAAAAAATAATCCTTTTCAGCAGCTGCCAAGGGATATTTTAATCCTTTACGGTTAATGATTTCTAATTCTTTTCTGGATAATAACGGTATTTTTCTCATATTGCTATTTTCTGAAATGTGAATGGTAATATAAACGCCATTTTGCATTAAATTCTGTGCTGTCTGTTGTCATTTTGCTGTACCCTTTTTTGTGTGAAACGAATGCATGAATCTCTTGGAAGTCTATCCCCTGCTGATCAAAGAGAAAACCCATCATGCGCTGCACCAGTGTCTGTTCCTTTTCTAAAAATACAATCAACTGCGAAATATTCAAATTATGATAATGTTCTTGTAATTTTTCCTTTACGATATCAACAGAGCGGAATGTTCGATCAAAATGCAATAAATCAAGCAATGCCTTTTCGGGTGTTGCAATATTCACATAATTATTTTCTACCACTTCTTGTGTAAAACCAAAATAGTATTTTGCCTGTGTACGGATAAATTGATAGTATATTCCCTGAATTGTTCTAGATTGTTGTTTTTCAGTTGTCACAGATCGAACTGTCTGCAGTAATTGGTCAAACATGCCATGATATTGCAATGCCGCCTCACAGGAAACATATGATTGAGGTTCAAGGTTTTGAGCTATCACCATGGGCGACACAGTCACGCTGCCTAATGATTCCATACTCGTAATGAAATAGAGTTTCCGCTTAAGCCGAACAAGCCATCCTTTTTTGATGAGCGAATCAATCCATTTATGAATATACTGCTCACTTTGTGTAAATTTCTGAGCTTCTTTCTGCAGCTGTTCAAAGGTAACCACTACACCATACGAAATAATAGCATTTTCTAGTAATAGAAGGTCTTTCTTATTCAAGATTGTACTTTTTGAATCCATTTAATAACCAATTATGGTATATATCTATGTTTAGTATATACTATTGTCTTATTTTATGCAATACCCACTCAACATTGAGCTAAAAAACAACAAACTGCTATAATCAGAATATAAACAAATTTTTACACAGTATGAGCAAGCCATCAATGACTGCAGCCAAAAAAAAGTTGTCACCGGAACAACGTAAAAAACTCCTGGAAATCTTGAAAACCCGTTTTGAGAAAAACATGAACCGTCACAAAAGTATAAAGTGGGCCAGCGTACAAACCAAGCTTACAGCGAAACAGGCAAAACTGTGGTCACTCAACGAAATGGAAAAAACCTCCGGTGAACCGGATGTTGTTGGGTTTGATAAAAAAACTGGCGAATACATTTTTGTTGATTGCTGCGCGGAAAGCCCCACAGGACGCAGAAGTTTGTGTTACGACCGTAAAGCCCTTGAATCGAGAAAAGAACACAAACCAAAAAATACTGCTGTTGAGATGGCAAACAGCATGGGCATTGAACTATTAACAGAAGACCAATACCGGCAGTTGCAGCAACTGGGAGAATTCGATACGAAAACATCAAGTTGGGTAAAAACACCCGCCGGTATTAGAACACTCGGCGGCGCGCTGTTTTGTGACCGCCGCTACGACACAGTCTTTGTGTATCACAACGGTGCCGAATCGTACTATGCCGCCAGGGGGTTCCGTGGCGAGCTGCGGGTCTAATGGTTTTTTAATGAAGTGTAGTATATACTAACACTAATCATTTATTAGCATTATGAATACACATTCTAGCCAACACATCCCAAATGAATCTGATAACAACCGAACGCACACCAGCCGCCATATTATTAAAAGTTTCAAAGCGAAAGCTGATGCGAAACGCACAACAACAGAAAAAGCAGCTGATTGGTTAACAGAAAAATCTGGCACCGTAGCGTTTCTGATCATCAATATCTTATTTTTTCTTGGTTGGATCCTGTTAAATACAGGCGTCATTCCAGGAATCACTCCATTTGATCCATTTCCTTTTGGTTTCATGACCACAGCCGTATCGTTGGAAGCGATCATTTTAGCGGTTGTCGTACTGATTTCTCAAAACCGAGAAGCCACGATTGCGGATATTCGTGAAGAGATTGATTTACAAGTGAATGTGATTACCGAAAATGAAATCACCAAATTGCTGGAAATGGTCACACTCCTCTTACAAAAACAAGAGATCGATATCACTCTCGACAAAGAACTCAAAGAGATGTTGAAACCGATTAACGTGGCAAAAATTGAGAAATCTCTTGAACGACAAATCAATACCCATCAACGGCTGACCGAATAACGCTATGAACATAGCGATTATTGGCGGCGGCGCAGCAGGCATGATGGCCGCAGCCACGATTCAAGAACAGTTTCCGGACATGCACGAAATTTTTTTAGTGGAAAAAAATCCGGGGCTTGGACGGAAAGTGATTATCTCCGGTGGTGGCAGATGCAATGTCACCACGGGTCTGCAACAGGTGCGCGAGTTGCTCACCAAATACCCGCGTGGTTCAAAATTTTTGAATGCGGCGATGCACCAATTCCCACCAGCGCACGTATACGCCTGGTTTGAAGTTCATGGTGTGCCCCTCAAAATAGAAAAAGACTTGCGGGTGTTCCCCCGCTCCAATGACGGCAAAGATATTGTGGGTGTGTTTGAACGTTTGTTTCGAACAAGCAAAACGACATTACTGCTCCATCACCATGTTCAAGAAATAAAAAAAATCAATAACCAATTTGCACTGGTCTATAAAGATGGCAGCACGCTCACTGTTGATCGGCTTATTCTGACCACCGGCGGGCAAGCGCGGCGCTACACAGGCTCCTCAGGCGATGGATACACCTTTGCCGAATCACTTGGGCATACCATCACCCCACTTGCGCCCAGTTTGAATGCCTTTCTCATCAAAGAAGCATGGCCCAAGACTATTAGCGGTGTGTCATTTGAACGCGTGACGATCTCCGCGTACACCCCCAAAAAAATATATACATTCACCGGTCCATTGTTGTTCACGCATCGCGGTATCAGCGGCCCCGCGGTATTCGCGCTGTCTTCTTTGGTCGCCTTTGAACACTACGACCAGCACACACCGCTGCCTGTACAAATTGATTTTTTTCCTGGCGAATCATTTGCCGCACTGGAAAAACGTGTGTGCGCGGCAATGGCTACCTCGCAAAAAACATTTTTCAAAAATACTCTACGCCTATTTTTACCAAAATCGGTTGCAGAAATTTGCTGCGATCAAATACACATTCCCCTAGAGCGAAAAAATATCGAAACGAGTAAAGCGCACGTTCATGGCGCCGTCACGTGGATGAAAGGTGCGCGCCTTCATGCTATTGGCCGTGGCTCTGGAGATGAATTTGTGACTGCCGGTGGTGTGAATCTGCAGGAAGTGAACCCGAGCACCATGCAATCTCGCATCACTCCTGGGTTGTTCTTCGCTGGAGAACTGCTCGACATTGATGGATTCACCGGCGGCTTTAATTTACAAGCATCGTGGGCTACTGGACGACTCGCCGGAATGCACGCCGGAAAACCAATAGCGCGAGTTTAAGATTCAATCAACACCAACCCAACAATCACGAGTATTGCCGCAAAAAATAATTGCCGCGGATCTTTCTCTGTTTTTTTGAATAACAATAACTCAAGCAGAATAATAAAAATAGATTGTGTTCCTTCAGCCGTTTTCACCAATATCAATGGCCCAATGCTGATCGCGAAACTCCGTGAAACTTGGGCACCCACATCGAGGAGCTCATTCAACGTCATCAGTTTCCAGACAGATCCACTCATGTGCGCCTGAAAGGCACGACGACCATGCGTAGAAAATACCACGAAACACAAAGCGGTGAGCAACAAGCCAAATGAGCAGATCGCCAAACCTGTTTGAAAACCGGTCCGTTCAAACACCATTTTTTGCAACAATATTTCTACGGCAGACATGGTTGCGGCAAGGACCATTAAATGCCACGCTTTACTCAGGCCACGGTGCGCTCCTTTCGTATAACCGGCAACAATGGAACTGATAATGAGCAACACCACAGCCATATACTGGCCAATACTCAATCGATCACCAAGAAAAATGAGCGCAAAAGCAGTCACCAATACCGGAGTCAAATTCCACATCAATACATCCGAAGCTGGACCAGAAAATTTTAATGCATAAAAATAAGGCAGATACACAAGAAGACCGATAATCCCCGAAGCCAGCCCTAGCGCGAGCGTCAACCACCCAGGCCATTGCGCGTGACCAAATAACAAAATCGCCATACAGGGGATTCCGCCAAACAAACCGGTAATAATCATCAGCGTCAGTGGAGTACTGTGCTGCTTGTTCACCAGCCGGTCATCGATAATATTCGTTACTGCCCATAATGCTGGAGCAAGTAACGCAAAAAAAAGCCAAATCATTGCACAGCACAGTATAGCAGAATTATTGACCACCGTTCAACATTATGATATTCTCGCGGCATATGAAAAATATGAGTAACCGAGAACGAGAAGTACTCGAATGGTATCAAGAACAACCTCGCAAGTTGAACAAAGATTTTGTCAGCAATATTGAATGGAATGCAGTTCCAAAATATGAAATTGACCCAAAATTTTTGCCCGTCTTGCTCTATATGCGTGATGTCGAGGCCTTTACTGATGTGTATTACCGACAACTTCAACGCACGCCCACCGGAAAAGACCCTGTCATTCGCCAGTTCATGGACCAATGGCAACACGAAGAAGCGCAACATGCCTATTTGCTCGATCGATTTTTGAATGAAGCCGGTTTACCAACAGACGCAAAGTGGTTTGAAAAAGCAAAAGCAAAAATTCCTCGCAGCTATAGCGTAAAGTCCTATATCAATACGTCTATTACGAACCTCTTTGGAAAAAAATTCAGCGCCGTGCACATGACCTGGGGCGCGATTAACGAACTCTCTACACTGCAGGGGTACAAACGGTTGTGGGAATTGGCGAAGCATCCGGTACTCGAACATATTTTGCGTGGCATTGCCTCTGAAGAATCGATTCATATTTTTTTCTACCGTAATGTGGCTCGCGTAAAACTAGAAGAATCAAAATTTTCCCGTAAATTAGCACGATTTGTGATTGAAAAATTCTGGACACCCGTTGGGCAAGGCACCAAACCAGAGCCAGAAACAAACTATGTGATTAAAACCTTGTTTAGCGGTACAGGTGGTTTAGAAACAGCAGATACGAATATCAATCGTTCCATTGCCTTACTCCCTGGCTTTGAAACAACAAAAAAAATTACCAATCGTATTGCGGAAGCAGTGCGTGCTGGTGAGCGCGCTGAATCTTCTGCCGCATAATACTTCCGCTTATTGTGGCATAAGAAACGCCATTGTTTGATTTGCACGCAGAGTGAGAACACCATTCTGCGTTGTTTTGTGTATACGTGATTGCCCAAAACGCGCAATGCTCCATTGTTGAACACCGGGAAAGGTTAACTCCTGTTTGATTGACGAATCAGAACTCCAATAGGCGTAAAAAGATTTTTTTGAGCCGTGAAACTGATATAGATATTCATTGCTTGCCGTGCTGCTGAGCAGCTCATCGATGGTCACCTCTCCATTTGCATGGCTACCATCTTTGTCATCTATAATCAGCGAATCAAACCGTAATGGTTGGTCTGGTACGCCGTTGCCATTCCCTCCCCAGAACGCTTGCACGTTGTTCAGCTCAAGGGTATACCGCGCCATAGTATTTGGCATCGTTCCAAGCGTATATTGGAACGTTTCATTATTTGCATCGATAATGCGAAGACGCAATACGGTATCATCATTACTCCCACGCAGCTGCAATTGGAGCATCTGTGTATTCATTGGCAACTGGGTGGAATGAGAAACCACGGCATAACAATTCGTGTCTGCGGTAAACGCATACGCAATGGTGATGCGCCCAGCCGTGGGTTGTGTCGTATTTGTTTGTGTGCACACGGAATCTGCGGTACTCCACTGGTCACGAGTATCAAATTGGTCAACGCTCTGCTCATTTGGTAGACGCTCACCAACAAGTCGTTTTCGATTCAAGTGCTTTTTTGCAAATTGATACGCGGCAACACTCAATTTTTCTGCATAGTGATGTTCTTGGTCTTGAAACAACCCAAAATGTCCATTCACATCTGTGGCGTTGGTATCACTATCCGTTAGCGTATACCAAAACACTTTTCGAATGTGCGGCTCCGACAAGGCAATGGTATAGATACGCAGAAGATAGCATGCTTGCTGCTGCTGGTTCATACCTGGTTCGTTAGCATCTGGCCCATTCGCCGCACCAATCTCCGTCAGCCATACCGGCATCTGAGATAACCCATGTTTGCGTAAAACAGCAGAAATCCCGTGCAGATCTGTTTCAAGCGTTGCTAATCCGTTACGGGCATCTTCTGGCATATACATTGTCGTGCTGCCATCAAGAAAGCGATATGGGTGAATGGCAACGACATCAATGAGGTTCGTGTCCGCAAGCTGACTGAGCACGGCATCTAAAAACACGCTATCCGCTCCAGACAAACCACCCAATACCACTTTCGCATCCGGGTCTTGTGCATGAATCGCCTTTGCCGCAGTGGTCACTAATTGTACATAGTCATCCACCGTCCCCTTCCAAAAACCGGAGTGGTTGGGTTCATTCCAAATTTCCCAAGCCGGTACACGTCCAGCATAGTGCTCGGCCACGCGGCCAACATACTCCTTCCACGCGTCGTTATCTGGTGGATAAAATTCCGCGTCACTGTTTCCCGGCTCGGTCGAAGCCCACGCCGCACTGTAGGTCAACAATCCCAGCATCTGGATATCATTCTGCTCATACCGATTCACAATGTCATCGTAATCATCAAAAACATATACTCCGTCTACTGGTTCAATGTCATTCCAGCGAAATTCTTCTCGTCCCCATTGTACACCCGTTTTTTTCGCTTTTAATAACACCGCATCTTGGTCTTCTACCGGCACACGTTGGTGTAGGTGAATATTTACTCCAAATGCGTGCTTGATCATGGGGGCAGCGGCCGTGACTTGAGGGATAAAAAAAACACCGAGCACCACCCCGAGAGTGAACACCCGGGCGAAAAATTTCATACCCGTACGCGAGATAAATAAGAATATTCAATCGGTATCGTAATCGTGACCGTGGTTCCTTGTTCTTCAATACTCGTAAATGCAATATGACCACGCAACAATTCGGTATATTCTTTTGCTAAGTACAACCCCAACCCATTGCCATCCGGCACCACGCGTTGCGCATTTCGAAAACGAATAAAGCGTTGAAATAATTTTTCCTGGTCATCTTTGCGAATGCCAATGCCGGTATCCACAATACGAATAACAAAATGTTGTTCATGTATATTTACAGAAAAAGTCACCTCTCCAGTGAGTGTATACAAAATCGCATTTGATAATAAATTATCTAACACCATGCTCATTTTTTTCTCATCGCTCACAAAATGCGCCGGCAAATTGGGCTGCAGTTCCACGTGGAACCCAACAGTGTCATCTGGTTTTGCTTTGAATAGCCGACGGGCACGACGAACACGCGTATCAAAAAAATCTTTTGTGTCAATTTGGGTAATATTCACACTGGGGTTTGACCCAATCATTTCAGAAACAGCCAAAATATTGTCCGCGGTACTGCGTAAATTTTCACTAGCCAGGAAAGCGTTATTAAGCAAATGTATGACATGCTCCAATTGGTCTGTGGTGAGCATGGCGTTTGTTTCTTCTATTGCTCGCTTCCCTGGTTCGGTTTGTGGAAGATAATCTTCCAAAATGAGCAGCAGACTATTGCGAATGACGCTAATCGGCGTGCGTAATTGGTGAGAGGTCACATCAATAAATTGAGAACGTACACGTGATAGTTCTTCATTTTCTTGAGATTTTTGCTTCCACGCCGTTACCGCTTTATCTACTTCTGTTTGCAACAATTTTGTCATGTTCACCTTATCCTGGTGCATTTTAGAATTGATAAGCGCAATCGCTAATTCTTTGGAAATATCTTCCAGCAAATCAATATCTTCCGTCGTATACGGTTTTCCCTTTGGTTTTTCTCCAAGAATAATAAATCCCATAATCGATTGACGTGAACGCAAAGCAATAATGAGGTTTGCTTTCGCCTGTTGTAATACTCGTTGTACTTCAAGGAGTTGCTGCCGTTCTTTGAGAGTAATATCGCCATGCAGCGTGTATTCAATTTCATCACACACATACGAAATGTGCCCATCACTGAATGCGTCAATGAGGAGCGTTGATGGTTGCAAAAACGCATGGAGTTGTTCGGCGGTATAATTGGATGATTGCAACAGTTCAAATGTGTGGTTTTTCGGTGCAATGTTCATGAGAATCGCCACATTATCTATTCGCATTTCATCCACTAATGACGCCAGAATTCTTTTGGTCAGTGTGTCGAGGTCGAGGATCGATGGCGCATCTTGTGCCAATTGTTTAAGTGACTTTTGATATTTATGTGTCCGTTGAAACAACACGTAGCTGAAACGCGTCTCTGATACTCTGGCACGAAAAAATTCGTATAAGAAAATATTGCCTACAAGAGCAAAAATCCCAATGATAATCGGATTGATGTTTGTATTGTGCAATACAATAATGGTGAGTAATGCAAAAATGATTGTCGACGTTATCAATGGGAAAAAAATATTGACGAAACGTTGAATTTGAATATTGATATCAAACAAACGATGTTTCAAGATGGCATAGGCGGTGGAGGTAATCATGATCAGTGTAAAATCTGGACCTAACCATACATAAGAATAATTTCCGATCAACGGTAATATTAAATTAAAAAATACACCGAAAATCATTGTCGCTGTAAATCCTAAAATAATAAAACCCAATTGTTTTTTTTGTACGCTGCGTGAGCTACGATAACGTTGAATAAAATTGTAATAGAGTAAAATAAGAGAAATAAGAATATATAACGCATAAAAAGATAATAATGGCGTGGTTATCAATTTCCGGGGTGTTTCTGTAATATCCACACTTTTTAAAACTGATCCGGGGATGCTCACCAAAATGATAAGGATTATCGCCGGAAGAAAAATATATTTTTTATAATACCGTAAAAGTACACTCTTAGTTTCTTGATAGGGGAAAACAAAAGAAAAATAACACATGCTACTGACCAAAATAATGCCCGAGATATAACTCAAAATAGCTAACCAATAGGCCCAATCGACTGAAGTTGTTATTTGAAAATGCGCATTAGTATAAGCCCATAACGCAACGGCTAATGCCCACACAGCATAAGAAATGTGTATTTCATTTCTATTTTTTTGAAATAAAACAATTATCGCAAGAAACGTGTTCACAAAAATAACAACGATAAGCAATATAATAATCCAAAGAAAAGACATATTTTAATTATACACTATAAGTAAAAAAAGTGTTGATGGGAGGACGCTTGTTGCCAAACGCCCTCCCATCGATCCTTGCTTCATCTATGGATGCAGCTTGGGGATTGTTACCCTAAGGTCAAGGATAGCAAACCACCCCTGATCCCCATACTGCACCTTAACAATGAAACAGGAGTCGTCCACTCCCCGCTTTGCTAGAGCAGAGAGAAGATCTGCTGTCACAATCATCATCAGCCATCGTTTTCGGTGGCTGACGCACCACTCTGCGATTTCGAATACAAGCCGGTTCGCAACCTCCGGCTTAGCCCGAAAACCAGCCCGTATCGCAAATCGCGACACCTCAACGCAGGCGTAGTGATTCTGCGCGAGGATTTCGAGAACCACACCGCGCTGGTCGCGGAGAAATCGTTGGAAAAATGAGTCACCGAACATGAAATCGCCAATTTCTCGACCCTCCACGATTCGGCTATAACCCACCACCCTGCCACCCTCGTGGATGACCAGGTGATTGGTCGTTTTTTTATTGTCCCAACGATCAGTTTCCCGACCATTGAGACCACTGGCGACCCAGTGTAGTTCGGTATCGAAAACCGAGCTCCTGAATCGCCAGGCCTTGTCGAGCAAAATAAACGAGGTTAGGCGCGGGCCCAATCTCATATTGTGATGCGCCTGGCACCACACAGCATGTAAGCTCATACTATCCCCTCCATTCATGAGCTGATTGCTGCTAGCACCACAACGGCACCATAAACTAGCCTATAGCAAAAAAAATATAATGCAAACTTATAATATACACATTCATGGTAAATACTTTATAACTAACTCAAATATTACTATATGCATCTTCCTTTAACTTCAACTTCATCCCTTCCAATGTCTCTTGCCAATGAATGCAGTTGGATAATTGAAAACCAGCTATTTTGCTCAATTTTTCTATCGCTTCAATTTCTTCTTCTGTATACGTTTCACCAGTCTTTTTTGCAGAAAGCATGCCAATTCCGACCACTTTTTCTGTATTTCTCAATATCACTAGCACTGCTGCATTTTGTTTTTCCATAAAACGACAAATCTGTTTTGTTCCAGTTTGATCAGATAATGCTTCCCACAATATTACTTGCGTAGATTTCGCATAACCGTTGAGTAATGGCAGAACGGGATCATCAAATGAAATGCTCTCCTTGTTGCGCAAAGGAAAATAGGAAACGAATCGATGATGCCGGCGCTCTTCAATAAACAAATTTATGACGTCTATTTTCGCAATCCGTTGTATGCCCGCAACATATTCCAATATAGCTGTTTCTAATTCATGCGTCGATTGCAATTTTTCGATATCTTCAGCAACATTTTTCGATAAATCTAACTCATCGAGAAAAAAAATTTTATTGAAAAATAGACGTATTTTCCGCTGGTAAGTAGATGCGCACAGTGCCAAAAGAATCAATGCAATAATCCAAACAAAAATTGAATGTAGGTTATCGTACACCAGTGTGGTGATAAAAATGAATACAATAAGGCTCATGAGCAATGATGCACCATAGACAATTGATTTTTTTAATAACACCTGAATGCTCATCAAGCGATAGCGAGTAATAGTATAAACCGTAGATAGGGTAAATATACTAGCAGCAATACCTGCCACTACTTGTAATAATACTGCAAATGTCGTACCCCATTCTTCTCTACCGTTCATGACACTCAACACTGTCGGCATCAAACAAGCAACCAATAAACAAATACACATTGCAATGAGTAAACTAAATCCCACATAGGCAATCCGAATTCTTTGAATACCCTGCGAACGCCGATATCCTTGTATAACAAGGAAAAAAAGAACAAAAAATACTGGTATAAACGATGCATAATACCAAAAAAATAATGGGCCTTGTGTCAGATAATAATTGTAGGTTGTATTATCAATATAAACACGCGAACCAATGACCACCCCCGGAATGCTGACCGCAATAATAAAAAAAATAGCAATTGCAGCGAGACCAATAATCATAAAACGCTGAAGAACAGACCGATTGAGTAAACGCCAAATAAAATATGTGACGAGAAAAACAAGTAATACAGAAGAAGCGAGAGCAATTTGATCGATCAATAAGGAAAGTCGTGCAGGAGTTTTAATAAAAAAACTTATCCACGCACTGCTTTCCCAAAGCAACAGAACCACAAATACTCCATAAAAAATTTTGACGATTGGATCTTTTTTCTTATTGAATATTAAAACCCACAAAAATACTCCTGCATCAAAAACAATAGTTGAAGCAAAAAGTACTTCTAAAAATTTAATTGTGCCAACTTGTTCCATAAATCAACATTTTTAAAATGTTTGTTCATACTCTTGCTCCTTCAGGCGTATTTTTACACCTTCAATCGTTTCATGCCAATAAATGATACTACCCAGACTATACTGTGATAGATGGATCAATTTTTTTATTGCTTCAATCTCTTCTACCAAATACGGTTCTTTTGTCTTCTTATAACCCAACGTAACAATACCGATAATTTTTGATTCAGCATTTTTCAATATCATCAACCCAGCAGCTTTGTGTTTTTGTAAAAAACCAAAAATCTCTTGTACATATTTCTTTTTGCTTTTCGCTAATTCATCAAAAAATATAACCCCGTCAATATTTTTTCTATCCATAATAAGCCCACTAAATGAATCATCAAATGCAAGAGCTATTTTACTGCGTTTGGAATAATAAGAAGCAAAACGATGATGTTGGCGCTGCGAAATCCACACATCCAATACATCAGCTTTCACAATTTCTTGAATACTGGCAACCAATTGAAATACAAAAGTTTCTAATTCGTGAGTAGAATTCAATTTTTGCGCGTTGAGAGATAAATTTTTTGATAAATCTAATTGATCCAAGAAAAAAATATGATCAAGAAAACATCGCATTTTACGTTTGAGCACTCTGAGTACAATCAATATTACACCCATGATTGCAACCGCAATAAGAAAAGATTCAGTACGAATATATACAAATGAACCGATAGCAATAATAAATGCTATACAACTAACTATCGTACCACCATAGACCACAGATTTTCGCAACACAACATGAATATTCATAAATCTATACCTAGTAATGGCATAGCTTGTTGCAACAACGAAAAAAATAGTAGATGCAGAACCAAGCATCATATATCGGCCATCAAAAAATAATGGCAAAATACCATTTAACGCAACACCAATAATACCGCTGATAATAACACTGGGTAAAATATATGTTAGCTGATAGCGTTTGATGCGATCTTCTGTTGTTTTATAGAAATGAAATAGGTAAAACTTGGCAAGACCCATAAATATAAAAAAATAGATCGTGTAAATAATATAGAGCGGCCCAGGAATAAAATAAGCCGCATTAACGACACCATGATAACCGCGAATATTCCATGACGTAAATATGGCTGGCAACATCAATAAAGGAATAGTAAATATGAGTATACCTCTGAATAAAGAAACGTGCTGACCAATAAATACTTTACTAAATAGTAAATAGGTACTGGGGATGGCAGATACACTCAGAAATGCAAGAGATAGAAAAAAATGTATCTCTTCTGGCTTGTGCATAGCAAAAGCAAGAAAAATAGAAGCATTCCACGATGCGGCTTGTAAACAAACCAATCCAAAAATGTAACTCAGCGTATTACGGTTTTTATGAACAAGCAAATAGATGCCATTGGTAATATTACCCACCAGTGCAACGAGCAAAATAATGAACTGTGCGGTAGCAAACATAACGATCATGAAAAATAAACTTTTACTTCTAATGTTATACTCCTCTCTGAAAAATGGGTCAACCGTAGAAAAACCGAAAAAATAGCTGGGAATATAGCCGTCTAATTTACGCCAACTATTTTTATGCGAATGATAGCCAAAAAAAGTTTTCCACAGACGGCTCTCCGCTAAACGGAATATATAATCCAGTAAATAAAACCCGGTTTGAGCGATACCTGTTTCGCTATGGATGTCGAAAACAGGGTAAATCAAACCGGGGATGGCTGATGACGCCCAAAAGCCATCATTTGTTGTGGTTGCATTGAGGGGTGGTAGTGAAAGGCTTCTACTGAGCCAGGTGAACCCAGAGTTCATCTACCATAGAGGTTACTGGCAGACAGTGTTCTCTTCTTCGCCGACCTTCAAATAGATGTCGCCGAACTTGCCGAAGAGAAAATCTCCGCTTGTTTCCCTGTCGTAGCCGCTGAGAATCGTATACGTAGAACCAAACGAGGTACCTGATGAGTTCGCTGCGGAAATCACGTCACTACTGTCGTCTTTGTACGCCAGCACGTCGTATTTCCCGTCCGAATTCACGTCGTAGGTGTAGTAACTGTGGCTGGAAGAACCAAAACCGCTCTTCCACTGGCTTTGGGAAGTGGATGTGGTTCCACTCGACTTCGCCACATAAATCTTCGTGCCAGAAGAATCAAACCGAACCTGCACCAAATCGAACTTCTTGTCGCCCGTGGCGTCCCCTGCCAAGTAACGGCTAGATTTGCATCCCCAGTTGCTGAGCCAAGCATATTCACTGGTGGAACCACCTTTCAGAAGCCGCCACTTCAGCTTGTATCCCCCCGTTTCACAAGCTTGAGTCGTATCGCTGGTGTTGTAACCACGAAGCACGTCCACAGCTGAATCGCCCGTGAAGTCGCCAACAACGAAAATGTCGGTGGAAAGATCAGAACCAAAATCACTCGCCCACACAGCACACGAACCAAAACCACCCGAGCCATTGGAATCGCAATGCTGCCACTCAATGACACCATTGCCGCGATCAAACACACGGATGAGGTCAAGCTTGGAATCCACAATCCCATCGCTTGACTTCCAACGCCCCAAGTAATATTTCTTGGCCTTTTCCGTGGTTTCCATCCAAATTGTCTGGTCTTCCCACGTGCCATTACCTCCTGCTACCCACACCTTGGCGCGCATGGTGCCGTCATCTTGATGGGTGATCAGCACGATATCCATGAAACCGTCGCCAGTGACATCACCACTCAGCCACTGGTAATAATACTGTGTGCTGCCCTGATTGTTGATAACCGGATCGGTATAATCCTCACCCATATCCGACCGATTCAAGAGCTTGAGTGCACTGCTTTCGTAATAGTACGCGTGGAAATCAAACGCATCTCCATCCGGATCCGTGAGCATCATCATCTCTTTCACCGGAGTGGTTGAATAGATTGGCGTAACGGTCGTCGTGCATTCGTCATGCGCCTGAATGAACGCCACCGGGTCGGTGTAGTTGCCGGTCGAACTGGCGTAGCCAGCCGTGTAGCAGTACCCTGGACCATCGCAGTAGATTTCTGAAAATGGCCCGTCGTAGATGCCGAAGTGGATATGATCCGGTGAGCAAGAGGAATCGAGATCGGCAATATCACCGATATACTGCCCCTTGGCAACGCTCATCCCTTCGTAAATACCTGCTGCCGGTGCGACGTGGCCGTAAATGGAACAGACTTTGCTGCCATCGGACATGGTGTGCTCGATGACGATCAGATACTCCCAATCTGGACACGGCGTGTAGGCGCCAGCGTACATGACGACACCATCGGCAACCGCGTAGTTGTCGGTACCGGCCGAAACACAGGCATCGTCACCCAGGTGATATTCGTAATCACCATCGCCATCACGATCCACGTAGACGGCCCAACCGTAGCACCCATCATTGATAGGGTAGTTGGCGAACGGCAGTTGAAACGACTCAGCCACGTCCTGCGCATTGGCGGTGAAACACGCACCCAGACAGAACAACAGCCACCACAGAACGAACTTGCTGGTACTCATGACACATCCTCCTGCAAAAGAATACTCAGCCTAGGCCAGAATACATTCCTGGTCTAGCGCGACCCATCATCAAATAATGAATCAGCGTTACACCATGAATGGCAAAAAATGATTATTCTAGCTCTCCATGTGAGGAAACCATATATTCTTCAAATGTTGCTCCATTGAATTGTAGTTTGATTTGAGCATTTTCTATTTCGATGGAAAATGTATCCGAAATATCATATACCTGTTGAATACGCTTACGACTTTGCAAGTGTAATTTGTGATAACCATCAATCGTATACAAACGTGTCATAAAATGTTGCTCTGGTTGTGGACTGAATGTCGACACAACGACCGCTGTAGTGGAAGTTCCGGGGATCATAAATGACTTCATGACAATATCATTCCCAAATTCTGTATAATTTTTTTTAAACTCTTTTGCATCTAATCGTTTACCAGAATAACCGTCAAGCAAACGAAGGTGTCTACCAGAAGAATCGACCACCAAAATGTGTGTGCGGTCAGGTGTGATAATCGTAGAGGCTAAAGTTCCTGTCCCTTTTTGGAATGGATCAAGTGACTGCACACTACCATCTTCGTACCAAACCTTCATTCTTGATCCCCATTTCGTTTTCTGTATTTTTTGAATCAATCCATCCTGCTCAATTGAAAAATCATAATCTTCATCAAGAAGACCATTACAATCATTATCAATGCCATTATTTTCTGTTTCTTTTGCGCCAGGATGAATTCCTGATTTTGCATCGTTGCAATCCCCCTGTATCGCAGAATATCCATCTTGATCACCATCACCGGAAGTGAATAAATAATGATCAAAGAGAATATCATCTTTGCCATCACCATTCATATCACCAGCATTTACAGCGCCGGGTGACCTCATCCAATCATTGGCGTTATTTGCCGCATAACCATTGAATGTGATATCGACAGCATCAACAAAATCTGGTGAATACTCAAGATCTTCTCCATAAATCACATACATAGCTCCGGATTCAGGAATACGATTTGGGCTGGCTATTTGATCAAATAGAATGATATCATCATACGCATCGCCATTAATATTTGCCGAGGTAGTCATTGCATCAACAATATATCCGTTCATCTCAAGAACTGCTCCATCAGTTACAGTCAATGTTGTTGGCCAGGTCAACTGACCATACAGAATATATTGATTATTCTTTGTACTAATCAGTAAATCAGAAATTGTGTCACCATTTATATCTACACTACGCACCGTACTGCTATTATTCGTAATCGATTCAATATTTTGTCCACTAATTTCAACGTCAACTAATTCATCTTCACTCATAGGCTCTTTCCATTGGTCTGTTGGGCGTCCAAAGGCAATCTTAGCCACACCTTCGTAATTAAAAGAAAAAAAGAGATCGTCATATCCATCTGCGTTCACGTCACCAATATGTACGTCACGTCCATCAAAAAGAGAAGAAAGGGTGGCATCAGGCGAGTCAATCGACTTAATTCCTGTAGGCGAGCCAAAAAATAGCTTATACGATTGACTATCATTTTCTTTCACCAAAACATCATCGTAGACATCTCCATTCACGTCCCCCGCGGGATAGAGGTCACCTTCAATAATGGTGATACGACTATCTGAAAGATCATCAATATCAATTACATCTGGCGCGAGATAGATTAAATAATTACGTTCATCTTGAACTTGATCATGTAAAAGAATATCCTGTAATCCATCACCATTGAGGTCACCAAGCACCGTCATAGACTGTTTATAATCACTTCCCAAGGGGCGAAGAAACTCTACAAGTGTTGTTGTGGCTAAATCTGCTGCTGTATGCAAAGATGATCCACCTTCCTTCATTCGAACAGCAATACGACAATTTTCTTCTATTTTACAATTGCCACTATAAATTAAATCATCGTAACCATCACTATTAAAATCACCAACCGTTACTGGGGAATCCTGCATGGTAAAATGAATGGAAGACAAATCTTGATTCTTCACCAATGTCCGCTCAGTTGCTGCGTATGTGGATCCCGGAATCGTGATAATGATTATTGTCAGTAATAAAGAAGAAACAATGGGGAATCGCATAATGAAAATGTAAAAATAAACGTAACTTCTACATGCAGTATAAATCGAACGTAAAAAAACGCAATGGTGATTTTTATCCGTTTTTCATACGAGACGGCTATGCTTTTTCTAACTTCGCTATCTTTGGCGTTAAAAATGTTGGCGGAAATAGAGCCGTCTGTGGATAACTCATTTTTCGAACAGATCTATAAACAAAAAACCAGCGCGCGGCCGATTTTCTGTTTTCATATACTATTTCTCACAACACTATATCCCTCGTGTGACAGGAGAGAGATTCGAACTCTCGACCCCGGGCTTATGAGTCCCGTGCTCTAACCAACTGAGCTACCCTGTCATAAATTTTTTCGCACTGTCTAGTATTCCGGGTACACCCCCGCCCCGTAAACGCCTCACACACCAACCACCACGGCTACAGCACTGGCGGCAACGCCGTCACTCGGGTACTGTTTTTAAATACCGGAATGGTCTTGCGCTGCGTATTCCCCACCTTGTCTGTGGCAATAATGCGAATATACCAGCGTCCGTTCTTTTTTTCAAGCATATCATAGGAAATTGGAATATCTGGTGTTTCTACAGGGTTTATGGCTTGAATCACTTGTGAGTGGTGTTTGTGTTTATTCAGTAACTTCACCACAACACTCGCCACACCACTTGTTTTGTCCTTCACCCGAACATCCATATTCATAACATCATGCACCACCATACTGCGGCGCAAATGTTTCAACCGAATTTTGGGGCCACGATCATCCACCACTGCATGCTCGGGAATAAACACCGCTGGATCATACCAGTCATCAATCAGCGCCAGATCAGACACATGGCCATAATAGACCCACACCCCAGTATACGCCGATTTATGAATACCAAAGTGAATATGTGGCCGCGCACTACCCGCTTCTGTGGTATTCCCCAGCACACCAATCTGCTGTCCAACGCTCACCTCTTGGCCTGGTGAAACCATATTGTTGCCCACACTCAAATGCCCATACACCGACACAATAGTATTTCCGCCTGCGGACTCCGGAAGGGTGTGCTCAATAAGCACCACCAAACCAAACCCAGAACGCTCCTGAGATTCTTTCACCACGCCATTGGCCACCGCATACACCGGTGTACCCTCTGGCTGGCCAAAACCAGCATCTGTGCCCACATGGTACAAACCCGCGGAAAATTCTTCACCATGCTGAATAGTATTTCCAACCCACGGATTCAGGGGAAAAACAAAATGGTCGGCAATACCTGCCGCAAAGGCGAATTTTGGCAGCAATGCACCAATGAATACAGCGAATGCCAGAAAAACACCGGAAAACAATGCTTTATTGATACGCACAAGCAATAGATGACCCATAGAGCGGTCATCGTATTCTAGCGCTTATTGAGGAATATGTCCAATGCTACCTAATAATGCATCGACAATGACAATCCCTTTTGTGGAAAGCGACGCCATCAATTCATGATGAATTTTTTGTTCAATTTCGGCACGGCGGCTGGAGAAAAAATCGTTAGCCGTATATTGTGCGGCAATAGTTCGCACACGTGAACGTACGGTTGGGCGAATAATTTTTTCAATATAATTATCGCCAATGTGTTGCCAGAGTTGCGTGGCATTTTCTGAATCGATATGAAACAAAATCGTCATTTCGATAATCACATTTTGCAAATCGGTGGTGGCAGCAATAATTTCCGCATCGCCTAATTCGCTGGTGGCAATATCAAAACCATTACGAATTTGGTATTCCTGTACTTGGGTATTAAACAACTTCGCTTTGTGCCAAAACGGCAGTTTCAAATGCAGACCCGGGCGCAATACTTTCAGCAATACACCTTTGCTATGACTATAAATGCAGCCTACATACCCTGGCGGCACGGAAACGAACATGCCGAACATAACATCTTCAATCGCAATCGAAATGATTAACTTGTCCATAAATCTTTAATATTTTCTTTTAACTTCTCATCTTTCACAACATACTTCAGCACAATACCGCGAATCAGCCGCATCCACAAGGAGAATATCACGGAAGTGGTAATAAACAAGGCTTTAGATGCCGGCAACACAATCGTTGCAAAATAGATTCCCAGCGGAAGACCGAATAACAACACCTTATCAATCACGCTCGCTTCCGAAATATGCTTCACACGGCGAATAGCCTGCTGGAAGAATATCACGAAAGCGGCAACGAGAGAAGCTGCTTGGCTTGGAACAATTAAATTCAACTTACCCAAGAAATACGGATCAATAATTTTTGGCCGTGGGGTGATTGGGTAGAATGTATTATGCCCACCAGGTTGCAAACCGGATGAGAAAATTTTATACAGCACGACGAAAAATAAAATTTGAAACAACAGTGAAAAAAGGTTTGAAAAAATACCAATGTTATTTTGGCGCAATAATTGACGCGTTGCGATGCGTTGGCGTTCCAAGTTATAGCGGTACTTTGATTTAATTTCATCAAACACCGGCTGAAGCCGCTCTAAGCGATGTTCACTGCGAGCCGAACGAATAGAAAATGGCAATAACACAATACGAATGAGAATAGTGAGAAAAATGACCGCTAAACCCATATCTCCTCCGCCAATTTCTTTGTATGGCGGTGAGATGACATACATCGTAATCAGTAAATTGTAGAGCGGTTTATAGAGAATTTCGTACCAGATGAAATTAAACATACTTAATATATAGTATACTTAAAATTCAAAAAAATGTCAAACTTCAATATTTGACATACAACCGGAAAATAACCCTATTTTACTTATCTTGACAACCCGTTGTTGCTTCGATATGATAGTTTGTCAACCTGTCTACGCGCTTGTTTGGCACCCTAATAAACAGTATACGTTTTCAGAGATACCGTAGAAATGATGTATGATAGAAAAAAAGAGTAAAGAAGAACAAATTTTTAACCTTCTACAACACAGCACCTCTGTGTTGATTTGCCTTCCGCAGCAACCATCGACAGATGCGATTGCTTCAGGCTTGGCTATGCTTTCGATTGTTGAAAAACTGCAAAAACGCGGGCGTGTGGTCAGCTCGGGCTTTCAACTTCCCTCAAACCACAGTTTCCTTCCAAAAAGTGAAGAAATTGTTGCTGATGTGACTGCGCTCAAAAAATTCATTATCAACCTAGATATTTCGCGAACGAGCGTGGAAGAAGTGGCCTATACCATAGAAGGCAAACGCCTACGACTGTACGTTACCCCAAAAGGCGATGGATTTAGCGCAGCTGATGTCACTGCGGAAGAAGACAACTATGCCTATGACTTGATTATTGCCATCGATGCCCATGATTTTGAATCACTCGGGCGCATATACGAAATGAATACCGAATTTTTTTACCGCACACCCGTGATTACCATTGACCACAGCCCGGAAAACCGACACTTTGGCCAAGTTAACTTAGTACAAATTACGGCGACCTCTGTATCTGAAGTCATTTTTGAGCTACTCCAAAGCTGGCAATCTACACCACATGCCTTGCTCGATGAATATATCGCGACCAACCTGCTCACAGGCATGATTTCTAAAACAAAAAGTTTTCAAGCGGGTTCTGTGACCCCACGGTCGCTGGCCATTGCATCTCATCTCATTTCCCAAGGGGCACGCCGGGAAGATATTGTGAAAAATTTATACCAATCGAAACAGTTGTCTACTCTGAAACTGTGGGGGCGGGCGCTATCGAAACTGGAATCTGATCAAGCATATAAAATTGTGTGGTCAAAACTCGTGCCAGAAGATTTCCTGCAAACAGGTGCACCAGAAAGCGAACTCCCAGATGTAATTGATGAGCTCATTATCAACACTCCAGAAGCCCGCAACGTTTTTATTTTGTATCAAAAAGCAAATGGCGAAATTGATGGAGTAGTGAGTACGGCGCCATATATCAATGCGCTGGAATTGTTTGCCTCATTACAACCACACGGCAGTGAGCACTTTATCTTTTTTAATGTAGCGCGCCAACCGATGGCTGAATTAGAGCAAACTATTCTTGAACGACTCCGCTCTGCATCCCCGACTGTTTAGCGCGGGGTTTTTTTGATATACTACCCAAGGTATGAATAATTTTGGATATGGATCGATTGACGATCTGCTAAAAAAACGACCAGCGCGTCTGTCTACCAACTCGACAACGCCAACAAATATGCCACCGATGCCGGAAGAAGAGCAAGAAGATGATGCGTCTTCTTCAAGCAGCCCGGCGCAGTTTGCAGTTGCCAAAAAAATGGAAGAGATTCGTTTATCGGAAGAAGAAACAGAAACACAAACACGGGCAGCAGCCTATACCCTGCCATATATTGATTTGGAAGGTTTTCCGATTGGCCCAGAAATTTTATCGCTTATTTCCGAAGACCAAGCACGCGCGCACCAAGTGCTTCCCTTTTTTCGCTTAGATAATGAAATGCGGTTAGGTGTGGTGAATCCAGATGACCCAGGAGTGCATGATATTGTGGCACAGCTACAACATGCCCATGACCGCGCCCATATTGTGCTCTATCTCATTTCTCCGCATAGCTTTATGCAAGCAGTGAAATTGTATAAAAATGTGGCAAAGGTGATTACCCGAGAATACGGCGTGAAAATTACTCCAGATCAATTACAGAAATATCAAACTGAATTGAGTTCATTTTCGATGCTCGAACAAAAAATAGTACAGTCGAACATGACCGATGCGTTTGCCATGATTATTTCGATGGCGTTGAATGCCGATAGTTCGGATGTGCACATTGAAGCTGAAGAAGGAAGTTCCGTTATTCGTTTCCGCATTGACGGAGTGTTGGTGGAAGTAGCACATATTCCGACGGCGATTCTCACTCGTTTAGTGAACCGCATAAAAGCCATTGCCGAACTGAAAATGAATGTGACAGAGATTCCGCAAGATGGACGTATCAGCATCAAAATGGGCAAAGGCGGCGACTTGGATATTCGTGTCTCTACACTGCCATCCGCATTTGGAGAAAGTATTGTATTTCGTTTATTAAAATCCTCTTCTGTTGGGTTAACGTTTGAACAATTAGGCATGCGCCCACCGACCTACGCTCGATTGAAAGCGGAAATGGAGAAACCGAACGGCATGATTATTACCACTGGCCCAACCGGTTCCGGTAAAACAACCACGCTCTATGCCATTTTGAATACCCTCAATGACGCCGGGACAAAAATTATTACGCTGGAAAACCCGGTAGAATATAAATTGAAAGGGATTGTACAAAGCCAAATTGACCATTCGAAAAACTATACCTTTGCCTTGGGTCTGCGCGCTATTCTGCGACAAGACCCCGATATCGTGATGGTCGGTGAAATTCGTGATTTAGAAACCGCACAAACGGCCGTAGATGCTGCGCTGACCGGACACTTGTTGCTGTCCACGATTCACACCAATGATGCTGCAGGCGCCGTACCGCGGTTTTTGGGGATGGGTGTACAAGGCATATTTTTAGCGCCGGCGTTGAATGCCGTGATTGGCCAACGCTTGGTGCGCCGTGTGTGTAGCCAGTGTAAGCAAGAATATACACCTTCAGCTGAAGAACGACAAAAAATGAAAGAATGGATTGAACGCATTCCAGAAAATTCTGGTGAAGTTCGACCAGATATTTCGACAGTAAAATTTTATAAAGGAGCAGGTTGTGGTGTTTGCGCAAAAACTGGGTACAAAGGCCGCGTTGGTATTTATGAAGTGTTTACCATGCTGCCTGAAATTGAACAACAAATTTTAAGCGGTGCCGTTTCGGAATATCAAATGAAAGAAATTTTACATCGCGCTGGCATGGTGACGATGGGACAAGACGGTATGTTGAAAGTGATTGATGGATTAACCACACTCGACGAAGTTTTCCGAGTGGCAAAAGAATAATCCTCTGACAATCAGTTGTTCATCCAATCATCGAATTGGATATCTACATAATCGGTACGAATCCCAACCGTTCCCGAATGAAGATCGGTATCCGTTGCAGAGAGCATTAACTGGTCATTGACGATAAATTGCAATGTATCGTTATTTGAAATAAGTGCGAGTGTATATGGTGTATCTAGCTGTGGTGTACCGTAATATCGATTGGCTAATGTTGTATAGACGCCATTAATTTTTTTCTTGATAGTCATGTTACCATCATACCGCCAAGACGCAACGTATAAATTGTTTTCATCTTGATAACGACCAAAAATATGTATGCCAGCGTATGAATAATCTGCTGCCATGTCATGCCAACGAATAATCTTGGCTGTGTATTGTGGCCGTTGATCCGCCCACCACAATGTTTTACCACGCTGTGTTTTTGCTGCGGCTATTGCTCGAAAATTATATGTTGTGGTGTACCCAAAATGATTATATTCCTCGACGCCTGTGTATAAACAACCCGAAGTCACATCAATTCGTGCTTCTGTTGTTTTGTCAGATGAACATTCAATGAACTCTTGATCTACGTAATTTTCCCACACTGAACCAGACCATGAACAGAGCGTTGAAGAAGGGCAAACGGTTGACGCGCTTGTTTTCGAAATGAATTTCGCCAAGGTCACCGACGGTATTGCTATACAGATGAACATTGATAATGCAATGATTGAACGCATAAAAATAAAGTTATTTATTAGTAATTGCTGGATACAACCGCTGCGACCCTACGATACAACTGTAACGAAGTAATGGCCGCCCGTTTTACTTATCTCTTAAAATCTTTTTCTGATAATTGCGATTGGCGCAGAATAGATCGAAATGTGCCGTATGGTATTTCTTTTCCATGCATAGGGACAATAACTGTGTTGCTTCCTTTTCTAAATTTTGCATGACTCCCTTTTTGAGAAACAAAAAAGAAGCCGTGTTCTTGAAGTACTCGTACAACCTGTTTTGTTAATGCCGGGCTAGGCATGGCTCAATGTGAGAGAGATAAGGTTGGGCCGTTCAACCTGGGTCACTTTTGGAACCTTTACATCTTCAAAATATAACTGTAATGCCTCTTCAAGATTTGCTAACGCTTCCTTTTTAGTATTACCAAAACTAGAAACATCCACATTTAAACATTGAGAAACATAGTATTTCCCCTCTTTCCAGACAACTGTTTTAAGAGCTATTTTACGCATATAATAAAGCTATTTTATACTATTATCTTATAGAAAATACAAAATACGTCAAGCCGAAGAATAAAAAAAGAGGGCACGGTCATTGCTGATACGTGCCCTGAACACTGAATTGCTAGTAGACGATACGCTCCTTATTCCAAACAGCGAAATATTATTTATGAGTTCACTGACAGATATATACCAACTGCTCACTGCGGCGTATGATGAAAAACACTACATTCCTGCTCGTTTAGAAAACAATATCCGATTTCGAGCATTAGTCCGAAAAGATATTCGCACACTACAATTGGCAAAAAATAACCCGAAAGAAATGCGCGAATCAAAATTCTTACCCGAGAACATTTCATTCACGGCAACACAATTTATTTATCAAAACAAAATAGCCTACATCTCTCCTAAAAAAGAACCAATGGGAGTAATTATTGAAAGCGCAGATTTAGCTCAAATGGAACGACAAAAATTTGAATTACTTTGGAATGCATGCGCACCAAGGAAATAGCTATAACCCAATAGCTTCCACTGCTTCTTGCCATGGGCACACCAATACTGGTCCAACTTTTCTTTTCCGTGGTTCTCGAGAAATGCATATGCCTTCACTTTGTGGCATATCTTTCACTATAGAAATGAGTGAACGCAATTCTGTATTCTTGACGTGTTCACTTGATTTAATTTCTACAAACAACAGCGGCTTACCCGGTCGCTCAACAACGAGATCTATTTCAATATTCTGAGTCGCAAAATATGAAAAAGAATAATCTGTCTGTTTATAGGCATTTACACGTACCAATTCTGTAACAAAAAAATGTTCAAATGCTTTTCCATATTCGCTGGTACCAGGGACAAGTGGAATATTCAACTCTTGGGCAAGCGCACGCTTGACTCCGGTATCAAACAAATAAAATTTTGGATGCGTTTTCTGTCGTTTACGAATTGCACGCCGACATGCCGGCAGTAAAAAACCTAATAGCGTATCTTCCAATATTTCAAAATATGAACGAATGGTATTGACGCTCATGCCAACTTCCTGAGCAATATTCTGCAACACCAATATATTGCCATTTTCTTTACCCACTATCGGCAAAAAACGTCGGAACCCCTGTAGGTTACGAATCAATCCCTCATTTTGCACTTCCTCTTGCACATACGTCGTCGCGTATGAACGAAGAAATAATTTTTTCTCTTCCTCTTGTTCTTGCGAAAATGAGAAAATTTTTGGAAGTGTACCAAAAGACAGGGCTTGATCAAGTTGAAATTCGGTGCGTAATTCAGCTGCTGTTAAGGGAAATAAAGAATAACTAAACGCGCGACCCGCCAATAAATTTGCCTGACCTCGTTTCAACTTTCGTGCACTGGAGCCAGTGAGCGCAAAATACAGATGCGGATACGTTTCAATATGCTTATGGACTTCATCTAACAGCTTGGGAATTTTTTGTACTTCATCAATAAAAATCCATTTGATTGATTGGGGCAGTGCGGCAAGCACTTCGCTAAATTCCTGTGGCCTGTTAAAAAAACGATTTTCTGTATCAAAATCGAGCAAATCAATGGTATATGTCTGTTCTTTGGGTAAAGACTCTTTAATAAGCGTTGTTTTTCCGGTTCCACGAGGGCCAAAGAGGAAAAAAGAGTGATTTTCAGGTGGTTTGAATAATCTGATTATCATAATGCTCTATTTTAAGTGTATTTTAACAGTATACTATATAAATTGTCATGCAAAACATAAGTACAGTATACATTATGCATGCTTTTTTGTCAATATAACTATTTTATACTTGAATATTGCGCAATTCGTCTTGTTTTGCAGACAATTTTTGCTGCGCTTGAGCGAGTTTTTCACGCTCTTGTTCTACAACTGCGGCAGGAGCATTGGCCACAAATTGTTCATTATCTAATTTCTTTTCAATACTAGCAATATATTTTTCTAAATCAGCAATTTCTGTACCTAATCGTTGCTGCTCTTTCTCCACATCAATCAATTCTGCCATGTTCACAATGAAATTATATTGCGCATTCATGATGTGCATTGTGCCTTCCCCTTGTGGTTGAATTTCTACACGACCAAGGCGTTGAATAATCATCGCTGCTTCACCTTCTGCTGCGCCAATCATCGGAAACGTTTTTTGATAACTGATATTGTATTGCGCACGTAAATTACGAATTTGGATCACCATGTCTTGAATTGCGCTGAACTGTTGTTCAATAGTTTCATCATGCTTCCATTGCTGCTGCGGCCAGTCAGCCACCATCAATAATTCTGTATAGCCCATTTCTCTCCAAATTTGTTCGGTGACAAAAGGAATAAATGGATGAGCGAGCTTGAGAATAGTTTCGAGAATTTTGCGAGTGAGCGGCTGGTTCGGCAAAAATTTCGTAATTTCAATATACCAATCAGCAAAATCGTGCCACAAAAATGCGTATATTTTTTCTGCCGCTTGGCTAAATTGATATTTTTCTAAATCTTGCGTTACTTCCTGCACAATCCACGCTGCACGTGATTGAATCCACTGATCAGCAATACTATATGACGATTCTTTCGCGCCAATTCCTCGCTCACTCATTTCGCTTTGCGAAAAGATGCTCGCTGTGGAATTGCCGCTAAGATGCGTCAAATCATCTTGCTGTGATGTCAACACAAACCGTGCCACATTCCATAACTTGTTTACGAAATTCCGGGCGTCGGCAACTTTTTCTTCGTAAAAACGCGCATCGTTGCCTGGCGCAATCCCTTTAATAACACTCAAACGCAGCGCATCAGTGCCATACTGCGCAATAACATCCAACGGGTCAATGCCATTGCCAAGGGATTTCGAAAATTTTTGCCCATTTTTGTCACGCAAAATACCGTGAATGTAGACATCACGAAATGGAATAGTATCCAACGCATACGTCGTCATTAAAATCATTCTTGCCATCCAAAAAAATAAAATCTCATGCCCCATTTGCATCCAATTGCTTGGGTGAAAATCTGCTAAATCTTTCGTTTTTTCTGGCCAACCTAGCGTAGAAAATGTCCACGCCGCAGAAGAAAACCAGGTATCAAGCGTGTCTGGATCTTGCTCCCAACCTTCTCCTTCCGGCATCGTTTCGCTATAGAACATTTCTTTTCCACGATACCATACCGGAATTCTATGCCCCCACCAAATTTGGCGTGAAATACACCAGTCACGTAAATTTTCTATCCAGTGTGCATAGATATCTGCAAAACGATCTGGCGTAATAGTTACTTTTTGTTTTGGATCACCGTTATGTCCAGTCGTGACTGCTTCTGTCATGAACTGTTTCAACGTTTTTCCGCGACCAGGAATTTCTTTATTCACGGCCACAAACCACTGTTCCATTGGCAACGCCTCCACAACATCTCCAAAACGATCAGAAGTGCCCACATTCTGCGTAATCTCCTCTTCACCAATCATCAATCCTTCAGCACGCAACCACGCAACAAATTTCTCACGCGCTTCTTCAACAGTTAAATCCGCATACGCTGTGCCGGCTGTTTCCAACATGCGTCCATCCTTACCAATCACTGGAATAATGCCAATTTCTAAATTCTTCTGATACATTTCAAAATCAATGGCACTATGTGCAGGGGTCACACCAAGCGCGCCCGTTCCAAATTCTGGATCCACGCCCGCATCTGCAATAATAGTGATTGTCAACGGTTGCGCAGCACCTACATCCACCGTAAATTTCTGACCAATATACTCCAAATAGCGTGAATCCTGCGGGTGTACAGCAACAGCCGTGTCTCCCAATTTTGTTTCCGGGCGAGTGGAAGAAATAGTAATAGGAAAATCTGCCGCATACTTGAATGTATACAACTTTGCGGGCCGTTCAACCGAAACTAATTCATCATCAGAACAGGTCGATTGCCCTTTCACGGACCAATTCACTACGCGATAACCGCGATAAATCAATCCATCATCATACATACGGCGAAACAATTCATTTACGGCGCGTGAACGAGTTTCGTCAAACGTATATGCTAAACGTGACCAATCTGCACTCGTGCCCATTTTACGAATTTGGTTCAAAATAGTGCTTTTTGATTCTTCTGCGTATTCACGAATTTTTTCTACTAACCCATCACGCCCTAATACCGCACGCGGATTGACCATACCAGCCGCCTGCAAATTTTTCTCTACACGAGCCTGTGTTGCCACAGCCGCATGGTCTGTACCCGGAATCAACAATGCTCGTTTTCCACGCATGCGTTGATACCGCACTTCAATATCCATAATCGAATTTTCTAGCGCATGACCCAAATGTAATACACCGGTCACATTCGGCGGTGGCATCATGATACTATATGGTTCACGCTTATCAGCATCAGGTAATTTATCTGGATTAAAATAGTCACTGTCTTCCCACTGTTTGTATATCTCGTCTTCGTGATTCTTTGGATTGTATGCTTTATCCATAATAGTATCTATAAATTAGTAAAGTGATCCGCAGAGGTGTGTGTGCACTGCGATTTGTCGGCTGTCCCCGCTAGGGGAAGACGCTAGCAGTAGCACACACCTCGAGAGGATCAACATATTATCGAATAATTTTTACAAAATATCCTTTCTTCATACGAGCAACAAATTCTTCATTGCTTTGCTTTACTGCAGGCGAACAATCGCTCAAACGTTCTTTTTCTTCGTGCTTACCGCTGCGTACAAGCACAAATGGATCCACTACCCGAATCTTTGATTTAAAATGAAAATCATATTGTTCTTTGTCTTCCACAATTTCAATATGTTCCATGTCATTCAACAATTTTAAAATGTCTGGGCGGCCGGAATGCTTCATTTTATCATACACTTCTTGATCGGTAGTGAATAAATCATTGAATGTGATAACGCCCTCTTCCAACGCTAATTTCATGGCATGGGCCAACAAATAGTATAACGCCGACTGCAGTGGATGCGCCCACAATTTTTCGTTGGCACTGCGGTAGGTTATGGCAAACTGTTCAGCATTTGCCTGCGTTTGAAAAACGATATCGCCATCAAACACGCTCATGTCGCGCAAAATCTTTCCTGCGTCTTCCAGCGACAATTGATTATCGGTTACACAATCGCGGAAAAAATAATCAATACGGTCCGCACACAAATCCGGCAAATCCCGTTCAGCCAAACGAAACGCTTTTTTATCAAACAATTTCCATACCGATAATCCATGTTTTTTTAATATCTGCGGAATTTCGGATTCAAAAATAATTTTTTCATGAAATTTTTCATGAAATGTTTGAGATGCATCTCCAAAAACCACATCTGAAACATGTGAAAAAGCGGTGTGCGGGGCATCGTGCAGCAATCCGGCAATCTGTTCAATCAATGAAGCTCCCAATGTGCGCAAAATATAATACACACCGACGCTATGCTCAAACCGCGTGGTAGTAAGGTGCGGAAAACGATAAAAAGCGGCGCCATATTGGTTTACGTCTTTCAAGCGTTGCAAGGGTGCACTCTGCAATAATTCATCAATCACCGGTTCGTCGATCATGAATGTGCCGTAAATTTTGTCGGTGTACTTCATAGTTGATATTTTACCCGATATCGTTCAGTTCGTATACAGTTCCCAACGAAGGACTCATGAAAAAAAGGATAGCTCTTGGCCATCCTTGTTACCCTGCGTCAGCGGGGCCATTTCGTTCTCCCCGCAGGCAGGGCGTTTAATCGGGAGCCTGCTTCAGCAGTTCCCCGACGGTCGCATGTTCAAGGTCAGCGACCACAACCTCGCGGTTCGATGCGGTGGCTACCAACGCCGCAGCGATGAAAACATGCTCACCGAGAGGGGTGCTCTCGGTCAGTTGCTCGGTCGTGGCCCCGAGCAACTGGGCAAGGATGTCCAGCACCTTGCCCCGTTTTCCGGTGGGCATTTCCATTTTTTGCTTCTCCCGCGGCTATTATTAGCCAAAATAAACCTAACGTTGTCATCTTGTTGTGTCAAGCCTGCACCTGTTAATCCTACATCATCAGACAACGTTCACTCTAATTAAAACGTGCTAAATTTCGTTTTTTACTATAGGCAAATGACCGCACAAAAAACCATATCGCCAAAAAAATATAGCATATATTCAACACCGCACAGATAAACATAAAATACTTGGGTGTTGTACCGGTATACACCAAACTACGCATGGTTTCAAAAATATACGTCGGTGGTAATAAAGCGCTCACTCGTTGTACCTGCTCCGGCAACTGTGCTAACGGAAAATAGACCGCGCACAGTGGAAAAAATATACCGGGCAGCGACCAAATAATCGATTGTACCTTTGGTCCAAAACGCATCACAATACCCGCAGACACAAACCCAATGCTCCAACCCGATATCATTGCGTTCAAGAAAAACGGCAATACCCACCACCCCAACGTAAACATGTTGAGCGTGTACAACAAAAAAATAGTACCGATCACTGCGCCTGAAGTAATACACATTTTCACCACCGATTGAATCAACACGGAAATGACCCATTCAGAAATTTTAATTGGTGTGGAAAATAAATTCACTAAATTGGCATTCCACACTTCGTCCATCAAATTTCGTGATACCTCGCTTTGCGAACGCCAAATAATATTCCACAATACCAACGCAAACAATATACCAAACACCACGGCGCGTGTATCGTTTTGATTTTGCGTCATCCATACACTAGTAAACCCCCACGTGATGGTATCAATGATTGGCCAATACAACATTTCGTTGAGTAAATCAAAGTCTCGCCGCAGCGGATAACTGTGACGGAGGATTAACGCATATATTCGGTACCAACTCATCATCATTGTTTTTTCTTTTTTGCCATGTGTAAAAAATATTCTTCCAAATCCGGCTTATCTATTTCTATCTGCGTATACAGCATGCCCACTGCGTGTATTTCACGGAGCAATGCCGGAATATGATCTTCATGAATATCTATAGTGACCGTGCGGCCTTTCAGTCGAAATCGATACTTTTTCTGCGCACAATATGCACGCAAATGTTTCAATTCTGTCGGCGTAGCAACAACCAGGCGAACACGGTCAATAGAAATAGATCGTGCTAATTTTTGCGGCGTATCAATCGCGATAATATTTCCATGTTGCAAAAATACCACGCGATTACACACCTCTGTTACTTCATCCATATTATGTGAGGTATATAAAATAGAAAGACCATATTTTTTCTGTTGGTCCAACACAAACCGCCTCACTTCATGAGAAATATCTGGATCCAGTGATGCTGTAGGTTCGTCTAACAACACAATGCGCGGACGAGGAATAAACGCTTTGGCAAGCATCAAACGAGTGATTTGCCCAGCCGACAAACCGCCAATCGTTTTATTGCGTTGTTCCCAAACACCAAAAAGCGTAAGCAATTCTTCAGCTCGTTCCATAAATATTTTTTTTGGTACTTTATAGAGCAACGCATATACTCGTAAATTTTCTAACACCGTCAATCTCCACGGCATGCGCACATACGTACTGGCAAAAGTCATGGATTGCAAAATATCACTACGATGTGTAAAAAAATTCTTTCCAAATACAGTAATCACGCCAGATGTTGGAGTTAACACACCCAATAACAACGAAATCGTTGTTGATTTTCCTGCACCGTTTGGGCCAAGCAACCCAAGAATTTCTCCTTCATTCATGGAAAAAGAAATGCCATTCAGTGCACAAAATTCTTTTTGTTTTCTGCGCGCAGGATATATTTGTGTGAGTTTTTCTACTGTCAGTATATGAGACATTATCGTAGCATATCATAAAAAATGACAAACTTGAAAAAAATGAAGTGCCATACTACCGGGCGAACGTGTAATGACGTGTAATGATTTGACACAGTTGTTTACATAGTGTACACTTTAGTAGCTACTTAAAATTATCTATTCAATTATGATTACCACACAACTTATCGGTTTAAAACAATTTCGCGCCAATATCAGCACATTATGGAAAAAATCTCAAAAAAAGAATATTCGTTATATTGTCATGAATCATGCGCGGCCAATTTTAGAAGTGCGACCAGTGCAAGATGCTGATATTCTGATGAAACTCGCCAATGATATCGCTCACTCTCGTAAACAAGTAGAAGAGGGAAAAGTCTATACCCAAAAAGAATTACGACAAATACTCGATTTATAAAAACAATATGGGGCGTCACCAAAAGAACCCTTATATTTTGCCAAAGCCTTACAAAATAGCACTTTTGGAAGCTATCGTTTTCGCATAGGAGACTATCGAGTGATTTTTGATATCAATGCATCTGGAGAAATAATCATTTTACTTATTTTATCCGTGAAGCACCGGCGTGAAGTATATAGAGACCTCTGATTGCATCAACCGTATGACAAAATAGAACCAATATGCTGTAATGCACACAGTATGAATATTGAAGAATTACATATACAGCCAGGACAAGAACGCAAAGGAGCTGTGCATGAAAAACGCACACGCGAAGAAAGTATAGAACGCATTCACCAAGCGTTTATTGAAGCAGGCAAAACAAACTTGGTGGAGTGGCTAAAAACGCCAGAAATGCATGACGTCTATGAACGAATTATTTTTCTGGATCAATATACCGAATTTGTGCAAGATGAATTGAATGGTATCCTCGGTGGTGAAGAGGTGATTGCGACATTGGAACAAGAAGGAAACAGATGGAACAAAAATGAATGCGAGGCATTTGAAAAAGGATCACTACTCTCTGACATCAGCAAAACCGGGCCACACGAAGCCACCCATGAAGAACAACTCTTGATTATTGAAATGTACAGCAAAGAAAACATTCGTGTGACCATGACCATTGGTGAATTTTTTGATGAAAAATTTCCACGTGATGCAGCACAGCGAAAAGCACAATTCGCACACATGAAAGACAAAATGCACTTCGGTAAAACAGATGTACTATCACTCACGATGGAAGATTTTTATAATCAACATAGCCAGTGGACATACAATTTCGTCAAAACACTTTCTATTGCACCAGCGGTACAACGCGCCGCCAGCTTGCACCATAAACTGAAAGGTGATTTTGTACCGGAACTCGTTACTGCACCCTATGACCGCGTTGCACAACTGGTAAACTTAATGGATTTATATGACGCCTTTACTACTCGCAGCCGCATGGAACCAGCACAAGCTCTTGATATAATTAAAACCAAATTCATTGATCTTCCTCGTAACGCGCAATACTCCGGAGAACTCCATACTCTCTATTCTGCGATGCAAACAACATTTCTCAGTGAGCAAATACCGATGCGTACTGCCGCATAAAAACCACCTATTGACCATAGGTACAAGCACTGATAAACTACAGTTATATGAAACTTGGCGATCTCGAAAAAAAAGTCATGAACACTATTTGGAATGACCTGGGTGGCCAATCGTTTAGCGTTCGTGACATTATGGATTTGCTGAATTACACCGCACCAAAGCAGTATGCGTACAACACCATTCTCACCGTGATCACCCATTTATATCAAAAAGATTTACTGCGCCGAGAAAAAAGCGGCAAAACCTTTACGTATAACGCCAAACTCTCGCGGGAATTATTTGTGGCAAAAGCCTCACGCGCCGTTTTTGACCAAATGCGCCGCGACTATGGCAATCTCGCTATCGCCCATTTTGCGCATATCGTCGAAGATATTGACCCAGCATTACTTGCAGAAGCACAAAAAGAAATTGACAACGCGCAACAATGAACTACTCGCGCTTATTTCGCATTCATGAATGGGGATTCATTGTGATTGTCACCACCTTACTTGCACTGAGTGCATACCTTCTCATACATTCTTGGGCAGACCTCCACATTATTACATCACAATTATTGCAACGGCATATCGTTACCTGTGGGTGTGCACAATTTGTTTCGATTACAGAACATCCATACTTCACCGCTGGTCTTTTGACCGGTAACCTTCTTGCCGCATTCTTTCTCACAACATTTTTCGCTGCGTTGGGGAAACAATTTTTTGCCACTCGCCGTTTCCTGCAATCGCTGGTGATTGTGGATACGAGAACACTGAATAAACGCATACGCATTGCATATATACAATCGGAAAAAAAAGAAATATTCACGGCTGGTTGGTGGAAGCCAACTATGTATATTTCAACCACCGTACGCCATATACTCACATCAACGGAATTAGAGAGTGTCATTCTGCATGAAATTGGCCACATTCGCCATTTCGATATTATAAAAAAATATATACTCTTTTCTGCTTTTTCTAGCGTTCGTTGGATACCAGGAATCCGCAAAATCCAAGAATCTATTAACCTTGCACAAGAATTTTCGGCCGATGCATTCGCTATTCAAAAAACAGCACGCACAACACTCCTGGCCGCGTTTACAAAATGTATTCAACCGAATTCCATGAACACAGCAACATGGCCCTATCCTTTGTTCATTGCTACTTTTACTAGCGGAGAAGCACGGTTACAAAATTTATTACTCTACCCGGTTCGCTTTCCCTATCGTCGATTGTTACTCCGCACCATGCTGCTGTTCGTTATGTTCACCGGCGCATCAATTATTCTTTCGCGTGGGTTCAGCCTTTTTGATACGGCTCATGCGGCTACGTGGAGCGGACTCACGGCAAAACAATGTGTAGAAGATCAAAAACAAATTCTCATTCCTGTAACACCGGCAACCAAAAACTTACCGCTACTCTGCCCAGAGCAACCAGCGACAACACGAAATAATTTTTCATCTTCCGAACTGACTCCAACCGTGATGACGCACTATTAAGCAGAAATGCCACGCTTTTCCAGCACCGTATCAATCACGCGAACACGTGCATCCACTTGTTGAATACGCTGTTGTGCTTGTGCAAATCGAGGATCCGTTTGTGGAATACGAACATACTCTGCTCTGCGTGCCAGTAAATCGCGTCGTAAATTAGTAATTCCCTGACTTGTGGTTCTGTCAATGGCAGTACGATACTCTCTTGCATTAAAAACAGGCGCGTCTTTTTGATTTTGTGCCACTAATTCTGGTGTTCTCACTATCCGTTCTTGTGCCTGTTGTTGCTCAAGTTGGATCCGTTGCTGTCTACGAGCCTGTCGAGTTTCTTCGTCTATTTGCTGTTGCAATGCTTCTGCCGCAGCACGTAATCCTTCAATATATTGTGTCGCTATACGAATACGATCCTGGAGTATTTCACGTTCAATAGCATCAACTGGAAGCTGTGCGTAGTTGCGTTGCATTTTCATCACCTGCTCCGGTAATGTGCCCTGATTCGTATTGTTTACCAATTCTGTACGATATTGTCGTTGTGTTTGATTAATAACATCATTCACTGCTTGCATTTGTTGACGTAACGACTCTCTAAGCGCAGGGAGCGTATTGCGTTCATAAGCCAAAAGAGGTCGTGCTCTTTCCATGCTCGCTAATTTCTGGCGCAGGCTTGCACGCGACTCGTAATTACGACGAACCTCAACTGGAAAATCGAGTTCTATGCGTGTACGTTCTGGAGTTGTAGCTATCTGTTTCAATTCTTGTATACGATTCTGAATAAGTTGCAAACGCTCTGTGTGCTGCGCTAACTCACGTCGATTGCGTTCACGATTGAATATATGGAAACCTTGTCTTCGGCGTACTTCACCTTCTTCATATTCCTGGCGTCTTTGCAGATCTGTAATATTTTCGATGCTTTGAATACGCTCTGCGTATGTCGGGATTGGTAGTTCAGATTGCACGGTTTGTGGTCGAGCCATTGATTCAAAACTCTGCACGCTTTCTGATGCAGGCGAATACTGCGGTAACTCTTCGTCGGTTCCTACGCGTACCCGATGAGTAACTGTAGCCTCATTGTTTTCTGGAACACGCATAGAAGAGTCCATAGCACGCGAACGAGCCGCGTCGTACCGGGCACGTGCACTCGCCACCTGTTCACGCAATTGAATAATGTGTATATCCAATGCTCGCAACTGTTGTTCCACTCGAGGAATAGCAAATACATTTCGTAATCGTGTCCAACGCGTTGCGGTCATTCTCTCTACATCTGCTCGAAGCGTCTGTTGTTGCTGTTGGGCATTGCGTAAAGCAGTTTCTGCCGCCAATACATCTGCATTTGCGTTGAGTTGTTCTGTCGCTAAATTTTCTGCTGCGGATGCTTGCGCATCATACTGTTCCTGGTGTTGATATAAATTCGCCATCGCAGATTCTGTATACTGCGGTTCTTCATCACCTGGCGCACGACGAGTCTCTGCGGCTGGCGGTCGTGAATCAACTTTCAAATATTGTTGTGCTCGTGTTTCTAATGGAATCGAGCCATCAACCCTCCCTGCTGCTATATCTTCTTGTGAAGCCTCAGATGCTTCCATGTCAGGCACAATATCGGTTAATAATTCCGCATCTTCATCGGGATCTGATCCAGCTTCCAAAGTTCTGTCTCCTTCTTCAATCAGTTCTGTATCGTCTTCAGAATCATCATCCGAAGCTGGCCCAGCTTCCAAAAGAACCTCCTGTGAAGCTGTTGTTAAAACAGTATTCACTGCTAATCTAATGGTTGTATATAAAGATGGAGTGATATTTGATGGTAGTTTACCAGGATTGGTCGTATCTCTCATGTAGTCGGTAATCGCTTGGCGAAATAATAGAACACGCTGTTCATCGGTTAATTGACGTTCCGCTAATTCTTCTACAGACAATGCTTCATAGCGTTCAAATACACCATGAATAAATTCTCGAATGAGCTGTTCGATGGTAGAAATAAAATCTGGAGAATCCAATGCTTCTTTAATATTGTGAATAGCAGAAGACTCAACCCGGGTACCAGCATTTTTATTTTCAACTAAACGACCTAATGCGATTCTGTAATCGTGCATAACCCTATCACGTGCCGTCGCAATAACCACATCATCATCTTGATCATTTCTGACACGTTCTATAAATTGTAATGCCTCTCCATAATTGGTAGAATCTTTTATCGTTTCAGCTCCTAAAGAAGCCAATGCGGGTTCTTCCGCACCCCGTTTACGCGCAACACCACCTGATACGCGTTCCTGCACCGCACCTCCTGTTCGGTGTTGTGCTTCTAATACTGCCTGTGTTTTTTCTTGTGTTTTTAACTCTTGAACAAAATATCTCAACACCTCACGCTCTACTAAAAACGGAAATGTGTCATTTTCTCCAGCATTTTTACTGACCGCAGGATCAAGCAACTTCGCTACCCGCTCCAGTGCCTGTTCTGCAACTAGCAATCTATTATTTTGTTGATAATAACGATCCAGGATTTCTTCAATTCTACCGCTTAGCGCATTATCTGAATTCATGCTATCAACATTTTGAGCGGCCTGAGGAAACAGTAACTGATATTGTTCGCGAATGCTTGCCAAAATCAATTTTATAGCTCGTGCTCGATCTGTTTCTGGGTAACGTTCAGCAGTTTCTCGCGGTGTTTGGAAGTCGAATTCGTCAACATAATGGGGTACGCGGGCAACGTGCGTGTGCGATTCTATTGGCGTTTGTAAATCAGATCCTCTGATTGGGATTTTTTTCAGTAATTCTCCTGTTCGTCTCTCAATTTCAGCGTATGACAATTCAGAAGAAACGGGAATCCTCGCTGATTCTTGCCTTCGTCCACTCACCATTGCCATCACTTCTTCATCTGATAAATCAGCAGGAGATGGGTGCGCTCTCTCTTGTTTTCTTGTCGAACCTGGGCCTGTTTCCATAAATGGTATTTAAAGTAAAACGGTATTATATACTATAAAAAAAGAAATTTGTCAATGGTTTACCAGCCACCTCTTTTTTCTGCGCCGTCCATTCTTAAGTCTTTCTTCCATGGGGTTCGGGATTGTGCTGGCTTTTCTTCCTCTGGAGTATCCCAAGACGTTAATGCCTCTTTCCGCGGCGTCGCTGGCGCAGGTGCATCGGTAGGAAGTTCTGAAACACTTTGCATACCCGCGACCGGCGGTAATTCAGAAGTGGCTCTCATTTTGGTAGACGCGTCTGATACTTCAGGCGGCATGTCCCAAGAAGAAGGTTTGCCAGTTGTTTTTTCTGGTTTATCTTTATGGCGAGGCATATCCCAAGATGTGGGTTTATTTCGTCCGCCAGTTGGTTGAGCCGTACGGCGGCGTGCATCTATTTCGGCCATGAGTCGTGTAAGCATATCTTGCTGTTCATCGCCTTGAGGATTCAATTCTTCTTCATTGTGTTGTGTCTGAGGCATAAGGGTAAAAATAATTATTGGTAGTATACTATTCTGTATTTAGACTATCTTATGCAGCAATATCCACATCATCTTCTAAATCCTTCCGCACATCCCATGCTTCGCTCTTAAATTGCCTTACCTGTTCTGCTGACAGCGCTCGCATTGGCCGTTGAGCTTCAGCCAAACGACGTTGTAATTCTTTATAGCTTTGTTGCTGCTCCGCTTCTTTTGTATAGCGTTCACGTTTTGGGGCAATGCGTTCTTTGGCAGCGCGCAATTGTTTCCGTTGTTCGCGTGTCAAATTTTTCTTTCCTTGAAATTGATCAATAATACGCATATCTGGTTCGGTTTGGCTGTCTGCTCGTAATGCCACTTCTGTAAGCAATTTTTTCACTTGCACTATATCGGAATGAATTTCATCAATCAATGCATATTGATCTTCATATTTTTCTGCTGTACGAATCGGTTCAAACCGTTGTGGTCGATCGCGTAATTCCTGCTGATACGCCGCTTGATTGATTAAGTGTCGAACAATACGTTGATGGCGCTCTGTCCGTGATGCCCGTGTTTCACCGCTCGAGGTAAGGAGAGCAGCTTGAATATTGAATTGGTCTATTTCTGTTCCAACATGGGCGAGTTCACCGTCTGTCATCTGACGGTAATCCGCACGCTGCTGACGCAGTTCACGACGAATTCCCTCTTGCGCTCCAGGGGTGAATAGCTCATCGATTGAAGCCCCTGCTGGTCGATGAAATAAACGCGCATATTCCGCGGCAACAACGCCAAACAAATTTTCGATAGCTGGATCGTTCGTTTCAAATTGTGAACCTTCGCGTGGTTCTACCGTCTGCATTTGCTCAGCTGTGTGCTGTTCTGGTTCACCCTGCTCGTCTTCAATAATGACTAGCGCCTCTTCGTTATTATGAATAGGATATGAAGCCTGAGCCTCCAAGCCACCTTCCGCTTCGCCAATATCCAAATCGTCTTCACCATGATCGACTACAGGAGCAGTATCTCCATTCTTTTCAACGGAAGCACTCCTGCTATTCGCAGGATAATTTTGTGGATCTCTACTGGCAGCAATGGCTGATATTTGTTCTGCCGTGTTATTATTTGGATAACTATAGAATGGTCGTGACTCTGGTTGAGGAGCTGCTTTCATTACAGCTTTAACTTTTGGCGAAATGTGTGCAACCTTTTGTAAACGCGCTGTTGCTTCTTTCATGGTTTGTGGAATCGAAGAAGCCAATTCGGTCATCAATTCTTCCCGCACGGCACCGGCCATCATATAATCAAACATTGTGCGGCGTGCTTCTTCCAGTTTCGGATTATTCAACTCCTGCACAGCTAAAAAAATCTCTACAGGTTTAAATGGGTTTAATTTGTATATTTCCAACAGTTGAATGGCTTCTGTCACCGCGCGTGGTTGTTCTGGTTGCATCGCAAAAGATTCTAGCTGTTCTGTTCTGCCACGAAACAGGGCAGCCATGCTGTCTCGAGCAGTTTCAACCGCTGCTCCCCATAACTTTTTGAAACGCCCCCTCCAGCCTTCTTGGGTTGGATGTTGCAATTCTTCAGCCACAATGGTTTGTGCGGACAAATTCAAATCAGCCACTTCACCCTGTGCGCGTCTTTCCCTAAAACCGCGGCTTTTTTCATCAAAAGGTAATACATTATCGCGTGGTGGTGTTGATTCAAGTCCACGTTGATTTGTGCTCCCTTTTTTTGTTTTGCGCACGGTTGATTCCATCATGTAAATATGATACCATAAAAATAAGAAAATTGCAAGTTTTTGTAATTTTAGCCATTATTTGATATGCTAGACGAACTCATCAACAGACGAATAAGAAGCCATTTGACGATATTTTTAAAATCAACTATTCTATATAGTAGATAAATAACTACCTAAAAAAGATACCTTATGGAAGATCACTCTTCATCCAAGCCATCCCATGAACATGGGCCAGAGCACCACGCACATGAACCAAAAAAACCAACACCTGGCTCAATGTTTGCGATGATGCCATCAAAATTCGCCTTTTGGGCTGGTTTTATTACTGCCGTTGCCGCCATCGCGGTTATTGGCTGCATTATTATGCTCACCTTCGTCTTCCAGGGTGGCACCATTAATAAAGGCACAAAAACAACGAATACGAACGTTGCTGCGGCAAATAGCAATAAAAATGGAAACACTAACACTCAACCAACCGCAACGGCAACCGTGAATATGGACCAGCTCACCAACATACAAGGCAGCGGTGATACCATTTTTCTTGAATATTCAGATTTAGAATGCCCGTACTGTAAACAGTATCACAACACCATTGAAGATGTATACGTTTCCTACAAAGACAAAATGAAACGTGCATACAAGCATTTCCCACTCAACCGCCATCCAAAAGCAAACCGCGAAGCACAAGCGAGCGAATGTGCAGCAGAACAAGGTAAATTCTGGGAGTATACTGATCGTATATTTGACATTACTCCATCAAACAACGGTTTGGAAGATAGTGCACTCTACACGGTAGCGGATGAGTTAAAACTCGACCGCACAACATTTGATTCTTGTTTAGATTCAGCAAAATATAAAGATAAGGTTGCCCAAGATGGCGCAGAAGCTCTGAAAATGGCGTGTTCCGGCACACCGTGTTCATTCATTATTGATAGCACCGGCAACGTGTTAGAAAAAATTGGTGGTGCAGATGGTGGCGCATTATCGGCTGATGGCTTGAAAGCGACCTTAGATCAATACGTGAAATAAAGATAGCGTAATATGCAAAAAAACAGTGCCGAGAGTCCGGCGCTGTTTTTATTTGCCCATGTTAGCCTTATTTTTTACGTGGGCGAAACCGGCGGAACCAGACGGAACCACCAGTACTATTGACAAAATGGGTTTTTCTGCTATACTCGTCTGTTTTCTGGATCAAAAACGTAACCTGATGCTTACCACTGTATTATCGCATAAATATACGTTATAATCTAAACTAATCTGATCAATACATTATCCACTTTATGAAAACACTTTTATCACGTCTGTTCTCTAAAACATTGTCTGTTGGCCTAGCCACTGCTGTTATTTGTGTCACATTCGCACTACCTACAACCAGCTATGCAACGAGTGATGTATGCGTGGATACAACTGTGACCACCATTCCCGCAACAGATATTGGTTCAGCCATTGGCACAACTGTAGCCACCGGAACAACCGTTGGACAAGTGAATGACACAATGGGCAGCTGCGCGGGCACCGAGTCAGAAGATGTTGCGTTCACTTGGACAGCACCAGCGAACGGCGAATATACACTGGATACCATTGGATCCACTTTTGATACGGTACTCTATTTACTCGATGGCACAACATCTGCCGCATTGGAACTCACCAATGCATGTAATGATGATGCGGTTAATTCACAATCCAGCCTGACAAAAACATTCACAACGGGGCAAACCATCACTATTGTCATTGATGGATATACAATGGGGACATCAACCTCTGCTGGTGATTTTATACTCAACATTGCATTCACTCCTGCTGCAGATAATGATGCTGATAGTTTCACAAACCCAGGCGAAGATTGTGATGATACCAATTCAGCCATTCACCCCGGTACTACTGATACCGATAACGACATTGATGACGATTGTGATGGCATTGTTGATGAAGATGTTGATTTGGATGCCGATGGATACAGCACGCCACTTGGTGACTGTGACGACACGAACGCTGCAGTGAACCCCGATGCATTTGAAATTATAGATTTCATTGATAACAATTGTGATGATGCAGTAGATAATGGGATGCTTGAAGTAACGAACAGTAATACCTATACCGTTCCCAATGATAAATGTGATACCGCTGAGCGAGAATCGAGTGGCACAACTATTGCGACGCTCGATATTTCAGATTCTTATACCATTGTGGATGTTAATGTTGCTGTGGATATTACCCATACCTTTGCTGGTGATTTGACACTATTTCTCATCAGTCCAGACGGAAAAACTATGACATTATCCACCAACAATGGAACTGGTGGAAAAAACTATACACAAACTATTTTTGACGATGAAGCGAATGTAGCGATTTCTACTGGAGCAGCACCCTTTACAGGCAGCTTTCAACCAAATTCACTGTTATCTGATATCGACGGTAGCCTAACCGCTGGTACATGGACGTTACAAATAGATGATGTCGCCAGTGCTGATTTTGGAACCTTGAATAGTTGGTCACTCTATTTTACTGTTGCGGCAGACCAAGACCAAGATGGGTATATTGATGCATATCTTGACGGTTTGGATTGCAATGATACAAACGCGGCATTGAACCCAGGAGTCACCGAGATTGATGATGACATCGATAATAACTGTGATGGCACAGTCGATGAAGGATTTACCCAAAAGACAGAACCCCCTGTTGAAGAACCCATTACTGAAACACCACCGACTACTGAAGAACCAACGACCGAAGTTCCGCCAACCACTACAGAACCCACTGAAGAAACTCCGACAAATACTGTGGATGGGAACAGTGGTGACGAATCGCCAGATGAAACCGAGGAAACGAATGAAAATGAAGAAGATGCAACATTGAATTCTGTAGCCGTTACCGATGTGCAACCAACAAAACGCGGAATGATTGTGACTCTCAGTGATGGTACATCACAAACATATAACCTCTTTCATAAGCGAAAAAGGAAAACCGCACTCTCGGTGTTGAATGACCACCTCGTTGCCGTGGTTCAACCAAATGGAAAATCACTCAAGCTGTTCAATTATGTTACTGGTGAAACATTGCAATCACAACAGCTGGCTGATGAAACGTATAGACACTTAGCCGTGAAAGTGGAAACCATTCAAGACAACAAATTCTTTATCTTAACAGCGAAAGACAAAACAAACGGCGTGCGGTTGTCGGTAGTACGGTTGAAACTGAAAAAAGAACGCTTCGGTGCATATTCCTCTGCGCGGCTTGAAGGCGGTAATATACAAATTAAGAAAACGAAAATAAAAAAATCGCATATTTTATTGAAAAACGCTGATGGCGATACCGTATTCAGCTATAAAATAAATAGCGAATTTCAACTCCAAGCCGAGTAATACTATTGCAAATACCATGGTCCGAGCTTGTCAGACATTTGCACAACGACAATCAACAACAGAATAAACCACACGAGTAGAATATCTGGGCTGAACCGTGTGGTTTTTTCGTCTCCGGCTATTTTTTTGTTCAACACCATCATCCCTTTTGCAAAAAAGAATATACCGAACACGAGCGATAATCCAATCATGACACCATTCATTAGTTGAATGAAACCGATACCGTCTGTAGTCCATGTGAAAAACCAAGAGATTGGAGCCAGGGCGAGGAGAACAATCGCGCTTGTTGCAAGCATACCGCAAAGCAATTGTGCAAGTTCAGGGAGAGGGACACGCGAACCGCGAATCGTGCTAAATACATACAATGATGGAGTGCAAATAATAGTTGGCCCCCACAACAGGGCGATCATTTTCCAGCTCAACTGCCCCGTGAACCACCAATGCGGAGTGAGCGTGGAGATAACAACACCGAATAGTGCGAACCCGACCAAGCTGAGTAATACAAATTGCGCGGTAATCGCATTCCATTTACGTTTTTCGTGAATAAACGTAAAAATTTCTTCTTTGTGTTTGAGTAACAAGGACAATGGTTGTTTGTTCATAACGAGATTATTTAGTTGATAAACGATGAAACGTATTAAGCAGTTCGATAAAGACATTGCCGCCATACAACCGAGAAAAAGGAATGGTCTGCTGTACAGGGTCGACGATACCCACCCATGGGCGCAGTAACCAACCGAGTTGTAACAACACCACACCGTAGAGCACCACCCACACACCAAAGACGAGAAGAGTTTTGGCACTGCCTTCTTTCTGCCACAGCCATTGCAGGAATCGCGCAGCACCAATAGCACAAGCGGCACCAAAGAAGACTAACACCCAGAGTAATAATTGGTCGTGTGTAAAACGGGTGGTGATATAAAAGATCACAATAGGAGCAAATGCGGCGAGGACAAGTGACGTCGTCGCAATCACGCGTAGGGCTTGCATGCAGAGTGCTTGTAGCGACGCACGAACACCAAGCAGCGAAGAAAGAATAGCATTGGAAGTGATAGTAAATGCAAACGCACAGAGGAAGAGAAATGGTAACTTGATAAGGAGATAGATGATTTGCGCACCACCGTTATACCCACCAAGTATTGCGCCAAAGATAGATGACCAGAAAATAATGACAAGCATGGAAAGAGTGGCTTGCCGCAGTGTAGGTGAGTGTTGGTCTTGCCCAGGTGTTTGAATGAGGAGTTGTTTCGTTTCGGTGAATAACTCACGTAGGCGAATACGCTGATACAGCAACCCACCAAACGCCGCCAAATACATACAGAGGATAGCAATAAAAAAAATGTATAAACGTGTGTTTGATTGCTGTGAATAGACAAAATACACCCCACCAATATCAGCGGATAATAGCGGCACTGTTTCTGGTTGGAAAAGGATCAGTCGAATTTGCGGGTAGCGCGTGACATCAATGGTATGCAGGTCAATTGTCGCCGTTTCTAGTTTGGTGGCAATAAATCCAGGAACTATTTGATTTTCGCTATCCCAAATTTCGAAATAATAGCCTGCCCCAACCCAACTGCTCGGTAACGTGAGTTCTTGCCAATGATATACTTGCAATGGATCAAGCGCGATGGTCGCATACGTACTTGGGTAGACATTCTGCGAATCAATAATGGTGGGAATGATACGCGTTACTTGCGTGTGCGCTTGTGGTTCAGCAGCATGAGCAGGAGGCGACCAAACACTAAAAATACACACGATACTGAAGATGAGTATACACCGCTTGAGATGTGACCAATGTTTATCTGTTATAAAACAAGGCTTCATAGGTAAAAAAATATCATTTATGGTATTGCTTGTTCACGCAATTCTGCTTCAATTTGTTTAACAGATTTTCTATTTTCTATATACGCAGCTCCCTCTGCTTCAGTGGCATGGCGATGCAATATTTCTTGATAGAGCAAATCAATTTTTAACTGTCGTTCATAAGACGCATACAACACATCGCGCACTTTTTCCATATTCTTATACGATGCGGTCACCGCATAAAAATCAATATCTTTCTGTTCTGGTGCACGCCCCAGCACCTCTTCATACGCAAAATAAATTTGCGCTTTCCACGGTACAATATCTAATTCACCGTAGTTGTTCACATTATGCACCAAGGTAGGTGTCACGGGCATGGCCACCAACACCGCACTGAAGGCAATTTTTCTATATAACGCTGTAGCGGAATTTTGAATATAGTGAGACCAAAATAATACCATTGTTGGAATACCAATAATCAATACCACATAGATCGGTAGGAGCAATTCACTTTCCAGTGGAACCTGCTGGCACTTCGCTAATGCACCAGTGAGAGGGATGGTATCTGGCGTGAGGAACAAACACCGAGCCGTGCCAACAAATTGAAAAATGGGTCTTTCTAACAGCGTCATCCATATCACGAATGCGCTTGCACCAAATACGAGCGCGCGCTTCAGCAATAGTGCACTCTGCTCCCATCGCCATCGCAAAAATACATAGGTCATCAAGAGAAACAAAATAGCATGCAGATTCACTTCAAAATTATCAATATCAAGGACTGCCGTAATGGAAAAACTCAATAGTAAAATGAAGAGAAAAACCATACGAACGAAGCGGTGGTCACGATATCCTCTATATTCACTTATCCAATGAACACACATCATGCCAATAGCCGTGATCCCAACAAATGCCCACCATAACATGATTGGTTCTAAACGAGCAGCGTTCACGCTTCGACCAAGCGCAAACCGCAGTAATACGAACGTCAGCGCAATCAGCAAATAACTTGCGCCCAACACAAGAAAGGGATTTGCGCGGTGCCAGAACGATTGACGGTGCTGTGCACAGACCTGCTGTTCAATGGCATCAATATGACCAAATGTTTCTTCGGCCGTACGGCGAGCGATCACTCGTTCCATGCCTTCCAATACTAAATCATCCGTCATATCGGCGATATGCGCTTCCAGCTCCTCCCGCACCAACTGGTTGTGGTACGATTGTTTCGCCATACTATTTTATGAAGAAAGAATCGTATTCACTGCAGCGGAGAACTCGTTCCATTCCTCTCGTTTTTCTTGCAGTGCTTTTTTTCCTTGTTTGGTAAGCGTGTAATATTTCCGTTTGCGCCCATCCACTTCTTGCCAATAGCTCTCGACCCAATGTTGCGCTTCTAGTTTATGCAAAATCGGATAGAGCGTTCCTTCACCCATCATAAATAATTCGTTGCTCAACTGTTTAATGCGTTTCGCTATTTCGTATCCATACAGCGATTCTTCAGCGAGCACGGCGAGTACGGCAACATCGAGCGAACCTTTTAATAATTCTTTGCTAATTTTCATACGTGAATCCTACAATACATCGGTAATCGATGCAAGTTGTGTTATCCACACCTGCAAAAACAGAATTTCAGATGCGTCTGTTCAACTATTAGATGCCTCATTAGAAGATGAGCCAGAACCCACGATCTCTGCCTCTGCGGAACATGATCAAAAATTATTTGATGACGACCGCGATAAAGATGAATAGCCGAATGAAATTTATTTATCTGTAGAATAATACATAAATGCAAGGACATCTGGACAACGCCAATGTGTTGAAGAAACGGGTTCAAAGCCAAGGTGTAATTGTCTCGCTTTATCACGATGCATATTGAAGATGCACGGGTCTTCAAAACTATCTAAAGGTATCGGTTCCATACCAAGCGTAATCATTTCTCCACATGGCTGAGTAGTATATTGCAACCTATACTGTAAAGCAATTGCTGTAGAAACTGACCTGAGATTGAATGCTTGTGCTCTCCACAACACACTTTCTAATGAGCTATCTGTAGTAAAATTTGATGTATTACCAATGGGACGTTTTTTTAGACCAAGATCTTCCAATCTTAACATAACAATTGTCACAGAGGTACCTTGTGGTATTGGTATATGGACAAGATTCTCCTGCTGCAGAAATGATTGTGTACCTTGATCAATGTGAAAAGGTCTTTTGGATAAATCTATGATTAACTGCTCTTTGGTCATATCACTTACCTGAATGGGTAGACGACGAATTTCGCGATCTGGAAACCGAGTATATATATGTTCTACGTGCTTCAATTTTTCAAAGATACCTGGAAATAATGGGCCGTCATAAACTTTCGTATCCTCTGTTATTTCAGTATGACTATGAGCAATTTGATTTAAGCTACTACAATCAAAAATCATCATCATATCTTGTTCTCCATTTCGCCGCTGGCGCAACGTATCAATACGAGGGTCACTTTTTTCACCGAAACCTTCAATTGGCGTCTTAATACCATATAAAAAAATAAGATCATCTTTATTCAGAGGTTCATTTTTGTCAATTTTTTGCTCAAGAGCTGCTAATAGCTTCATATCATCTAAAGGTTTTTGAAATAATTCACTGTCTGGAAATTCCTTTAGCTTTTCTTCAACTACTGGAGTAATATATGAATCTAGATTTTGTTTATATTTAATACCTCGCACCTCAGCAATACGATCATCTACTATATGAATAGCTGCTCTAGGAAAAATAGGTTGCTGTTGTTCATTGTTAGAAAAAAATACATAGATATCCCCTGTATTAATATACTGTCCTGCGTCTCTGTCTCCAGTGATGCATAAGCCTGAGGATTTACCATGAAGATCCTGAGTGAGAATTGCTGGATCAGAATTTTTAGGATAAGGCTTCCATTCACCGTGTACTTCCGGTAACAAATGTTCTGGTATAGGATTGATAAACTCATAAGCCCAGGCATAGAGATCAGCAAATTTTTCCGTTTCAAGATAGTGCTGGAAAAGTTCATATTCTTCTGATTGAATATCAATACCAAATTCTTCTTCACTAAAATCGATTACTTTGCCTTGGTGTTTTTTAATCATCGCATCAAATACAACCTGTAAAGATTTTGGGTGTAATTCAGGAAATTTCTTTAAGGATTCTTTTGAGCGTCTATGAAATACAATCCGTGAACTATCTTTTCCTTTTTCAAATGTCTTTAACTGGACAAGACTTCTGAATGCCCAATATTTTAAAGCATCTGGAATATTATCTGTCTCCGATGATAGAAAGTAGTCTAACCATTTTTCAAGTGATTTTCTTTGATCAGTGAGTAACGGCAGCACATCATTCTTCTGCATCTGTTCTTTTTTTTCTTTATTAGAATGAGTCCATTCATTTAGTCGCCCTTGACTTGGCAAGAAATTTTCTTTATACGATTGCCAATAACTTAATGGAATATCGTCGTATGCTGTAGTATATTTATCCAAGATGACGGTCTTAAACATTGTTCTTCTTCGTTCCCTTTTGGCTAGTTCTTTTCTATCTTTTCCTATGTCACCCGATACACCAAAATCATGTAATGATTGAAGGTAATTATCAATTCGACCTGAAAAATCTTGTTCTGAAAAATGTTTCCCAGTGCGTAAAGCCGTTAACCGAGCTGCTGAATTAACTTCTGAACTGATATTTAACCCCGGCATTTCCCCTTGTGTTTTATACTTCCTATGAAGAAACGATGGAAAGTCTGGATGTTGCATAATGCATAATATATAACAAAAAAGAACCTGAGCGTCTACCACTCAAAATGAAAACATCACTTATTGATAAATTCTTAGTAGCCGCACGGGGAATCGAACCCCGATTGCCAGGATGAAAACCTGATGTCCTAACCATTAGACGATGCGGCCAAATAGACCAAAATAATTCGCTTGCACAGTATAGGGAACTATTTGCTTGTCGTCAAGATATATTGTATACTATAGTCCAGAAAAAAGAGAATTATGGCAAACACAAACATATTTACAAATAAGCTCAAAGAGCTCACTATAGAAGAAATTGAATATACGGAAGATTTCTTTCAACGTGCTTTTAGCAACCCGACAGAAACAGACGTAGCAATCATCAAACGCAGCGCCACGCAAGGGCACCGCGATATTTCCACCGAATATTCGGATGAAGATATTGATGAGAATTGGTTACAAAATAATAATACTTTTGACGGACAATTAGCAGTCGATGTATTCCAAACAGAGACAGAAATCATTATTACCTCCACCGTTGCCGGTGTACGCTCGGCAGACCTCGATATTGATATGAACGGTGATATGATTACCATTCGCGGCATCCGCCGGCAGCGCTTCCCTGAACTCACTGATGATCAATATTTTATTCGTGAATGTTATTGGGGTGGTTTTTCTCGTTCAATTATTCTCCCCATGGATATTCAGCATGACCGGGTTGAAGCCATGTTGGAAAACGGTCTCCTCACGATTCGGTTACCAAAATCACTCCGTTCACGCAACGGCAAAATTGCTGTTCAGGAAATTGCTTAATCCGATCACCTCATTTCTGTTATGGCTCAGTTTATCACCGTACGTATTCACTCCGTCCAACCCGATGTGCTTATACTCTCATTGCCCGATGGCCAACAACTCACTTGGCCACTCAATCAATCCGACAAATTAGAACGCACATCCTTCACTGTCGGCGATGAATATATTTTAACTCTGACATCTTCCATTGATGTCATCAATGAACTGCTTGAACAGAAACAACCGAAGCATGGCGACACTACCGAACAAAAAACCGCGCAAAAAAAAGAATAATACGGCTGTTGAGACCCCACAGGATCTTCCGGTGGTAAAGAAAAAATACCGTTTTGTATTGAGCGCAAGACACCAACACCTATTGCACGTCACACTACTGACCGTGAGTATGAGCATATTTGTGATGGTCGGGCTAACAAGCGCTGGATATGGGTATTTTTTAGAACGTCATCATAACCGTTTTTATCCGGGCGTTCATATTGGTGGGCTCGACTTGTCTGGCATGACCTACAAGGAAGCGCTTGATATCGCTCAAGCACGAATTGATGAACTCAATAAAGACGGCTTAATTATTCAATATCCTGTTGCACATACGGCATCAGCATCCAATGAAAACAGCGGCTATCCCACCCTCCACTTAACTCCCGTAACGATTCCGCTGAATGCTGCAGATAATGAACGAATAGTCTACAGCCTGGATATTGATCAAACATTGCGCAACGCATTCGCCATTGGCCGAAGTGGAAACCGTTGGGAAAATGCTCAACAACAATATTGGGCAGCACGCTACCGGCGACCAATACAAATCAAACTCCAATTTGATGATGCGTATGTGAAAGAATTACTGAATACCACTTTTGCAACATTCACCACTCCGGCAACGAACGCGGATATTCATATTCAAGAAAATGGCGAAGTGCAACTGGTACCAGAATCGCTTGGAAAAATATTTGATATAGACGCAATCACTGATGAGATACGTGCTCACTTATTCACCTTCAATCTCGAACCAATCTCTATAGGCTTACACACCGACTACCCGGCAGTCACGGCGGAAGATATTCAATCTGACCGCCGCTTAATTGATTCGTATCTCAACCAAACACCCATCCGGCTATCGTGGAATGGCGATGGGCAAGATCACCAATGGGAATTCAATCGAACAACCGTGGCATCTTGGCTATCCTATGAATCTGGCACATTGTCTATCCATCCGAAAGCGTTAGAACAATCATTGCAAGAGATATCAGCGGTCATTACGATTGATGCGCCAGAACCACGTTGGACTGTGGTCAAAGATGAGAACGGAAAATTAGTAGATATTCAACCCATGGCTGAAATACAAACAGGCCGAACAATACACTATAAACAAACTGCCAATGCAATCATGGCTGCATTGAAAGCCGCGGCGGCAGGACGAACATCAACTGCGGAAGCAATTCCGATTACCGTGAAAGAAAAAGAACCGGCATTTACGGCTGAAAATATTCACGATTTAGGCATGAGTGATTTGCTGGGCACCGGCCAATCAAATACCACGACACATACCTCGGTGAACCGTCGAAAAAATATTCAACGTGGAGTAGATGCGTTGAATGGTATGCTCATTGCTCCGGGTGAAGAATTTTCTCTGCTCCGTGTGCTGCGTCCATTCACCTATGAAAATGGATATGTATCTGAGCTGGTGATTAAAGGGGACCGAACGACACCAGAAATTGGTGGTGGATTGTGCCAAGTGGGTTCGACATTATTTCGCGCTGCCATGAATTCGGGCTTAGATATTACGGCACGCACAAATCACTCATTTGCCGTTTCCTATTACAATGATCCACGCAATGGCCAGCCCGGAACCGATGCCACCATCTATGACCCAGCTCCCGATTTCAAATTTATCAACGATTCCGGAAATTATATTTTGCTGCAAACGCGCATGGAAGGAAATGACCTCTACTTTGATGTGTGGGGAAAAAATGATGGCCGTGTTGGTTCGTATACTGCACCCACAACCTATAATTGGATTTCACCACCACCAATGAAAGAAATTCCTTCTACTGAATTAGCTCCTGGCCAGCGTAAATGTACCGAAAATGCGTTTGCCGGCGTGACCGCGGAATTTACCTACAATATTGTTTACGGTGATGGGAGCACGCATGCCGAGGTGTTCAAATCTGTTTACAAACCGTGGCAAGCGGTCTGTTTAGTCGGTGTGGATCCGAATGCGCAACAAACACCGGTCGATGATGATACTACTGATGACAACCCAACGAACACAAACAATAACACGAATGCCAACACAAATAGTAATAGCAATGCAAACACCAACAAAAATACGAATAATTCAAATTCCAACACCAATAAAAAAAAATAGACTGATTAGTAATACAATATATTGAATAGGCTATACGTGGCATAGAGATTTCCATCGCGTGTTGCATCTATATACAGTTCAAATGTATTTTCAGTACCGTGTTCTTTTCCTTGAATTCTATACAGTGGAATCAAACGTATATCATCTACACCTTTTTCTACTTCATGAACCAATACTTCATATTGCAAATTTATTGCCTCAATATCAATTTTTTTATTTGATGTATCAATACCCATATCTGAAAGAACTCTGTGGTCCGGAGGAACAAACACCCAATCAAATGCATTCTCTTCTTCACCGGTCATGTGTGAAAAATCTTGCACCATGCGATCATACACTTCTTCTTGAGAAATAATGTCATACTGCTGAACAGATGGTTCAGATACAAACAATTGACCATACAAAGAAACAAGCTTGCCATTCTTTAGGGCCGCGTGCCACGCATACGGATAAAACGGAATCGTTGTTTTTTCTTCCACCGGTAGGTAGATTGTATAGTATTGATCAAATATGGTGGTTTGAGCATACGAGTCTGTTTCAAGCACTACTGGTTCAATAATGAAAGCTGCTTCCGGGATTCCCGTGATCTGATGAATATCATTCGTTGCTTCTTTTAGTGGATCGGCTTGTGCTGCCGTTTCTGTTTGTTCTAAATCAACCAAACCGCGACTATTGATAAAAAGGCAGCGTGGTGTTGTTAAAGGAACGTTTTGTTGCCAATGACGAGCTCCTCGACAACCCGCTGTTTGTTGCTTTGGGACTGTCGTCAAATAACTATCCCAACCAAGAGTGGTCACCGCAGTCAGTTGGTCAGAAATAGTAAAGGCTTCAGCGATATCACGCATCTGTTTTTCACTCAATGGTTCTACCGTATATTCGGTAGCAACAAATTGATCGGTGGAAAGGGTTTTGGAGTAGGAAAATGTCCAACTAGCGTAATCGGTATCATCCGGGCCCCCACCACGACCGTCTACTAATAATTCATCAATAATCATTCTGGCTTCGGTACGACCAGCGTTGGCAATGGGTGTTGGCACTTCATCAATCTGTGTATTGGTGTTGTTTGTATTTTCCGTATTCGTATTTGTTTGTTGCGCAATATGTTCTTGGGCTGGAGTTTCGTAACGCACGCTGACAATAAAAATCACTACAGCTAATGCAACAGCGGGAATACCTATCAATAACCAAAATCGTTTCCACCAAGGTTTCGGTTCTGCTGCAAGGTGTTCAATGGTTGGTGCTGAGTGTTGTTCCTGAATACGCAACCACAAATCCTGTTTTTTCTGGGATGATAAAACACGCGGAATCCGACGGCTCTGCTGCAATAATTCTTCTATGTTTTTATGTGGCTTGTTCATAGGTGTGTTGCAGTTTATCGATAGTGCGGGAAACAAGCGTACGAATGGCTCCCGATTTTTTATCTACTATCTGAGCAATTTCATCGTAAGACAAATCTTCCAAATACCGCAGTTCAAATATTTCTTGCACCTCTGGGGGAAACTCGCGCAACCGTTGCCACAACAGATGAATATCCGTTTGTGTTTCCATAGAGAGCGAACGTTCATCTTTGACCACAACGGTTTCAATGTCTTCTACGACTCGCTGTTTATAATAATCTTGGCACACAGACCGCGCAACGGAATATAAATACGCCGAATACGGATACCCTTGCCACATAAATGTAGGCAGCGTTTTTAATGCGCGAGTAAATACTTCCGCCGTGGCATCCTCAGCGGCTTCTTGGTGTTGACCTGTGCGATAATAGACAAATTGAAAAATACGATCAACATATTTATCATATAACGCGGCAAATGCATCCGGTTGCTGTTGAGCTCGTGCAATCAGCTCCTGATCTTCGTGCGGTTGCGCCTCCATAATATATAAAAGAGTAGAGATATGTTTGTTACCAAACCATTATAACACAACAAAAAATGCCCCACACTATACAGCAGGCAAGAGAATGTATTCTCGGAAGATTCGAGCCGGAGCCTGAATTTTCCGCGAAAAATACCTTCCCATGCTTGTCGTGCCTGCTGAACAGTAGGGAGCACCACAGCGTCATTTCGTTATGGAGTACGACAATGACAAACAATAATAGCGCCTTTTCACGTGTTTGTCAAGAGTATTCCCACACAGCCTGTACACATGATCTACACATCATCAAAAAAATCCTGAAAACACTATAAAATAAGCTCAAAAATTGCACTTTGAACACTTTTCCGCTATAGTAATTGCATATTTATGAGTATAGAAGTCGTTACAACCCCGGAACAGAAGGAGGATGACAAAACCCTAGACGCCACCCTGAGACCAGCATGGCTCAGCGAATATATTGGCCAAGAACAGGTCAAAAACAATTTGCATATTTTTATTGCGGCTGCAAAAACCCGCAATGAGCCGATTGAGCATGTATTGCTGCATGGAAACCCAGGTCTTGGGAAAACCACGTTAGCCTACATTATTGCCAAAGAAATGGGTACGAATATTCGCGTTACCTCTGGCCCGGCCATTGAACGCACGGGTGACCTAGCCGCAATTCTCACGAACTTACAGGAAGGTGATATTTTATTTATTGATGAAATTCACCGATTACACAAAACCATTGAAGAAATATTATACCCAGCAATGGAAGATTATGTACTTGATGTCATTGTTGGCAAAGGCCCGGCCGCACGCACACTTCGCCTCGAACTCCCCAAATTTACGATCATTGGTGCCACCACACGCATGAGCCTCATTTCCGCTCCGCTGCGTGATCGTTTCGGCGGTCAATATAAATTGGAACTCTATGGTGAAGATGAGATTGAACAAATTATTCATCGTTCCGCACGAATCCTCAGCATTGATATTGACAAAGACTCAGCACAAGAAATCGCTCGTCGTGCACGCCGAACTCCACGCATTGCCAACCGTTTACTCAAACGCGTGCGTGATTATGCACAAGTGAAACATGCCGGTCATATTTCCCATGCTGCTAGCGTTGCAGCGCTGGCGTTATTGGATGTTGACCACCTTGGGTTGAACATGGTAGATCGGAAATTACTGCAAACCATTATTGAAAAATTTAATGGCGGACCGGTAGGAGCGCAAACGATTGCCGCAGCAACTGCCGAAGAGCAAGAAACCATTGAAGAAGTCTATGAACCGTTTCTGATGCAACTCGGATTTCTCGCTCGTACTCCCCGCGGTCGCGTGGTCACCGAACATGCCTATCGCCACCTCGGTATGCATGTTCCGCAAAACGTGCAAGAAAAATTAGCCATCTAACTCGCATGGAAATCCCGTATTACATTTTTGGCATTCCCTATCTGCTCGCATTATTCTTTTTTAGTATGCGATTTTTCTTTAACCTGTATCACATTATTAAATTTGGCTTTTTTGATTTTAGCGGAAAAATGAACACATTCTTTTTTGTCGCACTCACTATTGTGTTACTATGGATCACCATATTATTACTCAAAAATGTTCCGTGGTTAGACACATTTACTCTTGACACCCTCTTCTCCAGTGATCTATTGACTAATCGCACGGCAGATTTTTCTTTATGACCAACCAACTCCCACAGCATCATCAATTACGATTTCCGACACAACGCCCGGGAGAACATGTGGTGTTATTATTGCGTAGAAATTGGACAGTACTTGCACGCAATATTTCCTATTTAATATTATTACTTATTATTCCACCACTGCTATTTATTGGTATGTATGTGTTTACTGAATTTCGTATTAACCCAGCGTCTGTTTCGTATATTCTCATTGTCGAAGGTGTCAGCATTTACTATCTATTTTCTTTATTGGCGTATTTTCACAGCTTTGTGGATTATCATTTAGATATTTGGGTAGTCACAGATCAACGTATCGTTTCTATTGAACAAGAAGGATTATTTCAACGCGTTATTTCTGAGTTGAATATTTTAAAAATACAGGACGTGACTTCGGAAGTAAAAGGGAAAGTGCAAACATTTTTAGATTATGGCCAAGTGTATATTCAAACGGCTGGGAAAGCAGAACGTTTTATATTTGAACAAGTTTCTCACCCGGCAGAAGTGGAAAAAATTATTCTTCAGGTACACGACCGTGCAAATAAAATGAATGAACTGGAACAGGTACGTGAAACTGAACAGTATCGTCATGAGATTGATGAACAATATGATGCCACACATGTAGCTCCGGGTAGTGTGGCTGGTGCGGTCAAGCCCATTGCTCCGGGTGAGGAGAAAACAAAAAAATAATTTTCACTATGCAAATCAGTGAGTTTGATTTTGTGTTACCGCCAGAACTCATTGCAAAAGAGCCAATCCTTGGTGCGCGCGATCAATCTCGATTGTTGGTGGTAAAACCTAGTATAGCGACATTGTCGCATCATCGATTTTTTGAATTACCAACACTGTTGCAACCAGGAGATCTCCTGGTGATGAATAATTCAAAAGTATTTCCGGCGCGTTTAATAGGAAAAAAAGAAACTGGTGGACGTGTGGAGTTTTTATTAGTACGAGCGCTTGCAGAAAACGCAGCGGAGTGGGAAGTCATGATTGGTGGAAAAGTGCACCAAGGAATACGCGTAAAATTTGACGACAGTGAATACATACTCTCTGCCACTATTGGTGAGCGCCTGTCTCCAGAAACATGGAGCGTGACGTTTAACCACAACGGTGATGTATTGCGAAATGGGTTTGAACGATTGGGTCAAACACCTATTCCACCGTATGCCAAAGGCGGCAGCTTGTCAGAAGAAGCGCTGCGAAAACAATATCAAACGGTGTACGCCACTGAAGAAGGCTCGACCGCTGCACCAACCGCGGGTTTACATTTTACTCCACAATTATTAAAAACACTGCACACACGCGGCATTCAAATGACGACCGTAACTTTGCATGTTGGGCTTGGCACCTTTCTTCCAGTAAAAGTAGAACAGACCACGGAACACAAGATGCACGCTGAACGAGCAATTATTTCAGCCGAAACAGCCACACTGGTGAACCGCGCAAAACAAGAAGGTCGACGCATTATTGCTGTGGGTACCACAAGCGTACGCACGCTCGAAAGTTTTATGGAGAATGGCAAACTGCAGAGTGGCGAACGTTTCACTGATATATTTATTACTCCCGGTTTTCCGTTTCAATGTATCGATGCCATGATCACGAATTTTCATTTACCCAAATCCACACTGCTCATGCTGGTTTCTGCGTTCGCTGGCAGGGAATGTATTTTACGTGCGTATCAAGAAGCCATCCAACAACACTACCGCTTCTACAGCTTTGGTGACGCGATGCTTATCCTTTAGTACCGCGACGTTATTTTCACGCCGGTATAATAATATTTCAGAATTTTTTTCCAGCCCCAACCGAGGTCCGCAAAATATCGCGCACCTTCACCACTTAAACCCACACCGTGGCCATACAATGTTTCACCGCTGCAGCACGGGTCTGCAACAGATACTGCCCATGGGTAATCGCCATTCCACACCTCACTCCAAGAACGCGTGCGGCCATCAGAATGGGAAAAATACGGTGCAATAATGGGTTCACTATCATACGTAATCACCATGCCGCGTGTGGCCAGCTGCGCCTGCACCACCAACGGTGCACGGTGAGTGTACCCCGCACCTTTATACACTTGGCTGTTTGCGGTGGCATCTAAACAATATGGTTGGCCAGGAAATTTTGTGCAATGCTCAATGTTATATAACGCGTATGTTCGTGCGGCAGTAAGCAACGCTTGCACATAACTCAGGTTGGTTTCGCCACCGGTTTCCGCAATACCACTGACATATCGCTCCAACCCAATTTCATTCACCAAGAGCGTTCGGTTCGATGAAGCAGAATAGATCACCTTCACCGTATGAAAAAATATATTGTCATTGAGTGTCGTGTTCCACGCTGGTCGGTTTTCAAAATTCAAAATCTTTACCACCTTGCCACCCCGCAATGGCGTTACTTGCACCGGCAGCTTCGCCACTATTGTTTCTTGTGGCCCGCGAACCGTATATGTTCCATTCTCATAGGTAATTTCTACCACCTCACTTTTTTTCAACGTCATCAATACTTTTTGGTGTTCATTTTCTACAACAAAACGACTTGTCGCTGTAAACTGTGTAGGCTGTAGCGCATCACCCAGTAACACGTTCATAATCGGGTTTGCAGGATGATGCACGTGAACAGGCTTCTGTTCTTCAACCGCTTGCGATTGCATAGGCAGCGTGCAGAATAAAAAAATAAAAAAGAGCATTGCTGCTCTCATTTTTTGTCGAATTGTGCTGAAAAAATACCACATAATTTCAAATATATTATAGCAAAAAATTCACTGTTAGGGAAAGTTGAAAACCGGACTGTGTAAAGTTCAAAAGTGGACTATAGTTTTGAGTTGTTGAAGCGGGAGATGTTGAGTGCCAAGGAAATCACCAGCATGCCAGAATCTAATTTGGGCAATATTTTTTTCAAGGATT